>CAWCGJ010000001.1:0-249217 GCA_963795055.1 uncultured Actinomycetota bacterium
ACAGGTGGCAGCTGAGCAGTTGGTCGCTGGTCAGGTCGCTGAGAGGCCGAGCCGATCAGGCTCCCGTAGATGCTGTCCCAGTACCGACCTGGCGAGGAGGTTCTGAAGCCACTTCTCGTTGAAGGTCTCGTGAGCCTTCAGGCTGACCGGCTTGGCCTTACGGAACTCCATTTCTTGCCCTCCCAAGCGGCTGCGCCCCTGGCTGCCGTGCCCGTCCAGCGTGTCCGCTGTAGAGCAACGCAAGCGGCATATCCACGATGGAGTTATCAAGTTGCTATCGATCTAGATCACTTCACCGCCGCGGCGGACCACGTGCAGCACCAAAGTGCAGCAGCCGTAGCGCCCCTGACCGACCGCCAGCGACCGCTAACGACATCATCCACAGGGCAAAAGACCTTCAGCGACCCTGTTGCCACCAGCTACGGATAAGAAGGTCACGGGGCAGTCCAGTAGTCATCTGCTTCGGCCCTTAGCTGGGCTAGGTACACAGCGAGGGGTCACCGCTGCGAAAGATTGCGGGCTGTAACGCACGCCATGATCATGACTTGGTCGGTAGTCACCTCAGCGCCGAGATAGTGGCCGGTGTTGTCGTAGCTCAGGAGGGCCGCAAAGGGCCTGGCGGTGTGAGCGTCGAACAGCCAGAAGTCACGGGCGAGTAAGATAGCTGGGGGTGGACCGAGCGGTCGGCGATGCCGGTCACCTCGCCGGCCTTGGCCGACTCCCGGTAGCCGATCAGCTGATAGCACTCATACTCCGAGAGCGGGCGGCCCAGCACACGGACCCTGCGCCAGGACTTACCCGCCGCCGTGGTGTCGGCGATGCGGCGAAGCCACGTGCTTGTACATGCCGGGCGCTCTGGCCTGGGAAGCCCCGGGTGGAAGACTCTCAGGAGCGTGTCCTCGGCCGGCATGGCGTAGGTGCGGAGGGGTCAAGGCGAAAGGCGCTCGCCTGGAACAGGTCAAAGCACCGGTCGAGGTCGGCCGGGCTGCGCCGGGCAGGGTTGGTCATCGCCGCTCCCTGGCGCAGCTCTCCAGAAGGCTCCCGGGGGAGTCGCCGAGCCCGACCCGGGCTCTGGGCGTCTGTGAGTGTGCCGCCATGCACCCCTATCACGGCCGCCGGTGCCATCGTCTAGCCACGTCACTATGCAAAAGCGGGGCCCCCGGACTGGACGGGACCTGTTGTCAGCCCGGGGGTCCCTAACCTCCCCAAGGACCGGGTACGGGGGGCGACCCAGCCGGGGGGGCTGGCCAAGGAAAGCATCCGCGACATTACACCCGAGCCTGAATACTGTACAGTGCCTCACCGAAGTATTTGTCAAATAACTCCGCTGACCGCGCCGCCAGCAGTTTCCAAGCAGAAGGTCAGGGGCGAGGCAAGTGATCGGTTCCTGCTACTGATGAGCGAAGCAGTCACGGCCAAAAGCTGAAGAGGTCATGAAGGGCCCACGCCGGGGCGGCACCCAGGTAGCCCGATATATTGCAGGAACTGTTCCGCGTAGTGTCGTGGTGTGGTGCCGAACCTCTTCAATAGCTCAACAGTCCTTTTAGCGCGGAGTACGATCGCGGGATGGTTGACGAGCCAGCCGTCCGGTGTTCTGGGTTCCCCGTCGGCCTTTCGCTCTCTCGTGCGGGCCACCCGGTTCCCGGACACCACACTTGAGGCTCGGCGGGAGGTGGCATGGGTGCCTGATGGCAACTGCTCCTTTCCGGATGGTCGGCGGCATGCCGGTGGTGACGGCGCCCGCGAAGATCGATGTCACGACTGGGCAGCTGCGGGGATGCTCGCCGGATGGGCCGCCCGCAGGCGCACCACGGCGGCGGAGGACCCGAACGGCCTTGACGGTGTGAGCCTGCACTTTCTCCGGTCTGCAGCAGGCGCTAGGCCAAGTGACTGATGGGAGGGCCCGGCTGCGGGGGCCCAGGCCCTTCTCCCGGGACGTGCAGCGGCACCTGACGATCAGAGCGCGCCGGTAGGGGCTGTCAGCGGACACGAGCGGCCACTGTGAGGACCGCGGTCAGTGGTTTGCAAGCCTGAAGTGTCGCCAGGCGGCATATTCACTATGGAGTTATCAAGTTGCGATCGCTCAGAGCGTGAAGCGGAACCAAGATCAGCAGTAGCCCTCATACAGCACGAAAGTACAGCAGCCGTAATGCCCTCAGCTGACCGCAGACGACCGCTATCAAACGCGTGACCTGCGATAATGACTCGCACTGACCGTGCCGCCAGTAGTTTGCAAGCAGGGGCCAGGGGTTTGACTGCCGGTCACGGATGTCTGTTCAGGGCGTGGCAGCGGTTGGAATGGCGGGTGTGTGTCCATTGGCACTGCTGCGCAGAGATGTGCCGTGCTCCAGCAGCAGGACGCCATATCATCGTGGGCGTGACCGCCGGTGTGCTGCTGCACGGCTCTTATCAGGGTGTCCAGTGCCTGTTCGCAGTCAGGGGCGAGAAGCGCCGTTTCGATCGCGTTTCCTGGGAGGAAGTCTCCGTGCTCGTCGCGGCTTTCGACAAGCCCGTCGGTGTAGAGCAGCAGCCGGTCGCCGGGCGACCAGGTGGCGGTGAAGGCGGTGAAGTCATCGTCAAGGCCGAGCGGCAAGGCGGCCTTCCCGTCGGTCAGCGGCCGCAGGTCGCCGCGGTGGCGCAGCAGCGGCGGGTGATGGCCGCAGTTGACAATGGTCAGCTTGCCGGTGGGGGTGATTTGTGCCAGCGCCGCGGTGACGAAGTCCTCCTCGCCCAGATGCGGCGCGATGGCCCGGCTAACCTCGCCCGCCACTTGTTCCATTACGGGCGCTGCGACGGCGCTTCGCCGGAATGCGCTGAGCACTTGCCTGGCGAGCAGGACGGCGTCCAGGCCGCTGCCGCGGACGTCGCCGATGATCACCCGGATCCCGTGCCCGGTGGGGATGATCTCATCAGATCACCGCCGACCGAGGCCTCGCGCGTCGCAGAGCGGTAGCGGGCCGCGATGTTGATCCCGGTCATCTCCGGCGGCAGCGGCGGAAGCAGCGCGAGCTGCGCGGCCTCCGCGATCGCGGTCATGCGCGCCAGGCGCTCCTCACGGCGGCGGCGGATACCCGCCACCACGACCGCCATCGCGCCGACGGCGCAGACCGCCGCGACCCGGGTCCAGTAGTTCAGATCCCCCGTCATGCCGTGCCACCACCCAGCCCCGGCGGCGAGCGCCACGGCGGCGGCCGCGAAGACGGCCGTGCGGCGTTCGTCAGCGACGGTGGCTACGATCAGCGGCGCAACGCTGAACAGCGAGATCACGGCCACGCCCGGCACGGTGTCGATCACGCTGAACAGAACCAGCCACACGGCCGCTGCAGCCATGGCGACATGCTCGGCCGACGGGCGTGGCCGCGCCGTCACGCCCGGCTCTCCCGCTGGCGCCAGCAGCTTCATCGCGCCTCTCCCCCGCTTCACCGGGTTGGCCGCCCAGTTCGGAATACGCCGCGGTGAGGTCCGGGCTTGTGGCAGGTGGCAGCGAAGGCGTCCGACCGGCGCCAATGGCTCATGGCGGAGACTAGCAGAGCAAGTCCGATCGCCGCGGGTGAATAGCGCAACAAGTCCGGTAGCGCTCTGATTCTCGGCCATCCTGCGGTGTCGTATAGCCCGGTCGGACGGTCTGTGATGGACGCACCTGGACCCGCAAAGCCGCCTGAAAATCGGAAGCTCAGACCGCGCCGCCTTCACCGACCAGGCCTGAAGCCGTACAGCAGTCGAGTACAGCAACGTCATCGACTGCGAGCGGCTTCGAGAGACCCCTATCGTCCACTGACTTGCCCCAACGACCGCGAACGACCTCGTCGCCACGAGTTCGCATCGAGGGGCGCTAACTCCACCTGACTGACACCCAAGGCCAACACCAACGAGCCCGCGGTAGACGTATCCCACTGGACTGTCCGAACCGGGAGGCCCAGGTAAAGGACGCCCCCGGACAACCAAGCCATGTCTTATAAGCAACTGGCCACCGTACAGTCGCCGAGGCAAACGTGAATGACCAACTGAGTAACAATCTCACCAGTTGCCCGCATACGGTGCCGACGTTGACGGACGGATCGTAAATAGCCAATGATAACCGAGAGCGCCGACCGTCGTCGTCGTCGTAGGCCTCCTGGTCGTCGACATCGTCTACTGCGGTTGGTCTACCTACCCCAAGCTCGCGCATCTTTCGCCCCCGCCGACTACGAGACTCTCTAGGTCTTGCTGGCGTGAATATAACGCTTTCATCAAAACGGTCGGGCAAAAAGGCTTCATCACGGCTATATTCCCAAGGACGGGAACGTGCGTCCCACATGGCATTGGCCTGCTCTTCATCCATCAAATGAACGTATGAGCCATAATCGACAGAGTATCCATCAAAGCCGACTCCGGGTCGGCTAGGCCTGCCTAGTCCAGGCTTCAAGAGGTGGATGAGTCGCGCATCATACAAATCTAGTATTGCTGGATTAGTGTGGTCGCGATTTCTCCGAACCAGGAAGGTTCGAGATCGTCTTTCAACCACCACTTCTCGTTGCAGTCGGAACCACATATCCTGGGCAACAGTATTGCCAGTTATCCCCGTTTCCTTGTCCTGCAAATAGTACTTGCGCGCCGCAGCCTTAACATTGCCGACACGAATCTTCTGATTTCCGGCAGATATCGCGGCCAAGCCCGCAATATTCAATGCGTCCCTCGGAACTCCCTCAGCAGCACGCACGAGCTCCGCAAAGGCATGCTCCTCAAACGCTGCACTCAAGAAATGAGCTGGAGCCGAAGTCGGTAGACTCACGCCAAGGTCTTCGGCAAGAACCATAATATGCCGAGAAAGCAACTGCGCAAAAAAGGAACGCGCCCTAGCTCCTGCTTCGATTGCCAGAAGATACTCGTCGAGATTGAGAGCCGCAGCGGTATCGGAGCCCAGCTCAAGGCCCACGTAAGTCGAGGCATCTGCCCGTTGTATGAAACGCGAGCGTCGTTCGACGGCGGCGATCTTTACCGTAAATCCTTGACTAGGAAAAACTGTACGTCGTAGCATGTCAGCCACCAACGGCTGCAGGTCTATAGGTATCCCACTCCACTCATCAAAGAGTATCCAAATCCGGTGGGGGTATATTGACTGCGCCGCGGCATCCAGGGCACGCCCGAGGGGCCCGAACAGCAGACGAGGTAGTTCCGCGCCAGAACGCTTAATCTGTGTCCGTACACGCTTCTTGCCTGACGAGCGATGAGAGTGCTCCAAACCAATCGTCACGTCCGGCTCCCGTGCCCGTGCTTCCGCACGCCAGCCAGTGGAGTCGTCCCTAGATTTCTCCCTTTCTTCTTCTGCTACCAAGCTGACCGGACCCTCGACGCGGATCTCAGTCGCTGCCTCAACAATATCGTCGAGCTTAGGAAACATGGTTTCGAAGCGCTCGTCCTCAATGGACTTCGTCAATAGCTCAAGGTGGATCGCTTCAATGATGTCTATCAATAGCTGGGATGCTCGGAGACTTAGGGGTTGGTGGTAATCAGAATATAGCCCATTGTTAGACCCAATTTTTCGGAGGTCGATGTAGACGGGTACATCTCCCTCAGCATCGAGTCGGACGGCAAGATTAGAAAGGGCATGAGTCTTACCAGTTCCTCTACGCCCATACATTACCTGATGGTCGAGCCGTAGAAGCCCGCTGGAGATTTGCTCAACCTCCACGAATGTCCGATGGAGAACTTCTTGCGGATTAGTCTCTGCGCGTATAGCAATTCGATTCAGAAGCTTATTAATATTGCGATTTAGCGAATCACCCGCAGTTGCCACGTGCCCTCCAGCGCGCATCTGCCTGAAATCAGCGGCAGTGTCAGCATGTCTAGCCCTTGACCCGACACCGAGGCCACCTGACCTGTCGCCTCCAGCTGTAACCTTGACACTAACGATCTTTAATGGTGGGTGTTACTGAAGGGCGTGAGGTCCAGCCCTGTCGAGGCGAGGAAGCCATCGAGGAGGCCGGGCCGGTACTGCATCCGCCGCAGCCGGGTCTTGACCAGGGCGGTGAGCTGGGCGAGGTTGCGTTTGGCGAGGTTGGCCAGGGATCGCTTGAGATGTGACCAGACCAGCTCAGTCGGTTTGCCATAGTGCAGCATCGTTGGACAGGCGGGTGTGAGCACGCGGTCATCGGCAGGGAGGGCTTGCTTCGGCCGGTCGAGTGGGCCGGGCGGCTGCGAGCAGGTGACCCGGAGGGACTGGGGGCGTCGGGGGCGGTGCGGACGCGGGCATCCTCCCCAGATGACGGCGCTGACGAAGGTCCCGGAGACGGAACTGTGGACGTCGTTTCCGGAGGCGACCCGGAACGACATTCTGGGATTGCTAAGCATGCTCCTGGAGCGGCTGGCGGTCTCGCCCAGGCCGGCGGCGGAGGGGACCGGGGGTGAGCACGGTGCTTCCGTATGAGCACGGCGATGGCAAGATCCAGGGCTGGCATCGTGACCGGCTGGCGGTCGTCTACGTGCGGCAATCTTCGCGCCAGCAGGTCGTTGACCATGGTGAGTCGACGCGGCTGCAGTACGGGCTGGCGGACCGGGCGGTTGCGCTGGGCTGGCCTGCCTCGCGGGTGATGGTGATCGATGAGGACCTGGGGCGGTCGGCGGCGGATGCGGCTGAGCGGCCGGGGTTCGCGCGGCTGGTCGCGGAGATCACGATGGGGCATGTGGGGCTGGTGCTGGGGCTGGAGATGGCGCGGCTGGCCCGCGCGGGCCGGGACTGGCATCAGCTGATCGAGCTGTGCTCGCTGGCTGGGGCGCTGCTGGCCGATGCGGACGGGGTCTACGATCCGAACTGGTACAACGACCGCCTGCTGCTGGGGTTGAAGGGCACGATGAGCGAGGTCGAACTGCATCTGATCAAGCAGCGGATGGCCTCGGGCCGGCTGGCCAAGGCTGGCCGGGGGAGCTGGCGTTCCCGCGCCGGCCGGGTAGCGCCGGCCTCGGCGAGGTTGCCCTGGACCCCATGAGCAGGACCAGGCGGTCATCCGCCTGGTGTTCCGCCTGTTTGAGCAGCTGGGCACCGTGCACGCGGTGCTGCGGTTCCTGGCCGGGCACCACGTGCAGATCGGGATGCGGGAGCGGTCCGGGCCCGCCAAGGGCGAGGTCGTCTGGCGGGCGCCGCACCAGACCGGCCTGGTCAACATGCTGCGCAACCCGGCGTATGCCGGGATCTACGCCTACGGGCGCAGCCGCACGGACCGCTCCCGGCGGCTGCCCGGGCACGAGCACTCGGGCCGGGTGCGCCGTCTGGACGCCGGGGAATGGCTGGTGCGCATCGACGGTGCGCTGCCGGCCTATATCAGCGCCGGGCAGTACGAGCGCAACCTGGCACGGATGGCCGCCAACCGGGCGCGCGCGGCCGCGGCCGGGGCGCCCCGTAACGGCCCGGCGCTGCTGGGCGGGCTGGTGGCCTGCGGGATCTGCGGTCACCGCATGCAGGTGAGCTACGAGACCAGCCGGCAGGGGCTGACCGGGCGGTACTGCTGCCAGCGCCGTCATCACACCTACGGTCAGGCGCGCTGCCAGCAGATGGCGGCCCGGTTTCTCGATGACCAGGTGGTTGCGCAGGTCCTGTCAGCGCTGGCCCCGGCCGCGCTGGAGCTGTCGGTCACCGCCGCCCGGCAGATCGAGGCCCGCCGCGCCGAGGTCGACCGGATCTGGCGGCAGCGGCTGGAACGCGCGGAATTCCTCTGCGACCGGGCGCGGCGCCAGTATCAGCTGGCCGAGCCCGAGAACCGCCTGGTGGCTCGCCAGCTCGAGCGTGAGTGGGAAGCCGCGCTGGCCGAGCGGGCACATCTGGGTGAGGAGTACGAGCGGTGCCAGCGGCAGCGCCCGGCCCGGCTGTCGGCCGCCGAACTGGCCGCGATCCGCGCCCTGGCCGACGACGTCCCGGCCCTGTGGGCCGCGCCGACCACCACCGTCGCCGACCGCAAGAGGCTGCTGCGGGCCGTCATCGAGTCCGTCCAGGTCACCGCCGACGGCGCCACCGAGCACGTCCACGCCACCGTGACCTGGGCCGGCGGCCACCAGACCCACACCGACCTGACCCGCCCGGTGGCCCGGATCGACCAGCTGTCGTACTACCCCGCGCTGACCGAGCGGATCCGGGCACTGGCCGGTGCGGGCCTGGGGAACGCCGCGATCGCCGGCCAGCTCGCCCTCGACGGCTTCCGCACGCCCCACCTGCACGAACACTTCCACGACGGCGAGATCCAGCACCTGATCCGCCGGCTGGGCCTGCGTCCCGGCCTGGACCACGACCACCGCACCGATCAGGGCAGCCTCGGGCCCGGCCAATGGTGGCTGGCCACCCTGGCCCGCGAGATCGGCATGCCGACCGCGACCCTGTTCGGATGGCTCAAACGCGGCTGGATCACCGGCCGGCAAGACACCCGCCCGCCCTACCGGTGGATCATCACCGCAGACTCCGCCGAGGTCGAACGCCTCCGCGCGCTGCACCAGCTGCCGGCCGGCTACCACAACCGGCGCCGGTGGACCGACGCCGGCGTCCCGATCGACACGTCCCAGGACAAGGAGCCCGACAATCATGAACGAGAAGCCCTACGCAACTCGCACTGAGGCAACGACATCTCCGCCGGATTCAGGTCAGGTGCATACGCTGGCAGCCGGTAGACCCGCAGCCACGCCTTGTTCTCTTGCGCGAAGGCCGCCAGCTCGGGCGCGAGGTGGATGTTGAGGTTATCCCAGCACCACACCAGAGGAGCTGACAGCTGGCGGTGGGTGGCGATGATCAGGTCCCGGTAACCGGCCCAGCTGAACCCCTTGGCCTCGCCCTTGCGGCGCCGGTAAACCAGCAGGTGGTAGTACAAGTGCGGGCGGTCGCCGGGCCGGTAGCAGGCGACCCCGGCGATGCTGACCCGGCCGCCTCCGGCGCCGCGGACCCGGACCATGGGCCGGGTTCCGCGCCGGGCCCAGGTGCGGCCTTTCGGCGGCCTCAGCCCCTGGCCTGCCTCGTCTTCGAAGCAGATGAAGGCGCCCAGGTCGCGCGCCGTGCTTTTATATCGGGCCACACCTCGGCCTTCCACACCGCCACCGCCTCATCGTCGCGCTCGAGGGCCTGCCGGACCGGGACCTGGGCCGACCAGCCGTGCCGGCGCATCAGCTTGGAGGTGCCCTCGACGGTGTACCCGACGTGGAACAGCTTCCCGATCAGCGTCTTGATCCGGCCCAGCGTCCACCGCTGGTCATTAGCGAACCCGTGCGCCAGCGGGCCTTTGCTCAGCTCGAGCTCCAGCCGGGCCCACTGCTGCGGGCTCAGCCGCTCCCGCGACACCGGCCCTTTCGATCGCAGCGCCTCCGGGCCGCCGTCCCGCCAGGCCCGGAGCCACCGCCGCACCGATCCCTCGGTGACCCGCAGGTCGTGCGCGATCTCATCAATCGTGTCGCCGCGGGCGAACCGCCCGGCGGCCTCCAGCCGCAGCCGCTCCCGCCGCTGCTGCTCAGCGGGCGTATACCCGCCCCGTTGCGCATACCGCATGCCTTCGTCATACGCCTGCAGCCAGCCGACATCACGACCTGAGCTCTACGAGTTCAGTCTGGTTAGCGGTAGTTTGTTGGATCTAGGTTGATGGCGGGTATGGTGCTGGAGTGGGTTTGCCGGTGAGATTGGGGGCCGGTGATGAGCAAGCCGAAGCCGTGCCCGGCCGCTCCGGGTCCGCTGGAGGGGTATGCGGCCCGGTTCGATGACCTGTTCACGCATGTGGCGCAGCGGCGGGGGTTCCGGGAGTACCTGGCCGGGCTGCTGGCGCCGCGGGACCGGAACAAGACGCTGACCGCGCTGGCCGGGGCGGAGCCGGTGGCCGGGGCGCAGCACCCGGCGGTGCAGCGGCTGCAGTTCTTCTTGTCGGAATCGCGGTGGGATCCGGAGAAGGTCAATGCCCGCAGGTTGGAGCTGCTGGCCGCGGACCCGGCGACCGCGCCGCACGGCGGCGGGGTGCTGGTGATCGACGACAGCGGGGACCGCAAGGACGGGACGAAGACCGCGCACGTGGGGCATCAGTGGCTGGGCCGGTATGGCAAGACCGACAACGGGGTGGTCACCGTGACCACGCTGTGGGCCGATGAGCGGCTGTATTACCCGGTGCACGCGGTGCCGTACACCCCGGCCCGGCACTTCGCGAAGGGGAAGAACGACCCGGCGTTCCGCACCAAGCTGGCCATCGGCGCGGACCTGGCGGCCAGGGCCCGGGATGCGGGATTCACGTTCCGCGCGGTGTGCGCGGACAGCGCGTACGGGGACCAGGACGGGTTCCGCGGCGAGCTCGCCGACGCCGGGCTGCCGTTCGTGATGGCGCTCAAGCCGCGCCGCGGGACCTGGGCCTACGGCCCGGACGCGCACACCCCCGTCGACGCGGCCCGCGCCCTGGCCTGGCACGGGCCCGACGATCCCGGCGACTGGCAGCCGGTGACCCGGGCCTTCCGCGACGGGCACGCCGAGACCTGGTGGGCCGCCGACGCGACGCTGGGCTGGTGGGGGCCGGACGGTGCCCGGCGCCTGGTGGCGGCCACCGCCGACCCGGCCACCCTGCCAGCCAAGGCCACCTGGTACCTGGTCACCAACCTGCCCCGCCCCGGCGGCCCGCGCGAAGCCGACAGCCCGCACCCGGCCGCGAGCCTGGCCGAGATCGTGCGGATCTACGGCATCCGGCACTGGATCGAGCAGGGCTACAAGCAGGTCAAAGACCAGCTGGGCTGGGCCGACTTCCAGGTCCGCTCCGACACCGCGATCCGCCGCCACCAGGCCCTGGTCAACGCCGCGTTCAGCTTCTGCTGGGCCGCCTGGTTCCACGACCACCCCGCGCCGCACCCGCCGCCGCGGCCGGAACCCGGCCGCGGAGAGAGGGGGCTCCCGCGCCGCCGGACCGCCGCCGTCCTGGCCACAGGCATTACGCGCGGTACGCGCCTGGCTTTCCCCTTGGACCGCGCTGCAACGCTGGTGGCCGGCATGGTCCAAGGCGCCCCCGCCACCGCAGCTGCAAGCCCTGATCAGCTCGGTCGCGGCAGGCTGCGGCCTGCACCTCTACATCCCGAATTAACAAACTACCGTTAGCAGCCGTTGCCCGCCGACCTGGACGAACCGGGCGTCACTGACAGTCTGGAACGTCATGGCCAGACATGCTAGCGGGAAGCAGCAGATCCCAACTGGGCCACTGGGCGGATCGCGGCTAGCTCGGCGGAACGCTGGATGCCCGTTAACGGACAGGTCAGTGCGACCCCGCTTTGCAGATGGACTTCGGCGAGCGACCCGGCCTCGCGGCATGTTCGTCTAGCCTGAAGCAGCCCACACGAAGAGCCACTGATACCACTGTGGAGTTATCAAGTAGCTAGTGCAGCAAAGGCATAGTGGATCACGGCTAGTTGCAGTTTTAGTTGCAGTTCGCTCTCGTGCATGCACGTCCGCAGGCGTACGCATCACCAAGCTGACCTGCACGGCGGACTTCCGCGAACCCCGGCGAACTTTGTCCGGTCAAGCTTTTAATCCGTGGGTTCTGGGTTCGAGCCCCAGGCGCCCCACCTGCGAAAACAGCAATTGTTGATCTTGTTTCGTGGAACGAATGCGTGGTTCCACGAAACGGCGCCACCTCGCCCGCTTGTTAGGCCTGCGATTACAGAGAGTGACCGTTCGTGTGACCGTGCGCGGTGAAGATCTCGCTGTCGATCCAGTCGCGGAGTGACTGCGGGTTGCCGTTGCCAGTCAACGTGGCGTCGGGTGTGAGCGTGGTGAGGAACGCGTTCCGGGCGCCGTCGTTGATGGTTGCAACGAGCCTGCGCACGACGGGGTTTGAGGGCTCCTGGGAAGTCATGGGTTCTCCTCCATGGTCTTCTGGGCGAATGGCCAGCGGAGCCCGATGCCGACGTGGAGGATGATGCCGGATCCGATGAAGCTGAGGGCGGCGGTGGTGATCCACTCGTTGGGGGTGGCCCGTGTCCAGCGGACGCTATCGGCGTAGGCGGCCAGGACGTGGTCGAGCGCGAGCGCGACCAGGGCGGTGAGGATGAGGGTCAGGGCGACGGGCCTTCGACGTACTGTTTGACGCTGCTCACGAGCTGACCATCTGGATGCATGGGCTGTCGCAGTCAACCCACCCGAAGACCCGGGACACGAACTGCCAGCCGCCTGGCCGGGCATGGGCACCTGGCAGGACGGGACTTCAGGGAATTCACCGGGCAGTCCCGGCCTTGCATAAGTCAGTCTGCCGTGAGTCAACGGGGATGAGCTGGCGGGCCTGGCGCTCGCTCTGACCGTGTCGCCGGCAGGTCCTGTCCGGGTCAATCTGTTCCTGAGCAAAGGGAGCCTTCGTGACCGAAGCCCATGCCGATCTGTCCGGGCAGGGTCAGCGCCGCCGCGGCCAGCAGGCCAGGGATGGCGGCGGGGATCTGGGTCAGCGCGGGAACAAGTGGTGGACCCTGGCCGCAGTGTGCCTGGGCACGTTCATGCTGCTGCTGGACATCACGATCGTGAATGTCGCCTTGCCAGATATCCAGAAGGCGCTGCACTCAAGCTTCTCTGACCTGCAGTGGATCGTTGACGCCTACGCGCTGACGCTGGCGGCGTTCCTGCTGACCGCGGGCAGCCTGGCGGACATGTACGGCCGCCGCCTGCTGTGGCTGATCGGCCTGGTGGTGTTCACCGGCGCGTCGGCGCTGTGCGGCTTTGCGGTCAGCACGCTGATGCTGCAGCTATCTCGCGCCTTGCAGGGAGTCGGCGGGGCGATCATGTTCGCGGTGTCGCTGGCGCTGTTGGCTGATGCCTTCCGCGGCAAGGACCGCGGCACCGCGTTCGGGGTCTGGGGAGCGGTAACCGGGCTGGCGGTCGCTATCGGCCCGCTGGCCGGGGGCATATTGACCTCCGGCCTGTCCTGGCGGTGGATCTTCTTCGTGAACGTGCCGATCGGGATCGCGGCCGTCATTATCACGATGAGAATGGTGGCCGAGTCGCGCGCGCCGCAGGCCAGCGGGCCCGATTGGCTAGGCTTCGTGCTTTTTTCGGTGGCGCTGTCGAGCCTGGTCTACGGCCTGATCGAGTCGAACCAGCGGTCGTTCACCGACGGCTTGGTGCTTGGCTGTTTCGCCGCGGCGGCAGTGCTGCTGGTTGCCTTCGTCGTCGTGGAGCGGCGCCGGGCGCACCCGATGTTCGACCTGACGCTGTTCAGGCTGCCGACCTTCAGCGGCGGGTCGGTCGCGGCGTTCGGGCTCAGCGCCTCGATCTTCGCGATGATTCTCTATCTCGTGCTGTATCTGCAGGACATCCTGGGCTACTCCCCGCTGGCGACCGGCGTGCGGGTGATGTTCCTGTCCGGAGGCATCCTGGTGGCCGCCACGGTGTCCGGCAGGCTTTCCTCGCGCGTGCCGGTCCGGCTGCTGATCGGGCCTGGCCTGATCATGGTCGGCGTGGGCCTGCTGCTCATGCGCGGGCTCGACGCGGGCTCGTCCTGGACCCATCTCATCCCCGGAATGATCGTGAGCGGCCTCGGAGTCGGCCTGGTGAACCCGCCGCTGGCCTCCACCGCTGTCGGCGTGGTGCCGCCGCAGCAGGCCGGCATGGCCTCGGGCATCAACTCCACCTTCCGCCAGGTCGGGATCGCCACCGGCATCGCCTTGCTGGGGACGCTGTTCTCCAATAACGTGCGTGACGAGGTGCTGGCCCGGGTGGCCGCGGTGCCCGGGCTATCCGGCAGGGGCCCGCAGATCGCCACCGCTGTGCAGTCCGGGGAGATCGCCCACGTGATCGGCAAGCTACCCGAGCACGCTAGGCAGGCCGCAGG
Organism: uncultured Actinomycetota bacterium; assembly: GCA_963795055.1. Taxonomy (GTDB): domain Bacteria; phylum Actinomycetota; class Actinomycetes; order Streptosporangiales; family Streptosporangiaceae; genus JASHPR01. The sequence goes on from CAWCGJ010000001.1 coordinate 13,785, forward strand.
AGCAATCACCCGGGCAGCCTTCACGACCGGCCTGAACCGCATCCTGCTGGTTGCGGCAATCATCGCGCTGGTGTCGGGCGTGGTCTCCCTGGCCGCCATCCGCAGCAAGGACTTCGCCCAGCAGCAGGGCGCCGGCTCCGCAGGTCGTGCAACCACAGGGCAAGCAGCGACCCCGCCTGAGCAGGCATGAGATTTCCTCGCAGGCAGACCGGTGATCCCTGCGCTCCCGCTCGCGGACCCACAGATTGCCCGCTGTGGCCTGGCAAGGACCACCCTGCAAATAACCAGGTAGACGTGCCGATCGGCGGCTCGGCGAGCATTCTCCTGGCCTCCTCCTGTAACTCAGCGTGATGTCGATCTCCATAGTCCGAGGCCAACCTCGGACCGGTCCAGTGTGAGCGACCTGCTGCTGGAGGCGACAGTCGGATGTTGGCCCAGGTCTTGTCGATCTAGCACCGCGGCCACGTCATGCTGGCCTGACGCGCCATATGCGGCATGAGCGCGCAGTGTCAGTGCCATGCGGGCACGTATATTCATGCAGCGCGATGCGCCATCGCCGCGCTGAACCGAGGTGCCGGGCATCCTCCCGAACGCGCGTAGCCGCCTGATCGGCGCTGCCTTTGTGCCGGTGGAGCACGTGCACGGTGCTGCCTGCGAGCACAGGCTGCCCGGGGGGGCTTGCGGCACGGCCGTCTTCCCCAGCTGCCGGGTGATCATGCTCGGAGTACCTGCTGGCGGTCACCTGACGCCGTCGTCGCCCGGCCATGGGGAAAGGGCACTGCCCGTGACCGGCGGTGACCTTGTGCGCTGGGCGGCTAGGCCGTCAAGAGCGCCTTCACCTTCGTGACCGCCGTCCCGACGGTGAGCGCCCAGCCGATAGCGGCCACTATCTGCTCGTCGGTCAGCGTGAACTCGCTGGGCTCGAAGCTGGCGCGGACGGCCTCGACGAGCTGCTTGTCGGTCAGTACGCCGAACTCTGCCCTATACCCGCTCGGTCCCATCGCCGTCGCCGTCGCGCTCTTGGCCGGGGCGGTCTTGCTGGCCGCCGCCTTCACGCGCGCCTTCACGGCGGCCGGCTGGCGGCCCCCGCCGTTGTCGCCAGTCGTCGTCCGGCCGATCGCGCTGACGATCACAGGATTCACGGTCGCTGTGATCTCGCAGGCGGCCGGGGTCGCGGTGGCGCTCATGGCGGTGCTCCCTGGGCTGGCGAGAGGGTTTTGTTCCCGCGGTTAGTATATGTGACGGCATGTTTAAGGAAGACGTCAGCCAGAGCCCTGCTAGCACTTGATTGAAATGCTCTGCGCTATTTTCGAGAGCAAATTTAATTTTCCAGCGCCGGCGAGCCGGACTGCTGGCGCCGCGAAAATGCACGAGCGGGCGCGGCGCTGGCCGGGGTAGCGCCCCGGAGTCGGAGATGACCGGCTGGCCGCCGCAGCAGCTAACTCCGCGATGACGATGCCGCTGGCCGGACAGCGCAGGGCACCGGGGGCCGGGCGTCGCCGCGGGGCCGGCGCTGGCATGTCCTTTCCCTCTTGCATCGGCACAGCGGAGACGAAAAGCCGCTGGGGACGAAGCCCTCAAGGCTTACACGGCCGGACAGCGGAATGAGCACTAGAACGCACGCCAATTTAGTTCAGGATGATCCTTGTCCGGGCGACGTGGACGCCGACCGGTGACCTGGCAAGTTTCGTCCCTGCATATGTCCTGGGACACAATCAGCTGGTGACGAAGGCGATCACCTATCCGTTCGAGCCCAAGTCGATCGCGTACCTGCGCGCTGGGCAGTTTTGGGCCGTTCCGCTCTCGGATGGCCGGTTCGGCTGCGGGCGTGTTCTGTACGTGCCGAGCCCGTCCGATTCACAGTCCAGCCTCTACCTGAATACCCGGATCTTTCTCGCCGGACTGATGGACTGGTCCGGCTACGAACCTCCTACTGCCGAGGCAATCGCCGGATGCAAGCTGCTGGAGCAGGGCCGCGTCCATGTGGCCGCCATTACCGATACGGGCAGCAAGATCCTGGGGCAGCGCGATCTTGAGCACGATGGCCTGTCCAGTCTGCTGCAGGTATCGCATCGCGGAGGCCGAACTGTCTGGCTTTACGAAGGCGGCAAGCGCCTGCGCGCCGCAACTGGCCAGGAACGGCAGACGCTGCCCGTCATGTCAGTGAGCCTTTTTCATCCTGCGATCTCGCGGGCTTGGAGGACGTGGATGGCCTTGGCTAGTTGCCCGGCGCGCCAGGGGCAGCAGCGGAGCTTGCGCAGGATGCGCCAGGTCTTGAGCTGGGCGTTGGCGCGTTCGGCGGGCGAGCGTAGCTGGGCGTGGGCGCGGTTGGCGTCTTTCTGGGAGGCGGGCTTGCCGCGTCCGCGGTAGGGAGTGCGCACGGGGTCGCCGGCGCCGTGGTAGCCCTTGTCGGCCAGCACGACCAGGCCGGATGCAGCGAGCTCGCGGATGATGCCCCAGATCCGGGCGGCGGTCAGGTCGTGCACGGCGCCGGGCAGCGGCCCGGACACCCCGACGATGTCACCGCCGGGGGTGGCGATGACCTGCAGGTTCATGCCGTGGCGGCGGTGCTTGCCGGAGTAGAACGGCCGGTCGGCGGCCACCCGGTCGATGGGGATCAGGGTGCCGTCGATGACCAGGTAGGCGTGCCCGGCGTCTTTGGCGCCTGCCAGCGCCCGGCGCAGCTTCGGCGACCGGGCGGCGAGCAAGGCCACGGTCTCCCGGACGTACCGCCAGGCGGTCGCGGTGCCGACGCCGAACCCGGCGGCCAGGTCGGCGAACGTCTCGCCTTTGCGCAGGTAGGCCAGTACCAGCAGGGCCTGCCGGCCAGGGTTGAGCTTGCGCCAGGACGACCCGGTCTGCCGGCGGTGACGGCGGATGATCCCGGCCACATAGCTGAGGGTCTGGGCAGACAACGGCAGCGCGGCAGGGTAGAAAAGCATGGAAGCCCCTTGGCAGACGATGCGGATCTTGGTCGATCGCTTCATTTACCAGGGGCTTCGCTACGTCCCAAGGCGACACGCCGTCTGTGATCAGCGAACCTGCCGAGCGGCTCCAAGGTCAGGATGTAGGGTCGGGGGCTGGCGCGGTGGCGTTATCCGGCGTCAGGTCCTGCAGCCACTTTTCCCCGGGTTTCCCCTGCGGGCCGCTTCACTGCAGTGACCATGGCCGGGCGCTCCGTTTCCAGCCCCCGCCGCTTCGAACCGTGCATGCGGTTCTCCCGCACACGGCTCACCGACGCCGTTCACCGCCGGCATTCGGCCTTTCCCGCCAGGGTTTCCCCGCCCTGGGTGCGACGACGATTCCATACAAGCTGATCAGGCCGAGATCCGCGGGTGCCGAGGTGAGCATCACCCGCCATCCGAAGGCGCGGCTGCGGCGGTGCTTCTTGCTGATGAACAGCGCGAGCCGCATCCGCGCATAGTGCCTGATCTTGCTGAGGCGCTGGGCTGAGTGCCCGTACCTGAAGTACGCAACCCAGCCGCGCAAGAACGCGTTCACGTCCTGCGCGATTGCCCCGGGCGGCAGCGGCAGCCAGCGCCGTCCGGTGAGTTCCCGGATCCGGTCACGGGCATGCCGCATGGCCCTGTCCGAAGGCCAGCGGGCCAGGAACGTCACCCGCCTGGCCCCGTTCAGCCCCTGCGAGCGCACCAGCCGGTGATGGAAGCCGAGGAAATCAAACCCCTCGCCTCCTTCCTCCAGCCGCACGATGCGGGTCTTGGCCGCCTTCGGCTCCAGGCCGAGACCGGCCAGCAGGCCAGTCAGGCGCTCAAGCGCCCGCTCGGCCTGGCTCCGGGACCAGCACATCACGATCGCGTCGTCGGCATAGCGCACCAGGACCCCGTCTCCGCCGTCCCACGCCCGGTCCAGCCGGTGCAGGTAAACATTACACAAAACGGGTGAAATCACCCCGCCTTGAGGGGTCCCGGTGTCCGGCCGGCTAACCTGCCCGTCCTCCATCACCCCTGCGCGCAACATCACGCGCAGCAGCTTCAGCACGGACCGATCGCAGACGCGTTCCTCCACCGCTCGCATCAACTGATCATGCGGAATCGCCGAAAAGCAGCTGGCGATATCCGTCTCCACCACCCACCGCCGTCCCCGCGAGCACTCATCGATGAGCACCTGCAGGGCATCGTGCGCCGACCGCCTCGGGCGGAACCCGAAACTGACCGGCAGGAAACCGGCCTCGAAGACCGGCTCGAGCACGATCTTCGCTGCGGCCTGCACGATCCGGTCGCGGACCGAGGGAATCGACAGCGGCCTCTGCTCGCCCGCAGGCGCACCCGGCTTAGGTATGAACACCCGCCGGGCAGGCAGCGGACGGTAGCGGCCCTCCCTCAGCTCGCTGGCCAGCTCGCCGAGCAGCCGGGTGGCCCCGTACTCCTCGACCTGGGCCAGGGTGACCTTGTCGATGCCCGGCGCGCCGTTGTTCTGGCGCACCATGACCCACGCGCGCCACAAGATGTCCCTGCGGAAGACCTTGTCGAACAGCGCATGGAACCGACGTCCGGGATCGGCCTTGGCCGCCCGGTACAGCGCATGCTGCAAGGCACGGACCGGATCCCCGGAAACCGCCGGGGATCCCTTCGCGGCGGGACTAGCCGAAACGGCACTCACCGGACCCCTCCCGACAACACTGCGCACCGACGAAGCAGCGGCCCTTCCCTCACCGCAGGTTGTGTTGTCCTGCGGCTCCACCGGTACTACGGCCGCCTCCGACGCCCACCCGGCCAGCCATCCACTTCCCGGGGTCACCGGTTATAGGACGCCACGCTCCGGCAGCACAAACCCGCAGGCCACCGGGCCGGGGAGGGCCTCCCCAGTTCCCGCCGCCACCCTCGATACGTTCCGCGCCCCATACGCCGGGGAGTTCCTCACGGCTGCTTCCAGGCTCTCCGCCGCTTCCATGGCCTTCGCCCCGATTTCGAGAGGCTCGGCACTCCCTTGCCCGCCCAACCAGGCGGCTGAGTAACGACGCCGCAGGCTTCGCGTCATGCTACGGACCGCATCGTCGCTCCCCCCTCAGGGGCTTCTGACGCTGGGCTCCGACCCGGCCCGTTTCCAGACCGAGCCGCCAGCCTGCTACCGGGCCTCCTGGCAGCTACCCGGACCGGACTTCCACCGGCAGGCGACGACGAGCTTACGAACAGCAAGATCCGCTGCTACGTCACAGCGTCACCTCCTGCCCTGCTGGGCGCACGAAAAAGGCTCAGTGTGGGGCCGACGAGTCATCATGCTGCTGGCCGAAAGACACCTCCTCCGCCGCGAGCGGTGATCCTTGGCCTGAGCCGCGAGGTGCGCGAACGTCCTGATCGCGGCAGATGAGGATGTCTGACGACCAGTTAACGCGTTCGGCATTAACTGCTGGGCAAATGAACATCAGGAGATACCAGCGTTTATTTTACTTCGGTCGGGCTGACGATGGATACAGGCGGCCAGGATGAATGTTGCGGCCGGTAATAACGACAGGTAATCGCGTCGGCGGTTTCCAGAATACCCGGTCGGAATCCGCTGGCATACCCAACTGTCAGGGCGTCGCCGCGAAGTGCTCCGCGAGCAGCGCAGCCACCTGGTCCGCGGCCTGCTCGGGCAGCCAGTGCGAGGCGCCGTCGAGTTCGGTGAAGCGATAGGGCCCGGTGACGTAGCGCCCGCACAGCTCGGCTGCGGCCCGCGAGACGAACCGATCGCGGTTACCCCAGACGAAGATCGTCGGCACCTGGACCGGCCCGGCCGGCTCATGCAGGCTGAACGGCATGGCCCGGTACCAGTTGAGCGGACCGCGCAGCACAGCCGGGTCCCGGGCCCGGCCGGCGTAGCGGTCCGCGCTGACCGGATCAAGCCCGGTGCGCACCAGGATGTCGCGGAAGGCCTGGCCGCCACGGCGGCCGAGGACGCGCTCGGGCAGCCAGGGCAGCTGGCAGGCGGCCATGTACCACGAGCGGGCCGCCTGGTTGCTGGAGATCAGGGCCTGGGCGAACGCCTGCGGGTGCGGAACGGACAACGCGGCCAGCGAGGTCACCCGCCCCGGATGGCGGCCGGCCACGTACCAGGCCAGGGCAGCGCCCCAGTCGTGCCCGGCCAGGTGGAACCGTTGCGCTCCGGCCGCGTCGGCCAGCGCGAGCACGTCCGCCGCCAGCTGGGAGTTCCGGTATGCGGACCGGCCGGCTGGCCGGGCCCCAGGGGAGTAGCCGCGCAGGTCGGGCGCCAGCACCCGGTAGCCGTCCGCGGCGAGCGCGGACGTCACCCGGTCCCAGCAGCGGCGGTCCTGCGGAAAGCCATGCAGGAGAATGGCGACACCTTCCGGCCCGTCCCTGCCAACCGCGGGGGTGTCGGTGACCTCGAAGCTGAACGCCGCGTTGGTGAAGCGCTCCACGCCGCCATCTTCCTCCCCCAGTGGGCGCACCATCCGGCGCCTAGGCGCGGATTCAGTAGCGCCGCACGGTGCCTTGCCCGGCGTCCCCGGATGTCCTCATGACGCCGAGCACGGCTCCGTAGTGCTCGATCGTCCTCGCCGAGGCCACGTTGCCCGCCTCGGCCAGTGTGATGCCGGCGCCCGGAGGGTTTAAGATCGCGCGCTATACCTCCGAGGAGCTGGCGCTGCTTCTCGGCAAGAAAGAAGCCTGGACGTCGCTGCCCTGGCCAGCGATGGAGGGAGTTCCCGACTTCCTGCGCGGCCGTGGCTGGGTGGCCATCGGCAGCCTGTATTCGACGGACAGTCAGCCGGGCAGCCTGGACGAGTACATGAAGTCCTTCCTGAAGCGGGCGACTGCTGGCTGGGTCGCCGTTGTGCTGGAACGCGCAGGAGTCTTGGTGATCGACCGCTCACGGCCCGCTCGCGTCAAGCTATGTCCAGGCTGGTAGGTTCGCCCAACTCGCGGAGAAGAATGAACGGCCTGTTGCATCCCCACGGTACCCGGCATGAGCGAACGTGCGTGCTACTGGACGGGGTAGATGTGAAAGGCCTTGGATGGCGATCAGGTGGCAGCCCGTTAGGCTAACGCGCCATGAGGGGTAACCGGGTTCTCGCCGTCGTGTCTGCTGCCCAGCTCGCATCCGGGCTCGGCGGAATGGTGCTGGGGATACGCCGCCGTCACGCGTTCGATATCCCATTCTGGCAAGGACAGCAATCCACGGTCGGTCGCGATTCCGTACTCATGGGAACCGCTCTATCCGCGCCCGTGGTGATGCTGGCCGCACAGGCATGGGCAATCGTTGCCCTGTTCCAGCGGCCGAACACTGCAGCGGAACGTACGCTGGGCGGCCTGGGCGCCACGATGGTGGCCGGGTACCTGGCTGAGCGGCTGGTACGGCAGCGGCTTGCACCCTCCGGCTGGGATGTAGCGGAGACGCCAGTACTTGCCGGTGGGATCTGCCTCGCCGCGGCCATGGCCCTGATCGGTCTGCGCCCCGCCAGCACGCAGGCAGAGATTGGCTGAGCCGAACCGATAGCTCAGGCCGAACGCCCCGTCAGCGCGGACCACGCGATCGGCGGCAGAAGAGGAAGCCTGAATACGGTTGCCCGGAAACGGGCTGGGTCGCTTCCGTGGCAATGCCGGGGTGTTTCGGATCGCCATCTATTCCGCTGCCAGCGCTCGTGCGCGGTGCTAGCAGTATCAGAAATCTACGTACTGCAGTCGCCGTATTCGGCGTCGTGGGCTTCCGCGAGCGGAAGCTCGTGCTCAAGGGCTTCCGGGAGGCGGCACCGCCTTTCAGGAAGCTTGGGCCATGGGCGGGCCATCGGGGGTGGCTAGTACTACGAGCGTGATGGGGTTGTCACCCTTGGCTGGATCGTAGCGGTGTGCGTGAATGGGCTGTGCCCTGGTGAGGGGGCGGCTGGCGATGGGTGTGGTGTGGTATCGGCTGCGGGCGGACGTGCGGGTCGGGTGGCGTGCGCTGGTGCTGATCGCGGTGGTGGTGGGGGTCGGCGGGGGGGTGGCCCTGGCGGCGTTCGCTGGTGCCCGGCGGACGGCGGCGGCGGTCCCGCAGATGCTGGCTTACAGCCGCCCGGATGACGGCACCGTGGGCTTCGGTGGTTATTGCCCGCCGCCTAAGGTGACTGGCCCGGCGGCCGCGTCCCTGGCGCCGCTGCCCGGCGCTGCCCGGGTGCTGCGGCTGCCTCAGGTGGCGGCCTTCATGCGCAGTCCCTATCTCTTTATCTCTTCTAGTCCCGCCGGCTTTGACGTCGGGAGCGTCAACGTGACCGCCTCCGCCGACGTCCAGGGCTATCGCGCCATCGACCGCCCGCTGATGGCCGCGGGCCGGTTCCCCGATCCTCGGCGCCCGTTCGACGCCGCCATTAACGCCACCGCGGCGGAGAGGCTCCACCTGGGCGTCGGAAGCCGGCTGACCCTCTACGCCTACTCGCAGGCGCAGCAGGCGACCTGCGGCTTCGGTGCCGCCGGCCCCCCTGCCGCTCCGGCCGGGCCGCGATTCACGGTGCGCGTGGTCGGGATCGCCAGGCTCCCGTCCGACGTCAACGCCATCGTGCCGCTGGCCGCCGCCCAGGACGTTGATTATGAGGGGCAGGGCCAGGTGTACCTGACCCCAGCGTTCCTGTCGCGTTACGCCGCCGCGCTGGGTATCCCGGTCCAGGACGTGAACTCGATGAACGCCTACTTTGTTCGCGTGCGCGGCGGCCCCGCCGGGTGGAACGCCTTCTCCGCCGCGGCCGCGCGGCTTGATCCCGCCGCCCAGCTGTCGGCGGGCGGCGGTGCCGCGCTGCAGGTCGCCGCGGCCAGCGCCGAACAGGGCACCCATCTGGAGGTCGTCGCGCTGCTGCTGTTCGGGGCGCTCGCCGGGCTCGTCACCTTGCTCCTGGTGGGGCAGGCGCTGGCCCGGCAAGTGCTGCTGGAGGAGGCCGACCTGAGAATACTGGCCGGCCTGGGGATGAGCGGGCCCCAGATCGTCGCCCTGGTGGTACTGCGGGCGGCGCTCACCGCAGTCGCCGGGGGCGTGCTAGCCGTGGCGGCGGCGGTGGCGGCCTCACCGCTGATGCCGACAGGACTCGCGCGCCAGGCGGAGATCTCGCCCGGGATCTCGGTCGATGCCGTCGTGCTCACCGCGGGGTTCTGCGCCATCGTGGCGCTGCTGGCGGCAGCAGCCGCGCTGCCTGGCTGGCGGATCAGCCGCCGCGTCCCCAGCCGACGCGGCGAGGACACCCGCCCGCCGGGCACCCCGCCGCTGGCCGGGCTGCTGGCTCATTCGCCGCTGCCGCTGACGATGATGCTGGGCGTGCGGTTCGGGCTGATACGAGGCCGCGGCCGGACCGCGGTCCCGGCAGGGACGGCGCTGGCCGGGGCTACCGTGGCAGTGATAGCGGTCACAGCCGCGCTGACCTTCGGCGCCAGCCTTGCCGCTCTGGTTGCTTCGCCCTGGCAGCAGGGCTGGAACTGGGACGTGCTGGTCGGCAACCCGAACACCACGACCGACCCCGCGGGCCATATCCTGCCCAGGCTGGCCGCCGACCAGCTGGCCGGCTCCTACTCGGCGCTGACGGTCCTGCAGGGGGGCCTTAGCGTCGATGGTGTGGCCGTCGGCAACACCTTCGTCTTCGACCCGGTGAAAGGCGCGGTGTTCCCGCCGCTGCTCGACGGCCGGCCGCCCCGCACCCCCGGCGAGATCGCGCTCGGCAGCACCACCCTGCGCCAGATCGGCCGACACGTCGGCCAGACAGTCCAGCTGATGACGCCCGTCGGCGCAACCACCATGCGGGTCGTCGGGCGCATGATCGTCCCGTCGGTCGGGGACATCCTCACCAACGGCCTCGGCGAGGGGGCCTGGGTGCCGGAGATGTGCCATTCATGGTGCGGGTCAAGCTCGGTTCGTCTTTCACTGCAAGCCCTCTTCCCGCGGGGTCGGTGGCATGGATTGCTGGGTCCAGCGGGCTTTGGAGTAGTAGCCGGGCGGGCGGGCGCGGCGTTCGCGTAGCAGGGCGAGTTCGGCCGTGTCGGCGTGGATGATCCAGAGCTTGTGGCCGGGGACGTGCTCGGCAGTGATCCAGCCGCGGTAGATCCAGTTGTAGACGGTGGCGGTGGGCATCGCCAAGGCGGCGGCCAGGCCGGGGACCGACCATTGGCCGGGGCCCAGGCCGGCTAGGGCGGCGGGCTGGCCTCGCCGGTGGCGGGCGCGCAGGTCGTGCTGGTTGAGCAGGGTCCGGACCTGGCCTGGCCCGAACCGGCTGGTCCGTTTGGGCGGGCGGAATCCCTCGGTGTTGAGGGTGTCGGCGATCTGCCGGGTGGTGCGGCCGGCCTCGGCGAGTTCGGTGACGCGGGCGAGCAGGGCGGGGTAGTAGGACAGCTGGTCCAGGCGGGCGACGGGGCGGACGGCCTGGCCGGTGGTCTGGTGCCCGCCGGCCCAGGTGATGGTGACGTCGACCAGTTCGCTGGTCCCGGCGACCGCGACGGTGATCTTCTCGATCAGGATGCGCAGGAGTTCCTTGCGGTCGGCCTGGGTGGTGGTCGGGGCGTCCCAGACTCGCGGCAGGTCGCTGGCCAGGGCCTGGATGGCTGCGCGCTCGGCGGCGGTGAGCGTCTTGGGCAGTTCCTCGGTGAACCGCTGGTAGTCCGCCTGCAGGCGGTCGGCTTCGGCAAGGGCGGCTTCCCAGTCTTTCTCCAGCTGCCGGGTGACCAGGCGGTTTTCCGGTTCGGCCAGCTGGTACTGGCGGCGGGCCCGGTCGGCGGCGTAGCGGGCGCGCTCGAGCCGCTGGCGCCACAGCTTGTCCAGCATGGCCCGCTCGGCCTGGGCCTGAGCCGCGGCAGCCAAGGAGACCTCCAGCGCGGCTGGCGCCACCGCCGCGAGCACCTGCCTGGTGACGTAGGCGTCCAGGGCCGGCCCGGCGATGTGCTGGCAGCTCCCGCCGGTCCCGTAGTTGACCTGCTCATAGGCGCACACGTAGCCGTGTGCGGGGTTGCGGCCAGACGGCGTGTGATACCGCACCGACATGCGGTGCTCGCCGTCACAGCGGCCGCACCGCAACAGCCCCGACAGCAGCGCCGAGCCATCCCGCGGCGCTCCCGGCGAGGAGGCGGTCTGCCGGTTGGCCGCCATCCGCGCCACGTTGGCCTCGTACTGCCCGGGGGTGATGTAGGCGGGCAGCAGGCCCGGCAGCAGCACCAGCCACTCGCCGCTGTCCTTGACCACCCGCCCGGTGCTGGGCAGGCCGGGCACCTTCTTGCGCGGCTCGACCTGGCGGCGCCCGTAGGCGTAGTACCCGGCGTAGACCGGGTTGTGCAGCATGATCTGCAGCGTCTCCCGGGTCGGGCGCCGCCACTCGATCTCGCCCTTGGCCACGCCGCTGTGCACCCGCACCGGCAGCTGGACCTGGCGCTCCACCAGGTAGCGCAGCACCCCGCTGAGGGTCCCCAGCCGGGCGAAGGTATCGAAGATCAGGCGGACCACATGCCGGGCCTGCTCATCGGGGTCCAAGACGACTTCCCCCGACGGGCGGCGGACGTACCCGATCGGCAGCGGGATCGCCAGCTCGCCGCGCCGGCCTTGGCCAGCTTGCCCGACAGCATCCGCTGCCGGATCAAGTAGAGCTCCGCCTCGCTCATCGTCCCTTTCAGCCCCAGCAACAACCGGTCGTTATAAAACCCCGGATCATAGACGCCATCGGGGTCGGCCAGCAGCACCCCGGACAGCGAGCACAGCTCCAGCAGCTGGTGCCAGTCCCGGCCGGTCCGTGCCAGCCGGGACATCTCGATGCCCAGCACGATGCCCACACGTCCCATCGTGACCTCGGTGACCAGCCGGGCAAAGCCGGCCCGGGCATCTGCCGTCGCGGCCGACACGCCCAGATCGTCATCGATCACCACGATCCGCGACCGTGCCCAGCCCAGCGCCGCTGCCCGCTCGGCCAGCCCGTACTGCAGCCGCGTCGATTCGGAGTGCTCAAGAACCTGCTGCCTGCTGGACTGGCGCACATACACCACGGCGGCCCGGTCCCGGTGCTCGGGCCGGATCTTCTCCTGCGGCTGGCCCCACGGCCGGTACCTGCCCAGGCTCATCCCGCCCGCCTCCTGCCGGGCCGGCCGCTGCCCGGGCCGCCAGCATCGCCAGCAGCGCCACCGCCGCAGCCCGGCGCTCCGCCGGCAGCATCACCCAGACCCGGAGCTGAGACGTCACCGCTCACCCGGCACTCGGCCGCATCTGGCTCACCTACCGCAGGCTCCAGCCGAGCCACCATGGCCCTCACCTGCAACAGCGCTCCCACGCTCAGTATCGCCCCAGGTCCGGGCGCCATGCTGGAGAACCGCTCAATTTCAGGGACATCACAGGTGGCGGATGACAGCTACTTCCAGCGCCTCAAGGCGAAAGCCGCCCGCGTGCCCGGCATGCCGCCGCTTTTCTACCAGCTGTTCGCCGTCCGCTACGCCCGGGGCGCCAAGCCAGCGCAGGCGTTCGCCCGGCTGCGGCACGACTTCGGCCCCACCGTGCTGCGGCACATCCCAGGCGAGGACATCGTCAACCTGCAAAGCGTCGACGGCCTCCCGCTGGTCCTGGCCGGACTGGCCGCCTTTCTCGGCGCCGCTGCAATCGGCAACACGATGACGATCTTCGTCCGCCGCCGACGTCGTGACCTCGCCATCCTCAAGACCCTCGGGTTCAGGCGGCGGCAGGTCGCTGCCACCGTGGCCTGGCAAGCGACCTCCTTCACGCTGGCCGCCCTCGCGCTCGGGCTGCCGCTCGGCGTGGCCGCCGGGCGCTGGGCCTGGGACCTGGCCGCCGCCCAGCTCCAATCGGCCGCACCGCCGGCCGTCCCGGCCCTCGCCATCGCGCTTGTGGTGCCCGCAGCTTTGCTGGCCGGGAACGCCCTGGCCGCCATGCCAGCCCGCAACGCAGCGCGGACAGCGCCAGCAATCACGCTGCGCCAGGAATAAGCCAGCCAGCGCAAGCCGCCCATGCCCGGAACGCGTTCACATCACGCATGTTCGGATCGGATCACCGGCATAACCCGGATGAGGGCGCCCGCTCATCGGTCATGTGAGAACGTGCTGACTGGTCATCACCAGATTGCCGGCGTAGGGTCGACGTCGGCCGAACCAAGGACTGGCGGCCGGGGCCGACCGCTCGCCGCCGTCCGGGCAGCTGGATAGCGGATGGCTACGTTCAGTGATCAGATCCGCCAGGGCCGCACCAGTGCCGTGGAACGAGCATCAGCGGATGCCCTGTGTAATGGGTGCTTTCCGAGCACTCAGGGGGGACATCCGTGCAGGTAGAGCGCTCTTAGCGCTCCAGCGGTCCTCTTTTAATCCGTAGGGTTCTGGGTTCGAGCCCCAGGCGCCCCACCGTCTCTGAGTTGCGGTTTCACGCGACGGCAGTGATCACGCTGCGGGCACGTGAAGCCAGGGTGGGGGCATGGTGAGGCCGGGGGTGTCCGGGGCGGACTTCATTATCTGTGCGGCGACCGCTGCGGCGGTTGTGCGGGCCAGATCGGGCAGCACGCTGGTGTAGGTGTCGGCGGTCAAGACGATGCTCGCGTGACCGAGCATGGCCTGGATCATCTTCAGGTCAGCGCCGCCGGCCAAAGCGAGAGTGGCAGCGCCGTGCCTGAGGTCGTGCAGCCGGATAGGGGGCAGGCCCTCGCGGCGGATGAGCCGGACGAACCTGCGGGTTAGGTACCCGGGCGTGTAGCGACGGCCGCCCGGGCGGGCGAAGACGTACCCGTCGCACGGTGCAGGTAGCTGCCGGTCGCGGTGGGTGGCAAGGACTTGCAGGGTCGTCCAGGGATCGAGGCCCAGGACGCGATTGCTGGCGACGCTCTTGGGCGGAAGTACTACCAGCCCGCGGCCGGTTTCCCGCAGCTGCCGGCTGACCGTCAGCGTGGCACCGGCGAAGTCGATCTCGCACCAGCGCAGCCCGGCCGCCTCGCCCCGGCGCAGCCCAGACACCGCCATCAGGTGATAGCAGGGGTAGAGAGGCTCGCCGACGATCGCGGCCAGGAACCGGGCAGTCTGCTCAGCGGTCCACACCGCGACCGCAGGCTAGGCGCCGCTCTCACGCCGGGCGGCCTCGCGAGGGACGGTCCAGATCGCCGGGTGCGGGCGCGCAGGTGCAGGCAGGTCGACCAGCTGGGCCGGGTTGGCGAAAATCAGCCCTTCGCGGATCGCCGCATTGAGCGCGGCCCGCAGCCATATGGGGCCACGCTAGCGGTCGACGGCCTGAGCTTCACGGTCAGGCCAGGCCTGGTCACCGGGGAGTGGGTATCGGGCGGTTTCGATGTCTGCTGCGGCCAGCGGCATGCTGGTCAGCCGCATGGTCGCACTGCTTACGGCAGAGGAGGTCGACCGTGCTGCAGCGATGAAACTTCAGTTCGACCCTCCGGGCTCGTAGCAGGTGGCACTCGGACCGTCGTAGGGCGTTGGCGAGGCGGCGATGCGGGAGGCTGGTCAGGTGCCGCGGGGGCGCAGGGAGGTGAGCAGGCGGCGCCCTGCGGCCGCGAGCCTAGGTGCGGCATGCTCGAGCTTGTGCGTTCGCGCGTGGCGGGCGGCGCGGGCCAGTGCGTCTCGCTTGGCCTGGCTGCGCAGCTCGGCGGCCCGGGCCGTGGCCAGGTGGTGGCTGATGGTGGGGTGCATGGCGGTCTCCTTTTCGTGTGTGGATGGTGGTGCTGGGAAGACTTGATGATCCGCAGCGCGCATCGTGGCCGATGGGTCGAAGTGCTGGCGGCTGCCTAGGGTGTGCTCGCGTCGACATCGGCATAACCGATGGCTATTCGCCCGCAAGAGGCGTCTCTCCGGTCGTCGGATCGATCAGCGCTCGGACGAGCGCGACGTGGTCTGCGGGAAATCCGCCGTGGCGGGCGTGCTCGCGGATGGTTTCGGCGTTGTCGGCGAGGTACAGACAGTAGATCTTGTCGTCGGTGACGAAGCTGTGAATCCATTGCGCTTGCGGTGCCATGCTGGCGAGATCCTCCTAATAGATACCGGCCGCCCGCGAACCGCGGACGCGCCCGGCGGGCCCTGTCCCCGCTCCTGGAGGTGGTGATCCGGTGAAAGGCCGCAATCCATCGCTCGCCACGAAAGCTGGGCTTGGCGCAGGTTCCACGCTGCTCGGGCTTGGATGGCGGCTGGGGCGGCGGTCCGTGACGGACAATGAGCAGCTGGTCCGGACGGTCTGGGCACACCCTCGCGGCCGGGATCTCGCTCACCGATTCTGCTGTGGCGGCGATGGATTCCGGCCAGAGCGCGGATCACAAGTAAGGTGAGCATGCATATGTCCAGTCCCAGGCCCGTCGTTCACCTGGAGCTCCACACCGGTGATCACGCACGGGCGAGCGCGTTCTACGCGAAACTCTTGTGCTGGCGCCAGGAGCTGATCGAGGCCGGGTCCGGGTCCTACCTCAGCCTCGGCCTGGGAGGCGGTTTCGGCGGCGGCATCGTCGAATGCGGCACCGTGCGCCCGCTATGGCTGCCCTACGTCCAGGTCGACCAGATCGAAGAGTCCGCCGAACGCGCGTGCCAGCTCGGCGCCTCGGTGCTGCTGGCGCCGCGCGAGGGGCCGGCCGGATGGCGCAGTGTCATTTCGGCGCCGCAGTGCGGCGAGCTCGCTATCTGGCAGCCAAAACCATGACGACCGAGCCTGAACACGGGGCGAAAGCCGCTCGCATGGCGCTGACCGCGAGTGAGGAGCGAGAGCTGCTCGAGGCCGCCCGGCAGAGCGACGACGACGCCTTCGGCCGACTCGCCGGACCGTACCGCGGCGAGCTGCACGCCCACTGCTACCGGATGCTCGGCTCGGCCGCAGACGCAGAAGATGCACTGCAGGAGACGCTGCTGCGCGCCTGGCGCGCCCTGCCGCGCTTCGAGGGCCGGAGCTCCGTCCGTTCCTGGCTCTATAAGATCGCGACAAACGCGTGCCTCAGGGCGATCGAGCGGCGGCCCAGGCGAGTGCTTCCGGTTGACTACGCGCCCGCCGCCGACCCCCACGACAACCCCGCCGAGCCAGTGGCCGATGCGGTATGGCTCGAACCCTACCCGGATGAGCGGCTCGGGCTCGGCAGCGGCCTGGCCAGCCCGGAGGCCCGTTATGAGCAGCGCGAGGGCGTCGAGCTCGCCTTCATCGCGGCACTCCAGCACCTGCCCGCGCGACAGCGCGCCGTGCTGATACTCCGCGACGTACTCGGGTTCTCAGCCCGCGAAACCGCCACTGCGCTCGAAACCACACCAGTCTCGGTCGACAGCGCCCTGCAGCGCGCCCACAAGACAGTAGACAAACGACTGCCAGAGCGAAGCCAGCAGGCGACGCTGCGCTCACTGAACGACGGCGCGCTGAGACTCGTCGCGCAGCGCTACGTCACCGCCTGGGAGCGCAACGACGTCGACGCGGTCGTTGCCATGCTCGCCGAAGACGCGAAGCTGACGATGCCGCCCGCACCCACCTGGTACCGCGGCCGCGAACAGGTCGCCATCTACCTCGGCGGCGGGCCACTTGCAGGGACGAGCCACTGGCGCCTCATCCCCGCTCGCGCGAACGGGCAGCTCGCCTTCGGCCGCTACGCCTGGAACGACAAGACACAGACCTTCATGCCGCGCGCCATCGACGTGCTCACCCTGCACGGCGCGCAGATCCAGGAGATCACCGCCTTCCTCACCCCAGACGCCTTCCGCGGCTTTGACCTCCCCGCCATCCTCGATGAATCGGGAACCAACTCGCCCTAGCTCAGCTCGCGATCGGCGTGCTCGGCGTCCTGGTCATCACGTCGGAGTACTCGACCGGCTCGATCCAGACCAGCCTGGCCGCCGTCCCGCGCCGGGGCCGTTCCTGGCCGCGAAGGCCACCGTCCTCACAGCGGTATCGCTGATAACCGGGGAGGCGACAGCGCTCACCGTCTTCCTCCTCGGTCAGGCGCTGATCTCCGGCCAGGCTCCGACCGGCACATTCGGGCAGCCCGGCGTGCTCCGGGCTGTGCTCGGATCCGGCCTATACCTCGCCGCTCTCGGCCTCCTCGGCGTCGCCCTCGGCACGCTGCTGCGGCAGCCACGCAGATCGGCGGGTTGGCGTGCGTTCTTCCTGAGCTTCTCCATCACTTGGCACGTCCCCCTCTCGACGTAGCCGGTGCGGCACGACTGGTCTGAAGGTCGAGGCGCCCGTCGATGTTGCGGTGAACGGCGCGGCCGTGGCGGCGAGATCTCGCCTGACCATGCGCGCGCCCTGCGCGGCATGACCGTGCGTCAGCCTTACCCTCTCAGCGCGTACTTGTGCTCGCCGGCCGGTTCAGCTGGCTGCCCTCTGGTTAGGCTGATTAGAAATCATGCGCCGCTGCGCGGTGCTGCCGTGGGACACGAAAACTGGGTCCCCTCCGGTGGCCGGCTGGGTGCGGGTCGCCGGCGGCGGGGTCTTTGCGGTGGATCGGGCAGCGGCGGGCTGGGCGGAAGGTGCACAGTCGTGGTGACGTGCTGCCCGTCGTCGCCGTTTGGGCTTGGACCGTTCGAGGCCGTTGATTAGATTGGCGCGCGAGCCCTTCCCGGGTAACCCCCGTTGCTGCTGCGTGCGCGTGTGTCAGTCTCCTGTACTGACCGGGGCTCTGGCGGGCGGCGCGCCCTGTTCCCATCCGGACGGGGGTGCCGCTGCAGGAGGTGGCCGCGCAATGAAGGTGCTGTATGAGCGCGTCGCGGGGATCGACGTGCACAAGGACATGGTCAAGATCGCGATCCGCTCGCCGGGCGAGAGGCCGTGGACCCGTAAGACCGAGATCGTGGAGTTCCGGACGTTTTACGGGGTGCTCCAGCACATGGCCGCCGAGCTGCGCAAGCGCGGTGTCACGCACGTGGTGATGGAGGCCAGCGGCGTGTACACCGAGCCGGTGTATCACGCGCTGTGCGAGCGGGACTTCGACGAGGTCGCGGTGATCAACCCGGCTCACGCCAAGGCGCTGAAGGGGCACAAGACCGACGCGCGGGACTGCGCGCGGCTGGCGGAATTGTTTGAGTGCGGGCTGCTGCGCGGCTCGTACATCCCGTCCCCGGAGCTGAAGGAGGTGCGGGACCTGACGCGGTACAGGATGAAGACGGTGCAGGCCCGCACCTCCGAGATCCAGCGGCTCGGCAAGGCGCTGGAATCGGCCGGCATCAAGCTCGGCTCGGTGGCCAGCGATATTACCGGCAAGTCGGCCACTTTGATGATCGATGCGCTGATCGACGGCGAGCGCCGCGGCAGCGTGCTGGCCGACCTGGCGATCGGCCGGATGCGCACAGCCGGGAAGCTGGCCGACCTGTCGCAGGCGCTGGCCGGCCGGTTCACCGAGCATCACGCGCTGCTGTGCCAGCTGCACCGCGACCGCATCGCCGGCTTCGACGCCGCGGTCGCCGGCCTCGACGAGCGGATCGCAGGCAAGGCCGTCCGCTGGCAGCGCGAGGCGGACCTGCTCACCACCGTGCCGGGCTTCGGCGACATCGTGGCCTGGGCCTGGGTCGCCGAGATCGGCCCAGCGCCGCACCGGTACTTCCGCGATCACGAGAAGCTCGCCTCCTGGGTCACCCTGTGCCCGGGCAACAACATCAGCGCCCGCCAGCGCAAGCACGGCCGGACCGGCGACGCCGGGACCTACATCAAGCCGATGCTGATCCAGGCCGCCTGGGCCGCGATCCGGGTCCGGGGCCGGCTGCAGGCCCGCTACGTCCGGCTGGTGCGCCGCTTCGGCGGGGACAAGAACCCGGGCGCGAAGAAGAAGGCGATCACTGCCATAGCGCATACCCTGCTGAAGATCGCCTACCAGGTCCTGGCGACCGGCACGCCCTACCAGGAGCCCGGCGCCGATTTCTACACCCGGCGCGAATCACCTGAGCAGCGCCAGGCCTTCCTGCACCGCCAGCTGGAGAGGCTTCACCCTGGCTGCACCATCACCATCACCATCAGCCCCCCGCAGGCCGCCCTCACCGGCACCTAACCCCCCGGCTTCTCCCTGCCGGCAGCCCTTCAGCCCTCGCCAGCGCGCACGCCAGGGTTCGCTGCCGCGCGCCCAGCGGGGACCCAGTTTTCGTGTCAGCGTGTCCGATCACTACCGCGCACCCGGCTGGTTCACGCGCAACGTTTTCAACCGGTTGGTGGCGTTCCTTACCCGGCAGGGCATCAGCGTTCTCGGCTCGCGGGTTCTTGCGGTGAAGGGCCGGACGAGTGGCCAGTGGCGTACCACGCCGGTGAACCTGCTCACCTACGATGGCCGCCGTTACCTGGTCTCGCCCCGCGGCGAAACTCAGTGGGTGCGCAACCTGCGGGCCGCCGGTGCCGGTGAACTGCGGCTGGGCAGGCGCGCCGAGAGCTTTCGCGGCCGGGAGCTTACTGACGATGAGAAGGTACCGGTGCTGCGCGCCTACCTCAAGAGGTGGAAGGCGGAGGTTGGGATCTTCTTTGAGGGCACCGGGCCAGACTCCAGCGACGACCAGATCCATGCCATCGCGCCCAAGCACCCGGCATTCGAGGTGCTTCCTGTCAAGTAGGTCGTCGAAGTCAATACCGGCGGGTGCCTTCTGCCGGCCAGTTCCGAGATCACACCGGCCGGCCCGCTCAGTCGCCCGCCGATGCGGAAGGGTCAGGAACGGGAACGGCAGGCTGCGCCGCGGCAGGCTCCTGCTCCGCGCGTCGCTGCGCGCTGCGAGAGCCTGCAACGATATCAATGTGTCGCCTGCCACGAGCATGGATCTGGCTCACCTTTGGTGATCGTCTCGGCCAGGCAGTTCGTCGATCGCGCGAGCGCGCAAGCTCAAGAAGACCACGCCCGCCCGCCGATCCCGGCCCGCTGGGTCACCTAGCCCGGCGACTACCGTCGCGACGGCATGACGTGGGCCCGGCACCACCAGGTGCCGGGCCCACGTCTGGCTGTATCTCTTGGCCGGCCTGGCCTGCCGTGGCTCAGGCGGCGCGGACGCGGGTGGCCTGCGGGCCCTTCGGGCCCTGGGCCACCTCGAACTCCACGTGCTGGTTCTCCTCGAGGCTGCGGAAGCCGTAGCCGTCAATCTCGGAGTAGTGCACGAAGACGTCCGGTCCGTCGGTGCGGGAGATGAAGCCGTAGCCCTTCTCCGCGTTGAACCACTTGACGGTTCCCTGTGTCATGTCGCTCCTTACAGGGGCTGGATACGGGTCCGCGCGGTGCGGAACCGGGGCCGGTTCTCGACGCGACTTTCCTCAGATCCCTGAAGCGGCGCGCCCGCAACATCGTTCTCCGCGAGCGTGCAGGTGACACGAACACACAAGACAACTACGACCACCTGGCACAACCGATCCGGTGCCCGGTTCATTCCCGCCCACCCCGGAACGGCTCAACCCCAAGCGCCGGATGCGGACCTGCCCCGCGTCATCAAACGCGCCCGACACAACTCCTACCGGGTCAAACGCCCCAGCGACATAGCCGTGACCCACGCCAGCCCGCCAACGATCAAACTCGAAGGCCTCCCGGCAGCGGCTTAACTTAGCGGCATTGCCGCTAGATGCATCCCAAAGAGAGATTCACCTATCACGGCAAGCGTGACACTCCTCGCTAAGGCAATACGGCCAATATGCCGATGAATGATATTCTCATCTCGGCATATCATGCAGGCCCGGTCATCTCCAAGGCCCGCGGGAGACCGCATCAGATCGGCCTGTTCTGCGCGCCTCCGCCGGTATCCGCCAAGGGTGCGGCGGGCGCCCATAAGGCGGCTCGCAACAAGCGCGGATCTGCGCGATCTGGGCGCATGAACCGTCAAGGTCGAGCCGCGGGACCGGTGGCAGCCCGGCCGGTGCGGCGGCCGAGGTGCTCACTGGCGAAACGGATGGCGATCGAGCCCTCGCCGACCGCCGAGGCTACGCGTTTGACCGAGCGGCTGCGGACGTCGCCGGCCGCGAACACCCCCGGCAGGCTGGTTTCGAGCAGGTAGGGATCGCGGCCCAGCTTTTCCCAGGCGGGCGTGATGCGCGCGTGCCCGCTGAGATCCGGGCCGGTGACGATGAAGCCGTGGCTGTCCAGCTCGATTGCTTCAGCCAGCCACTGTGTGCGCGCCTCGGCGCCGATCAGGACGAACAGGGCCGCCGTGGCCAAGGTGCGGCGGGTTGACGTGGCGAGGTCTTCAACGGTGACGCGTTCGAGCCGCCCGGCGCCGTCCACCTCGCGCACCGCGCAGCGGGACATGACCGTGATGGCGGGGTGCCGGGTGATCCGGTCAAGCAGGTACTGCGACATGCTCGCGGCCAGACCCTCGCCGCGAATGACGATTGTCACCGGGTGCCCACGATCGGCCAGCCACGTGGCCGCCTGGCCGGCTGAGTTGCCGCCGCCCACGATGACCACCGGGTCGCCGGGCATGATCTGGTCCTGGGCGGCTAGTGGAGTGTAGAACACCCCGGTGCCCTCGAAGCGGTCCAGGCCGACCGCGTCGAGCTGGCGGTAGGCCACGCCGGTGGCGATGATCACGGTCCGGGCGGCGAGTTCGCCTCCGTCGCCCAAACGGATGACGTAGTCGTCGTTGTGTCCGGCGAGCCCGGCTGCGGTCTCGGGTACCAGCAGTGTCGCCCCGAAACGCAGCGCCTGGACCAGGGACCGTTCGGCGAACTCCTCGCCGCTGACGCCCACCGGGAAGCCCAGATAGTTCTCGATCCGGGAGGTGGTGCCGATCTGCCCGCCCACCCCCATGCCGTCGATGGCCGCGGTGGCCAGGCCTTCCGATGCCCCGTACACCGAGGCGGCCAGGCCGGCCGGGCCGGCGCCGACCACGGCCACGTCAACCGTCTTCCGCGGCACTGCCCCCGTGCCGAGCCCCGCTGCGCGTGCCAGCTGGCCATTCGGCGGATTGCGCAAGACTTCCCCGCCGCGCATCAGCACGACCGGGGTGTCACCCGGGCCTAGGCCGTGGTTGGCGAGCACCGCGTCAGCTGCCGGGTCGGAGTCCAGGTCGACCCAGACGTGCGGTAGGCGGTTGCGGGCCGCGAACTCCCGCAGCCGCCGGGCATCCGGTGACGACCGCGAGCCGATGATCTGCAGGCCGGCTCGCTGCTGCAGCAGCCATTGCCTGCGCCGCAGCGCGGTCTGAACGATCAGGTCAGACAACCCCTGATCCTGGGCGATCACCTCCTGCAGACGATCCACCGGGACCACCAGCACCGACCCCGGTTCGCTGACCACCGCGGTCGCGAACACCCGCTCTCCGGTCAAGATGCCTAGCTCGCCCAGGAACCGGCCCGGGGCGACAGTGGCCAGCTCCCGCGTCACTCCGGCCTGGTGGTCGACCACAGTGACGACCCCGGACAGGACCACGATGAAGTCGTAGGCCCGGTCTCCCTCACGGAACAGCACCTGCCTGGCCGTCGTCGGCTGCTCCTGGCCGTAGCGGCGCAGCAGAGCCAGCTGCTCAGCATCCAGCGGTGGGGACAGGAATGGATCTGTCCCCGGATCCGGCGCCGTCATCCCAGTCCGCTCCTCACCGTGTCCTTCATCACCCCGCCCCGATCAAGGCTACGGACATCAACCCCGCTGGCCCGCAGGAGGCAGCGACACGGGGTTAGCGCAGCGGCTTGAAGAGCCTGCCCGAGGCCCCAGAATTGCGTGTTCTGTGCACGACGACTCGCGAATGCCTATCCATGAATAGGAATTCCTAATCGGCATCGATCTGTTCCTCAAAGCTAGGGTGCTTGCGAGGCGGCGCTACGCGACGACTTGTCCGGCGGCGAAGATCGAAAGGAGGCGGACCGGTAGCGCTGAAACACTGGCTGGCAACGTCCGCTGTCCCTGCATGGGTCCATGCTGTACTGGCCGGGTGACCGCAGCTTCGAGGCGGAGCCGGCGGCCCAGCGCTGAACCTGGCGCTTGGAATCAGGGCGCCTCGGGCGCGCCGGGCGTTTGGTGACCGGCCCGGGCGTGTTCCGGCCCGGGCTCGAGGGGCGGCGCGCCGACCGCGCAGTTGATCGTGCATTCGGGCTTGGCGGCGGCCGGCGCCGCGCTCAGCGCGTCGTTGCGGATCGTGAAGAATGACAGCACCGCGCCGCAGGCGACCAGCGCGGCGCTGGCCACGATCGCGATCCGGAAGCCGTGCAGGAACACCAGCGGGTGCGACTGCACGTTGCCGGTCAGACCGGCCAGCGGCGGGATCGCGGCGACGAACAGCAGCGACGCTGCCCGGGCGACCGCGTTGTTGACCCCGCTGGCCACCCCGGCGCGCCGCACGTCCGCCGTGGCCAGCACGGTCGCGGTGAGCGGCGCTACCACGGCCGACAGGCCCAGCGCGAACACCACGACCGCGGGCAGCACTTCGGTCAGGTACGAGGTATGCAGCCCGATCCGGGTCATCAGCAGCATCCCGACCGTGACGGCCACCAGCCCGGCCGTCATCGGTTTCCGCGGGCCGATCTTCTGCGCTAGCGCGCCCGCCCGCGCGGATAGCAGCAGCAGCAAGAGCGTGAGCGGCACCAGCGACGCGCCCGCCGCAATCGGCGAATACCCCGCGACGACCTGCAGCGTCACCACGAACAAGAAGAACACCACGCCTATCCCGCCGTACACCACGAACGTGACGAGGTTGACCGCGGTGAACTCCTTCGACGCGAACACGTTCAGCGGCACCATCGCCTCCGGGTTGCCGGTGCGGGTGCGCTGGCGTTCGGTCAGCACGAACCCCGCGCCGCACGCCACGCCGAGCACGGCCGCCACGATGACCGCCAGCCGCGACACGCCCGGCTGCGGTGCCTCGGTCAGCGCGTACGTGACCCCGGCCAGCGCGAGCGCGGCGAGCACCGCGCCGCGCACGTCGAACCGGCCCTGCGCGGTCTCGTCCCTGGTCTCGGGGACGTGCCGGACGGCCACCGCCACCACGATCGCCACCAGCGGCAGGTTGATCAGGAACACCCAGCGCCAGCCCGCCGCGCTCACCAGCCAGCCGCCCAGGAACGGGCCGATCGCGCCCGCGATGCCGCCTAGCCCGGACCAGGCGCCCACCGCCTTCGGCCGGTCCTCCTTCACGTACGAGGCCTGGATGATCGCCAGCGAGCCGGGAGTGAGCAGCGCGCCGCCGATCCCCTCCAGGGCCCGCGCCGCGATCAACATCTGCACGTCCACCGCGGCGGCGCACACCGCGGAGGCCACCGCGAACCAGATCGCGCCGAGCACGAACACCCGGCGCCTGCCGTACCGGTCGCCGAGCGAGCCGCCGAGCAGAATCAGCCCGGCTAGCGTGAGCGTGTAGGCGTTCACGATCCACTGCAGCTGGGCCACCGTCGCGTGCAGATCTTGGCCGATCGTCGGGAGGGCGACGTTGACGACGGTGGCGTCGAGAAACGCGACCCCGGAGCCGAGCACCGTCGCCAGCAGCACCCAGCGCCCGGCGCGAGACTTCAGCCGGATGCCGGGATCCATCACGCCATCCTGCCACCATGGTCCGGCCCCGCCGGGAGGCCGTCGTAATCACCTCGGCGGGAAGAGGGCCAACGCTCAGGAACTCCAGATACTGGTCCACCAGCCCGTAACGGACCTGGCCATACCCCGACACGAAACGCACAAGACACGGGAAGTCACTCATTTCAGCAACTTCCCAGCCCGGTCCGTGAACAGCCGAGAGCGACATGGATCACCCGCGTATTAAGCCCCTAGGGTGGTGGTCCGCCTTCCGGCGCGCCGTCCGGGCGGCCCGGCAGGAGGCAGCTCCCCGGTCTGGGCCAGCTCAGGGGCCCTTGCGGTGTGTGCCCTATCCGCAGTTATGGACGAATGCCGCGCCAGCTGGATTCTCCTCGGCCGCGGCACAGAACGGATGTTCTGAGCGAGTAGTTGCTCGTCGCTGAGTTTCCGGCGAGCGCAGGCGCCGGCATGCCGGGCCTGGGGAGTGATGCTGAGGCGGCCTGCCCAGCCGCCTGGTCACATCCGGCGCCGGACCCCGCTGCAGCCCACCGCGGGCGCGGCCGCGGCGGGTCAGGCTTCCTCGAGTGCGTATTCCACCGCGCGTTTGCTCCCGGCGGACCGGCCCCATGCCTGGGCCTCCTGGAATGCCGAGCCGCCGATCTGGGAGCGCAATGCGGCCAGGACCGGATCGTCGTGCGGGACGCGGGGCACGAAGGCGTCCAGCCAGCCGCTGCCCCTGGTTTCCAAGATCGAGCGGGCGGCGGCGAACAGGCGGACGGCACGCTGCGGGTTGTCCTGCTGTCCGGCGACGGCCGCCAGGACCTCCAGATAGTAGGCGGCGCTGGTTTCGTCGCCGGCCTGGGCCGCCAGGGCGAGCCCGTCCTGCAGGTGTCCGGCCGCGCCGGCCAGGTCGCCCTGGGCCTGCCTGGCCAGCGCCAGGTCGTACAGCGAGGTGAGCAGGGTGACCCGGTCCTGGGCCCGGCGGGCCACGGCCAGGCCGTCGGTGAACAGGTGCGCCGCGGCGTCGTTATCGCCCTGGTCGAGCCGGATCTGGCCGAGGGCGTTATCCGCGATGGCGACTGTCAGCAGCGGCCGGAGCCTGCCGAACCCGGTGGGGTCGTCGTCGCGCAGCTCGCGCAGCAAGGCCTGGGCCTGGTCAAGGAGTTTGCTGGCGGCGGCGTCGTCGCGGCGGCGTGCCGCAAGCTGGCACAGATAGGCCAGGACCAGCGCGTTCATCGTCACCGATACCGCCGGCTTTTCGTTGTCCTGCTTGTACAACGGCAGCGTCTGCTCCAGCAGCTGCCGCGCCCGTGCCGGATCTCCGTTGGCGACGAGGATGAACCCGGCTTGGCTCAGCGCCAGCGCGTGCGGAAGTGGCGGCAGGTCCTGGCTGCCGGCCACGAAGTCGTCGCCCAGCCGGGCCAGCTCTGCGGCGTGGCCGCGCAGCCACCAGAACCTCTGGGTGGCCCGGCTCAGGTACACGGCCTGTTCGAGCGGGCCGTGGCTAGCCAGCCAGGACATCGCGGCCAGCAGGTTGTCGTGCTCGGCCTCCAGCCGGTCCAGCCACGCCAGCTGCCCCGGGCCGGCGAGCTCGGCCGTGGCCGGCCCGGCCAGGGCCAGGAAATAGGCGGCGTGCCGGTCGTGGGCCTGCTCCCAGTCGCCGCTGCCGCGCAGCCGTTCCAGCGCGTACTCGCGGATGGTCTCCAGCAGCGAGAACCGCGGCTCGCCGCTGCGGGTTTGCGGCCGGACCAGGCTGCTGTCCACCAGCGCGCCCAGCGTGTCCATCACCGGCCCCGGTTCCCCGGCCTGGCCCTCGGCCGGGGGACCGGCGCCGATGGCTTCGGCCGCTGGCAGGCTGAACGACCCGGCGAACACGCCGAGCCGGGCGAACAGCGCCTGCTCGCCGGCCGGCAGCAGGCCGAAGCTCCAGTCCAGGGTGTTGCGCAGGGTCTGCTGCCGTTCGGGAAGGTCGCGGGCCCCGCCGGTCAGCAGGCTGAACCTCTGGCCCAGCCGCGACAGCAGCTCCTGTGGTGGCAGCAGCCGGACCCGGGCTGCGGCCAGCTCGATGGCCAGCGGCAGCCCGTCCAGCCGGCGGCAGATCTCCGCGACCGCTCCCGCGTTGCCGCCGGTCAGCTCGAAGCCCGGGTCCGCAGCGTGCGCCCGCTCGGCGAACAGGTCCACCGAGGCGTAGCGGCACAGCTGTCCGGGGTCCGGGGCCGCGTCGGCGGGCGGGACCGGCAGCGGGGGTACCGGGAACTCGTGCTCGCCGGACAGCCGCAGCACCGCCCGGCTGGTCACCAGCACCACCAAGTCCGGAGCGGCCGCCAGCAGCCCGGCCAGCAGCGGAGCCGCGCCGATGACCTGCTCGAAGTTGTCCAGCGCCAGCAGCAGCCGCCGGGGCCGCAGGTAGGACTCCAGGTCGGTGCTCAGCTGCCCGGCCGACGTGCTCAACCCAAGCCCCGCGGCGATCGCGGCCGCTACCAGGTCCGCAGCGGACACCGCGGCCAGCTCCACGAACCCCACCCCGCCGGCGAACCC
Organism: uncultured Actinomycetota bacterium; assembly: GCA_963795055.1. Classification (GTDB taxonomy): domain Bacteria; phylum Actinomycetota; class Actinomycetes; order Streptosporangiales; family Streptosporangiaceae; genus JASHPR01. Next base: position 40,618 of record CAWCGJ010000001.1, read on the forward strand.
CGGGCCGAGCCGCCCCGCCGCCTCCACCATCAGCCGGCTCTTCCCGACCCCGCCCGGACCAGTCAAGGTCACCAGCCGCACCCCCTCCCGGGCGACCAGGTCCTCGATCGCGGCGGCCTCCCGGTCGCGGCCCAGCAGCGGCGCGGCCGGCACTGGAAGCGCCCCGGCCAGCCGCGCCCCGCCCGCGGCGGCCTGACCGCGCCGGGTCATCTCGAACCGCTCGCTCAGCAGCACCGCCAGGTCGTTCTCAACCAGCTGCTGCAACCCGGCCGGATCGGAAAAATGCTGGTAGGAGACGCCGCCCTCGTCCCGGATCCGGTCCAGCAGCTCGGTCAGCCGCGGCTCGCGGTCCGGCGCCGGCCTCTTGACGTAGATCAACCGGGGCAGCCCAGCCGACAACCGGTACTCATCCTCCAGCCCGGAGATCTGCTCGCCCGGCGCGACCCAGCCATAGCTCTGCCAGTAGATCCCGACGAACACCTGGCTCTGTTCCAGATACGCCCGGTACACCGATCGCGGCGGGTGCGGCCGGGCGCCCAGCTCGAACATCACCGGCACCAGCCGCAGCCTGGTCACCGCGTCCCGCACCGCCTGCCGCTCGGCGGCCAGCTCGCCCAGCGTCGAGCTCACGAACACCCGCACTCGCTGATCAGGCGTGCGGATCATATCTGGCTCGGCCATAATGTCCCACGCGCTTTCGCTACTGCCGCCAACGACCTGATCCATGATCACATGGCACACTCACGAGTAGCGGGTCAGATCCCCGCTCATGGCGCATGAGGGCTGCCCGTCCAGCGATCCGGCCCGCACATATCCGGACGTAATGCACTGCGGCGCACCGCACGTCCAGCCGGGTCATCGACCGCGCCTATTCGATAGGGCGCACGCCGGGCTAAATGCAGATCACGTTCAGTGACCGACCCAGTCTGGGATGAACACGCAAATAGCCGCCGCTATTCGGGTGATGGTGGTCCGGTATGTGGTGCGGCGGCCCAGCATTGGTGATCATGACAGCGGCTCGCCGAAAAGTTCCTCGCTGCCGCTGGCCCTGAGGAGGAAGGCGAACTAGTGCGGGCCGCCGACGGCCCGGCGCGCGGGTCGCGTGGCGGGTGTTGCTTGCCGAATCGCGGGCCACGATGCCCTCTGAGGCCGGTCAGCCGGCGCGGACAGCGATCCCCGGGTAGTCGAGCACCAGGCCGGACTCGTCGTAGATCAGGCGGGCCGCGAAGCTGAAGGCGGGCGCGGCGTAGTCATACCGCTGGCAGGAGGCCTCATCGGCAGTGCGCGCGTAGGCCTGCTCTAGCCGTTCTGCCGCCAGGCCGACGGCGCGGACATAGGCAGCGGGAGCGGCCTCCCGGGCGCCTACCGGCAGGCCCATCCGCCGCACGGGCAGCGCGTTGGTCATCGCCGAGGCCTCCAAGTCCACGTCCAGGCAGCCGTCCAGGTGGCGCGCGGGCTTGCCGTCGACCAGCCAGTGGCCGGCGCCGTCAGCCTCCAGCAGAGCCGAGTTGAACCCGCCAGCGGACCTGCCGCGGATCCGTGCGCTGCGGGTCACCCAGGCAGCGTCGACCTCGATGGCGTACTCGACCGCCCAGGTCGCGCCATCCTCGATCGCGGTCGTCCAGCCCTCGATGCGGCATCCGTCGCTGCGGGCGCCGAAGTACACCACCTCGAAGCCCGATCGGGCACCCCGGTGGTGCCAGGCCGCGGTCGCGGGGACCGGCGCGAAGGACACGGCAACCACAATCCCACTGACGCCGACCGCGCCCAAGCCAGCACGCCGGGGCCGTCCGGCAACCACGCTGCGTTGTTCCGCCGTAGATGACGCCACCTGAACCTATGGGAGCAGATCACACGCGCGGGCGTATGAATGGTCTGACCTGTGCCCTCCGTACCAGCCTGCCGGTCGCGGAGCGTGACGGCGTGGGCAGACGACGCCGTCAGGAGGTCGCGCGCGGACCCTTCTCGGTGGCGGTCGGGGCGTTGCGGTCCCCGGTCAAGCGCCCGGTATTCGCCGAGGACCACGCCGTGGTCGTCGGCCTAGAGTGGCGTGATGAAGCTTCTCCTTACCGATTCCGGTGTCAGGAACGCAAGCATGCTGGCGGCGCTGGTCGATCTCCTGGGCAAACCGATCGCCGAGGCCAGCGCCCTCTGCATCCCCACCGCAGGATACGGGGGCCCTTACGGGGATCCGGGCGGGCCATGGCGTTTCATCAGCGGGCGGTCCCCTAGTCCCATGACCGAGTTGGGGTGGAAGTCGGTGGGCGCTCTGGAGCTGACCTCCCTTCCCAGCATCGACAAGGACCGCTGGGTCTCCTGGGTCCGGGAGGCAGACGTTCTGCTGGTGAACGGCGGCGACGCGCTGTATTTGTGCCACTGGATGCGGGAGTCCGGGCTGGCCGGCCTCCTCCCGTCGCTGCGTGACACGGTCTACGTCGGGCTCAGTGCCGGGAGCATGGTGCTGACCCCCCGTATCGGGGAGGACTTCGTCGACTGGAAGCCGCCCACCGGTGGTGACAGCATGCTGGGAGTTGTCGATTTCTCCATCTTCCCGCACCTCGACAGCTCGGACCGTCCGGACAGAACCATGGCCGAGGCGGAACGGTGGGCCGCCGGGATAAAGGGCCCGGCGTACGCCATCGACGCTCAGACCGCCATCAAGGTGACCGGCGGCAGCGTCGAGGTCATCTCTGAGGGGCACTGGAAGCTGTTCAACCCGGCAGGATGAACGTCGACGAGCTCTCCGCGCCGGGGCCGGAGCGTGAGTCATTCCGCGTCGCTGACTCGGCCTGACGCCTGGGGCGACGGCCGGTTCCGCGGGCGAGCGCGCGGCGATATTCAGCGTGACCGAGGCACTGGACCGGGTCGGGACCGCCTAGCGGGACGGCGGCTGGCCGGCCCCCTAGCGTGCCGCGTGGGCCGCCGCGAAGCCGCAGGCGGAACTGGTCGTCCTGCGCGGCCACGACGGCTACGTGAATGCGGTGTGCACGATGCCGGCCGGAGGGCGCACCCTCCTCGCCTCCGCCGGCGACGACCGGAGGGTGCGCTGTGCGATGGGTGCTTTCCGGGCACTCAGGAGGGACATCCGTGCACTTTTAATCCGTGGGTTCTGGGTTCGAGCCCCAGGCGCCCCACCAGCGAAAAACCTGACTTGTTGATCTTCGTGCGTGGGACGAGTGCTTTGTCCCACGAAACAGCGCCCACCTTGCCCGCGGGTAGAGCGTTCGATCACGGAAAGTGACGGCCAGTCCTGAGCACCGGAAACAGAACGGCTCCGTGGCCGCCGCCCTCGCGGCGGTTGCCGTCAGCGCCGCCGCGATCACCGGCCTGAGCGCCGCGGCGGCCAATGCCGCGCCGGGCGGCGCGCCGACGCGCGCGAGCAGCTGCGCACGGCCCACGACATGCTCGCCGCGATCGGCATGGAGGCATTTGCCGAGCGCGCCCGCCGGGAGCTGGCGGCCACCGGCGAGAAGGCGCGAAAGCGCGGCGTCGAGACCGTCACACTGACCGCCCAGGAGGCCTACATCGCCCGGCTGGCCCGCGACGGCCGGACCAACCCGGAGATCGGCGCCCAGCTGTTCCTGTCCGCCCGCACGGTCGAATGGCACCTGCGCAAGATATACACCAAGCTCGGCATCGGCTCCCGCCGCGACCTGCACTCCGCGCTGGTGCAGCTGGGGCGAGACGGCCCGCCGTCCTAGGTGACCAGGCATTCCATGGGTGGCGCCTTCCGGGGACGTGGGCTGATACCACCGCCCGTCCGGTGAAGAGAATTTCAATCGTGCCGAACGGACGGCGGCCTGACCGTCCGCATATGGGCTTGCTCCTAGCGGAAGGTGACGTCGGCGATGTCGATGGCAATGGAGACGGAATCTCGAACCGGGGTGCCGTCGGGGTTGCGTACGTAGACCCGGCGGCGGGTCGGGACCATGATCCCGTCGAGCTCGCGGTAGGCGGATGGGTAGTGCGCGGCCGGGCCGCCGCCCAGGATGTCGACGCTGTAGTCCAAGCGGCGGAGCAGCCCGGCGTCGTCGAAGTAGTAGGTCTGCTCGCGGTGGTGCGCCACGATCGTGTCCGGGTAGGTGACCAGCAGGGCGCGCCAAGTCTGCCCGTCCTCGTGCCACGGTGCGATCTCCTCGGCGGTGAAGTCGGCCCGGGCGAAGATGAACGGGGCGACGAAGTAGTTCCAGTTGGCCTCGCCGGCGAAGTAGGCGGCCTGGAACTCGTCCCACGGCGCAGCGCGGGTCGTCCCGATGAACGCGGCCGCGGGATTACGGCGCTCGGCCAGCAGCACGCCGTCGGTAGTCTCGATCGTCTGCCGGTACGGCTCCCAGGTCGCGTACTGGCCGGGCCGCGGAAACGGGCTGATGATCAGCCGCTGGTCGCGGGTCTCGCCGGACAGCACCACGCCGTCGAGCAGACCGGGCTGGCCCTTCAGCGTCCATATCGCGCCGGTGATCGAGGCGGCGACGCGGAACCGTTCGATCTGCTCCCAGCGCCGCGCGCCGCCATGCGCTTCGATGGCCAGTTTCAACAGTTCGTTCACTGCGATCATCCTCCGGAGATAAGCTGCCGGCCCCCGTTGTTCGCCTAGCCTTCTTGTGGTTTCTCTGGCTTCGAGCGTCTGGTTTCTCTGGCTTCGAGCGTCGTCCCTGGGCGGCCCGATCGCGCCGGTGAACTCCCTGGCCTGCACCCTGGTCCGCAATGCGCAGGCCGATCCGAACCGCGCAGCCCGGTCAGCTGCAGACCTGGGCGCTGCCCGTAGACGCCGCCTCCCAGATGCTGGCCAGCCTCTGCGGCGTCCCCGGCCCAGGCAGCAACTAAGGCCCAGCTTCGCAACATGTAATAACAGGGCCGCCGCAGCCTGAAAGTGCCTTCTCCCCGGCCGCTGATGCCCCGATGGTGCCGGCGTGCATGACACCGAAGCGGGCGCCTGCGGATGGCCAGGCGGCTCGGCGTTGACCCCTAGCGCGGGATGTGATGAGCTAATCCCGCGCGGCGGCGCGGCTCGTGACCAGCATGTCACTGACACATCAGGAGCCGGCTCGCTGGCGGCGTGCGGGGCTGGCCAGCTAGGGGTGGGGGGATCACCGTGGATTACGTTGCGTTGCTGAGTTTCCGTTCTTCACTATCGGCTGCCGAGCGAGATGGCGCTTTGATGCGCCGGGCCGCATGGCAGTACCCGGAGGGCATTCGCCCGATCGCCGAGTACTGGCCCACCGCCGCGGCGGTGCAGGTCGTCACCATCTTTTCAGCCGACAGCTTCGACAAGGTGATGGAAGTCCTCTTCGAGTGGAACGACGTATTTGACATAGACATCCACCCTGCTGTCTCAGCGGAAGAGGGCCTGAGGATCGGGCCTGAGGTATTCGGACGACTGCCGCGGATGCAGCAGCAGCCTTAACCAGGCTCGGACCTCCGCGAACGCCACGTTCGTTTCCGGGTAACCGGGGTTTCTGCCCTGAGGGACACGCGTTCATCGGCATGAGAGCGAGCGGGCAGGCCACGTCTGCGGCGCAGAGGCGCACATATAACTCTGCTCGGTGCGGCACGGACGGCGTCACGGCAGACGGAGAGCTGTCAATTGAGGGCGCGGCTTGGCTGGGTTCGCTCGCTCAGGCTCGCGGTCGGCCGATCCAGCTGCCGGGAAGCGGCCGGCCGGGCTGATAGGGCGCAATATTCCGGGTCATCGATCTGTCCCGGACCGATTCGGGCTGAACATAGCTGAGCCGCTCGGTGCGCTGTGACCGCATTGGCTCGTCGAGTTCCATCGCGGCGAAGACGGCGGACCACCGGTCGTGGCCGTACCCGATTCCCAGATCGCAGTGATGAAGCTCGACCTCGGCCAGCCGCCAGGCCAGCAACCGGCTGGCCGGGAAGCGGGGGGAGTCCGGCATTTGTACCTGATACCGCCACGCGGTGTCAGGCAACTGCCGCGCGACGGTCCGCAACGCCATCGCGGAGCCGACCAGATCGTCCACCAGATCCTCGGCCTCGGCAGCTGCGCTCCTGTCGATGTCAGCGTTGCGGGCCTGCGGGCTGGCGTACGCCGGACGGTCCTGGCCAGCTCGCGCCCCCGTGAGCAGCGTGCGCATCGCGTCGGCGCCACGAGCCAGGTGCGACAGGACGTGCGCCCGGCTCCAGCCCGGCAGCAGCGAGGGTGCCTGCAGGTCAGAGGTGGTCATGATGCGCGCCTCGTCGATCAGACGTTGCGTCGCCGCATCCAGCTCATCGTTCAACTGGCGTTGCGCGGCGTCCACTTTCTTACTTTAGAGAACTGCCACCACGTCCGCGCGAGCCGGCGTCCCTGACCTGCAGGCATGAATCAGTCTTGCGATCTTGTTGCCTTGCCGGTTGCCGTTCTCACGGTGAGCCCATGGCAAAATCAGCTAGTGCAGATCGGGCTGCTCGGACCATTCGAGGTTCGCACGGACGACGGCGTCTTCGCCGAGGTGCCGGGCGCCCGGTTGCGCGGGCTGCTGATCGCCCTCGCGCTCGAACCAGGTCATGTGGTCCCGAAGGCGACGCTCGTCGACTGGATTTGGGGTGAGCGTCCGCCCTCCGACGCGGCGAACGCCCTGCAACGCTTGGCTTCCCGGCTCCGGAAGGCGCTGCCCACTGGTTTGGTTGAGGGGCGGCCGGGCGGCTACCGGTTGACGGTGGCGCCCGACGCGGTCGACGCGCTGCGGTTCGAACGCCTCCTTGCTCAGGCCCGCCACCAGGAGGGCCCTGGGCGGGTTCGGCTGCTGCGCGAAGCCCTCGCCTTGTGGCGCGGTGCGGCCATGCAGGATGTCGCGCTGGAGGACAGTGAAGCGTTCAACGCAGCGGTGACCCGGCTCGAGGGGCTACGCCTGACGGCGATGGAAGATCGGTTCGAAGCGGAGGTCAGTCTCGGCCAGGGTGCGGAGGTGATCGCGGAGCTGACCGACCTGGTGGCCGCGCATCTGTTGCGAGAGCGGCTTGTCGCTGCGCTGATGCGTGCCCTCGTGGCGGCCGGTCGCGACGCCGAGGCGCTGCTCGTGTACGAGCGCACCAGGGAGGCCCTGGCCGACGCGCTGGGCGTGGATCCGTCGCCGGAGCTGTCCGCATTGCACGTTGCGCTGCTGCGGGGCGAGTTGGGGCGGCGTGAGGAAAACCGGAAGACCAACTTGCGTGCCGAGCTGACCAGCTTCGTCGGCCGGGACGCCGATGTCGCCGCGGTCCGCGAACTCATCACCCGACATCGGCTCACGACCCTGATCGGGCCGGGCGGCTCGGGCAAGACCAGGCTGGCCACGGAAACCGCGCGCACGCTGCTCGGCGACCTGCCGGACGGGGTCTGGCTGGTGGAACTCGCCGCCATCGGCGCCGATGGTGACGTCGCGCAGGCGACACTCACCGGGCTCGGGCTCCGGGACGCTCTGCTCGGCGCGGCCCCGAGCGCGGATCTGGCGGACGGGCTCATCGCCGCGATCCGCGAGCGGGAGGCGCTGCTGATCCTGGACAACTGTGAGCACGTGATCGAGGCGGCGGCGAAGTTCGCCGATCGGGTGCTCGGAGAGTGCCGGCGGCTGCGGATTCTGGCGACGAGCCGGGAACCGCTCGGCATCACCGGCGAGGCGCTGTGGCCGGTCGGACCGCTGGCGTTGCCGGGGGGCGACGCCGGCCCTGGCGAGATCGAGTCCTCTCCCGCCGTCCGGTTGCTGCGGGACCGGGCGGGCGCGGTACGCCAGGATCTCGCGGTCGACGAACACACCTTGTCGACGATGGTGCGCGTCTGCCGGGCGATGGACGGGATGCCGCTGGCGATCGAACTGGCCGCGGCCAGGTTGCGCACCATGTCCCTCGACCAGCTCGCCAACGGGCTCGACGACCGGTTCCGCCTGCTGACCGGCGGCAGCCGCACCGCGTTGCCGCAGCACAGGACGCTGCGTGCGGTGGTCGACTGGAGCTGGGAGCTGCTCAGCGACGCCGAGCGGATGGTCCTGCGCAGGCTCGCGGTGTTCTCGGGCGGGGCCAGCCTGGAGGCGGCCGAGCGGGTCTGCGCCGGCGGTACGGTCGAGCCGGAGCAGGTGCTCGAGTTGCTCACCGCGCTGGCCGAGAAGTCGCTGCTGCTCGTCGAGGGCGACAGCGCACCGCGCTACCGCATGATCGGCACGATCAGCGAGTACGCCGGTCACCGGCTCGCCGAGGCGGGGGAATCGGACCAGGCGCGCCACGCGCACCTGGCCTACTTCACCGAACTCACCGAGACCGCGGACCCGCACCTGCGCCGCGCCGAGCAGGTGGACTGGCTGGCCACGCTCGAGGTCGAGCACGACAACATCGGTGCGGCGATGCGCGGCGCGCTCGCGGCGGGCGAGGCGCAGGCGGCGATGCGGCTCGCGGCGGCCGCGGGCTGGTACTGGTGGCTCGCCGGGCACAAGACCGAGGGCATCGAGCTGCTCACCGCGGCCATCAGCACACCAGGCGAGGTGACCGATGACATCCGGGCGGTGGTGTACGCGCTGGTCGTGCACTTCGTGAGCTCCGGGCGGGGCGACGAAAACACGGCCGCGGAGTGGATCCACCGGGCATACCGGTTCAGCCAGCGCAGCCAGTCCCGCGACCCGCGGCTGGCGTTCGTCCCCCCGCTGGAACGCATGTTGCGCGTGCCGGACGACTTTCTGCCCGCGTGGGAAGCGCTGCTGGACCACGAAGATCCCTGGGTCCGCGCGCTGGCCCGGCTGCAGGTGGGGAAGCTGCGGATCGTACTCGGCCAGGGCGGGCGGGACGCGGACGCGTACCTGGAGATGGCGCTGGCCGAGTTCCGGGCGCTCGGCGAGCGCTTCGGGATCTCGATCGCCCTGACCGAGCTGGCGGACCGGCTCGCCGTGCGCGGCGAGTTCGCCGCCGCATGCGAGCACTACGAGCAGGCGATCGCGGCCGTCACCGAAGTCGGTGCCATCGACGATGTCATCGTGATGCGGTCGCGGCAGGCGCAGCTGTACTGGCTGCTCGGCGATGAGGATGCCAGCGCGGCCGCCATCGCCGAGGCGGAGCGGTGCGCGGAGCGGGTCACCTGGCCGGACGCGCTGGCTGAGCTGGCCCTCTCGAAGGCGAAACTCGCTCGCTGGAGCGGCCACGCGCAGGAGGCGCGCAGGCAACTCGCTATCGCGACCACCATGCTGGGCGACGAGGCGGAGCAGGCGAACATCCGCGCGGTGACACGCGATCTGCTCGGCTACCTGGCCGACGATCTCAGCGAGGCCCGTGCGCACCGGGTAGCGGCCTGCCAGGCGGCGGCCGAGGCGGGGCACGCGCCCCTGATCGCGCAGGTACTCGTCGGTGTTGCGGACCTGGCCCTGCGCTACGGCCAGGACGAGCAGGCCGCACGGCTGCTCGCGGCCAGCTCCGGCGTGCGCGGAGTGCCCGATCGTTCCGATCCGGATGTGGCCCGGATCGAGCAGGACGCGCGGCGCCGCCTCGGCGAAGCGCGGTTCGCCGAGGCGGCGCGGGAGGGCACGCAGGCGAGCTGGTCTCAGCTGGTCGAGGTCACGCTCGCTTCCTGACGGTCAGCTTGCTGCGGGTTGGATGATGATGTCGCCGTGCCGCGTGCGGGCATGGACCGCGACCGTGTTGTCGGAGCTGGCGGGGTCTTCCGGCGACGGAACGGAGTTGCGCACCGCCCCTCGTTCGCTGTTGACGTCGAGGTCGGCAGCGGTGCCCTCGCTGATGCCGACCTCGATGTTGCCTGAGCCGTTCATCAGCTTCGCCTGACCGTGCGCCAGCCGGCCGATCCGAATGGCACCGCTGGCGGTCGTGGCGGTGACGCTGCCGTCGGCGCGGTCGATGTCGAAGTCGCCGCGGCCGCTGCGCGGATCGAGGTCGGCCGCGGCGTGGCCGATCCAGGCCCGCCCGCCCGAGCTCGAGAGCCCGACCGGGCCCTCGGCCTCGCCGATCCGGATCGCGAACGCCCCGCCTTCGATGTCGGCGCGCCCGGCGAGGTGGCCGATCGCCACCTCACCGGCCGAGATGTTCGCCTGCAGCGCGTCGATGCGGTCCAGCTGGACCTGACCCGAGGCCAGGTGCAGCTCGCACTGGCCGAGCGGGCCGTCAGCGTGAACGCTCGAGTACGCCAGGTGCGCGGCCAGGCTGGAACCGGCGGGCAGGTCGATCGTGATGGCGACCGAGCCCTTCTTGTCGCCCGGGACGGTCGTCTTGACCGTCAGCTGACCGGCGGCGAAGTCGACCTTGGTCTTGTCGGCCACCTTCACGTCCGACCGGCTGGCCTCGTCGATGGGCTCGACCAGCACCACGGTATCGGTCCGGTCGCTCGCGGCGACCCGCACCTGAGCACCGGCGACTTCCACGGTGGCGGTGATGGGTCCTGGCGTGGCGAATGTGGGCATGACACCTCTCCTTTATCTCGTACTTGATCTGTTGGCGGGCGCAGGCCGGAAGGTCAGGCTCGCCTGGCGAACGTGGCCCGCGCCCACAGGTATCCGGTGAGGCCGATCCCGGCGCACCAGGCGAGGGCGGCGATCGCGTAGCCGGCTGATGGCTGTCCGGTGAGCAGCCCGCGCAGGGTTTCGATGATCGGCGTGAAGGGCTGATACTCCGCGAACTGCCGGAAACCGGCCCGCATCGTGTCAGCGGGCACGATCGCGCTGCTCAGGAACGGCAGCAGGATCAGCGGCACGATGGCCATCCCCGCCGACTCCGGAGTTTTCGCGGCCAGTCCCAGGGCGACCGTGAGCCAGCTGGTCGCGACGCACACCACCACGACGAAGCCGATCGCACCGAGCCAGTCGAGGAAACTGGCCGGCGGACGGAATCCCAGCGCGAAGGCCACCCCGATGATGGCCGCGACGGCGACCAGGCTGCGCAGCATGCTGGCGACGACCTGGGCGTTCAGCACGGCACCCCGGGAGATGTCCATGACCTTGAAGCGGTTGATGATGCCGTTCGTCATGTCCGAGTTCACGGCGAGCGCGGTCGCGCTCAGCCCGTAGCAGATGGCCAGCACGATCATGCCCGGCGTCGCGTAATCGACATAGTCCACGCCGACGCGGAAAGCGCCGCCGATCACGCACACGAACATCAGCATGATCACGACCGGGAGCAGGACCGCGTTGAACACCGCGGTCGGGTTCCGGAGGGTGTGCCGGAAGTTGCGGCGCAGCATGATCGTCGAATCGGTGCTCATGGCTTGTTCTCCTCCTCTGTGCTGGCGTGGCCGGTCAGGGCCAGGAAGACGTCGTCGAGGTCCGGGGTGTGCGCGGAGAACTCTTCGACATCGATCGAGTGCTGGTCGAGCTCGTTCAGCAGGGCCCGCAGCGATTTCGCCCTGCCATCGCTCGGGACCCGCAAGGTCAGGTTCTCGTCGTCTCGGGTGGAGTCGGTCAGGACCCGCGCCGCCGCGTCGAGCTCGGCGGCATCGGTGAACCGGAGCCGGACGTGGCTGCCGGGGACCTGGTGCTTGAGCTCGCCGGGAGTGCCCTGCGCGACCAGGCGGCCCTGGTCGAGCACCGCGATCCGGTCGGCGAGCTGATCGGCTTCCTCGAGGTACTGGGTGGTGAGGAAGATGGTCACGTCGTTGGCCACCAGCTCGCGGATGATTCCCCACATCGTGCGGCGGCTGCGTGGATCCAGTCCCGTCGTCGGCTCGTCCAGGAAGATGATCTGGGGGTTGCCGACCAGGGTCATCGCCAGGTCCAGCTTCCGGCGCATGCCACCGGAATAAGTCGACACCAGCTTGTGCGCCGACTCGGCCAGATCGAACCGCTCCAGCAGGTCCGTGACGAGCCGCCTGGCCTCGGCGGAGCCCAGGTGCTTGAGGTCCGCCATCAGCTGCAGGTTCTCCTGCCCCGTCAGCAGCTCGTCCACCGCCGCGAACTGACCGGTGACCCCGATGGCCGCGCGCACCGCTTTGGTCTCGGTCGCGACATCGTGCCCGGCCACGCGGACCGTCCCGGCGTCGGCCTTCATCAACGTGGTCAGCACGTTGACCGTCGTCGTCTTGCCCGCCCCATTCGGGCCGAGCAGGGAAAAAACCGTGCCCGCGGGAACATCTAGATCGATGCCATCGAGCACGACCTTGTCCCCGAATGCCTTCCGCAGCCCTGAAGCGGCAATCGCTGAGGTTCTCATGCGGCCAGCATCGGCACCCGGCCTGACACGGCCCTGACACGCTCCTGACACCGCGCATCATCGAGCTGGCCTGCGCGGCGGACTTCGGCGAGCCGCGGCGAGCTCAGCCCGGTCCGGCTCTTAAGCCGCGGGTTCTGGGTTCGGGCCCTAAGCGCGCCCCGCCGACTCTGAGCCGTGGTTTCACGTTTCGGCCGTGGTACAGGCGAGACCGGGTCTGGTCATCACCTGCGGCCGCGCTCGTCCAGAGCGCGCAGGGCCTCGGCGAACGGCCGCTCCAGCCAGGCGAGGTGGTCGGCCTCGCCGTGATGGTGCGTGGTGAGCTGGTCGGACCTCCGGACCGCGGTGTGCCGTACGTATTCGCGGGTGCCCTCGATGAGGGTCCGGATATAGCGGAGGCCCTCGGGGTCGGTCATCGTCCAGTCGCCGCCGCAGGTGAGGTAGACCGGCGAGGTGTGCGCGAAAACCTGGCGACCCCATTCATCGAGGTGGTAATCGGCGCCGAACGCCCGGCAGGCTATCCACGAGTGGCCGTCGATCCGCAATTCGTCGCTGATCTCGGCCTGCCGTCCACCGTTGGCTTCTGCCCTGGCCACGACCTGGCCGTTACGCACGACTTCCAGCGAACGGAGCGGGAAGATGCTGCGCACCGCGGCCTGGATGCTGACCGTTCCCGGCCCGGATAGCTCGACGGTACCGCCCGGCTCGGATCCCTCGACCGAGAGCGTCACCAGCGGCCCGCCGGAAAGGAAGGTACGGCCCGACCGCACCGCCCGGCACCAGGCCTCATAGCTGAACTCCTCGTCCAGCCGCGCGTACGTGCGATACAGGCCGACCGGCACGGCGCTTGACATCTTGTCCGTGCCACCGACGAGCGGCAGCCGGTAGCCGCTGTTCAGGTACCGGTAGTACTCGAGCATCGCGTCGTCGGAATGGGCCAGCATCTCGACCGCGTCGGCTCGGCCGGTCGCGACGAGAACGGCCGGCTCGCCGTTCGGGTTCGGGAAATGCGCGGCGACGACGGTGCCGCCCTGGGCGTGCGTGCGGTCGGCCCAGTCGCTCAGCGTCGCGTCCAGCGCGCCGCCGAGCTCGGCCTCGTCGGGACCATCGCTGCACCACGGCATGACCGGTTCTTTCAGGCCCCACAGGACCATGTGCCCGAGCGCGTGCTGCCGGTTTTCCTGGCCGACATACGTTATGTAGCCGCCGCCGTCGACGACACTGGGCCGGCTGGAAAAATCCTCGGTGTTGGTGAACAGCGCGCCCCACTGCGTCTGCAGCAAATTGACGACTCGCAGATCCTCGCCCCTTTGCTCGAGCTGAGCGCCGGGGGTCGACAGGAAATGCACATGCGAGTCGCCAGACCACCATCCTTCCGAAGCCATGTCAGCGACGCGCCCGATGCGCAGCGTCAGGTCTCGCTGACCTGGCTCGATCCGCACGGTCTGCCGGAGCGGCTCGTATTCGAACCCGCGCGCGACGTCCACGACGACATCGCCTCGGGGCAGCCATCCCTGGCAGGTGCCGTCGATATATGCGTAACTGCGCTGACCGAGTCGGACGTCACCGCCGACGTCGTAATGCCAGCTGTCGAGATTTTGCGTGACGTGATTGTGGTGGCCGTGCGGCTGGTAGGGAATTCCCTCGGCCGAGCGGAAATGGACCCGGCACGGCACCGGCCGCCCGGTCGCGTGGTCGACGACGCTGACATGCACCCAGTTGCGGCCGCCTTCCGTCAGTTCCAGCCGGACCTGGCCGGCGTCCGCCCGCCCGTCCCGTTCCACGTCGCCCCAGCACACCCGGCCGAGCTCGCGGTCGCCCTGCCGGACGGCGATGGTGGCCGACGGCAGCGCGGCGATCGACGCATACACCGGCGTTCCTTCGGCCGCTCCCCAGCCGGCCCGGTCGTCCTCGCCGGGCAGCGGCTGCGGATAGGTGGCCACACCCCGGTCCACATCGATATCGAGGACGCCGCTGCGCCCGTCCTTGGCTACGACCCGCACCGGCCGCGCCGGCGCACGTACGAACGGGTGCTCATCAACGTCGCTGGTCGTGACGCCGGCCACGATGAACCGCGGGCCGCGCGGGATGAACTCGATCCGTTCGACCGGTCGCTGCGGATGAGGATTTTCCCAGCACCACAGGTAGTACCCGGCGGGCCATCCCATGGCGTGCTCACACAGGCGGAACCCGGCTTCGCCCCACGGGCCCTGGAAACGCGGCAGGTTGTGATCGCTGGTGTCGGTGACGGCGAGGAACGGCAGACGGCCCCACCCCGGGGGCACCACCTGGATTTCGAACCGCTCTCGGATGGGCGCGACCACGACCTCGCCGCCGGCCAGGTGAAACGCGTACTCCGCGACCGTCTGCCCGACGGCGTGACCGGCCGGTGCACCCGGCTCGAGCAGCCGGTGCGCGACGATCACCCGCCGCGCCGTGCGGCCGATCCTGACCGGCGTCGGGACGCCGGGCAGCAGGAAGCACCGCTGCGCAGACGGCGGCTCGGACCCGATCAGGAACGGCAGGCCGCGCAGGTCCACCCGCCCGAGCGGAACCTCACCCGGCTCATCGCCAAGAACCCCCACACCGGCGTTGCAGGCAGCGGAAATATCTACTGGCTCGTAGTTCGGCATGCGTCCGATCGTAGGGAAAACGGCCGGGCTGATCCCAGTCGTTTTCTGCCCCGCAGACGATCATGGAACCGGCCTCCTGCCCGCCGCAGACCGCCGCTCAGCGGGCTCGCAGGTGGCTCAGGTACGACTCGCCGCGCGGCGACAACTGGTAACCGATGTCGAGGCTGAGGGTCAGCCCGAGTTCCTTCAGCCGCCTGACGTGCAGCTTGAAGTCCTGCCGTTCCCAGCCCATGGCTTCGGCCAGGACCGTGGACACGATGCCAGGCCGGTCAGCGATCAGCGCGAGCACCGCGCCGGTCCACGGTCCGCGGCGGCTCGACCTGTCCATCCGGGCCAGCCTGGCGGTGACGGCGGCGACGTCCGCCTCGGTCAGGCTGGCGGCGCGGGCCAGTTCGTCCCTGGGGTCAGGCTCGTCGATACGCCGCAGGCGGATGCGGTAAACCGGCAAGGCCGGGTCACCGGGCAGCTCAGCCAGCAACTCGCCGACGCTCGCGTACCCGGCCTCGCGGGCCTGGGCGGCGTCCACCGATGACGGCTCGACCACGTCTACCGACTCGACTTCGACCATGTCGGTCCCGGTGCGGTAGCGGCGTCCGGCCACGACCTGGCTGCGCTTCCAGCGCCGGAAGGCCAGGACGATCGCGCCGGAGTGGATCCCGTCCCGCAGCCGCTGCTCGAACCGCACGCCGGCCTGTCCTCCTCGGGTGACGCCTGGCCGGGTTCGCCGGCTCGAGCGTCAGTTCGCGCTGCCCTGAACGTGGTCGCGCCAGGAATGGCGCGGCCGGCTCGCGTCGCCTGGAAGATGGTCGCGCCAGGAATGCCGCGGCTCGAAGCCCAGGACTTGCCGGGCGCGGTCGATCGCGAGCAGGGTGCCGAACTCCCCGACGTCGCGGGTCAGCCGGACATCGGGGAAAACCTCGGCCAGCAGCGCCGCCGACGGGCGGTCCATGACGGTGTCGGCGGCCGCGATGATGAACCCCGGGCTGCCCGCGACCACCTCCGCGGGAGCCTCCAGGGCCAGCCGGCACGCCGCGGCCACGTCCCGCTGGTCGATGTAGCCCCACAGGTTCCACTGGCGCGCACGCGGATCCGGCCAGAACGACGGAAACTCCTGGTAGTCCGCTGGCGCCATGATGTTGGAGAAGCGCAGTGCGATGAACGGGATGCCCGACCACTGCGCGATGTGCCCGGCGATCGTCTCGCTGGCCACTTTCGACAGCGCGTACGTCGTCGTCGGTACCGGGTAGTGGTCCTCGTCCACCGGCACGTACCGCGGCGGCACGTCGAACGGCAGGCCGAGCGTGGTCTCGCTGGACGCCCACACCACCCGGCCCAGGCGCAGGCTCGCAGCCGCCTGGAACACGTTGAAGTTCATGGTGATGTTGGCGTTGAACGTGACCGCCGGGGTGGACAGGCCGGGCGCCGGGATGTTGGCCAGGTGGACAACGGCCTCGGCGCCGTGCAGCGCCTCGACCGCCTGCCCGTAATCGGTGAGATCGGCGCGGAGCATCCCGCCCTGGAGGTCGTCCCTGGTCGCCGCGATATCAGTCGCCGCCACGTCGTAGCCGTGCCCGAGCAGCTCGGCGACCACCGCCCGGCCGGCCTGCCCGCTGGCTCCCGTCACGCAGATCCGCCGTGCCATCGTCGTCCCCTCACGTCGGTCCCGTTGTGTACCCATGAGTCTGCAGGCCGCAGGCGCATTGCCCAAGGCCCGACGCACCGGGGCCGTTGCCCCGGGCCTTTCCGCCGGGCTTCAGGCGGGTGATCGGGCGGTCTGGCCGAGCGCATACCGGTACCTGAGCTCGACCACGCCGTCGTCATCGTGCGTGCCCTCGTTCCTGCGCGGACGGCGTGATGATCTCGATCGGGGTTCCGGCACCGGGCCAGCGTACGTTTGGGCGTTCGGCCGGGACAAGCCCGGCCAATCCCCAGCCATACAATGACCTGCGGGAGCGCCGCGCGGCGAAGGAGCGTCTTCCATGACCGAGATCCTCACCGAGCCGGTATCGGCCCCGAATGTATGGCGGGGCGACGAACTCGCCGACGCCGGCCGCTGGATCATTCGTTTCACCGAAGAAGACTTCGCCGATTTCGAGCGAGCGCTCGCGCATGTCGCCAAGAAGCACCCCGAGGACGTCACCGAGATCCGGGCCGGGGATTTCCCGCTGCCCCATTTCCGGGAGCGGATCGAGGACATCACCGGCCGGCTGGAACACGGCCTGGGGCTCGTTCTGCTGCGCGGGCTGCCTATTTACGACAGGTTCAGCGCGGACGAGGCCGCCACCATCTACTGGGGAATGGGGCGGCACATGGGAAACATCGTGCCGCAAAACCGCAAGGGCGACCTGGTCGGTCACATACGAGACCTCGGCAGGCGCGGCCCGTACGAGCGGGCGTACGCCACCAACGAAGATCTGGGATTCCACACGGACTCCACCGACTTCGTGGGCCTGATGTGCCTGCGTCCCGCGCTCTACGGCGGGGAAAGCTTCGTCGCCAGTTCCGGGCTGCTGTATAACTTCGTCGTCGCCGAGCAGCCCGGGTACCTGCCCATCCTCAACAAGAACTTCCCGACCGACTGGCGGAGCGAGGAACCGCCGGGATCACCCGGCTGGTACCTGGAGCCGCTCTACAGCTACTTCGGGGAAGTGCTCTCGGCGACCGTCAGGACCGGCCGGGCGATGTCCGCCATGCGCTTCCCCGACGTGCCCAGGCTCACCGCGGACGAGGTCTCCTGCTTCATGTATTTCGACTCGCTGCCGAAGAGGCCGGGCGTCGCCCTTGGCATGCAACTCCAGACGGGCGACGTGCAGTTCGTCAACAACTTCGTGACCGTGCACACCCGCACGGCCTTCGTCGACGACGCCGAAGACCCGGCGCGTCAGCGGCACCTGCTGCGGCTGTGGATCAGCCGGCCCGACGCGGCCGGCCGCTCTGCCCCGAGTACGCGGTCTGGCGCAGCGGCTACCCGACTTGACCGACGCCAACCCCCGGGAGGCGTTATGGGACAGACCTTCAGCCTGGGCCGGATCAGCGGCATCCGGATCGGCGTCAACTGGAGTGTGCTGGTCATCGTGGCCCTGCTGGCCTACGGGCTGGCGGTGGGGCAGTTTCCCGCTGCCGCCCCCCGGCACCCGGTCGCGGAATACGTGGTGGCCGCCTTGGTGACCGCGGTGGCTTACATGGGATCGCTGCTCGCCCACGAGCTGGCCCATTCGCTGGTGGCGCGGCGCAACGGCCTTCAGGTCGAGGGCATCACCCTATGGCTGCTGGGCGGGGTTTCCCGGCTGCAAGGCGAGGTCCCTGACCCGGGTGCGGAGATCCGCATCGCCGGGGTCGGGCCCCTGGTCAGCCTGCTCCTGGGCGCGGCGTTCTTGCTCGTGGCCTGGCTGCTGCACAAGTCGGGCGCGGGGGGCGTGCTGGTCGCGGCGCTGGCCTGGCTCGGAGGCATCAACGTCATCCTCGCGGTGTTCAACGTGATCCCGGCGGCGCCGCTGGATGGCGGGCGGCTGCTGCGCGCCGTCCTGTGGCGCATCACCGGAGACCGGGTCAAGGCCTCGGCGTGGTCCGCCCGGTCCGGGCAGGTGTTCGGGTGGGCCCTCGTCGTGGGAGCGGCGTACCTGGTCCTGGTGCGGCGCGAGTACAGTTGGCTGTGGTTCGCCCTGCTCGGCTGGTTCCTGATCAGCGCGGCCACCGCAGAGAGCCAGCAGGCGGCGGTGCAATCCCAGCTGCGCACGGTGACCGTGCGGCAGATCATGACCGCCAACCCCGTGACCGTGCCGGCCTCGGCCACGGTCGCCCAGTTCCTGGGCGACTACCTGCCCGCCTACCGGCACTCCGCCTTCCCGGTGGTCGCCGATGCCCAGACGGTGGGCCTGATGACCGTGCACCGGGCCAACCAGGTTCCTCCCGCAGAGCGCGGCCAGACCACGCTGCGCGACGCCGCCTGCCCGGTGTCTGACATCGCCCGCGCCACGCCGGACGAGTCGGTCGCCGACGTCCTGCCCCGCCTCAACGCGTGCTCGGAAAGCCGGGCGCTGGTGTTCGATGATGGCCACCTGGCCGGGATCGTGGCTCCGGCCGACATCAGCCGGGCCTTGGAACGGCTCAGCCGCTGACGCGCGGCCAGGCGGCTGGCCGCCCCGTCAGAGCGCGTCGACGTCGGCGATCGCCTGGGCGAAGGCCTGCGGGGCTTCCTGGGGCAGGTTGTGCCCGACGCCCCCCTCGACCACCCGGTGCTCGTACTGGCCCGAGAATTTGCCGGCGTAGGCGCTGGCGTCCGGGTGCGGCGCACCGTTGGCGTCGCCCTCGAGGGTGATGGTGGGCACGGCGATGGCCGGGGCGCGGGCGAGCCGCTGCTCCAGGTCGTCGTATTGCGGCTCGCCCGCGGCCAGGCTGATCCGCCAGCGGTAGTTATGGATCACGATCGCGACGTGATCGGGGTTGTCGAAGGCGGCCGCGCTCCGCGCGAACGTGGCGTCGTCAAAGGCCCACCTCGGTGAGGCGAGCTGCCAGATGAGCTTGCTGAACTCGCTCCGGTAGGTGGCGTAGCCGGCCCGGCCGCGCTCGGTGGCGAAGTAGTACTGGTACCACCAGGCGTGCTCGGCGGCGGGCGGCAGCGGCGCCTCGCCGGCGGCCTGGCTGCCGATCAGGTACCCGCTCACCGAGACCAGGCCCCGGCAGCGGTCCGGCCAGAGCGCGGCGACGACGTCGGCCGACCGCGCCCCCCAGTCGAACCCGGCCAGGATGGCCCGCTCGATGCCGAGCGCATCCATGACCGCGATGACGTCCACGGCCAGGGCCGCTTGCTGACCGTTGCGGAGGGTGTCGTTCGAAAGGAAGCGGGTGGTCCCGAAGCCGCGGACGAACGGGACGATGACCCGGTAGCCGACCGAGGCCAGCGCCGGGGTGACATCGGCAAAGCTGTAAATGTCGTAGGGCCAGCCGTGCAGCAACAGGACGGCGGGGCCGTCGGCCGGGCCGGCTTCGGCGTAGCCGACGTTCAGCGGACCGGCGTCGACCTGCTGCAAAGGCCCGACCGAGGTGCTGGTACCCGGCTTGATCGGCGCGATAACGACCATGGTGAACTCCTCCTCCTGAGCACCTATGGTCGTGCCCCCGGGCGGCCGGTCGCACCCGTGGGGGCCCTGGCCGGTGCCCTGGCCGCCCGTCCTGCGGGCAGAATGGCCAGGCATGACGACGACTCCCGACCGCTGGCACCGGTGGCTGCTTGAGGTGCGCTTCGGCGGCGATTCCGCAGCCCGCCAGCAGGATCTCGCCGAGTTCTTGTACCCGGTCCGCGACAGGGTGCTCGATAGGGCCCGGCTGCGCCCCGGTGACACCGTTCTCGACGTGGGCACCGGTGACGGCCTCATTGCCTTCGGCGCCCTGGAGCGGCTCGGGCCGGAAGGTCATGTGATCTTCTCCGATATCTCGCAGGACCTGCTTGATCACTGCCGGGAGGCCGCCGCGGCCGAGGGGGTGCTGGACCGGTGCCGCTTCCTGCTTGCCCCGGCGGACCGGCTGAGCGCCGTGGCGGACGGCTCGGTGGACGTCGTCACCACCAGGTCGGTGCTGATCTACGTGAAAGACAAGGCGGGAGCGCTGCGGGAGTTCTACCGGGTACTCAGGCCGGGCGGGCGGATCAGCCTGTTCGAGCCGATCAACGTGCTGATGTCCGCCCATGATCCCGGCCGGTTCTACGGCTACGACACGAGTCCGGTCAGGGATCTGGCGGCGAAGGTCTGGGCGCTGTATGAGTCCATCCAGCCGCGGGGCGAAGATCCCATGGTCGACTTCGACGAGCGTGACCTGGTGCGTCAGGCCGAGGAGGCCGGGTTCCCCGCCGTGGGCCTCGTATTGCAGGTCACCGTGAAGAACGCGAGGCGGCCGGTCCCGTGGGAGCGCTACCTGCGCATCTCAGGCAACCCGCTGATCCCGCCCCTGGGCGAGGCCCTGGACCGCACGCTCGACCCTGAGGAGATCACCGCGTTCACGGAATGCCTCAGGCCGCTGGTGGAGTCGGGCACCGGACAGGAGCGCAGGGCGGTCGCCTACCTGACCGCGGCGAAGGAGTAGACGGGCTCAGGCCGCCCGGCAGGCCCGGCGGCCGGTCAGGGCAGACGCGGCAGCCGCGGGAGGCGGGGCAGCCGCGGGAGGCGCGGCGGCCTCGGGGGACGCGGCAGCCGCGGAGGGCGAGGCATGGTCGGCCGCGAGCCGTGCCAGCTCCCGGCGGCCTCACCGCCGTCCCAGTCCCATGGCTCTTCCTCGTCGTCCCACTCCCCCGCCTCGTCGTCCCAGTCCTCCGCCGCGGCGGCCTGGTCCTCCGCCTCGACGGCTCGCTCCTCTGCCTCGACCGCGGCCTCCTCGGCCTCGTCGGCCCGCTCCCGGGCCCGGTCGGCGGCCTCCTGCATCTTGTCGGCGCGTTCTTCGGCCCGGCGCTGCTCATCCTCGTGGGCCCACTCGTGCGCCATCTCGGCCGCTTCCTGCGCCAGCCCGGCCCGCTCCTCGGCCAGGACCGCGGCCTCCTCGGCCTCGTCGGCCCGCTCCCGGGCGTGCCCGGCGGCGTGCCGCAGCCGGCCGAGGCGTTCGCGCGCTTGCCAGGCGGCGCGCATCGCCTCCAGATCCGCCGCCGGGACACCCGCCTCCTCGGCCTCGCGGAGGTACTGCTCTTCGGGGGTCTCGCCGGGGCCCGGGTCCTCAGCCCCGGGCGCGGCCGCCTTCCTGGCCACGCTGTAGGGCTCGCCGGTTTCCGCCATGCGCTGACGGGTGGCGATCTTGTGGGCCTTGTTGCTAGTCATGATCATCTCTTCCCGGCGAGCCTGCCCGCGTCTGCCCGCCTAGGTGCATGACCTGACCGAAGAAGCTGCCCGCGAGTCGTAGACCCTTGTCCTCGTCGCCACCACGCGGCGCGGGCCGGCCGGTGGCTCGGAAGCGGGCAGGCGGTGCGCTGCCACTGAGCGCCACGCTAGCACGATCACTGGCCAAACTCAAGATATGTCGCGACTTGGCCCTGACCCGGCGCGGCCGGGCCGGAACCTGCGCTCGCCCGCGCTACCCCGCTTGACGCTGCTGATACCAAGTGTCTATCATAGTGATATCAAATTAAGGAAAGTAGCGGTCACCAGCGGAGGCGGGATCCCAGCCGCCCGCCCGGACAGGTGGCACGCGAGCAGGGAGGCAGTCATGGGTGCACCGGGAACCGCGGTCGCCGGGCGGCTTGACGTCCGGGCCGACCGCCTGCAGGTCCCCGCCCGCCGGCCGGAGCAGGCCACGGGCAGGCCAGCGATGGAGATCGCGCACCTGCGCAAGACCTACGGGCAGCTGACTGCGGTCGACGACGTCTCGTTCTCGGTGACCGAGGGCGAGATCTTCGGCCTCCTCGGCCCGAACGGGGCGGGGAAGACCACTACCGTCGAATGCGCCATCGGGCTCCGGTCCCCGGACTCGGGGACGATCCGGCTGCTGGGCCTCGACCCGCAGGCCGACCGGGACGAGGTCCACGAGATCGTCGGGGCGCAGCTTCAGTCGAGCGCGTTCCCGCCCAAGCTCAGGGTCGGGGAGATTCTCGACATGTACCGGTCGTTCTACCGCGAGCCTGCCGGCGTCGGCGAGCTGACCGAGGCGCTCGGCCTGGCGGGCAAGCGGCACGACTACTACAAGTCCCTCTCCGGCGGCCAGCGACAGCGGCTGTCGGTCGCGCTGGCGCTGATCGGCCGGCCCAAGATCGCGGTGCTCGACGAGATGACCACCGGACTCGACCCGCAGGCCCGCCGCGACGCCTGGGAGCTCATCGAGGGCGTGCGCAGCCGCGGCGTGACGATCATCCTGGTGACCCACTTCATGGAGGAAGCCGAGCGGCTGTGCGACCGCGTGGCGCTGATCGATAACGGGCGCGTCGTCGCGCTGGATACCCCGGCCCGCCTGGCCGCGCAGGCCCGGGGCGGGAAGAGCGTGCGGTTCCTGCCCTCCGCTCCCTTCGACGACCGCCTGCTGACCACGCTGCCCGAGGTAACGCGGGTCGACCGCGAGGGCCAGCACGTCGTCGTGACCGGGACCGGAGAGCTCGCCAGCACGGTGATCCTCGCCCTGGCCGCGGCCGGCGTGACCACCCGCGACCTGCAACTCGATTCGTCGAACCTCGAAGACGCCTTCGTCCGGCTCACCGGACGGCACACGGACACCGAAGGAGCGCTAACATGACCTCGCTTACGCTGCCGCGGCCGGGAACGACGCGGCGGGCCGCATTCGGCCAGATCGTCCTCAACGAGGCCCGGCTCACCTGGCGGCGACCGGTCGGCCTGATCGCCGGCGTCGCCCTCCCGGTGGTGCTGCTGGTCATCTTCGGCAGGGTAGGCAAGTTCCAGCAGCCGTCGGCGAGCCTGGGCGGGCTGACCGCGTTCGACCTGTACCTGCCGATCCTCATGGTGTTCGCCCTGGCCATGCTCGCGCTGCTGGGCCTGCCGATCCCGCTCGCGTCCTACCGGGAGCTGGGGCTCCTGCGCCGCCTGTCGACCACCCCGGTACCGCGGTCCTGGCTGCTGATCGCCCAGGGCCTGGTCCAGCTGTGCGTGGCGGTGACCGCGGTCGTCGTCATGATCACCGTGGCGATGGCTGCGTTCGGGGCGCCCGCCCCCAAGAGCCCGGCCGGGGTGATGGTCGCGGTGGCGCTGTCCGCCGCCGGGCTGTTCCCGATCGGGCTGCTGGTGGCCGCGGTGGCCCGGACCGCCAACGGCGCGAGCGTCATCGGCCGGGCTGGCGTTCTTCCCCCTGATGTTCTTCGCGGGGCTCTGGCTGCCGCGGGCGCTCATGCCGGACGTGCTCCTGACCATCAGCAACTACACCCCGCTCGGCGCGGCGGTGGAGGCGATCCAGGACTCGATGCTGCAGGGGTTCCCCCCGGTCGCGCCGCTGCTGGTCCTGGCGGGGTACGCGCTGGTCTTCGGCTTCCTGGCGCGGCGCTTCTTCCGCTGGGAGTAGCGCGCGCCAGGAGGCGGGGGCGGGCTCCCGCTGGTGCACTAGTTTCGGTGTAGAAGCAGTAACCAGCGCCCCAGCGGGAGCCCCACGATGCCAGGGGCGCAGCCGGACCGGTAACCGCGCCCGCCGGCCGCTCAGCGGTTCTCGCGGCCCGGGTCGCCGGGCGCCAGCCGCTGCCACGTCCCCCGCTCCGGGTCGTATTCCTCGCGCTCGAACACGAGCATGTTGTCGCCCAGCAGGATGAGCGAGTACGGGCTGGCGCCGCTGCCGAGAATGTGGCCGTGGTTGTGCACGTCGTGGGGCGGGACCAGCGTCGCCACGTCACCGCGGTGCAGGGCGCGCTCCTCGCCAGGCTGAGCTCGGCCCGGCCGTTCTCGTGACGGACCGCGTGCCACCGCTGATGGGTTTCCACCCCGCGCACCGGGGCGATCCCGACCCAGCACCGGTGAGAGTGGGTGCAGGCCATCATCCCGTCCGCCCGGTGAAGCAGCACCAGGCGCGGGCCCCGGTCGGGCTGGGCCAGCCAGTGCATCCCCATCGACTCGGCGGGCATCTGCGCGATCAGCGGGGCGAAGAACTCCTCGTCGGCGGCCAGCCCCGCCAGAAGCTGACCGACCTGGTCCATGTCGGGGTTCCCGCCGGAACGCAGCTCGTCCAGCTCGGCCATGAAGTGACGGACGGGACCGGGCCACGCGCCAGTGCTCACCTGCCTAGCGTAGCCCGGTACTGCCCGCAGCAGCCGCCCTGCCTGCGGCCGCGCCCTGCCGCTCGCGGCCGGGCCGCGTCACTCCGCCTTGTCGCTCTCCGCCTGCGCGGCGGCCGCGTCGGCCTCGAGGTCGGCGGTGTCGGCCTTCAGTTCCTTGGTCTCGACCTTCCGCGCCTTCTTCATGGCGTGCTCGATCTTCGCGCCCATGTCCGACACCCCGACCACGACCAGGCCCGCCTGGCCCTCGTCGAGGCTCTGGCCCAGTTCCTTGAGGTCGTGGCGGCTCATGCCGGCGGCCGCGTGACCGGCCAGCGCGCCGAGCAGGGCGCCGCCGCCGGTGGTGACCGCGAGCAGGCCCCCGCCGATCGCGGCGAACGGGAACAGGGCCAGGACCAGGCCGGTGGCCAGGCCCACGCCCCCGCCGAGCACTCCGCCGACCCGGGTGGGCGTCTCGTGCTTCTTGGTGATCTTGACTTTACCGTCGGCCCGGTGCTCGATCACGGCGGCGTCATACGCGTCGATCAGGTTGGCCTTGGTGTGCAGGTCCTTGACCAGGTCATAATCGGCGTCGGCGTCGGCGACATTGTCATATACCCCGACGTAAGCAATGAACGTGTCGACTGCCATCGTGTTACCTCCGGTGCGCTGAGCCAGCGAAAAAAGCGGCGAGGTCCGGCCGCCCAGTCGCTCATGGTAGCGCGGCCAAGATCGGGACGAGCGGGCCGCAGCCAGGCGGCTACGCGTCCTCGCCCCGGAAGCCGGCCGAGGCCAGCAGCTCGCGCAGGTCGACGACGGTCTGCACGTCCAGGTCCTTCTGCCCCCGGGGGTCGAAGAACTCGGTCCGCGGCCCCACCGTGACCGCGATCTTGCCGTTGTGGTGCGCGGTGACCGAGCCGACCTCCCCCAGCAGCGAGAGCACGGCCCGCCACTCGACGTTGTGGCTCACCGGATGCTCGAAGAGCTGGTGCAGGGTATCGCGGTGACGGCCGCTGAGGTGCTCTGGTTCAGTCATCGGTGACATCCGTACTGGGTCGGCGGCGGCAAGGCATGGATAGCAGGTTACGCCGGGGCGCGCTGCTACCCCGCCCGGCCCCGCCGTTGCACCGCCCGGCCCGTCGTTGGTTAGCCCGGCCCCGCCGCTGCCCCGCCCGGCCCCGTCGTTGGCTAGCTTCTGTGTTCATGACGTGGCAACCAGAACTGGACGACCTGCGGCGGCGGCGGGAACTGGCCGAGCGGATGGGCGGGCCCGACAAGATCCGCCGCCAGCACGAGGCCGGCTGACGGTGCGCGAGCGCCTGACGGCGTTGCTCGACGAAGGCTCGTTTCACGAGATCGGGGCGCTGGCCGGGGCGGCCGTCTACGACGATGACGGCGAGCTGACGGGCTTCACGCCCGCCAACTTCGTGACCGGAACCGGCCGCATCGACGGGTGCAAGGTCGTGGTGGGCGGGGACGACTTCACGGTCCGCGGCGGCGCCGCCGACGCCTCCATCGCGGGCAAGCAGATCTTCTCCGAGCAGCTGGCGAACGAGCTGCGGCTGCCGCTGGTACGGCTGGTCGAGGGCACCGGCGGCGGCGGCAGCGTGAAGATGCTGGAGCAGATGGGCCGGACCTACGTCCCGGTCAATCCGGGCTGGGACTACGTCGTCGACAACCTGTCGGTCGTGCCGGTGGTCGCCGCCGGGCTGGGCCCGGTGGCAGGCCTGGGCGCGGCCCGGCTGTGCGCCGCGCACTTGTCGATCCTGGTCGAGGGGACGGCGCAGCTGTTCGTGGCCGGTCCGCCGGTGGTGCGCGGCGGCATCGGCGAAGACGTGGACAAGGAGCAGCTGGGCGGGTCGCGCGTGCACAGCCGCAACGCGGCGGTGGACCTGGTGGCGGCGTCAGAGGCCGAGGCGTTCGCCATGATCCGGCGCTTCCTTTCCTACCTGCCGGCCAGCGCGTACCAGCTTCCGCCGGTGATCGACGGGGAGGATCCGCCGGGCCGGCGGGACGAGATGCTGCTGTCGGCGGTGCCGCGGGACCGGCGCCAGCCGTACCGGATCCGGGACATCCTGCGCGCCGTGTTCGACGCCGGGTCGCTCATGGAGGTGCAGCGTTACGGCGGGTCGATCGTGACCGCGCTGGCCCGCCTCGACGGCCATCCGGTGGGCGTGGTGGCCTGCGACCCGTACGTGGCCGGGGGGTGCCTCACCGTCGAGGGCGCCGAGGCGGTGACCCGGCTGGCCGACCTGTGCTCGACGTTCCACGTCCCGATCGTGACGCTCACCGATCAGCCGGGGCTGCTCATCGGCACCCGCGCCGAGCAGCGCGCCACCATCCGGCACGGCGTGCGGGCGATCAGCGCGGTGTACCAGGCCAGCGTGCCGGGGGCCGAGATCATCGTGCGCCGCGTGTTCGGCGTCGGCGGCGCGGGCCTGACCAACCGGCACCGCCTGATCCGCCGCTGGGCCTGGCCCTCGGCCGACTGGGGCTCGCTGCCCGTCGAGGGCGGGATCGAGGCCGCCTACCGGGCCGAGCTCGAGCGGGCGGAGGACCCGGCCGCGCTGCTGGCCGACATCCGGGCCCGGCTCGACGCCGTGCGCAGCCCGCTGCGCACGGCCGAGCGGTTCGGCGTGGAGGACATCATCGACCCGCGCGAGACCCGGCCCCTGCTGTGCGACTGGGTCCGCGACGCCTACGCCGTGCTGCCGGCCAGCCCGGGCCGCCCCACCTTCGGCACCCGCCCCTGAGGCAAGCGAGCCAAAGGGCGCGCCGCCGTCTGGACTGACGAGCGAGGGCGCGAGGAACGAGCGTCCGAGCGAGGAGGGAAGACGGCGGGTCAAAGCGCCCGGAGGCGAGCGAGCCTTAGATAAGCCGCCGCTCGGCCGCCCACCGGGTCAGCTGGTGCCGGGTCGAGAGCTGGAGCTTGTGCAGGACGGAGGAGACGTGCGTCTCCACCGTGCGGATCGAGATCGTGAGCTCCCGCGCGATCTCCTTGTAGGTGTAACCGCGGGCGATCAGCCGCAGCACCTCCCGCTCGCGCGCCGTGAGCTGGTCGAGCTCGGGATCGAAGGACGGCGCGGCCTGGTCGGCCGGGGGGAGGGCGGCGAAGGCGTCCAGGACGAACCCGGCCAGCCGGGGCGAGAACACCGCGTCGCCGGCCGCGACCCGGCGCACCGCATCCACCAGGTCGGTACCGGAGATCGTCTTGGTCACGTAGCCCCGCGCGCCCGCGCGGATGACCGCGATGACGTCCTCCGGGGCGTCCGAGGCGGACAGGGCGAGGAACCGGACCTCCGGGTGCTCGGCCTTCAGCGCGGTGACCACGAGCTGCCCGCCGCCGCCGGGCAGGTGCACATCGAGCAGGACGACGTCCGGGAGGTGCTCGCCGATCACGGCGATCGCCGGCTGCACGTCGTCCGCCTCGGCGACCACCTCGACCCGGTCGCCGAGCTCGGACCGGACGCCGGAACGGAACAAACCATGATCATCAACGATCACGACCCGGGGCCGTCCGTACGCGGCGGAAAAGCTGGGCGCGGTCATGTGATCACCCGGGGCTGGGCCCGGTTGGCGGGACGGGGACTGGGCGCGGTCATGTGCGGCTCGGCTGGCGTTCCCCGGCCCGCCGCGGCATCGTCAGGGACACCTCGGTGCCCTGGCCGGGGGTGCTGCGGACGGTTGCGGACCCGCCGCGGCGGGCCATTCTGGCGTGGATGGACTCGGCCAGCCCCTTGCGGTCCTCCGGTACCGCCGCCGGGTCGAAGCCCTGGCCGCGGTCGCGCACGTAGACCGACACCGAGGCCGGCTCGACCTCGGCGAACACCGAGACGACGTCGGCTCCCGACCACTTCGCGGCGTTGACCGTCGCCTCGCGCGCCGCGGCGAGCAGCGCGGCGAGGTCGTCGTCCAGCTCGCAGTCCCCGACCGTGACCGCCTCGACCGACACCCCGTGCTGGGCCTCCACCTCCTGCTGGATCTGCCGCACGCCCGCGGCCAGCGTCATCTCGTCCACCGAGCCGGGCGGCCGCCCGTCGAACAGCCAGGCGCGCAGCTCGCGTTCCTGGGCCCGGGCCAGCTGGATGACCTGCTGCGGCTGGTCCGCGCGGCGCTGGATCATCGCCAGCGTCTGCAGCACCGAGTCGTGCACCCGGGCGGCCATGTCCGCGCGTTCCTCGGCCCGGATCCGGGCCCGGCGCTCGGCGACCAGGTCCCGGGCGATGCCCAGCCACCACGGGCCGAGCACGACCGCGATCGCGGCGACCACCAGCGCCACCCCGCCGAGCGGCCAGAACAGGCTGATGCTCTCGTGCACGGAGGCCAGGATGGACACCCCCGCGATCAGCAGCACGCCCGCCACCGACAGGCGCACGGCGATCCCCGGACGTCTTCCGTCACGGGTCAGGCCGAGCAGCGGCTCGACCAGGTGCCGCATCGTGGCCTGCTCGCCATCCGGGGAGTTGCGCCAGATCAGCACCAGGCCGACCGCGCTGATGACCAGCGGCCAGCCCACGCTGCCGACCCAGCTACCGCCGACCGCGCTCACCAGGACCAGCAGCGCGACCAGCATCGACCCCAGGCCCACGGCCAGCGCGATGCCCCGCCGGTCATCCTTGGCCTTGCTCGCGAGGCTGTGGTCCGCGCCCGCTACCGGCACCACCAGCCAGACCACGACGTAGGCCACGAAGGCCCAGCCCGCGGTCACGAAGGCCAGCAGCACCAGCCCCAGCCGCACGATCGTGGGATCCAGGCCCCGGCGCGCGGCAAAGCCCGCCGCCACCCCGCCGGCCAGGCCGTCCTCCGGCAGGCGCCGGAACGGCCCGCTGACCTTCGGCCTGCGCACTCGGGACCTCGACCGGCCTGGCCAGATGCGCCGCCGTCGCTCCTGCGGCCCGGTGTCGTCGACGAGCATGCCGGGACCGCCGGGACCGCCGGGCATGCCGTCGGGCGCGGGCGGGCGCGGCGGCGGGCCGGTGGATTTCTGCACGCATCCATCATCGCGCCGCGGACGCCCATCCGGCTATCCGGGCAAACCCCGGTCCTCGCCGCGGATCATCAGGGTTGAACCGGGGTTGTTCCCGATACCCAAGCCGCGCGGGCCGGACCACGCTGGAGCCATGGATACCACCACAGACACCGCCGAAGCCATCAGCCACCCGACAACCGATCACGAGGCAGGCGCCCCCGTCAGGTCGCAGACGCTGCAGCGCCCGATCCACGGCCGGATGCTGGCCGGAGTCGCCGCCGGCGTCGCCGACTACCTCGGCGTGGACGTGACGATCGTGCGGATCGTCCTGGCCGTGCTGACGTTCATGGGCGGCGCCGGGCTGCCCGTCTACCTGGCTGGCTGGCTGCTGATTCCCGAAGAGGGGGCCGAGCAGTCCCTGGCCAGCGAGCTCATCCAGTCCCTGTCCAACCGGCCGCGCTGACCAAGGAGGTCGCATCACCATGTCCGGGACGAGCAGTCCGAGCTGGCTCGCCGCCAGCCGCCGCCGCACCAGCTTCTCCGGCCTGCGCATCTCCGACGCCGAGCGGGCCGAGGTCGCTGACCTCCTGTCCAAGCACTACGGCGACGGGCGGCTAGACCAGGCCGAGTTCAACCAGCGCCTCGACCAGGCGATGAAGGCCAAGACGTACGCGGACCTGGACGGCATACTCGAGGACCTGCCCCGGACCGACGCCGAGGCCTCCGAGGCGCCCAAGGCCACGGCGCGCCGCCGGCCTGAGCACCGTCACCTCCGGGCGGTGGTGCTCACGGTGTTCCTCGTGATCGCGATCGCCGTCGCCGCGCACACCCTGGCCTGGGCGCTGTCCACCTGGGTGTGGCTCCTGCTGCTCGGCGCGATCCTGTATGCCACCCAGCTCCGCAAAGGATCATGAGCAGCCTCTAGAGTGGGTTCCCCGCCACTTGCTGCAGTGAGCCATGGGGCTGGAGAGGCGGGGAATGGCCGCTACTGGGGAGCTACGTCCTCCGCGCCGCTGCCTCGCCGTGCTCATCACGGTGGCCGCGGTGGTGCTGGCCGCGGACGTCGCCAGCAAGGCGGCCGTCGTGGCCTGGCTGTCGGGGCGGCCGCGCGTGCGGCTCTTCGGCGGGCTGCTGACCCTGACGGTCACCCGGAACCCCGGTGCCGCGGCGCGGGGCACCGCGGCCCGGGAGGTTCACCCGGCGCGCGGCGACGGTGACCACGAGCCCGGGCCGTCCCCGGCGCCGATGCTGGTACTGGTGCCGGTGAAGCCTGGCCCGGCACCGCTGCCCGGGCCCGGCCGGCCCGCCGTAGCGTTCGAGGATCCCCCGCGCCGCCGCCACGAGCCGCTCCCGGACCGACGACGGGGAC
Organism: uncultured Actinomycetota bacterium; assembly: GCA_963795055.1. Classification (GTDB taxonomy): domain Bacteria; phylum Actinomycetota; class Actinomycetes; order Streptosporangiales; family Streptosporangiaceae; genus JASHPR01. The sequence continues at coordinate 71,355 of CAWCGJ010000001.1, forward strand.
AAGACCTCGACCTGCCCGCCGAAGCCCGCCAGGCGCTGAGCGGCCGCCAGCTCGTGCTCGAACGACAGCGTCACCACGCGCCAGCCTCGTTCGTCGGCCGGGAGCGCGTCCCGGGCGGCGTCCGCGCCGCCGTCGCCGAAGACCTCGCGCAGCGCCGCCAGGGCCGCGGGCGACGCCCGGAGCCGCACCGGGAACCGGGGGCGGCTGGTCACGAACTCCGCCGACCAGCGCTCCCAGAAACCGGCGAGCTCGAAGCCTGCGGGCCGCTCGAACGGCTCGGCCAGGAGCCGTGCCGCGCCGATGCGCGCCACCCGGAAGACCGTGGGGCGCCCGCCGCGGGCGGCCGCCACGAGATACCAGGTGCCCGCCTTGTTGACCAGGCCGAGCGGCCCGACCACGCGGGCGCGCGCCCGATCCGGCCCGCCGCCGGGCCGGTACTCCAGGGCTAGGCACCGCTGCCGCCGCAGGGCCTCGGCCAGGGCCCGCAGGTGGGGTACCTCCTCGTGGCCGCGGAACCAGCGCGGCATGTCGAGATGGACCAGCGGGCGGGCGTCCGTTGCGGCCGTGACCCGGATCTGGCGGTGCGCCGCGGTGGCGGCGCCGTCCAGGCCGAGCTCGCGCAGCGCGCCGGGCACGCCGAGGATGAGCAGGGCCTCGGCCTCTTCCGGGCGCAGCCCCCGGAGCGGGAACCGGTAGCCGTCCAGGAGCCGGCAGCCGCCGCCCGGGCCCGGCTCGGCGTAGACCGGCACGCCGGCCGCGCTGAGCGCGCCGAGGTCCCGGTAGATCGTCCGGACCGACACCTCGAGCTCGCGGGCGAGGCCGGCGGCGGTCGTCTGCCCGCGGGCCTGGAGCAACAGGACCAGGCGGACCAGGCGGTCGGCGCGCACCACACCAGGCTAGGCGCTATTGCTGACAAGGGATGTCAGTGACCGTTGCGTAGCGTCCTGATGTCACGGAAGCCATAACGGGAGGAGAGCCGCGTGCATACGCTCGCGTTCTACACGCAGCCGGGGGTCATGACCGCGGCGGGCCGGCACGCGCCGCTGCTCGAGGGGCTGCCGGGTGACATCACCGGGCTCGCCGCGGTCGCGCAGGGCCTGCTGATCCACGAGTTCATCGCGCCCGCCTACGGGGTGACACTGTCCGAGCAGGAGCGCGGCAGCGTGCACATCCGGCCGGTCGAGGGGCTGCTGGAGCAGATCGTGGCCCGGGACGGCCGGCCGCTCACCGCCGCGCGGGCCGCGCCGGAGCGGCTGGCCAGCAACTGCCGGGGCTTCACCGTGCTGATGGTGGCGCTGCTGCGGGCGCAGGGCACGCCGGCCCGGGCGCGCTGCGGGTTCGGCGGGTACTTCACCGAGGGCCGGTTCGAGGACCACTGGGTCTGCGAGTACTGGCACGCGGCCCAGCAGCGCTGGGTCCTGGTCGACGCCCAGATCGACGCCCGGCAGCGCGAGCTGTTCCCGATCGACTTCGACGTCACCGACGTGCCGCGGGACCGGTTCCTGATCGCCGGCGACGCGTGGATGCTGTACCGGTCCGGCGCCGCGGACCCGGCCAAGTTCGGGCTCAGCACGATCGGCGAGGCCGGGGACTGGTGGATCGCGGGCAACCTGATGCGCGACGCCGCGGCGCTGGGCAACCTCGAGCTGCTGCCGTGGGACTGCTGGGGCGCGATGCCGGCCGAGGATGAGCCGATCGGCGCGGCGCGCGGCGCGCTGTTCGACCGGCTCGCCGCGCTCACCCAGGCGCCGGACCGCGGGTTCGACGAGCTGCGCAGGCTCGTCCGGGACGACGACCGGCTGCGCGTGCCGCCCTCGGTGCACAACGCCCTCCGCCAGCGCGACGAGCCCCTCTGAACCCTGGCCGTCACCCGGCTGGCCAGGTGTGAACGACCTCGGCGCGGTACCCGCTCGCTACTATCAGCAGCAGCAAGCATGAGTCCGGAGCCCGGGCCCTTGTCGCCTACGTGTTGTCACCCGCGGGCCAGGGGTCTTTTTCGGCCGCTGGGTTCCGGCCGCCCTGACCTAGTCCCGGAGCCGCCATGGTGACCCGCACCGCGCCGTCGCACCTGACGGCCCGAGAACGAGCCAGGCGAGCCGCGCGGGGCGGTGCTTCGCGCTCGGTGCCCGCGCCCTTGCTGGCCCCGGCGCTGATCGCGGTGGCCTTCCTGGTGCTGCCGCTGGCCGGCCGCTGATCCGCGCTCGAAGAGGACCCCGACGCGGCGATAGCGCTCAGCCTGATGCTGCTGCTGGTTTCCGTCGTGGTGCTGGTCTCCCTTCGCGACCGCTGGCTGCGCGGCGGCTCCGTCGCATGACCCCCGGAGGGAACGGTGGCCTCGTCGTCGAGGCCGAGGTCAGGCGCGGCAGTTTCACCCTCGCGGTGAACTTCGCCGCGAGGTGCGCCGGTCCGAGGCCGCGAACGTGCTGGTCACTCACGACCTGCTGGACGCCGTGGCGCTCGGCGACCGGATGGTCGTGATCGAGGACGGCGGGATCGTGCAGACCGGAACGCCCGCGGAGGTGACCGCCCGGCCCAGGTCCCGCTACGTCGCCGACCTGACCGGCGTCAACCTCCTGCGCGGGACGGCCCGGGGCAAGGCGCTGGACCTCGACGACGGCGGGCAGCTCGTCATCGGGCCGCCCGCCACCGGGCCGACCCTCGCCGTCGTCGCGCCGGCGGCGGTGTCGGTATCCCGGCAGCGGCCCGAAGGACCAGCCCAGAACACCTGGCCCGGACAAATCCGCGCGGTTGACCTCATGGGCGACCGTGTACGAGTGCGCATCGAGGGAAAGCCATCGATCACGGCCGAGGTGCCCCCGGCCGCGGTCGACGAGCTCAAGCTCGACGACGGAGGCGAGCTGTGGGCTTCCGTCAGCCCAGATGCCATCACGATGTACCCGCCATGATCACCAAGGAGGAGCACGTCATGAAGCTCAGCGCGCGTAACCAGATCCCGGCCCGGGTGACGAGGATCCACAGCGGCGAAGCCATCGCCAACGTCGAACTCGACGCCAACGGGGTCCGCCTGGTGGCCTCGATCACCGTGGAGGCGGTCCGCGACCTCGGCCTGGCCGAGGGCAGCAACGTCACCGCCATCATCAAGGCGTCGGAAGTCATCCTCGCGACCGGCGACTGACCGTCTCCTTCCATGATCACGGGGGCTTTTCCCGAAGGCCGACAAAAGTCCCCGTGATCATGGACCTGCTGCCTGGGCCGGCGCGGGCTCCTGGCCCTCGCCGACAGCGGGCGGGCGGGCGGGCAGGTCCCGGCGGCCGCGCAGGGACGGGGTGAGCAGCAGGGTCCCGGACAGCGTGACCCCGCCGAGCAGGACCCACAGCGCGGGGCGGACGCCGAGCCAGGTGCCCAGGCTGCCGCCGAGCAGCGCGCCCAGCGGGCTGGTGCCGAAGATCAGGAATCGCATGGTCGCGGTGACCCGGCCGCACATTCCCGGCGGCGAGTAGGACTGGCGGAAGGCGGCGATGACGATGTTGCCGACCGCAATGCCGGTGCACGCGACCAGGGAGCCCGCGACGTAGAACGCCAGCCGGGGCCCCGGCCCGGTGAGCGGGATGAGCAGGCAGAACGGCACGGTGCCCAGGGTGCTCAGCAACAGCCCGCGGGCGGTGCCGTACCGCGCGGTGATGCGCCTGGTGAGCAGGGCGCCGAGTATCCCGCCGAGGCCGGGAATTGCCGTGAGCAGCCCGACCGAGCCCGGCGTGAGCCCGATCACCCGGACCAGGAACACGACCAGGAGCGCCGCGTAACCGGTCAGCGCGAGGTTGGCGGCGGCCCAGAACGTGCTGAGCTGCCGCAGGAACGGATCGCGCAGCACGAACATCAGGCCGTCGGCGATCTCCCGGCGCAGCGTCGTCGGGCGCCCGGTGGTCGGAAGCACAGTGGCCTGCGGCACCGCGGGCGAGCGCACCGCGGTCCGGCGCGGCGCGGCCGGGCGCGCCCCCGCCGCCGGACGGGGCGGCCGGGCGCGGGCCCCGAGCAGGCAGGCCGCCGACACCAGGAAGCTGACCGCGTTGCCGAGCAGCGCGGTCACGGCCCCGAGCAGCTGAGCCACCAGGCCCGCCAGGCTCGGCCCGGCGAAGACCGCGGCGGACGCGCTGCCCTGCATCTTCGTGTTGCCCTCGATCAGCTCGGCCGGCGCGACGATGGAGGGCAGGTAGACCTGGTAGGCGGTCATGAACAGGACGCTGGCCGCGCCCCCGGCCAGCTGCACGGCGACCAGCAGCCCCGTGGTCAGGACGCCGGCCCAGGCCGTGATCGGCACGCTCGCGTACAGCGCCGCCGAGATCACGTCGCACACGATCATCACCCGCCGGGCCGGCCAGCGGTCCACCCACGCGCCCGCGGGCAGCCCGATGACCAGCCAGGGCAGCCACGCCGCCGCGGTGAGCACGCCGACCGCGAACGTGCTGGCGTGCAACACCACGACCGCGACGAGCGGCACGCCCACCACGGCCATGGCGTTGCCGAGCTGGCTGATCGTCTCCCCGGTCCACAGCAGCCGGAAGGTGCGCTGCCGCAGCAGCCCGCCGAACCGCCGCTGCCCGCTCGCCCCGCCCATCCCCCGTAGCTTCTCCCGCGTCAGGGCCTCGGTTCAACCTCGCGGGTCAGGTCTCGCGGACCACCTCGGCGGGGTCCTTGTCGTCGCGCAGCCCCTTGTAGGCCGCGGCGCGCATGATGTCCGCGCTGGTCCAGCCCCCGAACTCCACGTCCACCACCAGGCGCGGCTCGACCCAGATCGCGGCCCGGGCGTGCTCGGGCGGGACCGGCACGGCGAACGGCGACGTCTTCCGGCGCAGCGGCTCCAGCCGCTGCCCGAGCATGACCAGCGTGTCCTGGGTGAACCCGGTGCCGACGTGCCCGGCGTAGCTCAGCCCGGCCGGGCCCTGCACGCCGACGAGCAGCGAGCCGATCAGGCCGGCCCGGTTGCCCTCGCCCCGTGTCCAGCCGCCGACCACGGCCTCCTGCCGGTACCGGACCTTGACCTTGCGCCAGGCCGGTGACCTTCTCCCGGGGTCATAACGGGAGGTCAGCCGCTTGGCCACCACGCCTTCCAGCCCCTGCTGCTCGGCGACCTCCAGCAGGTCGGCGCCGGCCACGTCGGTGAACGACGGCGGCGTCTGCCAGTGCCTGCCGTCCAGGCCCAGCTCGTCGAGCAGCGCGCGGCGCTGCGAGTAGGGCGCGTCGAGCAGCGGCTGGCCGTCCAGGCACAGGAGGTCGAACGCCAGGTAGCTGACCGGGACCTCGGCCGCGAGCCGCTCGATCTGGGCGGGCGAGGAGATGTTGATCCGCTGCTGCAGCGCCTCGAAACTCGGCCACGGCCCGTCGCCGAAGGCGACGACCTCCCCGTCCAGGACCACCCGGGCCGTGCCGACGGCGGCGGCCAGCCCGCGCAGTTCGGGGTAGCTGCCGGTGACATCGCGGCCGGTACGGGACCAGAACTGCGCGCGGCCGCCCTCGACGAACGCGATCGCGCGCACGCCGTCCCACTTCATCTCGAACGCCCAGCCACCGGTGTCGGGCGGCAAGCTGCCCAGCGTGGCCAGCATCGGCCGGATCTGGCCCGGCACGACCTGCCGCCCCGTTCCGGTCATCCCCCATGGATACCCGGAACTGGGCGGCACCCGCGAATCTGGGTTACAGCTGAGCGGTGACGGCCTTCATCTCCGTGTCGTTGGCCTCGGCCGCGATCGGCGCGGGCGCCATGACCTGTACGGACAGCGAGTCGAGAAACCGGACGCTGGCGGAGACTGTTTCAAATCGCCACAGGGCGAGCGTCCGGTCGAACCCGCTGACCGAGCTGAGGCGCTCGTGCAGTGCGTCGGCGACCGGGGCCAGGTGCTCGCGCTGCGCCCGGATAAGCGGCAGCGGGTCCGCCCCGGCACGGTCCAGCAGGGCGAGCTTCACCAGCAACTCGGAGCGCACGTCCCGGGTGTGCGAGACGGGCCTGGCCAGCCACGCCGCGGCCGCCTTCTGGCCAGCGTGGGTGGCGTCGATCAGCGACCGCACCGGGCCCTGCTTCGACGCCTGCTGCTCCGCGGTTCGCACCATCCCGAGATGCTCGAGCCGCTGCAGCGCCCGGTAGATGACGGGCTTGGGCACCCGCCAGACCTGGCCCAGGCTGCCGTCGGAGTCGAGCAGGCGGGCGATCGCGAACCCGTGCCGGGGCTGCTCGCAGACCAGGCACAGGACCAGCCACTCGGCCAGCGACAGCGAGCGTTCCTCGGGCGGGCTCATCCCACAAAGGTTACGAGGCGTGGGCGCGGCCGGCCAGCCCGACGAATGGTCTCATCGTTACTAGTGGCTGGACCAAGGACGCGTGGCATCCTCCTCGCTCTGAAAGGACGAGGATTCCCGGGTGGTCACGCCGCCTGGGTGGTTCCCGCGGCTGCCAAGGCAGGCTGATGCGGGCGTGGCGCCGCGTGCCCCGCGGCGTGCGCAGGGACCAGCTCACCAGTGGTGAGCTGCAGTCCCCGGGCCAGGATATTGAGCGCGGCGTTACGGTCGGCGTGGTCCTGGTGGCCGCACGATATGCAGGCGAAGACCGCTTGGCTATCACGGTTCGCTGCGTCGGTGTGACCGCAGGCGTGACACTGCTGCGAAGTAAAGCGCGGGTCGACAAAGACGACCAGGACACCAGACGCCTCGCCTTTGTCCTTGATCCGCTGGCCGAGGACGCCCCAGGCCGAAGCCAGGATGCCCCGGCTGAGCCCGGCCTTGGCCCGGGCCTGGTTAGGCAGGAAGCTGCCCGGCTGACGGGGATCAGGTTGCGGGACAGGCTTGCGGGTCATGCCCGCGATGTTCAGCTTCTCCAAGACGACGGCGTCGTTCTGGCAGATCAGCCGGGTGCTGATCTTCTCGGCCCAGTCCTTACGCCGGTCAGCGACCCGGCCGGCGATCAGCGCCATGGCCTGGCGGGTCTGCTCGCGGCGGCGCGATCCCCTGCGCTGGCGGGCGAGACGGCGCTGCAGGGCCAGATACCGCGCCGCCTGTCGGCCGGAGATCCGCGGCACCCGGTAGTGCTGGCCATCGGAGGTCACCAGCGCGGTGCGCACGCCGCGGTCGACGCCGGTCATTTGCCCGGTGCGCTGGCGGGCCACCGGGGGCTGCGGGGCCGGGAAGCATACATGCCAGCGGCCCGCCCGGTCGCAGGTGACCCGGGCGGTGCCAAGCCTGGCGGGCAGCGGCCGGGTCCACCGGAACCGGACCCACCCGCACTTGGGCACCCAGACCTCACCCCACCGCCGACTGATCCGCCGGGCCCGGCTTTCGCGGATCGCGAAACCCTGGGCGCCGCGGCCGCTGCGATAACTTAGCTTGGCCTACCCGCCGGATTGCTCTTTTCGTAGAACGCAACTAAGGCCCGGTCGAAATCCCGCAGAGCCTGCTGCTGCACCCAGGATGACCCCGCCCCCAGCCAGGGCTCGGCCTGGCGAGCCTGGGCCAGCTGGCGATAACGCTCCGCGGATGATGGGGCGCTACCCCGGCCCGGCCACCACCAGGACTGCTGCTCCACGGCGAGGTTCCACACCCGGCGGGCGTGAGCGCAATGCTCGCGCAGCGTCGGCTGCTGTCGTGTAGCCGGGTATAACCGGTTACGGATCGCCATAGCATGATCAGGTTAACCATGGCCTCTGACAAACCGGCCCGCCGGTGCGCCCGGGCCGGTCACGGGGTGGTGAAACGGAAGCCGGCGGCGAGCAGACGGGGCAGGACGGCGCGCAGGGCGGCGACCGTCTGCGACCGGTTACCGCCGCCGTCGTACTCCAGGATGATCGACCCGGACCGGGTGTTCCGCAGGATGTTCCTGATGATGGCGCCGGCGCCGGGCCGCGACCAGTCGCGCGGGTCGACCGACCAGTCCAGCGGGGCCATCCGCGTCTGCTCGCACCACCGCAGCACGGTCGGCGACCACGCCCCGTAGGGCGCGCGGAACATGTTCGGCCACGCCGCAGCCCGCGAGGATCACCAGTCCGCCGGCACTCAGCAGGATCCGCCGCGACACGCCAGGCCCGGCGGGCCCGGGCGGGCCGGGTGTCGCATTGTTCGCTGGCACTCGCGTGATCCCCCGTGCTCGCCCACTCCCGATGCTAACGCGGGGGAGACAGAACATCGCGTCCGCGGACCGGCGCGCACTACGAAGACTTCGGCGAGGTTTCGGCCAGCTTCCTGGCCAGGTAGCACCGCTCCGGCTCGGTGGGCGCGAGCTGAAGGGCCCGGCGGTAGGCGGCCTGCGCCTCGCCACCGCGGCCGAGGCGCCGCAGCAGATCGGCGCGGGTGGCGGGCAGCAGGTAATAGCCGGACAGCGCGCCGGACCGGTCGAGCTCCTCGACCAGGCCCAGCCCGGCGGCGGGCCCGGCGGCCATGGCCACCGCGACGGCCCGGTTGAGCGCGACCACCGGGGAAGGCACCAGCCGGCTCAGCCGCCCGTACAGCCGGGCGATCTCGGGAGCCCGGCCGTTGCGCCGCTGGGCGCGGCCGGCACCGGCGCGTAGCATCGCTGGTGCGACCTAGCCGGGACGAGGCGGCCGCGGAGGTGCCCGTGGAAGATCTCCGGTACAAGATGATCATGGCGCTGAACGCGGCGGACATCGGCAACCCCATCTGCGAGCAGGCGGCGGAGATCTGCGCCGAGATCGCCGAGCAGCACTGCGCGGAACTGCACGTCACCGCCACCGCGCACGTCCTCGCGACCGACCGGCACGCGGAGGGCGGGCCACTGCCCGCGCGCGCCTGAGCCAGGGGGACGCGCCGACCGCAGGAGAGACGATGACCGAGACGACGGGGCCGCTCGCGCCGACCGTGGACATCCGCCGCGCCGATGAGCGGTTCAAGACCAGGCTGCACTGGCTGGACTCCAAGCACTCCTTCTCGTTCTCCCGGCACTACGACCCGCTGAACACCCATCACGGCCTGCTGCTGGTCAACAACGACGACGTGGTCCGGCCGGGCAGCGGGTTCGAGACGCACCCGCACCAGGACATGGAGATCGTCACCTGGGTACTCCAGGGCTCGCTGGTGCACCAGGACTCCACCGGGCACGCCGGGATCATCTACCCGGGCCTGGCCCAGCGGATGAGCGCCGGCACCGGGATCCTGCACTCGGAGAAGAACGACTCCTGGCGGCTGCAGGGAGGGACGGCGCACACCGACCCGGTGCACTTCGTGCAGATGTGGGTCGTGCCGGACGAGGATCGCATCACCCCCGGCTACGAGCAGCTGGAGATCGACGACGAGCTGCTGCGCGGCGGCCTGGTCCCGGTCGCGTCCGGCATGGCCCGGCACGACGGCGCGGCCGCCATCCGGATCAAGAACAAGTACGCGGCCCTGTACGCGGCCCGGCTGCGGCCAGGCGAGGCGGCCGAGCTCCCCGGGGCCCCGTTCCTGCACCTGTTCGTGGCCCGGGGCACCGTGACGCTGGAGGACGCGGGCCCGCTGGCCGAGGGCGACGCGGTGCGGTTCACCGCCACCGGCGGGCAGCAGGTCACCGCCACCGAGCCCGCCGAGATCCTCGTCTGGGAGATGCACGCCACCATCGCCGGCTGGTAGCGGCAGTGCGCCGGGCCGGCCCCGGCCAGATCCCGCAGGCGGCCCCGGGCCAGAACCGCTAGGAGAGCGCGCGCTATCTCACACCGCGCCGCGCTGTGTGGAGATCAGGGAACTGCCCACACCGCGGCCTATCGTTCCGAATACGATGCCCAGTGGACCAGTAAGGAGCACCGCAGCAATTCGGCGCCTTTGAGGCTGAGAAGAGGATTGGCCTATGCCAACGGCGCGCCCCTACGTCGTCCGAGGGCGGCACCATGATTCACACCCACTTGACGAGCAGGAGGAGCGATCTCGTCCAGTACCTGAAAAGCCGGTAGTCCGCGTGCGTCAGTGGCGACTGCCCTTTTCTCGACTCGTGTGCGCATCCTCGACCCTTACCACCTCGGCCCGGGACACCAAACATGGCCTCGCAGGTGTGGCTCACGTTGACTCCTACCTGCAGAGCTTGGTCGGTGAGATTTGCCTGATCCTCCCGCCATTGGAGCGCACTTGCAGGCGTCTCAGTCAGGATGTAGCGTCGCGGGAGACCTTACGCAACCGGAAAGTGATCAACACAAAGTCCGCCCATGACCATCAGAACCGAGAGCCGCATAAAAATCGCCAGCAGCGTCCGTGAGGTGTGGGCGTATGTCTGTGACGTCGGACGCTGGCCGGAGTGGGCGCCAACGGTTCTCGAATGCCGGGTTCGCGAAGGAGTTCGGCTTCAGCCCGGCTCGCGGGTGGAGCAGCGGGCGAAGTTGCCACTCGGGTTGAGCCGCGGCCGGAGCCAGGAGGTGACCGCTGTCGAGGCGCCCCGCTACGTGGCGTTCGCCGGGCCAATGGGTACTTCCGCGGCGCGCTGGGGAATGGAACTCGAGCCGGTGGACGACACGGAAACCGACGCCAAGATGTGGATTGAGGTCGACCTCGCGGGCATCATGCGCGCGGTCCCCGGCCACACTCTCAAAGGCAGGATTCAGCGCGTAAGCGACCACGAGATGGCGGCGATCAAGGCTGCGGTCGAGTCCGCTAGGCGGGGAGGCGTGGAGCCCTAGACGGGGCGGCGCGCGGTTCTACCGCGACTCTACCGAGCTCGAGGAGCACACCGTGAGCCAGATCGACCGTACGCGAGAGCACCTGATCGAGACATACCGCAAGAAGGCGAAGCACTACGACATCACCTCCCGGCTCTACCCCGCACCCGGCTACCCTCAGCGGGCACAACGCCTCCGGGCCGTGCAAGCGCTCGGCCTTCGCGCGGGCGACAGCGTGATCGACATCGCATGCGGCACAGGTCTGAACTTCTCGCTGATTGCGGAGGTGATCGGTCCCGACGGCCGGATCGTCGGCGTCGATCTGACCGACGCGATGCTCGCCCGTGCCCAGGATCGGATAAAGACGAACGGCTGGAGCAATATCAGCCTCGTGCAAGCCGACGCGGCCGACTTCGACTTCCCAACCGAGGTCGACGCGATCCTGTCCACGTACGCCCTGTCGCAGGTGCCCGAGTGTGCAGAGGTCATCGCCCACGGCGCTGCGGCCCTCTCCGGAGGCGGACGCTGGGTCGTGCTGGATCTCAAGGTTCCCGGCAACACGCCTGGATGGCTAGCGCAGCTCGGAACCGCAATGGTGCGGCCTTTCGCCTCCATAGATGAGTGGATCATGCGCCGTCCGTGGGAGGCGATTCGCGCAGCCATGCAGGAAGAACTGGCCGATCTCTCCTGGACCGAGTTGTTCTTCGGAACCGCATTCCTCGCTGCCGGGTCCCGCGGCCCTGGAACCCTCGGTGCACGACCGCGGGGAAGCGGCCGTCAGTGACCGTGGGCTGAGCAAGCGTCCTCTCTCCTGAGGCCCGACGCCGACGCGAGGCTTTGGCGGACGAGCCGATCCAGCGCGGCCCAGCGGCTGCTGGGCGCCCGGCCGGAGCAGCACTGGCTGCGGATCTGCTACGGGCGGCTGGGCCACCTGTTTCCCTACCTGCCGCATCAGCCCGGCTACCACAAGCACCTCAAGGCCGCCGCGCCGCTGCTGGCCGCGGCGATCGATCACCCGCCCGGCAGTGCCCGTCCTGGCACGACCGGATCCGGCTGATCGATGCCACCCCGGTGCCGTCCAGGTGGCCAGATCAACCGTCTTGTATAGATCGATCGCGGGTAAATTGGCTGAGTGCCCGCCCGCGCGCTATTTCATACCGCTCCGCGCTGCGTGCATATCAGGGAAGTGCCCACACCGCGGCCCGCGGCCGGTGAGGTCCTTGTCCGCACCTTGTGCTCTGGCATCAGCGGTGGCACCGAGCGGCTGGTGTACCGCGGCGAGGTCCCTGCCGACATGGCGCTGGACGATACGATCGACGCGCTTGGCGGTACCTTCTCCTATCCCTTCGCCTATGGGTATGCGTGCGTCGGCGAAGTAGCGGAGTCCGGCCAGGCGGTTTTCGCGTTCCATCCGCACCAGGACGTATTCGCGGCGCGGGCCAGTGAGCTGATTGCGCTGCCTGCTATCGATCCCGCCTCCGCAACCTTGTTCCCGCTGGTCGAGACGGCGTTGCAGGTGACGCTCGATGCCGGGACCGGATATCGCGACCGGGTCATCGTGCTCGGCGCCGGCGTGCTCGGGCTGCTGACCAGCCTGCTGTTGCAGCGCTCCGGGTGGCGGCCGCTGCTTGCCGAGCCGCAGGCGTGGCGCCGCGCCATGGCCAGCAGCCTCGGCGCCACCACCGCAGCACCGGAGGAACTAGTGAAAGAGAAGGTTCCGCTGGTCATTGACGCCAGCGGCAACCCGGATGCGCCAGCGATGGCGCTGAACATGCTGGCCCACGAGGGAACCCTGTTGATCGCGTCGTGGTTCGGCACCAACCCAGTGGTGCTGCCGCTCGGCGGCGCCTTCCACCGGCGGCGTCTGATCATCCGCAGTACTCAAGTTTCCACGGTGCCGGCCCGGCTGTCCGGAACCTGGACCCGGTCCCGACGCCGCCGGGAGAGCGTTGAGCTGATGGCCGAACTACCGTTGGCACAGCTGTGCACTCACGTCTTCGCCTTCGGCCACGCAGCCGAGGCGTTCCGAGCCGTGGACCAGGGGATATCCGGATTGATGCATGCCGTTCTTGACTACGACAGGAGTGCTGCCGATGACCTGTGAAGTCGGGTTGAGCCGAAGCGTCCGCGCATTCCACATCATGCCGGGACTGCCCGGGCCAGAGGGGCAACTGCATGATCATGACTACCGGATAGAGATCGTGGTGGATCGCGAGCAGCTCGACGACCGGGGCATGGTCTGCGATCTGGATGTACTGGAAGCGGCGCTGACCGAGCTGGCCAGCCGGGTCGAAGGCCGCAACCTGGAGGAGATACGCCCAGCCGGGGCCGAGGCGGTCACGGTCGAGGTGTTCGCCCGCTGGGTGCATGACAGCCTCTCGCCCGCCGTCGCCGCCGCAGGCGGCGAGGCACTGGCCGTGCGGGTGTGGGAAACTCCCATCGCGTTTGGCGGATACCACGCACGATGCTGACGTCCTGCCTGAGTACCCGGGCGACCTGGCATCCTGATAGGCGGGTACCGGTACCACATCGGTAACCGGCCCGGCCAGGTCGTGCGGCATGAGTACTGTGACAAGACCAAGGCTGGCCGCTGAACCGTTCTGCTGACAGGTTCGTCTTGCTGTCATAGGAACAGTCGACACAACATTCTCGTCATCCTCGGGGGACAGCCATATGACACTGGGCTGGGATAACCCCACAGCGGATCCCACCACCACCGTCCTGCTGCGGCACGGCGATACCCGGCTGTCACCCGAACACCGCTTCAGCGGGCTGCGCGACCTCCCGCTTAGCGCCAACGGAACCCGGCAGGCCCAGGCCGCCGCCTGCCGCCTGGCCACCGGTGTCCCGATCGATGCCGTGGTCACCTCGCCATTGCAGCGCGCGGTCGTCACCGCCGCCATCGCGGCCGGCGAACTGGGCTTGACCGCAGTCACCGATGGCGATCTCCGTGAAACCGACTTCGGTGACTGGGATGGCTTCACCCTGGCAGAAATCCAGCAGCGATGGCCCGCAGCCGCGGCAGCCTGGCGACACGACCCCGAACAGGCACCCCCGGGCGGGGAGAGCTTCGCCGAGACCGCATACCGGGTAAACCGGGCCTGTGACCGACTGCTGCGGGACCACGGCGGCCAGACCGTCCTGGTGGTAAGTCACGTTACCCCGATAAAGATCCTGCTGTGCCGGGCTCTCGGCGTCCCGCTTGGCACCCTTTACCGGCTGTATCTCGGCTCGGCCTGCATTAACGAGATCCAGTGGCACGGCCGCGGATTTGCCGCCGTCCATTGCGTCAACGACACCAGCCACCTTCCCTGACTCACCGGCCCGTCTCGTCCCGCCGCGAACGCAGGTCCGCCGGCGTCGAGGCGCGCGTACGGGTCGGCCGTCATTCGACATCTCGTAGTTCTTGAATGGCCAGCCGCAGCGTACGCAGGGCATAGTAGGTGCGGGACTTCACCGTGCCGGGTGCGATCCCCAGGGCATGCGCGGCCTGTGCAACCGAGCTGCCGCGAAAGTAGCACTCCCGCAGCACGTCCCGATGCTCCTGCGTCAGCCGGCCTAGCGCGGCGGCTACCAGATGACGGTTCACGACCTGCTCGCTGGCGTCGCCGATGGGCTGCTCAGGGAGGCGGCCAGTTACGATCTCGGGGCTCCGTTGCCATCTGCGCCGCCACTCCTGTCGCGTTATACGCACGACGACTGCGACTGATTCACCGGCATCTGCTCCGTACCGGATCGCGTGACCTGGCTCGCACCAAGAACCGATCGTACTGCGAGTTGCCGTCGAAGCCGGCGGGGCGCCCCCGCTCACTGCGGCGGTTCGGGTGCTGCGGATCCATGGGCCGACCCTGCTTGGGACGAGGCCGTGCTGAAAGCGTCGAGGAACTGGTTGCGGAAGGCGTCCATTAGCTCGAGTGGGGCGGATTGGCTGGGCAGCAGCCCGTCCTGCCAGTGCCAGGAAGCAACCTGCCGGAACACGGAAGGGTCGCGGGCGACGATCGAGATCGGCACCTCGTGGCTGGCCCCGGGGCGGGTGATAGGGCTACCGGGCTGCTCGTCGCCGAGCAGGATGAGCACGAGGTTTGGGTCATTGAGCTCGGTAACCCATGAGGTGAGGGCCCCCAGCGAGTATTGGATCGACCGGCCGAAGGACTGGCGCACGGTGTTGGCGTTGCGCCAGACCGTGGTCGGGGATTCGCTCCGCGCGGGCATGGAGTCGAATATCGAGCCGTTGCCGACCTTGTTCCAGGGCACCATGACCGGCAACGGGGCCCAGGGCTCGTGCGAGGAGACCAGGTCGATCTCGGCCATCACGGGCTTGTGGCCTGGGCGGAGTTCGAGCCGCTGGAACTCGGCCAGGGTGTACTGGTCGGGCATCGAGGCGTAGCTGAAGGTCGGGCCGTGGTAGCCCACGTTGCGCCGGTCGTAAAGCTGGTCGTAGTGGAAGAACTGCGTGCCGGGCGGCCAGGCGTAGTCGTCCTCGGCGCTGTCACTCACGGTGCGCCAGCCGGCCTTGTCGAAGGCGTCGCTGAGGGTGAACCAGCGGCTGGCGACCAGCTCGGCATACCGCTGTTCGGTGTTGATCCACAGCCCCGACTGCAGGGTGGAGTGGGCGAGCTGGCTGATCCCGCCGAAGCCCGGGGAGGTGAGCCAGGCGCTCCGTGTGGACCAGCCGGCGCGGGCCAGTGAGGCGGTGCTCCGGCGCAGGAAGGCGTCGACGCCGGGGGAGACGTTCGTGCCCTGGACGGCGACCTGCCCGTAGCTTTCGACGAAGGCGATGATGACGTCCTTGCCGCGCAATCCGGCGAGCAGGTCCGAGGCGGGGACGCTGGCTTCAGGGTCGGAGCGGTGGAGGGCCTGCTCGAAACGGCGCTGGTCGCGCAGCGCTGTCTGGGTGTCGCGTACCTGGTCGACGACCAGCCCCGCGGCGCTGGTCGAGGCGACCGGGAATCCCCGGACGAGTTGCAGTGACAGGCCCGCGCACAGCGCCCAGACCGCTGTGAGGGCGGCGAGTGCGCGAACCGTGGCGCGGCGGTGCCGGGCGGCCACGGTGGTGATGTGAATTGCTGATGCGGTGATTGCGCCGATGGCCAGGATGAGACCGAGCCAGAACGCGACGAGCGCGATGTTCGTGAGCGTGGCGCCGATCGTGTCGCGTACCACGCCAACAGCCGGGGAGATGTCGCCCCAGTCGAGCACCGGGTTGAACGCCCGCCCGATCTCCGCGTAGAACCCTATGTCGAGGATCTTGATAAGAGTGACCAGGCCGAACAGGATTCCGGCGATGGCGGCTACGATCCGTCGCGGCCAGGCCGGCAGCACCATCGCGACAGCGACCAGGGCCAGCCCTTCCATGGGGACGCGGACAAAGGCGGCCGGGGTGAGCTGGAAGGGACGATCGGGCGCGACGAGAACACCCCACACGAGCACGACCGAAAGCACAGTGATGGCCAGCCGCAGTGCCTGGCGGGTGCGCGGCCCGGCGCCGGTCCGGTACAGCCAGATCACGTTGCGGCCGAACGACTCGGCCAGCAGCAGCAATGCGGCGGCGACCGCGATCATTCCGGCGCGGCGGTCAAGCACTCCGGACGCGGCGACAGTGAGCACGATGCCCTGGACCGCCGCCACGACCTTGCCCCAGTACCGGGGTGGCAACGGCGCGGCGAGCCAGGGGATCAGCAAGCCCGCCAGCAGAAACGCGTAGCGGGCGGCGCCGATGACCAGCACCCAGCCGCCGTAGTCCTCGGACACGACGATGCTGAGCAGCAGGATGAGGAACGCGTCGACCTCGCCGTCGATGCGGGCGCCGAGCTCGGTGGCGGTGCCGGTCCGGCGCGCCACCTGCCCGTCCACCGCGTCGAGGACCAGCGCGACGGTGGACAGGGTGACCAGCGCCGTGACCGACACCGGCCGGCCGAACGAGTCGGCAACCAGTCCCGCGACCCCGGCGATCAGCAGCGCCCGGGTCAGGGTGACCCAGTCCGCCGGGAACATCGCCGGCTGGTCGCTGCGCATGCGGGCAGTGACCAGCAGCGCGGTCGCCGCCGAACCGGTGGCCAGCCCGACGATCCAGCCGGCGACGCCGAGACCAGCCGTCGCGGACACGACGCCGAGCAGGGCGGCTGTGGCGAGCAACCCCAGGATCGTCGCGAGCCGAATCGTAGGCAGCGCGCCTTTGCCCGCGAGCCGAATCGTAGGCGGCGCGCCTTCGTCCGCAGGCTGAATCGTACGCACCGCGCCTCCGTTTCCATAGCCATCTGCCGCCATTCCTCACGGGGACAACGGGTCCGCGGTCACGCTGGTTCACCGCAACCGGCCGCCGACCTGCTATGTTGCCGCAGCCGGACGGTTGAACTATGTACCTGGCCGGCCCGTATAACCCGGTGTGGCTGGTGCGTACTCAGTTCCGGCCGGGATCGGTCCGGTCGTCCGCCGCTTCGGCCCGTCCTTGCTGCGCCTGGCTGCCGGCGTCACCGTACTGTGGTTTCTCGGGCGGCAGGTGGGCGCGGCGCCGTTCAAGGACGGGCTGCGCGCGGTCACCTGGCAGGCGGTCGTGGCCGCCGTCACGCTCACTGCCCTGACCACGGTATGTTCGGCCTGGCGGTGGCGGGTCGTCGCCCGGGCGCTCGGCGTCGACATCGGCCTGCCAGGCGCGGTCCGTGCCTACTATCGTTCCCTGTTCCTCAACTCCGTGCTCTTCGGCGGGGTTCTTGGCGACGTGCACCGGGCGGTCACGCACGGCCGGCGAGCTGGCGACGTGGCACGGGGACTGCGCGCGGTGGCGTGGGAACGGCTGTGCGGTCAGGTCATCCAGGCCATGGTGACCGCCGTCGTGTTGCTGACCCTGCCGTCGCCGGTTCGGCCCGCGCTGCCTTACGTTCTGGCGGGTGTGGCGGGCGTAGCCGGGTGTGCTGCGCTGGTCGTGCGTGGCGCTGCTCGCCGCGGCCAGTCGCGGCTGACACGCGCCGCCCGGGCCGTTTCCGCTGACCTTCGTCGCGGCGTGGCCCCAGGTGTGTGGCCCCAACTCACCCTGGCCTCGGTGCTGGTCGTCGCCGGGCACACGGCCACGTTCGTCATCGCGGCCCGGGTCGCCGGCTGCACCGCACCCCTGGGCGAACTGGTCGCGCTGCTGATGGTGGTCCAGACTGTAATGGTGATCCCCCTGAGTATCGGCGGGTGGGGGCTGAGGGAAGGAGCCGCCGCCTGGGCCTTCGGCGCAGCCGGGCTCGGCGCGGCCACCGGGGTCACGGTCGCCATCCTCTATGCGGTACTCATGTTGGTCGCGGTTGCCCCGGGCGCGGGCCTGCTGCTGGGGGACGCCGTTCGCCGCCGTCGCGACCAGGGACAACCGGGCGAGTCGAGACGACCCGATCCGGCGCCGCCGACGATGGAGGTCGTTCGTGATTTACCGGCGGTGTCCGGTGACCCGCCTCGGCACGCCGCTGACGGCGCCCTCAAGCTGGTACGAGGCCGAAAGGCTCGTCCCGTGACCGGGGCGGTCCGGGCGGCAGCGATCCGCCGGCGTATTCGCATCCCGCTGCGTTTCGCTGACGACTACTCAACCGCTGCCACGGTCGTCAGCTTCACCGGCCTGACCGACGCGCAGCAGCACGTAGCCCTCGAACTCGGACGGCCCGCCGCGGCCCGACTACCGCTGGTGCGCCTGCACAGTGAATGCCTCACCGGTGACGTGTTCGGCAGCCAGCGATGCGACTGCGGGCCGCAACTGCGCGAAGCGGTCGAGCGGATCACCAAACACGGCGGGTACGTGCTGTATCTGCGCCAGGAAGGGCGCGGCATCGGACTGTATGACAAACTCGACGCCTACGCGCTGCAAGATCGCGGCCTGGATACGTACGACGCGAATCTCGCGCTCGGTCACCGGGCCGACGAGCGCGACTACACCAGCGCGGCCCAGATGCTGCACGCGCTCGGCGCCAACCGCATCGGGCTGCTGAGCAACAACCCGGACAAGGGCGCTCAGCTGGCCCGGCTGGGCATCACGATCGCCAGGCAGGTCCCCACCGGGCTGCACCTTACCGGGACCAACGCCGCCTACCTGGCCACCAAGGCCCGGCGCGGTGGGCATGATCTGGTTTCGCGGAGTCTTGAACGCGCCTCCGAGCCGCACCGGAACGCCGGCCCGGTCGCCGGTCCGGCACACCTCGGGACCGAGGGCCGATGACAGACACCCGCGAGCATCCGCCACCTACCAACGCGCCAGAGCGGTGACTCGAATACGGCCAGCCGCCTGGCTCATGGCCGCGGTCGCACTGTTCCTGCTGGCGGTGGCCGGTTATGCCCTTCTCGTCCACGCGTCTCCGCAGTACTACTGGACGCAGATCGACACGGCCGTCTACCGGGATGGCGGCATCGCTGTGCGCAACCAGCCGGCGATGCTCTACGCGCTGGACCTCGGGCCGGCGAAGCTGCCGTTCACCTACACGCCGTTCGCCGCGCTCCTGTTCGCTGCGGGGAGCGGTGCGTCGTTCGCGACCTGGCAGGTCGGGCTGGCGGTGCTCACGATCGGGCTGCTGCCGGTGGTGGCGTACCTTTCCCTGGGACTCGCCGGGCGGCCCGCCGGCCTGGCCAGGGCGGCGGCGGCGTTTGCGATCGCCGCGGTGGGCCTCTGGCTCGAACCGGTTGCGATGACACTGTTCTTCGGGCAGATCAACCTCGTGCTGCTGGCCTTGGTGGTAGGCGATCTCGCGCTGCCGGACCGCATCAAGGGCAAGGGCATCGGGATCGGGCTAGCGGCGGGGATCAAGCTCACGCCGTTGATCTTCATTCCATACCTGCTGTTCACGCGGCGAGTAAAGGCCGCGGCGGTTAGTGCGCTGACCTTCGCGGTCACGGTCGGATTTGGGTTCGCGCTGCTGCCGCACGCCTCCGCGGTCTATTGGGGCGGGAAGATCACCCGGCCGGGCAGCAAACCCTTCCACCTGCCCGACCAGTCCCTTAACGGCGTCATACTGCGCCTTACCCACGCCGGGCCCGACGCGCACGCGTACTGGCTGGTCGCGGCGGTCGTCGTCGGCATCGCCGGGCTCGCCACCTCGATACTGGCGAGCCGGCGTGGCCACGAGCTACTCGGCCTGGTTGCGTGCGCCGCGACCGGCCTGCTGGTGTCCCCGGTCACCTGGTCGCACCACTACGTTTACGTGGTACCGGCACTTGTCCTCGCCGCGTACGGGCCACGGCGCCTCGGCTACCGGATCCTCGGCGCCGCGCTGGTGGTGGGCTTGTTTGGCTGGTGGCCCGTGCCTATTGGCAACCAGGGCGGCTACGACCCTAAGGCCCAGCTGCTGCCGCACGGGTTGCTGCTTCTCGCGCCGAACCGGGGCAACAACGGGGCAGTCGAGTTCACCTGGCGTGGGCTGGAATTGATCGTCGGCAACTACTACGTGCTCACCCTGCTCGTGTTTATCGCGGCCACCGCATGCGCCCTGGTGCTTACCCGTCGCCTCAGGCCTGAGCGTGTGCAGTCGGCCCCCGAGCCCGATGCCGTGTGGGGCGGCACGCCCGCCCGGCGTCGCCCGGTAGGGCGATCAGCTTCTGGAACGGAAGGCGCTGTGCACATCTGCGATGCAGGGGCCTGGCACTTGTCGTAGTCCGGGAGCAGCCAGGTCGCTTGTGCCTCCGCCAGCAAGGGAGCCGACGCGTCCTTGTCGCGACGAGAAGACCGCCGCGGCGGCTGTAGTCGCCTAGGGCCGACCGGACCTTGGAGCCTGCTGCGGTCAGCACAGACTTGCCCGCCCTCCCCGAAGATGCCGGCCCGGCTGCGGCAACTGCGACCAGCAGGGCCGTCGCCGCCGGGCACTGGCGGGGCGTTAGCCGGGCGAGCGGCCCACAAAGTCAAGCTGGTGTGCGATGTAGACCAGATCGCCCGCGGCCAGTTGCCGGCCGCGCTCGGCCAGCCAGTCGGCCAGGTCCGCCGGTTCCACTCCGTGCTGGCGACTCCGCAACGCATTCTGGATCGTGTTAAGGATGCTGCGCAGGAAGTAAGCCTCATCGCCCGGGTAGTTCCCATCCGGGCCGGCGCTTACGACCCAGTCCGACGAGCCCGCCGCCAGTGCGGGCGCGCCTGCAGCGCGCAGGTAGTGGAACAGGCGGCGGCCCGTCCGGCTTTCCCCGGCCGGCCGACCGTAGCGAACGCGCTCATCCATGTCGCGGTGGTAGGCCTGCATGATCTGGTCGTCGTGGGGGTGGC
This sequence comes from uncultured Actinomycetota bacterium, assembly GCA_963795055.1. GTDB lineage: Bacteria > Actinomycetota > Actinomycetes > Streptosporangiales > Streptosporangiaceae > JASHPR01. The sequence continues at coordinate 92,142 of CAWCGJ010000001.1, forward strand.
CGGGCGAGAAGATGCTCTCGCCGTCGTAGTTGATCGTGAACCAGTAGACGCCGCCGGGGACCAGCCGCAACAGTCCGGGCAGGACGGCCGGCACGTCCACCAGGTCCAGGACGGCGTTGGCGATCAGCACATCGGCCAGCGCCCCATGAGCAGCCTCCAGGTAACTGCCGAGCTCGGCATGCACCAGGCGTACCCGGATATCGCCCACCCGCAGCCCATCCGGCAGCGGGGCGCTACGCAGGCCGCGCGCGGCCGCCCAATCGCGCAGCCACCGGCGAGAACAATCCAGCAGCTGCCGATCCGCATCCAGCAGGATGTACTCGCCGGCGCCGACCGCACCCCAGTCCATCAGACGGGTCGCCATCGTCCCCAGGCCGGCGCCGACCTCCAGCACCCGCGGCGCACCCGCGGGCATCAGGCGGCATAGCTCCGCCAGCACATGCCGGTTAAGCGCTCGGTCATCCACGGTCGTCTTCGCGGCCAGGTAGCGGGCATAGTCGAAGGTCATCGAGGCTTCACCGAAGCAAGTCATAGCTTCTCGGCCACCATCGCGAACTTACGCACCCGCCCGCTGCTGAGCCAGTCACTCCACAGCTGATGGGCCGTTATCAGATCGGCGGTGGCCCGCGTCCCGATCTGGCCGGCGATCTGAGGTGAATCAGCTCGATAACAGCGAAGCAGCGCCGTCGCTGTCGCGTGATGAGAGGAGCTGCACTCCTGCCGCCAGATCACGGTCAGCCCCGCCTTGCGCAGCATGCCCGTCAATTCCGCCAACTCGATGAGCCAGACTGTATCGGCGCCGGGCATCCGCGCCCGCTCCTGCCGGTTGAGCGGTCGGCCTTCCTCGACCGTGAACCCGAAACGCCCGCCCGGCTCCAGCACCCGCGCCACCTCACCCGCCAAGGCTTCCTTGTCGGGGAAGGCCAACATCGTCTCCAGCAGGAGCACCACCTCGAAGCGGCCCTCGGGCAGAGGCGGGAGGTGAGCTTGCTCGAAGCGGCAGGGGAGATTCCCGGCCCGCTCTTGGGCGGTGACCAGTGCGCTGGCGGAGTAATCGACACCCAAGTAGTGGCAGCCCGACTCCGCAGTGATCATCCGGCCGGGGCCGGCCACCCCGCAGCACAAGTCGAGCACCGAGACGCCGGGGCCGACCCGGGCCTGGTGAGCCAACGTCCGGACCTCGCCCACCCGCATGAAGCTCTCCTGGCCCACATACTCACCCGCGGGGTAGGCGGTCGCCCGGGCCCGCTCTAGCGCCGTCAACAATGGTGCTCGTTGATCCTGTCTCCCGTCAGATCCCGCACGGTATCCGGCCCGGCGAGGCCGGCGCCGCCCCGCCCGGCAGAGCTACCTGCCTGCCGCGCCCGTGCCGAGCGGACGCCGGTCGTCTCGGGTCGAACCGCGTCCACCGCTGCTACGTACCACTCTGTGTCAGGTATGACGGATCGGCGGCGGGTGTGGTTCAGTCCGGCCGCAGGGTGGAGGCTGGCTCGGTGCGGCAAGCGCTCTGGAGGGCCGGAGCATCGTGCGGGTCCGCATAATAGTCCCCGAGGGGTTCGACAATCCCAGCCAGCCTACCGGCGGCAACATCTATGACCGGCGCGTCTGCGCCGGACTGGCCGAGGCCGGATGGGATGTGCTGATCACGACCATCGCCGGGGCGTGGCCGGTACCAGGCCCGGGCGCCCGCGCGGACCTGGCCCGCATCGTTTCCGCCATCCCCGGCGGTGAGACCGTCCTGATCGACGGGCTCATCGCCTCGCCGACCGCCGCGCAGCTGCTGCCGCACACCGGCCGCATACGAATGACAGTGCTGCTGCACATGCCACTGGCCACCGTCCTCGACACACACCATGACGCCAGCGCCCAGCGCTCCGAACGGGCCGTGCTCCGCGCGGCCGCCGGCGTGGTCGTGACCAGCGAATGGACCCGCCAGCAGGTACTGACCCGATACGCGATCCCGGCCCACCGGGTGCACGTCGCCCGGCCCGGCGTCGATCGTGTCGCTGCCCCGCCCCGGCCCGTCCGCGGACGCCTGATCTGTGTCGGAGTCCTCGGCCGCCACAAGGGGCAGGACCTCCTCGTCGAGGCGCTCGCCGACCTCGCTGAGCGGGACTGGCATTGCGTGCTGGCCGGACCACTCGACCGCGACCCTGACTTCGTCGACCAATTGCAGACCCGTATCACGCGCCTCGGCTACGGCCAGCGCATCCGGCTCGCCGGCGTCCTGACCGGAGCGGCGCTCAGCTACGCGTACACCACCGCCGACCTGCTCGTCACGCCATCCCGCTCGGAGACCTACGGCATGGCCGTCACCGAAGCGCTCGCCCACGGCCTACCCGTCATAGCCGCCGCGGTCGGTGGGCTGCCCGAAGCGCTCGGCTCCATCGCCGACGGCACCCGCCCCGGCCAACTGGTCCCTCCCGGCGATCCGGCTGCCCTCGCCGCCGCGCTCGGATACTGGCTGGGTGACGAGCGCCACCGACACCGGCTACGAGCCGCCGCACGACAGCGGCGGTCGACCTTGCCCGGCTGGGAACAGACCACCCAAGAGATAGCGGACGCACTGACCGCCCGTAGGCACCGTAAGCCTATGCCGCCCGGAGTGGACAACCACCCTGAAAAGACTAGCGGCCCGGCTTGACCTTGACCCGGCGTCGGGCTCCGCCCGGCTCAGTGCGCAGGCTCGCCCAGCTGCACCAGAACAGGCGGCTATGCGCGCCACTGACGCCGCCTGGCCCGCACCGGACTAGTCGTGGCGCCTAAGCCCGCGCTGGTCAGGTGTGCCGCAGCCGGTGACGGGTGACCTGGCCGCTGCGCCAGGCGACGGCCGTGGCCACCGCGGCGGCCACCGCCGCGGTGAGCATGGCGGCCCGGTCGCCGGACGCTGCCCGGCTGCCGTGGCCGACCGCCTCGGCCACGGCGGGCAGCAGCGCGGCGCCGACCGCCGCGCCGACCTGGCGGCTGGTGTTAATCACCCCGCCGACCAGCCCCTGGTCACCATCGGCCACGCCAGCGCTGGCGGTGACCATGGTGCCGAACGCGGTCCCGGCGGTGCCGAAGCCGACCAGCATCACCGCGGCCAGCAGCGGGCTGTAACCGCCCCCGGCCGGCAGCCGGGTCAGCGCCAGGAACCCCACGGTGGCCACGGCACTGGTCAGGATCAGCACCCGGCGGATGCCCACGCGGCGGGCCAGCCGGGCGCCGAACGCCCCGGCGGCGAACCCGACCACGCCCTGCGGGGCGATGGCCAGGCCGGTGGCCAGCGGCGAGAAGTGCAGCACCTGCTGGAGGTAGAGCGACAGGACGATCAGCTCGCCCGCGTTCCACAGGCCGAGCAGCAGGTTCATCGTGCTCGCCTTGCGCAGGTTCGGCCGCCGCAGCAGGCCCGCCGGGACGAGCGGCTCGGGATGACGCCGCTCGACCGCCGCGAACGCCGTGCCGGCCGCCGCGGCCAGCGCCAGCGCGCCGAGCACGGCCGGGGAAGTCCAGCCGAGCGAGTACCCCTGCGATACCGCGAACACCAGCGCGGCGACCGTGCCGGTGATCAGCAGCGCCCCGCCGAGGTCGAGCCTGCGGGCCTCCCGCCCGGCCAGCCGCGACTCGCCGAGCAGCCGGGGCGCGAGCAGCAGGGCGGCCACGCCGACCGGCACGTTCACCAGGAACACGGCCCGCCAGCTGGTGAACTGGACCAGCACGCCGCCCAGCACCTGGCCGGCCACGAACCCGACCGACGCGGTGGCGCCGTACATTCCGAGGGCACGGGTGCGTTGCGGCCCTTCGGCAAAGCCGGTGGTGATCAGGGACAGGGCCGAGGGGGCCACCAGCGCCGCGCCGGCGCCCTGGATCACGCGTGAGGTGACGAGCAGCACCGGGTCATGGGCCAGGCCGCCGGCCAGCGACGCGGCCGAGAAGATGGCCAGCCCGGCCATGAACATCCGCCGCCGGCCGAACATGTCGGCGGCGCGCCCGCCCAGGATCAGCAGGCCGCCGAACGCTATCGCGTAGCCGGTCACGATCCACTGCACGGCCGAGGCCGAGAAGCCGAACTCCCGCTCGATCGAGGCCAGCGCCACGTTCACGATGCTGAAGTCCAGGACCACCATGAACGCCGCGGTCAGGATCAGCGCCAGCGCCAGCCGCCGGCGCCGGGACGGCACCGGGGCCGGCGTGCCCCCGTCGGGCCGCACCACCTGCCGCTGCGTCCGGACCTCCCCGGCGGTGGTCGTGCTCGCCATGGCGTCTCTCACCTATTCGATACTAGGAGTTTCGTTTCTTACCTCTGTGGCAACGGCGCGGGGAGGGCTCATATTCCGAGGCCGCAGGCCTTGACCGAACCTTTACGCGGCCCGCAGTCGGCCCCCGCCCGGCGGGCACGGGCTGGTCGCCGGGCGGCCTGCGCGGTCAGCCGGCCCGGGCGGCTCCGGCGGTCAGCCGGGCCGGGCGGCCTGCGCGGTCAGCCGCAGTGCCCGGTACAGCAGCCGCGGGTCGCCCAGCCGCCGGCGCAGCTCGCGTTCCAGGCCCGCGATCGGGTACAGGTTCTGCGGGGCGCGGGCGTCCTTGTACTCGGCCGAGGCGAACCGGCCCAGGCACAGCTGGCTGAGGTCGGCCAGGCCGATCACCTCGCCCGCGGGCAGGTCGGCGGAGCATTCGATGCGCACGATGCCCGACCACGGCGGCCCGGCCGCCGTCCCTGACCCGCCCGCCCCGGGCAAGCGCAGGTACCAGGTGTGCCGGTCCCAGCTCGTGCCGATGAGGAACACCGGCGTGCGCTGGCCCGGCGCGAGCGCGGCCACGAGCGCGTTCAGCTCCGGCGGCAGGTAGGTGGTGCGGTGGGACTTGATGTAGCCCAGCGCGCGCGGCAGGTGCTGCCGCCCGCGCAGCGGCCCGTCGATGACCAGGAGATCGCCGCCGGCGGGCACGCCGTGCCCGGCCATGGCCGCCCGGGCCGCGACCGCGGCCTGCACCTCAGTCTCGCCCAGGCGGCGCTGCAGCGCCTGGGACAGCGTCACCGACAGCGGCCGGGCGGCGTTGGGCGCGGTGTGGCACGCGGCGTACGCGCCGGCCCAGGTGGTGATGTCGACGGCCCCGGGGACCACCGTGAACAGGCCGCGCCGGGTTTCCACCAGCACCAGGTGGGCCTGCTGGCCGCAGCAGCACACCACGCCAGCCGCGTAGGACGCGCAGAGCGCGGCGCTCGCCTCGGGCGGCGGGCCGCCGACGGGCGCGTCCTCCTCGATCCAGACCCGGGCCTCGATGCGGCGCACCCCGTCGACGAACAGCAGCGCCGCGGGGAGGGGGCGCCCGGGCCGCGGGTCGATGGCCCGCCACTGGCCGGCGGGCAGTTCCACACCCGCGGTCACCCGCGCGGTGGACTCGCCGAGGAAGTCCTCGGACTCCAGGCTGGCCCCGTAGGCCGGGTCCCACCCGTCCACGCTGAACCGCATCGGCGGCGCGTCAGCCAGCATCGGCCAGCTCCGGGCAGGCCGGGCCCTCGCGGGTGACGCTGGAGGTCCGCGTGTTCCTGGACACCACGAACCGGACCGGGACCCGCTCGGCGAGCGCGGCGACGTGCGTGATCACCCCGACCATCCGCTGGCCCTGGGCCAGGGTCTCCAGCGTGGCGGCGACCACCTCCAGGGTCTCCGGGTCCAGGGTGCCGAAGCCCTCGTCCAGGAAGATCGAGTCCAGCCGGGCGGCGCCCGCGGCCGCGAGCGTGGACATCTGCGAGGACAGGGCGAGGGCCAGCGCCAGGGAGGCCTGGAAGGTCTCCCCGCCGGACAGCGTGCGCACCGAGCGGCGCGAGTCGGCGTCGGCGTGGTCGACGACGTAGAACTCCCCGGCCTCGTGGGTGAGGTCGAACTGGCCGTTGGTGAGGCCGGCCAGGGTGACCGAGGCCTCGTCGACCAGGGCGTCCACGGCCGCGGTGACCAGCCACTGCGGGAACCGGTTGGAGCGCAGCAGGTCACCGAGCAGCCGGGCCACCTGCTGCTCGTCTCGCGCGGCGTCCCGGCGGGCGATCAGGCCGGCCGCCTGGGCGCGGCGGTCCGCGACCCGCCTGGTCTCGGCGCGGGCCCGCTCCAGCGCCGCGGTGACCGCGGTGGCCGCGCCCGCCGCGACCGCCTCCGCGGGGAGCGCCAGCCCGCGGGCCGCCAGGTCCGCGCTCAGCGCGCTGCTCAGCTGCGCCGCGCCGTCGCGGGCGGCGCGGACCCGCTCCCGGGCGGGCGCGATGTCCCGGTCCCGCGCGGAGGCCTCGGCGGCGGCCCAGGCCTGCAGCGCCGTCCACCCGGCCAGCAGGCCGTGGGCGTCCAGGGCGGGCGCGCCGAGCCGGACCAGGGGGTCGCGGGTCGCCGACAGCCGGGCCCGGCCGGCGGACTCGGCCCGCTCCAGGCCGGTTACGCCCTGCTGGGCCTGGCCCAGGTTGGAGCGCGCGCCGACCAGCCGCTGCGCGGCCCTGGACGCGGCGTCCTCCCGCTCGCCGAGCAGCGCCAGCTGGGCGCTCACCTGGCCCTCGTCCGGGGCGTCGCGCAGCACCCGTTCGAGTTCGGCGATGCGGTCGGTCAGCTCGGCCAGCCGGGTACGGGCTTCCTGCTCGGCCTTGGCCGCGCTCGTCGCCTCCCCGCGCAGCCGGGACAGGTCTGCCTCGGCCCGGCCGAACCGTTCCCGGGCGTCGTCTCGCTGGCCGGCCGCCGCCTGCGCCGCCGCGCGAGCTTCGGTCAGCCCCGCGGCCCGCGCCTCGGCCTGGCCGGACGCCCAGCCGACCAGTTCCGCCCAGGCCGCCGCCAGGGCGGCGTCGCCGGCCGGCGGCGCGCCGAGCGGGACCAGCGGGTCACGGGCGGCGTTCAGGGCGCCGCGGGCGGCCGCCGTGTCGGCCTGCGCCTGATCCAGCCCGGCCTGGACGGAGCGGACCCGGGCGCGCGCGGCCGCCATGGCATCCGCCGCCGCGTTGGCGGCCGCGTCGAGAGCCTGGCGGGCCCGCAGGCCCGCGGTCACCTCGGCCAGCGCCGCCGTGACGCGGCCTGCCTCCGCCGCGGCCGGGCCGCCCTCCGCCGCAGCCGGGCCGCCCTCCGCCGCAGCCGGGCCGCCCTCTACCGCGGCCGGGCCGGCCATCCGGGCCGTCGCCCCGTCTTCCCTCGCCGGGCCCTGGCCATCCTGAGCGGCCGGGCCGGTCTCGTGCTCCAGGAGTGCGGCGACCGCGGTCAGGCCGGCGCCGGACAGCGGCCTGGCCTGCGCGGCGGTGAGCGCCGAGACCCGGCGGCGGCGCTGCTCGGCCAGCGAGTCCAGCTCCGCGGCGGCTCGCTGCTCAGCCGACGCGGCCTGCAGGGCCGCTTTCTGGGCCGCCGTGACCTTCCGGGCGGCCTCGTCCAGCCGCGCCTGCGCGTCGTCGAGCGCCGGGGCACGCAGCGGACCGGGCAGCGCCGCGACCGTCTGCTCGCACACCGGGCAGGCTTCCCCGGCCACCAGGTGCGGGCGCAGGCCGGCCACGACGTGCGCCTGGCGGGCCGCGTCGACGTCGCGCTGACGCTGCTGGCGGCCGGCCTCCGCCTCCTGCAGCGCCGTGTCCGCCCGCGCTCGCCGGTCCCGGGCCTGCAACAGCCTGGCCCGGGCCGGCGCCCGGCCCGCGATCAGCTCCTCCAGGCCGCGGAGCTCACCGCGGGCCTGCTCCAGCGCCCCGGGCGCGGCCGCGCGGTCACGCGCCGTGCGGGAATCGCTGTCTTGCTGCTCGGCGGCCTGCAGGGCCGCCGACGCCTGCGCCAGTGCTTCGGCGGCGGCCCGCCGGCGCGCGTCGAGCCGGTCCACCCCGTCGGGGACGGCCACCGCGATCAGGGCGGCGTGCTGCCCGGTCAGCTCGCGGGTCCGCCGCTCGGAGGCTTCCGCGGCGCTCGCGGCGTCATCCCGCTGCGCGCGCAGCACCTCCAGCGCGGCGCCGGCCTGTGCCACCGCGGCCTCGGCCGCGACCGACCGGGCCGACAGGCGCGCGGCCTCATCGCGGCTGGCCGGCTGCCGGGCGACATCCTGGTCGCGCAGCGCGCGCTGCTGCCGAGCCAGCTCCAGCGGCGCTCGCCGCGGCCCTTCCGCCAGCGCCTTGCGGGCCCTGCGGTCGTTCTCCAGGGCCAGTTCCTCGGTGGCGCGCGCCTGGTCCAGGACCGCGCGGGCGGCGCCGATCCGCTGGCCGAGCGCGGGGACGTCGTCGGGGACGCGCACCGCGGCCAGCGCCGCCCGGTCCTGCTCCAGCTGGGCCAGGTCGCCCTCGGCGGCCATGAGCTCCTTGTCGGCCGCGTTGATCTCCGGCACGGCCGCGTCGACCCGCTCGGCCAGGCGGGCCAGGGCGGTCTCGTTCGCGCGCGCGGCGTCCTCGGCGTCCTGCCTGGCGTCGCCCAGGGTGGCCAGGGTCTCGTCGAGGGTCTCGGCCCGCTTCGCGGCGTCGCTGGCGAGCTGGTTGGCCCGGATCATCATCCGCTTGTAGTGCTCGGCGCCGAGCAGCCGCAGCAGGATCTCCTGCCGCTCGCCCGCCGTGGCGTGCAGGAAATCGGCGAACTGGCCCTGCGGGAGCACCACGCACTGGCAGAAGTCCTCGTAGGACAGCCCGAGCAGCCGTTCCACGGCGTCGGCCACGCCCGCCAGGTCCTTGGCCAGGACCTCGGTCGGCTCGCCCGGCTCGGCCCGGCCGCGCCGGTCGGCCAGCCGCTCCAGGCTCGCGGCTCGCTGGCTCACCTGGCTGCCGGCCCGGCGCAGCTCGCGGGCCACCACGTAACGCTGGTCGCCGACCTCGAACACGAGTTTCACGGTGCCGCGGGACGTGGTCGGCGCGAGCGCGAGCGAGACCATGCCCTTGCGGCCCCACCGCGGCACCGAGCCGTACAGCGCGAACGTCATCGCGTCGATGACCGTCGACTTGCCCGAGCCGGTGGGGCCGACCAGCGCGAAGAAGTCCGCGTCGGTGAAGTCGATCCTGGCCGCCTCCCGGAACGAGGCGAACCCGTTCATCTCCAGCACGATCGGTCGCATCGGCGCCTCTTCCTCAGCCCGGGCCGTCACCGCTGGCGGACGCGGTGACCTCGTCGTGCAGCCGCGCGAACAGCGCCGCCACCCGCGTGTCCTGCACCTGCTGCTCGGCGCAGTAGTCGGCGAACAGCTGATCGGGGCTGCGGCTCACGCTGGCCGCGTCGGGGCGGCCCGGGCGCGACGGCGCGGCGAACTCGGGATCGATCCGCACCTCGAGGGCGTTGGGCAGCACCGCGGCCGTGTCGTCGCGCAGGCCGGCCCGGGTCGGCTCGCGCAGCCACACCCGCAGGTAGTCGTCGCCGAACGAGGCCGCCCGCGCCTCCAGCTCGGGCAGCGTGCCCCGGACCGTCCGCAGCCGCCGCCCCGAGGTGACCGGGACGTCGGTGACCCGCGCCGGGACCGACGGGCTCGCCTCGACCAGGCACACCACGCTGGCGTTGTCTTGCTCGCCGAAGTCGACCGCGATCGGGGAGCCGCTGTAGTGGACCGGGCAGGGCGCGGGCAGCGACTGCCGCCGGTGCAGGTGCCCCAGCGCGACATAGTGCGCGGACACCGGGAAGATGCCCGCCGGGACGCTGTACTCGAAGATCGACTGGGCCGACCGCTCGCCGCCGCCGAACTGGCCGCCGATGCAGGTGAGGTGCGCCATGACCAGGTTGACGGTGTCGCCGCCGAACCCGGCGGTCAGCGTGTCCGACACCTGGCGGATCATCTCGTCGTAGGCGCGCACGTTCTCCGACGGGGTCTGGCTGACGATCTCGGCGGCCCGCACCGCGTAGCGCTGGGTGACGAACGGGATCACGGCCACCTGGACGTCCTCGCCGCCCGAGCGGGCGCGGAACCGGACCACCCCGCCCTGGCCCGGCGGCCGGGTCTGCCCGACCAGCGTGATGCCGACCTCCCCCATCAGCGGCCGGTAGGCCTCGAAGGTCCCGCCGTGATCGTGGTTGCCGGCGATCACGATGACCTTGGCGCCGGTCCGGCGCAGCCGCAGCAGCGTCTGGATCACCAGCTTCTGCGCCGGCGCGGACGGGGCTCCGGTGTCGTAGACGTCGCCGGCCACCAGGACCGCGTCCACCTGGTTCTGCTCGGCGATCTCCGCGATCTCGGCCAGGACCGCGCGCTGCTCGTCGAGCCGGTCCTGGCCCTTCAGCACCTTGCCTACGTGCCAGTCAGCGGTGTGCATGAACCTCATGACGTCGCGTTCCTTCGGCTAGGCCGGGCCGTCTCAAAACGGCGGGACATCGTCGTCGGGATCGGGCAGCCGGGAGAACACCGGCGCGTCCTGGCACGGCGCGGCGGCCGGGCGCGGCGGCGCCGCGCACTCCGACCGCCGGGTCGCCCAGGCCGGGAACGGGAACTCCACCGCGAGCGGGACCGGGATCTCGGGCTGGGAGACGAACATCGCGCCGGGCTTGGCCAGCGTCGCGCGGGTCCGCTGCGAGGCCGGCAGGAACCCGTACTCCGGGCGCCCGGCCTCGGCGGAGTCGAGGCGGCCGACGACCCGGATGGCGGAGTTCGACACGATGCGCCGCTCGACCTCGCTGGCGGTCTGCTGCGCCCCGATCAGGATGATCCCGAGGGAGCGGCCGCGCTCGGCGATGTCCAGCAGTACCTCCTTGATCGGCGAGGTGCCCTCGCGCGGGGCGTACTTGTTCAGCTCGTCGATCATCGTGAAGAGCAGGCCGCCCGGGCCGGCGTCCTCCTTGCGCGCGGTCTCGGCCGCCAGCACGACGCCGACCACGAACCGCTGGGCCCGCTCGTGCAGGTTGTGCAGGTCTACCACGGTCACCTGCTGGTCCTGGGTGGAGATCAGCCGCCGCGGGCCGGGCGTCAGGTCGGCCCGTATGATCGGCCGCAGCGGCCGCAGCGACGAGCGCAGCCGCCGCACGAACGCGTTGACCGTGCCCGCGCCGGTGACCGGCCCGGCCCAGTCCTGGCGGGTTTCCTCGTCGGTGAGCCGGGCCACGATCACGTCGATGAGCTCGGCGTAGGTGGCCGCGACGTCGTCGCCGATCTTCACCGCGCCGGTCTCGCCGTACGGGGCCGCGTCCAGGCGCAGCCGCGTGGCCACCTGATGGATCACGATCGTGTACTGGTTGCGTTCGTCCTCGGCGTCGGCGAACACGTACGGCAGCATGTTCCGGGCGCAGAACTCGGCGATCGTCCACCAGAACGCCTCCACCCCGCTGGTGCGCCCGGTGACGTTGGGCCGGCCGGTCTGGTCATCGGGGATCGGCGGCGCCCAGAACCCGGCCGAGGCGAACGGCTCCGCGGGCAGGCCGAGCCCGGCGTACGCCGTCCGCAGGTCGTCGTCCAGCCGGACGTTCGGCTGGTCGAGGAAGAGCAGGTCCTCGCCCTTCACGCTGAACACCAGGGCCTTGGCGTTGACGGCCCGGGCGCCGAGGGCGCCCGACCGGAAAATCGAGTGCAGCAGGAACAGCGCGAAGCTGGTCTTCGTGGCCACGCCGGAGATGCCGCTGATCGACACGTGGGCGCCCCGGGTGCCGTCGAGGAACTCCATGTTGACGTAGATCGGGGCCCCGTCGCGGCCCCGCCCCACCGGCAGCCGGGACGGCATCTGGTCGAAGTACAGGGCCTGGGCGCGCTCCGCCCCGCTGGCCCGGCGCACGATCTCCCCGGGGCGGGGCGGCACGTACACCTCGGGCTCCACCCGGGTCGTGCTGACCTCGGCGATCTCCTGCACCCGCGCGGGCAGCACCCCGTCCGAGATGAGGAAGACGTCCGAGCCGAAGCTCGCGCCCTCGTGCCGGGCCCGGACCTGCGTGACCACGCCGCTGGTCAGGATCGGCCCCACCCCGGGGATGTGCCGCACCGTGACCACCACGTCGTCCAGTTGCAGGTAGGAATCCTCGTCCAGGGCCACGGCGAACTGCAGCGGCGTGGAGTCCTCGGTGCCCGCGACCCGGCCGACCAGGGCGTCAGGGCCGCCGGCCGTCCCGTCCGGCGCGGCCGCGCCGTCCGGCCGCACCGCGGCCGTCCCGTCCGGCGTCACGCGGCCGTCCGTTCGGCAGCGGTCCGGCTGTGCCGTTCGACCCGGCCCGGCCGGCCGTGAAGCTTTCCGTCACGACACTCCTTCTTCGCCCGCACGCCCTTGCGTACCGATGCTGCCCTGTGCCCTCCGGTGCTGTCCGCCCGATGCCCGCTGCGGTGCAGCCTAGGCAACGCCGCCGACAAGAGCCGGCCGAACGCGCCGGCGAGGCCGCTCCGTCCGGCCGGACCGCCGGACGGCCGGGTCAGGCCCCGCTGACGGGCAGGCCGGTCACCTTGCGGCGGTACGAGCCCAGCGCGAGCGCCGTCCTGATCATCCGCAGCCGGCAGCCGGCCGGGACCGCGAGGGGCACCTGGCTGACCAGGTCGGGGGCGAAGGCCCGGTCGCCCAGGATGCGGGCGCAGTCCGGGCACGATTCGATGTGCCGGTCCAGCCGGATCAGCTTGGCCGCCGGCGGCGCCGGGACGGCATCCTGCTGGCTGACGATACCCGCCAGGACCTGGCATCCCGCGTCGGCCGCCCGGCTCGCGCGAAGGATCACCGCCACGGCGGCTGCCTTCCCGAACCGGGCGCTCGCGGCGGCCAGCCGCGCCCGCGTGCGGCGGGACGACAGGCCGAGCACGGCGGCGAGATCGGCCCCGTTGATTCCGTGCCGGAACGCGAGGTTCAGCACTTCCCGGTCACGATCGGGCAGCCGGGCGAGCGCGGCCGTCACGACCGGCAGCGTCTCGCCCACGGTCCGGGGGGCTCTGGCGTCCGGGTCGGTCACGCCGGCCCGGTCGACCGCGGCGGTCCCGGAACGGCCGGTCAACTTGGGGCGCCTGTTCAGGCACTGCCGGCGGGCTGCGGAATAGAGCGACACGCGCAGCCGGCTCGGCCCGGGCGCTTTGCTGATCTGCGCGTCCACCGCGACCAGGCTGTCCTGGACCGCGCCCGCGGCCGCCACCTGGTCGCCGAGGAGTCCCGCGCAGTAGTCGAATAACGGCGCGGCGAACGCCTCGTACATGTTCACGTCCGCGTCCGGTGGCGGGCTGGCCGCGCGCTGCTCCCGGGCGGACTCATCGCTGGACCCGTTGCGGAACTTAACCGGCATGGGGCCTCCCAGCCAGCTCCGGAACCTGGCGGAGCGGGGCGGTGCCCGGCGAAAGCGGGCGCCGCTAGGTGCCTACTAAACCGGGCCGCGGGTCACCGGCGCAAGAGCGGCGGGCCGCTCCCGGCCCGAAAACGGGACCTTTGGCATACGAACAGGCGACCGAAGTCCCTCCATGACGGGCCAAGCTGCCCTGACCCCGTTCGCCCGGCCACCACGATGATTGAACCGTAAACAAAGACATCGCCAGGCCGGCCGGGCCCGGCCGGATCCAAGGAGGGATCTACGATGCGCAGGAAGACATTCGACGTGCTGGCGTCCGTGGCCGGGCTAGTCCTAGCCGTGGTCCTGGCCGTCGGCGGCGGGCTGATGCTGTGGGGCCACAACTTCGTCGACAACCAGGTCTCCAGCCAGCTGGCCGCGCAGAAGATCGTGTTCCCGGCCACGAGCAACCCCGAGTTCAAGGCCCTGCCGCCCGCCGACGCCGCGGCCATGGGTGCCAGTACGCCGGGCAGGCCATGACCACCGGCGCGCAGGCTCAGGTCTACGCGGACAACTTCATCGCCTTCCACCTGTCCAAGATGGGCGGCACCTACTCCCAGCTGTCGGCCGCCTCGCTGGCCCAGCCGAACAACGCCAAGCTGGCCGCCCTGGTCAACACGGTATTCAAGGGCACCACGCTGCGCGGCATGCTGCTGAACGCCTACGCGTTCTGGCAGATGGGCGTCATCGCCCTGTGGGGCGCGATCGTCGCCTTTATCGGCGCCGGCCTGCTGCTGATCCTGTCGATCCTGGGCTTCGTCCACGCGGGCCGGGTCTCCCCGGCCGCCGAGTTCATGCCCAAGCACCCCGAAAAGATCACCGCCTGAACTACCAGAACCCGGGACCAAGGTCCCGGGAGCCCAGGGCGGGCGGCCCTCCCAGCGGAGGGCCGCCCGCTCGCATGATCGGGCCATGATGACTCGCCCGCGACTGGCGACGGGGGCAGTCCGCCCCTTACCGGAACCGACCACCTGTCCTTGGAGCGCGACATGAAACCCCCACTTGCGGCGCACTCGCTGGCCATTGACCTGAACCAGCCGGGCACCTACCTGCACTGGTCGATCTTCAACGTGTCCGTGGCCAACCTGGTCCTGATCGCGGTGATGGTCGTCATCTTCGGGGTGGCCCTCCTGCTGCCGTTCCCCCAGGGACATCCCGCCCCGGCCGACGGTGCGGGCGAGGCCGAGCCGGCCGAGCCGGTTGACCCGGAGACCGCGCGGATGTGGACGGCGCGGGTGCGGGGCTGGACGCTGAGGCGGTGGCCGCCCAAGAAGCTGCTGCCCGACAGCCAGCCCGCCTACGTGGCGTCCTGGGCGTACGTGTTCGGGGTGGCGTCCCTGGCCGCGCTGGGCGTGGCGATCGTGTCCGGGTTCGCCCTGGCCCTCGGCGGGCCCGACTGGTGGCACTACAACCCGGTCGGGCACTTCTTCAACAGCCTGCACCTGTGGAGCGTCGAGCTGTTCATGGCGCTGCTGGTCATCCACCTGTGGGCCAAGTTCTGGATGGCCGCCTGGCGCGGCCGCCGGGCGATGACCTGGATCACCGGTGTGGTCGCGTTCGTGTGCTCGGTCGTGGAGTGCTTCACCGGCTACCTGTCCCAGCAGAATTTCGACTCGCAGTGGATCTCCACCAGCGGCAAGGACGCGTTCAACTCGGTCGGGGTCGGCGCGTTCTTCAACGTGATGAACTTCGGCCAGATGCTGATGTGGCACATCGTGCTCGTCCCGATCATCCTGGTCGCCATCGTCGGCGCCCACGTGCTGCTGGTCCGCAGGCGCGGGGTGGTGCACCCGATCGATACCAGCCTCGCCGCAGCGGGCCGCCGCCGCGGGCGTGCCCGCCGGCAGGCCATCGCCGCCGCCGATTCCGCCTCCTGGCGCGGCCCGAACCGCCGCTACGACATCCTGAAGGAGGGCACGATCGCGACCGCGGTGATCCTGGCGCTCACCTTCCTGCTGGCCGGCGTGTTGTCCTCCCCGGACGTGCCGCCGGTCACCATCGGCACCTGGGCGCGGGTCGCGCCCGCCGACTTCCTGGGCACCGCGGCCAGCGAACTCAACGGGACCAGCGAGACCGCCATGTACGGCCCGCCGTACAACACCCAGTCCGGCAGCGTGCAGAAGCTGCTGTTCTCCCCGCAGACCTGGTTCGGGGTCACGCAGCCCGTCGACGCGGCAAAGGACTTCGTGATCATGCCGCTGACCACGCTGGCCAAGGCCAACCCGGCGACCGCCCCCGCGCTCAGGATCTACCAGGCGGCCCCGCCCGCCCTGCAGCTGAAGTGGGCCAACAACTACGCCAACGCGGTCACGAAGGTGAAGTTCGCGGGCGGGATCCCGGTCGTCCCCCGCGGTAACTACGGGCCGGTCGCGGCGATGATGGCCAACGAGCTGACCCTGGCGCGCAGCGGCGCGCTGGACGCCGACCTGCTGGCCCAGCAGCCGTTCTACGGCACGAACTACACCAAGCCGCTGCTGTTCATAGAAGACGGTCAGTACTTCTCGAACCAGGCCCAGGCCATGAACCTGACCGGCAGCCAGTGGGGCGTGATGAACGAGACCGGCAGCTACCCCGGCCAGCCCTGGCTGTGGCTGTACACGCTGTGGTATCAGGTCCCCGGCTGGACCAACTCCGCCAACATCGACATGATCGCCGTCTACATGACCGGCCTGGCCACGATCCTGCTGCTGCTGGTGCCGTTCATCCCCGGCCTGCGTGACATCCCCCGCCTGATCCCGCTGCACCGGCTCGTCTGGCGCACCTGGTACCGGTCGGCCCCGCCGCCCGGCCCGGAGAGCGGCCAGGTCCAGGCCGGGGCCGCGGGCACGGCACGCACCTGACGCGCACGACCCGGGCCCCGGGAGCCTCTGCTTGACAAATCTATCGCTCTTGCATAGTTTAGTGAGCAGAACGCAACTGGAGGAGATATGACCGAGACCCGCAACGTCGGCCAGGAAGTGCAGGCCGAGATTCTCAAGACCGTCCGCAAGAGCCAGGAGGCCGTGATCGAGGCCATCAGGACGTGGGCTGACACCGTCCGGACGATCACGCTCCCGCTGCCCGAGGTGAACGTGCCGTTCAGCGACAAGCTCCCCAAGCCCGAGGAGCTCGTCTCGAACGCCTACGACTTCGCCGAGAAGATGCTGGCCGGCCAGCGGAAGTTCGCCGAGGATGTGCTGCACGCGACCGAGGCGCTGCTGCCGGGGTCCAGCAACGGGGCCAAGAAGAACGGGGCGGCCAAGTAAGGCGCCCGTCCGCGGCGGATCCCCCCCATCCGGATCCGCCCGTGGAACCCGCCCCCGCGGCGAACCGATCGTGGTTCGCCGCGGGGCTTTGCTTACTATGTTGAGCACGAACGGACAACCCGGGGTGAACGACAGTGACTGATATACCCGATATACCCGAGCAGGCAGCGGCCGAGACCCCTGGGCAGGCGGCCGGGAGTGACGCCCCTGGGCAGGCGGGTGCGAGCGACACCCCTCGGCAGAAGAGGGCGGGCAGCGCCGGCGGGCACGGGACGGCGGGCGGCGCCCGCGGGCACGGGACGGCCAGTGACACCTGGAACGCGCAGATGGAGGCCCTGGGCGCCTTCATCCGCAGCCAGCGCAAGCTGGCCAACCTGTCGCTGCGGCAGCTTGCGGAGCTGACCACCCTGTCCAACCCCTACCTGAGCCAGATCGAGCGGGGCCTGCACCAGCCATCGGTCCGCGTGCTCAAGCTGCTCTCGGGCGCGCTCAACGTGTCCGCCGAGACCCTGCTGGCCCAGGCGGGCCTGCTCGACGCGGCCGCGGACGGCGACTTGGCCGCGGCGGCCGACGAGCCCCCGGCGTCGTCGGTGGAGGCGGCCATCGTGGCCGACGAGCGCCTGGCCGACGAGCAGAAGGCCGCGCTGCTCGCGGTCTACCACAGCATGCTCCGCAGCTGACGCCGTCCCGCCTCCGCCACCAGGGCCCGGCCCAGCGAACGTAGGTACCGTTTCTGGCCCAGCTAACTCTGTATCTGTGTTCGGAAATAGTCGCTCCAGCAGCCACGAGTGCACACAGAACCGAGCGTCCCCTGCACCGCCCCGTGCCTGCGCCCTCCTCGCCGCAGGTTCCTGCCCTCGCCCCGGCGTCCCCGGTTCCCCGTTGATCATGGATCGGCCGGGAGGGTAGCCTCGCTGGAATGAGCACGGCGATTACGGGTGGCCGGGTCGTCCCTGTGGTGGGCGAGCCCATCGACGGCGGGACGGTCCTGTTCGAGGCGGGGAAGATCGTCGCGGTGGAGGGGCCGGGCTTCGCGGTGCCGGCCGACGCCGAGGTGGTCGACGCCGCCGGCAAATGGGTGCTGCCCGGCTTCATCGACGCGCACGCGCACCTGGGCCTGCACGAGGAGGCCGAGGGATGGGCCGGCCGGGACGTGAACGAGATGACCAAGCCGGTCACCCCGTACGTCCGCGCGCTCGACGGGATCAACCCGGCCGAGCAGGGCTTCCGCGACGCCATCGGCGGCGGGGTGCTGGCCGTGAACATCAACCCGGGGTCCGGGAACCCGATCGGGGGCCAGACCGTGGCGGTCAAGTGCTGGGGCCGCGTGGTCGATCAGATGGTGCTGCGCGAGCCGTCCGGCCTGAAGTCGGCGCTCGGCGAGAACCCCAAGCGCGTTTACGGCGAGCGGCACGAGACCCCCTCGACCCGGCTGGGCGTGGCCGCGGTCATCCGGGAGGCGTTCGTTCAGGCCGGCAACTACCTGGCCAAGCTGGCCGCGGCGCAAGACCAGCCGCCGGACGAGCGCAAGCCCGTGGACCGGGACCTGGGCCTGGAGGCGCTGGCCCGGGTGCTGCGGCGGGAGATCCCGTGGCGCCAGCACTGCCACCGCGCGGACGACATCGCGACCGCGATCAGGATCTCCCGCGAGTTCGGCTACCAGCTGGTGATCGACCACGGCACCGAGGCGCACCTGCTGGCCGACCTGATCGCCGCGGAGTCCATCCCGGTCGTCATCGGCCCGCTGTTCACCAGCCGGTCCAAGGTCGAGCTGCGCAACCGGTCCCTGGCCAACCCCGGCCGGCTCGCGGCGGCCGGGATCACGATCGCGATCACCACCGACCACCCGGTCGTCCCCATCAACTTCCTGATCCACCAGGCCAGCCTCGCGGTCAAGGAGGGCCTGGACCCGCGGACCGCACTCGAGGCCGTCACGATCAACCCGGCGCGCATCATCGGCGTCGACGGCCGGCTCGGCTCGCTCGAACCCGGCAAGGACGCCGACCTGGTGATCTGGTCCGGCGATCCGCTGGACGTGACCAGCCGGGCCGAGGGGGCCTACCAGGACGGCCGCGAGATCTACGCCTACGACTACGACCGCCGCGCCGGGGTGGTCCGCGAGCCCTAGGCCAGGGACGCGAACCGGATCTCGCGCGCCGGGGCCGCCGGGGCCGCGAACGCGAGCAGGCGCGCGCCTTCGCCGGTGACCGCGTCGTGGTCGCGCGGGCCGAGCGGGCCGAACAGCTCGATGGTCAGTACCGCGGGCCCGCGGGACCGGGTGATCTTCCACATGCCGGCCACGAACCCGTCGACGAGCACGGTGCCGGGGAAGATGCCGTTCCGCGTGAACATCCGCTGGCGGTTCGGCTCGCTGATGATGCGGGTGCGGTCGGCGTGCGAGAGGACGAGGTTGTCGAATTCCGCCACGAGCCGCACCGGGGCCGGACTATCCGGATCCGGCCGCGGGGCGCCGGGGAGATCGAACAGCTCGGCCCCCTGCTGGTCGCGGAAGGCGCGCAGGCCCGGCCGGAGCCGGTCGACGACCTCCCGCAGCCGGGTCAGGCCGGACCACGCCTGGGCGTCCTGGACCGACGCCGGGCCGAACGCGGCCAGGTACCTGGTGACCAGCCGGTCCAGCGACGGCCCGGCCTCCAGGTCGCGGCCGAGCCAGGCCTGCGCCGAGGTGTGCGCGGCCTGCCCGGCCGCCCCCCACACGGCCCGGGGCGGCACCTGGACCAGCGGCACCAGTGCGCGCACGCCCTGGGCCAGCGCCGCCGGCGGGTGCTGCGGCCACTGCGCCGACAGCGCGGCGCCCAGCTCGCTGAAGGTCAGGGGCCGCTCCTCGACCAGGACCCGGCCCGCGGCGGCGAGCGCGGCCGTGTCCACCCCGGCGAGCTGCAGGCCCAGCAGCAGGCTCAGGCCCCGGTCCACGGCGGGCTGGACCAGGGGCCGCAGCATCAGGCAGTCGCGCGCGGACACCAGGTGGATGGTGCCGCGCATGAGCGCGATGCGGACCACCTGCCGGCTCAGCAGCAGCCCGGCCAGGTCGTCGGGCCGGAACCCGGCCAGCCGTGACCACAGGCCGTAGTACGGCGGGAACGGCGCCTGGGCCTGCAGCCCCACCAGGTGCTCGATCGTCTCGATCACGCGCTCGGCACGCGCCGGACCGTTGCGTATATCGAGGTCGGGCATCGGCGCCGGGCGGAGCAGAAGCTGCCGGCTCAGCAGGGCACGGTTCAGCGCCCGCGGGCCGAGCAGGTCGGGCGACGGCATCCGCGGCGGGCGTTACCCGGAGTGCTGTCGCAGGAAGGCCAGGGTCTGGCCGTTGAACTCCTCGACGTTCTCGTAGATGGGGGCGTGCGAGCAGTCCTCGAACACGATGAGCTCGGTATCCGGTATCGCCTCGGTGAGCGGGCCCGCGAACCGGGTCGAGCACACCAGGTCGTACCGGCCGAAGGTGACCAGGGTGGGCGCCTGGATCGAGCCGAGCACCTGGCGCGCGTCGTGAGCCAGGACCGCCTCCGACTGCCGCAGGAACGCGTCGACCGGCGGCATCGGGCGACCGCGCACGAACTCGGCCAGGGAGTCGATGTACTCGGGCCGGCTGGCGTACAGCTCCGGCGTGAAGCACCAGGGGAAGATCCCCTTGATCACCATCTCGGTCACGCTGCCGAGGCCCTGCGCCATGATCTGCCAGGTCTCGACCGCCGCGCGCAGGAACGGGTCGCTGCGGTCCCAGGCGCTGGTCAGGGTCAGGGACTTCACCCGGGCCGGGTGCTTGGCGGCCAGCCACATGCCGACGGCGGCGCCCAGCGACAGCCCGAAGACGTGGGCCCGGTCAATGCCGGCCGCCTGCATGAACGCGGCGACGTCGTCGGCGAACAACTCGGTGGTATACGTGCCCTCCGGCTTGCCGGACAGGCCGGCCCCGCGCAGGTCCACGGAAAAGCACTGGAAGTGCTGGGCGTACTCCGCGACCTGGAACGCGTAGCACGCCTGGTCGGCAGCGAGATACGGGATGAGGACGATGGGCTCGCCGTCGCCCTGCACCTCGTAGTTGATCTCTATCCCGTTCGCCTGCACGGTCGGCATCCTCGGTCCTCCCCAGTCCCGCGGCGGCTCCGTCCGGCCGCCGGCTGCGATCTGGACTTATTGTGCCCGCCCCGAGTCCGGGCCGGCCCTCGCCCCGCCCGGATAGCCAGGCCCGGCGGGCGACGATCTCGGCCGGCGAACGGGAGGCCGGTCACCCGGCTGAAGGACCCGACCCTAGGATGCTGGCGTGGCGGCTGCGGGCGAGCGGGACGGGTGCACGGAGGCAGAAGCCCAGGAGCGGGCCGCGCTGCTCGCCGTCGAGTCCTACGCGGTGTTCCTCGATCTCGCGGCCGGCCTGGACCGGGTCCGCTCGCGCGCCGAGATCCGGTTCCGCTGCCGCGAGCCGGGAGCGGCGACCTTCGCCGACCTGCGCGCCCGGTCCGTGAGCCGGGTGACCTGCAACGGGGAGAGCCTCGACCCTGGCCGGGCGGTGTCGGGCGGGCGGCTGCACCTGCCGGGGCTGGCCGCGCGCAACGTGCTCACGGTGGACGCGGAGTTCGGCTATTCACCAGGCGGCCGGGGGCTGTCGCGGTTCGCCGATCCGGCCGACGGCGGGCAGTACGCGTTCGGCTACTGCTACCCGACCAGCGCCCCCAGCATGTTCTGCTGCTTCGACCAGCCGGATCTGCGCGCCGACCTCACGCTCGCCGTGTCGGCGCCGGCCGGCTGGCAGTGCGTCGGCAACGGCGCGGTGACCGCCCGCCCGCCCGCGGGCGACGCGGGAACGTGGCGGTTCGCCACCGTGCCCGCGATGAAGCCGAGCGAGCTGGCGCTGTGCGCGGGCCCGTACGTCACGGCCGCGGCGCCGGACTACCGCGGCGCCGATGGCCTGGTCCGGATGAGCCTGAGCAGCCGGCCCGCGCTGGCCGGATCGGCCGGCCTGGCGCGAACCGGCGACGTCGTGCGCCAGTCGCTGGGCTACTACGAGCAGATGCTGGCCTGCCGCTGCCCGTACCCCAAGTACGACGTGGTGTTCGTGCCCGACCTCGGACCGGCGGCCGTGTCGCTGCCCGGGCTGATGCTGGCCAGCGAGACCCTGCTGCAGCGGGTGACCGACCCCGGCGACGACTTCGGCCCGATGGTGCTCGCCCATGAGGTCGCGCACCTGTGGTTCGGCTGCCTGGTGGAGGGGCGCTGGTGGGATGACCTGTGGCTGGCCGAGGCCCTGGCCACCTACCTCGGCTACGCCTCCCGGGAGGAGGCTCTCGGGCCCGACTCCCCGTGGCGCGCGTTCTGCCTGCGAGACCAGGCGGCCGCCTACCAGACCGACAGCCTGCCGGGTACCCAGCCGGTGTCCTCGCCGGTGAACGACGCGGCCGAGGCGCTGGCCAGGCCGTTCGACATCACATACAGCAAGGGGGCCAGCGTCATTCGCCAGCTCGCCGCGCTCATCGGCGACGACGCGATGCGCGGCGGGCTCCGCGCGTACCTGGCCACCTACGGCGGCGCGGCCACCACCCTGGACGACCTGGTGGGCTGCTGGTCGCGGGCCAGCGGCCGCGACCTGAGCGGGTGGGCGGAGCAGTGGCTGCGGACGGCCGGGGTGAACACGCTGCGGCCCGAGCTGGCGCTGGCGGGGGACGGCACCGTCCGGTCCCTGGCCGTCGCCCAGGACCCGCCGCCCCAGGACGCGGCGGGCGTGCTGCGGACGCACCGGGTCGCGATCGGGGTGTACGACCGGGACGGCACCCGGCTGCGCCGCCGCCGGGTGGTCGCGGCGGAACTGGCCGGCGCGCGCACCATAGTGCCGGAGCTGGCCGGAACCCCGGCGCCGGACGCGGTCATCGTCAACGACGGCGACCTGACCTTCGCCCAGATCAGGTTCGACGGGCGGTCGCTGCGCGCCCTGCTGGCCTGCGCCCTGGATGTGGACGACCCGCTGACCGAGGCCGTGTGCTGGAACGCCGCGTGGGACATGACCACGGCCGCCGAGCTCAGCGTGGCCGAGTTCACCGACCTCGTGGTCCGCAGGATCAGCGGCGGGTACCCGCCAGCCGGCGCGGCGGAACTGCTGGAGCACGTACGCGCCGCCGCGGACTACTACGCCGTTCCGGCCTGCCGTCCGGGCCTGCGGCAGCGCGTGGCGGCCGCCGCCCTGGACGGCGCCCGGCGGGCGCAGCCCGGCAGCCGGGCCCAGCGCGCGCTGGCCGCCGGCTTCGCCGCCTCCGCGGACGGCGAGAGCCAGCTCGGCCTGCTGCGGTGCTGGCTCAACGGGACCTCGCTCCCCGGCGGCGTGCCCGCCGACCTGGAGCTGCGCGGCCGGATTCTGGCCACGCTGTCCGCCTGCGGCCTGGCCACCGACGACGACCTCGACGCGTTCGCCGCGGCCGACCCGGTGGGCGGCGAGGCGCAGCGCTCGACCTGCCGCGCCCTGCGCCCGGACCCGGCGGCCAAGGAGGCCGCCTGGGCGGCCGCGCTGGCCGGCGGGCAGTCCCCCCGGATGGCCCAGGCCCACGCCCGGGGCATCTGGGCGCCCGGCCAGGAACGCCTCCTCGCGCCGTACCGGGACCGCTACTTCACCGAGGCGCTGCCCGCCCTCCGCCGGCAGGAGGCCAGCCTGGCCAGGAAGCTCGCCCGGCTGCTCTACCCCGCCACGCTCGCGGACCCCGCGACGGTCACCGCCACCGACGCGGCCCTGGAACGCGACGGCCTCGGCGGCCCGCTCCGCCTGGTGCTGCTCGAGCAGCGGGCGATCATGCAGCAGGTGCTCGCGGCCCGCTCGGGCTCAGCCAGCGCACCTGGCGGGACTTCGGCATGACGGCCCGGCCGACCACGACGGCCGGGCCGCTCGGCCCGCAACCCACCCTCCACCTCCACTCGACGCGCGGCGCCTACTGACAGAACGGATCATTCTGTTCTGATATTCTGCAACGGTCCGTTGGCGACGACTAGGGGAGGCGACGGTGGGTGCGGTGCTGGGGCCGCGCGCGCTGGGCCGCGCGCTGCTGGAGCGCCAGCTGCTGCTGGGCCGGGCGGACATGACCCCGTGGCAGGCCATCGAGCACCTGGCGGGCATGCAGTCCCAGGCGCCGAACGCGCCCTACGTCGGGCTGTGGACCCGGCTGGCCGGGTTCTGCCCGGCCGATCTGGCGCGGCTGATGACCGAGCGGGCCGTCGTCCGCACGCACCTGATGCGGAACACGGTCCACCTGGTCACCGCCCGCGACTGCCTGGCCGCCGGAGACCTGTTCCGGGCCCTGCACGCGCGGCGCTTGGCCAGCTCGCCCTTTGCGGCCAACCTGGCCGGCGTCGACCTCACCGCGCTGCTCGCCGCGGGGCGGGCGCTGCTGGCCGGGCAGCCGCGCACCCGCGCCGAGCTCGGGCGGGAGCTGGGCGAGCGCTGGCCGGGCCGGGACCCGGCCTCGCTGGCCTACGCCGTCACCCACCTGACGCCGACCGTCCAGGTCCCGCCGCGCGGGGTCTGGGGCAGCACCGGCCCGGCCGCCTTCACCACGGTTGAGGCCTGGCTGGGCCGCGCGCCGGAACCCGGCCCCTCCCCCGACGGGCTGGTGCTCAGGTACCTGGCCGCGTACGGGCCGGCCACGGTCCGGGACGTCCAGGCCTGGTGCGGGCTGACCCGCCTCGCCGAGGTGGCCGAGCGGCTGCGCCCGCGGCTGCGCGCGTTCCGCGACCAGGACGGCGGCGAGCTCCTCGACCTGCCGGATGCCCCCCGCCCGGACCCGGACACGCCGGCGCCGCCGCGGTTCCTGCCCGAATACGACAACATCCTGCTCTCCCACGCTGACCGGGCCCGGATCATCCCCGGCCGCCGCCGGGTGCCGCTGCCGCCGGGCCCGGGCGGGACCGGCGGCACCGTGCTCATCGACGGCCTCTGGGAAGCCACCTGGAAGGTCACCCGCGGGCCCGGCGGCGCGGTCTTGCGGATCGAGCCGTTCGCGCGGCTGCCCGCCGGGCAGGCCGCGGAGGTCACCGCGGAAGGCGCCCGGCTGCTGGCCTTCGTCGCGCCCGGCGCCGAGGCTGGGGATATCAAAATCGCCGGCCCCAACCTGAGCGACCAGCCCGCAAAAACCCCCTAGGGGGGCCATACTGGTATTCCGTGAAGGCAGCTCGCGCCACCACTCGGCGCTATTTCCCCGGAAGTCCTTTCAACAACATCCCGCAGCCAGTCCGGCACATCGAGCACTACGACCTGCATGATCAGGTAACGCATGACAGGTACGGGCTCGGCGTGGTCATCGGGGTCGAGGAAGAGGTCGCCGTTCTCGTCGACTTCGGCACCCAGAGGGAACGCATCACCTCGCCCTATTCCAAGCTGACCAAGCTTTGAGGCGTGGCCGTTCCCGGCGGCATTGCAGCGTCGCATGTCGTCCGGAATGGTGACGCCTCCCCCGGCTGGCTGCCCTCACCGGCCGGCCAGGTAGGCCTCCGGACGGATGGGCTCGAACCGCCGGCCCCTGGAGCCGCGGGCTAGGCGAGCGTAGCGGGCTAGGCCGCGACCACGAGGTCGTCGGCGTGCTGCCGGAGCTCGGCGACCGTGGTGACGCCGAGCAGCTGCATGGTCCGCCGCAGCTGCGCGACCAGCAGGTCGATGGCGCGCTCGACCCCGGGCTGCCCGGCGACGGCGAGGCCGTACAGGTAGCCGCGGCCGATCACGCACATGTCGGCGCCGCGCGCGATGGCCACCGCGACGTCGGCGCCGTGGCGGACGCCCGAGTCCAGGACCAGGGTCACGTTCTCGCCGACCGCCTCTCGCACCGGCCGGACCAGGTCGATCGTGGGAACGCAACGGTCCAGCTGCCGCCCGCCGTGGTTGGACAGGTGGATCCCGTCGACCCCGGCCGACACCGCCCGGACGGCATCGGCCGGGCCGAGCGGGCCCTTCAGCAGCAGCTTGCCCGGCCAGCGGGCCCGAAGGTCATCGAGGTCATCCCAGCTGAGCGTGGGATCGAACATCGCGGTCACGTCGGCGATCGTGCTCGCGCCGCCTGCCCCCGGAGCGGGGAAGCTGGCGTACCGGAGCGCGGGGGCGCGCAGCATCGACATCCAGTAGCCGGGGCGCACCGTGATGTCGAGCAGGGCGCGGACCGTGAGCATCGGTGGCGCCGTGAACCCGGTCCGCAGGTCGCGGTTCCGGCTGCCGCCCACCGGGGTGTCGACCGTGACCTCCAGCACTCCGAACCCGGCCGCAGCGGCCCGGTCGACGAGCGCCCCGGTGAGCTTGCGGTCGCGCAGCACGTAGAGCTGGAACCACAGGTTCGGGTGCCCGGTCCCGGCCAGCTGCTCGATCGTGTACGTCCCGCACGTGGACAGGCCGTAGGGCAGCCCTCGGGAGGCGGCCGCCCGCGCCGCCGCCAGTTCCCCGTCCGGGTGGAAGACCCGGGTGAAGCCGGTGGGGGCCAGCCCGATCGGCGCCGCCAGGCCGGATCCGAGCACCGACACGCGCAGGTCCGGCTCGGCCACGTCGCGCAGCACCCGGGGCCGGAACTTCCAGCGGCGCAGCGCCGCCCGGTTGGCGCGCAGCGTGACTTCCTCGTCGGAGCCGCCGTCGACGTAGCCGAACACCGGGCTGGGTAGCCGGCGGCGCGCGGCGCGGCGCAGGTCGCCCAGGTCGTGGCAGCGGCTCAGGACCCGCCGGTCGCGATCGGGCTCGAACCCCCGCAGCCGGATGAGCTCGCGGACCTCCTGGATCTTCACTCCGGCCGCCCTCAGTGGGGGACGTGGCCGTGCGGGCGCGCCGGAGCTTGCCGGTCCTCTGCGCCGCCGGACCGCCCGGGCCGCCGCTCGATCACGAAGGTGCCCCGGCCGGGGACGGTCTCGACCCGGCCCTCCTTGACCAGGATGTTGATCGCCCGGCGCACGGTGCCGACCGCCAGCCCGGTTTCCTCGGTGAGCTGAGTGATCGACGGCAGCTGGCTCGTGATCTTGCCGGACTCTATTTCGGCCCGCAACAGCCCGGCGAGCTGCAGGTACGGATGCTCCGGCGAGGTCTGGTCGATCTGCACGCCGGTAACTTAACCGGCTGCGACATGGGAGAACCAGACTAGGCATTATTTAGCATAGCTTGACATGCCGGTATAGTCAAGGCCGTGAATTCCACTGATGACAGCGCCGATGAGACCGCCAAGATCGCGGGGGAATTCCCGGCCTGGGAGGCCTGGCAGGGCATCGACCGGATGTGGCACGCGCGGATCCGCGGGGCCACTCCCCCGGTGATGGTCCACGGCGAGGACCTGGTCGACCTGCGCGATCAGATCATCCGTTTCGCGGGCCGCTCCGGTTCCGACACTCCGCGGTGACCGGGGCCGGAGCCGCGGCGGAAGCGGCCGGACCGCGTAGGGTCGACGGGTGACGGACCGAGCGATCCTGGTAACCGGGGCATCACGGGGCATCGGCCGGGCCATCGCCCAGGCCTTCGCCGGGCAGGGTGACCGGGTGGCGGTGCACCACCGCGACTCACCCGGGCTCGCGGCCGACGTGCTGGCCGGGCTGCCCGGCCGCGGGCACACGGTGGTGCAGGCCGACCTGACCGACCCGGACGCGGTCCGCCGCATGGTGGATCGCGCCTGCGACGCCCTGGGCGGCCTGGATGTCCTGGTGAACAACGCCGGCGTCTTCACCCCGCACCCGATCACGGAGGTGTCGTACGAGCGGTGGCAGGCGGCCTGGCAGGAGACGCTGGGGGTCAACCTCGTCGGCGCGGCCAACGTGACCTGGTGCGCCGTCCAGCACATGATCAGCCCCGAGTCCGGCACGACCGCGAATACAGCCGCGGGGCGCATCATCAACGTGTCGTCCCGCGGCGCCTTCCGCGGCGAGCCCGGCCAGCCCGCCTACGGGGCCAGCAAGGCCGGCCTGAACGCGTTCGGCCAGTCGCTGGCCCGGGCCCTGGCCCCGCACGGCATCGCCGTCGCCACCGTGGCTCCGGGTTACGTCGAGACCGACATGGCGTCGAAGCACCTGCAGGGCCCGGAGGGCGACGAGATCCGGGCTCAGAGCCCGTTCCGGCGGGTGGCCGAGGCCGAGGAGATCGCGGCCGCGGTGCTGTACCTGGCCTCGCCGCAGGCCGAATGGGCCAGCGGTGCCATCCTCGACCTCAACGGCGCCTCCTACCTGCGGTCCTAACCGGCGGTACCGCCGAAGGTGATGGTGACCTGCTGGAATCCGAGTGAGTGCAGCATGCCGTCGAGCATGCCCGTGGTGTTCTTCTCCGCCTCGGCGAGCAGCGGGCTCTGCCGGGCGGCGTTCTGGATCTTCTGCTGGGCCAGGATGTAGACCTGCTGCTGGCTGTTCGGGTTGCCGGAGAAGAAGTTCCCGATCCGGTTCAGCAGTCCCTGCTGCTGCGCGTAGACGTAGGACTGGCTGACGTTGAGCACGGCGGGCTGGAGCTGGGCGGGCGGCAGGCTGATCGCGACCGATGTGCGGTCCGGCGAGACCCGGACCTGCCTGCCGTCCAGCCGGGAGAAGTCGACGAACGCGATCTCGGTGCCCTGCCCGATGAACAGGGTGTCACTGCCCTCGACGAACGACGGCAGGAACGCCGTCCGCTTGGACAGGTCGACGACCACCTGGAACGAGCCGCTCGCCGCCTCATAGCGGCTCAGCGAGGTAATCGACTTCAGCAGCACCGGCCCGCTGCGGTCGGTGGTCGTCTCGGCGAACGGGTTGCGCAGCTGCGGCAGCAGGTGCACCGCGGACAGCACGAGCAGAGCGGCGATGACGGCGGCGACCGCCGCGGCCAGCCCGGCCAGGCGGCCGGCCCACCGGCCCGGGTGACGCATCAGCATCAGCGGCCGTCCCCGGCGCGGGCGGCGGTGGCCGAGGACGGCACCGGGGCGCCGTTGCCGCCTGCCCTGGTGCCCTTCCGGAAGCCGCCGAACAGCAACGACAAGATGACCAGGGCCACGATCAGGGCCAGGAGCCACAGCAGGCAGCCGGCCAGCCTGCTCCGCGGCCGCCGTGACCTGCTGGGCCCCATCCGTCTGCTGCGGAAGCCGCCGAGCATCTCTCCTCCAGCCCGCGCTAGGCCCGCCCCGTGGCCTGCCACCGGGAGGCGGGGCGGGCGCGCCGACGGGAGCGGGATGGGCTGGCGCGCCCGCGTTTGTCACATCTGGGCGGGGCTCACCGGCTCGGTGGCGGGCTCGGCGGTCTCGGTCGCCGCCTCCTTGCGCCGGAGCGCGAACCTTCTCGAGGCGCCGGTACCCGTCGTGGCCGGCGTGTCAGCCGTGGCGGGCGTGCCAGCCGATGTGTCAGCCGTGGCGGGCGTGTCAGCCGATGTGTCAGCCGTGGCGGGCGTGTCAGCCGTGGCCGGCTTGCGCCAAGCGCTGGTGCGCGCGGTCGCGCCCGTCGTGACCGGCTCGGGCGATTCGGCCGGCTCGGCCTGCTCAGCCGGCGTGACCGGCTCGGCCTTCCTGGCGGCCTTGGCCAGCCGGGCGTCCCTGACGCCGATCACGGAGAAGCGGCCCAGCGCCATCCCGGCCACGAGCACGATCACCACGCCCAGGCCGGTGAAGAAGCCGATCTGCTCGAACGCGCGGGTCACGGACCCGCCGACCGGCCTGCCCGGGCTCATGTTCATCCCGCTCCAGGTCGGGCCGATCACGCTGCCCAGCGCGAACCAGGCCCCGCCCAGCGCGGCCAGCCACGCACCGAAGTGCGCCAGCGGCCGGGAGGCGCTGATCAGCACGATCAGGCCACCGAGCACCGTGGCGGCCCCGGGCAGGATCTCCAGCCAGAAGCGGCCCGTGGTGTAGGTCCAGCCCTGGTCGGGGGTGTAGGCATAGTGGAAATAGGGACCGACGAAGGGGACCAGAGCGCCCCAGGCGCCCAGCAGGACCAACAGCAGACCGCTGAGCACGCCGCGGCTCCGCGGAACCCGCAGCATCCCGTTCATATGGATCACATCTCCCTCTACAGGCGGGAGGGGTGTTTAGGCGCCTGCGCACGCTCAGCTACCCGGCCGGCGAGAATCCATGCAAGGCCCTGGTAAACACGGGGTAATTCAGCTGAGGGCCGGGCGGACCGCCCGTCCGGTACGAGGGAGGTGTCGAGGACAGCATGGTGGTGCCGTTGGCCGGCCGGATCATCGCAGCCGTCGTCGGCGGGCTGCTGGTGTATACCGCGGCCCGCAGCGTGATAGTCACGGTGATCGTGCCGAGACCGGTCGGCAGCTGGCTGACCCGGTGGGTCGATAAAGGCGTGAGCTTCTGCTACGGCGTCGCGTCGAAGAAGATCAAGGACCACAAACGGCGCGACCGGGTGCTCGCCGGACAGGCGGCCACGATCCTGCTGCTCCAGCTGGTCGCCTGGCTGGCCATCTTCTACATCGGGTTCTCGCTGCTGCAGTGGCCGTTCAGTTCCCGCGGCATAACCTCCGCGTTTGACCTCGCGAGTACCGCGGTGTTCGGGCCCAACGATGCCCTGGGGGCCGCGCAGCGGACGATCGCCGATCTCGCCGCGATAGCGGCGCTGGTCACGGTCTCGTTGCAGATCGCCTACCTGCCCACGCTGTACTCAGCGTTCAACCGGCGCGAGACCGAGGTGGCGCTGCTGAACGCCCGGGCCGGCGTCCCGTCCTGGGGCCCGGAACTGCTGGCGCGCACCTACTACGCGCTGGGATCGGGGGCGTCGACGATCGACACCCTGCCCGATCTGTACGAGGCGTGGGAGCGCTGGGCCGCGGACGTGGCGGAGAGCCACACCACCTACCTGCCACTGGTCCGGTTCCGCTCGCCCAAGCCGATGTCGTCCTGGGTGACCGGGCTGCTGGCCGTCCTCGACTCGGCCGCGCTGTTCCTCGCCCTGTCCCCGAAGGCCGCGCCGGTGGTCCCGGCCCGGCTGTGCCTGCGCAGCGGGTTCACGTGCTTCGGCGACGTCGCGCGGGCGATGGGCATCGACATCCCGCTGGAGCCCGACCCGAGCGCCGGGATCAGCATCACCTACGAGGAGTTCCTGGATGCGATAGCACGGATGCACAAGGTGGACTTCCCGACCGAGCGCGAGCCCGAGGACGCGTGGCCGGACTTCGTGGGCTGGCGGGTCAACTACGAGCAGGCCGCCTACGCGCTGACCTATGCCCTCGACGTGGTACCCGCGCTCTGGTCCGGCCCCCGGCCCAACCCGCGTCCCCAGATCTCCCCGTTGCGGCCGCCCGAGGGCAGGCCGCCCAAGTAGCCCTGCGATGAAGCCTGCGGAAGAACGCACCCTGGCCGGGATCCGGGCCGAGCTGAGCCGGGTCATCCGGTACGACGACGAGTCGATCGTGAACCGAATCTGGATCATGCAGCGCTACGATTGCGGCTGCTTTCCCGGCCTGGCGAGGGCCCGCAAGGCCACGGTCGAGACCGCCTGGCACGAGGCCGGCCACGCCGTGGCCGCGCTGGCCGTGGGGGCGCGCTTCAGCTCGGCCAGCATCCGCCACGCCTGCGGCCAGGAGGGCCGGATCCGCGGCGTCAGCGGAGCAACCGACCGGGCGTTCGTCATCGACGCGGCCGGCCAGATCGCGGAGCGGCTGCGGACCTGGACCATGCTCGAGCACGACGACGAGCTGCGCGCCTGGCTGCCGACCTGGAAGAGCGACGGTGGGGACGCGTGGCGCTTCCGCCGCGCCCTGAAGCAGCAGGGCGAGCCCTTCAGCGGCGACGAATGCGGCGCCTGGCGGTACAGCGAGCAGCTGCTCACCCCGCTGCGGCTGAGGATCCGCGAGGTGGCCAGGGCGCTGCTGGTGCATCCGCGGCACCTGCCCTACGCGGTCGTGGCGGCGATCGCCGATGGCGGCTGAGGAGGCTTGATGACCTGGGACGAACTGCTCGCGTACTGCCTGGCCAAGCCCGGAGCGTGGCCGGACGAGCCCTGGGAGGGCGACGTCGTGGTCAAGGTAGGCAGCAAGATCTTCGCCTTCCTCGGGTCGGGCACCGCGGTCGGGCTCAAGTGCGGCCCGTCCCGGGAGGCGGCCGACGAATGGCTGCTGCGTTATCCCGGCGACGCGTCGGTGATGGCCTACATCGGCCGGTCCGGGTGGAACAGCCTGCGGCTGGGCGGCGCGATCCCCGAGGACGAGCTGCTCGAGGCCGTCGACGCCTCTTATGACGCCGTGGTCAGCAAGCTGCCCAAGAAGGACCGCCCCGCCCGGCCCTGATCACGGGCCCAGCGCCCGGGCCAGTTTCCGGTAGCCGTCGAGCAGGTCCTCGCCGGGCGCGGTGAGCAGCTGGACGCAGACGTGGTCAGCGCCCGCGTCGAAGTGCCCGGCGAGCTGCGCCGCCACCTGCTCGCCGCTGCCGTGGGCGACCAGCGCGTCGATGAGCGCATCGCTGCCGCCGTCGCTGAGGTCCTCGTCGCCCCAGCCCAGGCGGCGCAGGTTGCTGGTGTAGTTGACCAGCCCGAGGTAGGGATTCTGTACCCTCGGGCGCCCGATCGCGCGGGCTCGCTGCGGGTCGGCCTCCAGCACCACCTTCTGCTCCGGGGCCAGCAGCGGCCCGGCGCCGAGGATGGCACGCGCCCGGCGGGTGTGCTCGGGAGTGACCAGGTAGGGAACGGCGCCGGCGGTCCGTTCCGCGGCCAGGCGCAGCACCTTCGGGCCCAGCGCGGCCAGCACCAGGCTGTCGGCCGGGACGTCGTCGCCGAGCAGCACGTCGACGTAGCGCGCGAGCGTCTCGTAGGGACTGGCGTACTGCTGCGTGGCCTCGCGGTGGCCCGCGCCCACGCCGAGCAGGAACCGCCCGGGGTGGCGGCCCTCGACCCGGGCGAAGGACGCGGCGACCACGTGCGCGTCGTCCTGCCACATGTTCACGATGCTGGTGGCCACGGTCAGGGTGGTCGTCGCGTCGAGGAACTGCTCGGGCGCCGTGAGCTGGCCGCTGGGCGAGCCGCCCAGCCACAGCGTGCCGAAGCCGAGCCGTTCGATGTCCGCGGCGAGCTCCGGCGTCACCTGGCCCGAGCCTCGCCAGATCCCGAACCGGCCCAGGTGATCACGCGCGCGCTGAGTCATCGGTTACCTCCCTGGTCCCGGCCGCCACCTCGCCGGCAACAGCGTCACTTCCTGCCCCGCTGTTCCCGCTCGGGCGGGCGGACCTCGGGCCGGCCAGCCGGAGCGTACCCATGACGATGAGCGCCGTCAGCGCCCAGCCCGCGACCACGTCCGTGAACCAGTGGAAGTCACACCAGACCAGGGCCACGCCGACCAGGAAGCACAGCGCCGCCATGACGGCCACCGCGGCCCGCCGGATCCTGGCCGGAAGGTCGGGAGCCAGCAGCAGCACGGCCAGCGCGAGGCACACCCCGGCCGTCGTGGTGTGCCCGGAGGGGAACACGCCCATGTGCCCCGGGGCGACGGCCGGCTGGCCCGGCCCGGGCCGGGCGATCAGGATCTTCGCCGGGATGACCGTGACCAGCAGCAGCACCACGCCCGCGGCCGCGGCGAGCAGCGGGCGCAGCGAGCGGTGCCGGACGGCCACGAACAGCGCGCTGAGGGCGAGCACGGGCACGGCGACCTGGTTGTTGCCCAGCTCGACGAGCAGCCGGGCCGGAGCGTGCCAGCTGTCACCGGCCCACCGCCAGGTGGCCGAGTGCGCCTGGGCCTGCACCGCCGCGCGGATCCGCCGGTCCATGCCGACCAGCGGGCCGTCGGCGAGCACGTTGATCGTCAGCAGGGCCAGGGTCAGCAGCAGGCCGCCGGGCACCAGCCACGCCGGGCGCCGCCAGGCGGTACGCAGCGCGGCAGCCGTCGCCGCGCGGGAGTCGTCCATCCGCACCGAGGCTACCGGCGGCGGAAGGCCTCCAGGCCGGGCGCCTGGCCCCGGTCCGCACCGGGAGGCTGACAGCGCCGTGGTCCCGCCCGCGACCCGCGCGGCGCCGTCACGGCCGGGGCGAGCCGGGCAGGCTGGCCACCAGCGCCGCCACCTGGGCTTCCAGCGGGACAGCGGCCGTGCGCCGGTTATCCACGGTGACGTGCGGGGCGGCCGGCTCGGTCCCGAGCCGCATGCTGGCCGCGAAGGACCCGAAGTCGGCCAGCTTGGCCGCGTCCCGCTCGGACCCGCGGCCGCCCAGCCGCCGGCGGAGCGTGTCCGCGTCCGACCGGATCCAGACCAGGCGCACCTGCGGGCCGCCGAGATCGGCCACCCACGACCGCCAGAGCCGGGCGTCGTGGATCTGCTGGGTGAACGGTCCGGACAGCAGCACGGGGCAGCCGTGGGAGCGGATCTCGCGGGCGGTGGCGGTCATTCCCGCGTACTCGTGGACCTTGATGTGCGCGTCGTACCAGGAGCCTTCGCGCTCCCCCAGCGGCCGCCCGGCCGCCGTGAGGGTCGCGGCCACGAACGAGCCGTACATGGTGTCCTTGTCGAGCAGCGCGGGCACGGGCGTCAGCGACGCCAGCAGGAGGCCGGCGACCGTGCTCTTCCCGGCCCCGGGCGGGCCGGCCACCACCCACGCGGTCGCGGGTTTGGTCATGGCCACCGACAGTACCCAGGTACCGCCTGGCGCTGGCCTTCGGCGGCCCGGCCCTGCTCCGGCTACCGGGCGGCCAGGTCGTTGCGGTGCGCCCACGCGCCGACGTCGCCGCCCTCGATCGCCACCGCGAGCAGGTCGGGGAACGCATCGGGGGTACAGGCGAACGCCGGGATCCCGAGCTCGGCCAGCGCGGCCGCGTTGCCGGAGTCGAAGACCGGCGCCCCGTCGTCGGACAGCGCGAGCAGCACCACGACCTGCACCCCAGCCGCGTCCAGGGCGGCCATCCGGGACAGCATCTGCTCGCGCACGCCGCCCTCGATGAGGTCCGAGATGAGCACGAAGATGGAGTCCCGCGGCCGGGTGATGAGCGTCTGGCTGTAGCCGATCGCCTTGTTGATGTCGGTGCCGCCGCCGAGCTGCGTGCCGAACAGGACATCGACCGGGTCCTGCAGCTTTTCGGTCAGGTCGACCACGGCGGTGTCGAACACCACCAGCGAGGTGTTCAGCGCCCGGATCGAGGCCAGCACGGCCCCGAACACCGACGCGTACACGACCGAGGAGGCCATCGACCCGGACTGGTCGATGGCCAGCACCACGTCCCGGGCCACGACCTGCTGTCGCCGCCCGTACCCAACCAGGCGCTCGGGTACCACCGTGCGGTGCTCGGGCAGGTAACGGGACAGGTTCGCGGCGATCGTGCGGTTCCAGTCGATGTCCCGCAGCTTCGGCCGGCGCGACCGGGCCGCCCGGTTCAGCGCGCCGGACACGGCGGCGCGGGTGCGGTTGGCGATCCGGCGCTCGACCTCGGCCACGACCATGGCCACCACGTGCCGCGCGGTGGCCTTGGTCGTCTCCGGCATGATCCGGTTCAGGCTGAGCAGGGTGCCGACCAGGTGCACGTCGGGCTCGATCGACGCGAGCAGCTCCGGTTCGAGGAGCAGTTGCCGCAGGTTCAGCCGCTCCACCGCGTCCCGCTGCATGACCTGGACCACGGTCGACGGGAAGTAGGTGCGGATGTCACCGAGCCACCGGGCCACCTTCGGGGCAGAGGCACCCAGGCCCGCGCTGCGCCTGCTGCGCTCGCCGGTCCCCGGGTCGCCCTCGTACAGGGCGGCGAGCGCAGCGTCGACGGCCTGGTCGGACTGGCTCAGCCCGGCCCCGGAGCCGCCGAAACCAAGACCGGGGCCGGCCGGGGCGCCGAGCAGCAGCCGCCACCGCCGCAAGGTGTTTTCTGCTCGCCTCCGGGGCGCTGTGTCTTCCGCTCGCCTCCGGGGCGCTGTGACCCGCCGTCTTCCCTCCTCGCTCGGGCGCTCGTTCCTCGCGCCCTCGTTCCCCACCCGCCTCCCCTTCCCCTGCACGGACGGCGGCGCGCCCCTTCGGCTCGGACAAGCCTCGTCGCTCGTCGCTGCCGCTCCTCGCTCCTCGGTCCAGGCAGCTTCGCGGTCCTTCGGCTCGCTCATCAGAACCCTCCCCGCAAGATGGCGGCGACCGTGCGCAGCGCGCCGGCGGCCAGGGCGGCGTCGAGCGCCTCGTCCGCGGCCGGCCGGTCCCCGGCGCCGTCCGTGAGCTGCCTGACCGCCGCGGCGATGTTGGCCCGCTCGGGGGCGGTGAATCCGCCGAACGTGCGCCGCAGCAGCGGCAGCACGTCCATGAAGTCCCGGTCCGGCAGCGCCGCGATCCAGTCGTCGAGGATGGCGAGCAGGTCCCGGTCGTGGACCAGCAGCAGGCCGCCGCCGGACAGGAAGCCCTCGGCCCAGGCCGCCTGGCCGGCCGCGGGGATCCCGATCGATAGGTGGGCCGCGAACCGGCCGGCTGCCTCCTCGCGGGGCATCGCGCCGGTGTCGGTGAGCACCCGGACCACGCGCCCCGCCACCAGGCCGTGCACGTCGCGGCGGCCGGCCAGCCCGGTCAGCGCGGCCGCCCACAGGTCATAGGCGGCGCGCCCCCGCTCGTCCTGGGCGTGCAGCGCGAGAGCGGTCTGCATCCCGTCCAGGGCGGCGCGCAGCTGCGCGGCCGCGTCGTCGGCGAGGCTGCCAGCGGCGGCCGGCAGCCCGGCGCACACGCGGGCGGTGAGCGCGTTGACGACGGCCGACAGCGAGGCGGTACCGGTGCCGCGCACATCGCCGTAACGGGCGGCGCGCACGAGGGCGGGAACCGCCGTCATCAGGTGGACGACGTCGCAGTCCGCCGCGGCCTGCTCGTCCAGGGCCCGCAGCACCGGGCCGAGGGCCTCCGGCAGGTCGGCCAGCAGGACCTGCTCGACCGCGGCGGTGACCAGGCCGAGCCCGGCCGCGGAGGCGGCCGTGTCGATGATCTTCGCGGTGGCCGCGGTGGCGATCGTGGTGCCCCAGCGGGCGGCCTCGATGACCGCGACCGCCAGCTCCGGGCGCCACCGCAGGATCCACGTCTCGTGGAACGTGCCGCTGCCGCGGACCTGGTCCGCGGTGACCGCGCCCCAGCCGATGCCGAGCATGCCCAGCCGGTGCAGCAGCACCGAGCGCGAGCGGTCGGTGTCGCCGCGCAGGTCGAGCGCGAGCGTCCGGTCCAGCGCGTCGATCTTCAGGCGGAGCGTCCTGGCCTGCGCACGCAGGTCGGCCTCGAGCGGGACGGCCGGGGCGGAGTCGGGAACCGCGCCGAGCTGCTCTCCCACCACGAGGTCCCGGGTGACGAACGCGGCCGCGAACTCGTCCCCGTCGCACATGACCGACTTGGTCGCGTCGCTCACCTCGGCCAGCCCGGCCAGCGGTCGCGCGCGCAGCGCGGCCAGCGATTCGGCCAGCCGGGCCGCCTCGATGATGTGCGCGGAGGAAACCGGAAGGTCGTGATCCCGCAGCACCCCGGCGACCTTGGCCAGCCAGCGGATGACGGTCTGCTCGGGCGTGGTGAACAGGTGGTGGTACCAGCCCGGCGAGGTGACCCCGGCGCCGTACCCGGAGGCCGACGCCAGCCGCGAATGCGTCCACGGCACCCAGGTGAGGGTCGTCTTGCGCTTCGGCATCCTGCGCAGCAGCGCGGCGTCCGCCAACGCCGGGGGCAGCTTCCCGGCCAGGGCCGGGGCGTGCCAGGCGCCGCACACGACCGCGACCGTCCCGGCCGTGTCCTTGAGCGCGGTGCGCAGGACCTGGCGCATGTAAGCCTCGCGGCGCTGCTCCTCCCGCTGCTCACCGAGCGGGCCGGCGGGTGCGTCCGACCGCAGCTCGGCTATGGCCTCGGTCAGCGCGGCGAACGGCGACCCGGCGTCCAGCCGGGATTCGATCACGCTGTCCCACCAGCGTTCCGGGTCGTCATAGCCGGCCGCGGCCGCCAGCCGCGCGATCGGGTCGCCGCGCAGCGTGACCGGCTCACCGTCCGGCCCGGCCGGGCCCGGCTCGGCTTCGGGCTCGGTGCCGCCCGCGAGCATCACCGAGGCGGGCAGGTCACAGAACCGGGCCGGCACCTGGTGCGCGGCCGCCCAGGCGAGTGCCTGCCACTCCGGGGAGAACACCCCGTAAGGCCAGAACGCACAGGCCCGCGGCTCGTCGGGCGCGTAGGCCAGCAGGGCCACGGGCGGAACCATCCTTGGGTCGGCCGCCAGCGCCAGCACCTCGCCCGCGTCGGCCGGTCCCTCGATCAGCACGACCGCGGGCTTGCGCCGGTCCAGTTCGGCCACCACCGAGCGGGCCGAGCCCGGCCCGTGGTGCCGGATCCCCAGCACCGCGACTCTTTCTTCTGCTCGCCTCCGGGGGGCTTTGACCCGCCGTCTTCCCTCTTCGCTCGGGCGCTCGTTCCTCGCACCCTCGCTCCCCACCCGCCTCCCCTTCCCCTGCACGGACGGCGGCGCGCCCCTTCGGCTCGGACAAGCTCGTCGCCCGGTCGCTCGTTCCTCGCTCCCTCGCTCCTCGGTCCAGACGGCGGCGCGGCCCTTCGGCTCGGCCACTTAGCTCACCTCGCGGCAGGCCCGGTAGAAGTCGCCCCAGCCGCGGCGTTCCCGCACCACGGCCTCGAGGTACTCGGCCCACGCGGTCGCGTCGGTGACCGGGTCCTTGATGACCGCCCCGACGATGCCGGCCGCCACGTCCGCCGGGCGCAGCACGCCGTCGCCGAAGTGCGCGGCCAGCGCGATGCCGCTGGTGACGACCGAGATCGCCTCGGCCGGGGACATGGTTCCCGTCGGGGACTTCAGCGTCGTCCGCCGGTCGGCGGTCACGCCCGAGCGCAGCTCGCGGAACACGGTCACCACCCGGCGGATCTCGTCCAGCGCCGAGGGCACCTCGGGCAGCTCGAGGGCGCGGCCGAGCTGTTCCACCCGGCGGGCGACGATGTCGACCTCCTCGTCCTCGCTGGCGGGCAGCGGCAGCACGACGGTGTTGAACCGGCGCCGCAACGCTGACGACAGGTCGTTCACGCCCCGGTCGCGGTCGTTCGCGGTCGCGATGACCGAGAAGCCCTTGGCCGCCTGCACCTCGGTGCCGAGCTCGGGGACGGGCAGGGTCTTCTCCGACAGGATCGTGATCAGCGCGTCCTGCACGTCCGACGGGATCCGGGTCAGCTCTTCCACGCGGGCGATCCGTCCCTCGGCCATCGCGGTCATCACCGGGGAGGGCACCATCGCCGCCCGGCTCGGCCCCTCGGCCAGCAGGCGCGCGTAGTTCCAGCCGTACCGGATCGCTTCCTCCGCGGTGCCGGAGGTGCCCTGGACCAGCAGGGTCGAGTCGCCGGACACGGCGGCCGCCAGATGCTCCGATACCCAGGTCTTGGCGGTGCCGGGCACGCCGAGCAGCAGCAGGGCCCGGTCGGTGGCCAGGGTGGCGACCGCGACCTCGATCAACCGGCGCGGCCCGACGTACTTCGGGGTGATCGCGGTCCCGTCGGTCAGGGTACCGCCGAGCAGGTAGGTGACGACCGCCTGCGGCGACATCCGCCACGACGGGGGTCGCGGCCGGTCGTCGGCCGCGATGAGCGCGGTGAGCTCGCGGGAGTAAACCTGCTCGGCGTGCGGGCGCAGCAGCGGGCCGGCCGCAGCGGCGGGCGGAGTGGCGGTGATGGCGGTCAACGGATCTCCTCAAGGAAGGCACGGCGCAAGGCGATGGTGTCGGCGGCGCGGCGCAGCGCCGCCGACCAGTACGCGGGGCAGTTGTCGATATCGGCTAGCCGTCTCAGGGCGGCGGCATGGTCGGCCGGGCCGGTGACCGGCAGGCCGCGGCCGACCGCGACGGCGTATTCCTCGTTCCAGGCGGACAAGCCTGCCTGGCTGCGGTACCTGGCCGCCACGGTGACCGCGCGGCGCAGCGCGGCGATGACCGCATCGGCCAGGAAGTCAGGCCAGGGCCCTGGGCAGCCGCGGATCTCGGCCAGCGCGCCGAAGCTGGCCGGCGCGTCGGCCAGCATCGCCGCGGCCCGCGCCGCGCGGGCGGCGGGGGCCAGGATGGCGGCCAGCTGGAAGTCCCGCGGCCAGGCGTCCGGCGGAGCCGGCTGGGCTCGCCCGGCTCGGGCCCGGCCAGCAGCGCCTCCGCCCACGGCGAGCTGGCCTGGTCGACGGCCGCGAGCCGCCAGCCGGCGTGCACGTCCACCCGCAGGCCCCCGGCGACGGGCAGCGCCACGAGCTGTTCGGGATCGAGCCCGAGACTGGCCACCCAGCCGTCCAGCGGGGCGGCCGAGATCACCTGGATGAGCAGCCACGCGCCGGGGCCGACCGCGGCCGCGGGCGGCCGGGCGGTGATCCCGTCCCGGACCGCGGCCGCGTCCGCGCGATCGGGCCGGGTAGCCACCAGCTGCGGGCGCCGTACCCGGTGCTCCAGCCGCAGCAGCGGGGCGGCCCGCTCCGCCGCCCGGCGGGTGAACGCCGAGCCGGGCAGCCGGGCCAGCAGCCGGCGGCCCGCGGCCCGGACGGATGCCTTCCGGTCGTCGAGCACCGTCTCGAGGAACTCCTCATCGGCCGCGGACAGGCCGCAGGCGAGCACGCCGAGCAGGTCCGCCCGATCGTCCCCGGTTTCGGCGGACCAGCCCGCCGCAAGCAGTTCCCGGGCCGCGGCCGGGTCACGGGCCCGCCGCGCCGCGAGGTAGCCGCGGCGCTCAGCACGGCGGCCGGTCTCCCAGAGAGCGGGGTCATCGGCGGCGGTGCCGTCTCCGGCCGAGCCGGGCACTGCCGCGTCGGCCACCGCCGCGTCGGCCACCCGCTGCCAGTCGCCGCGGTGCCCGGCCAGCCACCGGCCGCGGGCGCCCAGCACCGAGGAGACCGGCTGGCGCAGGGCCTGGTCTTTCACGGCCGCGTCCAGCAGGGCCGGCAGCAGCGGAGCCGGAGCGCGGTAGCCGAGGCCGGCGCCCGTGGCCAGCAGGCTGGCGAGCAGGACTGGGTCGGCCAGGCGAGCCTGCTCGAGCAGGTTCGCCGCGCGGGCGGGCAGCTCAGCGGCGGTGTCCTCGGCCGCGGGCGCCGGGCAGGCGACACCGGCCGCGGCGCGCGCGCCCGCGCGGCGGGCGGCGACCATCAGGGCCGCGGCATCGAGGAGGGCGGCGGCATCGTCACCGGAATCGAGCGCGCTCGCGTGCTCGCCGGCCGCGCCGGTGAGCCCGGTGACGTGCAGCGGGCGGTGGGACAGGCCGACCGTGGCCGCGGCGACCAGGTCGTCGTAGGACACGGCGGTCATGGCGGCACCGCCGCGCCCGGCGACAACAGACCCGGCGGCACCGAGCCCAGGGACACCGCCTGGTCTTCGTGCCAGGCCGTCAGCGCGGTCAGGCCGGCCGGGCTCCATTCGCCGGCCACCGTGACCGGATGCCCGCCGGAGATGGCCAGCAGCGGCCACAGGGACTCCCGGCCGAGCAGCGGCAGCGCCGCCCCGGCTGAGTCGACCAGGTACCACCGGCCGCCGGCCGCGGCGGGCGCGCCGGCCAGCAGCGCCGGCCATTCGGTCAGCCACGGGTCCTGGGCCAGCGCGGCGGCCCACTCACCCAGCAGCGCGGCGGCATCGCGCGCGGCGTCCGGGCGCGGCCCCGCCGCCGCGCCGTGCCGCGCCCCGGTGATGGCACGGACCGGCGGCTGCCCCGGGTAGTAGTGCACGTCGGCGTGGAGTTCGGTGCCCGGGGCCAGGACGGCGTCCGGGTTCGCGCCGAAGTTCCCTCCGGCCGCGAACGACAGCAGCAGGGCGAACCGGCCGGTGTCCCGGCCGTGCAGCCAGATACGGCGCGCGGGAACGGGCCCGTCCAGCACGTCGCGGGCCGCCAGCACCTGCCACCGGTCGGTGACCGCAGGCGACGCGAGGACGTCGTCCCGGCTGGTGGTGTACCCGACCCGAAACCTGACGACGGCGTCCAGGCCGGGCGGCAGCACGCCGAGCCGGTCGTGGGCCCGGGCCAGCAGGTGCAGCTGCGCGTACTCGTCCAGCAGCCGGGCCGGCCACCCGTCCCCGGACGCCGGGATCGCCGACAGCCTCCGCAGGGCGCTGGCCAGGCCGGGCGCCTGGGCGTCGACCATCCGCGCCGCGATCGCCTCCGGGTGCCGGTACCCGCCGGCGGCTGCACCCGACAGGCCGGCCCGGACCTGGTCCCGCAGCCAGGTCTGCAGCTCGGCCAGGCCGGCCGAGACCCGCCGCGCGCGCTGCCCGGCCCGGCGGGCCGCGCCGGCGTCGTCCTGGCCGTCTGCGGCACCGCCCGGGGCCTGGCGCTGCGCGGCGGCGGCCCGCCGGGTCACGCCGGCCGCGCGGCCGGCCTGCCAGGCCCGCGCGTAGTCGGAAGGCCCGTCCTGCTCGGGCACCATCCCGTTGGCCCAGGCCAGCAGCAGCGCGAGCACGTGCTTGCACGGGAACTTCCGCGACGGGCAGGAACACTTGTACGACGGGCCGGCCACGTCCACCACGGCCTGGTAGGGGTCCTTCGCCGACCCGGCGCACAACCCCCAGACCAGTCCGTCCGCCGCGCCAGCGCCGCTCCAGGACGACGGGCCCGCGAGGCCGGCCGCGGCCCGCCGCGATGAGGCGTCCGGCGCCAGGGCCAGTACCTGGCCGGTACTCCATCGGGATGCCACGGCGATCACGCTATCCGGTGCCACCGACAAAATCTGGTTCGCACGACAGATCGAATTGATGGCCACAACCTGGGCTGGGGGCGACGGCCGACGGCCCGGCATGGCCAGGGGGCCGGGGCGTCGCGACCTGGACGGGTCGAGACCTGCCCGGCCGCCGTAACCGAGGCCGACCGCCACCACCGAGACCGGCCGCGACCGGCCGGCCGCCACGCCCGGCCGGCCTGCTAGGAACCGGCCGATGACCCGAGCGAGCCGGGCCGTCGCCCCGAACCCGCCGCCGACAGCCACATCGCCCCCGGGGCTGACCGTTGCGTATGGCTTGAGGTAATCTCCCCGGGCGGCCGGTCATAGCTACTCGTTTTGCTCGCTAGGCTGTGCGGGCAAAATCTTCGTTGGGGTAGAAGTGCGGGAAGGATCGATTCGTTATGGGTGACGTCACGGGGATCGAGCGGACCCTGGTCCTGCTCAAGCCCGATGCTGTATCTCGGGGCCTCGTGGGGCGCATAGTGGGTCGCTTCGAGGACGCGCTGCTGAAGATCGTCGCCTGCAAGATGGTCTGGATGGACGCGGACCTCAACCGGCAGCACTACTTCGACCTCGAGGACCGGTTCGGGCCCGAGGTCTACAACGCGGTGGCGTCGTTCATGCAGACCGGCCCGGTGTTCGCGTTCGTGCTCGAAGGGGTGGAAGCGGTCGCCATCGTCCGCAAGCTGGTCGGGGCGACCTACCCGGACCAGGCCGCACCCGGCACGATCCGCGGCGACTTCGCGCACCAGAGCAAGGCGTACGCCAACGCCTACGGGCTCGCGGTCGCCAACCTCGTGCACGCGTCGGCCAATCCCAGCGAGGCCAAGCGCGAGATCGACGTCTGGTTCGCCGAGGACGATATCTTCGAGTATCAGACCCTGGCTGAGAAGTACGTCTCCTAGCGGGCCGGAACCGGTCCGGTGAACTTTGCGGCCGGCCCAGGCCAAAGCCGCAACCTGCCGATCTGGTGACGTTATGCTTCCTCGGGAATCCCTCCGGGCGAGGGTGAGCCAGGGCTAGGCAACCAGCCGCGGCCCCGGGGACGAGGCGGTCGGTCCGACCGCATCTGGTTCAATGGCCCGACGATGATCCCGACATGAAGGACGTCCATGTCACCGCGCATCACCGTTCTCGGCACCGGCTACCTGGGCGCGACGCATGCCGTGTGCCTGGCCGAGCTCGGCTTCGAGGTCCTCGGCCTCGATACCAATGAAGGCCAGGTCAAGGCGCTGGCCGCGGGCCGCCTGCCGTTCCACGAGCCCGACCTCGAGGAACTGCTGGTCAGCAATCTGGGCTCGGGGCGGCTGCGCTTCAGCACCAGCTACGCCGAGGCCGCGGCCTTCGGGGACGTGCACTTCGTGTGCGTGGGCACCCCGCAGCGGGCCGACTCCGCCGCCGCCGACCTTTCCCACCTGCTGGCGTGCGTCGATGCGTTGGCGCCGTTGCTGACCCGGCCCTGCCTGGTCGTCGGGAAGTCCACCGTCCCGGTCGGCACCAGCGAGATCATCGCCGAGCGCCTGGCGCGGCTCTCACCCGCCGGGGCAGCCGCCGAGCTGGCGTGGAACCCCGAGTTCCTGCGCGAGGGGCACGCCGTGGCCGACACGATGCGGCCGGACCGGATCGTGGTGGGGGTGCGCTCGGCCCGGGCCGAGGCCATCCTGCGGGAGGTGTACGCGGGACCCGTGACCGCCGGGGTGCCGTTCCTGGTTACCGGCCTGCCCACCGCCGAGCTGGTCAAGGTGGCCGCCAACGCGTTCCTGGCCACCAAGGTCTCGTTCATCAACGCCATGGCCGAGGTCTGCGAGGCGGTCGGAGCCGACATCGTCCCGCTGGCCCAGGCGCTCGCCCATGACAACCGGATCGGCGGGCGCTTCCTGGCCCCGGGCCTGGGGTTCGGCGGCGGATGCCTGCCCAAGGACATCCGGGCGTTCGGGGCCACCACCAGTGAACTCGGCGTCGGCTCGGTGAGCGCCCTGCTCGGCGAGGTGGACGCGATCAACCTGCGGCGGCGGGCCCGCATGGTCGACCTGGCGCTGGAGCTGGCCGGCGGGTCGCTGGAGGGCCGCGCCGTGGGCGTGCTCGGCTGCTCATTCAAGCCGAATTCCGACGACATCAGGGACTCCCCCGCGCTGGACGTGGCCGGCACCGTGCACGGTCTCGGCGCGCGGGTCACCGTCTACGACCCTGCCGCCATGGACAAGGCCAGGCGGCTCCATCCCGAGCTGGAGTACGCGGGCTCGATGCTCGCGGCCGTCGCCGACGCCGACGTGCTGCTGCTGCTCACCGAGTGGCACGAGTTCGCGGAGGCCGACCCCGAGGTGCTCGGCAAGGCGGTGGCGCGGCGCAACATCGCCGACGGGCGCAACGTCCTGGACGCCGAGCGCTGGCGCGCCGCGGGCTGGCGTTACCGGGCGCTGGGCCGCCCCGCCACGTCAGCCAGCGCGGACAGCCTCCCTCTCGCCACCTGACCCGGCCTGGCCAGCCAGGCGGCCGGGTCACCCTCGCCAGCGGTGGCCAGCGGATTTTTACCCGGTGTTCACGCGCCGCGTTCCGCGTGTCGTCGCAGGTCGCGCGCCCGCTTCGTGAGATTCTGCGAACGGCGGTGCGACGGAGGCGAAAGCCATGGGCAAGCCGAACCGCCTCGGGCGCCACGCGAAACCGAGGCAGCGTAAGAGGGTTCTCTGGCGCGGACTGGACCCGGTCGTCACGCTTGACCCGCCCGGGCCGACCGCCAGAATGCAGGCCCCGCGCGACAGAAGCCCGCAGGCCGACGATCCCGGCGACGTTGCGCAGTCCGCGGCACGGGCCGAGCAGCTGGTCTCGGATGCGCTGCAGGCGCAGGTCGACGGGCAGCATGAGGCACTCGCCTGGTGCGCCGCGCAGCTCGCCGAGCAATCCGGCGGGCGCGGCTGGCCGCGGGCCGTCGAGCGGGAGCTGCTCACCAGCCTGCAGCGCGCGGTCACGGCCGGATGGCGCCAAGGCTGGCAGCCCGCCGAGGCGGTGCGGGAGATCGGCCGGCAGTTCGGCGCCCGGCACGCCCGCATGG
Source organism: uncultured Actinomycetota bacterium (assembly GCA_963795055.1). GTDB lineage: Bacteria > Actinomycetota > Actinomycetes > Streptosporangiales > Streptosporangiaceae > JASHPR01. The sequence goes on from CAWCGJ010000001.1 coordinate 137,106, forward strand.
CCACCGACGCGGCCGCCATGGAGATGCGCAGCTACGCCCGCACGGCCGTGGACCAGCGGTGGCAGGCGCAGCTGGTCGCGCTGGGCGCGACCGCCTGGTGGGGCCCCGACGACGGCTACCTGGAGCGGTGGCGCAAACGGGAACAGCTCGCCGGCGAAGCGGCGGTGACCTGCGCTCTCGAGGTGCTGTACGGGTTCTCCGCGCTGCCCAGGCTCGACCGGCTCTGCCCGCTTCCCGGCACCGCGCTGCGAGGTGCGCTGGCGGCCGAACGCGCTCCGGCCCGCCCGGCCGACCAGCGGTGGACCGACCGGGCCCGGGCCCTGCTGGCCCAGGCCGAGTCGGCCAGGTCCCCCGAGGAAGCGGAGGCACTGACCGCCCGGGCCCAGGGGCTGCTGGCCAGGCAGGCCATGGACGACGCATTGCTGGCCGCGGCCGGGACGAGCAGGCCCGCCCGGGTCCGGCGTCCGGCCGGAGGCTGTTCGTGGACAGTCCCTACGAGGCTGCCAAAGCGGACCTGCTGAGCATGGTGGCGACGGTGAACCACTGCCGCACCGTCTGGCACAAGAGCCTGGGCCTGAGCACGGTACTCGGCTTCCCCGGCGACCTGGACGCGGTGGAGCTGTTGTTCGGCTCGCTGCTCGTGCAGGCCGGCGCGGCGATGGGCCGCGCGGGCCCGCACCGTGACGACGCCGGCCCGGCCGGCACCCGGTCCTTCCGGCAGTCGTTCCTCGCCTCGTACGCCCGGCGCATCAGCGAGCGGCTGGCCGAGGCGGCCCGGGCCGCGCAGCGGCAGGCCGACGCCGATGCACCGGGCCCGGGGCTGTCAGCCGCGCTGGCCGCGCGGCACCACGCGGTCGACGAGGCCGCCGCCCGGATGTTCCCCGACCTGGCCCAGCCCGACCCCGGACCGCCGCCCGGCCGCGAGGCCTGGCTTCCCATCCGGACGCCCGCCTACGTCGGCTTACCACGCCAGCGCCAGGCGGCCTGACGCAGCCATCATCCCGGCCGGGCGGCAGGGAGAATGAGTCCCGGGAACGTCGGCGACGCGGGAAGGTACGAGACCATGCCAGACCAGGGAACCGGGCTGCCCGCCCCGCACGCCGCGACCCCGTCGGGCCAGCCGCGGGCCAGGTCGCTGGGCGTACCGTTCGACGGGACGCCCGGCCCGTGGAACGCGATCACCGACGTGCCGGGGGTCGAGGTCGGCTACACGACGCTGATCCGCGGCACATCGGTGCGCACCGGGGTGACCGCGATCCATCCCCGCGGCGCGGCGGGCGCCGGCGACCCGGTGGCGGCGGGCTTCTTCTCCCAGAACGGGAACGGGGAGATGACCGGCGTGTCCTGGATCGGCGAGTCCGGCACGTTCAGCGGGCCGGTGGCCATCACCAACACCCACGCGGTCGGGGTCGCGCACGCGGCCATCGTGGCCTGGGCGGTCCGCCATCATCCGCACCTCGCCGAGACCTGGCTGCTGCCGGTCGCCGCGGAGACCTGGGACGGCTATCTCAACGACATCAACTCGCCGCACGTCACCGAGCAGGACTGCCTGGACGCGCTGCAGGGCGCGGCGACCGGGCCGGTCGAGGAGGGCTCGGTCGGCGGCGGGACCGGCATGAACTGCTACGAGTTCAAGGGCGGCAACGGGACCGCCTCGCGGCAGGTGCGGTTCGCCGGGACGACGTATACCGTCGGCGTGTTCGTACAGGCCAATTTCGGGCAGCGGGACGAGCTGACGCTGGCCGGCCTGCCGCTGGGCCGGCTGCTGGCCGACGACAACCCCATCGCCGCACCGCGGGCCAACCCCGGCGGCGCCGGATCGGTGATCGCGATCGTGGGTACCGACGCGCCGCTGCTCCCGCACCAGTGCGCGGCGCTCGCCCGCCGGGTGACGCTGGGCCTGGCCCGCACCGGCACCACCGGCTCGCACTTCTCCGGCGACCTGTTCCTGGCCTTCTCCGCCGGCAACCCGGAGGCGTTCACGCCCGGCGGGGCCGCCATGCTGGGCGAGGCGGCCGAGGGCTACGACCAGCTGCGGTTCGTCCCGTGGGGCTTCATCAACCGCTTCTACGCGGCCGTGGTCCAGTCCACCGAGGAGGCCGTGGCCAACGCGCTGGTCGCCAACGAGGACATGACCGGCCGCAACGGCCATCGCAGCCCCGCGCTGCCGCGCGACCGGGTCGCCGCGCTGTTCCGGGCGCGGCCCCAGCCCGGGTAGCGGGGCCCGCGGCGGCGCGGCCGCCGGTCACCGGTCCAGCAGCTTGGCGTCCGTCCCGCCTTCCTCGCCCAGGATCGAGCCGATGCGGCCGACCGCGTCCGGGTGCCTGGCGCGCAGCCAGAGCAGCACCCCGATGCCGATGGCCAGCCAGATGATGGCCAGGTACGGGGTCCACTTGAGGATGCCGGGCGGCGTGGGGTGCACCGAGCCGTACAGGGCCGCGCCGAAGACGATCGCGCCGATCACCGGCACCAGCACGTGCACGAGCGGGTTCCAGCGGCGGGTGTCCCTGGTCCGGCGGAAGAACACGATGCCGCCGATGCAGATCATGATGTAGACGACGATGATCAGCAGCGTGCCCGTGGTGGCCCAGAAGTAGTAGTTGCTGAACGGGTTGCCGAAGGCCGCGTCGGAGAATGGGTAGCCGACCAGCAGGGCCATGACGGTGGCGATCGCGACCACCGCGAGCGTCGCGTTGACCGGCGTCTTGAACCGCGGGTGAGTGTGGGCGAACGGCCGGGGCAGCACGCCCTCGCGGCCCATGGCGAACAGCGTCCGCGACGCGGCCGTGGCGCACGCCGTGCGCCAGCTGGTCCTGGCCGGTCGTGACCGACAGACTGCGGTCGACCTCTGCCATGGGTGGTCCCCTTTCTAACTTCATATCCGGGCCGGACCCGGCTCGGACATCAGGACGGTGCTGTCGTCGAGGTAGTAGTCGAAGGCCAGCGGGGTGCAATCGTGCTGGATGATCCAGTCCCGGAACGCGACGTGCACCGGGTGATCCTGGTACCGGCGGAGCGTCTCGGCGTCCGGGAACTCGGTGTAGAGCAGGTAGCCGTAGCCTCGGGTGCGCTCGCCGGTCAGGTCGGTGCCGAAGCGGCACTGGGTCATCAGCCCGATCTCGCTCGGCCAGCTCGCCACCATCGCTCGCATGGTGGCCGCCTCCTGCTCGGTGAGCGGGCGCGGGAAACTGAACAGGACGATGTGCTGCAAGGTCACCGTGGGCTCCGTGGGTGAGGGCTCGGTCAGAAGAACTCGAAGTACTCGCGCATCTCCCAGTCGGTGACCTCCTGCCCCTCGGCCGACGGCTTCTCGGTCAGGGCCGCCTCGTAGCGCGCGACCTCGGCGCGCTTCATCTGCAGCAGGTAGTCGACCAGGGTGTCGCCGAACGCCTTGCGGTAGAAGTCATCGGCGTCGAGGGCCTGTATCGCGTCCGCCAGGGACGTGGGCAGCATGGGCGCGTCGGCGGCGTAGGGGTCGGCTTCCACCGCGGGCGGCGGCTGCAGCCCCCGGCGCATCCCGTCCAGCCCGGCGGCGATGTTGGCCGCCATGTAGAGGTAGGGGTTGGCCGCGGGCTCGCCGATCCGCATCTCCACGTGGCTGCTGTCGTCGCCGGCCGCGCCCTGGACCCGGACCAGGACACCGCGGTTCTCCAGCGCCCAGCACACCCGGTCCGGGGCGAACGAGTACGGGCGGTAGCGCTTGTACCCGTTGACGGTCGGGGTGGAGAACACCATCATCGGCAGCGCGTGCTCGAGCAGCCCGGCCACGTACTGCAGGCCGGTGCCGGACAGCGCCGCGTCCTCGCTGGCAAAGGCGTTGCGGCCGTCCTGGCGCGAGGTCAGCGACTGGTGCAGGTGCCAGCCCGAGGAGAAGAAGTTCGGCAGCCCCGGCCGGCACATGAAGCTGGCCAGCAGGCCTCGGCGCTGGCAGATCTGCTTGACCGCGGACCGGAACAGCACGACCGCGTCGGCCGCGGCCAGCCCGCCGATCGGGCTGAAGCTGAACTCTATCTGGCCGGGGCCCCACTCGTCCTCCATGGCCCGGGGCGGCAGGCCCACGTCGTACAGGGCATCCCTGATCGCCTCGAGCGTGCCGCCCACGCTGTCCAGGCGGACCTCGGACAGGTACTGATAGCCGCGCTCGAACACGCTCACCTCGGGCGGCGGCGGGGTGAACCCGGCGTTCTCCGGGGTGATCCGCTCGGACTCCAGCTTCACGATGTAGTACTCGATCTCGATGCCGGCCAGGTAGTCGTGGCCGGTCTCGGCGAGCTCGCCGAGGACCCGGCGCATGAGGCCGCGGCCGTCCAGCGGCATCGGCTGCCCGGTGCTGAAGTAGACGTCGCACAGCATCCAGCCGGTCCGGTCCGCCCACGGCAGCACCTGGAAGGTGGTCGGATCGGGCACCAGCACCACGTCGGGGAAGCCGGTGAACTCCTCGATGCCGAACCCGCCACCCTGGGCGAACGCGGGCACGAACACCTGATTGCCGGTGTCCAGGCTGTAGATCGCCCCGGAGAAGTCGAGCCCGTTGGACAGCACGGCCAGCGCCGCGTCCGCGGACAGCGACTTGCTGCGTGGCATGCCGTGCTGGTCCACCACCACGAACCGCACGGTGCGCAGCCCCAGTTCCTCAATGCGCGCGGTCACCAGTTCTGCCGCGCTGGCCTGGCGGTCCGTGAACAGGCCGTGGCGGGCTATGAAACCGGGCTGGCCGACGCCAGCGGTGGTCAGCCGCCCGGGGGGTTCGGGGGAAACAGTGCTCACCGGGTGCGCTCCTCTCAGGTCTTGTCCGCTCCGGCCTGGCCACTCCGGGCCTTGTCGCCGGATCTGGCCCGATGGCCCGACTGGCTCATCTGGGTCATCTGGTCGAGCAGGGCTTCCGCGAAGTTGCCGGGCTCGATGTCGGCGAGCGACAGGAAGGTCTCCGTGCGCTGGATGCCGGCAATCTGGAAGATCGAGCCCAGCAGCAGCTCGCGCAGGTGCGTGTGGTCGCGGACCCGCAGCCGGACCAGCAGGTCGAGGCCGCCGGTGACCACGCTCATGTCCTGGGCCTCGGGCAGGGCCTGGAGCGCGCCGATGATCTGGCTCAGGTCCATGCCCGGTCCCGCGGTCACCGCCAGGTAGACCACCACCGGGTAACCGAGCGCGGCCCAGTCGAGGTCCACCCGGTACCCGCGGATGGCACCGGTCCGCTCCAGCCGGGCCAGGCGGTCGGCGATGGCCGGCGGCGACATCCCGACCGCCCGGGCGAGCTTGCGCTGGGACTGGCGCGCGTCCACCGCCAGCGCGCGGAGCAGGGTGAGGTCCAGGTCGTCGACCTCGATCTTCTGGGTCGACGGCGTGGCCACGTCGGCGAGGTGCGCGAACGGCGCTGAGGTAGTTGTCAATTGGCAGACATCTCCGCTGAGGGCTTGATGACCTCGTGTATAATTTCCGACAGGCCCGGGCAAATGTATGCCTTGCTGCCGAGAATTCTTACGTTTGCCAGGCTGCGTGTCAAGGATGTAAGGGGCAGGAGATGCAGGAGACAACGATGACTGCTGCGCCGGAGCTGCGTGACTGGACCGCGAGCTTCGCCCGCCGGACCCGGACCCTGGGCGGCGGCGAGATCACGGCGATCCTGGCCCTGGCCGGGGCCACCGACGTGATCACGTTCTCCGGCGGGTTCCCCGATCCGGCGACGTTCCCCAAGGACGTGCTGGGCGAGATCGCCGCCCGGCTGGTGGCGCAGGACGTGGCCGTTGCGTTGCAGTACTCGCAGACCGAGGGCCTGCCGGGACTGCGGGACTACCTGGCCGGGCGGCTGGACGCGCTGCAGGGCAGGCGGCCCGCGGCCGGCGAGCTGATGGTCACCAGCGGCGGGATCGACTGCATGGAGCTCGTGGCCAAGAGCCTGGTCGACCCCGGCGATCCCGTGGTGGTCGAGGCGCCCAGCTACCTCGGCGCGATCATGGCGTTCCGCGGCTACGAGGCGGACCTGCGCGGGGTGCCGATGGACGACGACGGGATGCGGGTCGACGTGCTCGCCGACCTGCTCCGGGCCGGCCTGCAGCCCAAGGTGCTGTACACGATCCCCGATCACCAGAACCCGACTGGCCTGTCCCTGGCGGCGGAGCGCGCAGGCCCTGGTCGAGCTGGCCCGCCGCTACCGCTTCCTGATCCTCGAGGATGTCGCCTACCGCGAGCTGGGCTTCGACGGCACCGCGCCGCCCAGCCTCTGGTCGCTGGCGCCCGACGTGGTCATCCAGACCGGCACGTTCTCCAAGACGTTCTTCCCCGGGGTCAGGCTCGGCTGGGCCGCCGCACCGCCCGAGGTGATCGCGCAGCTCGTGACGGCCAAGCAGAACTCCGACCAGTGCTCGGGCGCGCTCGGCCAGCGGATGCTCGAGGAGTACGGGCGCGGCGGGCACCTGGACCGCCAGCTGGTCGCCTCCCGCGCGCTGTACGCGCGCCGGGCCGAGCTCATGGGCAAGGCGCTGGCCGAGCACATGCCGGAGGGCACCGGCTGGACCACGCCGCGGGGCGGCTTCTTCACCTGGGTGACCGCGCCCGACGGCATCGACGCCGTGGCGCTGTCGCCGGCGGCCAGCGCGCGCAAGGTGGCCTACGTACCCGGCCGGCCCTTCTACCCTGGGGACGGCGGGGTGTCCCAGCTGCGGCTGGCCTACAGCCGGGTCGAGGACGACCTCATCGACGAGGGGGCCCGCCGCCTCGGGGACGTGTTCCGCAGCGCACTAGAGAATGCATGAGCGAGGGACAGCAAGATGAGCGACGCGAGCAAGCACTTCAGCACTGAGGCGGCCGGCGAGCCGGCCGGGCCCGGCCGGTACGTGCAGATCGACAAGATCGCGTCGGCGGAGTTCGTGCCCGGGCTGACGTTCCGCCCGGTACTCGGCCAGCGGGCCATGACCAACTTCGTGCACTTCGAGCCGGGGGCGCAGGCGCCGCGGCACGTCCACGAGGAAGAGCAGATCGTGATCGTCCTCGAGGGGGAGATGACCTTCGACCTCGACGGTGACGTGCGCACGATGACCAAGGGCGACGTCGCGGTGATTCCGGCCTGGGTCCCGCACGGGGCCTGGACGACCGACACCAGCTGCCTGGAGGTCGACGTCTTCTGCCCGCCCCGCAAGACCCTGCTGGACCTGGCCGGCGTCGAGCTGCCGGACTCCGGCGCCGGCAGCGCCTGATGGACCTGGGCCTGTCCGACCGGCGCGCGATCGTCACCGGCGGCTCGAAGGGGCTGGGTAAGGCGATCGCCGCCGAGCTGCTGGCCGAGGGCGCGCAGGTCGTCATCTGCTCCCGGAACGAGGCCGAGCTCGACGAGACGGCGGCCGAGCTCGGCAAGGGCGGCGGCACCGTCACCGCGCTGCGCTGCGACGTCACCGACCCGGACCAGGTCACCGCGTTCACCGGCGACGCCGCGTCGGCCCTGGGCGGGGGGATCGACATCCTGGTCAACAACGCCGGGGGCGCGCGGCCGGGCCGGTTCGAGACGCTGACCGATGCCGACTGGCACGCCGACTTCGAGGTCAAGGTGCTCTCCCAGATCCGCTGCACCCGGGCCGCCCTGCCCCGGCTGCGGCACAGTGCCGCGCCGCGGGTCATCAACATCAATGCGGTCTACGGCCGCTACCCGGACCCCGGGTTCCTCGCCTCGTCGGTCAACCGGGCCTCCTGCCTCAGCCTGGCCAAGGCGCTGGCCATCGAGCTCGGCCGCGACGGGATCCTGGTCAACAGCGTGAACATCGGCTTCGTGACCACGCCGCAGTGGGAGAACATCCACCGCAGGCGCGCGCCGGACGTGCCGGCCGGGGAGTTCTTCGCGCAGCTCGCGGCCAGCGAGGTGCCGCTCGGCCGGTTCGGGCGCCCGGACGAGGTGTCCGGCCTGGTGGCGTTCCTGGCCAGCGACCGGGCGAGCTACATCACCGGCGCATCGGTCGACGTGGCCGGCGGCATGGGGAAGTACCTCTAGCCATGTGCCGGCTGCTGGGCTACTGCGCCCACGACAACGCCTCGCTCGCCGAGATCATGGGCGAGCCCGGTTTGCGGGCCTTCACCGGGCTTTCCGCGTTCCACGGCGACGGCTGGGGCATGGCCTGGTACGACGACCGCCAGCTGCAGGTCGAGAAGTCCCCGCGGCGGGCCGCCGATGAGCCTGCCTTCGCCGGGCTCGCGCACCGCAGGCTCGGCGACGTGGGCCTGGTGCACCTGCGCTGGGCCACCCCCGGCCTGCCGGTCGAGCCGCGCAACACCCATCCGTTCCGCCGCGGCGACGTCGCGATGGCGCACAACGGCGCGATCCACCCCCAGGACCGGCTCGGCGAGCTGCTGCCGCCCGCGTGGGAGCGGCAGCTGGCCGGCACCACCGACAGCGAGCGGTACTTCCTGCACGTGCTGTCCGGCCTCGAGGCGCACGACGGGGACATGATCGCGGCGCTGGACGACACCGCCGCCCGCGTTGACCGCCTCTTTCAGGCGAACAGCCTGAACGCGGTGTTCCTGACCCCGGATGCCCTCTACGCGGTCTGCTACTACCACCCCGAACGCATCCCGCACGCCGCGCTGGCCGCCCGGTCGTATGACGGCCCGACCGGGTGCTACTTCGAGGTGTCCTACCTCGAGACCGACGCCGCCGTGGTCGTGGCGTCGTCCGGGTGGGCGCAGGAGGGGTGGACCTCGCTGCCCAACCGCCATGTCCTGGTCGTTGACCGGGACACGCTGCAGGCCAAGGTGGTACCGCTGCGCCCGTGACGTCCCGCGGGCGAAAGATCTCCGGCCGGCCTGTCGATCTGGGCTGGTCCCGGCCGTCGTATCAGTATCAGGCCCGTTCCCCGGCCGCGGACGCGGCTGGGCGGCAGCGAGGGAGAACCCGATGGCTAAGTTCGTGTACGTCTACACCGGCGGCCAGATGGCCGAGACGCCGGAAGCGCAGGAGCAGGCGATGCAGGCCTGGGGGGCATGGTTCGGCACCCTGGGCGACTCGGTGACCGACATGGGAAACCCGTTCGGCAGCTCCGCGACGGTGAGCTCGGGCAGCGTCACCGACGGCGGCAAGTCCGGCGCGAGCGGCTACACGGTCGTGTCGGCCGACTCGCTCGGCGACGCAACGGCCAAGGCCCAGGGCTGCCCGGTCCTGGCCAGCGGCGGGACGGTCGAGGTCTACGAGGCCATCCCGATGTAGCACCCGGGCCAGGACACGAGGTGACGTCCCGTATCCCGGGAGGTCACCTCGTGGCGGGCCAGTTCCGCTGATCGGCCACCGCGGCCAGGAGCCGCTCGATCTGGCGGAGGCCCTCCCGGCGGGCGCGCCGCTGCGCCAGGGCGGCCACGGCCACGAACAAGAGCGTGACGAGAACCGCCAGGCCGGCCACGAACCCGACGGTCACCAGGGCGTCGTTCAGGAGCTGCATGTGGATCACGGAACCCACTCCCCGATTTGTTTACACTGTTTACTCGGCCAGTATGGGCAGCCGAAGTGAACGGTGTCAACATATTTAACTCCCGCGCCCGCCGGTCCCGGCGAGCCGACGCTGACCGGCGTCCGGGGCTAACCGGCCGACCCGGCCGACCCATCAGGCCGGGCGCGGCGGGGAGCCGATGCCGTCGATGAGGATGTCCAGCGTGCGCTGGATCGCCTTGGCCTGATCGGGTTCGGTCAGCGCGGCCAGCGGGCCGTCGACGAGCAGCGTGGCCAGCCCGTGCACGGACGCCCAGAACGCGATCGGGGCCACCGGGCGGCGGGCCGGGTCGAGCAGGCCGACCTCGACGAGCTCGTCGAGGGACCGGGAGAGTATCTGGTACGGGCGCGAGGCCTCGATCCGCGCCGTGACGTTGACGTCGACGTCGCCAGGGCCGGCGTCGGGCCGGCAGAACGCCGTGTGGAAGAGGCCGGGGTTGCCGAGCGCGAACCCGACGTAGGCGCGGCCCAGGTTGCGGAACCGCCGGACCGCGTCGTCGGCCCGGGCGGGCAGCGGCTTGCCGCGGTCGAGGCCGTCTTGCATCGCGTCGGCCAGCGCCGCGAGCGCCCGGTGCTTGACCGCCTGCAGCAGCTCGCCGTGGCCGACGTAGTGCCGGTACGCGGCGGCGGCGGAAACGCCCACCCGGCGCGCCGCCTCACGGAGCACAACCGCCTCGGGGCCGCCGCCGCGGGCCAGGTCGGTCGCGGCGTCGGCCAGCGCGTTGGGCAGGTCACCGTGGTGATAGCCGGCCCGGCCGACGCGAGTGGTTGCCACGGCTTCATAGTGCAGCACAAGCCGCAGGTTGGCCAATGCCGGCCGCCGGGCCCGGTTATCCAGCTAATCCACAGATCACCTTCAGCGTGGCCTCACGTTGCTGCGATTGGCTTTCCTGTAGCGCGGCCGAGGGCTCGCCGGACCGGTCCTGCTCCCAATATCCGGCATGCCGCGCACGTCACCCGGACGGGCCCGGCCGTGACCCCCGGGCCACCGGGTGACCTAATCCCGGCACCACGCCGGCCCAGCACCCAGCCAGCTCAGCCCAGCCAGACGCGCAGCCAGTCGAACTGCTCGGCGAGCACGTGGAGCACCGACTCGCGCGCCAGGTAGCCGTGGCTCTCGTGGGGCAGCAGCACCAGCCGCGCCGTGCCGCCGTTGCCCTGGATCGCCTGGTAGAGCCGCTCGGACTGGATCGGGAAGGTGCCCGAGTTACTGTCCTCGGCCCCGTGGATGAGCAGGACCGGTGCCGTGATCTGGTTCGCGTACCGGAACGGCGACACCCGGTCGTAGATCTCGGGCGCCTCCCAGAAGCTGCGCCGCTCGGCCTGGAACCCGAACGGCGTCAGGGTCCGGTTGTACGCGCCGCTGCGCGCGATCCCGGCCGCGAACAGGTCGGTGTGCGCGAGCAGGTTCGCGGTCATGAACCCGCCGTAGCTGTGCCCGCCCACGACCACCCGCGCCGGGTCGGCGATGCCCATCTCGTCCAGGGCCCGCACGTGCGCCTGCGCCGCCGCGGTCACCTGCTGAATGAATGTGTCGTTCATCGTCTCGGGATCGCCGATCACCGGCATCGTCGCGTTCGAGAGCACCGCGTAGCCGCGGAGCACGAACCACGTCGGCTCCAGCGCGGTCAGCCTGGTGAACCGCTGGCTGCTGCCGCGGACCTGGCCGGCGGTGCCCGCGTCGCCGTAGTCCAGCGGGTAGGCCCAGATCAGTAGCGGCAGGCGGCCGCCGGTGGCCGGGTCGTAGCCCGGCGGCAGGTGCAGCATGCCGGACAGCTGCACCCCGTCGCCCCGGTCGTGCACGATCAGCCGCTTCTCCATGCCGGTCAGCTGCGGGTGCGGGTCCGGCCAGCTGGTCAGCGCCCGCCGGCCGGAGCCGTCCAGGGCGGTGCGGTACAGGTTCGGCGGCTCGGCGAGGCTCTCGTGCCACAGCACCACCTCGCTGCGGGGCGGATCGGCGTCGCCGGGAAAGCCGAGCACGTGGTCCAGGCCGTCCGCGGGGCTGGAGTACAGCCGCTGCTTCTGCGCCGTCTCCAGGTCCAGGCGGTCCAGGAACGGCCGGTCCCCCTCGGGGGTTGAGCCGTCGCCGCGCAGGTAGATCGCGGAGCCGTCCTGCAGCACGGTCCGGGTGCCGTCCGGGTGGGTGACCATCAGCGGCGAGCCGGGGTCGGCGTAGGCGTCATCCATCGAGTGGTCGAACAGGATCCGGCGGCGCTCGGGCTCGGCCAGGTCGCAGATCCAGGTGGTCAGCCAGCGGCGGTCTCGGTCGTGCTCGGTCAGCAGGACCCGGTGCGGCTCGTCCAGGTCGAGCCAGCCCAGGCAGCGGTGCTGGATGTCGAGCGCGCGCTCCGGCTCCCCGGTGAACGGCGCGGCCAGGCGCATCACGCGGTCCCGGTGTTCCGCGGGAGCGACCGGGTCCCCGCCGTCCAGGGCTTCGGTCCAGCTCAGGCTGGCCGACGCCCGCTCCTCCCAGGACACCTGGCGCGGGCCGGTCGGCACTCCCTGCCGCGGCACCTCGTCGCTCACGCCGAGCTCAGCCACCACGCGCTCCAGGTCGCCCGCGGCCGTCCACACCTCCACGCTGCGCGCGAAGTACTGGTAGGGCACCCGGAAGGAGAACGGCCGCCGCAGCCGGTGCACCAGCAGGTGCTCGCCGTCCGGCGAGTCGGCCAGCCGCTGGTAGAGCCCGGGCGGCCCGAGCTCCTTGGCCGCCCCGGTCCGGGGCTCGACCCGCAGCGGCACCGTCGTGGCCAGCGCCTCGAACGCGTCCGCGTCGGCCGTCGTGCGCAGCAGGTCCTGGTAGGTCGCCATCTGCGACCGCTTGCCGACCGTCTCCTCGATCCGCGGCTCGAGCGGCGCCTCGGGCAGCTCGGGCGCCTGGTCCGGCGCGCCGAGCGCCAGCAGGGAACTGCCGTCGCGGGTCCAGCGGACCGCGGCGCCTATGGTCAGCGGGTCCCCGCCCAGCACGTCGCGGACCCGCAGCCCCGGCACCTGCCGGGCGGTCGCCGACTCGGCGTCGGCCACCCACACGCCGATGCCGTCCGCCTCGTCCACCGTGAACGCGAAGGCCCGTCCGTCCGGCGCCCAGGTGGGCACGCTCGGCTGCGCCCCGTCCGGCAGGGCCACGGCCCGCTCCGCCCCGTCGGCCAGCCGCAGCACCGACAGCCCGGTCAGCCGGCGCACCCGTTGCCGGGCGGCCAGCACCGGGTCGACCCGGATTCCGGCCAGCGGCAGGTAGCGGCGCGCCAGCAGCGCGATCGGGGGGTGCGACTCGTAGTGCACCAGCACGACGAACCGCCCGCCCGGGGCCAGCAGGGCCACGGGAGTCGGCGGGGCATCGACGATGGCGACGACATCGCGGTCCGGGGTCTTGTAGGGCACTCGTGATCCTCTCGGTGCGCGGACCGCCCGGGCTGCTGGCCAGGGAACCTGGTTCATCCGTCGGTCTTGCTCAGCGTACGTGGGCGCGCACCCGTCGCTTCCCGACCGGCGCCGGGGCGGATAGCGTAGGCGACCGTGACCGACGAGCGTATGCAGCGGCTCCTGGCCGCCCGGACCGCGCAGGAGCAAGCGAACCACCGGCTGCCCTCGCTGGCCGCAGGGCTGGCGCGCCGCGGCGCGCTGGTCTGGTCGGGCGGGCGCGGCCGGATTGACGGAGCGAACGGTCCGGCGCCGGACGCGGACGTCCAGTACCGGGCCGGCTCGATCACGAAGACGTTCGTGGCCGCGGCGGTGATGCGACTACGCGATGAGGGCAAGCTCGACCTGTCCGACCCGGTAGGCCAGTACTTCGACGCGGCCGACGTGTCGCACCTGACGATCGGCCAGCTGCTGTCGCAGACCTCGGGCCTGCGAGCCGAAACCTCCGGGCCGTGGTGGGAGCGCACACCGGGATCGCCGTTCGAGTCGCTGACCCAGGCGTCGCTCGGGCCGGACGCACGGCGGCACCGGCCCGGCCGCCAGTTCCACTACTCCAACGTGGGGTTCGCGCTGCTCGGCCACCTCGTGAGCACGGTAAGGAACAAGCCCTGGCACGACGTGATCGCCGAAGAGCTGCTCGCGCCGCTCGGCATGACCAGGACCACCACCCGTCCGCAACCGCCGCGCGCCACGGGCTTCGCCGTGCACCCGCACGCCGACCTGTTGCTGCCCGAGCCGGAACACGACGCGATGGCGATGGCGCCCGCGGGCCAGCTCTGGACCACCGTGGCCGACCTGGCCCGCTGGGCCGGGTTCCTCGCCGGGCCAGCCGGCCCGGGCGGGACTGACGGGAAGGCCGGCCTGCTTTCCGCCGCCAGCCTGGCGGAGATGCGCGAACCCGCCGGGATCGACGACACAGCCGGCCAGCCCTGGACTCAGGGCTACGGCCTGGGGCTGCAGCTCTGGAACGAGGGCGGGCGCCGGAGCCACGGGCACACCGGCTCGATGCCCGGGTTCGTCGGCATCCTCAAGATCGACACCGCCGGCGGCGACGCGGCCGTCGCGCTGTGCAACTCAACGTCCGGTTTTGGGGTGTCGGTGTTCGCCTCGGACTTGCTGCGGATACTTGCCGAGAACGATCCGCCGGTGCCGCCCGAGTGGACGGCGGCCCGCGTCACGGGCGACGCGCTCGAGCTGGTGGGTACCTGGTACTGGGGGCCGTCGGCGTTCCTGGTGAGCATGGCGGGCGCGACGGACGGCGGAGAGCTGGAATTCCGGGCGGGCCGGTCCGGTGAGCGGGCCTTCCGGTTCCGCCGGAACGCCGCCGGAGAATGGATCGGCCTGGACGGCTATTTCGCGGGCGAGGTGCTGCGGCCGGTACGCGGAGGCGACGGCCGGATCGTCGCGCTCGATCTTGCCTCGCACACCTACACCCGGCTGCCCTACGACGAGGCCGCGCCGGTGCCGGGCGGCGTGGATCCCGGCGGCTGGCGCGCCGGGTAGCCGCACCAGACCGTCGAGCCGGGCCACACCGGGTGGCACCGGGCCCGTTACGGCTTGCGTCCGACTCCGCACCGGCCGGGCACGTCCGCGGCCTCCGGGAACGGGGTGGCCTCCGGGCGCCAGCCCGTCAGGCTGACCACACCGGGCTCGACCAGCTCCAGGCCGTCGAAGAACCCGGCGATCTGCGCGGGGGTGCGCAGGTGGTACGCGTTGTGCGCCGACTGGTTCAGCTGCCGCGAGGCCTCGTTGAGCGTCTCGCTGGTGTTGACGCCGTCGCTGATGGCGAGGTAGCTGCCCGGCGTCATGGGGTCCACGAGCCGCTTGATGATCTCCCCGGGATGGTCGGAGTCGGGGATCTGGCCCAAGATCCCCAGCATCATGAGCGCGACCGGCTGGCTGAAGTCCAGCGTCCGGGCGGCCTCCGAGAGGATCTTGTCCGGCTCGCGCACGTCAGCGTCGAGGTAATCACAGGCGCCCTCGGGGGTGCTGGTGAGCAGGGCGCGGGCGTGCACCAGGACCAGCGGGTCGTTATCCACGTAGACGATGCGCGATTCCGGCGCGAGCGACTGGGCGACCTGGTGGGTGTTGTTGGCGGTCGGCAGGCCGGTCCCGATGTCCAGGAACTGGCGGACCCCGGCCTCGCCGACCAGGTAGTGGATCGCCCGGTCGAGGAAGGACCGCTGCAGCCGGGCGATCCGGGTCATGTCCGGGAACATCTGCATGACCTGGTCGCCGGCCATGCGGTCGACCGGGTAGTTGTCCTTGCCGCCCAGCCAGTAGTTCCAGATCCGGGCCGAATGCGGCACCGAGGTGTCGATCTTGGGCTCCTGGTCGGCCGTGGATGAGCTGTCGCTCACGGGATAGTTTCTCCACTCTCTGCTGCGGGGCGGGACGGGGAAAGCACGCCGCCGCGTCTAGGCCTGCTTCAGCAGCGCGCTGATCATATCCTTGCTGTCCGGGCCGGTCCGGGCCCGCACGGCCAGCTGGTCCATGACCGTCACGTAGTCGATGACGTCGTCGGGGTGGTCCAGGTAGACCGCGCTGTTCAGCTGTTCAAGGTAGACCATATCCGGCAAGTCCGGCTCCGGGAACCGCAGGATCGTGAACGGCCCGCCGGCCGCGGCGTGCGGGCCGACGTCGAACGGGACGATCTGGAGCGTGACGTTGGGCAGCTCGGTGACCTCCAGCAGGTGCTCCAGCTGCGCCCGCATCACCTCCGGGCCGGCCAGCGGCGCAGCGCCGCCTCGTCCAGCACGGCCCACACCTGGGGGGCATCGGGCTGGGTCAGCAGCTGCTGGCGCTTCATCCGCACGCTGACCCGGCGATCGATCTCGTCCGGCGACGCGTGCGCGTTGGCGATGAGGATGACGGCCCGGGCGTAGTCCTCGGTCTGCAGCAGGCCGTGGACGAACTGCACCTCGTAGAGCCGGACGATCGAGGCGGCCTTCTCCAGCCCGAGGTACAGCTCGAACCAGCTGGGCAGGACGTCGTTGTACGGCTGCCACCAGCCGGGCGTGTTGGCCTGGCGGGCCAGGGCCAGCAGCTCTTCGCGCTGGGCCTCGTCGGTCATCCCGTACAGGCTGAGCAGGTCGGCCACGTCACGCTGCTTGGCGCCGCTGCGCCCCCGCTCCAAGCGGCTGATCTTGGAATGGGTGGCCCGGATCGCCTCGGCCGCGTCGGCGACCGTGACGTGGCTTTCTTCCCGCAGCCGCCGCAGCTGGGCGCCCAGCGCTATCCGCAGCGCCGTCGGCCCGCCGCGCGCGGCCACGAGCGCCCGCTCCGCCGGCGCGCGGGCAGGCGTGACGCGCCGAGCCTGGTCTGAGTTCATCGGCAACTCCACCGATCGCAGCTGAACGCCATTCAGCCAAGTATCGCACCGGGTCGCCGACGGCGCATAGCCGACGGTTACACGCGATAGCCGACCGTAACCTGGGCCGCGCGGGCGGCCGGGTATCCGGGCCGGTCAGGGCAGCAGGTAGTCGAACTGGCCGTCCTTGACGCCCCGGATGAACGCGTCGATCTCAGCCGGGGTGTAGACCAGCGCCGGGCTGTCGGAGTGACGGGAGTTACGGACGGCGACTCCCCCGTCCGGCAGTTCGGCGACCTCCACGCAGCTGCCGTTCGGATTGCTGAAGGCGCTCTTGCGCCAGCTGACTCCCTCCAGCCGCGATGCTGGCATGCCGTTACGAGCCTCAACCATCGAACTTCTCCCCGTGTTGTTACGGCGGACCTGCCCTTGTTGGCACCCCTTGCCGCTTCTAGCACGGTATCGCATGCACTTGCTTTTGTTCTGTGCAATCCGCTGCTCATGCAAATGTTCTTGCGGATGCTCTTGCAGGCGATCGTGCGTACGATAGCCCAGGAACCTCAGTACCACGATGTCCCCGATGCTTCCGAAGTATCCGAGCGGACCAAGAGCGGGGAAGGCTGGCATGCCGAACCTCAGCGACAAGGACAGGCAGGCGCTCCGGCTCGCCGGCGACCTGCAAAAGGCCATAGACCAATGGCTGGGCCGCCGCGGCGTTCAACCGTCCTGCGCGGTCTCCCCCTTCGTCGACACGGCCGGGGAGCCGGCTGTGATCATCAAGATGAACGCCCAGGTAGCCGACGCCATGATCGACAGCCTCCAGCAGCTGAACGGGCCCTCCGGGCCGCCGCCGCCCCCCCTGGGCGGGCCGGCGCAGGCCCGGCCCCCGGGTGCCCCTCCCCCCGGGGCGCCCGGGCCCAGCCCGTCCGGGTACTTCCCGTTCAAGACCTGAGCGCGCAGGATTGCGCGTCACGGTGTTCGCTTAGTGCGGCTGGCGCGGCACTGAGCGAACACGGACCGGCGGCTCAGGCGTGCGCCAGGTCGACGGCGGCCTTCTCGATCGTGGGCTCGTCCAGCAGCACCGCGTTGGCCGCCGGGCCGAGCGGCACGAAGCTGTCCTCGCTGGTCACCCGGGAGACCCTGCCCTGGTACCCGGCATCGACCAGCGCGGTGACGACGCCCTCGGACACTCCGCCGGCGCGGCGGGTCTCGTCCACGACCAGCACCCGCCCGGTCGCCTCGGCCTCGCGCAGCACGTCGCCGACCGGAAGCGGGGCGAGCCACCGCAGGTCGACGACCCTGACGCCGATCCCCCGGCCGGCCAGCCTGCGGGCGACCCGCAGGCTCATCCGCAGCCCGTTGCCGAAGGTGACCACGGTGAGGTCGCGGCCGTCGCCGTAGCGGCGCGCCTGCCCGGCGGGCACGTGCGCGCCCGGCGGCGGATACGGCGCCAGCCACCCGCCGTCGCCGTCGTCGTGCAGGTCGCGGGTGTGGTAGAGCGCTATCGGCTCGACGAACACGCACACCGAGCCGTCCGCTGCCGCGGCGGCCAGGCAGGTGCGGAGCATCGCCGCCGCGTCATCGGGGCGGGCCGGCGAGGCGATCACCAGGCCGGGGATGTCGCGCAGCACCCCGACCGCGTTGTCGTTGTGGAAGTGGCCGCCGAAGCCCTTCTGGTAGCCGTAGCCGGCCACCCGCAGCACCATCGGGTTGCGGAACTGGCCGGCCGAGAAGAACTGCTGGGTGGCCGCCTCGCCGCGGAGCTGGTCCTCGGCGTTGTGCAGGTAGGCCAGGTACTGGATCTCCGGCACCGGCAGCAGGCCGGCCAGCCCGCCGCCGAGGGCCAGCCCGAGGATCGACTGCTCGTCGAGCAGGGTGTCGAAGACCCGCGCCCCCCCGAACCGGCGCTGCAGCCCCTTGGTCACGCCGTACACGCCGCCCTTGCGCCCGACGTCCTCGCCGAACACGCACATCCCCGGGTAGGTCTCGAGCAGCTCGCCGAGCGCCAGGTTGACCGCCTGGGCCAGCGTGACCGGCTGGGCGGCCGGCCCGTCAGCCTCCTGGGCCTCCTGCGGCTCCTGGGTCCTCTGGGCCTTCTGGGCGGCCGGGCCGCGGCGGGCCAGCTCGGCGACCCGGGCCAGGTGACGCGGCGCCAGCGGGGCCATCACCTCGGCGGCGCTGGACAGCGGCCTGCTGGCCAGCGACTGGTCGGCGGCCTCGCGGACCAGGCCGCCGATCGCGATATAGCGGGCCACGGCCTCGCCCGGGCTCAGCAGGCCCGCGCGGACCAGCTCGCCCGCGGTCGCCACCAGCGGGTCGCGGGCCAGGTCCGCCGCCAGTTCGGCGGGGGTCCGGTAGGCGGCCTCCGCGTCGCTGCCCGCGTGGCCGAGGAAACGGACCACCGACAGGTGCAGGAACACCGGGCGCCGCCTGGACCGGACCAGCGCCGCCGCCTCGGCGGCCGCGTCGTAGGCCACGACCGGGTCGCAGCCGTCGGCGGCCAGGTACCGCAGGCCGGGCCGTTCGCCGTAGGCGGCCGCTATCCACCCGCGCGGGGTCGGCACGCTGATCCCGATCCCGTTGTCCTCACAGACGAGCAGCAGCGGGACCGGGATTCCCTGGTACGACGTGTGGCAGACGGCGTTGACCGCGCCGACGGCGGTCGAATGGCTGGCCGAGGCGTCGCCGAACGAGGCCATCACCACCGCGTCGCGCGGCCACGGGCAGGGCACGCCCAGCTTCGCCGCCCGGCCGATGCCCAGCGCGACGCCGAGCGAGCGCGGCAGGTGCGAGGCGATCGTCGACGTCTGCGGGATGACGGCCAGCTCGGCGCGGCCGAACACCTTGTGCCGTCCGCCGGCGATCGGCTCGTCGGCGGACGCGGCCACCCCCAGCAGGACGTCGCGGACCGGGTCGATGCCGGTCACCTGGTGCGCGCGGGCGCAGTAGAACCCGCCGGACCGGTAGTGCAGCAGCGCCGGGTCGTCCGGCCGCAGCGCCGCGGCCACCGCGGCGTTGCCCTCGTGGCCGGCCGAGCTGATCGTGTAGTAGCCGCGGCCCTGCTGCTGCATCCACCGCGCCGCGAAGTCCAGCTGCCGGCTCTGCGCTTGGGCGTCGAAGATGTCGAGCAGGGTGGCGCCGTCCAGGCGGCTGCCCGGGCGCACCGGTGCCGCGGGATCTGGCCGGGCGGGGCCGCCGGGCAGGCCGCCCACGGTCTCGATGAAGTACTGGTCAAGCTCGGCTGCCGTGGTCATCCGTATTTCACTCCGGTTTGCGCCTCAGGTCGCAGGCCTCCGGGGTGGCAGGCCGACGGGCCGCACCAGTCACCGTATCGCGGCGCGAAACCCTCGGCTTTCAGGGCGGGGCAGCGCCGTTTTGGCTCCCTGGCTTTGTCAGTAGCCGCTCTTATATTCGAGTTATGTCCAGGTACCGGCTGTATCCCACGCCCGCGCAGCAGGTAGTGCTGCGCGGCCACCTGCGGATCAAGGACATGTGCCGCAGTGCGCGAGGAACCCCCGGCAGCCCGGGCCGTAACGTCACTCAGAAGGCCGGGCTGAACCGGGAGATCCTCGCCTCCGGCTGGGGCTTGCTGGTTCGGCGGCTGGAGAACAAGGCTCCTGGCCGGGTAGAGAAAGTTGATCCCGCGTACACCTCGCAGCGCTGCAGCGTGTGCGGGCATGTCGCAGCGGAGAGCCGCGAGAGCCAAGCTCTCTTCCGCTGCGTGGCCTGTGAGCACGTCTGTAATGCCGACGTGAACGCGGCCAGGAACATCGCGGCAGGGCATGCCGTGACTGCGCGGGGAGGCCTCCGGGCTGCCGGGCCGGTGAACCGCGAACCTCAGCTGCTTGGCTCCTGACCATGATGTGGAAGCGGCTGGAATCCCAGCATTCATGCCAGGGAGGATGTCAAAACCGGAAGCCTAGGTCCGGCGTGAGCTCGGCCACATCCATCTGCGCCTTCTGCAGCCGTCCGGAGTAGTCCCAGTTCAGTGCCTGCCAGCGGGTGAACTGGTCGAGCACCCACACGCCGGACTGGCGGGACCCGTTGCCGGACTTGCCGTTGCCGCCGAACGGCAGGTGCGCCTCGGCGCCGGACGTCGAGTTGTTCACGCTGACCATGCCGGCCGAGATCCCGCGCCGGAACGCGAACGCCTCCCGGGCGTCGTTGGTGTAGATGGACGAGGACAGCCCGTAGCCGGGCGCGTTCGCCAGCTCGATCGCCTGGTCCATGGACCGGTACGTGGTCACCCCGACCAGCGGGCCGAACGTCTCGTGGTCGAAGATCTCGTCGCCGGGGCGCACCCCGTCGACGATCGTCGGGTGGTAGAAGAGTCCGGCCTCCGGGTCGCCGACGAAACCGTCCCGCGGGTTCGCCGCGGTGATCCGGCCGACCCCGGTGGAGCCGAGCACCTTGTGCTGCGGGCGGACCCAGCCGAGGGACTTGTCGAACCGCGCGGCGAACTTCACGTCGAGCATCGGCCCGTACAGCACGTCGGCGAACGGGTCGCCGACCCTGGCCGCCGCGGTCGCCTCGGCGAACCGGGTGAGGAACTCGTCGTGCACGGACTCGTGGCAGATCACCGTGCCCAGCGAGGTGCACCGCTGCCCGGCGGTGCCGAACCCGCCGAACAGCGCCCCCTCGACCGCGAGGTCGAGGTCGGCGTGGGCGGTGACCACCATCGGGTTCTTCCCGCCCAGCTCCAGGCAGGGCGACTGCAGGTGCCGTCCGGCCAGCTCGCCGATCCGCACGCCCACCTCGGTGGAGCCGGTGAACCCGATCTTGTCGACCAGGCCCGCGTCCAGCGCCTGCTCCAGGCCGGCGAAGGTCTCCGGGCCGTCGGCGTAGACCACGTTGAACACCCCGGGCGGCAGCCCGCCGCCGCGGCAGAACAGCTCGTGGAAGGCGGCCGCCGCGGCCGCGGAGTACTCGGCCGGCTTCCACACCACGGTGTTGCCGCACAGGAGCGCCGGCACGATGTACCAGGACGGGACCGCGACGGGGAAGTTCCCCGCGGTGATCGCGGCCACCACCCCGACCGGGTTGCGGAACGTGAACAGCTGCTTGTCCGGCATCTCGCTCGGCACGGTCTGGCCGTACAGGCGCCGGCCTTCGCCGAGGAAGAAGTCGCAGGTGTCGATGATCTCCTGCACCTCGCCGAGCGCCTCGGGGTACGGCTTGCCGATCTCGCGGGTGACCAGCCGGGCCAGGGCCTGCTTATTGTCCTCGATCAGCCGCCCGATGTGCGCGATCGCCCGGCCGCGCACCGGCGCCGGCACGTCCGCCCAGGCGCGCTGGGCCGCCCGCGCCGCCCGGGCCGCGGCCACCATCGTCGGCGCGTCGGCCAGCGCCACGTCGGCAACCACCTCGTCGAGACGGGCCGGGTTGGTGGACCGGAACCGCCCGGCGGCCGAGCCGTCGGCCGGGCGGCCGTCGATGACGGAGGAGACCATGCGGGTCTCAGCGCTGGCGGGATGAGCCATGTCCTGCGTCCTTAGGTTGTCGTCAGCTGTTAGCCGGCCGAGTCGTCAGCTACTAGCCAGGCTATGCAGTGAGGCCAGCACGCGGTCGAACGCGGCCAGGCCGAACTGCAGCTCTCGTTCGGTGATGTCGAGGGCCGGCCGGAACCGAATCGAGCGCCCCCCGCAGGGCAGCACGACGACGTGCTCCTCCCGCAGGTGCCGCACCGCGGCGTCGCGGATCGAGGAGTCCGGGAGGTCGAGCGCGCACATCAGCCCCCGCCCGCGGACGTTCGACGCCACGGCGCTGTGCCGCTCGCCGAGGGCCCGCAGCTCGCCGAGCAGCCAGTCGCCGGTCTTGGCCGCGCGGTCGATCAGCCCGTCCCGCTCGATGATCTCCAGGAGCCGCCGGGAGCGGACCATGTCGACCAGCCCGCCACCCCAGGTCGAGTTGATCCGGCCGGAGACCGCGAACACGTTGTCCGGGACCTCGTTGACCCGCCGCCCGGCCATGACGCCGCCGAGCTGTACCTTCTTGGCGAACGCGACGATGTCGGGCTCCAGGCCGAGCTGCTGGTAGGCCCACGCCGTGCCGGTGATCCCGACCCCGGTCTGCACCTCGTCGAGCACGAACAGCGCGTCGTGGGCATGGCACAGCTCCTGCATCGCCCGCAGGAATTCCGGCCGCATGTGGTTGTCTCCGCCCTCGCCCTGGATCGGCTCGGCGATGAAGCAGGCGATGTCGTGCGGGTGGGCCTCGAAGGCCGCGGCCGCCTGGGCCAGCGCCCGCGCCTCGGCCTCCTCGATCTCGGCCAGGTGCGCCTGGACCGGGAACGTGACCGCGGGCACGTCGATCCTGGGCCAGTCGAACTTCGGGAACCGGTCGGTCTTGGCCGGCTCGGTGTTGGTCAGCGACAGGGTGTACCCGGACCGGCCGTGGAACGCCCGGGTCAGGTGCATCACCTTGGTGCCGAGCCGGGGGGAGCGGCCCGCCGCCTCGTTAAGCCGGCTCTTCCAGTCGAACGCGGTCTTCAGCGCGTTCTCGACGGCGAGCGCCCCGCCCTCGACGAAGAACAGGTGCGGCAGCGCCCGGTCGCCGAGTACCCGGTCGAAGGTCTCCACGAACTGCGCGTAGTGCGTGGTGTACATGTCCGGGTTGGCCGGCTTGTTGGCCGCCGCCTCGGCCAGCACGGCCAGGAACTCCGGGTCGTCGGCCAGCCCGCGCGGGTTGGACCCGAGCGGTGCGGACGCGAAGAACGTGTAGAGGTCCAGGTACTCCTCGCCGGTCCGCGCGTCGACGATCCAGGAGCCGTGGCTGGCCTTCGTGTCGTAGACGATCTTGAATCCGTCTGTCAGCACGTGCCGGGCGAGTACCTCGTGCACCTGATTCGGGGCGATCTCGACATCGCCGACCGACCGGCCGAAGATCGATTCCACCGGAAGTCCTCCTGTCGACATCGTCGTCGAGCGAATAATCTCCAAGATAGCTGGCTTTCAGCCGCACATATAGCCGGCGATCAGCAGCACATCGTATGTGACGCCGCGGGGTTCTCAGACCGGTGCCTGGCCGCTGGCAGGCCGGTGCCCGGCCGCCATACAGGCCGGCCGGGCACCGGATCGTGCTCTGGGGACTCGCCTTAGTACCAGCCGTACGCGACCTCGTGGGCCCAGGCCCGGCGCGGGCTGCCGTAGGTGCCGCGGATGTACCGCAGGCCCCAGTGGATCTGGGTCCTCGCGTTGCTGCGCCAGTTCGGGCCCGCGGCGGCCATCTTGGCGCCCGGCAGGGCCTGC
The DNA here is from genome assembly GCA_963795055.1 of uncultured Actinomycetota bacterium. Taxonomy (GTDB): domain Bacteria; phylum Actinomycetota; class Actinomycetes; order Streptosporangiales; family Streptosporangiaceae; genus JASHPR01. The sequence goes on from CAWCGJ010000001.1 coordinate 160,546, forward strand.
GGGATGCCGTACGCGCCCGAGTACGGGTTCTGCGCGAACTTGTTCCAGCCGCTTTCGGCGTTCCACAGCCAGTTCAGATACGGGAACTGACCCTGTGACCAGCCGAACGAGCCGAGCATCTGCCGGGCGATCTGCCGCGGCGTCAGAGCTTTGGCGGCGGTGGCAGCGGCCGGCGTGAACAGGGTGGCCAGCCTGACGCTGGGCTGGGCGTGTGTCGTGGTCAGGCGGCCGGCGGCCCGGTGCGCGGGCGCCGGAAGGGCGGTGGGCCGGGCCGGCGCGGATGACGTCGCGGCCGCGGCGGCGGCTCCCAAGGCCAGGGCCGAGCTGGCGATGACGGTGGCGAACTTGGCGGATAGCGGATGAGCAGTCCTGTTGGCGGACAAGATGAACCCTCGGTCGGGCACGCCCGGCGTGCTCGGCTTTCACCCATGACGAATTGCCTGGCCGTGAAGGGAAGGCAGCGGCGCGCGGACTCGGGCGCGGGACAGGGCGCCGGGGGTTAACTCAGGGCAACCGTCACGCACGCTGGGTGCTGTCGGGGCTCCACCCTGCCCAAGCCCCGGGAGTGCCCGGTGCCACAACGGGCCGAAGTTAGCTGAGAGCTTAACTAAATTTACTCTCCATAACGGACGGATACCCCATATCGCCCGCAGCCGTCGGCCATGGAGCGCCCTGGGCTCGCGCAAATGTACCGTTTAGCCGCCTCTAACAAGCCTTTCGGTACATATGTCGGGCCGTCGCAGGCTTCAGCCGAGTCCGGAACTCACCGGCGACCGCAGGTCGGCCACGGGATCGCCGGCCCCGCGCTGGACGATGGCCGCGCGGTCGGCCCTGGTCCGGAACGTGACGCAGGTCCGGTCGGCCCGGAACAGGTCGTGGGAGAACTCGAACGGGACGCCCGCCGAGGTGGCCGAGATGCGGGTGATCGCGAGCAGCGGCGCGCCGGGGTTGACCGCGAGCAGCGCGGCCTCGTCGGAGCTGGCCTCGGCCACCTCCAGGTGCTCGACCACCTCGTCGGGCCTGATGCCGTAGCGGGAGTCGAGCAGGTCGTAGATGGATCCGCCGAGCGGCAGCTCGAGCAGCCCGGGGAACAGCTCGGCCGGCAGCTGGACCCGCTCCAGCGAGATCGGGATGCCGTCCGCCAGCCTGATCCGGGCGATGTCGATGAGCAGGCTCCCGGCCGACACGGCCAGGTTGTGGGCGGCGATGTCGTCGGCGCCGGACATGGTGGCCGACAGCACCTGGGTCCCGGCCACGAAGCCCTGGCGGCGCAGGTACTCGGGCAGCCCCACGATCACCGACAGGTCACGGTCCACCTTGGCGTGGGCGACAAAGGTGCCGCCGGCCCGGCCCGGCACGCGCCGGACCACGCCGCCCTCGGCCAGCACGGCCAGCACCTGCCGCAGCGTCGACCGGCTGACCGACAGCCGGGCGGCCAGCTCCCGCTCGGTACCCAGGCGGTCGCCGGGCCGTAGCGTTCCGGAATTGATCAGGTCGAGCAGGCGGTGCCGGGCATCTTCCACCAGCCGCCGGTCGGGCACGGCGCGCGGATGCAGCCGGTCGTGCAGCGGCTCGCGGGCGCCTTCCGCCGGCATCGGCCTCACCCCATAGCTTCCAGCGACTCGGGGACCGTCTGGCCTCCGTCGATCACGAGCGTCTGGCCCGTGATGTATCCGGCTTGTTCGGTGGCGAAAAACAAGGCCGCGCTGGCGATGTCCTCGATGCTACCCAGGCGCTTGAGCGGGATAGACGCCTCCATCGTGGCTATGTACTCCTCGCCGAGGTCGGCCAGGCCCTCGGTCGCGATGTTGCCCGGCATGATCGCGTTGACGGTGATCCGCGACCGGGCCAGCTCGAGCGCGGCCGAGCGCATGAAGCCGAGCTGGCCGGCCTTGCTCGCGCCGTAGTGCGACCAGCCGGTGTACCCGGTGATCGGCCCGGTGATCGACGAGGTCACGATGACCCGCCCGCGGCCGGACCGCGCCAGCGCGGGCAGCGCCGCCTGCACGGTATAGAAGGTGCCTTTCAGGTTGACCCCGAGCACCTCCTCAAGCTGGCCCGGGGTCATCTCGGCCAGCGTCGCGGCCGGGAAGATCCCGGCGTTGGCGCACACGATGTCCAGGCCGCCGTGGCGCTCTTGCGTTGCCGCCACCGCCGCCGCGCAGTCCTGCGCCAGGCTCACGTCGCCCGGCACGAACGCCACGGTCCCGCCCTTGCCGGTGAGCTCGGACGCGGCCCGCTCGCCGGCCTCGCGGTCCCGGCCGACGATCACGACGTTCGCGCCCTCGGCCGCGAACGCGGCGGCCAGGCCCTTGCCGATTCCCTTGGTGCCGCCAGTCACGAGCACCGACCGGCCGCTGATCGAGGTGAACATCGCCAACTCCTAACTCGGACCCGTAGCCGATCACGAGGTAGTGGACAGGTAGCGTTCGGCCAGGTCGCAGGCGCCCTGGGTGAACTCGGCGCCGAGCTCGCGGGCCGCGTCGGCGAACCGGTGCGAGCCGACCCAGGCGACCAGCTGCAGCCGCCGCAACAGCACGAACGTGGGGATCTGTTCGGCGTCCTGCGCCGGCAGCGGCGCGATCCTCCGGTAACCGCGCTGCCAGGCGTCGCAGAGCGCGGGCACCCGGGGGTCATGCTCGAAGAAGCTCAGGGCCGTGCCGAGGTCGAACAGGAACCAGCCGAACCCGCAGTCGTCAAAGTCGATCACCTGGATGTCGGGCCCGCTGACCAGCAGGTTGGCCAGCCGCACGTCCGCATGGATGAGCCCGAACCGGTCCGGCCCGGCGCCGAACCGGCGCAGCCGACCGGCCATCACCGCCGACGCGCGTTCCAGCGTGGCCCGTTCGGCCGGGCCGACGCCGATGCCGTCCTGCCACCGGCCCCAGCGGCCGCCCTGGCCCACGCAGGCCTCAAAGTCCCAGGAGAACCGCACGAACCAGGCCGGCCGGGACCAGCTGCGGGAATGCCGGTGCATCTGCGCGCAAATCTCCCCGAGCAGCTCGAACTTGCCGGCCAGGTCATCCTCGGACGGCTCGGTGCCGTCCAGCCATTCGAACAGCACCGTCTGCCTGGTCAGCGGCCCGATCGTGACGTCGACCACCTCCCGGCCGTCCGCGGCCGGGTACACCGCAGGAGTGAGGAGCCCCTCGTCCCGGCGCAGCGCCTGCAGCCAGGCCAGCTCCGAGGCGACCGCTCCCGGCGGGTGGTAACCGGTCCGGTGCACCCGCAGCACCGCGGTGCGCCCGTCCGCCGGGTCGTCGATCCGGTAGGTGGCGTTCTCCGACAGGCTCAGCAGCGAGGCCCGGGCCTGCGCCGAGAACCCGAACGGGCCCAGCGCCGCACGGGCGTAGGGGTCGTAGTCGAGCAATACCGTCGCCGGGTCGGTGCTTTCTGGTTCGCTCGCCTGCGGAGCGCTCTTAGGCGCCGCCTTCCCTTGTCGCCGTGCGCTCGTTCCTCGCTTCGGCTCCTCGGTCCAGGCGCCGCCGCGCTCCTCCGGCTCGCTCACTGGTCGCGCCCCTCGATGCTGGCCAGCAGCCGCTCGATCTGCTCGGCGGCGCGGCCGACGCCGGCGCTGGTTCCGGCGATGTAGAGCCGGCCGGACGCGCCGATCATGGCCACGTCGACCAGCGTGTTCTCCGGGGCCGCCTGCTCGGCCTCGTTGGCCGCCACCGCCGCGAACAGGGCCGGCGCCATCTCGGCGACCAGCAGCGACTGGCCGGGAAGGATCATGGACGCCTGCCGGGACCGGTTGATGATGACGGCCTGCTGGTCGGTGACGTCCTCGATCACGTCCGAGTACAGCAGCCTGGGCCGCAGCTGGTCACCCGCGCCCCGCCGCAGGCCGTCCAGGATGGCCCGGCCGGCCCGCCCGACATCGGCCGCGTCGGCCGAATGGATTTCCAGCACCCCGAAGTGACGCTCCACGAACAAGATCCCCGGCTCGACCCCGGGCTCGGCCCGCAGCGCCAGGTCGGTGACCCGCTCGATGGCCAGGCCGGGCGCGACCTCCACGATCAGCGCGTGATCGCCCTCGGCCGGCGGGTACCCCCGGGCCCGCGTGGGCACCGCGAGGTACGCCGCGAACTGCCGCTGCAGGCTGGCGATCGGCAGGTACACCCGCAGCTCGATACCCGCGACCCCGGCCACCGCCGCGCCCTCCCGCGGCCCGGCCCGGGCCGCGCCCTCCCGCGACCCGGCCTGAGCCGCGCCAGCCCGCCGTCCGGCCGCGCTGGCCCGCCGTCCGGCAGCCACCGGGGCCGCCTTACTCGGAGACAACGAAATGCTTGCCCAGCTCGCCATGCGGCCGCGGGATCACGTGCACCGAGACGAGCTCGCCCACGCTGGACGCGGTCTCGGCGCCCGCCTCGGTCGCCGCCTTGACCGCGCCGACGTCGCCGTTGATGATGACGGCCACCAGCCCGTCACCGACCTCCTGCCGGCCGACGATCACCACGTTGGCCGCCTTCACCATGGCGTCGGCGGCGGCCAGCGCCGCCACGTAGCCCTTCGTCTCGATCATGCCAAGCGCGTTCTGAGCCATCTAGCTATTCCTCTCTGTCCGATTCCGCTAAGCCTTCCGCCGCGGTTTTCGTGATCCCGGTAGCCGGGCTGCGAAATGCGGAAGGCGCGTGCCAGCTACCGGGATCATGAAGCCGGCCGTTTCCGGGGCCTCCTGGCGGGTGCGGGCTCGCTGGCGGGCGGGGCGGCAGGCTCGTCGATGGAGCCGATGATGAGCGCGTCGACCGGGGGGCGCCCCGGCAGCCATCCGGCCGCCACCGAGCCCTGGGTCACCAGGACCCGCTCTCCCTGGCCGCTGCCGAGCACGTCGAAGGCGACCAGTCGCTCTCCCGACCCGGTGACCTCGACCTCGAGCAGCGCCCCGCTGGGCAGCCCGTCGATCCGCTTGGTGGACCAGACATTCCCGACGACCACTGCTTGCAGCATCACCGCTCCTTCTCGATCGGGACTCCCAGGGCGCGGGCCCGGTCGCGCGCCAGCGGGGTCAGTACCGCGCGGGGGCCGAGCACCAGGCGGGCTCCCGCGCTGGCCGCCGCCTGCACGGCGCGCTCGGTCACCGCTCCCTTCTCGACCCGGTGGTCGGCCGCGCCCGCCGGGGTACCGGCGGGCGCGAGGGTGAACCGGAGCCGGCCGGCCAGCAGGTCCCGCCGGCGCTTGGGGTTGCCGGCCAGCGCGATGACGTGCAGCACGAACTCGTGCAGCTCCTCGTCGGTGGCCAGCCGCACCGGCCGCGCCTCCAGGCCAGGGCGCGAGACGGTCCCGTACCCGCCGACGGCCGGGGCCGGGCCGCCGGCTCTGGTGACCCCGCCGAGCCGGGGCGGGGCGGGTTCGGGCGCCGGCGGGGCGGCGGGCGGCGCGGGCCGGGCGGCGGGCCCGGATGCGGGCGGCGGCGTGGACCGGGTGACCGGGTCGGAGGTGGGCGGGGTCGCGGGCGGCGGGCTGGGCTGGCCGGCCAGCCCGGGCAGGACGTCCCGCAGCACCTCCCGGACCAGTTCGCGCAGCGCGTCGGTGGCCACGCCGTCCGCGGGCGCCGGTGCCTCCCTCCCGCGTCGTGCCTCCCCGGGGGGCCGACCCCCCCAGACCCCCCCGCTCACCGGGGCTCGCCGAGCAGGCTGGTGACCGTCTCCGCGGCGTGGCGCACGTCGTCTTCGAGGCCGGACAGGTAGACCCGGCCGGTGGCGCCGATCATCCGGTAGTCCACGATCTTGATGCGGGCCTGTTTCTCGGCCTCGTTGGCGGCCAGGATCGCGTACGAGGCCGGCTGGAGCTCGAAGACGAACAGCGACTCGCCCGGCAGCACCATCGAGCCGAGCTTGTTCCGGTTGACCAGGAACGCGTGCTGGGCGTCCACGCCGGTGATGATCCGCGAGGCCAGGACCTGCGGCCGGGTGGCCGACGCCGCGCTCACCCCGAGCGCGGACAGGACCGCGCCGCCGGCCGCGCGCACCGCGTCCGTGGTGCCGTGAAGCTCCAGGTAGCCGAACTGCCGCTCCACGACCAGGATCCCGGCCTGGACGTCGGCGTCCTTGAGCGCGACGTCGGTCAGCGGCTCGATGTCGAGGCCCGGCGCGATCTCGATGACCTGCGCCGCCACCCCGGAGCGCGGCAGCCGGCCGCGCACCCACGTGCCCAGGTAGCACATGGTCTGCGGCTGCAGCTGGTCCAGGAAGATGAACGATCGCAGCTCGGCCACGGCTACCTCTTGATGAGCTGCTGGAGCTCTTCGATGATCAGCGCCCGCAGCTGCTCCCGGACGGCGTCGGGCACCGCCGCCCCCCCGGCCGGGACCGTCGCCTCATGCCGCGCGGGCCGGGCGGCGGGCCCGCCGCCCGTCCCGGTCAGGTTCGAGGCGTGCGGATAGCCGGGGACCGGGCCGTCCGGCGCCTGGAAGGCGGTGATCGTCGTGAAGTCGTCGAACGGCACGCTCGCGTCGGCGTTGTAGGCCACCCTGGCCCAGTTGACCAGGTGCCGGGGCTCGAGGTTCTCCCCGATCGAGCTGCGGCCGATGAACCCGGTGCCGAGGGTCATCGACGGCGCGAGGTTGGTGTCCAGGCCGGCGCTGCCGGTGCTGTTGCCCGCGTTGACCGCGATCCGGAGCACTGGCACCCGGACGCCGTAACGCATGATGATCCGCGGGTCGGTGCTGTGGATCGCGGCCGAGTGGCCGGCGCCGCCGAGCCGGACCACCGCGCGCGCCGCCTCGATCCCGCGGTCCGCCGACTCGGCCCGCACCAGGCCGAGCACCGGGCAGAGCTTCTCGTGCGCCAGCGGCTCCTCGCCGGTAACCAGGTCGAACGGCGCCAGCAGCACCCGGGTACGCGGCGGTACCCGGATCCCCGCCTGATCCGCGATCCAGGCGGCGCCCTTGCCGATCGCCTCGCCGTTGAGCCGGCCGTCCGGGAACAGGTAGGCGCGCAGCTTATCCCGGCCCGCCTCATCCAGCAGGGCCGCCTGCTGCCGGTGCAGCTCCCTGACCAGCCGCCGGCGACCGCTTCGGCGACCACCAGGACGGACTCGTTGGTGCACAGGATGGAGTTGTCGAAGGCCTTGCTGTCGGCGATCCGCCGGGCCGCCCCGGCCAGATCGGCGGTCGCGTCCACCAGCACGGGCACGTTGCCGGGGCCGACCCCGAGCGCGGGGTTCCCGGACCGGTGCGCGGCGCGTACCACGGCCGTGCCGCCGGTGGCCACGATCACGTCGGTGACCGGGTCCGACATCAGCGCCTCGACCAGCGGGATGGTGGGGTTCGGCACGACCTGGATTACGCCGTCGGGGGCGCCCGCCTCGGTCGCGGCCGCGGCCAGCAGCCGGGCCGCGTCGGCGCAGCACTCCCGGGCCATCGGGTGCGGGCTCACCACGATCGCGTTCCGCGTCAGCAGGGCCAGGATGACCTTGAAGAAGACGCTGCACACCGGGTTGGTGGACGGGGTCAGGGCCAGGATGACCCCGGCCGGGCGGGGCAGGGAGAGGATCTTGCCCGCGGCGTCGATCCGCGGGCTCACGTAGTCGTCGCTGCGGTAGTGCTCCAGGATCCCGAGCGAGCACGCCTCGTTCTTCACGACCTTGTGCTCGACGACGCCGAACCCGGTCTCGGCGACGGCCCACTCCGCGTAGCGCCGGGCCTGCTCGTGCGCCGCCGTGGCCACGGCCTCGGCGATGCGCAGCACCGAGGCCCGGTCGTAGGACGCGAACGCGCCGACCGCCCAGTGCGCGCGGGCGAGCATCTGCTTGGCCCGCCAGGTCGCCGCGGAGCCGGTCGGCTCGGCACCAGCCGCCACGCTGGCGGCCCTCCTGGCACCCCCGGCCAGCCCCGCGGAACCGGACACCGTGGCGCCGGATCCCGTGTCGCTGGACCCGGTGATGCCGGACACCGGACGGCTGGATACCGAGATGCCGGGGACGACGTCGCCGGCCACGGCGCCGCTGCGCACGGGGCCGGTCACCGGCCGGCCTTCACGCGCCGGACTTCGGCGTACGCCGCGGCGATCCCGGCTTCGGTCCGGTCGAGCAGTTCCTCACACAACTCGGGCGTCATCAGCAGTCCCGGCTTGTACTGCAGCACCCGGGGGTCGAGCGTCGAGAAGATGGCCCAGACCCCGTTGCGGTACAGCTGCCGCATGACGTACTTCGCTCCCTCGGGATGATCGAACTCCAGGCCCATGACCACGCCGTTCTGCCGGATCCCGATGAACCAGTCCGGGTAACGGGCCTGGATGGCCCGCAGCCCGCGGCCGGTCAGGTCGGCGATGTAGTGGACCATCGACCGCGTCTCCGGCCGGCTGCAGATCTCCAAGGTCTTCAGCGCGGCCACGCAGCCGAGTTCGGCCCCGCCGAAGCTGGAGATGTGCGCGAACCCGTCCTCGGTGAGCCAGCCCGCGCACCGCTCGCTGACCAGTACGGCCGCGATCGGGTACATCCCGCCGGACAGGCCCTTGCCGGTCACCAGGATGTCGGGCTCGATGCCGTGCTTGGTGATCGCCCACATCTCGCCGGTGCGCATGAGCCCGGTCTGCACCTCGTCCGCGATATAGAGCGTGCCGTGCCGCTCACACAGCGCCTTGACCTGCTCCAGGTAACCGGGCTGCGGCAGCGGGAAGCCGTACGTGGCCGGGATCGTCTCCATGATCACCGCCGCCACGTCGCCGCCGGCCAGGGCCTCCTCCATGGCGGCGATGTCGTTGAACGGGACGTGCGTGAAATCCGCGGTGTCGATGAGGAACAGCTGGGAGAAGCGGTCGTCGCCGGTGGCCACGGCCAGCCCGGTATGGCCGTGGTAGGCCTTGATGATCGAGACGATCTTGCGCCGTTTGGTGGCGTGCCGCGCGGTCTTGAGCGCGATGTCGATGGCCTCTCCCCCGCCGCTGCCGTAGACCACCTTGGTCAGGTTCGGCGGGGCGGTACGGATCAGCGCTTCGGCCAGCGCCGCCCGGGCGCTGGAGGGGAAGTGATGGTTGCCGATGTCGAACGACCGCATGCCGACGGTGATGGCCTCGACCAGTTCCGGGTTGCGGTGCCCGAGGTTATAGGTCCCGCCGTTCAGGTGCACGTCGATGAGGCGGATACCCGACATGTCCCAGATGAAATAGCTCTCCCGGCGGTCGATGACGAGATCCACGCCCGTCTCGGACCAGAAATCGGTCTTGCCGGGGTTCCAGAAATCGCGCGACTTCTCGAGGACCTCGGCCTTGGACTCGACGGTGAAGACGTCGTAGTCGTGCATCGCCCTGCCTTCGTCTGCCGCCCCTGCGTGTCAGCAGCCCGCCGACGGTCGGCCCGGTCAGCGCCGCGCCCGCGACCCGCGCAACCCATACCAGACCAAATAATCTATCGGTCCGACCTAACAGTCAAGGGCCGGTTTTGACTGGGCAGTAGGTCTTGTCGGCGGAGAATTCGGTATGTTACGGTCGGGTTCCGGCGGGCGACAAAAGCATGTCGATGGCGCCGCGAGGATCCCCGGGCGATCTCGACATACGCAGTCCCCCAACGGGAACATGCCGCACGATGGCATGCCGAGGAGGGGACATGGCGGTCGTCATGTGTCAGACCAGAAAGGTTCTGAACACGGTCGCGCCCGATGATGCCGCCGCGACCGGCACCGGCGACCGTCTCACCTCCTGCAGCCGTCATTTCCCCCGCCCGGACGGCCACCCGGCGGTCCGGCGGCCACACCCCCCGTCGTGCCCGGCTCACCGCAGCGGCGCACGAAGACCGGCCCACTGAGGAGGCTGGCTGCATGTCCGACACCCGAGAACAGTCAGGATCCGGCGGTGACGGTGTCCCGCGCATCACCGCGACCAAGACCGGAATGCTGGAGGAATTCGACGTCTCGGGGCGGGCAGACGTCGCCAAGCTGCGCAAGGGCGCGGTAGGCATCTGGGGGGTGCTGTTCCTCACCGTGACCGGCTCGGCGCCGATCTCGGCGATGCTGTTCAACACCCCGATCGTGGTCGGTTTCGGCCAGGGCGTCGGCGCGCCCGCCGCGTTCATCTTCGCCACCGTCGTGCTGGTCATCTTCTCGGTCGGCTACGTGGCCATGGCCCGGAAGAAAACCACGGCGGGCGGCTTCTACTCCTACATCAGCTTCGGCCTGGGCCGGGAGATCGGCATAGGCACCGGGTTCGGGTCGGTGCTGGCCTACTCGGTGTTCGAGGCGTCGCTGTGCGGCGGCTTCGCCTACTTCCTCAACCTCAAGCTGGCCCAGTTCGGCTGGAACGTCGGCTGGCCCTGGCTGGCCCTGGCCATGGTCCTGATCATCTCGGTGCTCACCTACTTCGACATCAGGATCTCCAGCCTGGTGCTGGGCATCGGGCTGATCTCCGAGATCGTGATGCTGCTGATCTTCGACGGATTCATGTTCGCGCACGGAGGCCTCCCGATGGCCTCGCTCAACCCGGTGAACGCGTTCAAGGCCCTTCCGGCCTCGCACCTCGTGGCCGCCGGGGCCATCGGCGTCGGGCTGTTCTTCGCGTTCTGGTCCTGGGTCGGCTTCGAGATGGCGCCCAACTACGGCGAGGAGTCCCGGGATCCCAAGCGGATCGTGCCGCGGGCCCTGTACATCTCGGTGATCGGGCTCGGGATCTTCTACATCCTCACCAGCTGGGCCCCGTTCGCGGGCTACGCGACCGTGAACGCCGCGGCGCACCAGGCGCAGAACAACGCGGCCCAGTACTACCTCGGCCCGGCCAACGCGATCGCCGGCCGCTGGGTGGGCTCGCTGCTCAGCTACCTGATCATCACCGGGTCGTTCGCCTGCGGCATGGCCTTCCACAACACCACGTCGCGGTACTTCTACTCGCTGGGGCGGGAAGGGTTGCTGCCCCGGCAGCTGGGCAAGACGCATCCCCGCTGGAAGAGCCCGTACATCGCGTCCATCACCCAGTCCGTGATCGCGGCCGTGATCGTGCTCGGGTTTGCGCTGTTCACCGGGACGAACGACCCGAGCAGCCAGGCGTACATCCAGCTCTACGGGCTGATGGCGGTCATGGGCGTGATCATTATCCTGTCGGTCCAGGCGCTGGTCTCTCTGAGCATCCTGATCTACTTCTGGCGGCACCACCAGGACGACGTGCACTGGTGGAAGACGGTCATCGCACCGGCCCTGGCCTTTATCACCCAGGGCTTCGTGGTTTACCTGCTCTTCGACAACATCCAGTTCCTCGGCAGCGGATACAGCTACGCGAAGTGGCTGGGGCCGATCGATCTTCTCGTGGTCCTGGTCGGCGTGGGCTTCGCGTTCTACCTGAAGCAACGGAACCGCGCCAAGTACGAGTCCGCGGGCCGGCTGATCAACGAAGGCCTTTGACTACTCCCCACGCTGGGGCACGGGGATTCCAGCCGTCGCCGACTGGGGTTCCTGGTTCACAGCCGACCGCACCGGAGGTGTCTCCGGGTGTCTGATGTCAGCTCCGCAGGCTGCCACGGCTCGACCAGCCGCCACGATGTTCTGGGCGGCGTTGAGATCCCGGTCGTGCCGGGCACCGCAGGACGGGCATATCCAATGCCTGGTAGAAAGGCTCAGCGCGGCCAGTACGTGACCGCACAGCGAGCAGGTCTTACTACTGGGGTACCACCGGCCGATCACTACCAACTGCCGCCCGGCACGCTCGCACTTATAAGCCAGCTGGCGCCGGAACTCGTGCCAGCCACAGTCGCTGATGGCGCGGGCCAGGCAGCGGTTACCAAGCATGCCGGAGACGTTCAAGTCCTCGATCACGATCATGTCGTGGTCGCGGACCAGCCCAGTGGTGACCCGGTGCAGGAAGTCGCGACGGGCGTTGCGGACCTTGCGGTGGGCCGCGGCCACCCTGGCCGCCGCCTTGGCCCGGTTGGCCGAGCCCTTGCGACAGCGGGCCAGCCGCCGCTGGTAGCGGGCCAGGCTGCGGGCCTTACGTTCCAGGTGGCGGGGGTTGGCGATCCGCTGGCCTTCCGAGGTCACCGCGAAGCTGGCCACGCCCAAGTCGATTCCGACTGCATGCCCGGTCGCGGGCAGTGGCGGCGGGGAGCTGGTGTCAGCCGCGAACGTCACATACCAGCGGCCGTCCGGCTCACGACAGACGGTCACCGTCGTGGGATCGAGCGCAACCAGGTCCACGTCCGGCCACGACCAGGCGAACCGCAGCGGCCCGGGCGTCCTGGCCAGCTGCAGCATCCCGCAGCGCATGGAGAACGCCGAGCGGGTGTAGTGCGCGCACTGGCGGCCGCGGCGGGACTTAAACCGCGGGTAGCGGGCGCGGCGGGCGAAGAACGCGCTGAAGGCCTGGTGCTGGTGGCGCAGGGCCTGCTGCAGCGGCACCGAGGAGACCTCGTTCAGCCAGGCCAGCTCCGGGTCTTTCTTCATCGCGGTCAGCGCCCGGTCAGTCTGCGCGTACGACGTGGCTTGGCGCTCGGCCTGCCAGCGGGCCTGCCGCGTGGCCAGGGTCCGGTTCCATACCACCCGGACGCAGCCGAACGTGCGCGCCAGCACCTGCTGCTGCGCCTGGTCTGGGTATGCCCGGCACCGGTACGCCGTCCTCACCCTTCAAGGGTGCCGACCGTAACCCTAGGAGGTCGACTGACACGCCGGGCCAGTACCCCGCCCCGCGATCGGGGGTACTGGATTCCTTCTCGGCCTGAAGGCCAGGGCTTCCTTCGGAGGTCACGGTGAGCGTCGGCTGGACACAACCCCCGGCCGTGCCCGGCCCGGACCTGGGATCCTCCCCGGCCGCGGCAGCCTGGCCCGCCAAGGCCCAAGACTCGTCCCCGGACCCGGCGGCGCCCGCCGCCCCACGGTCACCGGCCCGGACCTGGCCGGATGCGCTGCGGGACCTAGGCGCCGCGATCGCCAGGTCACTGCGGTTGATGGGAAGTCGGTGCTGCGTGGGACGGGCCGACGCCGCGTGGCTTCGCACCAGGGACCGCGAGCCGCCGGAGTGAGCCGCCGCGCGGGCACAGGCGGGCGCAGGCGGGAGTAGTCAGGCGGGCGTGGCTGGGCAGGGAAGGAGGAGCATGGCCGGCATGGGCTACCTGATCGGCGCGGACATCGGTTCCCAGAGCGTGAAGGCCGTGCTGCTCGACCCCGGCGGGCGGACGCTCGCCTCGGCCGGCCAGGCCTGCGCGATGCTGCACCCGGCGAACGGATGGGCGGAGCAGGATCCGGCTGACTGGCAGACCGGGCTGACGATCGCCGTCCGGCAGCTGATCACCCGGTCCGGCGTCGCGCCGTCGCAGGTGACGCACCTCGGCCTGGCCTCCCAGGTCGACGGGGTGGTGCCGGTGGACGAGCGGCTCAGGCCGCTGCGGGCCGGCCTGATCTGGCTGGACCGCCGGGCCACCGCCCAGGCGGCCGCGCTCGCCCGCGCGCTGGGCCCGGACTGCATCTTCGCCACCACCGGGCTCAACGCCGACGCCTCGCACATCGCGCCCAAGCTGATGTGGCTGCGCGAGCACGAGCCGGCCACCTTCCGCCAGGCCCGCTGCTTCCCGCCGGTCGGCGGGTACATGCTCGGCTGGCTCACCGGGACGCTGGCGCAAGATCACGCGAACGCCTCGTCCACGCTGCTGTACGACGTGCGGACCGGCTCCTGGGACGGCCGCATGCTCACCACGGCCGACATCGATCCCGTCCTTTTGGCCGAGATCCGCCCGTCCGCGCAGGCCGCGGGCACGCTGACCGCGGAGGCCGCCGAGGACCTCGGCCTCAGCCGGGACACCGTGGTCGTGGTCGGGACCGGGGACGAGCACGCCGCCTGCGTCGGGGCCGGGGCGATCGTGCCCGGCCTGGTCGCGGACGTGACCGGCACCGCCGAGCCGGTGGCGGTCACCGCGCCGAGCCCGGTCTTCGACGCCGAGCACGTCGTGGAGACCCACGCGCACGCGATCACCGGGCTGCTGCTGGTCGAGAACCCCGGCTTCGTCTCCGGCGGCTGCACGCTGTGGTGCGCCCGGTCCGTCCTGGGCATCGACCAGGCCGGGCTGTTCGAGCTGGCCGCCCGGGCGCCGGCCGGCTCCGACGGCGTGCTGTTCGTGCCCGCCCTGTCCGGCGCGACCGTGCCGAGGTGGAACGACCGGATGCGCGGGAGCTTTGCCGGCCTGTCCATGAACCACGACCGCAGCCACCTGGCCCGCGCCGTGGTGGAAGGCTGCTCGTTCGCGCTGCGCGACGTGCTCGGGCGGCTGGACGCCCTCGGCCTGACCGGGGAGGAGATCCGCATCGTCGGCGGGGGCGCCCGCAGCGAGCTGTGGCTGCAGATCAAGGCCGATGTCACCGGCCGGACCGTGCGCCCCGTCCTGGCCGACGAGCCGACCGCGCTCGGCGCGGCGATCCTGGCCGGCCTGGCCGCCGGGACGTTCCGCGACGCGGCCGACGCGGTGGCGCGGACCGTGACGCCGTCCGCCGGCGGCTACGAGCCCGACGAGCGGGCACGGGCCGTCTACGAGGAGCGGTACGCGCAGTACCGCGCGCTCTACGACGGCGTGGAAGGAGCTCTGGCATGACGTCCGGCGGCGAGGGCGGCGCCGGCGCCGGCGGGCTCAGCGACGGCGGGCCCGACGCCGCCTGGGTCGACATCGGCGCGCTGCGCCGCGAGCTGGCCGGCGCCCCGGGCGGCTCGCGGCTGAGCCCGCTCGGCCTGGGCCAGGTGGTGACCGGGGCGGGCGCGGTGGACGGTCTCGCCGAGGTGGCCGCCGGCCTGGCAGGCCCGGCGGCGAGGTCGTGGTGCTCGCCGCGGCCACGCCGATGTCGGCCGGCGGCCGGGACCTGCGGGCCGTGGTCGAGGCCGCCCTGGGCGCCAGCTTCACCGTCCGGTGGGTGGTCGTCGGGCCGGCCGCGCCCGCGGGCGGCCTCGTGCATGCCGACGAGCCGACGGTCGCCGCCGCGGCGGCGGCCGCGGCCGCCGCCGACTGCGTCGTCACCGTCGGGTCGGGCACGGTCACCGACATCGGCAAGGCGGCGGCACCCGGCGGCACGCCGCTGGTCGCGGTGCAGACGGCCACCAGCGTCAACGGTTACGCCGATCCGTTCTCGGTGCTGCTGCGCCGCGGCGTCAAGCGCACCACGGCGTCCCGCTGGCCGGACGCCCTGATCATCGACCCGGACGTGCTACGGGACGCCCCGCCAGACCTGAACCGGGCCGGCGTGGGTGACCTGATGGCCATGTTCACCGCGAACGCGGACTGGTACCTGGCCTCGGCCGTGCTCAGGCCGACTCCGCCCGGCCCGGATCCCGGCGACGGCCACGGCCCGTCCGCTCATCCCGGGGACCCGCCCTATCACCCTGCCGTCGCCGGGCTGGTCCGGTCCCGCGGCCCGCAGCTGCTGGCCCTCGCGGCCGGCCTGGGCGCGGACGCCGCCCCCGGCGCCCCGCCGGCCGCGCGCCCCGGGCCCCTCGCCGAGCTGGCCGGCCTGCTCACCCTCAGCGGCATCGCGATGGGCGTGGCCGGCACCACCGCGCCGGCCTCCGGGATGGAGCACGCGATCAGCCACCTGCTGGAGATGGCCGCGACCGCCCGCGGGGAGCCGGCCAGCTTCCACGGCACGCAGGTGGGGGTCGCGAGCATCGTCGCCGCGCGGACCTGGGCCCGGGTGCTGCGCCTGGTGGCCGACGGCGGGCTGGACCGCGCGGCCAGGCTCCCGGATCCCGACGCCGTCCGGGAGCGCATCGGCCGGGCCTTCGCGGCCATCGACCCGGGCGGGGCCATGGCCGCCGAGTGCTTTGCCGACTACGCCAGGAAGCTGCGGCGGCTCGGCTCCGGCGATCCCGGGGATCCGCTGGCGGCGTTGCGAGCGTCCTGGACGGCGCACCGTGACGTGCTGGACGGCCTGCTGCTCGACCCCGCCGCGGTCGCGGGCGCGCTGCGGTCGGCCGGCCTGCCGGCCCGGTTCTGCGACCTGGCCGAGCCGGTGGACGACGCGACCGCGCGCTGGGCCGTGGCCAACTGCGCGCTGCAGCGGCAGCGGTTCTGCGTGGCGGACCTCGCGATGCTCCTCGGCGCCTGGGACGACGCGGACATCGAGGACGTGCTCCAGTGAGCGAGCCGGAGGGGCGCCGCGTTGCCTGGACTGAGGAGCCGAAGCGAGGCACGAGCGCACGGCGACGAGGGCAGGGAACGCCAGTGGAGGGGGACGGGGCGGTGGGCGGGGGCCCGGAGGCGAGCGAACCGATAAGCACAGTTTTCCGCGGCTACGCCCTGGACCTCGACGGGACCGTCTACCTGGGCGGCGCGCTGCTGCCGGGGGCCGCGGAGACGATCGCCCGGATCCGCGGCGCGGGCTCGCGGGTGGTCTTCCTGACCAACAACCCGCTGCGCAGCCCGGACAGCTACGCGCAGCGCCTGGCCGGCCTCGGCGTCCCGGCGGGCCCCGGCGACGTGGTGACCCCGCTCGGCGTGCTGACCGCCTACCTGGCGCAGCGGCATCCCGGGCGCGCGGTCCTCACGGTCGCCGAGCCGCTCGTCGACCAGACCCTGGCCGCGGCGGGGATCACGGTCACCGCCGAGCCGGCCGCGGCGGGCGTGGTGGTGGTCTCGTTCGACCGCACGTTCAGCTACGCCAAGCTGCTGGCCGCCTACCGCGCGGTCCGCCTTTTCGGCGCGAGGATCGTGGCCACCAACCCCGACCCGTTCTGCCCGACCCCGGACGGCGGGCTCCCGGACTGCGCGGCGATGCTGGCGGCCGTGGAGGCGTGCACCGGGGCGCGCGCCGAGGCCGTCCTGGGCAAGCCCGGCGAGCACATGGCGGCCGAGTTGCTGCGCAGGCTGGCCGTTCCGGCCCGCGACGCGGCCGTCGTCGGTGACCGCATCTCGACCGATGTCGCGCTGGCCCGCTCGCTGGGGATGACCAGCGTGCTGGTGCTGTCCGGCGCCACCGCCGCCGATGAGGTGCCCAGCTCGCCGCAGCGCCCCGACTACGTCATCGACGGCATCGCCGCGCTGCTGCCCGACTCCCGCCCGAGCGGCCCGACCGAGGGGAGCCCCCGGTGATCGAGTTCGTCTTCATGCTGACCCACCACGACCAGACCGTGCCCGACCCGGCCGGCGTCTACCAGCAGGTCCGGGAGTGCGGCCTGCGCTACGTCGGCTTCAAGGACATCGGGGTGCCGGTGGCGGAACTCCGCGAGGTCTGCGACCGGGCCCACGCCGACGGCCTGGAGGTCATGCTCGAGGTGGTGTCGACCACCCGGGAGGAGGAGCTCAGGTCGGTTGCGGCGGCGGCCGAGATCGGCGTCGACTGGCTGCTCGGCGGGACCCACCCCGAGGACGGGCTCCGGGTGCTGGCCGGCAGCCCGTGGCCGGACGGCCTGCCCCGGTACTGCCCCTTCCCGGGCACGGTGGTCGGCCACCCGAGCATCCTGCAGGGCGAGATCGGGCAGATCGCCGAGAGCGCGCGCCGGATCACGGGGCTGGACGGCGTGTTCGGCCTCGACCTGCTGGCCTACCGGCACCAGAGCGCCGACCCGGCCGAGCTGACCCGGGCGGTGGTCCTGGCCGCCAGCGGCCCGGTGATCGCGGCCGGGTCGGTGGCGAGCACGGCCCAGATCGAGACGCTGGACGGCGCCGGGGCGTGGGGGTTCACGATCGGCGGCGCGATCTTCGAGGGCCGGCTGCCCGGCGCGCCGTCGATCGCCGGGCAGGTGACCGAGGTGCTCCGCGCCGCCGCCGGGCCGGCCCCGGCGCCCCCGGCCCCCGAGTGACCGGACCGGTGGGGGATGAGCGAGCCGGAGGGGCGCGGCGCCGCCTGGACTGAGGAGCGAGGGAGCTTGCGACCGAGCGACGAGGGAAGGAGGCGCCTCAAAGGCGTCCCGGAGGCGAGTGGGCGGCACAGCATCGTCCTGGCCGTCGACCAGGGCAGCTCATCGAGCCGGTGCGTCGCCCTGGACCGGGGGCTGCGCCCGCTGGCGCTGGCCAGCCGCCCGGTGGCCAGCTCGTTCCCGCGGCCTGGCTGGGTGGAACACGACGCGGATGAGCTCCTGGGCAGCGTGCTCGGCGCGGTCGCCGACGCGATCGGCCAGGCCGGCGCAAGCTGGGCCGACATCGCCGGGATCGGCCTGGCCGCGCAGACCGAGACGTTCGTGGTCTGGGAACGCGGGTCGGGCCTGCCCGTCTACCCCGCCATCAGCTGGCGGGACAGCCGGGCGGCCGGCCTGTGCGACGAACTCCGCGAAGCCGGCCACGAGGCCGGGATCCGCGAGCGCACCGGGCTGCCGCTGCAGCCCGCGTTCAGCGCGGCCAAGCTCTCCTGGCTGCTCGGCTCGGTCCCCGGCGCCCGCCGCCGGGCTGCCGCGGGGGACCTGCTGTTCGGCGACGTCAACTCCTGGCTGACCTGGAACCTCAGCGGCGGCACCCACGTCACCGAGCCGTCGATGGCCGCCCGGACCATGCTGTTCAACCTGGCCGCGTCGGCCTGGGACCCGGCCCTGCTCGACCTGTTCGGCATCCCGGCCGCGATGCTCCCGCCGGTGACCGGCACGGCCGGGCGGCTGGCGGTGACCGACCCGCGCGCCTGCGGCGGGCGCGCGGTGATCGGGGCGAGCATCGGCGACCAGCAAGCCGCCCTGTACGGCCAGCGCTGCTGGAGCGCCGGGATGGCCAAGCTGACCCTGGGCACCGGTGCCTTCCTCTGGTGTCACGCGGGCAACGCACCGCCCGCGCGGGTGCCGGACGGGGTGGTCGCCAGCTGCGCCTGGCGGCTGGACGGCGATCCCGCCTACGCGCTGGAGGGCTTCGTGCCCAACGCCGGCGCCGTCACCACCTGGCTGCGCCAGCTCGGCGTGCTCGCCGACGGCGGCTGGCCGGTCATCCGGGACGGCGCCCTGCGCGACGCCGCCCGGCGCGGCCCGGCCGGGGGGACCTGGTGCGTTCCCGCGTTGTTCGGCCTGGGCACGCCGCGCTGGGGGGCGGCCCCCCGGGCGGACCTCGTCGGCCTCACCGCCGCGACCACGCCGGCCGACGTGGCCGAGGCCGCGCTGCTGGGCGTCGCGTACCAGGTCGCCGACGCGATCGACGCGGTCGGGCGGGGCATCGCCGGGCCGTTGCGGGCGATCCGCGTCGACGGGGGCATGAGCCGCAACGACTCGCTGCTGCAGGCCATCGCCGACCTGACCGGAACCGTGCTGGAGCGCCCGGCCACCGGCGAGGTCACCGCGCTGGGAGCGGGCGCCCTGGCCGGCCTGGGCACCGGCCTGTGGGACGCGGCCGCGCTCGAGGCCATCCCGTTCCGGGCCGACGCGGTGATCCGCCCCGCGCTGCCCGCCGGCGACCGGGCCGCGGTCCGGCAGGCCTGGCAGGCGGTGCTGTCCCGGTCCCTGGCCCACGGCAGCCCGCCATGACCGCCGCGCCCCCGGACCCGACCGCGCTGAGCCCGGCTCACCGCCAGCGGTCGGTGCGGCGGATGGCCGGCGAGGTGTTCGACATCCTGGTCGTCGGCGGCGGCGTGACCGGGACCGGCGCCGCGCTGGACGCGGCGTCCCGGGGCCTGTCGGTGGCGCTCATCGAGGCACGCGACTACGCCGCGGGCGCGTCGAGCAAGTCCAGCAAGCTCATCCACGGCGGCCTGCGCTACCTGGAGATGCTCGACTTCGGGCTGGTCCGCGAGGCCCTGCGGGAACGCAGGCTGCTGCTGACCGAACTGGCCCCGCACCTGGTCCGGCCGGTCCCGTTCCTCTGGCCGCTCACGCACCGCGGCTGGGAACGGCCGTACGTGGGCGCCGGGCTGCTGCTGTACGACAGCCTCGGCGGGCGGCGGGCCGTGCCGCGGGCCCGGCACCTGTCCCGGGCGCAGGCCCTGCGGCTCGCCCCGGCGCTGCGGGCGGACGCCCTGACCGGCGCGGTCCGGTTCTACGACGCGCAGGAAGACGACGCCCGGATGGTGGCCTGCCTGGCCCGCACCGCCGCGGGCCAGGGGGCGGCGCTCGCCACCAACGTCCGGATGGACGGGCTGCGCACGCAGGCCGGCCGGGTCGCCGGCGTCACCGCCCGTGACCTGCTCACCGGGGCGGACCTGGCCATCGGCGCCCGGCACGTCGTGCTCGCGACCGGCGCCTGGACCAGCCTGGACGCCGCGGCCGGGGGACGGGGCCGGCCCCGGCGGCGAGCTGCAGGTCCGGCCGTCCAAGGGCGTGCACATCGTGGTCCCGCGGACCAGCATCCGGATGGACACCGGGCTGCTCACCCGGACCGAGAAGAGCGTCCTGTTCGTGATCCCGTGGGGCGATCACTGGCTCATCGGCGACACCGACACCGAGTGGCGGCACGACCCGGCCGGCCGGTGGCGAGCCGCGCGGACATCGACTACCTGCTGGCCAAGGCCAACCAGATGCTGCGAGCGCCGCTCGGCGACGCCGACATCGAGGGCGTCTTCGCCGGCCTGCGGCCGCTGGTGGCGGCGCGCGGCGCCGCGGACACCACCCGGCTCAGCCGCGAGCACACGGTCAGCCCGGTCCGGCCCGGGCTCACCGCGATCGCCGGCGGCAAGTACACGACCTACCGGGTGATGGCCCGCGACCTCATCGACGCGGCCGCCGCCGATCTGCCGGGGGCGGTGCCGCCGTCGCGGACCGGCGGGCTCCCGCTCGTCGGCGCGGCCGGGTTCGGCGAGCGCTGGGCGGGGCGGCAGCGGCTCGCGGCGGCGAGCGGCCTGCCCGTGGCCCAGGTCGAGCGGCTGCTCGGCCGTTACGGCTCGGCCGTCGACGACCTGCTCGGGCTGGTCCGCGCGCGCCCGGAGCTGGGGCAGCCGGTCGAGGGGGCCGGCGGCTACCTTGCCGCCGAGATCGTCTACGCGTGCACGCACGAGGGCGCCGTGCGCCTGGACGACGCGCTCGCCCGGCGGACGCGCACGGCCATCGAGGTCCGTGACCGGGGGCTGGCCGCCGCGCCGCGCGCCGCCGCGCTGATGGCGGGCGAGCTGGGCTGGGACGAGGCGCGGGCCAGCCTGGAGGTCAGCCGGTACCGCGACGCCGTGACCGCGGATCTCGCGGCCCAGGCTGAGCCCGATGACCTGCGCGCCTACCAGGCCGCGGCGGCCGCGGCCCATCCCGTCCCCTTCTACCGCTGATAAACGTCCTATCGCCGGTAAACAGGCCGGGTTAGGCTGCGGCGGATGACGAACTGGGCCACAATCGCCACGGTGGCGACCGCGGGCGGCACCCTCGTGCTGGCCGTGGCCACGTTCGTGTCGGTCCGCCAGGGAAACCGCGCCACCCGCATCTCCGAGCGCGCCGCCCGCGTCGCCGAGCAGTCGCTGCTCGCGGGGCGCCGCCCGCTGCTGATGAACTCGCGGCCGCAGGACCCGAAGCTGCGGGTGGAATTCAGGGAAGGAGAGTACCTCGACGTCCTCGGCGGCCGCGCCGGGATCAAGGTCACCGACGGCGCGGTGTACCTGGCCATCTCGATCCGGAACATCGGCACCGGCGTGGCCCTGCTGCACGGGTGGCATCTGGACGTCGGCCCGCAATACGAGCGGGTTCACCCGCCCGTTGAGGAGTTCACCGCCCAGCGCATGGACATCTACGTGGGGCCGGGCGACACCGGGTTCTGGGAGGGCGCGTTCCGCGATCCGGACGCGGACGGGTTCAAGGCCGTCACCGCGGCGGTCGGGGCCGGTGACCAGCTCGTGGTCGACCTGCTCTACGGCGATTTCGAAGGCGGGCAGCGGGTGATCAGCCAGTTCAACCTGGTCCACCAGGACGACACCTGGATCGCGTCGACGGTCCGGCACTTCAACGTCGACCGTCCCGACCCGCGCTAGAGCGCCGGCCATTTAGTCGTTGGGCCGCTAGCTGGTAGTTTCCGGCGGGCTGGCCTGCCGTGACGTGGAGGTTGCGGACGACGGCGCCCGTGGCGGCGGCGGGTAGGACATGTCGCGCAGCCGCAGCGGGTGCCGCGGCCTCAGCGCCACCAGCCGGGTGGTCGGGTCGTCGAACGCGCCGCGGAACATGGCGGGCCAGTGCTCGACGTCCGGGCCGAGGTACTTGGTGAGCTTCCGGGTCGTCAGCCCGGCGTCGAACGGGTGCACGGTCGCGACGCCCGTGGCCGTGACGGCCAGGACCTGTCCGGTGCGCAGGTCGCAGGAATCGACCACCAGCGATACCCGGGCGTCCGCCGCCAGCAGCTCCCCCAGGCGCGAGTAGGACGACCCGGTCAGCCACCAGAACGTGCCGTCCTCGTACAGGAACCAGACCGGCCGGACGGTCGGCCCCGCCGGGCCGGCCACCGCCACCCTCGCGACCAGCGGCAGCTTCAGGAACTCTTCGACCTGCACGCCCTCAGCGTAGGCAGCCCGGCTCAGCCGCGGGCCGCGGCGTCCAGCGCGGCGGCGAAGGTCTCGGCGATCTGCTGGATCTGCGCCGGGGTGATCACGAACGGCGGGGAGACCTGCAGCGCCACGCCGCGCAGCAGCCGGGTGATCACGCCGCGCTCGCGGATCCCGGTCACCAGGCGCGGGCCCAGGCCCGGGTCCTCGGCGCGGGCCTGCGGCGCGATCTCCACCGCGGCGAGCAGGCCGGTGCCGGCCCGCACCTCGCCGACCAGCTCATGGCCGGCGAGCGGCTTGAGGGTGTCCGCCAGGACCGGCTCGAGCTCGGCGACCCGCTCGATCAGCCGCTCCCGCTCGATGAGGTCGAGGTTGGCCAGGCCGACCGCGCACGCGGTGGGATGCGCGGAGTAGGTGTAGCCGTGCCGGAAAACCTCGGCCGACCCCGGGCGCCAGAACGGCTCGGCCACCCGGCCGCTTACGATCAGCGCGCCGAGCGGCAGGTAACCCGACGTCAGCCCCTTCGCCGTGGTGATCATGTCGGGATCGAGCGCGAACCGCCCGCTGCCGAACCAGGCGCCGAGCCGCCGAAGCCGGTGATCACCTCGTCGGCCACGAACAGCACCTCGTGACGGCGGCAGATGTCCCGTGCCTGCTCCAGGTAACCCTCCGGCGGCGGGTACACGCCCCCGGCGCCGACGACCGGCTCGCAGAAGAACGCGGCGACCCGGTCGGCGCCCAGCTCCCCGATGAGCTTCTCCAGCGCGGCCGCGTCGTCCCACGGCACGTGCTCGACCCGGGTCACCAGCTCGCCGAACGGCTCGGTGTTGGCCGGGATGCCGCCCAGCGTCGTCCCGTAGGCGTTCATCCCGTGGTAGGCGTGCGAGCGGGAGACGATCACCTGCTTGCCGGGCCGGCCGACCGCGCGCCAGTAGGCCCGCGCGAGCTTGCCCGCGGTGTCCACGGCGTCGGATCCCCCGCCGGGGGTGAAGAACACCTTGGCCCCGGTGACCGGCGCGATGTCAGCCACCCGCCGGGCCAGCGCCTCGGCCGGCGGGTTCGCGAACGGCTCGAACGTCTGGTACGCGGCGAGCCGGGCCATCTGGGCCGTGGCGGCCTCGGCCAGCTCGGCCCGCCCGTGCCCGACGTTGCTGTACCAGAGGCTGGCGATCGCGTCCAGGTACGGGCGCCCGGCCGTATCGAAGACCGTGACGCCCTCGCCCCGCTCGATCGTGACCGCGTGGCCGGCGAGGCTGGCCATGTTGGCAAAGCCGTTCCAGAAGGCAGGCTGGTCCTGCTCCGTCCGCTGCATCAGGCCAGCCTAGGCGATCAGGGACAGGGCGGCCGGGCTGGCACGGCCGCCCTGTCCCCGCCTGGCGTCCAGCGACGTCAGCAGGGCCCAGGTCCCCGTGCTGGGCCCCGGGGAGTAGAGCGGCCCGGCGGGCCCCAGATACGGGTTTTCAAGATTTCTGGCCGGTAGCCGGCCCGGGCGCACTCGGCCGGGGTCAGCCGCGGTGGCCGCGGACCAGCTCCTTGAGCTGCTCGTGCGCGCCGCGCATGGTGGCGCCGCCGCCGGGCAGCCAGTCCTTGCGCAGCTTGGCGACCGAGGTGTAGTTGGTGTCGCACACGTTCGCCAGCGGCGCCTCCACCGCCTGGGTGATGAACTGGTAGGAGTCGAGGACCGAGAGCCCGCAGTCCTGCGCCACCCAGTGCACCAGGTCGGCCTGGGCGATCCGGAACGCGTCCTCCAGCGGCCGGGCCGAGCCCGCGGACATGATGTGCGTGTCGGACTCGATCCGGGGCCACGGCGTGGCCAGGCCCTTGAGCAGTTCCACGGCCAGCACGGTGTTCATGGCGCACTCCACCGCGACACCGCAGGTCTCGCCCTCGCCCTGGCGGGCGTGCCCGTCGCCGATCGACAGCAGCGCGCCTTCGACGTTCACGCCGAGATAGCACGTGACGCCCGCGCGCATTTCCGGCGTGTCCATGTTCCCGCCGAACGCGTCGGGCACCAGCGCCGAGCGCACCTCGAGGTTGGCGGGCGCCACCCCGATCGTCCCGTGCATCGGGCTCATCGGCAGGTCGGCGGTGAACTCGCTGTCCCGGGCGGAGAACCGGCACAGGCGCCGGCCGCGGTCGAGCTCCCAGATCCACACGATCTCGGGCAGCGGGTCCTGCAGCGTGGCGGTGAGATGGGTGGAGGTCAGCGCCCCGAACAGCGGGACCGTGGTCGACGCGGCCCAGTCCCGGCTCGGCTCGATCGACACGAAGTGGACGGCCAGGGTGTCGCCGGGTTCCGCGCCCTCGACGTAGAACGGACCGGTCTGCGGGTTCAGGAACGGGAACTCGCAGACCACCGAGACCAGGTCGTCCTTGCCGCGCACCCGGCCGGCGAAGCAGTCCTCGGTCCACAGCTCGAGCACCGTGCCCGGCCTGATCCGCGCCACCGGCGCGGCGCCGCCGAACGTCCACGCGTACTGGCCGGCCTCCGGCCGGAACGACAACACCTGCGGATCGCTCATCTCAGCCTCCCGGCCTCGGTATCGAACCCTGTTCATCCGTGGACATCGGGCCCAGAGTGTGTGGGCAGTCCTGGGGAGGATGAAGAAGGTTCGTTGTCCACAAGCCAACTGTGGCCCATGGATACCCGGGACAACAACGTTCCGCAACGGGCCGGCGGCTCCGGCCTGGGCAGGCCACGGCCTGGCCTGGGCTCCCGCCTACGGCACCCCGGCCGGGTCGAACAGGCGCAGCCGGTGCGCCGCGGCCGCCGCCTCGCCGCGGCTGGCCACGCCGACCTTGGCCAGGATGTTCGACACGTGGACGCTGGCGGTCTTGGCCGAGATGAACAGCCGGGCGGCGATCTCCGGGTTGGACCGGCCGTCGGCGACCAGGCGCAGCACCTCGAACTCCCGGGCGGTCAGGCCCAGCGGCGCGGCCGGGACCGTGCTCAGCCGGGCCTGGTCGCCGGCCAGCCGGATCCTCGCGCTGCGGGCCAGCGCCCCGATCTCATCGGCCAGCGGCCGGGCGCCCAGGCCGTCCGCCAGTTCCGCCGCGCGGCGCAGCCGCCTGGCGGCGCCGTCGCGGTCGCCGCCGGCCAGGGCTGCCTCCGCGCCGGCCAGCAGCCCCACAGCCTGCGGATAGGGCTGGCCGATACGCTCCCAGGCCGCTACGGCGGTGTCGAACGCGGCCCGCATGTCCCGGGCCGCCGCCCCGCTGGCCTGGCCCGCGGCCCGCGCGCGGAGGGCCTCGGCGCGGAACGCCAGGCGCCCCGCCTCCTGAACCGGGCCGAGCACCGACAGGTGCCCGGCGAGCGTGCTCAGCCGGGCGAGCAGGTCCGCGACCCGGGCGGCCAGCGCGCCATCGCCGCGGCCGGACCGCGTGATCGTGGTGACCGCGCGGGCCGCGGCGGCCAGCAGCGGCCACGCGTACCGGGGGTCATCGGCCAGGTCGAGGCCGCCGGCGGCGTCCGTGACGGTCAGCGCGTCGGCTGGCCTGCCCTCGGCCAGCCGCAGCTCAAGGTTCAGCCGGACCAGCGGTATGCGGTACTGCCCGGAGTACGGGCCGTCGGGTCCGCAGTCGGCCGCGCCCAGGGCGCCCAGCGCGGTCCACCCGGCCGCGGCCGATTCCGCCGCGGCGGCCAGGTCGCCCCGCCGCAGCGCGATCTCGCCCGCCAGCTGTTGCAGCGCGGCCCGGATGTGCCGGGCCGGGGACAGCGCCAGCGCATGCTGAATGACCTCGGCGGCCTCGTCCCAGCGGCCGACCGAGACCAGCGGCTCGGCCACGTTGATGGCCAGGAACGTTCCCGACGACCGGGCCAGGCCGTAGCCCTCGGCCCGGGCGATCCCGGCCCGCGCCACCTCCGCGGCCCGCTCGTGCTCCCCCCTGCCTTCCAGCAGGTGGGACTCGTTGATCACCGCCTGGAGCAGGGGCTCGTAGGCGCCCGCCCGCCCGGCGACCGCACGCGCCAGGCCGAGCGTCTCCAGCGCGGTTGGCTCATCGCCGGCCCGGGCCTGGATCATCGCGAGCTCGATCAACGCCATGGCCTCGGTGGCGCCGTCGCCGGCCTGCCGGGCCAGCCCCAGGGCCTCATCGACGGCCGCGGACGCCTGCGGCGCGCGCGGCGGCCAGACGTGCTTGACCATGGTGAGCAGCACCTGGGCTCGCGCGGAGTCCGCGACGCCCGGCGGCACCAGGTCCAGCGCCGCCTGCAGGTCGGCCTGCAGGTCGCCCTTGGCGGTGTGCTTGCGCAGGTGGGCCCGCGTCTGCAGCAGCCGGGCCGCCCGGACCGGCTCGGCGGCCTGGTCCAGCTCATCCAGCGCGGCGGAGGCGAACGCCACCCCGCGCTCGTTCTCCGCGGCCGCGCCCGCGACCGTAGCGGCGTGCTCAAGCACGCTCAGGTGACTGACGCCGATCCGCTGCTCGGCGTCCCGCACCTTGTCCCACAGCTCGAGCACCCGGGCCAGCAGGGTGAGCTGTTCGGCGGGCGCCAGGGCGCGGCCGGCCTCCGCGGCCGCCCGCCAGCTGCTGACCATGGCTTCCACGGTGTCGTGCGCGGCGTACCAGTGGTGGGCCTGCTCGAGCACCGCCCGGCCCGGAGGGACCAGCCCGGGGTCGGCCGCCAGGGCCTCGGCGAACCGCGTGTGCAGCCGGGTATGGTCGCCGGGCAGCAGGTCATCGAGGACGGCCTCGCGGATCAGGCCGTGCCGGAACGCGTACCCGTCGGCGTCGGCGGTCAGCACGTTGGCCTCCACCGCGGGCCGCAGCGCGCGGGACAGCGCGTCGTCGGGCAGCCCGGTGACCGCCACGAGCAGCGCGTGCCCGTTACGCTGCCCGCCCGCGCTGGCCGCCCGGAGCACCTCCTGGGTCTCGTCGGGCAGCCGCTGCACCGCGATCAGCAGCAGGTCGCGCAGGGACTCGGGCAGCATCGCGTTGACGCCGCCCGCGCAGTCGCACAGCAGTTCCTCCACGAACAGCGGATTGCCCTCGGCGCGCAGGTACACCTGGTCCGCGAGCGACGGCTCGGGCTCGCGGCCGAGGATGCGGGCCACCAGCTCGTCGGCGTGCCGCCGGTCCAGCCGGGGCAGGTCCATCCGCTCCACCCAGCCGAGCCGGCCGAGCTCGGCCAGCAGCGGGCGCAGCGGGTGGGTGCGGTGCAGCTCGTCGGACCGGTACGTCACGATGATCAGGACGCCGTCCAGGACCTGCTGCCGGCCGACCAGGAACGCCAGCAGGTCCCTGGTCGACCGGTCCGCCCAGTGCGCGTCCTCGATGACCAGCACGACGGGCCCGTCGTCGGCCAGGCGCTCCAGCAGCCCGAGCACCTGCTCGAACAGCCGCGCCCTGGCCACGATGTCGTCGGCGTCGCTGTCCGCGGCGCCGAACTCCGGCAGCAGCCGGGCGAAGTCGCGGGTAACGCCGGGCAGCAGCCCGGCCACGCCGTCGGCGCCCAGGTCGCGGACCAGCTCGCGCAGCACCGCGGTGAACGGCGCGAACGGCAGGCCGTCGGTGCCGAGTTCCACGCAGCCGCCGGCCAGCACGCGGGCCCCCGCCGCCTGCGCGCGCAGCGTGAACTCGCGCACCAGCCGGGACTTGCCCACGCCTGCCTCGCCGCCGACCAGGACCACCGACCGGCCGTCCCGGCGGGCCGGGGCGAGCGCGGCGTCCAGCACGGCCAGCTCGCCCGCCCGCCCGACCAGGACGGGGCTGGTGCTGCGCGCGGCCATGACCCCAGGATGCCAGGCCGCGGCACCGCCCGGCGGCCAGCCGCCGCCCGGTGCCGCGGCCCGGTCCTGCACGCCGCCCGTGCCGCTCATCTCATGCGGCCCGGGAGCCCGCGGGCTGGCGGTCGGCCGCGACGCCGGCCTGCTCGTCGGCCGGGGCCGCGGACACCGGCGCCGGCCGCCGGAACCCGGGCCGCAGCCGCGGCAGCCGGGCGGCGGACGCCGCCTCGCGCCGGGCCCGGCGAGCCTGCTTGATCAGCCGGTCCTGGGCCGCTTGCTCATGCCATTCCCTGATCCGGGACTCGCCCAGAGCCTGGAACATGTTCGCGTACATCCGGTCCTCCTCGTTGCCGGGCCGTCCTGACCCGGCACTGTCGAGGTTCGCCGTAAGACCCTGCCCGGCGCATCGGGCAACTGCCCTATCTTGCCGGCCGGGGCCTCCTTAGCCGGCCTGGCCCCGCCTTACCCTCCGTGCGTCCCCCCTCTGACCTGGTCATATGCCGGCGTCGGTCGGGTCTCGCGGCAGCAGCTGGACCAGCGCGGCGAGCGTGAGCTCGACGGCGATGAGGTAGACCAGGCTGGCCCGGAAGGCGCGCCGCAAGACCGAGGCCCGCACGCACCAGGGGTCCTGGCCCGGTCGGAGCTTCCCGCGGTGCTCGGCGGCGGCTGACTTCCCTCAGGGCGCGGGACGGGGCGGCGGGGCGACCGATGCGCGCTTGAGCAGCTTCATCGGCTCGCGGACCACCACGTCGCCCGCCGGCGCTCCCTCGACGCGGGTGATCAGCGCGTCCACGGCCGCGCCGCCGAGCTCGGGCAGCGGCATGCTCACGCTGGTCACCGGGACCTCGAGGTAAGCCAGGCACTCGTCTTCGTCGAAGCTCACCACGGACATCTCGCCCGGCACCTCGACACCCGCGTCTCGCAGCGCCGCCATGACCCCGAACACCTGGTTGAGGCTGCCCACGCCGCAGACCGTGGGGCGCGGCCCGCGGCGCAGCATCCGCGTGGTGGCGTCCCAGCCGCCGTCCTCGGTCGGCGCGGCGTACCGCACGGCCAGGCTGAGGCCCCGCGCCGCGCAGGCCCGGCGCGCCGCGCCGACCCGGCGGTACACGGTGTCCACCTCGGCCGGCCCGTCGAGAAGCGCGAAGCGGCGGTGGCCGAGGCCGGCCGCGTAGTCCAGGAACATCCGGACCGCGCCGGGCTCGTCCATGATCACGTCGTGGCCGCGATCGGGCCCGCGGCGGTTCACGTACACGTGCGGGGGGCCGCTCACCCCGCTGCCGTGCCCGGGCACCCGCAGCGAGGTGGCCAGCAGCAGGCCGTCGGCGCGGCTCTCCTCGACCAGGTAGCAGTAGTCGCCGGGCGGCCGGGGGTCCTCGGTCGGCTCCTCCATGATCATGACGACGTAGCCGCGCTCCCGGGCCCGCTGCAGCGCGCCCCGCTGCAGCCGGGCCCAGATCGGGTTGCGCAGCAGCGGGACGACGAACGCGAAGGCCCCGGTGCGGCGGCGCTTGAGCGCCCGGGCCAGCGCGTTGGGCCGGTAACCCTGCTGACGGGCCGTGTCCAGGATCCGCTCGTAGATCTCGGGGCGGATGGACTGCGCGGGGTCGCCGTTGAGCACCCGGGACACGGTCGACACGTGCACCCCGACCGCCTCGGCGATGTCGACCAGGCGGGAGACCCGGCGCGGGACGTCGGGGCGCGGCGCGGCCCGGCTGGAGTGCCCGTCCGGGCCGCCGGAGCTCTCGACGCCCATCAGCGCCTCCTCACCGTGACGCCGTGAGCGGCGCAGGCGCGGCCCCGCGCGGCGCGGCAGTTGCGGCACTAGTGACGATACCGCCGCGACGCGCCCCGGGCGGCGCAGGCCGGGTTTTCACACCGCCTCCGCGACCGTCCGGGTCAGCAGGATCGCGGCGCAGAAGCAACGGTACGTCTCCAGCGCATCACGGCCGCGGATGCGCAGCTCGCGCGGGCCGGCCCGGTCCACGCCGCGAACCCAGCTGGCCGCCTCGGCGATGTCGGTGGTCCGCACCGAGACCTCGAGCGTGGCCGACGCCAGCGGCGGGGGCTGCGCCGTGGCCGCCCCGGCGACCGCCTGCTCGGCCACCTCCCGGATCAGCGCGCAGGCGCGGGACGGGTGCAGGCTGTGCGCGGCCAGCCGGCTGACCGGCTCCTTGACCACCGCCGCGCGGACGCCGGGGATCAGCGCGGCGGTCTCCTCGCACGCGCACCGGTCCCCGGTCACCAGCACGACGGGCACCCCGTAGTGCGCGGCGACCAGGGCGTTGATCCCCGCCTCGCCGGTCACCACGCCGTCGAGCCTGGCCTCCACGACCACCCGGGGGCTGTAGGTGTGCGACAGCCCGGCCGGCGCGCCCACCGAGCCGTGATACGACACGAACAGCACCGCGTCGAAGCTGCCGTCCAGGCCCTGCATCATGTACAGCGGCTTGTGGCTGCCGGAGATGTAGGACGCCTCCCCGGCCAGCGCCTCCGGCGGCAGGTTGCGCATGGTGGCGTGCGAGTCGTTGACCACGATCTCGGTGGCGCCGCCGGCCAGTGCCCCCTCGATGGCCGCGTTGACCTCGTCGAGCAGCAGCCGGCGCCCGGCCGCCGCCTGCGGGCCGTCCCCGACGCACTGCTCCCAGTCGACGACGCCCGCGGTGCCCTCCATGTCGCTGGACAGGAAGATCTTCATGTCTGCCTCCGCTCCTCGATCCGGAAGGTCGGGTCCTCGGCGGTCATCACGCTGTAGGTGGCTCCGGGGATGGTGGAGGCACCGCCGTGCCGGCCGTCCGGGGTCAGGCACAGCGCCTGCAGCGGCGCGCGGAATTCGTCGGGCAGGCCCAGCGTCTGCGCGAGCGCCTCGGCGCAGGCCTTCGCGGGGTCGCCGTCGGCCGCGAGCGCGTACAGCACCGACCGGGCCGTGGTGCCGCGGATCGCCAGCTCGCCGCGGCCGGTGCAGGCGGCGGCGCCGACGGCGTTGTCGCAGTAGTTGCCCGCGCCGATGATCGCCGAGTCGCTGACCCGGCCCGGGTACTTCCAGGGGTACCCGCTGGTGCTCACGCCGGCCGCCAGGTTGCCGGCGGCGTCCAGGGCCAGCACGTTGACCGTGTCCCACGGGCCGTCCGGCACCCCCATCGCGGCGAGCCGCTCGAGCACCTTCTGGCGGTAGGCGCGCTCGCCGGGGCCGAGCCTGGCCTCGGCGGCCTCGATCCCGGCGGCGGACAGGCCGTCCCGCCACCGCTGCCGCGCCCGTTCGGTCAGCGTCGGCCCGCGCTCGATGCCGACCTCGTCGGCGAAGCGCTCCGCGCCCGCGCCGATCAGCAGCAGGTGCTGCGGCAGCCGCTCGCAGACGGCCCGCGCGATCGAGATCGGGTGCGGGAAGCCGGTGACCGCGGCCACCGCGCCCGCCTGCCGGGTCGCCCCGTCCATGATCGAGGCGTCGAGCTCCACCTGGCCGAGCAGGTTCGGCAGCCCGCCGACGCCGACCGTGTGGTTGTCCTCGTCGGCTTCCACCACGCGGATCGCGGCCTCGACCGCGTCCAGGGCGCTGGCCCCGGCGCGGAGCAGGCCGATGCCCGCGGCCAGGCCGACCTCACCCCGCTCGCTGGCGATTATCACAGGCGTTATGGCTGGTCCTCCCGGGTCATGGTGGCCTATCGGCCGCGCGCAGTACAGTAGGTGAGCAAACCTTTGCCTTCGCTAACGTTCTAGACGGCCAGGCGGCACGTTGTAAATAGGGAGAGCTGCGTCATGCGCTACGTGGTACTCGGCTGCGGGGCGATCGGCGGCACCGTGGCCGCCGGGCTGGTGCGTGACGGCCATGACGTGCTGGTCAGCGACGCCGACCCGGACGTGGTCGCGGCCATCAACGCCCGGGGCCTGCGGATCGAGGGGCCGATCGAGAACTTCACCGTGACCGTGCCCGCGGTGCTGCCCGGCGACCTGCCGCCGCGGCTGGACGGGCCGGTGCTGGTCGCGGTCAAGTCGCAGCACACGCCGGCGGCCGCCGCCGTCCTGGCCGGGCGGGTGCACGGGGACGGGTTCGTCGTCTCCCTGCAGAACGGCCTGAACGCCGACCAGCTGGCCGAGGCGGTCGGGCGGTCGCGGGTCGTGGAGGCGTTCGTCAACTTCGGCGCGGACGTGATGGAGCCGGGGGTGGTGCTGCGCGGCAGCCGGGAGACGTTCGTGATCGGCGAGCTCGACGGCACGGTCTCCGACCGGGTCCGGGCGCTGTGCATCGACATCGCGGACGCCAAGCCCGCCGAGCACATCATGGGCTACCTGTGGGGCAAGGAAGCGTACGGGGCGATGCTGGCCGCGATCGCGGTCAGCGACCTGTCGATCGCCGACGGGCTGGCCGACCCCGCCTACGGCCCGCTGCTGGTCGCCGTGGCCCGCGAGGTGCTGGACCAGGCCCCGGTCCCCCCGCTGGGCTTCGACGGGTTCGACCCCGCGGACCTGGAGGGATCGCTCGCCCCGCTGGTCGAGTTCAACCGGCGCTCGGCCAAGACCCACTC
Source organism: uncultured Actinomycetota bacterium (assembly GCA_963795055.1). Classification (GTDB taxonomy): domain Bacteria; phylum Actinomycetota; class Actinomycetes; order Streptosporangiales; family Streptosporangiaceae; genus JASHPR01. The sequence goes on from CAWCGJ010000001.1 coordinate 193,035, forward strand.
CGGGATCTACCGGGACCTGATGGTGCGCCGCCGCCCCACCGAGGTGCCCGCGCACCTGGGCGGCCTCAAGGGGCCGATGCTGGCCCGGGTGGTCGAGCTCATCACCGAGATCGAGCAGGGCCGGCGGACGTGCGAGCGGGCCAACCTCGACCTGCTGGCCGCCTACGAGCGCCTGGAGCGGCTCGGCCGGCCGCTCAACGCGGTGGTGACCGTGATCGGGGCGCCGTCGCGCGCGCCCGACGGCCCGCTGGCCGGGCGCCCGGTGGCGGTCAAGGACATCATCGCCGTAGCCGGGGTGCCGACCCGCTGCGGCAGCCCCGCGAGCGACCCGGAGCCCGCGGCCGCCGACGCGGAGCTGGTCGGCCGGCTGCGGGCCGCCGGGGCCGAGGTGTTCGCCACCGCCCAGTGCCTGGAGTACGCGGCGGGCTTCGCCAACCCGGAGATCGGCGACACCCGCAACCCGCGCGACCCCTCTCGTACCTCCGGCGGGTCGTCGGGCGGGTCCGCGGCCCTGGTCGCCGCGGGCGTGTGCGACCTGGCCATCGGCACCGACACCGGCGGCTCGATCCGGATCCCGGCCGCGTACTGCGGCGTCGTGGGGCTCAAGCCCAGCTACGGGCTGGTGCCGGCCGAGGGGGTCTTCCCGCTCTCGCCGACCTGCGACCACGCCGGCACCCTGACCGCGTCGGTGGCCGGCGCCCGGGAGCTGCTGGCCGTCCTGGCCAGCCGGGCCGACCTGCTCGGCCTGGCGCACCCGGCCGACCTGGCCGGGCCGGACGACCTGGCCGACGAGGCCTCCGAGGTCGACCCGGCGGACCTCGCCGACCTGGCCGCCCTGGACAGGCCGGACGAGCCGGCCGGGCCGCCGCCGGGGCCGGGCGCGACCGGGCCCGCGGTCGTCACGGTCGGCGTCCTGGCCGCCCAGCTGGCCGACCCGTCGGTGACCTCCGAGGTGCGCGACGCGGTCAGCGGCGCGCTCTCGGCCCTGGCCGAGGCGGGCTGGCCGGTGCGGGAGCTGACCGCGCCCTGGCTGGACGACCTCGCCGCCTGGGAGGAGACGCTCGCCGTGATCGTGGCCCGGGAGGCGCACCTGGTGCACGCCGGCCGGGACCAGAGCCGGTATGCCGAGGGCACCCGCGCGCTGCTCGCCTACGGCGGGTCGGTCGGCGACGACCAGTTCGCCCGCGCGCTCCGGCGGCGGGAGGAGCTGACGGCCGCCATCGAGGCCAGCCTGGCGGGCGTGGACGTCCTGGCCGGGCCGACCGTCGGGTACCAGGCACCGGAGCAGGACCCGCCGTTCGGCCCGGGTGACGACAACGCCGAGGGCCGCTTCACCGGGCCCTACAACCTGACCGGCCACCCGGCCATCTCGCTTCCGGTGCGCGCAGCCGGCCTGCCGGCCGGCCTTCAGCTCGCCGGCCGCCGCGGCCGGGACCTGGCCCTGCTCCGCGCCGCCGCCGCCGCGGAGCTGCTGATCGCGCCGCCCGGCCGTGACCGCGCGCCGGGCGCGGGCCCGGCGGCGCCACCAGCGACCTAGCCCACCGCCAACCCGGCCCGAGACAGGAGACCTGACCATGGCATCGACAGTGACCCGCCGCACGATCATCGACCTGGCCGGCCTGGACGTCCCGCTGGTCGAGATCACCGGCGGCGAGGACGGCCCGCTGCTCACGGTGATCGCCGGGGTGCACGGCTGCGAGTACGCCTCGATGGACGGGGTGCGCCGGTGGACCCGCAGCCTGGAAACGCGCGACCTGCGCGGCCGGGTGCGCGCGGTGCCGGTGCTGAACCTGCCGGCGTTCCGGGCCCGGACCCCCTTCGTGGTTCCCGACGATGGCAAGAACCTGAACCGCTGCTTCCCCGGCGACCCCGCGGGCACGCTCGCCGACCGGCTGGCGTACGCGGCGTTCACCCAGCTCATCAGCGGTTCCGACGCGTACATCGATGCGCACTGCGGCGACATGGTGGAGGCGCTGGAGCCGTTCGCGCTCTACGACGCCGGGCCGGCCGAGGCCGGGGCCCGCGAGCTGGCCACGGCCTACGGGCTCCCCTACGTGATCCGGCAGGTGCCGGGCCCGGAACGCCCGGTCAGCGGGACCAGCAGTTCGGCCGCGGCCGAGGCCGGGATCCCGGCGATCACCGCCGAGTCCGGGGAGTGCGGCCTGGTGCAGCCGGAGGCCGTGCAGCGGCACGTCCGCGGGCTGGACGGGGTGCTCGCGCAGCTGGGCATGGCCGACAGCCCGCACGCCGGGGCCGGCGACCCGCCGGTCGTGCTCAACCGCTTCCTGTGGATGACCGGCACCGACGCGGGCTGGTGGGAGCCCACGGTCAAGCCCGGGGACGCGGTCACCGAGGGGCAGGTGATCGGGACCATCAGCACCCTCGACGGCGCCGAGACCCTGCAGACGATCACCGCGCCGGCGGACGGGGTCCCGATCTTCATCACCAGCTCGCCCGCGGTGGCGGCCGGCGGCCTCCTGCTCGGCCTGGGCGTCCGCTAACCCGTTGCGATCCTGGGATGCTGGGCCATCCGGGCCGGGCCCGGTCACGGCCAGGCGGCGGGCTGGCTGGTGGCGGCGGCCGCCGCGGCGTGCAGCAGGCCGGCGTTTCCCAGCGCGTCGGTGCTGTCGATGAACTGGTCGACGGCACCGGTTACCGGCAGGTCCCGGACCGGCCCGGTGATGGCCTGCCGCAGCGCCTCGGTGAACCGGCCCGCGTCGATGACCTGGTAGGGCCGGTCGAAGAAGCCGCGGGCGCAGGTGTCCAGCGGCGGGGTGAGGCCGAGCTCGTTGTGCCAGGCCGCGGCCGTCTCGTAGGCCCGGGTCAGGTGCCGCTGGCGGTCGGGCCAGCCGGTGGCGGCCACCGCGGCGGTGAGCGAGGGCGCGAGCGCGGCGGCCTCGGGAAGCCAGGCGAAGGCGGTGCCCAGCCACTTGCTGTACGGCGGGTAGCGGCGGCGCATCAGCAGGCACAGCCGCATCAGGTCGCGGGCGAGCCGGGCGGTGACGACCGCCGATCCCAGCTCGTCCCCGACCTCGGCGCAGCGGCCGGGGAAGGCTTCTTCCTGGCTGATGCGCTGCCACTGGCAGGCCAGCACGTACCGCCAGACGTCGTCCGGGTACCAGGACAGGCGGGCGCGGGCCGCGCTGAGGTCACCGGGACCGTCGTGGTACACCCTCCCGCCGGTGACCTCGGCGAGCCGCTGCGTGGGCGTCGCCAGCCAGTCCGCCACGGTGACGGGCGGCCGGGGGTCGAACCCCAGCCAGGCCAGCCACTCGCCCAGCCCGCTGACCTCGACCCGGTGCCGGGCCACGCCGTCCCTAGTCACGGGGAACGTCGTGGGGTAGCCGCGGAACGTCGGCGGGAGCCGGTCGGCGAGCATCGCGGTGATCTCCGCGGCGGGACGGCCGGCGTCGCCCGCGGCCAGGAGCAGCTGCAGGCGCGGGCCCCAGTCGTGATCGGCGGAGCGGGCCGTGTCGTAGCCGAGGACCTCCGAGCCGGGTCCCAGCAGGGCGGCCGCGTACGGCAGCCGTGGGTAGGCCTGGTCGAGCAGCGGGCGCACCACCTCGGCGAAGAACGCGCCCGCCAGCTCCAGGCCCGGGGTGAACGGCGCTGGCATGCTGACCAGCCTGCCGGGTGGCATCCTCGCGCTCACCTGATTTTCCGTCTGCGGGTTCAGCATTCGGTCGCTGACCTGGCACGATACGCACTCAGTGGCCTGGAAAATATATCGGAACGGAGTAGTCCGTTCTGCTATACTGGAACAGATCGCTTCGCTCTGAAGATGCCGGAGGGACAGATGGACTGGAAGCTCGAGCTGGTGGCGGTTCCCGTCTCGGACATCGACCGCGCCAAGGCCTTCTACACCGAGCAGGCCGGGTTCCACGCCGACCACGACCACACGGTGAGCGACGAGATCCGCTTCGTGCAGCTGACGCCGCCGGGCTCCGCCTGCTCGATCGCCCTGGGCCGGGGGCTCATGGACTCCGCGCCGGCGCCCGGCTCGGTGGCGGGCCTGCAGCTGGTGGTGCCCGACATCGGCCAGGCCCGCGACGAGCTGGCCGCGCGGGGCGTCGAGGTGAGCGAGGTGCAGGAGTTTCCCTGGGGGTCGTTCGTCTTCTTCGCCGACCCGGACGGCAACCGCTGGTCCGTGCAGCAGATCCCCGCCCGCCCGTGAGAGAGGGCCAGAGGTCAACGGCCCGGAATTGCTGACCGGCCGGGTGTAACGCGCGGGCTCCTGCCTGGACTAAGAGGTACATGGCTCATACGTCCAGGGGAGGAAAACGCATGAGAGTCCTGGCTCGTCTCGGCTCCGCCGGGGCGAAGGTAACCGCGGGCCTCGGCGCCGCCGTGGCCGCCGGCGCGATGCTCGCCGCGGCCGGCGGCGCCGTGGCGGCCAGCGCCGCCACCACCAGCGCCGCAACGCAGGGCGCGTTTACCGCCCGCGCCGTCTTCGTGCAGACCGACAACCTCGCGGGCAACCAGGTCGTCGCCTACGACCGGGCCGGCCGCGGCCGGCTGACCCTGGCCGGCACCTATGACACCGGCGGGCTCGGCGGGCAGCTCACCGGGTCGGTGGTCGACCACCTGGCCTCCCAGGGATCCCTGGGCTACGACCCGGCCCGCGGGCTGCTCTACGCGGTGAACGCGGGCAGCAACACGGTGTCGGTGTTCGCGGTCAGCGGTGACCGGCTGCGGTTGCGGCAGGTCGTCGGCTCGGGTGGCACGTTCCCGGTCAGCGTCGCCGTGCGCGGGGGCCTGGTCTACGTGGTCAATGCGGAGAACGGCGGCTCGGTCCAGGGTTACTACCTCGTGGCCGGCGCTGATCCCCATCCCGGGATCGAACCGGGCGCTCGGCCTGGACCCGGCCGCGACCCCGCAGTTCACCAACACCCCCGGCCAGGTCGCGTTCTCCCCGGGCGGCGCGCAGCTGATCGTGACCACCAAGGACAACGGCAACGACATCGACGTGTTCGGGGTGCGTCCCGACGGCCGCCTGTCCCGCCAGCCCGTGGTGAACTCCGAGCCGGGCACGGTCCCGTTCGCGATCACCTTCGACCCGGCCGGCCACCTGGTCATCGCGGACGCGGGCACCAACGCCCTGTCCACGTTCACGCTCAGCGCGGACGGCACGGTGACCCTGCTCGACGCGGTCGGTACCGGGCAGTCCGCCACCTGCTGGGTCGCGCCGGACGGCGGGCTGCTGTTCGCCTCCAACGCCGGCAGCGCGTCGATCAGCGGCTACGCGTCCAGCGCCGGGGGCGCGCTCACGCTGCTGGGCCAGACCGCGACCGACCCGGGCACCGTGGACGCCGCGGTCACGCCGGGCGGCCGGTTCCTCTACGTGCAGACCGGAGGGAACGGCGTGGTCGACGAGTTCGCCATCGGCCAGGGCGGCTCGCTCACCGAGGTCGGCCACGTGACCGTGGCCGGCGCCATCGGCGGCGAGGGGATCGTGGCGGCCTGAGCCGGGCGGCCACGGCACGCGGCGGGGTGCGGGCGGCACGTCCGCACCCCGCCGCCGCGCGCGATGAGGACCGATATCCATAACGGGACGCCTCGTCCCGCACCCGGAAGGAGAACCTAGGCTGGCCGCGGTGGATCAGGACCCGGACGCGGAACTGCTCGGCCGCCTGCGCGCAGGCGACGAGCAGGCCTTCGTCGTCCTGGTCCGGCGTCATCATGCCGCCATGCTGCGCCTGGCCTGCGGTTATGTACCCAGTGTGGCCGTGGCCGAGGAGGTCGTCCAGGACACGTGGCTGGGCGTGCTGCGCGGGCTCGGCGGGTTCGAGGGACGCTCCTCGTTCCGGACCTGGCTGCTGCGGATCCTGGTGAACCGGGCCCGGACCACGGGGGCACGGGAACGGCGCAGCGTCCCGGTCGGCGATCCAGAACCGGCGGTGGACCCGTCGCGGTTCGACGACACCGGCCACTGGGCGGCTCCGCCGGAGCGGTGGGTCGAGGACGCCGACCGCCGGCTGGACGCGGCGAAGCTGGCCGGCCGGCTCCGGTCGGCGATCGACGACCTGCCGGACCGCCAGCGGGAGGTCGTCACGCTGCGCGACATCGAGGGCCTGAGCAGCGAGGAGGTGTGCAGCGCGCTGGAGATCAGCGAGGGCAACCAGCGCGTGCTGCTGCACCGGGGCCGCAGCCGCCTGCGCCAGTTCCTCGAGACCGAGTTCGGGGAGGCGTGAGCATGCTCCTGAACCTGTTCCGGTCCCGCCGGGAGATCGTCTGCCAGCAGGCGGTCGAGCTGGTCACCGACTACCTGGAGGGCAGGCTGCCGCGCGCCGACCGGCGCCGGTTCGAGGCGCACCTGGCGGGCTGCCCGCACTGCACCGAGTACCTGGCCCAGATGCGGGCGACCATCGAGCTCACCGGCACGGTCACGGCCGATGACCTGCCCGCGCTGGTGCAGGACGAGTTTATCGACCTGTACCGGCGGTGGCGCGCCGACCAGGGCGACAGCGGGCCGGGGTAGCCGTGGTCCCCGTGGTCGCCCCGGCCACGCCCGCCGACCTGGAGCGGGTGGCCGACATCTTCGCGCACTACGTATGGAACACCGCGGTCACCTTCGAACAGACCCCGCCCACGGTCGCCGACTGGCACCGGCGGCTGGACGACCTGGCCGACCTGGGCCTGCCGTTCCTGGTGGCCAGGGCCGACGGGGAGGTGGCCGGGTACGCCTACGCCGCCCCGTGGCGCCGCAAGCCGGCCTACCGGCACACGGTCGAGGACTCGGTCTACCTCGCCACCGGCCGTACCGGCCAGGGCCTGGGCCGCGGGCTGCTCGGCGAGCTGCTGACCCGGTGCGGGCAGGCGGGCGCGCGGCAGGTTGTCGCGGTCATCGCCGACGCCGGCGCGGACAGCGCGGCGTCGATCGCCCTGCACCGCTCGTTCGGCTTCGCCCACGCGGGCCGGCTCACCGGCGTGGGCCACAAGCACGGCCGCTGGATCGACACCGTGCTCATGCAGCGTGACCTGGCTACGCTGGCCTAGCGTGGCTGGACAAGGCACGGCGGCGACCGCGCTGCTGACCGGGCAGGGCATCGCGTACACGGTGCACACCTACGACCATGACCCCCGCCGCGGCTCCTACGGCGCGGAGGCGGCCGAGGTCCTGGGCGTCCCGTTCGGCCGGGTATTCAAGACCCTCGTGGCCGACGTGGACGGCACGCTGACCGTGGGCGTGGTGCCGGTCGCGGCGCAGCTTGACCTCAAGGCGCTGGCCGCGGCGGTCGGCGGCAAGAAGGCCGCGATGGCCGACGCGGCCGCCGCCGAGCGCGCCACCGGTTACGTGACGGGCGGGATCTCGCCGCTCGGGCAGCGCAGGCGGCTGCGCGTGGTCGTCGACGCCACCGCGCTGGAGTTCCCGACGGTCTACTGCAGCGGCGGGCGGCGCGGGCTGGAGATCGAACTGGCCCCCGCCGACCTGGTCCGGGCCGCGAACGCCACCGTGGCGCCCATCGCCCGGGCCGCGGCCTCTCCACCTCGCCGACCTTGACGGAACGAATCTGGCCGTCGCGTCAATACTTACTTGTGGGCGGGAAACAGGCGACCGGGGCCACCGCGGCACTCGAGGACTTCGAGGCCGTGTTCCGGGAGCACTTCGCCCCCGTGCACAGGTTCATCGCGCGGCGCGTGGGCCAGGCCCTGGCCGAGGACCTGGCGGCCGAGGTATTCGCGACCGCCTACCGGCGCCGGGCCGCGTACCAGCCCGAGCGCGGATCGCCGCGGTCCTGGCTGTACGGGATCGCCACCAACGTAGTGCGCGGGCACTGGCGGGACGAGCAGCAGCTGCTTGAGCTCGACGCGCGAGTAGCGCGCGGCTCGCTCGGGCCGCCGCCCGCGGCCCAGTTCGCCGATGCGGCCGACGAGCGGATGATCGCGGCCACCCTGGCGCCGCGGATCGCGGGGGCGCTCGCGGCGCTGAACCGCGAGCAGCGCGAGGTGCTGCTGCTGCACGCGTGGGCCGACCTCAGCCACGAGGAGATCGCCGCTGCGCTCGGCATCGCGCCGGGCACCGCGCGGTCCCGGCTTTCGCGCGCCCGCGCGGCGCTGCGCGCCCTGCTCGGCGAGTTCGACTTTGACCAGTGGACGTTCCGGGAGCAAGACCATGCCTGACGAGATCGACCTGCTGCGCCGGTTCCGGGAGGACACCCCGGAACCGGACGACGCGGCCTGGAGCCGCGCCCGCACGGCGCTCGCCGTCGCCCGGGCGGACGAGAGCGGTGCGCCGGGCCGGCCGGTGCGGCGACACCGGAGCCGCTGGCGGCCGCCGGGTGGCCGCGTCACCATCGTCACGGTGGCGGCCATCGTCGTGGCCGCCGCCGCCGTGCTGATCGTCAACGTCGTGTCGGGGCCGCCGACCCTCACTGGTCGCCTGACCACCTCCTGGGCGCCGGCTCGGCTGCTGCCGGACGGCAGTCACTCTGTTCGCGCCCCGTCCGGTGCCTGGCGGCTCATGAGCTACCTGGTCACCCGGGGCTGGCAGGAGAACACGGCGGGCCCGGAGCCGGGGTGGCTCACCTGCCCGACGGCGGCGACCTGCTACGTCGAGGGCGACAGCTCGATGTCGCCGAGCGGCCCGGCCGACATGAACTCGTTCTACGTCTCCACCGACGGCGCGCAGACCTGGAGCGTCCTCCCGGTACCGGACGGCGTCACGTTCACCTCGGCGCTCTCGTGCGCTTCTGCGACGGACTGCGCGGCAGGCGGGCTGTACTACGGACATCAGCCCGTATATCTCAGCACGGCCAGCGGCGGTCACTCCTGGACCGTGAGCCCGCTGTCCGCCGACGTGGGGCAGATCAGCAACCTCGACTGTGTCACCGCGACGACCTGCCGGGGACTGGCGTCGGCCTCCGGAAATCTCATGAGCCCGGGTTTTGATCTCATCTCCGACATGCACTTCGTCGTCACTACCGACGGCGGGAGGCACTTCACCGTGGTGCGGTTCCACCCCGGTGAGTCGATCCAGACCGTGAGCTGCCCGACGGCCTCGCACTGTGTGGCGGTCGGACTGTACGACAACGGAAACATCCGGACGGGTCCCGACCTCGACCACGGCGTGCTGCTGACCTCCGATGACGGCGGACTGACCTGGCAGCAGCATGCCTGGCCGAAGGGCTACGGCCCCGGCGCGTTCCCCGACGTCACCTGCGTGGACGCCAGCCACTGCGCGATGATCGGCTTCGTGGAGCGCAACGGCACGGAGGGGAACCAGGTTGGCTTCACGTCGGGGAAAGACGCCGTCCAGTACACCGTGATCGCGTTCTCTTCCGACGGCGGGGCGACCTGGACGGCCAGCACGCTGCCGCATACGATCCCCTACCCGATGATCGACGCCCTGACCTGCCCGACCACGCAGACCTGTTACGCGGCCGGAAGCGATCTCATCGCGCAGCGGATCGGCAACACGTACAACGAGGGGTCCTCGGTCGTCGCTATCACCAACGACGCCGGCCGCAGGTGGCAGCGGGCCACCTTCGCCGTCCCCGCGAAGGTGCCTGGCGGGATGCAGGGCGACTCATTCATGGACATCGGCCAGATCCAGTGCCCCCGGCCGGACGCGTGCGTCGCGATCGGCGTCTCCGACCAGGGATCGACGTCCACGCCGATCTACACCAACCACGGCTGATCACGCCGGTCACCGGTGAACTTTCACGGGCACCCCACCAGCCGCCGGCCGTCCGGTCAGCGCAGGACCTTGCGCCGGTAGAGGTAGACGGCGGTCGGAGCGAACACGGCGATCAGGCCGACCGACCAGAGGATCACGGCCAGCTCGGGGTGCAGCATCGGCCAGGCCGTGGTGTCCATCGGGACGCTGCCGCCGAACAGGTTCCGGCACGCCGCGGCGATCGCGCTCATCGGGTTCCAGTTGGCGAAGGTGCGCAGCCAGGCCGGCATGCCCTGGGTCGGCACGAACGCGTTGGACACGAACGCCAGCGGCAGGAACAGCACGAACCCCATGGCCTGCGCGGCCTCGGGGCTGCGCAGCAGCATGCCCGCGCAGGCGCCGGCCCAGGTCATCGCGAACGCGAACAGCAGCGACAGGCCGAAAGCGAGCAGCGCGTCGCCGAGGCCGTTCTGCATCCGCCAGCCGATGGCCAGGCCGGTGGCGGCCAGCACCGCGATCCCGAGCACCTGGGTGGCGAGGTCGGACATGGTGCGCCCGGCCAGCACCGCCGAGCGGGCGATCGGCAGCGACCGGAACCGGTCGATGAGGCCGCTGGACATGTCGGTGGTCAGCCCGACCGCGGTGCCCGGGGCGGTGCCCGCCATCGTCATCCCGAACATCCCGCTGATCAGGAACTGGTGGTAGCTGGCGCCGCCGGCCAGGTGGATCGCGGACCCGAACACGTACGTGAACAGCAGCACGAAGATCACCGGCTGGATCGTCACGTCGATGAGCTGCTCCGGCTCGCGCGCGATCCGGGCGATGCTGCGCCGGGCCAGGACCAGGCTGTTCTTCAGCGCCCACCAGAACCGGCTCAGGACCGGCTCGGCGTCCGCGGCGGTCGTGATGGGCAGGGATGCGGTGGTCATGCGGCCTCCTTCTCGTGGTCGGCGTCGCTCTCGGCAGTGTTTTCAGACGAGAGGCGGCCGGTCAGGGTCAGGAACACGTCGTCGAGCGAGGGGTGACGGATCGCGAGGTCGTCCAGCAGCACGCCGGCCGCGTCGAGCTCGCGCACGATGTCGGGCATCCGGCGGGCGCCGCCCGCGACCGGCGCCTCGACCGTGCGCGGCCCGGGGTCGACGTGCGGCAGCCCGTCGGCGTGCCGGCCGAGGATCTCGCGAGCCGCGGCCAGGTCGGCCTGGGGGGCCACGGTCAGCAGCACCCGCTCGCCGCCCACCTTGGCCTTCAGCTGCGCCGACGTGCCCTCGGCGATCACCCGGCCCCGGTCGACGACCGCGATCCGGTCGGCCAGCTGGTCGGCCTCGTCCAGGTGCTGGGTGGTCAGCAGCACGGTCGTCCCGGCCGCAGCCAGCGCCCGCACGGCGTCCCAGGTGACCAGGCGGCTGGGCAGGTCCAGGCCGGTGGTCGGCTCGTCCAGGAACAAGATGCTCGGCCGCGCCACCAGGCTCGCCGCCAGGTCGAGCCGCCGGCGCATGCCGCCCGAGTAGGTCTTGACGCCGCGGTCCGCCGCGCCGGCCAGGTCGAACCGGTCCAGCAGCTCGGCGGCCCGCTGCTTGGCCTGCTTCCTGGACAGCCGGCACAGCTGGCCCACCATGACCAGGTTCGCGCGCCCGGTGAGGCTCTCGTCCAGCGCCGAGTACTGGCCGGTCAGGCCGATCCGCTTGCGGACCTGGGCGGCCTCGCCGGTCACCTCGTACCCCGCCACCCGGGCCGCGCCCCGGTCCGGGCGCAGCAGCGTGCTCAGCACCCGGACGGTGGTCGTCTTGCCCGCGCCGTTGGGCCCGAGCATACCCAGGATCGCCCCGGCCTCGACCTGCAGGTCCAGGCCGTCCAGCGCCCTGGTCTCCCCGTAGGCCTTTACCAGGCCCTCGGCCTCGATCGCGAGGGTCTCGCTCATGCTGTGCCCCCCGCTCGCCTGCGGGCCGCCTTGAGGCCCCGCCTTCCCTCGTCGCTCGGTCGCAGGCTCCCTCGCTCCTCAGTCCAGGCGGCGCCGCGGCCCTTTGGCTCCCTCATGCGACCCTCCTCTAGTACAGTGTACGAATCATCTCGTACGCCGTACTATACAGTACGATGTACGAGAGTCAAAGCGACAGATCATAACGGGAACGCAGCGTGGTAAACCAAGATCGCGAGACACCGGGCCAGCGCCGGCCCCGCCGGGACCGCACGGCGCTGGATCGGGACCGCACGGCGCAGGGCCGGGACCGCACGGCGCAGGATCGAGACGGCACGGCGCAGAGCCGGGACCGCACGGCGCAGGATCGAGACGGCACGGCGCAGGGCCGGGACCGCACGGCGCAGAACTGGGAGCGCCCATCCGGCGGCGCCGACCTAGTCTCGGACGATCTTTGGTCGCCGCTGTGGCCGACCTCGTCCGCCGACCGGGGTTCCCGCGCGCGCCGGATGCCGGCCAGCGCCGAGCGCGAGCCCGCCCGCGGCCCGGGCGCCCGCGGCCAGGACGCCCGCGGCCAGGACGCCCGCGGTCAGGGCAACGGCGGACGCGGGCGCCGCCGCGCGGCGCCGTCCCTGTCCCGGGCCGAGATCGTGGACGCGGCGATCGCGGTCGCCGACGCCGAGGGTTCCGACGCCATCAGCATGCGGCGGATCGCCCAGGTGCTCAGGTCCGGCACGATGTCGCTGTACTGGCACGTGGCGAACAAGGAGCAGCTGCTCGACCTGATGCTCGACGTCCTGATCACCGAGGTGAGCGTGCCCGAGCCCAGCGGCGACTGGCAGGCCGACCTGCGGGCGCTGGCGCGCAACCACCGGGCCATGCTGCTGCGCCATCGGTGGGCGATGGACTTCGTCGGCGGCCGCCCGCCGCTCGGGCCGAACACGCTGCTGAACCTCGACCGCTCGCTGGCCCTGCTCGATGGCATCGGCCTGGATGTCCCCACGGCCATGAACATCCTGATGACCGTGCTGACCTACGTCATGGGCGCGGCCCTGCGCGAGATGCGGGAGACGCGGGTCCAGCGGGACCAGGAGCAGTCCGGGATCACGGCCGCCGAATGGGAGCCCGTCCTGACCGCTTGGCGGGACCGGCTGGCGGACGACGGCCGGTTCACCCGCGTGGTCAGGTTCCTCGACGCGGGCTTCGACCCAGACGCCGAGGAGACCAGGGACGAGCGGTTCGAGTTCGGTCTGGACTGCGTGCTCGACGGGATCGCCGTCAAGGTCCCGGCGCTGTCATGATCGAGCCAAAGGGGCGCGGTGCCGCCTGGACTGAGGAGCGAGGGAGCTTGCGACCGAGCGACGAGGGAAGGGGGCGCCTCAAGGCGCCCCGGAGGCGAGCGGAAAGAACAGACGCGCTGCAGGCCGTCTACCAGAACGTGGCCACGGTCGCCGACGGGCTCAGCGACGCGGACCTGATGCGGCCGAGCCGCTGCGCCGGCTGGGCCCTCGGGGATGTCCTGTACCACCAGCTCCTGGACGCCCGGCGCGCGCTGCGAACCTTCGCCAGCCCGTCGGCCGAGCCGCCCGACGTCGACGACGTCGGGTACTGGCGGTCGTACTCGCCCGACGGCGAGTACGCGCCCGGCAGCGGGGAGGCGGCGGCGCACGCCCGGCACGTCCGGATCGTGGCGGCGGCCTACCCGCCGGGGGCCCTGGCGTGGGAATGGCGGGAGACCGCGGCCGCGGCGTGGCGGGCGGCGCGGGCCTGCCCGCATGACGCGGTGACCACCCAGGGCCAAGTACTGGCCACCGCTGACTTCATCGCCACGCTCGCGGTCGAGGCCGCCGTTCACTATCTCGACCTGACCGCCGGGCTGCCCGCCGCTCCCCCGCCGGACCCGGCTTCGCTGGCGCTGGTGCGGCGGGCTCTCGAAGGGTTGCTCGGGACGTCCCTGCCCGGTGACTGGGACGACCGGACCTGCGCGCTCAAGGGCACCGGCCGCGAGCCGGTCACCGCGGACGAGCGCTCGGCCCTCGGCGCCCGGGCCGACCGGCTGCCGCTGTTCGGCTAGGCGCACCGGCCGCAGGCCAGGTTCCCTGGACGGCTGTGCCTGATGGGACGAGCGTGACAAAACGGGAACTCGCAAGATCCGGGGAGCAGCCGACTGCGGGATGGTGTTATATGGCCCTGGTTACGTCCAACCCGGGATCCTCAGAAGTGGGTCCCGGAGATCTCTGGTAGGAGAAGGTCCATGCCTCAGGGCACCGTGAAGTGGTTCAACGCCGATAAGGGCTACGGGTTTATCGCACCCGACGACGGCACCGCCGACGTCTTCGTGCACCACAGCGCCATTCAGGTCGAGGGTTTCCGCACCCTTCAGGAGAACCAGCGGGTCGAGTTCACCGCCGGCCAGGGCTCCAAGGGCCCGCAGGCTGAGCAGGTCCGCCCGCTCTGACCCGGTGGCCTGGCCACCACCCGCCAAGATGCGGGGGCCGCTCGCCCGGCGAGCGGCCCCGCACCTTTTCACGCCCGGGCCTGGCCGGCGGCCCCGGCCCGGTTCGCGGCCTTCGTTCCCGTTATGCTTCACGAACATGATCGTGCTCGTGGGCGGCGTGGCAGGCTGCGGTAAGACGACGATCGGAACGGCGCTCGCCGCCAGGCTGCGCTGGGTCTACGCGGACGCCGATGACTTCCATCCCGCGGCGAACGTCGCCAAGATGCGGGAGAACATCCCGCTCACCGACGCCGACCGCAAGCCTTGGCTGGCCGCGATCGCCGCCTGGATGGACGAGCGCATCGCCGCGGGCACCGACGCCGTCGTGGGCTGCTCGGCCCTGAAGCAGCGCTACCGGGACGAACTCCTCAACGGGCGGCCCGAGGCCCGGATGGTGTTCCTTGAGATCAGCCGGGATCTCGCGCACCGCAGGCTGGTGGACAGGCACGGCCATTTCTTCACCGTGGAGCTGATGGACGACCAGTTCGAGGAACTCCAGCCGCCAGCCGAAACCAAGCAGCTGATCGTGGTCAACGCCGCCGAGACGCCGAGCCGAATCGTCGACGAGATCGTCGACCGCCTCGGCCTGGTGGCCAGCCCGCCGCGCCCGGGCGGGAGATGACCGGATGGAGGACGCAGTGACCAGTGCCCAGAACGCGAACGGCGCGGCCGACCCGGCCCCGCGGGCCGAGGTGTACCGGGCGGCCCGGCAAGACAAGCCGTGGGGGCACGAGCTGATCTTCGCGGCCATCGACGGCAAGTACGCCGGCAAGGTCATCCACGTCAACGCCGGGCACTCGCTCAGCCTGCAGTACCACCACGAGAAGGAGGAGACGATCAGCGTCATCTCCGGGGAGGCGCTGATCCAGTACGGCCCGTCGGCGGACCAGCTGACCGATCAGCGCTTCGGCGCGGGCGACACCATTCACCTGCCCGCGGGCGCGCTGCACCGTATCACCGCGATCTCGGACCTGGACTTCGCCGAGGTCTCCACGGCCTACCCCGGGTGGCGCGAGGACGTGGTCCGGCTCGAGGACCGCTACGGGCGGGCCGGCACTAACGCGCCCTGACCCTGCGGCCCGGAGCCGGGCGGGCCCGGCGGCTACCGGTGTCGACCGCCGCCAGGTCGGGCTCGGCGATCGTGAACCTGGCCTCGACGGTCGCCCGCACCACCTGCTTGGCCGGGATCAGGTCCATGCTGAACTCCTCGGGCGCGGTCGCGCGCACCCGATGCGGCAACGGTGCCGCGGAACGGGCCACGAGCGTCTCGCCCTGGCCGCGGGAATCGGACAGCAGCCGGACGTCGGCCAGCTCGATCAGGCCGGTCAGGTCGCTGCCGAGCGCCGCCGCGTAGTCCCTGGCCCGCCGTACCGCGTCCGTGACCGCCGCGACGCGGACCTGGGCGTAAAACGGGCTGCCCGGCCGCAGGTCCCACCACGGCCCGCCGATCTCGGTCCGCTCCTGGTCGGCCAGCTGGGCCATCAGCTCGCCCAGGCGGTCGAACCCACAGACCGTGACCGTCTGGTAGACGGCGCCGTGGTAGCGGGGCGCCTGGTCGCGCGCGCCCCGGCCGGTCAGCTGGGGGCTGACCCTGATGCCCGAGGTCTCAGTCTTCTCGATGGCGTCGGGGAAGCCCGCCAGCACCTTGTCGATGGCCACGGCCCGCTCGTTGAGCAGCTTGAGCGTTTTCGCGCGGTCGCGGTCCACGGCCGCCACGCTCACCTCGATGCGCGCGATCTCCGGGTCAACCTCGAGGACGGCCTCGCCCCTGACGGCGAGCGTCGGCTGCTGTGCCATGCGCTTCTCCTGGGCTCGTGTAGCGACGTTACCGCGACCTCCCGGGCCAGGCCACCGTAAGCGGGAACATCGTGCCTGCTCATGGACGTGCGCCGCCGCGCCAGGCCGGCCTCCGCGACGCGCCGGGCCGGGCCGGTATGACCTTCCGGCCCGGCGCACGTCCTACCCGATCGCGTAGGTGTAAGGGAGCACGCTCGTCTCGCTGCCCGCGGCCTGAACCCACGGCACGATCGTGTCCACGTACACATCACCGGTAATCACCGTGCCCGCGGTGGCGCTCGCGGGCACCTTGATCTTCACCGTGATGGCCCTGGTCTGGCCGGAGTTGATCCGGTACAGCCGGAACGGGGCCGCGGCGTCCACCGACTCCAGCCAGAAGTCGCCCACCGACGAGGTCATCGTGGTGTCGAACTCCTGGGTCACCGCGGTGGCGTTCAGGTCGACCGTCGCCCCGGACGGCGCCGGGGCGGTGAAGCCGTCGGTCGTGGCCAGCGCCGGGAACGCGTACCAGACGCCCGACGTCACGGGGGTGCCGAACCCGGAGAACAGCAGCGGGGCCGGGTCGTTGCCGCCGCCCGTCGGGAACTCGGAGAACAGGTCGGGATCCCCGAGCACCGAGCCCGCGTCGAATGTCACCGGCGCGGTCGCGCCCGACGCCGTGATCGTGGCGCTGCTCGACTCGGTCGGGATCAGCCATTCCTGCGGCGCGCCGATCGCGGGGACCGGCACGGCGACCGGGTTGGTGAAGGCCGGGAGCAGCGACACCGTCTCCGAGGCGCTGAGCCTGGGGTCGAGGAAGAAGTCCTCGGGAGCCGGCCCGGCGTTGCGGATCTGCACCCGGAGGTGTGCGTCGAGCCGGGCGCCAGCGTGGTGCTCGCGCTGTCCGGCAGCCCGCCGGTGCTCACGCCCACGCCCGAGCTGAACCGGATGCGGCCGCTGTAGGGCTCGGAGATCTCGTCGCCGACCACCGGCTGGTTGAAGTCCACGATCAGCGTCCAGCGCCCGGGCATCGGGTTGACGGTGTTCAGGCTCATCGCCCGGCTGGGCGCGAACACGTTGGAGTTATTGACCGCGAGGTAGTTGGAGCCGTACCCCTCGGTCTGGCCCTGCGGGTTCACGAAGTAGCCGTCGACCTGGTTATCCCGGTCGCTGGCGATCCTGACGCTGGCCGACAGGCTGGCCTGACCCGCCGGGACGTTGAACTCGTAGTACTGGATCTGCCCGTTGGCGGGGAAATCCTGCCGGCCGTTGCCGCCGGTCAGCGTGCCGCTGAAGGCGCCGCCGCGGGCAGGGTTGACCAGGCTGCGCAGCGTCACCGGGATGGACGTGGCGCCGTGGCCCGCGTTCAGCACCACCGAGCCGGACGCGTCGCCCGGGCGCGGCGGCGTGCTGGCCGTGACCGTGAACGTGCCGGTGGCCCCGGCGGCCAGGCTCAGCGACGCCGGGGACACGCTGCCGAACGAGGCGTACTGCTGGGTGCTGGCCTCGAACGGGACCCTCCCGGCCGTCCCGCCGTCCGCGCCGGACTCGATGCCGAAGATCACCGCGGTCCACCGGCCGGCCACCGGGTTGACCACGTCCACGTTGCCGAAGTTACCCACGCCCTGCGGCAGCGAGTGGGCGGCGAACCGGCCCCTCGGGTCGATCAGGATCAGCCGCACCCGCGCGTTGTTGCCGTTGCCCGGGTTTCCTGGGTAGGCGATTTCCGCGCTGAGCCGGTTCTGGTGCCTTGGCACGTTGAAGTGCAGCACGCCGTAGTTGTTGGGCAGGCCCTGCCAGTCGGTTATGTGCTTGCTGTGGGCGTTGCTCAGCGTGACGCTGCCGAGGCCGACCACGCGCGACGGGCCGAACCCGCGGCCGGACAGCCGCACGGTCTGGGCGCTGGTTCCCTCGTTGGTGACCGAGACCGTCCAGCTCTTCGAGCGGCCAGGGTAGCCGGTGGCGTTCAGCTGGCCGGTGCTGGTGACCAGCGTGCTGCCGGTCGGCGTGCCGCCGTTGATCGACTCGGCCAGCCGGACCGCCTTGTAAGTGTTCAGCAGCCCAGCGCCCTGCTCGTAGGCGGGCGCGCCGAGGTCGGTCGCGGTGCTGAGCAGGATCTGCTTGACCAGCGCCGGGGACGGGTCGGCGCCACCGTGTGTCTTCGCGTAGGCCTGGATGACCAGGGCCGCCGCGCCGGCGGTCAGCGGCGAGGACTGGCTAGTGCCGCCGCTGCGCTCGATGTCGGAAGGCTTGCCGATGAAGTTGGCGCAGTCGGAGAACTCCACCAGGTTCGCGTCGCAGGACGCGAAGCTCGAGTCACCGGGGGCCACCAGGTCCACGGTGGCGCCGGTCTCTTGGTTGAAGCCGCCCGAGGATAGCGAGCTGACGTTGTTGTTCAGCCAGCCGGTCCGGGCGAAATCGTCGGCCAGGGCGTAGTTGGTCATGGCGTAGAAGCGGAAGTCGGTCGAGGCGCCCACCGAGATCACGGCCGGGTCGCTGGCGGGCGAGCCGATGCTGTTGAACGGGCCCGCGTCACCGGTGGAGACCACGACCGTGACCCCCGCCGCCATCGCTGCCTCGTCGAACTGCGTGATCGCGTCGGCGTCGGCGAGGTCGGGGATCGGGTTGCTGCCGAACGACTGGTTCAGCACGTTGACGTGGTCGACGTTGACCGCGTAGCTGATCGCGTCGAGGAAGCCCGACGTGGTGCTGGCGTCGTTCACGCCGAACACCTTGAGCCCGACCAGGTTCGCGCCCGGCGCGACGCCCTCGATCCGGATCTTGCACGGGCTGGGGCCGCCTGCCCGACGGCCAGGGCCGCGGCGGACGCTCCCGCCAGGACGATGCAGCCGGCGGTGCGCCGCGCGCGCGTTCCGAGGGCAGCAGCGTCGATCAGGCGACGTGGCATGCTGTTTACCATCCTGCTCGGAGGCGGCCAGACCCGGCCGGACGGTGAAATGACCCAAGGCGCGACGGTAGCAGGAACCCCGTACGTGCGGAATTTCCCCAGGTATAACTCTTTGATCACGAAGATCTGACTTCCCGGACGCCACGGCCTGCGCTTTCGTAACCCGGTGCCTCTATCTCAAATATGAGATACCTTTAGGCATATGAACGGTGAGGGATCCCGGAGCGGGACCGGCGGTCCCGGCGCGGCCCCGCGCGGGCGACGCGGCCGGCGGGTCCGGCGCGGCTGCTCCCGATCGGTCCGGCGAACTGGGCGAGCCCGGCGCGGGTGATCCCGGCGCGGGCGACCCCGGCGCGGGCGACCCCGGCGCGACCGATGAGGCCGGCGAGTTGCTGCCGCTGCTGCCGGGCTTCCGGGAGATGGCGCTGCGCCGCATGGCCGAGGAGCGCCGCCGCTTGGTCACCGACCTGACCGCGGAGCGCCAGGCGGCCCGGCTGTCCCAGACCGAGGTGGCGGCGCGGATGGGTACCTCGCAGTCGGCGGTGGCCCGGCTGGAGTCGGGCGAGGCGGACGCGCGCGCTTCGACGCTGGAGCGGTACGCGGCCGCGATCGGCCACCAGATCACCTGGCGGCTGCAGGCCCCGGCGCCGCGCCCGCCGCGAGAGGAGGCATCGGGCGATGATCCCGTTGGCAGCTGACTCGTTCCCGCCCCCGCCAGGCTTCCCGCCCCGGCCCGGGATCCCGCCGCAGCCGGGCGCGCCGACCCCGCCCGGCATCCCGACCCGGCCGGACGGCACGCCCCCGCCCGCCGTGCCCGCGGTCCGGGTCTGGCGCGACGTCTCGCCCTGGCCGGCCCGGGTGTACGAGCGCCTGTTTGAGCGGCGGATCGTGCTGGCGCACGGCGAGCTTGACGACGAGGCGGCCACCAGCCTGTGCGCTCAGCTGCTGACCCTGGACGCCGAGCGCAACGAGCCGATCCGGCTGGAGGTGCAGGGCCTGACGGCCGGGCTCGGCGCGGCCCTGACGGTCATCGGGGTCCTCGACGTCCTGCGCGTCCCGGTGCACGCCTGCGCCGGCGGCCAGGTCAGCGGGCCGGCGCTCGGGGTGCTCGCCGCCGCCCCGCGGCGGCGGGCCTACCCGAACGCGGTGTTCCTGCTGTCCGAGCCGCGACTGGGCTTCGAGGGCAGCGCCACGTCGCTGAGCTCGCACGAAGAGCAGGTCAGGGGCATGATGGACGCGCTCTACCTGCGGCTGGCCGAGGTCACGGGGCGCGAGGTGGACGAGATCCGGGCGGACGCGCGGCGGGGCCGCTACCTGACCGTGGACGAGGCGATCGGCTACGGCCTGATCCAGGGTCCGGCCAGCGCTCCATGACCTCCCGTGACAAAAGCGAATCCCGCGGGGGCCATCTTCGGCCCCCGCGGGATCGCGGGATGAACTCCTACTTGATCATGTAGGCGTACGGCAGCGCCGCCAGCTCGTCGCCCGCGCTCTGGCCGCTCACCGGGAGCCCGCCGACGAAGTCATCGACGTACAGGGTGCCTTGCACCTTCGTGTTCTTCGCGCCGGATGGCGTGATGGTCACGTCGATGACAGCGGACTGGCCGGGCTTGACGATGACTGGCGAGAACGGCGTAGACGGGTTGGTGGACGCCAGCCAGAAGTCGCCCGTGTCGGACGTCATCGTCGGGTCGAACTGCTTGGTCTGCGCGGTCATGTTCACGTAGTTAAGCGTGCCCGCCGGCGCTCCGGTGGGGTACGGCCCGCACTCCGACGGAGCGCTGCCCCATCCGCCGGCCGTGACGGTGCCGCCCGCCGCGGTGTAGGACGCCGACTCGGTGTCCGCGCACAGCGGCCCGGGACTGCTGCCAGTACTGGCGACGTCCGGGTCACCGGGGAACGGGCTGAAATCGAACATGATCGGCAGCGTGGCGTTCGCCGAGACCGACACGCTCGATGTTTGCGTGGGCACGATCCACTGCGGCTCGAATTGCACCGTCAGCGGCAGCGGCAGGCCGGTGTTGGGCACCAGGCTGGTCAGCTGGATGCTGGCCGTGCTGTTCAGCCGCGGGTCAACGAAGAAGGCCTCCGGCGCCGCGCCGTTGTTGGTGACCGTCACCGGGACGGTCACCGGAACCCCGGCCGCCAGCTTCGTGCCATTGCTGTCCGGCAGCTCGGGCGCGCTCACGCTCACGTCGTTGAACCGGATGTTGCCGGTGAACGGCTGGGAGATCTCGTCTCCGGCCACCGGCTCGGCGAAGTCCACGATGAGCGTCCAGGTGCCGGGCACCGGGTTGAGCGTGTACGCCGTCAACGAGGTTCCGCCGAGCAGGTTGTTCTGCCCGTAGCCGAGCGTATCGCCGCCCGGTGCGATCAGGTAGGCCCCGACCGGGTTGCCTGCGTCGTTGGTGAGCGACACGTTGGCGGTGATATTCGTCACCTTCTTGCCCACGTTGAACTCGTAGTACTGCACCTGTCCCTCGCCGGGGGCCCGGCCGTTGCCGCCGGTCAGCACGCCGCTGAACGCGCCGCCGCGGGCCACGTCCACCGTGCTGCGCAGCGTCACCGGGAGCGAGCTGACCCCGCCGGTGTCCGAGCTGAACAGGATCGAGCCAGCGGCGTCCCCCGGCGCGGACGGCGTCCTGGCCGAGACCGTCACGGTCTTGCTCTGGCCGGGGGCCAGCGCGACCACCGAAGGCGAGACCGATCCGAACGGGGCGAAGGTCTGCGTCGCGACCTGCCACGGGACGGTCCCGTTGGTTCCGCCGACCGAGGCGACGTCGCCGAAGATGACGCCGGTCCAGGTGCCCGGAGTCGGGTTCCTGACGTCGCTGCTGCCGAAGTTGCCCACGCCCTGCGGGAACGAGTGCGCGGCGAACCGGCCCAGCGGGTCGACCAGGATCAGGCGCACCCGTGCGTTCAGGCCGTTGGCCGGGTTGCCCGGGTAGGCGATCGAGGCGACCAGCCGGTCCTGGCCCCGCGGGACCGTGAAGTGGAAGACCGCGTAATTGTTCTGCAGTCCCTGGTAGTTCGCGAACTGCGGGCTGGTGGCGTCGTTCAGCGTGACGCTGCCGGTCTGCACGTTCTGGTCGGGCCCGAAGGTACGGCCCTGGATGCTGACGACCTGCGGGATGGCGCCGGTGTTGGTCAGCTTGACCGGCCAGCTCTCCTGGCTGCCGGGCAGGTCGGTCGCGTTGAGCTGGTTGGCGGACTTGAGCAGGGTGGCGCCTTGCGGGGAACCGGTGTTGATCGACTCGGCGAGCTGCACGGCCTTGTAGGCGTTGACCAGCCCGGCGCCCTCCTCGGCGGCCGGCACGCCGAGGTCGGTCGCGGTGCTGACCAGGATCTGCTTGACCAGCGCCGGGGACGGGTCCGTTCCGCCGTGCGCCTTGGCGTAGGCCTGGATGACCAGCGCCGCGGCGCCCGCGGTCAGCGGCGAGGACTCGCTGGTCCCCCCGGCCTCCTCGACGTCAGAGGCCTGGCCGGTGAAGTTGGTGCACTCGGTATAGATCGCGATGTCGGTGCTGCAGGAGGCGAAGCTCAACTCGGCGGGCGCGACCAGGCTGACGGTGGCGCCGGTCTGTTCGTTGAAGCCGCCCGAGCTCAGCGCGCTGATGTTGTTGTTGAGCCAGCCGGTGGTGGCGAAGTAACGCGCCGCCGCGTAGTTGGTCTGCGCGTAAAAGCGGTCGTCCGTGGATCCGCCCACCGCGATGACGTTCGGGTCGGTGGCCGGTGACCCGATGGTGTTGGTCGGCCCGGCGTCTCCGCTGGAGACGGTGACCGTGACGCCCGCCGCGACGGCGGCGTCATTGAACTGCTTGGTCGCGTCCAACGCGGTGATGTCGGGGAACGGGTTGGACCCGAACGACTCGTTCAGCACGTTGACGTGAGCGGTCTGGACCGCGTAGTTGATCGCCTGCAGGAAGTTGGACTCGGTCGTGTCGTAGAACGAGCTGAACACGTTGAGCCCGACCAGGCTGGCGCCCGGGGCCACGCCCTCGATCCGGATGTTGCAGGCGGTCGGCAAGGGCTGGGCGCTGAAGTTCTGCACGTTGTAGACGTGGATGCCCTGGCCGGCGATCGAGTTGGCGTCCAGGAACGCCTCGTCGCCGCCGGTGATCTGGCCGGGGCCGTCGCCGGTGAAGTCCTCGTAGGCCCCGCCGACGGACGGGTCGAAGACTGACTTGCCGTCCGGCCGGATGAAGTTGACGTTGTTCGGGTCGAGCCCGTCGGCGATCCAGGCGACCTTCACGCCCGCGCCGGTGATGCCCAGCGAGCGCGCGGTCGGCTGGTGCGGGTTGTCCGAGTCGACGCCCATCAGCGCGAGCCCCTCCGGGTCGAGCTGGACCTGGCCGTTCTTGCCGCACGCGCCGGGGATCACGTTGGGCGTCAGCGAGGTGCTGGCGTCCGTCCTGAGCGCGGACGCCGTCGTGGTCTTGGCCACGGTGCCCAGCGAGGCAGCCGTATCAGGCGCCGCCCCGTGGATAGTCACGTCGGGGATGACCTCGGCCACCGCGGAGTTGGCCTTCAGCCGCGACTCCTCGCCCGCGGACACCGTGGCGGCGAACGAGTTGATCAGCCGGTAGGCCTTGACGTGGGTGGCGCGCACCTGGCTCAGCTCGCTCATCAGCGGCTTCTGGTCGCTGGCGATCCGGCCGGCGCGGGTGTTCGCCGCGGCGCTGCCCACCCGGGCGGCGGGGAGCTGGCTCTTCATGATCACGATAACGTGCCGGTTCACGTTCTGCGACAGCTGGGCCGCCAGCGCCGGGGTCATCGGCGCCGTGGCCGCGCTCGGGGTGGCTGGCGCGGCCACGGCGGCGCCGGCCACCACCGCCTGACCGGCCACCAGCGCCGGCACCGCCGCCGCCGCGATGACGAGGGAAACGGCCCTGCTCCTGGCGCGCGCCCGGGGCGCTGCGCCGGTCATGCGTCCATGCATGCTCGCCTCATCTCGAAGGCGGCCGAGGGCAGCCGCGCGATGAATCCGGTCCCGGCGCGCCGGTGCCCAGGCGGCCACGGACCTGATGACAGACAAGGCCGGACGCTAGCAGCACTAACGGTTTCCGGAGTTCCCATCTACGTAACTTTTCAATCACAAAACGCAGCCGCCGCCGCAGCACCAGGCCTCACCCCGCCCCCACGGGCCTCACGCCGCGCCGGCCAGCG
Source organism: uncultured Actinomycetota bacterium (assembly GCA_963795055.1). Taxonomy (GTDB): domain Bacteria; phylum Actinomycetota; class Actinomycetes; order Streptosporangiales; family Streptosporangiaceae; genus JASHPR01. The sequence goes on from CAWCGJ010000001.1 coordinate 216,913, forward strand.
GTTCGCTATCGTCGTGACCAGTCGCCAGCTCTCGGGGGGCGGAAAGAACGATGACGTCCAGCGACGAGCCAGGGATCGGCGGCTGGTGCGACCCGCGGTTCGCCGCCGTGCGCGAGGCCTTCGCCGCCAACTTCGCCGACCGCGGCGAGACCGGCGCCGCCGCCTGCCTGGCGCTGCACGGGACCGTGGTCGCTGACCTGTGGGGCGGCCGGGCCGGTCCCGGGCCGGGCCAGCCCTGGCAGCGCGACACGCTGGTCAACGTGTTCTCGGTGGGCAAGGGCCTGATCGCCGCGTGCACGGCCCGGCTGATCGGCGAGCGGCGGCTGGACCCCGATACGCCGGTCGCCCGGTACTGGCCGGAGTTCGGCGCCGCGGGCAAGGAGGCCGTTACGCTGCGCCAGCTGCTCAGCCACCAGGCGGGCCTGCCCGCGCTGCGGGATCCGCTGCCGGACGGCAGCATGCTCGACTGGGCCGTGATGAGCAGTGCCCTCGCGGCCGAACCGCCGTGGTGGCCGCCGGGCTCCGGGCACGGCTACCACGTGAACACGTTCGGGTTCCTGGCCGGCGAGGTGATCAGGCGGGTGACCGGGACCACGGTGGGCACGGTGCTGCGAGAACAGATCGCGGGCCCGCTCGGCGCCGACGTGCACATCGGGCTGCCCGCCGCCCAGCACGGCCGCGTGGCGGAATTCGACTGGCCAGCGCCGGCGCCGGCCGCCGCGCCGTGGGATCGCGGGCCCCCGGCGACCGCGGCCCAGCGGCAGATGATCGCCAACGCGTACGCCAACCCGGCCGACCTGTCCGGCCTCGGCGTGGTCAACACCGCCGCCTGGCGCGCCGCCGAGGTGCCGTCGGCCAACGCTCACGCCACCGCGGCCGGGGTGGCGCGAGTGTACGCGGCGCTGGCGGGCGGCGGCGCCGTGGACGGGGTGCGGGTGGTCGACTCCGCGGCCCTCGCGGACGCGGTGGCGGAGCAGGTCTACGGGGTGGACCTGGTACTGCGGCGGCCGTCCCGGTTCGGGCTCGGCTTCCAGCTGACCCAGCCGGAGCGCCCGCTCGGCTCCGGCCAGCGGGCGTTCGGTCATTTCGGCGCGGGCGGGTCGGTCGGGCTGTGCGACCCGGACGCTGGCGTCGCGTTCGGGTATGTGACCAGCCTGATGGGACCGCGCTGGCAGAACCCGCGGAACCGGGCGCTGATCGACGCGGTGTTCGCCTGCGTCTAGGCGGAGCGGCTGTCACTGGTCGGCGGGCCTGCCCTTAGCATCATCCCGCCAGAGCAGGCCGCGATGGCGAGCGATGAGATTGGCCCGGGCGGCTGGTCCTGACTGCAGACAACGATGGGACGGACTGGAGAGGATCGGAGTGCCCATGCTGCGCTACACGGTGTCAATGTCGGCGGACGGCTTCGTGGCGGGCACGGATCAAAGCGAACAGCATCCACTCGGCATCCGCGGCGAACGGCTGCACGTGTGGATGCGTGAGCTGGCCATCTGGCGCGAGCAGGCCGGACTCGCCGGTGGCGTGGTGAACGCCAGCACTGCCGTCATAGAGCGCGAGGACGAGAACGTCGGCGCGATCATCATGGGCCGTAACATGTTCGGCGGCCACCCTGGGCCATGGCGCGAGCCGATGTGGAATGGCTGGTGGGGCGAGAGTCCGCCCTTCCGGCGGCCGGTGTTCGTGCTGACCCACTACGCGCGCCCGCCGCTGGCGTGCGAGGGCGGGACGAGCTTCGAGTTCGTCACCGACGGCATAGGCGCCGCGCTGGACCAGGCACGCGACGCCGCCGGTGGTAAGGACGTCGCGATCTCAGGCGGCGCGGGAGTCGCAAAACAGTACCTGGCCGCCGGGTTGCTCGACGAACTGCTGATTCACCTGGTACCCGAGTTCCTGGGCGACGGAGTCCGGCTGTTCGACGATCCCGCGCTCACCGCGGTCAAGCTGGAGCAGACGCGTGCTGTCGAAGCTCCCGGGGTTACGCACCTGTACTACCGGATCGCCCGCTTAGCCGCGGCGGCCTGGCCACGCCACCACCCCTCCCCGGCGGCCGCCGCCCCACCCTCGAAGCCATCACCCGCGCCAGCTGACTTGCGCGCTGATCTGGCCAACGTGGGGGTTACTCGTCGGCGGGCCGACGCAGGCGCTTGATCTGCGACCGGCGCTGCTTGTCGGCCAGCCGCCGCTCCCGGGCCGCACGGCTCGGCTGGGTCGGGCGCCGCGGCCGCGGCGGGGGCGCGGTCGCCTCGGTCAACAGCGCGGACATCCGGGCCGCCGCGGCTTCCCGGTTCCGCAGCTGGGACCGCTGCTCCGATGCGGTCACAGTGATCACGCCGCTGGTCATCCGGCCCGCCAGCGCGCGCACGGCCCGCTCCTTGAGGGTCGGCGGGAGCGCGTCGGAGTCCTCCAGGTCGTAGGAGAGCTCCACCCGGCTCTCGGTGGTGTTGACCGACTGGCCGCCCGGGCCGGGAGACCGGGAGAACCGCCAGGAGAGCTCGTCCGGCGGGATCACGTGGCCGCGGACGGTCACCTCGATGCTCAAGGCTCGCCCGCCACGGCGCTGATCCATTCGTGGCCGGGATACACCCGGGCCAGGGCCCACCGCAGCCAGTCGGCGGCCCCGGCGTCGAGCAGCGGCAGCGCGCCGGCGAAGTCGGCCTGGTTCTTGGGCTCGGCGGAGTGCCTGGCCTTGAACAGCAGCACGATCTCCGGGACCAGGTAGGGGATGCCGTTCGCGGTCCGGCGGATGATCTGTTCGTACGGCCGCCGGATGGTCTCGTCGCGCCGGCAGACCCACGCGCCGCCGCGTTGTGGCTCTCGGAAAACGTCGAGGCGGTACACGCCGGTGGCGGGCTCGCGGACCCAGGTCTGGTGCATGACGTCGAAGGCCGGGCTGTCCAGCGGCCAGGCCCGGCCCGATCCGATGACCTCGAAGTCGTAGCCGGGCAGCGCCGCGCGGACGGCGCCGAAGTCGGGGGCCGGGACCGCGATCTCCAGGTCACCGTGCTCGCGGGTCTGCTGGCCGCGGAACAGGTCGAGGGCCCAGCCCGCGGCCACGTACCAGGGCGCGCTCACCCCGGCCAGCCGCCGCGCGACGTCCTCGGGCCGCCACGGATCCCATCGCGGGTCGGCGACCACGGTTCCGCCCGACGGGATCTCCTCAGTCACCCCACTTGCTTAGCATGGGCCGATGACTCCGACCAGGGACGCCTTCGTTCAGGCCGCTGCGTCGGCGGCCGCGCTGCTGCGCGATCCGGCGGTGGCGGCGTCGTGGGATTCGGCCAGCGTGCTGCGGGAGTTCAGCGTGGCCGGCCTGGCGGGCCACCTGGCCAGGCAGGTCCTGGCCGTGCCGCGGGTACTGGCCCAGCCGGTGCCCGCGGACCAGCCGGTGTCACTGCTCGACCACTACGCCCGCGTGAGCTGGATCGACGCGGGCCTCGACGACGAGGCCAACGTGGGAATCCGGCGCGGCGGCGAGGGCGAGGCCGCCGACGGCGCGGCGGCGCTAGCCGCGAAGACCGGGACCACGATCGGGGCCCTGCGCTCGGCGCTGCCGGCCGAGCCGGCGGCCGGCTGGTGCGCCCCTCCTGGGTGTCCTGGACGCTGACCCTCGACGACTTCCTGATCAGCCGGATGATGGAGATCGCGGTCCACTCCGACGACCTGGCGCTGAGCGTCGGGGTGGCGACGCCGGCGCTGCCGCCCGCCGTTCTCGACCCGGTGCTCGAACTGCTGACCCGGCTGGCGGCGCGCAGGCACGGGCCCACGGCGGTGCTGCGCGCGCTGAGCCGGTCCGAGCGCGCGCCCGATACCATCGCCGCGTTCTGATCTCCGGCCCGGGCCGCGCCCGGCGCCCGGTCCTGCGGCGGGCTACCGGGCCAGCGCCCAGAGCGCGCCGGCGAAGTGGTCGAACGGGGGCACCGGGGCCCGCGGATCCTTGGCCGCGTCGTCCCAGCGGCGTACCCGGATGGCCGCCGCCGAGTACGGGTTCACCCGGAACTCGGCCAGTTCAGCGCCCTGCATCGGCCCGCCCTGGACGCGCAGGGTGTAGACCGAGGCCGGCGACAGGACGGCCGCGTAGCCGGGTTCGGTGGCGCACAGGTAGCGCTTGGCGGCGACGTGCAGCCGGACCGGCTCGGTGACTTCCTCGCCGAACCACCGGGCCAGCCAGGACGCCCCGGACTCGGCGTGCCGGTTGTCCGTGCCGCGCATCAGGTCGTGGCCGGTCAAGGTCCCGGCGAAGTGACCGACGTCGTGCAGCAGCGCGGCCGCGATCAGCGCGTCGCCGGCGTGCTCCCGCTCGGCCAGCGCGGCGGCCTGGAGCATGTGCGCGGCCTGGCTGACCGTCTCGCCGAGGTACTCGGCGGCGCCTTCGCTGGCGAACAGGCCGGCGATCACCGTCACCGCGTCGTCCGCGGTCATCCCGGGGTCCCCCGGCCGCGGCGGAGCACCGCCAGCGCCGAGGCGACCCCGTCGAGGTCGGCGTAGCAGCCCTGCAGGTGCCGCTCCCCCGTCGCGGCGAATCCGGTTCGCGCGTGCAGGATCCTGGTGTTGTCGAAGATCACGCAGTCGCCCGGGCAGAGCCGGAAGGTCAGCATCAGGTCCGGCCTGGTGACCATCTCCGCGAACGCGCGGTAGGCCGCGTAGAACGCGGCCGTCTGCTCCGCGGACCTCTCCCGCCCCTGGCGCAGCGGCTGCATCGACCGGTGGTTGAACCTGACCTCGCGGATCCGGCCGCGCAGGTCCACGCCGATCATGGGCCGGGTCGCCCGCAGTTCGGCCTGGGCGTCGGAGTACGCGAAGGTCACCGGGGTCCGGGCCAGGATGTCGAACGCCGCGGGGTTCTCCGCGCGCAGCAAGGCGGCGGCCATGAAGCCGTCGACCAGCCCGGAATCCCCGCCGTTGACCGCGGTGGCCAGGCAGTGCAGCAACTGGACCGTCGGCACCGGGTCCCGGTAGGGGTTGTCGGTGTGCGGGGCGATGGGCAGCCCGGTGAACGCGAGGTTCGCCGGGGTGGCCTCGACCCGGACGTCGAAGAGGCGGCCGTAGTTGGTCTCCCGGACGTAGCCCATGCTCGCGGCCACGGCCAGCACCGTTCCCGGCCGGCACGGGACGTCGCGCAGCAGGAAGAAACCGTCCCGCAGCAACGCGGCCAGGCACCGCTCGCGGCACCCGTCGTCGGCCAGGTAGCAGGCCCAGGACTGGTCGCCGAACCCGGTCACGGCCTCGCCCGCCGTCCACAGGCGCTTGGCGTCCTCGGCGCGGTCGTCCTGCGGCGTTGAGCGCTGCTCGGCCAGCCAGGCCCGGGAGAACACGGCCCGGTGGCCGTCCGGGCCGAAGATGACCACGAGTGAGTCGCCCGCGGCCCTGGTTTCGAGGACGGAGACGTCAGCGGGCAGGTCGGTGATGCTGCCCAGCCGCTGCCCGCTGCCGAAATCCCGGCACTCGGCGCACCCGCAACTGTCCCGCAGCAAGATCGCGGCGAGCCCGTCCAGCGCGGGATCACCGGAGGCAGTTTTCATGGCCCTTCCAGGGTTTCGGACCCGCGGCGGCCCCGCAACACGATCCACCGGATGTTCACCGGCCCGATGTCCCGGCGCGTGGTCACCGGCGCCGATTCACCCGGCGCGGGCACCGCCGAACGCCCGAGGCCCGAAGCGGAGCGCGCAGGGTCCTCCCGGCCGGTACCCGAGGGCTGGAAGGGCGTTGCTGGTCGGTTGCCAGGTCGGTGAACAGACCGCATGGTAAGCCCCCGGCGGCCGCGAGGTAGTCGTCGAGATCGTCGGTTAAGGTCCAGGTCATACCCCCATGCTCGGGGTCATGTCCGGCTCAGCGCAGCACATTTTCCGCTGAGCGCGGCCGACGGCTCCCGCCACGGCGCGCTGGGCACCGTTGGGCGATGTCCGGGCGCCGGCCAGGACTGCTGCGAGAACCTGGCCGCCAGGGCAGGTGTCCCGGCGCGGCTCAGGCGGCGACGGTTAGCTCACTGCCGCAGTGCAGGCATTTGATCGCATCGACCGGCAAGTCGTCCGACCCGCAGTAAGGGCAGGTCTTGGTGGGGGCGGGCTCACCGAAGACGTTCTTGCCCCGCTTGCGCATGTACGACCGGTAGGGCACCACGATCAGGAAGTAGATGACGGCCATGAGGATGATGAAGTAGATGACCGCGCCGATGAACGCGCCCACGTTGATCCGCTGGCCGTTGACGGTCCAGCCCAGTCCTTTCCCGGTCGCTCCGCCGCCCGCTATCGCGTTGACCAAGGGCGTGATGATGCTGTCGGTAAAGGCCTTGATCAAGGTGCTGAACGCCAGCGCGACCACCAGGCCCACCGCGATGACGACCAGCTCGCCCTGCATCAGGAAGTTCTTGAAACCCCGGAGCATCGTCCCTCCCCGTCAGCGCAGTCAACTGACTACATGCGGACCGCGCGCCGTGGATCGGGCTCGCATCCCGGCGCCGACCGTGTACGGAACCGAGCCAAGAGCGTAGACACAACTGGCGGGTCCCAGCAAGCCCCCGGCCCCAGGCTGGACACTTCTGGCCTGTGCCACCGGCCGCGGCCCGGCCGCGCCCGGGACCAGATCGGGCCTGCTCAGCCCGGCGACCAGAGATACGGCGTGGTCTGGGCGAGGCAGGCGAAGCCGAGCCGCTCCAGGATCGGCCGGCTCTCCGGCGAGGCGTCCACCTGCACGTACCGGTATCCGCGCGCCACGGCCAGCCGGGCCCGGTACCCGACCAGGGCCCGGTAGATCCCCCGCCCGCGCCACTGCGCCAGCGTGCCGCCGCCCCACAGCCCGGCGAAGTCGGTGCCGCCGCCGAACGAGACCCTGGCCGAGCTGACCGGCTCATCGCCGGCCATGGCCACCACGATCACCATGGTCTCGGGCGAATTCCGCAGCTGCGCGGCCAGCGCGCTGCGCAGCTTCGGGTCGGCGCCGAACACCCGGTCATGCACCTCGGTCACCGTCTCGAGGCCGGCCTCGTCGGTGACCGGAACCAGCCGGACCCCGTCGGGCAGCGCCCCGTCGGCTCCGGCCGACCCGGCGATCTGCCCGGCATCCGCGACCATGAGCGCTTCGGTGTCCTCGGCGACGAACCCGGCCGCGAGCAGCCGCTGGCCCAGATCGGGCGGCTGGTCATAGCTGTAGAGCTTCCACTCGAACTCCTCGCCCCGGTCGGCGAAGAACCTGACCTGGTCCGCGATGACCGCGTCGGCCGTGCCGGAGTCCAGGTCGGACCAGACCACGCCGGACCAGCCCTCGCCGCCGGCCGGCCTCCAGCGCACGACGGGCCCGGCGCGCTCGCCCACCGCGCCGGAGCCGTCGGGATGCAGGCCGCGCCGTACCTGCGCATCGTATTCGGACAGCACCATGGCGGCATCGAGCTTCACCCCCGCAGGTGATCACGGCGGCACGGCCGGCGCAAGTCGGTGAACCCGATCACTTCGCGTCGCCGTAGCAGCTGACCACGGCGGTCGTCATCGGGAACCGCACCGGCGTCAGGCCGAACACCGCCCGCCCCGCCTCGGCGGCCGACTCGTCGACGGCGGCCACCACGGCCTGCGCCATGGCCTCGGGGCAGTGCACGAGAACCTCGTCATGCTGGAAGAACACCAGGTGCGGCGCCAGCGGATCCCAGCGGCCGGCCAGGTCCGCGCCGGGCAGGGCCGCCAGCCTCCGGCGCAGGGCGACCAGCAGCACCAGCGCCCAGTCGGCCGCGCTGGCCTGGACGACGAAGTTACGGGTGAACCGGCCGCGGGCGCGCGAGGCGCGGCCGGCGCCGGGATCCCGCTCGGCCTCCGGGTCGCCCGACTCCTCGGTGACGGCGCGCCAGGCGGCCGACGGCGGCGGGCACGTCCGGCCCAGCACGGACCGGACCACCCGCCCTTCCTGGCCGGCTCGCGCCGCCGCCTCCACGTAGCCGGATGCGACGGGGAAACGCCGGCGGAGCACGGCCAGCAGCTGGCCCGCCTCGCCGCCGGCCCCGCCGTACATGGCCGACAGCAGCGCCTTCTTGGCCTGGTTCCGGTCTCCGCCGAACACGCTGGCCAGCCCCTCGTACAGGTCGCCGCCCGTCGCGGCCTCGGCGAACGCGCGGTCGCCGGCCAGCGCGGCGAGCACCCGCGGCTCCAGCTGGGCCGCGTCGGCGACGACCAGGACCCAGCCGGGATCGGCCACGACCGCGCGCCGCAGCACCCTCGGGATCTGCAGCGCGCCGCCGCCCCGCGACGCCCAGCGCCCGGACACCACCCCGCCCACCACGTACTCCGGCCGGAACCGGCCGTCGCAGACCCAGTCGTCCAGCCAGGCCCAGCCGTGCGCGGCGTGCAGCCGGGACAGTTCCTTGTACTCGAGCAGCGGCGGGATGGCCGGATGATCGACCTCCCGCAGCTCCCAGAACCTGGTGGACGAGACCCGCACCCCGGCCGTGGCCAGTGCCTTGACGAGCTGGGTCGGCGAGTCCGGGTTCACCGGCCGCCCGCCGAGCGCCGCCGAGATCTGCCCGGCGAGCTCGGTCAGCCGGGCCGGGCGCGTTCCGGCCAGGGCCGCGGGAGGGCGCGGGCCGAGCATGTCCGCCAGCAGCCGGTCGTGCACGTCGGCCCGCCACGGCATCCCGGCGAAGGTCATCTCGGCGGCGGCGAGCTCGCCGGCCGACTCGGCGGCGACGAGCGCGCCGAACCTGGCCGGACGCTCGTCGGCCGCGATCCGCCGCAATTGGTCGGCGTGCACGGCCGTCAGCGCGTCGAGCACGGCCCGGGCGTCGGTCGTCTCGGTCCCCGCCGCCTCGAACAGCGCGCCCTGCTGCCCGCGCTGCCGCCCCGGCGGCCGCTCGCCCGGCCTGGCGCCCTGGGCACCCGGGGCGGCGTGTTCAGCGGGCACGGGCGCCCCGCGCAGCCGCGCATGGGCCGCCGCGAGCGTGGCCGGCTCGTCGCCGCGGCCCTCCCGGCCGAGCAGCAGCCGCTCGGCGAGCGCTACGTCGTAGCAGCGCGCTACCCGCACCCCGGCCCGCAGCAGCGCGGGATAAACCTCTGCGCCGCAGGGCCATACCCACCGGACACCGCCGTCGTCCGCGGACCGCTCGTACCCGGCGACGGCCGCAGGAAGATCGGGAGCCATAACGGGAGGTCCGCGCCGACTCCCATCCGCCGACAACTCGCACAGCAGGGCCGTCCCGGCAGGCCCTGGCGCGACAGCTACCCGCACGCTTCAGATTGTGCGGCAGGGCTCTGACAAAACGCTCCGCCGGCCCGGGTTCGCCGACAGCCCGGGGTGGGAGCCGGACCCGCCCGGACGCCGCGGGCCGCCCGTGGCTGGTGTCTGGGACCCAGTCCGGTAGCTGGGCGGACCGGACCCCAGACGCTTACCCGGCTCAGGCGGCGACCCCGCTCACCGGCGCCGCTGACCTGGCCTACGCGCTGGAGCCACCGGACGCCCCCGGCCCGGAGCCGAAGCCCGCGTGGCCCTGCTGCAGCAGCGTCAGGTCAGTGATGCTGGTCGCGGTGGCGCTGCTGCCGCTGACCGTGGCCTGCATCGTGGCCTGGTTGCCGACCTTGACCGAGCCGATTCCGTCGCGTTGCGCGTCCACGAGGGTGGAACTGGTGACCGTGTAGCTCTTGGTGAACCCGTCGGCGCTCTTGAGCGTGATCGACGTGGTGCTCACCGCCGTGACCTGGCCGGTCTGCACGTCAACGGTCTGGTAGCCTCCGCCGGGCTTGGCCACGACGAGCTGGCCGTGCAGCGCCCCGAACAGGCCGCCGAAACCGAACCCGAACCCGCCGCCGAAGCGGTGGTAGCCGGATCCGGGCGCCCCGGGCTGCTGCCCGGACGGCGCGGGGGACGGGGCCGGCGTGGCCGCCGCGGCGCTCGGGGATGCGGAGGGGCCCGGAGAGTTCGTCGCGGCGAGGGCCGCTCCCGCGCCGCCCAGCAGCGCGGCCACCGCCACTCCGGCCAGGATGTACGGGCGGCGAGACCAGGACCGGAGGTTCATCGGGCCGATCGGGCGCGTCGATCCCGCCGGGCCCATCTCGATCACGTCTTCCGGCTCGGCGGGCTCGGGCCGGTCCGCCGGCATCCACCAGGCCTGATCGTTATCTGACGACTCGTCCGGCATCGGAAGACGGCTCCTCCCGGCGTGCGACACCCCTCGTGGCTAGGTTCCCGCCCGAAGCTGAGCGCACGCTGAATGCCAGCGCAGACCGCCCTCCAATGTCGGCCCCCTGACCGTCACCCCGCGCCCGCTGGGGCCGCTGTTCGACCTCGCCAGCCAGCTCGGCGGGCAGCTGGGCGACCTGTGCCAGGCCGGCGCGGCTCGCGAGGACCTGTTCCGTGCTCTGCAGCCGCAGACCGGTGTCCGCACCGTGGCCGTGGGCGGGATGGCTGGCTCGCAGATCGCCCTGATCGCCGAGGGGGCGGCGCTGGTCGCGGCCACCATCGCGGTGCTGGCCGACCGGGCGCTCGCCCGGCGAAGCATGATCACGAGAGCCGGTCACCCGGTTACATGGAGTGACATACCGGCTGTGACCAGCGATCCCCGGCTGTGGGCGCCCGCAGATCAGCCCGCCGACGGCGGGCATGCCCGCGATCTGCGCTTTAACTGCGCCATAACACGCTAAGGAACATTTACTCAGGAGGCCGGATCGACCCCGGCTCTGCTTCGCCCGGCTTGGCCCTCCACGAGCGCCTGGCCCGGACTGCGCCCCGGTATGCGGCGCTTCCGCCGCCGGGGCCGACCCCCCTGTTCCTGCTGTCCGCCGTGCCGCTCCGCCGCGCACGTCATCCGCGCGCCAGCATCCCCTGGCTGGGACATCTCCAGGTTCGCGGCCAGGCTTCTACTCCGAACGCTGCTGCGGTATGCCCGCGAGCAGTGCGCGAACCTCTGTCTCCCGGTACCGGCGGTGGCCGCCGAGCGTACGTATGGAAGTCAGCTTCCCGGCCTTGGCCCACCGCGTGACGGTCTTCGGGTCAACCCGGAACATGGTCGCGACCTCTGCTGGGGTCAGCAGAGGCTCGGCCTCTGGTGTGCGTGCAGACATGTTGACGGCCTCTCCTCCTGGACCGGTACTGCGATCCTGCGTTTGTTGCTGTGGCCGGCTCCCGGGGGAGCCTGCCGTGGATGTCCCATATGGTCTACTCAGACCATATTGCCATCACCAGCGGTGACAAGTCGACGACCACCAGAAGCAAACATTTCTCCATGAGTCGCCCGCTCTCCTCACATTCTAGTCACGCAGCGTGAGATAGTAACACGACACGCGACAACCAGCAATTCGGAAAAATCATTCCCCCCTCCCCGTCAGCTACCTAGCTCGACGGCCTCCATATCACGCCACCTGGCGCGCAGCCGCTGGTACATGGCGGCGGCGAGCTCAAACTCCCTGCTGGCCAGGGCGCTCACGGTAGCGGATACCTCAGCCACCGACTGGTCCGCGCGGAGCGCGTCGTCGTCGAGCAGCTGAACCAACCCTCCATAATCGAGCTCCACCAGCGAGTGCGGATGGAACTCTTCCAGCCAGCGCCCGATCTCCTCGAGCGCCACGGTGGCCCGCGCGAGGTCCGCCGCAGCCGACGTCCCGTCGTCTGGGTCTGTCCCCAGCGCGGTACCCGGGACGCGCCGGACCGTGGCGAGCGCGCGGGCTACCCGCCTGCGCGCCTGGGCCATGGTTGTCGCGTAGATGAGCGTACGTGTCGCAGACGCCGTGGCCGGCCTGCTGCCTTCCCCCTCACCCGCCGTGCCGAGCACGAGCCAGCGCTCGGTCGGCGCGAACGGGACGAACCAGGTCGGCGGCACTGACCAGGTGCTGCTCTGAATGTAGACCCGTGAGGCCTGCTCCTTCCTCTCCCACCGGGCGAAGTCCTCGGCGGCCCGGTCCGCCGGCTCGGGGACGAAGGCGTCCGCGAGCGGCGGCCCCGTCGTGGCCCGCAGCCGGCCCAGGGCCAGCCAGGACCGGAGCCTCGTCTGCCACGGGCACACGTACGTCGTCCCTTCGGCCCAGCGCACATACGCGTGGTCACTCTCCCGTGCGGGCGCCACGATCGGCGGCAGCGCGATAATCCTGCGCAGCGCTTCTTCACGCTCGGCTTCGAGCGCGTCCGCCCTGCGCGGCCTGTCCGCGGATGCGGCATATGCCTCCCAGCGGGCCCGCTCCGTCCGCCCGAAGGCAGATAGCGGTTCATACACCCGCAGAAAGGCAGCACACGGCAGCATGATCAATCGTGACATACCGGGGCCCCTCAACAGAAGTCCCTAGACTAGATGAAATTGCAGAGGACTGTGCATCGGACTGTGCATCAGGTTGGGTCTCTCTCGCCCTCCCCGGGATGCTCACGCGCTCTGAGCCGAGATCAGCGGGTGAGAGAGGCTCCCGCTCCGGCGGCCTCAGGCCTGGCGTCTTCGGCATACCCTTGATCCCTGAGATCCCACGTCAATGGCGACAACGGACTGAGCCAGGAGTCACCGTCGTGACCAACGTATCCGATAATTCCGACAGGCCCGTTCCCGGCCTGCCCCTTCCTGACCAGCCTCTTCCTGGCCAGCCCGGGGTCGGCGCGGCGGGAGCCGCTCGCGACGAGGCCGAGGGGGGGCCGGCGCCCGGCCCGGCCGTGCCGGCGCACGGGGCGTACGAGCAGGTGGTGTTCTGCCACGACGCGCCGACCGGGCTGCGCGCGATCATCGCCATCTACTCCACCGCCCTCGGGCCGGCGCTGGGCGGGACGCGCTTCTACCCGTACCGGAGCGAGGAGGCGGCCCTCGCCGACGTGCTGAACCTGGCGCGCGCGATGGCGTACAAGAACGCCATGGCGGGCCTGGATCACGGCGGCGGCAAGGCCGTCATCATCGGCGATCCGCAGCAGTTGAGGTCCGAGGCGCTGCTGCGCGCCTACGGCCGGTTCGTGCAGTCCCTGAACGGCCGGTACATCACCGCCTGCGACGTCGGCACCTACAGCGAGGACATGGATATCGTGGCCCGCGAGTGCCGTCACGTGACCGGGAGAACGGTGCCGAACGGGGGCGCGGGCGACTCCTCGGTGCTGACGGCGTTCGGGGTCTTCCAGGGGATGCGGGCGGCCGCCGAGCACACCTGGGGCACGAGCAGCCTGGAGGGCCGCCGGGTCGGCGTCGAAGGCGTGGGCAAGGTCGGGCACCGCCTCGTCGACCACCTCATCGAGACCGGCGCGCAGGTAGTGATCTGCGACGTGAACGCGGGCGCCGTGGACCGGGTGCGGGCCAGGCACCCCGCGGTCGAGGTCGCGGCCGACCGCGACAGCCTGCTCGGCCGCGCCATCGACGTCTTCTCACCGTGCGCGCTGGGCGGGGCGATCAACGACGACAACATCGGGCTGGTGAACGCCAAGATCATCTGCGGCGGCGCCAACAACCAGCTGGAGCACCCCGGCATCGAAAAGCTGCTCGCCGACCGCGGCATCGTCTACGCGCCCGACTACGTGGTCAATTCCGGCGGGGTGATCCAGGTCGCGGACGAGATCGCCGGCTTCAGCTTCGAGCGTGCCCAGGGCCGGGCGGCGCAGATCTTCGACACCACGAGGAAGATCCTCGCGATCGCCGATGACGAGGGCGTTCCGCCCGCGGTCGCCGCCGACCGGCTGGCGGAACGGCGGATGTCCGAGGTCGGCCGGCTGAAGGGCATCTGGCTCGGCCCCTGACCGCGTGACCTCCGGCCCGGGCCGGGCCTGGGCTACGGGAAACCTGGTCACGGGGAATCTGGCCACGGTCCGTCCGCAATGGCTGGAGGCGCCGACCGCCCAAACCAGGTACCGTTGTGTATGCACGGAAGAACGAGCGCGCTGCGCTCCCCGCAGAGGAGAGGCGGCGGGTGGTTCAACTGTGCGAGAAAGCCCGCAAGCGTCAGCGCGCTGAGGGCAAAACGATCAGTGCGGTGACTTGGGGCCCTGACCGGGGGCTCCCGTACGTTCGAGGGGGTCGAGCCAATGGGGCGCGGCCGAGCCAAGGCCAAGCAGGTTAAGGTTGCCCGCCAGCTCAAGTACAGCGGCGGAGGCATAGACCTCGACCGGCTGCGGGCTGAGTTTGGTGTCGCCACGGACCGGCAGGACGCGGACGATCACGACCCGTACGCGGACTTCGCGAACCGCTACTCCGCGGACGACGAAGACGCGGACGGCGAAGACGACGCCGACTACGGCGCGGACGACTTCGACGACGAGGAAGACCTCGACGACGACATCGACGACGAGGACCTCGAGGAGGCGGCCGGCCTCGACGAGCTCGACGGCGAGGACACTGCCGACCCGGCCCGCGGGCATCCGCGCGCCGACGGCAGCTCAGGCGCCCGGGTGAGCAAGGCGAACGGCAGCTGAGCCGGGAAGCCGGCCGGGAGCTGAGCCGAGCGCCAGCCGGGAGCTGAGCCGAGCGCCAGCCGGGAGCTGAGCCCCGGGTCAGGCGGGGTGGCCGCCGACGAGCCGGGCCACGCCGGCGCCCTCGGTTACCTCGCCTGCCCGCCATGCGGGCACGCCCCGCGACGCCAGCAGGCTGAGCGCCGGGCCGGCGTCGTGCGCGCCGACCACGGCCACCATGCCGACGCCCATGTTGAAGACCCGTTCCATCTCCGGGCCGGCGATGCCGCCCTGCTCGGCGAGCAGGCCGAACACCGGCTGCGGGCGCCACGTCGCCCGGTCGAGCACGGCGTCGGCGTGCGGCGGAAGCACCCTGGCCAGGTTCAGCGCGAGTCCGCCCCCGGTGACGTGCGCGAACGCGTGCACGTCGCAGTCCTCGGCCAGGGCGAGGCAGTCGCGGGCGTAGATGCGCGTCGGGGTCAGCAGCTCCTCGCCGAGCGACTGGCCGAGCCCGGGCGGCACCGCGTCGAGGTCCAGCGCCCCGCCCGCCCGGCTCAGCACCTGCCTGACCAGCGAGTACCCGTTCGAGTGCAGGCCCGTCGACGCCATCGCGACGACGACGTCGCCCGGCCCGACGCGGTCCGGCCCGAGCAGCCGGTCCGCCTCGACCACCCCGGTCGCGGCGCCCGCCAGGTCAAAGTCATCGGGGGCCAGGTGGCCGGGATGCTCGGCCGTCTCCCCGCCGATCAGGGCGCACCCGGCCAGGACGCATCCCTGCGCGACCCCGCCGACGATCGCCGCCACCCGCTCCGGCCGGATCCGGCCGCACACCACGTAGTCGGTCAGGAACAGCGGCTCCGCCCCGCAGGCCACGAGGTCGTCCACCACCATGCCGACCAGGTCGATCCCGATCGTGTCATAGGCGCCGAGCTGCTGCGCGATCACCACCTTGGTGCCCACGCCGTCGGTGGCGGTGGCCAGCAGCGGCCGCCGGTACCCGGTGAGCCGGGAGGCGTCGAACAGCCCGGCGAAGCCGCCGATGCCGCCGACGACCTCGGGCCGCGCGGTGCGGGCGACGGCCGCCCGGATCAGGTCGACCGCGCGCTCTCCGGCCGCGATGTCCACCCCGGCTTCTACATAGCTCGCCTCCGGGGCCCCGCCCACCTCCCCTGCCCCCTTCACTGGCGTCGCCTTCCCTCGTCGCTCGGTCGCAGGCTCCCTCGCTCCTCAGTCGAGGCGACGCCGCGCCCCTCTGGCTCGGTCATGCCGGGCCCGGCACCGCGTCCTCCAGCAGGTACTTGCCCTGCTCGGCCGCGGCGACCCCCAGCGGGTAATCGCCGTCGAAACAGGCCCGGCACAGCCGCTCCCTGGGCAGCGTGGTCGCGGCGATCAGGCCTTCGAGCGAGGCGTAGCCGAGCGAGTCGGCCCCGATCGACACCCGGATCTCCTCGGCCGACAGGCTGCCCGCGATGAGCTCGGCCCGGGTCGCGAAGTCGATGCCGTAGAAGCACGGCCAGGCCACGGGCGGGCTGGAGATGCGGACGTGCACCTCGGCGGCCCCGGCCTCGCGCAGCATGGTCACGATGGCGCGCTGCGTGTTGCCGCGGACGATCGAGTCGTCGACCACGACGACCCGCTGGCCCGCGATGACGTCCCGGAGCGGGTTCAGCTTCAGCCGGATGCCGCGCTGCCTGATCGTCTGGCTCGGCTGGATGAAGGTCCGGCCGACGTAGGAGTTCTTGACCAGTCCCTGCCCGTACGGGATGCCGCTGGCCTGGGCGTAGCCGATCGCGGCGGGCGTGCCGGACTCCGGCACCGGGATGACCAGGTCGGCCTCGGCCGGGTGCTCGGCCGCCAGCCTGCGGCCCACCTCGACCCGGGTGGCCTGGACGCTGCGGCCGGCGATCGCGGTGTCCGGGCGGGCCAGGTACACGTACTCGAACAGGCACCCCCGGGGCTGGGCGGGGGCGAAGCGGCGGGACCGCAGGCCCCGCTCGTCGATGGCGATCAGCTCCCCCGGCTCGATCTCCCGCACGAACGACGCCCCGACGATGTCCAGCGCCGCGGTCTCGCTGGCTACTACCCAGCCGCGGTCCAGCCGGCCGAGCACCAGCGGGCGGAAGCCCTGCGGGTCGCGCGCGGCGTAGAGGGTCCGCTCGTCCATGAACACCAGCGAGTACGCCCCGCGTACCAGGGGCAGCGCCGCCAGGGCCCCGGCCTCGATGCCCTGGGCCTCGCCGCCCGCGGGTTCCCCCTCGGCGGGGCGGCTGAACAACGCGGTGAGCACGTCGGTGTCGGACGTCGCCCCGCTCGCCCCGTTGGCGGGGGGGCCGTTCGCCCCCGCTCCCCCGCGCCGCGCCGACTCCTCGACCAGCGCGGCGAGTTCCAGGGTGTTGATCAGGTTGCCGTTGTGGCCGAGCGCGAGGCCGCCCGACGGCGTCGCGCGGAACGTCGGCTGGGCGTTGTTCCACACCGATGACCCGCTCGTGGAGTACCGGCAGTGCCCGACCGCGATGTGACCATGCAGCGAGTTCAGCACGGACTCGTCGAAGACCTGCGGGACCAGCCCCATGTCCTTGAAGACCACGATCTGGGTGCCGTCGCTGACCGCGATCCCGGCCGACTCCTGGCCGCGGTGCTGCAGGGCGTAGAGGCCGAAGTAGGCGAGCTTGGCCACGTCCTCGTGGCGCGACCAGACGCCGAACACCCCACAGGCATCCCGCGGCGGGCGGTCGGTGGGGTGGAGATCGTGGGTAAGGCGGCCATCAGGCTTGACCACCTCGACAGTCTACGGGGAGGACCGCGCTGGTCAGCCGTTCGCCACGGCCGGGCTGGCTAGCGCGGTGCCGGGAGAGCGGCTTATTCCGCGGCGGCCAGCGGCAGGTACTCGGAGAGGTCGGCGCGCGGGCCGCTGGCGCTGACCGCGCCGTCGCGGACCGCGCTCGCCCACGAGGTCCGCCCGGTCGCCAGCCTGAGCCAGGTGACCGCGTCGGTCTCGACCACGTTCGGCGGGGTGCCGCGGGCGTGCCGGGGCCGGCCACGCACTGGACCGCCGCGTACGGCGGGATGCGCACCTCCACCGCGCGGCCGGGGGCGCGCTCGGCGAGCAGGCCGAGCAGGTACCGGACGGCGCAGCGCAGGGCTTCGGGCTCCGGCGTGCGCCCGGCGTCGAGCGCGGCGGCCGCGGCGCCGGCGCAGCCCGCGCCGAGCGCCTCCGCGGTCAGCTTCCCCGACCACTCGGGACGGCCCAGCGCGGCTTGCTGCTCGTTCACGGCGGCAAGCATGCGGGCGGGGTCACCTCGTCGCACTGGCATCGGCAGCGAACTTACGAACTCTTTTCATCCGTTGATGTCAGGTAAAGAGTAGGTGGGCAGGCATGGGGAGGATGAAAAGGGTTCGGCGCACCGGCGCGCTCCGTGCGCCGCAGCGAACGCGGATACGCCGGGTTCGGTGGATAACTTTTCGCGACATCCACTAGCCGAACCGGGGGTGGACCGGTCATCGTTCCGGTATGCCTGGCAAACGCAACGCGCGCTCCAGGGTCCGCGGATCCTGGGCCGCCAGGCTGATCGGGGTCGGCCTCGCGATCGTGCTCGCCGGGGTCGGTGTCACCCTGTACCTGGTCTACGGGAACCAGGCCAGCCACGCGACCGCGCTGCCCACGCGCGTGCTCGGCACGCAGGCAATCGGCCTGGTCAACCCGGGGCCGCCGCCGCAGGCGGGCGCGAGCGCGGCTCCGCAGGCGTTCCTGGCGTCGCGCTCGGACCTCAGCTTCGTCCCCGCCGGGCCGGCGGCAGCCAACTGGACGGCCGACCAGATGGCCGGGGGAACGTACATCTTTATCTACCTCCCCAACGGGCTGTGCCTGGCCTCGCGCGGGTCGGCCGTGGCCCTGGCCCGGTGCAACCTCGGCGCCGCCGGCCAGCGGTGGGTCCGCCAGCGCCTGGCCAGCCAGGGCGGGGTTGACTACTGGCAGTTGCGTAACCTGTCCGACGGCCGGTGCCTGACCGCCCCCACCGGGAGCGGCGCGGCCCCGCCGGGGCCGTCCACCGCGCGGCTGGAACGCTGCCAGGCGCACCCCGGCTGGATCCAGCTCGTCGCGTTCATGTCCGCGTCCTGACCGGCCGGGCGCGACCCGGTCCGGGCCCGCAACCTCCCGTTATGGATCCCCTACTCAGCCGAACAGAGCGGGCAGGGTGGCGCGGTGCGTGGCCGCGAGCTCCTCCAGCGGGACGGCGAAGCAGCCGGTGACCTCGAGGCTCGCGCCGCCCGTCACCCCGAGCACCGCGGCCGGCACGCCGTGGGCGGCGCAGAGCGCGGCGAACTCGGCCTCGGCGCCGGGCCGCACGGCGACCACGGCCCGCGCGGCCGACTCGCCGAACAGGTACGTGAACTCCTCGCCCGGGAGCGCCAGCGCGCATCCCTGGCCCCCGGTCAGGCAGCACTCGGCCAGCGCGAGGGCCAGCCCGCCGTCGGACAGGTCGTGGGCGGCCTCCAGCAGGCCGGCGGCGGCACCGGCGACCAGCACGGCGGCCAGCTCGCGCTCGGCGCCCAGGTCCACCGCGGGCGGGCGGCCGCCCAGGTGACCGTGCGCGACATGGGCCCACAGCGACCCGCCGAACTCGGCCTCGCTGCGGCCGAGCAGCACCACCTCACAGCCCGCCCGGCGGAAGCCGATCGACAGCCGCCTGCGCACGTCGTCGTGGACGCCGAGGACGCCGACGATCGGGGTCGGGTGGATGGCCGCGTCGGCGGTCTGGTTGTAGAAGCTGACGTTGCCCCCGGTCACCGGCACGCCCAGGGCCAGGCAGGCGTCGGCGAGACCGCGCACCGCCTCGGTGAACTGCCACATCACGGCGGGATCCTCCGGCGAGCCGAAGTTGAGGCAGTTGGTGACGGCCAGCGGCCGGGCCCCGGTCGCGGCCACGTTGCGGTAGGCCTCGGCCAGCGCGAGCTGCGCGCCCGCGTACGGGTCCAGCCGGCCGTACCGCCCGTTGCCGTCCACCGCGAGCGCCACCCCGAGCGAGGTCTGCTCGTCGACCCGGACCAGGCCGGCGTCCTCCGGCATAGCCAGCACGGTCTCGCCCCGCACGTAACGGTCGTACTGCTCGGTCACCCAGCTCTTGTCGGCCGCGTCCGGGCCGCCGAGCAGGGACAGCAGCGCCGACCGGAGTTCCTCGCCCGTTCCCGGGCGGGCCAGCCGGGACGGCTCGTCGGCCACCAGCGCCGCCTGGCCGGGCGGGCACGCCGACGGGCGCAGGTAGACCGGGCCCTGGTCGGCCGCGCTGCCCGGCGGGATGTCGACGACCAGCTCTCCATGCCAGGTCATCTCGAGCCGCCCGGTGCCGGTGACGTCGCCGATCACCGTGGCCTGGACGTCCCACTTCGCGCAGATGCCCAGGAAGCGATCGAGCCCGGCGGGCTCGACGATCGCCATCATGCGCTCCTGCGACTCGCTCATCAGGATCTCGGCGGGGCCGAGCGAGGCATCCCGCAGCGGCACCGAGTCGAGGCGGACCCGCATGCCGACGCCCGGGCCGCCGCCCGCGGCCAGCTCGGTGGTCGCGCACGCCACCCCGGCCGCGCCGAGATCCTGGACGCCCAGCACCAGCCCGGCGGCATACAGCTCCAGGCAGCACTCGATGAGCAGCTTCTCCATGAACGGGTCGCCGACCTGGACGCTGGGCCGCTTGGCTCCCTCGGTCCCGCCCCCGAAGGACGCGCTGGCCAGCACCGACGCCCCGCCGATGCCATCCGGGCCGGTCTTGGCGCCGACCAGGACCACCTTGTTGCCCGGGCCGGTGGCCGCGGCCAGCTTGAGGTCCTCATGCCGCATGACGCCCAGGCAGAGGGCGTTGACCAGCGGGTTGCCCGCGTAGCACGGGTCGAAGGCCAGCTCGCCGCCGATGTTGGGCAGGCCGAGGCAGTTGCCGTAGAAGGAGATGCCGCCCACCACGCCCGGCAGCACCCGGCGGGTGTCCGGCGCGTCGGCCGGGCCGAACCTCAGCGCGTCCATCACCGCCACCGGGCGGGCGCCCATGGCCAGGATGTCCCGCACGATCCCGCCCACGCCGGTCGCGGCGCCCTGGAACGGCTCCACGTAGCTCGGGTGGTTGTGCGATTCCAGCTTGAACGTGACCGCGTAGCCCTGGCCGATGTCCACCACGCCCGCGTTCTGCCCGATGCCGGCCAGCAGCGCGCTGCTGCGCGGCGCCTTGTCGGCGAACTGCCGCAGATGCGCCCGGGACGACTTGTAGGAGCAGTGCTCGCTCCACATCACCGAGTAGATCGCCAGCTCGGCGTCGGTGGGCCTGCGGCCGAGCATCCCGATGATCCGCTGGTACTCCTCGGCGGTCAGGCCGAGCTCGGCGTACGGCTGCGGCCGGTCCGGCGAATTATTCTGCTCGCCTCCGGGCGCGATCCGCCGTCTGCCCTCCTCGGACTCGGTCCTCGCGCCCGCTCCACCCGCCTCCCCCTTCACTGACGCGGCGCGCTCGGTCACGCGGCGGCCAGGGCGCGCACGGCCGAGGTGAAGAAGCCGAGCCCGTCGGTGCCCGGCCCGGTGAGCGCGTCGATGGCGTGCTCGGGGTGCGGCATCAGCCCGGCGACGCCGCCGTCCTCGCTGCAGATCCCGGCGATGCCGGCCGCGGAGCCGTTCGGGCTGGCGCCGGCGTAGCGGGCCAGCACCTGGCCCCGCTCCTCGAGCCCGCGCAGCGTGGCCGTGTCGGCGACGTAAGCGCCCTCGCCGCTCTTCAGCACCAGCGTCACCTCCTGACCGGGCGCGTAGTCCCGGGTCCAGGGCGTCGCGGCGTTCTCCACCCGCACCCGGACCTCGCGGCTGATGAAGCGGAGCCCGCTGTTGCGGGTCAGCGCCCCCGGCAGCAGGTGCGCCTCGCACAGGATCTGGAAGCCGTTGCAGATGCCGAGCACCGGCAGGCCGGCCCGGGCCGCGGGCACCAGCTCCGCCATGACCGGCGCGAACCGGGCTATCGCCCCGCAGCGCAGGTAGTCGCCGTAAGAAAACCCCCCCGGCAGCACCACCGCGTCGACCCCGCGCAGGTCCCGCTCGCCGTGCCAGAGCGGGACGGCCGTGCCGCCGGCCCGGGCGACGGCCCGCGCCGCGTCGTGGTCGTCGAGCGACCCGGGGAACGTGATGACCCCGATCCGGGCACGAGCCATGCAGGCAGGCTACCGGCTCAGCCGGCGTCCCTGAGCGGGACCGCCTCGGGGTGGGCGAGCGGCGCGTCGCTGCGCAGCTCGATCCGCTTCTCCAGCGAGACGACGGTTCCGCGGCCGGGACGGGTGCTCAGCGTCACGTCGTCGACGCACGCGCGCATGATCGCGATTCCCCGGCCGGACTGGGGAATCTGCTCCAGGGCCCGGTCGGCCGCACCGCGCCTGACCCGCGACAGGCGGTTGCGCATGGCCGACGGCGCGGAGGGCGCGGGGGACGGCCAGGGCGCGGACGTGGTCGCGCGGTGGCGCCGGAAACGAGGGACCGAACGCAACGGCGCGCGGTGCCCCGGAAGGGCCGCCGGGTCGAACCCCCGGCCGTTGTCCACGACCTCGATCACGCAGCGGGTCCGGCCGACCAGCACCACGACCTCGTACCCGCGCCCGGGACCGCTGTGCCGTAGCACGTTCGTGCACGCCTCGGTCACCGCCAGCAGCAGGTCCGACACGTACTCCTCGTCCACCCCGAGGCAGCCCAGGATGTTGTTCAGCATCCGGCGCATGACCGGCACGCTGATTGTCTCGCGGGGGAACACTAGGCAGAACCGAGCCTCCTCGGCCGGTTCCTCACCTGTCACCCGAGTACGCATCCGCTCCTAATCTCCCCGCATTCACAGATCACGCCGGCCACAATGTTTAGGGTTTCCCGAGACGGGCCCCGGTAATCATGAACTTGGGCGATCTCTGGACGAACAGTGTTGTTCCCGGCCGTTAACCGGCACGGCGGCGCCAGAAGCACGCAAATCGGGCCCGGTACCGCCAGGATCAGGCCGGGCGGACCGAGAACTCCTCGATCACCGGGTTGGCCAGCAGCTCGCCCGCCAGCTCGGCTACCCGCGCCACCGCCGCCTCGTCCGCGGGCTCGCTGAGCTCCACCTCGAACCTCTTGCCCTGGCGGACGCCGACGACCTGGCCGAAGCCCAGGCGATGACACGCGCTGGCGATCGCCTCGCCCTGCGGGTCATGGATCTCGGGCTTGAGCATCACCTCGACGACGACTCTGGCCACGTGTGGCAGCGTACGCTAGGCCCCGGTCCGGTTAGATCCGAGCGCCGCGGGTAGATCCGCGCACCGCGGGCCGCTGGCGCACGGGTGCTGCTGGTGGCAGAGGCGCTGCTGGTGGCAGAGATGACCCGCGGCTGAGCGCTTGTGGCCAAGGCATCCGGAGATGTCTGTCACGATGGCTGTAACGGGCTTTCACCGCTTGACCTCCCGCGACTGCCGCCGGGTACCGTCGCAGCGGGGCGCCCGCGAAACACCGGCCGGCCGGTCAGGGACCCCCCGGGACCGGCCCTAGCAAGCGAGGAGTGGCGCGTGACCGTCAAAGACGCCGGGCGAGCTGCTTCAGCTGATTCCTTCCATGGCGGCGCGCCGCCGGAGTCAGCGGAATTCATCCAGCTCCTGACGCCCGAGGGCGAGCGGGTCGAGCATCCCGACTACCCGCTCGACATCTCAGCCGACCAGGTCCGGGCGCTGTACCGGGACCTGGTACTTGTCCGCCGGATCGACTTCGAGGCGATCGCCCTGCAGCGCCAGGGCGAACTGGGCATCTGGGCCTCCCTCCTCGGCCAGGAGGCCGCGCAGGTCGGCTCGGGCCGGGCGCTGGAGCCCAGCGACATGGCCTTCCCCACCTACCGCGAGCACGGGGTGGCCTGGTGCCGCGGCCTGGACCCGACGAAGCTGCTCGAGCTGTTCCGCGGCGTCAGCCACGGCGGCTGGGACCCGCGGGAGCACAACTTCCATCTGTACACGATCGTGATCGGCAGCCAGACGCTGCACGCCACGGGCTACGCGATGGGCATCCAGCGGGACGGCGCCGTGGGCGAGGACGGCGAGGCCGTCATCGCCTACTTCGGCGACGGCGCGACCAGCCAGGGCGACGTGAACGAGGCGTTCATCTGGGCCTCGGTCACGAACGCGCCGGTCGTGTTCTTCTGCCAGAACAACCAGTGGGCGATCTCCGAGCCGCTGGAGCGCCAGAGCCGGGTCCCGCTGTACCGGCGGGCGCAGGGCTTCGGGTTCCCCGGCGTCCGGGTCGACGGCAACGACGTGCTGGCCTGCCTGGCGGTCACCCGGAAGGCCATGCAGGCGGCCCGGGAGGGACAGGGGCCGACGCTGATCGAGGCCTTCACCTACCGGATGGGCGCCCACACCACGACCGACGACCCGACCAGGTACCGCCTGGCCGCGGAGCTGGAGACGTGGAAGCTGAAGGACCCGATCGAGCGGGTCAAGGCGTACCTGGTCCGCAACGAGCTCGCGGACGAGAAGTTCTTCACCGACCTGGACGCCGAGTCGGACCAGGTCGGCGCGAGGATCAGGAAGGCCTGCCAGGAAATGCCCGACCCGAGCCCGCTGTCGATCTTCGATAACGTCTACGCGGAGCCGGACGCGCTGCTGGAGGCGGAGCGAGAGCGGTACGCCGCCTACCTCGAGACGTTCGAGGAGGCCGTCCGATGACCAGGCTGACGCTGTCCAAGGCCCTGAACGAAGGCCTGCGCAAGGCCCTGGAGAACGACCCGAAGGTCCTGATCATGGGCGAGGACGTCGGGAAGCTCGGCGGGGTCTTCCGGGTCACCGACGGGCTGCAGAAGGACTTCGGCGAGGCCCGGGTGGTCGACACCCCGCTCGCGGAATCCGGCATCATCGGCACCGCGATCGGGCTGGCCCTGCGCGGCTACCGCCCGGTGTGCGAGATCCAGTTCGACGGGTTCGTCTTCCCGGCCTTCGACCAGATCACCACCCAGCTGGCCAAGATGCGGTACCGCTCGCGCGGCCAGCTCAGCCTGCCCGTGGTGATCAGGATCCCGTTCGGCGGCGGCATCGGCGCGGTCGAGCACCACAGCGAGTCCCCCGAGGCGCTGTTCACCCACACAGCCGGCCTGCGCGTGGTCGCCTGCGGCGACCCGGCGGACGCGTACTCGATGATCCAGCTGTCGGTCAACAGCGACGACCCGGTGATCTTCTTCGAGCCCAAGCGGCGGTACTGGGACCGGGCCGAGGTGGACACCTCAGCGGACCTGAGCGCGGCGCTGCCGCTGCACCGGGCGAGGACGGTGGTCAGCGGCACCGACGCGACCGTGCTCTGCTACGGCCCGATGGTCAAGACCTGCGCCGCGGCGGCCCTGGCCGCCGAGAAGGAAGGGCGCTCGCTGGAGGTGGTCGACCTGCGCTCGCTCGCGCCATTGGATACCGAAACGATCGTCGGGTCGGTCCGGCGCACCGGGCGGTGCGTCGTCGCCCACGAGGCGCCGGTCACCGGCGGCCTCGGCGCCGAGATCGCCGCCCGGATCACCGAGGAATGCTTCTACCAGCTGGAAGCTCCGGTGCTGCGGGTCGGCGGCTTCTCCACCCCGTACCCGCCGTCCAAGATCGAGGAGCACTACCTGCCCGACCTGGATCGCGTGCTGGACGCGGTCGACCGCACCTTCGGCTACTGAGGGAGCCGCCGCATGTCGGAACTCAAGCAGTTCAGGCTCCCCGACGTGGGAGAGGGCCTGACCGAGGCGGACATCATCAAGTGGCACGTCCAGCCCGGTGACAAGGTCACGATCAACCAGATCATCGTGGAGATCGAGACCGCCAAGGCCGTGGTCGAGCTGCCGTCCCCCTACGAGGGCGTGGTGGCCGGGCTGCTGGTGCCGGAGGGCACGACCGCCGACGTCGGAACGCCGATCATCTCCGTAGAGGTTGGCCCGGACGCGGGCCGCGACCAGCCCGCGGCCTCAGACGGCGGGGAGCCCGCGGACGTGAGCAGCGGGGAGCCGCGCGTCACGGTGGGCGTGACCTCCGGCCCCGGCGGCGAGCAGCCGCTCGCCCCGCGGGGCAGCACGAGCGCGGACCTGGTTCCCCCGCCCCCGGACGGGGGCGGGCCTGGCCGAACCCGAGGGCGGAATCGAGCCTGGAATCCACGGCACCCTGGCGGCCAAGGAGGAAAAGGAGGAGCGCCACTCGGTACTCGTCGGCTACGGGGTCAAGCCGGGCTCGACCGCCAGGCGCCCCAGGAAGGCTGGCACTGCTCCCGCTCCCTCGGCCCCGGCCACCCCCTCCGCGGCCCCGGCGGCCCCGGCCGCCCCCGCTTCCGCCCCGGCCGACGCCGCGGTCTCCGCTCTGCCCGCCGCCCCCGAGGCCGGGCCCGCGGCGGCCGTCCTGGCCAAGCCCCCGGTCCGCAAGATGGCCAGGGACCTGGGCGTCGACCTGGCCCGGCTGTCGGGCACCGGCCCCGGCGGCTCGATCACGCGGGACGACGTGCAGGAGGTCGCGCGCGGCCAGGACGCGGCCGATCTCGCCCCGGATGCGGCACCGGCCGTGCCGGCCCAGTTCGCGTCGGTCACCGCGGTGGCGCGGGAGGAACGCATCGCGATCCGCGGCGTGCGCAAGCACACCGCGGCGGCGGTGACCGGCAGCGCCTTCTCCGCTCCGCACGTCACCGAGTTCCTGCAGATCGACATCACCGAGACCATGAACGCCACGGCCCGCCTGCGGACGCTCCCGGAGTTCAGCGAGGTCCGGGTGTCGCCGCTGCTGCTGGTGGCCCGGGCGCTGATGGTGGCGGTGGCCCGGCACCCGATGATCAATTCCACCTGGGACGAGGATGCCCAGGAGATCGTGGTCAGGCACTACGTGAACCTCGGCATTGCCGCGGCCACCGACCGCGGGCTGGTCGTGCCGAACATCAAGGACGCCCACGCGCTCTCGCTCCCCGGCCTCGCCCGGGCGCTGGCCGACCTCGCCGAGACCGCCCGAGCCGGCAAGACGACGCCGGCCTGCGCGGCGGCACGATCACGATCACCAACGTCGGCGTGTTCGGCGTGGACACCGGCACGCCCATCCTGACCCCCGGCGAGGCCGCGATCCTGGCCTTCGGGCAGGTCAAGGACGCGCCGTGGGTCCACGAGGGGCAGCTGGCGGTGCGCAAGGTCACCACGCTGGCGCTGTCCTTCGATCACCGCATCGTGGACGGCGACCTGGGCTCCGCGGTGCTGCGCGACATCGGCGCGATGCTGGAGGACCCGCTGCGCATGCTCGCCTGGTCCTGATCCCTTCGCCGCTACCAAGAAGTTCACCAGTGCGCCGACCTTCAGGCCGGTGGTGATGGCGGCGGGACCTGAGCCAGTCGGGCGGGTGGTTCTGCTGCTCAATGTACTGGCGCAGGACCGAGATGGGAGCGCCGCCGGCGGACCCGGCGAAGTAGGACCCTGACCACAGGCGCTGCGCGCCAGTAGTGCCGTCGCAGGTCGGGGAATTCCTGCCGCAGCCTGCCGGAGGACACGACCTTGAGGCTGCTGGCCAGGCGAGAGATGGCGACCGCGGGCGGGAAGTTCATTAACAGGTAAACCTGCCCGGTTCACTGTTGAACTCGGCCAGCTCGCACCCAAAGCCCCGCGCACACGCCCCGCATGATCTCCTGCACGCGGTCCAGGTGTGGCGCAGTAAAGACCTGGTGCCGGTACTTGGTGACGAAACCTAAATGAACATGCAGGATGAAGACACACTGTCTGCTCAGCACGGATGTCGCTGTATTTGGCCATGAAACCAGGCATGCTGGGCGGGTGCAGCTTCGGTACAACTATCGGCTCTACCCGACGCCGGGGCAGCAGCAGGCGCTGGCCAGGGCGTTCGGCTGCGCGCGGGTGGTGTTCAACGACGCACTGCGCGCCCGGCAGCAGGCTTATGAGGCGGGGTTGGCGTACGTCAGCGATGCCGAGCTATCGGCGCAGCTGACGGCGTCGAAGGCGACGCCGGAGCGGGCGTGGCTGGGTGAGGTCTCCTCGGTGGTTCTCCAGCAGGCGCTGGCGGACCTGAACACCGCCTACCGGAACTTCTTCGCCTCGGTTACCGGGAAACGCAGCGGCCGCAAGGTTGCCCCGCCGCGGTTGCGGTCGCGCAAGGACCGCCGGCAATCGGTCCGGTTCACCGCCAGCGCCCGGTGGAGCCTGACGCCCGGCCAGAAGCTGCGCCTGCCGAAGATCGGGAATGTGCCCGTGCGGTGGTCGCGCGCCTTACCGTCGGCGCCTTCCAGCGTGACCGTGATCAAGGATGCGGCCGGCCGGTATTTCGCGTCCTTCGTCGTGCAAGCGCAGCCTGGCGCGCTCCCGGCGGCCGATGCCGTGATCGGTATCGACCTCGGGCTGACGCACTTCGCGGTGCTCTCGGACGGCCGCAAGATCGCCTCGCCCCGCTTCTTGCGCCGGGCGGAGCGCAAACTCCGGCACAGGCAGCGTGAACACGCCCGTAAGCAGAAGGGCAGCCGCAACCGGGACAAGGCCAGGGTCAAGGTCGCACGTGCCCACGCGCGGGTGGCCGATGCTCGCCGAGACTTTCACCACCAGTTGTCCACGGCGCTGATCCGCGACAACCAAGCGGTCGCCGTGGAAGACCTGGCGGTGAACGGGCTGGCCCGCACCCGCATGGCCAAGTCCGTCTACGACGCCGGCTGGTCGGGATTCGTGGCGATGCTGGAGTACAAGGCCCGGCTGCACGGCCGGGAGTTCCACCGGATCGGCCGGTTCGAACCCACGTCGCAGACCTGCTCGGCGTGCGGCGTAAAAGACGGCCCCAAGCCCCTGTACGTCCGCACCTGGCAGTGTCGGGGGTGCGGGGCGTGGCTGGACCGGGACATCAACGCGGCGGTGAACGTCGCGAAGGCCGCCGGGCTGGCGGTGTCAGCCTGTGGAGCGCAGGTAAGACCAGGGCCTGCCCTGGCGCAGCGCGGTGAAGCAGGAACCCTCCCGAAGTCGCGCATGAAAGCGGCGTGATAGGCGGGAATCTCCGCCCTTCAGGGCGAAGTGGAAGTCAACGAAAGGATCGCGATGATCAGGCACGTGACGTTATTCGCCTGGATTCCCGAGGCCACCGACGAACAGAAGCAGCAGGTGGTCTCCGAGCTCATGATGCTGCGGCCGCTGCTGAGCGGGCTGCGCGCGTTCCACATCGGGCCCGACGCGGGGATCGTCGAGGGCAACTTCGACTTCGCCGTCGTGGCCGACTTCGATGACGCGGAAAGCTACCTCGGATACCGCAACCACCCGGCCCACCGGGAGATCATCCAGCGGGTGACCACCCCGATCGCCAAGGAGCGCGTCTCGGTCCAGTACGAGATCTAGGGGGGCCGGGCCACGCCCGGCGACGACGACGCGGCGCAACGGGCCGCCGGCGAGCGGGACGGCCGAGGGGCCGGGTGGCTGGAACATCGCCTACCCGGCCCCTCAATGCAGGTCCCGCTGGGAAACAGTCCCTTATGCGGCCGGGGGCGTGTAGAGGAAGTGCGGGTTGGTCACGTTCACGAACTTGTTGTGACCGACCACGGTCATGAGGCTGTTGAACGCGATCCCGTTGACGTTGTTGAAGATCTTGTTGCCCGCGACCACGATCTTCGTCGGCACGGCCACCGAGAGCAGCATGACCCCGGTGCTACTCGTGACGCCGGTGTCCGGGTCGCCGGCCAGGTTGTTCGGCCCGAACCGGTTCCCGACTACGACAATGCCGCTGACGTCCTGGAAGGGCGCGTGGCTGTGCAGGACGAATCCGGAGTTCCCGTTGCCGCTCGCGCTGTTGTCGGCAAACAGGTTGTCGTACGAAGCGGCTCCCGGGTAAGGCGCGGCATCGAGCAGGCCCGCGGCGCCGTTACCGTTCGAGACGTTGTGGACGACCCGGTTGTCATACACCCCCGCCAGGTTGGGCTGGGGCTGGCCCGCGTTCGGGCCGCTCGTGGCCACCGCGCGGGGGTCGTGGCCGGGCAGGGTGATCCCGCAGTCGAACAGGTTGTCCGTGGAGCGGTTGTAAGCGATCAGGTTGTGCGCGGCGGGCCCGACCGAGATCCCGAAGCCGCCGTCGCTCACGAGGATGCCCCCCACGTTGTGGGACACGTTGTTGCCGATCACCTTGGACCAGCTGACCCCGAGCAGGTGGATGGCCTCGCCGCAGTCATCGGCGTCGGTGAGCGAACTGGGGCAGGCCGCGTCGGGCGGGAGGCTCGTGTCGTAGGCCTGGTCGTTGTGGACGACGACATTGCCGGCGATGGTCACGTGCGAGATGCCGGCCGGAGGCGAGGTCGGCCCCGCGGGCCAGGAGCTCAGCGGGGGCTCGGCCAGAATGCCCTCCAGGTTGGCGTTCTTCACGGTGAGCCCGGTGACCGACACCCCGCTCGCCTGGATGAGGATGCCGTTGGCGTTGCCGGTGGCGTCAATGACCGTGCGGCCCCACCCGGCGGATCTGATGCGCAGGCCGGTCAGGCCCGGCGTGACGACGTTGGCGTTGCCCGACTCGGGGTAGGTGCCCGGGCGGATAACGATGGTGTCGTTCGGGCCGGCCTGAGTGAGCGCGTAGCCGAGCGTCCGGCAAGGGCTCCATCGGCAGTTGCCCTGATCGGTGCCTTTGGTACTCACGGTGAGAGTGTGGTGGCCGTGCATCGACGATGTACTCGCCGCTGCACTGGCCATCGGCAACAGCGCGCCGGTACCGGCCACCAAGACCACGGCCGGCAACCACGATCAGGGCTTTTCGCCCCATTTGCGCCGCGAACTTTCCCGCTCCGGTCATCTGATCCCCCTACTTGGTTAGCGACCGCTAGGTAGAACTCGGCGACGACCAGCCCGGCTGATCCACGGCGGCCGTCACGTCCGCGGGAGTGGTGCCCGGGTGAGGTGACAGACTGAGATCCCCCCGCTCGCGGCGACCACCCGCATTAAGTCAAGTTCCGGCCAAGAAATGGCCATAGCGGTCGGCAACATGATGGACCCGCTGACCTGGTTGCGCAAGGTCCTCGGGGGCCTGAGCTGGGAGGAAACCACCAGCAACGGGTCAGAAGGCTTCCTCGGGCAGGTCCATCAGGTCCAGCGTGGTGGCCTCGGCGATCGCGCGCTCGGTGGCCAGCCTGGGCAGCACCGTCGCGGCGAAGAAGCGCGCGGCGGCAATCTTCCCCTCGTAAAACGCCCGGTCCGCGGCGAGCCCGGCGGCGCCCGTCGCCTCGTCCAGCCGGGCCTGCGCGATCTCCGCCTGCCGGGCCAGCAGCCAGCCGATGAGCAGGTCGCCGAGCGCCAGCAGCAGCCGCGTCGTGTTGAGGCCGACCCGGTAGATCTCGGCGGGCTGCTGGGCGCTGGCGCCGAGGAAGGCGTGCAGCGCGGTCACCATGGCCTCGACGTCGTCGGCCGCCCGGGCCAGCGCGGCGCGCTCGGCCTTGAGCCGGCCGTTGCCGGCGTCGGCGGCGGCAAAGTCCCTGACCTGCGTGAGCAGGAAGCCGAGCGCCTGGCCGCCGTCCCGGACGATCTTGCGGAAGTACAGGTCCATGCCCTGGATCGCGGTCGTGCCCTCGTAGAGGCTGTCGATCTTCGCGTCCCTGACGTACTGCTCGACCGGGTAGTCCTGCAGGAACCCGGAGCCGCCGAGGGTCTGCAGCGAGTGGGTCAGCATCTCGTAGGCGCGCTCCGAGCCGACGCCCTTGACGACCGGGAGGAGCAGGTCGTTGAGGGCGGCGGTGAGATCGTCGGCCCGGCCCTGCGCGGCGGCGACCTGCAGCGCATCCTGGAAGGTCGCGGCGTACAGGACCAGGGCCCGCATGCCCTCCGCGTACGCCTTCTGCAGCATCAGCAGCCTGCGGACGTCCGGATGGTGGATGATCGTGACCCGCGGAGCGGCCTTGTCGGCCAGCCGGGTGAGGTCGGCGCCCTGCACCCGGTTCCTGGCGAAGTCCAGGGCGGTCAGGTAGCCCGCCGACAGGGTGGCGATCGCCTTGGTGCCCACCATCATCCGGGCGAACTCGATGATCACGAACATCTGCCTGATGCCGTCGTGCACGTCACCCACCAGCGTGCCGACCGCCGGACGGTAGCCCCCGAAGGTCAGCTCGCAGGTGGTGGAGGCCTTCAGGCCCATCTTGTGCTCGACGTTGGTCGCGTAGACGCCGTTGCGCTCGCCGAGCTCGCCGTCCGGCGAGACCAGGTACTTGGGCACCAGGAACATGGACAGGCCCTTGGTGCCCGGGCCCGCGCCCTCGGGACGGGCCAGCACCAGGTGGAAGATGTTCTCCGCCATGTCGTGCTCGGCGCTGGTGATGAACCGCTTCACGCCCTCGATGTGCCAGGTCCCGTCCGGCTGGGCGACCGCCTTGGTCCGCCCCGCGCCGACGTCGGACCCGGCGTCGGGCTCGGTCAGCGCCATCGTCGAGGTCCACTTGCGGTCGATCGCGAGCTGCGCGAACCGCTTCTGCTCGGGCGTGCCCATGCGCCACAGGGCGTGGGCCATCGAGGTGCCGCTCGCGTACATCCAGACCGCGGGGTTGGCCCCGAGGAACATCTCCGCCGCGGCCCAGTGCAGCGACCGCGGGGCCTGGGTGCCGCCGAGCTCGGGCGGGAGCTCGAGGCGGAACCACTCCGCGTCCTGGAATGCCTGGAAGGACTTCTTGAACGCCTCGGGCATGCGCACCGACGAGGTCGCGGGGTCGAAGACCGGCGGGTTGCGGTCGGCCTCGGCGAATGATTCCGCCACGGGCCCGGTGGCCAGCCGCTCCACCTCGGCCAGGATCCCGCGCGCGGTCTGTTCGTCGATCTCGGGGAAGTACTCCGAGCCCAGCAGGTCCTGGCGGTTCAGCACCTCGAACAGGTTGAACTCGATGTCCCTGAGGTTGCTCTTGTAGTGCCCCACGGTGGCCTCCCGCCTGGTCGGCGAAACCTTACTCGCCAGTAACAAGCGAGTATACTACTTGCGGGTAACCACGGGCCAGCGGCGAGGGACCCGGTAGCGCCCGGCCGGGATTCGGCCGCGTTAC
>CAWCGJ010000002.1:0-163018 GCA_963795055.1 uncultured Actinomycetota bacterium
CATGCCGAAAGTAGTGCGTCTCCCGCGGCGCATAAGGATGCCGGTAAGCGCATAGGCCTGCATGGCTGCTTTGATCGTTTCGCCGAATCTGGAGTCGGGAGACTCGCATTCAAACTCAGCTGGAAAATTATCAGCCCTACCGGATCGCCGAGTCTGCGCGGTGGGTTGACGGCGAGTGCGCCGTGACCCGGTGGCGCATAATGGTCGGATATGCCGGTGCGCGAGTGGCCGCTGGCCAGCCACGAAGTGATCGCGCGGACTATCGCGGCCTCGACGGCGCGCACCAGACTGACCGTCAGTGCCGAGGTCGACGGAGGCGAGAGCACTCCAAGGGCATCAAGATCTCGAACTACTAGGCGGGCAGCCATGGGCCTCGCTGGTGCGCCAGCCAGTGCAGCACCTGGCCGCGGGTGACGGCACCGCGGGGCACCCACGGTGCGGGCAGCTCGCCCTCGGCGGCGAGCACGCGCGCGACCGGGCGGCTGCGCTCCAGCGTGTCGGCCGCCAGCTCGCACCGGGTGGCGTCCGGGTCAACGCCCCACAGCCGGGCCGCGTTCAGGCCGAGTACCTTGGCCTTGATGGCATCGGTCAGCGCTGGGTAGCCGTACCGTTCCTGGAATTCGGCGGAGATCTGGAACGCGCGGAACGCCATGATCTGGGTCTGCGGCGGCCCGTACCAGACGCTGTCGGTGCCCCACAGCAGCCGGTCCTCGCCCAGCCGGGACAGCAGCTTGCCCAGGGCGTGCGCGGCCTGCACCGGGTAGGGCAGCAGATCCCGCCACATGGCGGCCACATCGGCCCAGACGTTGCTGTTCGGCGGCACGTCATACTTGTCCAGCGCCGTCAGCAGCGAGTCCACGCCTGACCGGGTCGGCCGGGTTGTACGGGCCCTCGGCGTGGTACGGGGTCCAGGCCGAGTGGTAGACCACGAACTGCATGCCGGGGAACTGGCGGGACACCGCGACCACGTCGCGGGGATGGTTCCACGCGGTCTGCAGGTTCAGGTAGGGCAGCGGCAGCCCCTTGTGCGCGCAGAGCACGTTGACGCCCAGATCATGGGCGTGCTGCACCACCGGCAGGCCCACCTTCGGGTCGTCCAGGTCGTAGCCGTGCCCGCCCGGCCCCCAGGCGGTGTACACCTTGAACGCCGACAGCCGCCGGGTGGCCGCCGTCTGGGTCATGCCCTCCAGCCGGGCCGGCAGCGAGCCGAAGTTCGGGGTCACCACGTTCTGCAGCAGCAGCCGGCTGGCCCCGCCGCGGGTCAGCGAGGCGGCCATCTGCCAGGTCTCGTCCGCGTCGTTGAACGGCAGCGGGTCGTTGTCGGCGTCCGTGCTCGGCAGGTCGCTCAGCACCGCCATCGTGGTGTCGCTGGCCAGGAACATGTCATGCAGGTAGGCGGCCCGGTCCACGCAGGTCAGCGGGTTGGCGGCAGTGCAGTCGGCCGGCACCAGCTCAAGCACCAGCTTCAGCGTGTCCGGGGCGGTCTGCCGCCACGGCAGCGACGGCATCACATGATGGGTATGCACATCGAAAATGAACTCGCCCCTGCTGCCCAGCGCTGCCTCACAGCCGTGCAGCTCCTCCGGCGGCGGCGTCTGATAACGACCCCCGAGGCCTGCCACCGTGCCGCCGCTGCACGCCGCCAGGTTCACCGTCGCCAGCAGCGCGGCCATGCCCCCGGCGGTCTGCAGGAACAACCGCCGGTCCATGCCCAGCGCATCCGCGGCCCTAGCCGCCCGGCCGATCACCGCGCGGGCCAGGCCGATATCAGCCGCGCTGGCCGCGCCCGGCATGAACTCGCCGTTCGACACCGGCCCCAGCACCAGCGGCAGCCGGATGTCCTCCTCGCTGCCCACGTCCGGATTGTCTCACTTCGCGCCCGCGTGCGGCCCCGTGCGCACAGCCCGGAAGGTTGCCGGCTGGCGGCCAGCCGCTCGATGACTTCTTCGCGAGATTCCCGAGATCACCGGGTACAGCAGCGGCCAGATGATCCGGCCAGTAGGCAGAAGACCAGAATCCCCTGATCTGCGCCCGGCGGCTGACGCCCGTCGACCGACCAGCATGCGCACCGAACGGCGGTTATCTGAAGTCCCTTTCGGAGAAGCCCAGGCCAGAGGGCGGTTTTGCGTCGTAGACATGTCGCTCACGGGGGCCCTGCGCGAGCAAGCAAGGCCAAAAAGCATCAGCGAGAAGGGGATTGGTGCAGGTCACGTACGTGACACCGCGTCGGCTGCGTCGTACACAGGGCTTGAGATAACACTGTCTCCGACGCAGCTCGAAGGCCCGAATTGCTACATCGGAGACACCCCAAACTGACTTGAGATAACGGCGGCTCGGTGAGCGGTTATCAAGAGCCTCTGCGCAGCGGGGCAATCCCGACCACTGCCCAACCGGCCGGTGTCAGACCGTATATTTATGCACTGCGCGCTTCGGGCGACCGTCCTCATTTGCCGCGATGACGCTCGTTGAACTCGCTGATCCCGCGGCCGGTAGCGGTGCCATCCGGACATAACCCAGAGCGCCGGCCGTGTATCCCTACCACCACGGCAAAGGGTGAGCGGCACGTTCCCCGCAGGCACGGCCGCGGAAGGTGCGCGATCACTTGGCCGTGTCGTGCACGTCGTGGTAGTCCCACCACTGGTACGGCGGTGTTTGCGGGTAGCCGTCCGGCGAGTCCTCCCACGTCTCCTGGCGTCCGAGAGCGGTGATGTCGAGGTAGTTCCAGGTGTTGCCCATCTGCTCGTCGCCGCGATCATTGATGAAGTAGGTCCGGAAGATCCGGTCGCCCTCACGGATAAACGCGTTGGTGCCGTGCCACTCATCGACGTCAAAGTCCTTGTCGAAGTCGTCGGTGATCGTGTACCAGGGGATGTGATTCCACCCGTGGCGCTCCTTCAGGCGCTGGATTTCGGCCTGGGGGGCGCGGGAGGCGAAGGCGAGCGCGGTGTTCCGCGCGTGCAGGTGCCCAGGGTGCGCTACCTGGTCCGCCCCGAAGGAGCAGCCCACGCAGGCCCGCTCCGGATACGAGCCACCCTCGGCCAACGTCGTCACCTCGGGTCCGTAGAAAGCGCGGTAGACGATCAGCTGGCGACGTCCCTCGAACAGGTCAGCGAGGCTCACCCGGCCGGCCGGTCCCTCGAACCAGTACTCCTTGTCAACCGCTACCCAGGGCATCCGCCGGCGTTCGGCCGCCAGCGCGTCGCGGGCGCGGGTCAGCTCCTTTTCCTTGATGAGGAGCTGCTCGCGCGCGGCGCGCCAGTCCTCCGGCGAGACAACAGGTGGTGTCTTCATTCGATCGCCCTCCTTCGAGGTCAGGACGTCGGTGCGGCCATCACGAATACTGACGCCAGGGCAGCGCCAGACTCATCGGTCCTGGACCGAACAAACGCGAAGTCCCGCGGCCAGCTCACCCAGGTCCAGGAACTGGCAGACTTCTACCCCCCACATCTGGCGCTGCAGCGGCCGGCGCGGCCGCGCTGCCCTGGTCGTTGACCGGCGCCAAGAGAAGGTTCCGGGCAGACGGCCAAGGCTGGGGATCTTGACTATGCCGATCTCCCCGCCTCTTCATCCCTCAGCGGCCCGGAACGTGCCTCGTCGAATGAGCGACAGGGCGCTGTTCGCTGACAGCGCCTCGAATGCGCGAGATCAATCGTTGCGGAGCGCCCGGTGAATACGATCAAGCTAGTCGATGGTCCAGAGCTTGCGCACGTCCTTGCCGAAAGCGGAATTGGAGTCAAGAACACGACGATTTCCATACCTCGGCTGGGACGCCGGAGCTCTAATAGAGCGCCTCGAAGCTGAACAAGGCTGAGCACTGATCCAGAGCGACCTGGAACTCGATGTGCCCGGATGGCCGTCATCGAGGCGGCGACCCTACCGCGGCAAGGGACCCTGATTTCGCCTAGCCTTACGGAATTATGTGTGGTTAACCCAGCTCTTGCGAAACAGGCGGACACTCACCGCATGGTGCGCGCCTGGTCGAGCGGACATCTTGCCGTCACGCCCGCGGCGTTCGCGTGCAGCATTCACGGGCACTTCGCGCAAGACGGCCTTCCGGCCAGACCGCCCGTACTGGTGCTTCGTCAAGAGAAGTGCTGAGTGACGGAAGAGGTCAGTGAGCCAATTTCATCCTGCTTGTGATGGGTTCGTCACGGTCTGATTGCATGGCGGCGCGCCTCCGCTGAGAACCAGGAAGCCCCTGGTAGATGAGGCAGTCGACCAAGATCCACTCCACCACCAGGGGCTTCCATGCTGTTCTACCGTGCTGCGCTGCCGTTGTCGTCGGGGACTCTTACCTACGTGTCCGGGATCATCCGCCGGCACCGGAAGTCGATCGGGTCGCGGTGGCGGCGGCTGAACTGCGGCAAGCAGGCCCTGCTCGTGCTCGCTTACCTGCGCAAAGGCGAGGCGTTCGCTGAGCTTGCCGCCGGGTTCGGCGTCGGCACCACGACCGCCTGGCGGTATGTGGAGGAGACCGTCGCGCTGCTGGCGGCGCGGGCGCCGAAGCTGCGCACGGCGGTCCGGGACGCCAGCAAGGCCGGGCATGCCTACGTCGTGGTGGACGGCACCCTCATCCCCATCGACCGGGTCGCCGCCGACCGGCCCTTCTACTCCGGCAAGCACAAGAAGCACGGCATGAACCTGCAGGTCATC
The DNA here is from genome assembly GCA_963795055.1 of uncultured Actinomycetota bacterium. Lineage (GTDB taxonomy): Bacteria > Actinomycetota > Actinomycetes > Streptosporangiales > Streptosporangiaceae > JASHPR01. The sequence continues at coordinate 4,654 of CAWCGJ010000002.1, forward strand.
GCCAGCCCCGCCGGGGACATCCTGTGGGTGTCCGGGCCGCTGCCCGGCTCGGTGCATGACAAGAAGGCCGAGTGGATCTGGGGCGTGCTGGCGGAGCTGGAGGCGGCCGGCCTGGTCGTCCTGGCCGACAAGGGCTACCAGGGCAGCACGCACGCGAAAACTCCCGTACAAGGGCAAGAACAAGCCGCAATCCCAGAAAGACGCCAACCGCGCGCACGCGCAACTCCGCGCGCCCGGCGAGCGCGCGAACGCCCAGCTCAAGACCTGGAAGATCCTCCGGAAACTCTGCTGCTGCCCCTGGAAAGCGGGGAAGCTTGCCAAGGCCATCCACGTATTGCAGATCCGCGAAGGCATAACCAGGATGGAAAGGGTTCAGTGAGAACGGGCGCTGAGTCGGTTAATTTCGTGATCGCTCGCCATCGTCTGTGGCTCGGATGACGCCGGAGTGGCTGTTATGCGCTGAAGCATTAGCTTGTTCCGCGGGGGTCGCGGAGGGTTTCCCGTTCGCCTTGATCGTGAGTTCCTGGTAGGTCGCGGGGCTGATCGGGTTAGGCTGCTTCGGTGCCGGGTTCGATGAAGGCGAGCCGCTGGTCGCCGAAGTCGGCGATGATCTCCAGGCGGCCGCCGAGGGCTTCGACGTAGGCGGCCAGGGTGCGCAGTTCGGTGGTGCCTGGCTTGGCGTGCTCGATGGCGGACACGCGGCCCTGGGTGATGCCCATCCGGGCAGCGACCTGGGCCTGGGTGATGCCGAGGCGGCGGCGCATCTCGGCGAGCCGGAAGGCGCGCTGCTCGGCGCGCAGCTGCTTCATCCCGGCGGCGATGGCGGCCTTGTCAGCAGGATCGGGATAAAACTCGGCGAGGAACTCATCCCGGGTGTAGTGGTGGAACTCACTGCTGCTCATCGGATGTCCTCTTGTTTCAGGTAGTCCTCGTAACGCTGCTCGGCCAGCGGGATCGCCTGCCGGTACCAGGCCGCCCATTTGCCAGCCTTATCTCCGGCCACCAGCAGGACCGCGTTTCGCCGAGGATCGAAGATATACAGGATACGGATCTCGCTGCGCCCGGCGGAGCCTGGCCGCAGTTCCTTCAGGTTGCTCAGCCGGGAGTGGTGGACGCGGTCGGCGAGCGGGCGGCCCAGCTCCGGCCCGGCTTCGAGCAGCATGCCGATGGCCTGGCCGACCTGGATCGCGCTGGTCCGGTCACGGTTGCGCAAGTCGTGCAGCCATGCCCTGACCTCTGGTGTCATGACCAGGGCATAGGCCAACGTCGGCTGCCTCTCCGCAGCGGTAGCATTACGCAGGCATAATATCACATAGACATAATATTATGTGGCTGGCGGAACCGGTTAGCCGTCCGCGCTGGCGCTCGGAGTGAGTGCGAGCCTGCGCGGGTCGCAGAAGCCGAGACCGGCGTAGCCGGGCGCGCGTTTGGCCAGCATAGCGGCGAGGACGCCAGTCCGCTCATCGAGGTAGTCGTGGACTTCGGCCGTGGTCTTGTTCTCGTACGAGCGCAGGATCCGGCCTACGTACTGGGTCAGGCTGCCCTTATTGGCGACCGGCGCGGCGAGGAACAAGGTATCCAGGGCCGGGCAGTCGAAGCCTTCGCCAGCATACGGGCCGGTGGCCACGACCAGGAGCGGCGGCCCGCCGGGCTGCGGCTGCAGGCGGGCTAGCGCCGCCGCGCGGCTCTTGGCACCCATCCCGCCGCGAAGAATAACCGGGTCGTGCCCGGCCTCGCGCAGCAAGCCGGCGAGCTTTTCCAGATGGCTGGTCCGGTTGGTGAGGACCAGGCAGTTGCGGTCCTCGCTGAGTGCGGCGAGAACGTCCGCGATGACCTGCCGGGTGCGCTGCTCATCAGCGGCCAGGTGCCGGAAGATGGTCGTCATGCCGCCAGGGCGGGACGGGTCAGCATCGCCGTCGTATCGGTACGCAGTCGGGTGAACGTACAACACGGGGGTGGGCCGGCCAGTGCCCAGAAGCGTGTCCTGGCCGGCCTCGTCGCGGGGGAGTGTGATGGTGTGGCGGACCGGTCCCACTTGCATGGCGATCAGGTCGTCGAGCTTGTCGCGGCGGTACGGGGTGGCGGTCAGCCCCAGCCAGCGCCGTGCCGGGATCTGCTTGACCGCATGTTCGAACGCGGCGGCCGGGACGTGATGGCACTCGTCGGCGACGACAAGGCCGTACCCGGCGGTCAGCTCCGCGACGTCGTCGCGGCGGGACAGGGTCTGCAAGGTGATGACATCGATAGAGCCGCGCAGCTTGGCCCGGCCGCCGCCGAGTTGCCCGGCCTTGACGCCGAGGAACTCAGCGATCCTGGTCCGCCACTGGTCCGCGAGGGTCTTCCGGTCTACCAGGACGAGAGTGGAGACCTGTTGCGCGGCGATGACCGCGCACGCCATCACGGTCTTACCTGTTCCGGGCGGCGCGACCAGCACCCCCAGATCGTGCCCGGTCAAGGCCTGGACGGCCGCCTGCTGCGGCCCAGTCAGCACGGCCGAGCAGGTGAATGCCTGCGTGGTGCCGTCCGCGCGCTCATCGGTCAGATCCAGCTTGCTGCCCGTCTGCGCGGCGAGTTCGGTCACGGTGGTGAGCATGCCGCGCGGCACGGTCAGTTCCTGCCGTCGATGGTCTCGTCGAAGAACTGCAGGAACCGGGGGATGTCCCAGGTGGAGGCGCGCATCCGCTGCTTCTCGTAGAACTTCGGGTTGTGCATCGAGGCAGCGTGCCGCAGCGACGCGGCGAGCGCGGGCGTCATGTCGGCCAGCTCAACCCGGATGCCCGCGCCGTGCTTCGGTGCCGGGTTCGATGAAGGCGAGCCGCTGGTCGCCGAAGTCGGCGATGATCTCCAGGCGGCCGCCGAGGGCTTCGACGTAGGCGGCCAGGGTGCGCAGTTCGGTGGTGCCTGGCTTGGCGTGCTCGATGGCGGACACGCGGCCCTGGGTGATGCCCATCCGGGCAGCGACCTGGGCCTGGGTGATGCCGAGGCGGCGGCGCATCTCGGCGAGCCGGAAGGCGCGCTGCTCGGCGCGCAGCTGCTTCATCCCGGCGGCGATGGCGGCCTTGTCAGCAGGATCGGGATAAAACTCGGCGAGGAACTCATCCCGGGTGTAGTGGTGGAACTCACTGCTGCTCATCGGATGTCCTCTTGTTTCAGGTAGTCCTCGTAACGCTGCTCGGCCAGCGGGATCGCCTGCCGGTACCAGGCCGCCCATTTGCCAGCCTTATCTCCGGCCACCAGCAGGACCGCGTTTCGCCGAGGATCGAAGATATACAGGATACGGATCTCGCTGCGCCCGGCGGAGCCTGGCCGCAGTTCCTTCAGGTTGCTCAGCCGGGAGTGGTGGACGCGGTCGGCGAGCGGGCGGCCCAGCTCCGGCCCGGCTTCGAGCAGCATGCCGATGGCCTGGCCGACCTGGATCGCGCTGGTCCGGTCACGGTTGCGCAAGTCGTGCAGCCATGCCCTGACCTCTGGTGTCATGACCAGGGCATAGGCCAACGTCGGCTGCCTCTCCGCAGCGGTAGCATTACGCAGGCATAATATCACATAGACATAATATTATGTGGCTGGCGGAACCGGTTAGCCGTCCGCGCTGGCGCTCGGAGTGAGTGCGAGCCTGCGCGGGTCGCAGAAGCCGAGACCGGCGTAGCCGGGCGCGCGTTTGGCCAGCATAGCGGCGAGGACGCCAGTCCGCTCATCGAGGTAGTCGTGGACTTCGGCCGTGGTCTTGTTCTCGTACGAGCGCAGGATCCGGCCTACGTACTGGGTCAGGCTGCCCTTATTGGCGACCGGCGCGGCGAGGAACAAGGTATCCAGGGCCGGGCAGTCGAAGCCTTCGCCAGCATACGGGCCGGTGGCCACGACCAGGAGCGGCGGCCCGCCGGGCTGCGGCTGCAGGCGGGCTAGCGCCGCCGCGCGGCTCTTGGCACCCATCCCGCCGCGAAGAATAACCGGGTCGTGCCCGGCCTCGCGCAGCAAGCCGGCGAGCTTTTCCAGATGGCTGGTCCGGTTGGTGAGGACCAGGCAGTTGCGGTCCTCGCTGAGTGCGGCGAGAACGTCCGCGATGACCTGCCGGGTGCGCTGCTCATCAGCGGCCAGGTGCCGGAAGATGGTCGTCATGCCGCCAGGGCGGGACGGGTCAGCATCGCCGTCGTATCGGTACGCAGTCGGGTGAACGTACAACACGGGGGTGGGCCGGCCAGTGCCCAGAAGCGTGTCCTGGCCGGCCTCGTCGCGGGGGAGTGTGATGGTGTGGCGGACCGGTCCCACTTGCATGGCGATCAGGTCGTCGAGCTTGTCGCGGCGGTACGGGGTGGCGGTCAGCCCCAGCCAGCGCCGTGCCGGGATCTGCTTGACCGCATGTTCGAACGCGGCGGCCGGGACGTGATGGCACTCGTCGGCGACGACAAGGCCGTACCCGGCGGTCAGCTCCGCGACGTCGTCGCGGCGGGACAGGGTCTGCAAGGTGATGACATCGATAGAGCCGCGCAGCTTGGCCCGGCCGCCGCCGAGTTGCCCGGCCTTGACGCCGAGGAACTCAGCGATCCTGGTCCGCCACTGGTCCGCGAGGGTCTTCCGGTCTACCAGGACGAGAGTGGAGACCTGTTGCGCGGCGATGACCGCGCACGCCATCACGGTCTTACCTGTTCCGGGCGGCGCGACCAGCACCCCCAGATCGTGCCCGGTCAAGGCCTGGACGGCCGCCTGCTGCGGCCCAGTCAGCACGGCCGAGCAGGTGAATGCCTGCGTGGTGCCGTCCGCGCGCTCATCGGTCAGATCCAGCTTGCTGCCCGTCTGCGCGGCGAGTTCGGTCACGGTGGTGAGCATGCCGCGCGGCACGGTCAGCCCGCCGTCGATGGTCTCGTCGAAGAACTGCAGGAACCGGGGGATGTCCCAGGTGGAGGCGCGCATCCGCTGCTTCTCGTAGAACTTCGGGTTGTGCATCGAGGCAGCGTGCCGCAGCGACGCGGCGAGCGCGGGCGTCATGTCGGCCAGCTCAACCCGGATGCCCGCGCCGAGCCGGGCCCGGACCACACTCGCCGCCTCCGGCCGGATCTTCGTGGAGACTGGTTCGGCAAGCCTGGTGACCTCCCTGCCCGCCGGGACCCGCCCAGCCTTGTCCGCGGCCCCGCTCACCTCCTTGGGCGTCATGCGGCCGAGCGTTGACAGGTACGACCACTGATCCTGGTGCGGTTCGAGATTCTCCAGGTTCAGGAACACCGTCGCGTTGCGGTCCCGGGCCGACCGGAACAGCGGCAGCGCAATCAGGTTTCCGACACCGCCAGCCGGGAGCAGATCCTGGGACGGGAACAGCCGGTCATAACTGGCCAGGTTCACCTTCCCGCGAATCGCCATCGCCTCACGCAGCAAACCGGTGCCCAGCCGCCGCGCAGTCTCCGCCGACACTGGCGCGGTGAAAAAGACCCACGCGTGCATACCGACCCCGGAACGCGATACCTCCAGCGCCACTGGCACCCCGAACGCCCGTCCCGCCTTGACGTACATCAGGGCCTCGGTCAGCGCATCCTGCCCATCGAAGTCAGCGGCCAGCCACCTGCACCTGTCGCCGTCTAGGAGCGGATAAACGCCGACGTGCACGTCCCCCTTCAGATGAGCAGCCAGCACATCCGTGGTCAGCGCCAGGTAGTCCCGCTCCTCATGCGGGACCCCGCGCTGCCACCCGCCGCGCACCGCCGGGAGCCAGCCCTTCCAGCCAGTACGGGAGTTCTCGATCCGGGTGGCATAGATGTCGGTGCGCGCCGCGAACAGGGCCCGGAAGAACGCCACCTTCGCGTCATTGGGCGAGTCTTTGTGGACCGGTCCCGGCGGCGCATCGAAGAAGCCGGCCTGCGCCGGACCAGGCGGCGCGGCCTGCCGCGGGCTCAGCTCCAGCATCTTCAGCAGGCGCGCGTTCTCCGCCCGCAGCCGTGCCAGCTCCGCGGCCACAGCCGTGGGAATCTCAGTCACGCCCACACCGTATGCAACCCGCGGCCAAGTAGCTCAGCCCGAGCGCCAAGCGGCAGCCGGGCCACGCACGGAGGTCATTCCGGCGGCGCCCCGCTCGCTGGCTTGCCTGACCCGATCTCTTGGTGTGGTGTGTGAAAATGACCCACCTCGCCAAGAGAGGCGGACCGGAGGGCTGATCGCGGAACATGACTGATCCCAACTGCGACGTTTGCGAAATTCGATGTTCTGTTCAATGGGCAGGAGCCGGGTTCTGGGCGGCGCTGGGTGGGAGCCAAAGTGGGAGCCAACGTATACAGACATCAGGCGATGCTGGGCGACGTCCAGCCACCATTGCCCCAGGTGAACGCCACATTAGGCCACATGGGGCTACGTCAGGCGACTGGGCGGGGCTGATTTGGGAGCAGGAGGTCGCGGGTTCGAATCCCGCCATCCCGACCATTTTTCGAATATGTTACCTATTGGCGGGAGCCATTCTGGTAGCCAGTTGTTGTCGCCCCATGCCGGCCGGTGTCGCTCAGCGTCTGCGCACGTTGGCTCCCACCAGCCCGCCGAGTTGACCCCAGCAATCCGAGTGGTCGAATTTGTATTCGACTGGCGGCGAACGGCCCGCGAGTGCGAGACAGTTCCTGCACGGTGATGGCGTACGGGGTTCGCGCTGTGGGGTGGTCACGATCCGGTAGCTTGCGGCGGGTTATGCGTGGGAAGAAACGAAGCTTCGCTAGCTGCGGGATTTGTGCCAGGGTCCTGGCGGGCCAGGATCATGGGTCGAGCGCTCGCAGCAGGCCGCCCAGGACGTGTACCGCAGCTGTGAGTTCCTTCGGGTCGATCGCGTCCAGCATCGTGGCGCGCGAGGTCTGGGTGAGCGCGTCGCCCCGGTGGACGAGGGCGGTCCCTGCCCCGGTCAGGGCGACGGCGTGCTCGCGGCGTGTGTGTGAGGCCACCCGCACGGTCATCAGGCCGGCCGCCACGGCGCTGTCGATCTGGCGGCTTACGGTGCCCTTGGTGAGCCCCACCCGGTCGGCGACGGCCTGCTGGCTGAGCGGGCCAGGATGTGCGTCCACCACCGAAAGCACCAGGAACTGGGCCAGCGAGATGCCCAGCTCGCGCCGGAACAGCGCCTCGCCCTGGCGGTCCATCAAGCCGGCGACGCGGCGGATGAGGTACCACAGCGTGGCCAGCCCGTCCGGCAGTTCGTCAGGCAGGGTGCTCTGGTTCATGGCGGCAGCATAGCGTAAGCGTTTGACAGGCAACAGTTTTACATGCAACCGTTGTTGCTGAAACTGAACGTGGCCCCGGAGAGGATCCCATGAGAGTCCTAGTCGTGCTCGACCACCCCTACACCATCGCCGCGGCCGAGAACGTGCCGCACCAGCGCAGCTTCTCCGCCGCGGTCGCCGCCGCCGCCATCCGCGGCGCCCGGTCAGCCGGGCACGAGGTTGACCTGATCGACCTGGCCGCCGACGGCTTCCAGCCCGCCATGACCCGTCAGGACCTGGCCGCCTGGCGGCAGGGCCGCGCCGTCGACCCGCTGGTCCTGGACTACCAGCGGCGGCTGCTGGCCGCCGGGCACCTGGCGTTCGTCTTTCCCGTCTGGTGGGAGGCGATGCCCGCAGCCACCAAGGGCTTCCTCGACCGCGTGCTGACCAAGGGCGTGATGTACGAGGAACTGCCCGGCGCCAAGGGCAACCCGTTCCGCAACCGCATGACCGACCTCCGTGGGGTCAGCGTCCTGTCGGTCATGACCACGCCGGACAAGGCCTACCGCTGGTGGTACCGCGATCCGCTCACCAAGATCCTGTTCAAGGGCACCTTCGCCAAGATCGGCGTCAGGAACCTCCGCTGGACCAACTACGCCAGCGTCACCGGCAAGACCCCCGAGCAGCGCGACCAGATGCTTCAGCAGACCGAGCAGGCCTTCGGGGCGCTGTGACATCGTCCCCCGACCATGCCACAGCGGCCCCTGACCGGACTTTTCGTTCCGATGTTCCCCGAGGGCCGAGCTTCGCTGCCCGGCCAGTCTGGCCTAGCCGCGGTCGTTTCGTCTGTTTCCCGGGGCGTCCCTCCGGGGAGGCTGCCGTGGGCCTGCTGGACCGGGCGGGCATGGCCGCCGTCCGCGCCGCTGACTTGCGTTTCCCGGCGGGGCCGGGGCTGGGCCCGGATGGCCGGACGGCACTGACCGTGGCCGGGTACCGCGCGCATCCGCACGGGAGACCCGCCTTATAGAGACCGTCCGACTGGGCGCAGCGGTTTGCCGTAGCGTCCCGAGAGGTCCGACGGGGCTGGCTCCCGAACCGCCTGCCGGCCACGTGTGCCTGGCTTTAGATCGATGTGCCTGCTCCGTCGGACCTTGCCGTGGCGTGGCTCATTAGAGGGACGAGCGCCCAGCGCAGGTCCGGTATAAGACATGCCCGCTGCGGTCTGTCCAGTCTGGCCAGCCACAGCTGGTGACCGGCCGGGAACGGCCGTCACTGGCCATCCGCAGGCGCTATCAAGCAGGTTCGGTGTCGTCGGCGAGGCGGAGGGCACGTCGCAGGTAGTCGCGCATCCGGGGCTGGTCCTCTTCGCCGCCCAGCGCGTCAACCAGTGCGAGAAGACCGTCGAACGCCTCGGCGCCAACTTGATTCCTGAGCTCTTGCTCGATGCGGCGGGCGGCCGTCCGCTGGGCGGCGAGGTAGTCACGAGCGCGGGGGGTCAGGGCGACCACCTTTTCCCTGCCGTCGCCCGGTGACGGGCCGAGGCTCACATACCCCCGGTCGCGGAGGCCGGCCACGATCTTGCCTGCGCCCTGGCGGGTGATACCGAGCTCCCGGCCGATCCGGGAGGCGGTGACCTCATCGGAGCGGGCGCACAGGCGCAGCACCCGCCCGTCGGGGAAGCCCCGGTCGGCAAAACCTGCGGCGGCCATCTCCTGGTCCAGCAGCCGCTGATAGCCGACCCAGGCCCGGCGCAGCGCACCGCCCAGGGAAACAGATCTCGGCGGGACCCGATCAGGGGGCGCCTGGCCACGCCCGCCGGGCGACGAGCGCCGGTCGCGGCGACTCACCTCCGGCCCAGTGGTAGTTTGACAACCATGGTTTACATTATAGCCAGGCGGTTCCGGCCGGGCTCGTCCCGCCGACGCCGCGTCCGGTCCCTCACCGTCGTCTCGGCGCTCCTTGCTGCAACCTCCCTCGCGGTCGCTGCCTGCGACGGCGCAAGCGGAAGCGGCGCCGCTCAGCCCGCGCAGACAAGCACCGCTGAGCCTTCGCAGGCAAGCACCGCCGTCTACCGATGGGGTGTCGTCGGCAACCAGGGCAAGATCGCCAACCTGGAGCTCACAACGCCGGCCGCGGTCCCGGGCATCACCGGGAAGGTCGTGCAGATCGCGACCTCGAACTCCGACGGCTACGCCCTGACCTCGGCCGGCGAGGTCTACGCCTGGGGCGTGAACAGCTACGGCGAACTCGGCGACGGCCAGCTCACGCCCTATGAGACCAAGGCAGTAAAGGTTGACTTCCCGGCCAGCGTCAAGATCACCGCACTACCCAACCCGATGCCCTTCGACGCCGGCCTGGCGATCGACTCGACCGGGCGCGCATGGGGCTGGGGCCTCAACGGCGCCCACGACCTGTGCCTGCCCAGCCTCGCCTACACCCGGCCGCAGCGACTGCCCCTGAGCGACGTTACGCTCGCCACGGGCGCCCGCACCCACGCCCTGTTCTACTCCCACGGCACCGTTTACGCCTGCGGCAGCGGCGACGCCGGAGAGCTGGGCAATGGGTCGACAGCCGCCCGATCCCAGCCCACCCCCGTCGCCGGGCTGCCCAGCGGCGTGAAGGTCACCGCGCTCACCTCCTCATGGGAGGGATCGGGAGCGCTGCTCGCCGACGGCGACTACTACAACTGGGGGTACAACGCGGCGGGCCAGCTCGGCGACGGCACCGCGCAGGATAGCGCGATGCCGGTGAAGGTAGGCCTTCCCCGCCCCGTCACCCAGGTGTTCCAGGGCGGAAGCGGAAAGACCAACGGGCAGACGGTGGCCATCCTGAAGGATGGGTCCGTGTGGGCCTGGGGGAACAACAAACGCGGCCAACTCGGCAACGGCACCACCGCGAACTCAGATCTCCCGGTCCGCGTCCGCATCCCGGCCGGCTTGACCTTCGTCAAGGTGAACTCGGGCGGCTATACCAGCTTCGCCATCGATTCGACTGGACGACTATGGGCCTGGGGCGGCAACAACAACGGACAGCTCGGTACCGGTTCCGCCAAGCCCATAGCGACCCTCCCGGTCGACGTCGGCAGCCATCTCACCCAGGTGTCATCGACCGCGAGCAACGTCGCCGGTCTCGGGTGAGCCGACCTCAGCCCCGATTTCGCGAGATCCTGGACCAGAAGGCCGCCGTCGAGCGGGAGCGGCGGAACATCAGTTATGCGCCGCGCGGCGCCACCCCCAAGCCGGACAACGGAGCCCCGCATAACGGCGGCGATGCGCGCGTCGAACATGTCGAGGCAGGATCACTGACTGTGACGGAGTCGCAGGGCGACGCAGCGCCTGCCGAACATTTGCCGGGGCACTGATCGTTTGCCCGCTGGGTAATGGCGCCAGATTAGCCAGTTCTGACCCTGGCATCTGGAGGCCTGTCGGGCCACCACGTTGGCCAACTGGCTGATGAGCCGTTGGATGTCCCGGGATAGGTGCTCCAGCCAGATCGGCCCTACCAGCATGGCGTGCGCCTGCCTTTGGCGGGCTTAGGCTAGGCGGTTTGCTGGATTGCCGCGTGCTGGGCGAGTCGTTCAGCCCGGAGCGCCGACCCGCGGACCTTCCCGGCGTCATCGCGCAACGCAGTAGTGGCGCATTCGATCGCAGGGGACAGTTTGTACAGGGGGCCGCTGCGCATCCGATGGGCCGTGGCCGGGCTCGCCCGGCAGCCTAGCGGCGGTCAGGCGGCTGGCGTACCGCAGCGTAGCTGACGTTGTAAGCGATGTTGATAGCCGTGATCGCGATCCAGACCACCAGCAGGCCCAGCAACCCCGCCGGGTGCGGACCAGCTGCGACGACAATCGCGCTGATCGGGATGCCCAGGACCATGGAGATGATCGCGAGCGCCATCGGGGAGCCCGAATGGCCGCGCCGGTCCAGTGCCGGCGGCTGCGCGGCATGCTGTTGCGCGAGCCGCGCGTCCACCCGGGCGTCGATCTCGCGGCCAACCTTGTCCAGGAACGACTCGATCACCGCGTCCTGGTAAGCAGGGCCGAGCTCACTGTGGGTTTCCGCAGCGGCGCGGATCTCTTCGGAGGACAGCGAGGAACTCACGTGGACACGATATATCGTTGCCAAGCTGCTGTCACCGCACCGGGCAGGCGATGGGAAACCTGGAATCACGGGCCCGCCTGCGTTTGCTGCCGCCTGGCAAAATGCTTGGGCCGGCGTGGCCTCGTCCGGGGCGTTCCGTCCGCGCGAGCCGATGCGCCGACCGGGAAATCCTCGCGCACGCACTGGAGACGGGCCCACCGCACCGCTACCCGACGACAACCAACCCCTGGGAGCCAGAAGGTGCCCGGCTCTGGGACGCATGCGCAGATCACCCTGATCGGTATCGTCGCGGGCAGCGTAGCCAGATCCTCGCTGGCCGTCCATATCGGCGGGAGTGCGTCGATCAGGTCGAGAACCGATCACACAACGTGAGCGGATGCATTAGATCGTCGAGCTCCCGACTCCCGGATGGGGCGTTTGCGAGCGGTGCCGTCCGCGGGGGTAGGGCGAGCGGGCAGTTAGCGTGGAAGCGTGGCACGGGCGCTGGCAAGGTATGACGAGTTCGCCGAGTGGTACGAACAGTGGATAGGCGACGCGCCGCCACTAATCGCGGCACACGCCGGGCTGCTGCCCGCAGTGACCGGCGAACGGGTGCTGGACATCGCCTGCGGGCAGGGCCGGATGAGCCGGTATCTGGCCGGGCTGGGGGCCGAAGTGGCCGGAGTCGATATCTCGGCCGCCATGCTCAGCAAGGCACGCGCCGCCGGCCCGGGGGACATCGCCTATGTCCGCGCCGACGTTACCCGGCACCCCGCCTGGTGGGACGGGCGGCCGTTCGGCGGCTGTACCTGCGAGCTGGCGCTGATGGACATCGACGACCTGGCGGGCGCCCTGTCCACTGTGACGACGGTGCTGCGCCCGGGCGGCTGGTTCGTCGCGTCAATCGTGCACCCCTGCTTTCCCGGCGGTGAGCGAGGCCGGAGCAGCTGGCCGCCAGCAGAAGGCTACGAGCGCGAGGGCTGGTGGACCTCGCCGGACCACAGTCCCGACGGTGTCAGGATCCGGGTGGGCGCGACGCACCGCAAGCTGTCGACCTTCCTGAATGCCCTGCTTGACGCCGGGCTGGAGGCCGAGCGCTTCGTCGAGCCGCCAGCCCCGGTTCCGACGTACCTGCTGTGGCGGTGCCGCCGCCGCTGACCGGCAGCTCTCCAGGCGCGGCACGAACCGTGTCCAGGTCGGCCCGCCGTCGACGGTCGCGTGAACCCGCGGCCGCGCCCGGTCTGCGACCTTAAGCGCAGATCAACCGGTCGCGTGCGCTGCACGCGGCACCCTCTGGCTATCGAAACGCCGCCCAGAACAGCGTCTCCGGGGTTGATGCCGCGGAAGAGTGCTTGGCGATGTAAACAATCTCGCCGTCTCGTAAGGCGGTCGTCAACGGGCTTTGTGGCGAGGCTGGTCCGGCAGGAGCTCGACGATGGAACGGGGCCGTGCGGGGGTGACTGTGCCGAGAGCGAGTCCGGCTTCGCGGGCGAGGTCGGCGAGCCTGTCGAGGCCTCGTTCTCGGCCGAGGAAGTAGGCGAGCATGCGCAAGTCCATCTCGGTGCTGACGGATTCGGGGTGTTCGGTGTCTTCGACGACGAAGACCTTGCCGTCGGGCCGCGCTGCGTGCGCGCAGTTCCGGAGAATGCGGCGCACGTCGTCATCGTCCCAGTCGTGGATGACCCTGGAGAGGATGTAGCCGCCCGCGCCGGCCGGCAGCGGCTCAAAGAAGCTCCCGGTCTGGGCACGGCCGCGATCGGCCAGCCCCGCCGCCGCCAAAGCCCGGGCGGCGGCGGCAGCCGCCGATGCGAGGTCGAGCACGGTTCCCCGCAGGGTGGGATGGGCGCGCAGCAAGGCGATCAGCAGCGACCCGTCGCCGCCTCCCACATCGACGACCTCGCCGAGGGCGGACCAGTCGTACGCGGCCGCGACCGATGGCGCCGAGCCGTCGCGCTGGCGGCCCATCAACGCGTCGAAGGACGCGGCCCGGCGGGGATGCTCGGCGAGGTCTTCCCAGAACCCGCAACCGAAATGCCGGGGGAAGGCCGGCTCGCCGGTGCGAACCGTGTGCAGCAGCTCTACCATCGACATGTCGGCATGCCCGACGGCGCCCTCCAGATCGATCCACGCCCGAATGCCCTGCGGGTGATCGTCGCGAAGCCACTGCCCCGCATCGGTCAACGCGTAGGCGCCGTCCTCGTCGCGTCGCAGAAATCCCGCGGTGACAAGATGATCCAGCACTCGGACGAGCGGATCGGCTGCAACAGCGAGACGGGCGGCGAGCTGCGGCCCCGAGGTCACTCCCGCGGTGATCGCGTCCGCGACCCGCAGCGTCGCCGCCACGCGCACCGCCATCGGAGTGATCAGATCGGCCGCCGGCCATAGCGGCCCGCCCCACGCCCGCTCCTGCTCCGTCACCTCAGCCTCCCTTGCCTGCCATGCGCGTACCACGCATCGAGCCGGACACGCTGAACCTACCCAGCCGATACCGAGTCCTGCAGCACGCCGCCATTTGCCGCCAACGAGCCGGGGTGTCCCGACAGATCGATGAAGCCGGGTTGCTGGTGCGTCGCGGTCATCAACGAACAGCTCAATGCCGACGCTGGACTGGTCCTGGCCGGTGCGGTTCTTCGCGGACGAACAAGCGGCGCGTTCTTGACGTCTAACCCATGAGACGACCAACACGGACTCGAAACGCCCTGGGTCCCTGGCTAGGACCCGCGTCTTCTGACAGCCGGGCAGCTGGGTCTTCGGCCTTGGGCTGAGCGACGAAGAAGGTCAGGGATGACGCCCGCCGAGCCGCCTTACGTGCGACAACGCCAGTCGGTTTGTTGCCGGTGTCAGCTGCTCTGATCTGGCTGATCTGGGCGTTCGCTGAGCTCGTGGCCGGGTGGGCGCTCGGCTTCGGGAGCGATGAGCGAGACGGTCGGGAAGTAAGTGCGGTATCTGGCTGCATCCCGGGTCAGGAGCCGGTAACCGCGCACGGCTGCGTGCGCGCCGATATAGAAGTCCGGGAGCGGGGAACGCTTCTGGCCGCCTCGTCTGCGGTAGGCCAGGAATGCCTTGTCGGCGAGGAAGCCCGCTTCGTAGGGCAGCGCGTCGCGCTGGAAATCATCGGCGGGAACGGCGTCGTCGAGGTCCTCGATGCGGTCGAAGCCGACCGAGACCTCGGCGTACACGATCGGGTTGATCACGAGCGGGCCGTCGTCCAGAGCCTGGGCGAGGGCATCTGCCGACCACTCGCTCCAGGCAGGATCCTCGGTGACGATATCGAGGATGACGCTGGAGTCCACCAGGGTAACGGGACGCCTGGCGACGGGAGTCAGGCGGGCTGGCGGCTCATTCGCCACGCAGCAGCTCCATGAGCTGATCGGTGCTCATGGAGGTGCTTGCCCGTCCGCGCATCCGGCGCACGAGCCGCTGCCCGCGGGTCGGGCTCGCCTTGACCTGGATGATGCGCAGGGTGTTGCCGTCCTCGATGACGTCGACCTCATCACCCTCGTGCAGGCCGTGCCGTTCGCGGAGCGCGGCGGGGATCGTCACTTGGCCCTTGCTGTTCAGCCGCAACGCCAGCCTCCTGATACGTAATACCAGTCATACATCCTACGCCATCCGCGCAGCGGTCGGGCCGGGGCGACCCCGCGCTGGCAGCGCTGCGCGAATGGTCTGGCGATGCCGGGGGCTGCGGAACGTGGCAGCGGGCGTTCGAGGTTGGCAGGCGCCGGTCACGCTCGTATGCAGAAATCATTATGCGGCTCGAAGGGAGCAGGTAACCAAAGGTCACCCACAGAATGCCGCCGTGCGCGCTCACGACCTTGGCCCGGGTACCTTATTGGATCGTCTTCAGGTCGGCCGTCGAGTCTGGTCGGCAGGCGCTGGTGCTGGCCGTTGGCGGCTGGAGGCCGGGAAAGGTACGGGGACCGGGTGGCGGCGGGATGAACGTGACGTCGACGACCAGGCCGCCTTCGGGCCGGCCGCGGGCCCCGATGGTGGCGTCGTGGGCGGTGGCGATGGCGCGGACGATAGACAGGCCAAGGCCGTGGCCGCGGCCGTCGCGGCGGGCTGGGCGCGGGCCGACCCGCTCGAAGGGCTGGAACAGGCGGTCGACCTCGGTCGGCGGGATGACCTGCCCCGAGTTGGTCACCGACAGGACGGCGTGACCGCTGGTGGTCCCGGTGGTGATCTGGACGTCCCCGCCGGCGATGTTGTGCCGGACGGCGTTGTCGATCAGGTTCGTCACCAGATGCTGGACCAGGAGCCGGTTACCTTCGAGGATGGCGGGCTGGAGGTTGGCGCGGACGTTCAGGCCGAGGCGGCTGATCCCGGGGCGGGGGACGGCCAGGGCGGCGCGGGTGACGGCCGCCAGGTCGAGGGGCTCGCGCTTGCCGGGGTCAGCTTCGCTGCTGGCCAGCGTGAGCAGCGACTCTATGAGGCGTTCCTGCTCGGCGTTGGAGGCGAGCAGTTCGCGGCTGACGGCCTGCCAGGTGCCGCTGGTGGCGGCCGGGTCGGCGAGCGTGACCTGGAGCAGGGTGCGTTCGCGGGTCAGGGGCGTGCGCAGCTCGTGCGAGGCGTTGGCGGCGAAGCGCCGCTGGGCGTCGAACGAGGTCTCCAGCCGCGCGAACAGGCTGTCGAGGGTATCGGCGAGTTCCTTGAGCTCGTCGTCGGGTCCGTGCAGGGCCAGCCGCTCGTGCAGGCTGCTGGCGGAGATCCGCCGGGCGGCGGCGGTGATCGTGCGCAGCGGGCGCAGCACCCGGCCGGCGATGAGCCAGCCGATCGCCGCGGCGGCCACCGCGATCACCGCCAGGGTGATGCCGGAGGCGATCAGCAGCTGGTGCCCGTCGAGGCCGACCTGCCCGACACCCACCACGCGCAGCCTCACTTCTCCCGTGCCGGTGGCGGTGATGCGGCGGACGACTTTGCCTCCCTGGATGATGTCGACCTCTGGCTGCCTCGAGCGCTCGAGCAGGTCGTAGAGCGCATAGGTGAAGGCGAGCACGGTGGCGCCGCAGGCCAGGAACACCGCCGCGCCGTACAGGACGGTAAGGCGTAGCCGGGCGGTGCGGCGGGGCAGTCGCAGCCAGCGCGGGGGACCGGCACGCCGACGGGGATCAGGCATCATGGTTCTCCGATGCGGTAGCCGCTTTCCCGGACGGTGTGGATCACCGGCGGATTGCCGAGTTTGGCCCGGAGTCGGCCGATGGTGGTCTTCACGGTGCTGGTGAACGGGTCGGCCGCTTCGTCCCATACCCGTTCGAGCAGTTCCTCGGCCGGGACCGGCCGGCCGTCCGCGGCCAGCAGGCATTCCAGCACGGCGAGCTCCTTGGGGGTCAGTGGCAGGCGCCGCCCGGCGCGGACCGCGACCCGGCGTGCCGGGTCCAGGCTCAGGTCATCGCGGGTGAGGGTGGCGGGTAGCGGGGGAGCGGCGCGTCGGCCCAGGGCCCGGATGCGGGCCACCAGCTCGGCGAAGTCGAACGGCTTGGACAGGTAGTCATCGGCCCCGAGGTCGAGGCCCTCGACCCGGTCCCTGACCGACCTCGCCGCGGTGAGCATCAGCACCCGGCTCTCGGATCTGCCCGCGGCCAGGGCCCGGCAGACGTCGTCGCCGTGCACACCGGGCAGGTCCCGGTCCAGCACCACGACGTCGTACCGGTTGACCGCCGCGCGTTCCAGGGCCGCGTCGCCGTCCAGGGCGACGTCGACGGCCATCCCCTCCCGGCGCAGTCCGGCCGCGACCGTCCTGGCCAGGATCTCGTCGTCCTCGGTCACCAGAACCCGCATCGCCTGCCCGCCGCCTCGTGTGCCTCCCAGGCGTGTCAGCCGCCTGCTCCCCAGGATCGCAGGCGGCAGGTGACAGCCAGGTCACATTTCCGGTCACCGTGCTGTTACCCCCCATTTTCTACAACAGGCCGTAGCAGGAAAACGCGATGTCCCGTCCCGGCTCGATGAGGAGGCCGCGATGAACAACGAGACTGGCGGAATCCGTGGAATCCGGCGCGCAGGTGCCCTGGCTGTCGCCGCGGCCGTCGCCGTGCTCGCCACGGCGTGCGGGGGCGGCAGCGACCCGTCCGCCGCCAGCACGCCGACCTACGCGCAGGAGCTTGCCCTCGCGCAGTGCATGCGCAGCCACGGCGTGCCGACCTTCCCCGACCCCGGCGCATCGGGGGGCTACACCTTGACGTCAAACGGGTCGATTGAGGGGACCGGGGGGTCACCGATTGACATCAACAACAGCCAGGCACAGGCGGCTTATGGCGATTGCCGGCATCTGCTGCCGGGCGCTCCGTCCATCGCACAGCTGGAGCAGCGGGTGCAGCAAGAGCAGCAAGCGAGGGCGCGAGCGCTGCCCGGGTTGCTGAAGTGGGAACAGTGCGTGCGCAGCCACGGCATGCCGACCTTCAACCTCGGACTGGGCGGCCAGAACCCGGTACCCGGTAAGAGCGGCGCCGTCAACCCCAACTCACCGGCATTCCAGTCCGCGCTGACCGCCTGTCAGCATCTGCTGCCCCCGGGCGCGCACGTATCGATCAACACGAGCGGGTCAGCGCCATGAGCAGGACCGTTTCCCGTGGCGGGGAGGCCGGCCAGCGGGAGGCTGCCGTGGCGGCCGGGACGACCGGCCAAGCGCGGGCGCACGCCCGGCGCCGACGGGCGCTCGCGGCCGTGCTGGTACTGGTGGTGCTGGGAGCGGGGGCGGGGATCGCGTGGGCGGCGGGGGCGTTCCGGTCGCAAAACTCGTCCGGGACCGGGCCGGGGGGCCGGCGCCGGCGACGCAGGCGGTGGTCCGGGAGGATCTGTCGTCGCAGGTGCCGGTGACCGCGACCATGGGGTACGCGGATTCGTACACGGTGCGAGGACAGGCCGGGGGGACGCTGACCTGGCTGCCGTCGCCGGGGCAGGTGATCGGTCAGGGGCAGGCGCTGTACCGGGTGGACAACGGCGTCCCGGTGGTGCTGCTATACGGGTCGGTGCCGGCCTGGCGGACGCTGGATAAGGGGCTGACCGGGGCGGATGTGACCCAGCTGAATCATGACCTGGTGGCCCTGGGATATGCAAGCGGCTCGGATATCGCCGCGCTGGGCTGGGATTTTTTCTCGTGGGACACCGCGTACGGGGTGCAGCAGATGGAGTTGGCGCTGGGGGTTTCCAGCCCGCCAGGGTCGCTGCCGCTGGGGTTCGCGGTGTTCGAGCCGGGCGCGATCCGGGTCACGAACGTGCCGGGCAGCCTGGGTAGCCCGGGAGCCGGGCCGGTGCTGGCAGCGACCTCGGACCAGCACGTGGTAATGATCCCGCTGAGCACCGCCCAGGAGTCAGAGGTGGCGGCGGGGGACGCGGTCACGGTCACGCTGCCGGACGGTGCCAGCACGCCCGGGAAGATCTCCTCGGTGGGCACGGTGGCGTCCGGGACGCCCGGTAACGCGACGATCCAGGTGACGGTCATGCTGACGCACCCGGCGGCGGCCGGGACCCTGGACCAGGCGCCGGTGACGGTGTACATCACCACCGAAAGCGTCAGCAACGTGCTCGCGGTGCCAGTGGGGGCGCTGCTGGCCCAGGCGAAGGGGGAAGGGGAGGCGGGTGGGGGGTACGCGGTCGAGGTGATCGGAGCGGGCGGCGCCCGGCGCCTGGTGGCGGTGAAGGTCGGGATCTTCGACGACAGTTCCGGCATGGTGCAGGTGACCGGGGCGCTGACCCCCGGCGAGCGAGTCGTGGTGCCGGCCACGTGAGCGCCATCGAGTCCCTGAGGCGAGAAGAAAACACGGTCCTGGAGCTGGAACTGGTGACCAAGGAGTACCCGGGGTCGCCGCCGGTGCGGGCGCTTGATGGGGTGAGCGTTGCGGTGGCGGCCGGGGAACTGGCCGCGGTGGTCGGCCCGTCCGGGTCGGGCAAGAGCACGCTGCTGCATCTGATGGGCACCCTGGACCGGCCCAGCGGCGGGACGGTGCGGGTCACCGGCCTGGACGTGGCCCGGATGACCGACCGGCAGGTGTCCGCGCTGCGGGCGGCCCGGATCGGCTTCGTGTTCCAGCAGTTCTTCCTGGCCGAGCACCAGACTGTGCTGGCTAATGTGGCCGACGGCCTGCTGTATGCGGGCGCGCCGCGCGCCGGGCGGCGCCGCCTGGCGGCCGCCGCGCTCGACCGGGTCGGCCTGGGGCACCGGGCCGGCGTCCGGCCGACCCAGCTGTCGGGCGGGGAGCGGCAGCGGGTGGCCATCGCCCGGGCGATCGTCGGCAGCCCGCCGGTGGTGCTGGCCGACGAGCCGACGGGCAACCTGGACTCCGCGACCGGCGCGGCCCTGCTTGACCTGCTGGAAGAGCTCAACGCCGCCGGCGCCACGATCATCGTGATCACCCACGACCATGCGGTCGCCGCCCGGATGCGGCGCCGCATCGAGATGCTCGACGGCCGCATCATCACCGACACCGGCCCGGCCCGGGCCGCGGCCGGCCTCCGGG
Source organism: uncultured Actinomycetota bacterium (assembly GCA_963795055.1). Taxonomy (GTDB): domain Bacteria; phylum Actinomycetota; class Actinomycetes; order Streptosporangiales; family Streptosporangiaceae; genus JASHPR01. Next base: position 24,343 of record CAWCGJ010000002.1, read on the forward strand.
CGGTACCGGAAGGACGCCCATGACGGCCACATCCAGCCCGGCCGCCCCGGCTCCGGCCCGGCTGCGCCCGGGCGACCTGGCGGGGCTGGCCAGTGTAGGGCTGCGGACCCGCAAGCTGCGCGCGGCGCTGTCGGCGCTTGGCATCGCGATCGGGGTGGCAGCGATCGTGGCCGTCCTGGGTCTGGCCGGCTCCTCCCAGGCCGGGCTGCTGGCCGAGATCGCGCAGCTGGGCACCAACCTGCTGACCGCCACCAACGGGACGAGCATCACCGGCCAGCCCGCCGAACTGCCCGACGCCGCGCCAGGGATGGTCGGCCAGCTACCCGGCGTCACCGCCGTCCAGTACACCGGCACCGTTAGCGCCGATGTCTACCGCAGTCCGCTGATCCCCCCGTTCGACTCCGACGGGCTCAGCGTCGAGGCCTCCAGCCTGGGCCTGCCTGCCGTGGCGGGCACGTCGGTCGCCCAGGGCAGCTACCTCAACGCCGCCACCGCCAACGAGCCGGCCGCCGTGCTCGGCGCGGAGGCCGCCCAGTTGATGGGCATCGACCGGATCTGGCCCGGCGATCGGATCTGGGTCGGCGGCCAGTGGTTCTACCTGGTGGGCATCCTCAACCCCGCCCCCCTCGCCCCGCAGATCGACACCTCGATCCTGGTGGGGTTTCCCGCCGCGCGAACCTACCTCGGCTTCGACGGGCACCCCTCGGAGCTTTACGTCCGCACGGTCAACACCTCGGCCGCTACCACCAGGGTGGACAACCTGCTCGCGGCGCAGGCCTACCCGGAGTACCCGAACGAGGTCGACGTCTCCCAGCCGTCGCAAGCGCTGACGGCGCAAGCCGACGCCGCCGGCGCGTTCAAAACGCTGTTCCTCGGCCTGGGCGCGGTCGCGCTGCTGGTCGGCGCGGTCGGCGTGGCCAACATCATGATCATCTCTGTCCTGGAGCGCCGCCAGGAAATCGGGCTGCGCCGGGCATTGGGCGCCACGAAAGGCCAGATCCGGATCCAGTTCCTGGCCGAGGCCATCCTGCTCACCCTGGCCGGCGCCGCCGCCGGGGACATCGTCGGCGCCGCCGCCACCGCCGCCTACGCCCACGCTAAGGGCTGGCCGATCGTCATCCCGCCCGAAGCGTGGGCCGGCGGCCTCGGCGCTGCCCTCCTCATCGGCGCCCTCGCCGGGCTCCTGCCCGCCATCCGCGCCGCCCGCCTGTCACCCACGCAAGCGCTCTGGACCCTCTGATACCACATAAGGCGCACGCCCTGCGGCGGAATGTAACCTGAAGGCGCCCACAACATGCCTTATGTTTCCACCAGCGCTATCCGGCTGGCTAGGACCAAACTAGCCGCCAGGCACTTAGCGGCCTGGCGGTCGCGAATATGGCACCGGTGCCCATGTCCAGAACGGCCGTCGTTGCCTGCCTGTCTTTGCCAGCAGCGGTCAGCCATCCCCGGCGCACGGGCATATGACGGACAGAGCCAGGTCTTCACATGATTGCTAAAGGAGTTTCTTCAGGTCAGTGGCCATTCCGATGGGTGAGCAGAAACGGTCTGTAAAACCGTCGGCTCAACCGTGAGCAACCGCTGGTCCCCATCGCAGCCAAACCCTTCCGAGCTGAGACGGGCTTCGGGCCGAAATGGCTGGCGGCGCGATCACGGCCAGGGTGAGAAGCTCACCGGATATCGTGCCGAGGGCAGTAATCTGCGACGGTCACCTCGCAGGAAGCGTGGTCGTCGCCGCAGGACGGCATCCCCACCTAGCGATCCTCTGACCGTTAGGGCTAAAATCGTAAATTTCGGTTAAGATACGGTATAGGAAATGCTGCCGCAGCAGTGGGCTGGTTCCCGCCACACTGACGCTCATCTGTGCGGTCTTTGGTTGGGCCATTGTGCAAGAGCGCACTTCGAGAGAAGCTCTGGCAATGGCGAGTTCTGCCCTTCCCCGGGACGTCGGCCCTGATGGTGCCCGTGTCGTGGCGATGCTGCGCACGTTGGCGGATATGACTAGCGACGAGGCGGGCGCCCAGCGGGTCGCCTGGACTGGTACCTGGCAAACGGCACGTGCGTTCTTGCGGCAGCAACTGCAGGAGCTTTCGCTGACTGTCCAGACGGATGCGGCGGGCAACCAGTGGGCGCGGCTGCCTGGAGGCGGCAGCGGTGTTGTGATCATCGGCTCTCACCTGGACTCGGTCCCGGACGGCGGGTGGCTCGATGGCGCCTATGGCGTCATGTGCGCGGTGGAGGTTCTCCGCACCCTGGCGGCGCGCGGGCCTCTGCCTTGCACGCTCGCATTGGTGGAATGGGCGGACGAGGAAGGCGCGAGATTCGGGCACAGCCTGTTCGGGTCTTCTGCGGTGACAGGAACACTCGACGTGGCCGAAGTCCGCGAGCTTGCCGATGCCAGCGGCCTGCTGCTCGGTGACGTGGTCATGGAGCACGGTGTCCACCTCGATCGCTTGGACGAGGCGCGTCAGGAAATCCACGGCGCCCGGGCTTACCTGGAAGCACACATTGAGCAGGGGCCGGTGCTGGAGAGGGAGGGCCTGCCGATCAGCGCGGTGTCCGGAACTGTAGGCGTCGAGCGCCACCGAGTAACCTTCCGCGGGCAGACGGCACATTCGGGTTCAACCCCGATGGACATGCGCCGCGACGCATTCCTGGCCGCGGCGGCAACGGCGCTGGCCGTCCGTGATTCGGCCGTCCGCCACCAAGGCGTGGGAACGGTGGGTGCGGCCCGGCTGCGGCCAGGCATCGTTACGGCGGTGGCCGGGGAAACGGCCATCCTCGTGGATCAACGTCATCCGGACGCTGGCGCGCTGCAGGCAATGCTGGGGGAGGCCCACCGCGCCTCCGAAGAGGCGGCCAAGGCGGAAGGATGCGCCGTCAGGTGGGAGCCGGTCTTCCGGGCACGCCCGCAGCCGTTCACAGACGAGCTCGTAGACATAGTGTGCGAGGTCTGCACAGAGCTCACCGGACAGGAGCGGGTACTACCGTCCTGGGCGCTGCACGACGCGACCCCGATGGCGGGGGCCGTCCCGACAGCGATGCTGTTCACTTCATCTACCAAGGGAATTTCCCACGCCCGGGAGGAGGACACTCCGGAGGAGCATCTGCGGCTCGGCGTAGAAGCGTTCTACCGAACTGTCTGCCGTGTGATCGCCTGGTCATCAGGCAGCGCCGACCCTGGGTAGCGACGGCCCCCGCTGGGGGCGATATCGATCTCCGGCCTGGCCGAGAGGATCCCTTCTGCCGGGAGGCCGGAGTTCGGGCGGTTGATCAAGCGCTAGTGCGACGGCATCTCCGAACAGCTCGGGTATGCGGAATGAACCGGCCGGCAGGAGGGGTAACACGATGAGCCTGAGTCTGACAAAGTCACACGCGCAGCACGATCGCGCGAGGAAGTCCCTGGCACGTGGCGTCGCGACCGCGTTCCGCGCCGCGCAGGAGCCGGTGCCGGTGTCGTTCGCGAGGAGCGCTGCGGCACGGATGATCGACGTGGACGGCAATGAGTACGTGGACTTCGCGCTGGGATTCGGGCCGCTGTTGCTCGGTCATTCACCAGCGCCGGTCCTGGACGCCGTCCGGGCGCAGCTGAGCCTCGGGCTCGGGTACGGTGCGTCGCATCCGCTAGAGCCTGCGCTGGCGGAGGCGGTGTGCCGGACCGTGCCATCGGCCGAGCTATGCGTGTTCTCGAGCACGGGTAGTGAGGCGGTGCACGCGGCCCTGCGCATCGCCAGGGCGGCGACCGGGCGTCCGAGGGTGATCAAGTTCCAGGGGCACTACCACGGCTGGTTCGACCCGATGCACGTGGGTCTCTCGGGATCGACCGTGATGACAACGCCGGGCACGGCGGGCCAGGATCCCGCCGCCTCGGCGTCAGTGACGGTGTGCGCATGGAATGACCTGACTGCGCTCGACGACGTGCTCGGCGGCGACGTGGCGGCAGTGATCATGGAGCCGGTCGCGGTCAACGTCGGCTGCCTGATGCCCGCCCCCGGTTACCTGGAGGGTGTGCGGGAGATGACGACCCGGGCTGGCGCCCTGCTCATCTTCGATGAGGTGATCACCGGGTACCGGCTGGCCCTGGGCGGTGCCCAGGAACGGCTGGGCGTGCTGCCCGACCTGACGGTGCTGGGCAAGGCCCTGGGCGCCGGGTTCCCTATCAGTGCGGTATGCGGTCGGGCGGACGTGCTGGCCGAGGTCGCCTCGGGCCGCGTGGCGCATGTTGGGACGTTCAACGCCAACCCCGTGTGCGCGAGCGCCGCGCTGGCCGCGGTGACCGCGCTCGAGCAGCATGCAAGCGAGCTGTACCCACAACTGGAGCTCACCGCCCAGCGGCTCACCGCGTCGCTGCGGTCGGCGGCCGCCGAGTTCGGCGTCCCGTTGGTGGTCAACCAGTGCGGCGCCGCAGCGCACGCGTTCGTCTCGCCGGGGCCGGTAGACACCTACGCGGACACGCTGAAGGCCGATCACGCCGCGTACCGGCGCCTTGCGGCGCTGCTGCTCCAGGAAGGCGTCCACGTCATCCCGCGGGGCCTGCTCTACGTGTCGACCGCGCACAGCGATGCCGACATGACCGAGGCGGAGGGCGCGATCGCCCGCGCTATGGCACACGCCCGCGCCGAGGCGGCTTAGGGAGGCGGCTTTGGCGATCCAGTCGGTCGAGGTCATCAATCTGAGGTTCGAGTATCCGGGCGAAGGGTTCCTGTGCGCGGAAGGCCGTACGACTGCCCGGCTAACCTCGCTTGTGCTCGTCACGTGCGAGGACGGGCTGACAGGGGTCGGACCGGCTTGCACGCATCCGGACCTGGTGCAAGTGATCATCGAGCAGCACTTACAACAGCCAGGATCGACCCGGAGGACCAGCCCACCCAGCGCGCCTGGATGGGCGGAGATCTTGTCGCCACGCCCCGCCGTTCGCCTGCAGACGCCGGTTCGGAGCGTCGCCCTGGTTCTATCGCGAACTGAAGAGAAGCCTTCAGATTGTGGATAGACGTCCCGGCTCCATCGCTCCGGTGCGGGCAGGGTGAGTATTGGTGAGCCGGAGCGCCCGGGGACAGTGTCACCGAGACCGCCGACATGGCATGCCGCCTGTTGCTCCGTCGCCCATCCGCCTTCCTGTTTGACAAGAACACGCCAGGCAAGGCACGGGCGTTAGCATCGGCGTGCTGGCAGCTAGTCGGCGATCGCCGGATACACGAGGGTCTTGAGCTGCCCGCGGAAGTTGAACGTGCCCGACGGCAGGAGTTGGGTCATGAAGACTACGGTGAGGTCTTCGGCGGGATCCACCCAGAAGATCGTCGACGCAGCGCCGCCCCACATGTACTCGCCGGGCGAGCCGATGATCTGCGTGGCTGCCGGGGCCTTGGCGACCGCGACGGTGAGACCGAACCCCATGCCGGCGAAACCCACCTCGCCGTAGCCGCCGGGCATCGCGACCGACTGAAGGTCGCCGCCCCGGGGGAGATGGTTGGAGGTCATCAGCTCGACCGTCTTGCGTCCCAGGATGCGCACGCCATCCAGCTCGCCCCCGCCCAGGAGCATCTGGCAAAAACGCAGGTAATCGGTTGTCGTGGACACCAGCCCGCCGCCGCCGGACAGGAACGAGGGCTCCTTCCGGTAATCGCTGCGCTGCGGATCGTCGACCACGACGAGTTTTTTGCTCGCATTACGGCGGTAGCACGCGGCGAACCGGCCCACCTTCTCGTCGGGCACCATGAACCCAGTGTCGTTCATGCCGAGGGGCTCGAAAATCGTCTCCCGCAAATAGTCGTCGAAGCGCCGCCCCGAGATGATTTCGACCAGCCGTCCGCACACATCTGTCGATACCGAATAGAGCCAATGTGTGCCGGGATGGAATTCCAGCGGGTAACTGGCATAATGCTCCACCATAGTCTGCAGCGTGGCGCCGGGGCCTCGCCGCGACCCGGGGGCGAATCCCTGGCCGCGCTCGGCATTGTCGGCCGAGAACAGCTCCTGCAGGGTCCGGCCGCCCCCGAAGCCGAGGCCGGACATGTGCATCAACAGGTCGCGCACCGTCATCGGCCGTTCCGGGTCGACGAGCCGCTCCGACCCGTCCTCCGCTCGCTCGCGGACCTTCAGGTCGCGCCACTGCGGGATGAAGCGACTCACCGCGTCGCTGAGCTGGAACGTCCCCCGCTCATACAGCGACATCAGCGCGACCCCGGTGATCGGTTTAGTCATCGAGTAGATACGCCAAATGGTGTCCTCCTCGACGGGCTTGGACCGTTCGAGGTCCCGGAACCCCAGTGACCGGAAATAGCCCACGTGACCGTGACGGGCGACGGCGACCTGACACCCGGCGATGCGCCCGGCGTCGACGTAGCGGTACTGCAGGTGCTCGGTGATCCGTTCCAGCCGGCCTTCGTCGAGCCCCGCCCCAACCGGGTTGACCTTCATGCAGATTCTCCTGTCGGTCGGCGGGCCGTCCGCTCTGCGCCCGCATCAGCGCTCGTCTCTTGACAGTGAAACAAAGAGGTGATCGTTTCGCGAGAGCGTCGGACCGATGCCGATCAGGACAAGGGACCGTGCAGATGTGGGAACTCTGCACGCAATGCCGGCGGTTCCCGTCCCGCTCCGGGCTCCGGAAGGGCACGGACGGCCAGGCAAAGGCGGGCCGCCGGGTGCGGGTCAGGCCGGCCGACTGCTGGCTCTGGTGTCCGCAGCGCCGACTCGGTAGCCGGCCTTGGTGAGCATCCGACGTAGGTTGACAATTGCCTGGGTGCCGACGTCTTTGTGGCGGGGCGGGTCGAAATATTCGGTCTGGGACCCTATGGTCACGGCAACCTTGCCGTGGTACCGCTCGTCGGCTGAGCCGACCGCCGCCAGTAGCGACAGTACGGCACGCCACTCGATGTTGTGGCCCGCGGGATGCTGGAAGATCTGGCGCAGCGTGTTGCGCTGATGGTTGCTGAGGTGCGCGGGCTGCGATGGCGATGACATCGGTGCTCCTGTCCGCTCCGCCGTCAGGGACGGAGCTGGGAATATCCGGCCGGAAGGGCCTGCTGCCGCGCCCGACGGTAGCTGCGGGCAACTGCCCGCCCTTCGCGCGTGGCGCCGCCTGAGCGTGCTCCGGCGGCCGCCTGCCTGCGCGGCTCCTGTGCTGGCCGCGCTGGCCGGTCCCGGCTCGCCGGTGGTAGCGGCCTTCCGGGCTGCAGAGGATTCTGTACGTTCCTGCGGCTAGTCACGGCGTCGCGTCGATGCCGGCCAGTAGAGCTAGGACCTCGCCGACCGTGCGTTCCCGGCTGGTGGGCTCGGGGAGCGGGAGGTGTGCCTGGATCTGGTAGCGGTTGCGGCGTCCGTCCTTCTGTTTGACGACGTAGCCGGCCTCGGCCAGGTCGGTGACGATGCCGTAGGCGCTCCGCTCGGTGATGGCTGCCCTGGCCGCGATGTCGCGCAGCCGCAATTCAGGGTCGCGTGCGAGGAACAGCAGCACCCGGCCGTGGTTGCTCAGGAAGGCCCAGCTGCCCATAGTCGAAAGACTATCACTATTTCTAGAAACTCATTGCTAGTTTCAAGTTGCGAACGTAGGGTGGGGGCAGGCACCGGGATCAGCCGTCGACGACGGCCAGTTACCCCGACGCCACTGGAAGGAGCGGGCCATGTTCCTCAATCGGCCCGGTCATCATCCTCGCCGTGCTCATGATCGTCATGCTGCCGCGCATCCGGCGGAAGCTCTAGGCCGGACGCGAACCCGCGGGATCACGACGGCCCAGTCGTCCGGAACGGGCCGACACCGGGCTCGTCGACACCGCGGCCGCCCGAGCTTTAGCTCTAGCGTGACAGCGTCTGGGTGAGACCGGATGTCCTATGAGGGCGAATCAGAGATGACGCTTTATGGCCGACTCATCGTCGGCTCGGGATTGCCGGCGAGAAATCGCAGTGGCAACAGTTCACAAGAGGAAGAAGAGAGAGCATGGCCGTCCTGCCCGTAGTCTCCGAAATGACCAAACCCGATAGCGCTGTCGCCCCGGCAGCTGCGAGGGGGTCGTCGCAATGATTACGCTGATCATCGTTATCGTCATCGTCGTCCTGCTGGCTCTGGCCTTGTGGGTCGCCTTCAACGGCCTGGTCAAGAAACGTAACCGGACCCAGGAGGCGTTCTCCGAGATCGACGTCGAGCTCAAGCGCCGCCACGACCTCGTCCCCAACCTGGTGTCGACGGTGCAGGGCTACGCCGCCCACGAACAGGGAACCTTCGAGGCGGTCACCCAGGCCCGGGCCAACGCCGTCACGGCGGGAGCGACCGGCGACCCCGGCAAGATCGCGCCGGCAGAAAACGCCCTGTCGGGAGCGCTGCGTTCGCTGTTCGCGGTCGCCGAGAATTACCCGCAGCTGCGGGCGGTCGAGAGCTTCCTGCAGCTGCAGGAGACGCTGACTGCCACCGAGGACAAGATCGAGTACGCCCGCCGCTACTACAACACCAGCGCCCGCGATTACAACATCGCCCTGCAGACTTTTCCGCGCAATCTGATCGCGGAGCCGTTCCACTTCAGGGCGGTGGCGTTCTTCGCCACCGACGAGCAGGATCGCGCCGTACCTCAGGTGACCTTCCCCACTTCAGTCCCCAGCACGGTCAGCGCAACGCCTTCGGGTCCGCCGGCGGCGCCTGAAGGACCTCCCCCAGCGGGCTGAGGCCATCATGTACAAGGAGATCGCCAGTAACAAGCGCCGCACCGTCGCCGTCATCGTCTCGTTCCTGGTGATCTGGCTGGCCATCGGCGTCGTCGCCGGGCTGCTGTTCAAGGCCCTGTACCATCCTGCCGCCTACAACGGCTACGCAACGGCGCCGCCGCCCAACTACGGCTGGTCCCCGGTCATAATCGGCGCCGCGGTCTGTGCCTTCTTGGCTCTCCTGGCCATCGTCTACTCCCTCACTTCCGGGGCAGCGCTCGTTCTCCGGACCTCTGGAGCCGTTCCCGCCGATCCGGCCAAGTACCCGCAGGTGCACAACCTGGTGGAGGCCTTGGCCATCGGCGAGGGAATCCCCCAACCTGCCATCTACGTGATCGACGACCCCTCACCCAACGCCTTCGCCACCGGGGTCAGCCCGGACAAAGCAGCCATCACCTTCACCACGGGCCTGCTCGCCATCATGAACCGCGAAGAACTCGAGGGCGTAACCGGCCACGAGATGAGCCACATCAAGAACCACGACATCCGCCTCCTGCTGGTGGTAAGCACCCTCATCGGCCTTGCCGCGCTGCTAGCCAGCGTTCTGTGGCGCAGCGCCTTCTTCGCAGGAGGCGGGCGAAACGACAACGGGGGCAGCCAGCTCGCGCTGGTGATCTTCGCAGCGGGCTTGCTGCTGGCCGTCGTCGGCTTCATCGTCGGGCCGCTCATCCGCCTGGCCCTCTCCCGCGAGCGCGAGTCGCTGGCCGACGTCAGCGGTGTGGAGCTGACCCGCAATCCGGCGGGGTTGATCAGCGCTCTCAGGAAACTGCAACAGAACGATAAGCCGTTCAAGAAAATGAACCACGCCACCGCCGCCATGTGCATCGACGACCCGCTACAGCATCACGAGAGCTGGTATCACCGCCTCTACGACACCCACCCTCCCATCGCACAGCGGATAGCCGAACTCGAGAAAATCGCCGTGGGCCAGTCCGTCTAAGCAGCGAATTCCGCTGGCGACACGAAGGCGCATGCCTCTTGGGAGTGGTGGCACGGCCCGTGATTCGCGGGATCGGGGCTTGTCTGCGTGCTGCTGCGGGCGCGGGCGACCTGGTGCTGCTCGACAACCGCGCCGCCAACCACGATCCCGCCGTCTTTGCCAGCCCCGACGCCTTCGACATCACCCGCCAAGGGCCGGCCCATCTGACGTTCGGGCATGGCGCCCGCTACTGCCTCGGCGCCCCGCTCGCCCGCACCGAACTGCAAGCCGTTTTCTCCCAGCTGCCAGCGCGCTTCCCGAAGATGCGGCTCAAAGTCCCGGCCCGGCGACTGCGGCTGCGCCGCGATACGGTGACCGGCGGCCTGGCCGAACTGCCTGTGGAATGGTAGTACCCCAGGCAAATGGCTCCCCGCCGCACTCACGCGAGGCAGCAGCTACCACCCCAGAGTTCGCGGATCCCGCTGAAGACACGCTCGCACGCATAGCCGGTGATCTGGGCGTCTTCGGAGGTCGGGGCGGGAGTCTGCTCCGGTAAGCCAGGCGGAGTAGCCCGGTCTGTCTTGCGCATCGGTAACGCCTGGGTTACGGTAACTAGACTGTTACCGAATACGGGGGCGGAGTCGATGCGGTGCTACGAGGCGAGTCCGGCACGGCTGCGGTTCAGCGGCGGGATGCCGTCGGGCCTGTCGCGGGGGGTGCGCACCTTCAGGGTGTCGCCGGACGGTACCGGGGGGACGGCGTTCGGTGTGCATGAGGCGTACACCGGGCCGTTGCCCGGGTTGACCTGGCGGTCGATGCCGGATCTGGGACCGTCGTTCGGCCGGTTCGCCCGAGGGCTTAAGCGCCGGGCCGGGGCGGGACGCTGATCCCGATGCCGTCCGCTGGAGCTTGCGGGGATCCGTTCGAAGCGCTGGGGGACGCGAACCGGCGTGAGATCCTGCGCCTGCTGAGCGGCGGCGACAAGCCAGTGCATGAGATTGCGGCAGCGCTGCCCATTAGCCGCCCGGCGGTGTCGCGGCACCTGCGGTTGCTGAAGGATGCCGGGATGGTGGCCGAACAAGCACACGGCACCCGCCGTATCTACCACTTGCAGCAGGAGGGGCTGCGGGCTGTCCAGGCCTATCTCGAGCGCGTATGGGGAGAGGCCGCAGTCCGGTTCCGGCTGCTGGCCGAGAACTCCGGTCCGGACGCCCGGCAGTGACTTCCCCGCTGCGCATCACCTTCGACGTGGCCTGCCCGGCCGAGCACGCGTTCGCGGTGTGGACGTCGCGGATCGGGACGTGGTGGCCCGCCGATCACACGGTGACCGGTGATCGGGACCTGGCTATCGTGCTGGAAAGCGGTGTCGGCGGACGCATCTACGAACGCACCGCCCGCGGTGTCGAGTACGACTGGGGCGTCGTGACCGTCTGGGATCCCCCGAAGCGGCTGGCATATCTGTGGCACCTCGGCCGGGACCGCAGCGAGGCTACCGATGTCGATATCCGCTTCGTCGCCCGGGGCCCGGACGATACCCGGATCGAGATCGAGCACCAGGGGTGGGAACGCCTCGGCGCAACGGCGGACGCGTGGCGGGACCGCAACCGGATCGGGTGGGAGACCGTTCTGCCGCACTTTGCGGCGGCAATCACCAGAGGAGATCGCTGATGGCTGCTGGCCTCAAAGAGGATCCGTGGCTGCTGAAGACCGCACCGGGGACGTCCGCATACTCGATGTACAAAGACCAGCAGGCCAACCCGCCCGCGCTGGTGTGCCAGGTTGGGTCCACGACCCTCAACAACCAGATACGAGCGATCCGCTGACAGGGGAACCAGTTATGAGTCATGCCGCAGTCGTCCGCTACACCACGCGCCCCGATACCGCTGACGAAAACGAACAGCTGATCAAGGCCGTGTTCACCCAGCTCGCCGAACAGGAGCCCAAGGGACTCCGTTACGTTGCCATCCGGCTCGACGACGGGGTCAGTTTCGTTCACGTGGCGGTCCTCGAACACGAGCACAACCCGCTGACCGCGCTCCCCGCGTTCGGCGAGTTCGTGTCGGCCATCAACGAGCGCTGCGCCGACGGGCCGACGCCGGCCAACGGGACGGTGGTCGGCGCATACGGCTGACCGCCAGACATTCGCGATCAGCGCGTCCCTGAACGGCCCCCGCGCCTGCCGTACACCATGCGGCGCCGAGCTGTTGCTCTGCCCCTCCTGGCCACCACATCCACTGGCACCAACGGCCCGGCAAAATCCGGCGCTGGAAAATACCGCTGGCTGGCTTCGAACGGCACACCCAAATGGCTTATCTGTGCGCGAAACCGCTCCCGAAGCTGAGTGGCTTACCGATGTGTTGTGGCTCGCGATCATGGCGCGGCCGCCGGGGCCGTGGTCCAAGGCGCCTGTGCGCCGGGTAAGAAACGGGCCCCGGACTAGGTTCCCCCCCGGATGCGAAGCCGGCTGTCCCGGACTTACGCTCCCCGTAAATCCGGGCCGCGGGGAGAGATCGTGGCCACTGCCGGGCAAGCCCAGAGATCGACGGCGACGAGCTCATGCAGTTCGCAGTCCGCGGCGGACGAGGTCCGCGCCACCGTCAACGCGGCACCGACAACATTCAGATGGCCGTGGCCCCGGCTGTCCGGGCAGCCAGGCCCGGGCAAGGGTGACCTCCAAAACTACCGAGACATAGGAGGAGCCGATGGCTGATCGGTGGATGATCCGGGGTACGGAGTACGGGAACTGCAACTGCTCGTGGGGCTGCCCGTGCCAGTTCGGGGCGAAAACCACTCACGGGCACTGCGAGGCCGTAGTGTGCGGCCACATCGACGACGGGCACTTCAACGAGACCAGGCTCGACAGCTTGCACTGGGCGCTGTTGCTGTACTGGCCCGGCGAGATCGCCGACGGCAACGGCACGCAGCAAGTCATCATCGACGAGCGGGCCGACCGAGCGCAGCGAGAAGGCTTGCGGAAGATCCTGCACGGCGAGTCGACGACACCGGGCGCGACGCACTTCTTCATCTACAACAGCACGATGTCGACGGTGCTGGACACCCTGTACGCGCCGATCGAGCTATCCATCGACATAGAGCAGCGGATGGCCAGCCTCAAGATTGACGGATTGGTGGAGTCCCGCGGGACTCCGATCATTAGCCGGCACACCGGCAAGCCGGTGCGGTCGCGGATCGACCTCCCGAATGGGTTCGAATACACCATCGCCGAAATGGGCAACGGCAACTCGACCGTCCGGGCTGGCATCGAGCTTGACCTGAAGGACAGCTACGGCCAGTTCAACGTTTTGCACTTGAACCAGGATGGAATCATCCGGTGACCGCGTCCCCGGTGACCACCGTTTCGCCGGCGAAGCTGCTGTCCCTGGCCCGGCGGCACCGCGACCGCCTGGCGGTGCTGGCAGGCCTGGCCGTGATCACCACTGTTGCCTGGGCCTGCATCGTCGTGGCCGCGCGCCGGATGACCAGCGGGCCGGCCCGGATGAGCGGTCCTTCGATGGCGCCAGTTATGCACGCCATGACCGGGGTCCAGCCGTGGACGGCAGCCGAGTTCGGCCTGCGGCTGGGGATGTGGGCCGTGATGATGGTCGCGATGATGGTCCCCACCGCGGTGCCGATGACCCTGCTGTACGCAGCGGTCGCCCGCAAGGCCGCCGCCCAGCACAGTCCCGTGGCCCCGGCGTTCATCTTCGTCGCAGGCTACGCCGCGATGTGGGCGGTCTTCAGCCTGGTGGCCACCGCCACCCAGTGGGGCCTGGATCAGGCCGCGCTGCTGTCCCCGATGATGGTGTCCCGCAGCGCCTGGCTCGGTGCCGCGCTGCTGATCGCGGCCGGCGTCTACCAGCTCACCCCGCTGAAGAACGCCTGCCTGCGCAACTGCCGCGCCCCGGCGCATTTCCTGTCCCGGTACTGGCGGGCCTGCCGTCCCGGCGCCTTCCGCATGGGCGCGCGGCTTGGCGCGTACTGCCTGGGCTGCTGCTGGATCTTGATGGGACTGCTGTTCGCCGGCGGGGTGATGAACCTGACGTGGATCGCGGCCATCGCCGTGTTCGTACTGCTGGAAAAGACCGTCCCGTTCGGCGTGAACGGCGGCCGGGTCGCAGGCGCCGCCATGATCCTGACCGGCGCCCTAAGCTTCGTCCTCTAAAAACCCGCGCGGCGCCTGCGTGATAGAGAGCGTTCCGGTAAATCCTTGGGGCACGCAGCGACAATGGGGCGAGGTCAGCCGTCCTTGCCGTGTTCGTCGGCTAGGTCATGCCGATCAGGACGTCCCGGTCAGGGCAAGGCCTGCGACTGCGTGTCAGTGTTCAACGCTATGCGGTGCGGGAAGCGGTGCACTTCCTGCGGCCAGCCGACCGCGACCGCGATCTTGCCGGCCCAATACCGTGCCTCGGCGTCTCCGGGGACGTCGACGACTGCGAAGCCGCCGAGGTGCTCCTTGGTCTCGACGAACGGCCCGTCGGTGAAGACAGGCGAGCCGCTGCTGGGGTCGACGCTGCACACGGCGGTCGACGCGTCCAGACCGCCGTCGCTGAAGACGAAGACGCCGGCGGCCGTCATCTCCTCGATCAAGGCCCGGGCGGACGTCGCCCTTTCGCGCAGTTCCTCCAGCGTGAGGTCGGGCACCCACTCGTCGTTGAAGGCGATCAGGTATAGCGCCATCTCAAGCTCCTTTGTGCTCACGGGCAGCCCGGGCGGCTGCCGCTCACCTTCTCCACGAACGCACTCGCGTCGATCCGACACCCCGGCCACGATTGTTTCCAGGCCTTCCGCAACCAAGCCGGTGCGCACTTTCTTGCCGCGCGGGGCGCGTGCTCGGCCCGTGACCCCGGCCGCGCCTGCCGGTTCCGGGCGCGCCGGGGCACAGGCCAAGTGTGTCCGACGTGCAGCCGGGCGGCTTGAGCACGGCCGGGTGATGCGCGAGGGCGCTCGCTGGACGTCATCGGGCCGGCAGCCTGGGTCGCGTCACCGGCCGCGACGGCATGCCGCCTGGGCTTCACGATCTGCGTGCCGGGGCCCGGCGGGCCCGGCAGTGCCCGGCCCGTCAGCGGTCGGCGGCTGCATGAGGCGGCCGGGCAGCGGGACGCGGTCAGCCGCGCCGTCGCGCGATAAACCCGCTTCAAAGACGAGCTCCACGAGGAGTATCCGGAACTGCTGCCGGCGTGGTACGCGTTCCGCGATGCCCGTGCCCACCGGCGGGCCGTTCAATGGCTGGCCGACAGTTCGCTCATCGGTGATGACGCTGCCAGCCGCTTCCTGACCGGCCATCCAGATCCCGACCTGCCCTGAGTGCCGCCGGTGCTACCAGTGGGACGCGCGGGAAGCGCGAGGCTGGCCGCCGCATGGTCCTCAGACGAAGTGGATGCCGTCGCCGGCTGTTCCTGTGCCGTCGCCGGCTGGTCCTGTGCCGTCATCCGGCGGTGCGGGCCGATCTCGTTGCTGTTGGCGCCACAGCCCGGGCGGTTGGCCGTGGTGGCGGCGGAAGGCCGCGGTGAAGGCGTAGGGCGATGCGTAGCCGATACGGTCGGCGACCTGTGCGAGCGTGGGCTGGCCGGTGCGCAGGTAGTCTCGCGCCAGTGTCATGCGCCAGCTGGTCAAATACTGCATCGGGGCCTGGCCGAGTGCTCGCTGGAAGCTGCGGGCGAAGGCCGCCCGCGACAGCCCGCTGACGGCTGCCAGTTCAGGGACCGTCCACGCGTGGGCGGCGTCGTCGTGGATGGCTTGCAAGGCCGCGCTCAGCCGGGGGTCGGCCGAAGCCTGGAACCAGCGGGGGGCGCTGCTGCTGGTCTTGAAGCTGGTGCGGATGGCGAGGACCAGAAGAATGTCGAGGAGCCGGTCGAGCACGGTCTGCTGGCCGGGCTCGGAGGTGGCCAGTTCCCGCGACAGCACGCCGATGACATCGTGCAGGGGATCGCCGACGGCCGCGGAGAGCGGCAGGACCTGGGGCAACGCGCCGAGCAGCCCTTCTCCGACGTCACCGGAGAACTGGTAGGCGCCGCACAGGAACACCGTGGCCCGCCAGTCATCGGAGTGCTCGTCGTTAACGTGCCGCGCTTTGAACTCGGCGGGCTCCAGGCATGCGGCCCCTGGCTCATGGGCGATGTGGTGGTCGGGCCCGCCCCGTACGAGGGCCAGCTCGCCGGGTGCCAGTTCAAGAGTGGCCTGGGGGTCGTCGAGCCAGAGCCATGCACGTCCCCGGACGACGGCGTGCAGCGCGAGCTGGATGGACCCCGACAGCCGCAGCCCCCACGGGGGCGCGGCCACGGTCCGGGCAAAGACACCGCCCGACGCGCGCGCCCTGGCCAGGTGATCCTGCAGGAGGTCCATATGACGAGTGTTGGCCGAGACCGATTCAATCGTCAAGAAGATGAGCGTCTCACATAAAAAATAGAGCGTTCTACGCATTGATTCACTCCATCTCTGCTCGGATTATCGAGTCATGGACAACTCGCGGCAGACCACGCTCGTACTCGGCGGCACCGGAAGGACCGGATCACTCGTCGCAAGGAAGCTCGCCGAACGCGGCCTGAGCGCGCGGACAGCGTCGCGGCACGGTGCCGATGTGCCGTTCGACTGGGACAACCCGGCCACGCACGGCCCCGCCCTCGCGGGGACCGACCGCATCTACCTCGTTACCCCCGTCATGCGGGTCACCTACGCCCGCCTGGTGTCCGGCTTCCTGGATCTCGCCGAAACACGCGGGGTACGCCACGTCACCTACCTCAGCGCGTACGGCAGCGACCAAGCCCCGCCGGAGGTCGACATCAGGGCCGTCGAACTCGAGCTCCTGACCCGGCGAGCCTTCACGTCCTCGGTCCTTCGCCCGGCGTGGGTCATGCAGAACTTCAGCGACGAGCACCTGCCGGTCGTCCAGGACATGATCACGGTGCCCACAGCGGGCGGCGCGGAGGCGTTCGTCGACGCCGCAGACATCGCCGCGGTCGCGGTCGAGACGTTGGCCGACCCCAATGCCCACGCCGGCGCGGTGTACGCGCCCACCGGTCCCGAAGCGCTCACGGTGGCCGAGGTCGCCGGCATCATCGCGGGCGTCGCGGGTCGGCCCGTCCGCCACAACGACATCGAGCGCAGCGCTTGGATCGATGGCGCGATCGCGGCCGGGGTCGTGCCCACCGACTACGGCGTCATGCTCAACTGGCTGACGGCGGCGATCGCCTCCGGGCACGGCTCGCGGCCCAACGATGACGTCCTGCGGGTCACCGGATCTCCGCCGGCCAGTTTTGCGGAGTTCGCCCGTCGCAACGCCCGCGCATGGGCCGTCCCGGCGGCGCTCTCGTGACCGGCCGCCCCGGTTTCGAGGCGCTCGCCCCGTTCTTCCGGATCATCGCCGAGGGACTGAGCGGGCTCGTGGATGGAGAAGACTTCTTCGACACGCTGGCCGAGGACGCGGTCTTCGAGTACGTCGTCTCCGTCCCCGGATACCCTAGGCGCGTCGCGGGCCGGGAAGCCGTCGCGGAGCTTTACCGCGGCTACGGGGAAGCGATCGTTCTGCACGGTTCCGGGGAACTGGCCGTCCACCGGGACCGCGACGCCTCAGTCGTCGTCCTCGAATACGCAGTCCACGGCCGAGCGGTCGGTACCGGGCACGCCTACGACAACCACTTTGTCTCCGTCATCACGATCAGAGACCGCAAGGTCGCCCATTGGCGCGACTACCTCGACCCCGTCGCCGTATTCGACGCCCTCGGGTGGCCCGCGCACCACAAGTGAAGGCGGACGAAGCCGACCGTCCCCGTGATGTCCGACCGTCCGGTTAGCTTGACCTCATGTCTGCGGAGCCTGGCTGGTGTGGTGTGTGCGGGTTGCCGGTGCCTGCGGGGGAGAGGTTCTGCCGCTGGCCGGTCGCCCGGGCTGGTGATGGCCAGTATGACGACGAGGTTGTGCCGTGGGCATCGCACAGCCTGGCATTCATGACGGAACTGGTGGAGCTGCAACGCTGGCGCTGCCCGTGGTGTGGGGATGACTTGCCTGACTCTCCGCGCGGCACCGCGATCGATCACATCATCCCGAGGGTTTACGGTGGACCGCATCGCCGCTGGAATCTCCAGCTCCTGCACCAGGAGTGCAACTCGGCCAAGGGCAAAAAGATCACGGCCGAGGCGCTGGAACTGGCCGATGCTCACGGCGTGACGATCAGCATGGACATCGGGCAATACCGCGCTGGAGTCCGGCGCCGGGCGGTCAAGTATGCCGTGCGGGAAACTCGCCAGCTCGGCGGCGAGGCCCGCGACCGGGCTCTGGCCGCGGCGAGGAATCTCACCGTGTTCTTCCCAGAGGGAAAGGTTCACGCCGTCATCAGGGCGGCGGCGGAAGAGAACCCGGCCCGCTGACAGCCTCGGCTAGCTGGAGCAAGTTCCTTCCTAATGCATCGGAGCGGATTAGTGAACATGACCGTGATCGGGCTGATCAGTGGGACGTCCTACGATGCGATCGACGCCGCCGCCGCCCGGATGCGGCTGGAGGGCCACACGCTGTTCCTGGTCCCGCTGGGCTTGCACTCGGTCCCCGTCCCCGCGCCGCTGCGGGCGCGGATAGCCGCGGCACTGCCTCCGCATGGCACAACCGTCGATGAGATCTGCCGCCTGGACACCACGATCGGGCAACTCTTCGGCTCGGTGGCCGCCGACGCCAATGCGGCACTCACGGGCGGCGCGGCCGACCTGGTGTCGAGCCATGGCCAAACCGTGTATCACTGGGTGGACGGCCGCATGGCACTCGGCACCCTGCAACTGGGTGAGCCGGCCTGGATCGCGGAGGCCAGCGGCTTGCCGGTCGTATCCGGCCTGCGTTCTCGTGACATCACCCGCGGCGGCCAAGGCGCCCCCCTCGCGTCGCTCCTGGATGCCTTGCTCGTGCTGGGTGAGGACCGGGCCATCGGCTCGCTCAACCTCGGCGGCATCGCCAACATCACTGTCCGGTCTGGCACCGGTGAGATCGTTGCCTACGACATCGGCCCGGCCAGCGCGCTGATCGACCGTGCCGTCGCCGATGCCACTGGCGGACGGGAGCGCATGGACATCGATGGCGTGCGAGCCGCCAGGGGCAGGGTGGACGCCGATCTGCTCGCAGTCCTGCTCACCGAGCCGTACTACCGTCTTCTGCCGCCGAAGTCCACGGGGAAGGAACTGTTCCACGCCGACTACCTGCAGGCCCTGGTGGGCGAGCGGGATGTGCCGCTGGATGACCTGCTGGCCACGCTGATCGAGCTCACCGCCATTCTTGTGGCCCGGTCCTGCCGCGAACACGGCGTGCAACAGCTGTTCGTGGCCGGCGGAGGGGTACGCAACCCGGCCCTGATGGGCCGCATTCGCGCGCTTACCGCGCCGGCCCACGTGCGCGAGTTCGATGACCTTGGGATGCCGGCCCAGGGCAAAGAGGCCTACACCATGGCCGTCATCGGATTCCTCACCGTGCACGGCCTGCCCGCCACGATCCCATCGGCCACCGGCGCGGCAAACAGCTCCATCCTCGGTTCGCTGACCCCCGGCGCCGCACCCTTGCGCCTCCCGGCGCCCGCCCGCTCGTTCCCGTCCCGCATCACCATCGCGGCAGCGTAGCTTTTACCTCGGAGCCCAGCCATGCGGCGTCACTGCGGCGCACCCTTCGGCAGAGTCAGACGTTGGCGGCGGGGCCCGCCGGCCGTCCTCGCTGATGCCCCCGAGGCATAGCGCGTCCGCGCCCTCGACGACCTCGCGGACGCGATCAGCCACGACCTCGCCGATCGCCTCGGGGGTCAGCGCTGCGGCGAGCAGCCTGGTGAGTTCGGCAAGTGCCTCAACCCGCGCGTGCTCGCGTCGCTCGGCCTCCCGGAGCCGGGCCCGCTCCAGGGCACGGCTCGTCGTCTCGGCCATGCTCTGCAAATACTCGCGTTCCACGGCGGTCGCCTCATGCGGCCCGACCCACCACACGCCGAGATAGCCAAGCGCGCCGACCTCGGTGAGCAATGGAAGCGCGGCCGTAGATCCGATCTCGGCGTCGGGTGCCGTCCGGTCAGCCAGGTACACCACGGCGCGGTCCCGCACCGCGCGCGGTCCCGGCGCGTCGGAATCGACCGTCCAGTCCGCTGGCGCGACCGGCACCTGCGCGGCAACATCGCCACCGGCAAGCCACTCGAACCGGTGACCATCGGCGGCCAGCACGCTGATCACCACGTGCGCCGCGTCCAGCCGGGCGCGGACTGCGGCCGACACCTGGTCAGCGACGGAGCTGACCGTAGCGGCATCAGCGAGCACCGCGCCCAGCTCCGCGGCGAGCGCGAGCGCGGTCGGCACCAGCAGGCCCAGGATGGCAAGTGGCACCACCGCTGCAGGCTGGATGCCCAGCTGGTGCCGGTTCCGGCAAGCCGTCTCCCGGATGCGCGCGCTGTTGCGCTCGCGATAGCTCTCGCCGTCGAGTGAGCGTTTGACAACTCGGATCGTCTGTAGAATAGTTTACTAGATGAGTAGTGAACTGCTGAAGCAGACGATCACGTTCCAGCTGAGCCAGGCCTCGGGCGTCCCGGCCTACCTACAGATCGTCCAGCAGGTTGAGCAGGCGCTTCGGATGGGGACGCTTCGGCCCGGCGACCAGCTGCCGACGGTGAAGCAGGTGGTCGCCGAGGTGACGATCAACCCAAACACCGTGACGAAGGCCTACCGGGAGCTTGAGCACGCCGGGTTGGTCGAGGGGCGCCAGGGTGTCGGCACCTTCGTGCTACGCCGGCCGCAGGGCCCCCCACCCGAGGAGCAGATGCGACTTGCTCGCGGTCTCGAACGGTGGACAGAGACGGCGCGAGCGGCCGGCCTCGACAATCAGGCGATGGAGGCGCTGCTGCGCTCGATCTTGCGCAGCGCGTCGGATCGGGGCGTCGCATGAGTAGCGAGGCACTCGCCATCGAGACCGTCGGGCTCTCCAAGCGTTACGGATCGACGTGGGGCTTGCAGGACTGCTCGATCGGCGTGCCGGAGGGCAGCATCTCGGCACTGGTCGGCCCGAACGGCGCCGGCAAGACGACGCTCCTGAGACTGCTTATGGGACTACGGCGCCCGACGTCGGGGGAGGCCCGTGTGCTGGGAAGGGCATCCGCGCAGGATGAGGACTTCCTCGCGAGCGTCGGCTTTCTCGCCCAGGACATCCCCCTCTACCGGCAGCTCTCCGCCGCCGAGCACCTCCGGATCGGCGCCCATCTCAACCGCAGGTGGGACGGGGCCAACGCCGAGCAGCGGCTCAAGGCGGTCCGGGTTCCACTCGATCGTCCCGTGCACTCACTGTCTGGTGGGCAGCGAGCCCAGGTCGCGCTCAGCCTGGCGCTCGCCAAGCGGCCGCGCGTCCTCCTGCTCGACGAGCCGCTCGCCGCGCTCGATCCCCTCGCCCGGCGCGAGTTCCTCACCTCCCTCGCCGATGTGACCGTCGAAGGTGACGTCACGGTGGTGCTCTCCTCGCACCTGGTGCACGACCTCGAGCGTGTCTGCAATCACCTCATCCTGCTAACGGCCTCCCGGGTGCGCCTGTGCGCCGACATCGACGACGTGCTCGGGCACCACCGGGTGCTGGTTGGGGCGCGTCGGAGCACCGCGGAACTTGAGCGCCTCTTCACCGTCGTGAAGGTGACGCAGACCGAACGCCAATCGAGGGTGCTCGCCGGCCTCGACGGCCCAGTGCTCGATCCGGCCTGGGAGGTGTCCGAGGTCGGGCTTGAGGACATCATCCTCGCCTACATGTCCGAGGACCAGGCCCTTACGGCCGGGCCGCTCAGTATGGCAGGAGGTACCGCATGACGTTCCTCATCTGGCGACTGCATCGTGTGCACGCCATCGTCTCGGCCGTCGTGATCGTGGCGGTCGCCGCCCTGATCGTGCCGACCGGGATAGCCATCGCGAACTCCTATCACCACGCCGTGATGAACTGCTCGCTCGACCACGTCGGCTGCGGCGGAATCGGCTTCACCGTGTTCGGGCACAACAGCGTCTTTACGTCGCTCGTCCAGGACCTGGCGATGGCCGTCCCGCTCGTCTTCGGCATCCTCTGGGGCGCACCGCTCGTGGCGCGCGAGTTCGAAGCGGGCACCGAGGACTTCGCGTGGACGCAGGGGGTCACGCGCCGCCGGTGGGTGGTCACGAACCTCGGTTGGGCGCTCCTTGCCGCCGCTGTGTGGGGAGGTGCGCTTGCTGCACTGTTCACGTGGTGGCGAGGACCGGACAACGCGGTCGACGGTCCCGTCAAGTTCATCTACTTTGACGTCCAGGGCGTCGCCCCGATTGCCTACACCGTGTTCGCCATGGCGCTGGGCATCGCCGCTGGAGCACTGTTCCGGCGAGTCGTGCCGGCGATCACGACGACGCTCGTTGTCTTCCTCGCCGTCCGCATTGTCACGGCGCTCTACTTTCGCCCGCTGTTCGCCGTGTCGAAGTACGTTTCACCCGGCGCGCGCGGGGGTACCCCGCCACTCTCCTGGAGCCTCTTCGAGGACATCGTCAGCCCAAGCCGCGAGCACATCATCTACCTGCCCGCGAGCCGCTTCTGGCCTGTTCAGGGCGCCGAGTCGGGGATCTTCCTGGTCCTTGCGCTCGCATTTGCGATCTTTACGTACTGGTTGGTCACCACCCGTGAGGCCTAACGGACGCTATTTGGACGCCCTTCGGACGCCCGGAGGGACCCGCTGTTCGGACGGAGATCTTGCCGTCACGGCGGCGCCGGTCGCCTGCAACCGCAGCCCTGAGGTGTCCTAGCCACTACGGGGCGTGCGTGCTAGCGTCCGCTTTGGAACCGCTGGGGGGTGGCGGGGGCATGGAGTTCTCGGTTTTGGGTCCGCTTGAAGTACGGGAAGATGGGCGCGTCATCCCGCTAGGGGGAGCGAAGCAGCGGGCCTTGCTCGCCAGCTTGTTGCTCCACGCCAATGAGGTAGTGTCGCGGGACCGCCTGATCGACGGTTTGTGGGGGCAGGACCCACCAGCCACCGCGGCCCACGTCATCGAGACGTATGTGTCTCGTCTTCGCCGGGTCTTGCGCGAGGTCGGCATCCACGATGCCCTGATCATGCGCCCGCCCGGGTACATGCTGCGGATCGATCCGGACGAACTCGATCTGAACCGCTTTGAGAACCTCCTTCGCGAAGGACGTCGGGCGCTCGGGGAGGGCAACCCCGAAGCAGCGGCCGAACATCTCCAGCAGGCACTGGCCCTATTTCGCGGGCCGCCGCTGGATGATGTCGCGTTCTTCCCGTTCGCCCAGGCAGAACTGGGGCGCCTGGTGGAGATGCGGCTGAACGCGCTGGAAGACCGGATCGACGCCGACCTGGCTGGTGGCCGGTCCACGGTGCTGGTGGGCGAACTAGAAGCGCTGGTGAAAACGTATCCGCTCAGGGAACGGCTGCACGGGCAGCTGATGCTCGCCTGCTATCGGGCGGGGCGGCAGGCCGATGCCCTCGATGCCTACCGCAGGGCCCGCCAGTATCTGGCCGAAGAACTGGGCGTCGAGCCGGGCCGCGCACTTCGGGAGCTCGAGCATGCCGTGCTCGTGCAGGATCCTTCGCTGGAGCCGGTGCTTCCCAAGCCGGAGCCGGTCATGCTATCCCCTTCGGGCGTCGATTCCGCCGCGGTCGCGGTGACCGTCCTGCCGAGCGCGCTGGCCCGCCGCGGGGTGAAACGGAGGCCAGCACTGCACGCGAGGCAGCCAGAGCCACCCTCGTTGGCCATCCGGAGGAGAGGCCTGGCCTCCCCGCGGCGCGTCATGGCCCTTCTTGTCGCCGCGCTTCTCGTCGCATCGCTGGCCGTGGGCTTCACCGTGACCTCCCATGACCGTCCGCCGCTGCCTGAGTCCGTCCACGGTGACGCGATGAGAGTCATCGACCCTGGTACAGGTGCGATCGTGGATACGGTTCCGCTCGGGGAGTCGGCAGGGCGGGTCGTGGCTGGGGCGGCGGGATCGGTCTGGGTCACGAATTTCGATGACCGCACCGTGTCGCGGATGGACAGCGGACGGGTACGGCAGGTGATCCCGGTGGGCGGCGGGCCGTGCGGGATCGCCATAGGCAACGGGGCGGTGTGGGTCGCCGACGCCGTCGACGGGACCGTGGCCCGCATTGATCCGGGCATGGGTCGAGTGGTCGAGACGATTCCGGTTGGGAGCGGGCCCTCCGGCATCGCCTACGGCGAGGGAGCCGTGTGGGTCGCGAACACGGGTGACCATACGGTCGTGGGCATCGACCCGCGGACCGGCAAGGTGACCAGGCGGATTCGGCTGGCCACCAGCCCAGCCGATCTGGCTATCGGCGACGGCTCGGTATGGGCCACGAGCGAATCCGCTGGCGAGGTGTTCAGGATCTCGCCGGACGGAAAGGACGTGGCCACGATAAGGGTGGGCGCCGGTCCAAGCGCCATCGCCACCGACCCCGGGGAAGTATGGGTGGCCAATTCTCTCGACGGGACGGTCTCTCGGATCGACGCCTTGCGTGATGTCGTCACCGCCAGGCTAAAGGTCGGGCATGGTCCCTCCGGCCTCGCCGTCTCGCCGGAAGCGGTGTGGGTAACGAACGAATTCTCGGGAACGGTCACCCGGATCGACCCCCATTCGCCAGTGGTAGCACAGACCATTCGCGTGGGGAACCGGCCCGTGGGCATCGCGATGGTGAAAAGCGCGGTATGGGTAGTGGTTCACGGCTTCTCCGGGTACCGGGACGGCACCCTGCGAATCGCGGCGGGGGGTCCTCGGACCGCGCCGTAGGCCGTCGGCCCATCCCGGCCCCGGGAACGTACAGGGCCGGTCGTTGTCAGTGCGCGCTGCCTGTTCCGTGGACCTTCCTGACCGGATGATCAGCGACCCGGTCGGGTGGGGACAGGAGGGTCAGCGGCCGCGCGTTGCCTCCGCCCGGATCGGGCAAGGGACAGCCATCCTTGATCCAGTCGATGGCGATCGCCTCCCACGTCACGCCGTCGGTGCCCGGCGCTACCACACTGAGGGCTCTGGCCATGGCATTCTTCCCGCCGAGTAGATCGGTCACAAAGCGGCTGTGCTGAGCGTCGCCGGACACGATCCAGCCGCCGTCTCCGTGCGCCAGTGCCCGCATGAAGGCGTCGGTGGGCTGCTGGAACCACCATGCCACCGGTTGGGACACGAGCTGGCTCTGGTTGGACGGGTCCGGGCCGGTAAGCGTCATTGTCTGGTGGGCGGGCTGGCCCTCTTGACGGCGGCGCATGGTATCGATCAGGTACGCCATGCGCTCGGCCGGCGTGGCTCGGGGCGAGACGGCAGCCGGGTCAGCCGCGGCGCCCGCTAGCGAGCGCACCCAGCTCTTCCAGGTCTCGATCTCTGTGTCGGTGAACACCTTGTACATCGGTCCGTCGGGGGTGAGCAGACCGAAGAAAGGGCTGTTGTCGGGGTCGCCCGGGAGGATCATCCCTCCGTCGATCAGTGCCGTCATGAGCCCGGCCGGATCGGCGAACAGGTCGTTGATCAGCTTCCCGGCGACCCGCTTCTGTCCGTGATTGAGCCGAGCCCTGGCCGCTCTCGCCTGCACCAGGGCGACAACCTTGTCGGCGGCAGCAGGCGGGTGTAGCCGTTTCTTGAGCATGTCGTCCGCCAGCGTGCCCGTGGTGGCGAAGGCGACATACCCGTTCCAAACCCGTTCCCATTGGGCTTGCATTGCGTCCTCGCCCGACTCAGCGCGCGTCTGCTCGAGATGGAGCTCGACTGCTCGCCTCGCCATGGCCCCATGACCGGTGGCAGCGTTGTCGATCGCCACGTGCATTTTGTAGAAATGGCAGTCGATGTCGAAATGCTCGTTCAAGCGCACCATGTTCTCGAGCTCGACGGAGCTCCATTCCAGATACATAGTCATCCCCAGCAGCTCGGGGAAAAACGCTTGGGAGAATTCCGATATGACTAGCTGGAACAGGGGCGCGCTGAACGCCGAATCTAGCAGGTCAGGGTTCTCTGCATACTCGCGCGTCTGGATGTCCGGCAGGTAGATGTCGACGCTTTGCAGCAGTGCCGTGTAAATGTTGGCATGGTTAAGCTTGGGGTCGCCGGCGCCCACCTCGTCCATGAGAATATTGACCAGCAGGGATCGGACTTCGTCGATCGGCCCCACAGGGACGACATTTCTGAGCCATGTACCATCCGTCTGATTGAACGGCGCCATCTGGCGAATCCACTCGACCACGTCGTCCCTGCTTCTCAGCGCCCAGCTCTGCTGGGCCTCGTAACGGTTCACGTCGTCGACTAGGCCCTGATAAATCTGGTCGAGGCGGCCCTCGAAGTTGTCCCTGCTATAGCGGAAAGGGCGCAGTTCCGCCTCAAGCTGCGGGTTCGCCTGCATCTTCCTGGCGTCCTCGAGGAAGCGATTAGCGAGCAACCAGGCTGTCGGGAGGAAGTCTTGATAGGAGTCGAGATTCAGCATGATATGAAAGTAGTCACGGTCTCGCAGCCCCGCGTACTTCTGCTGCTCGGCTGACCGCTCAGTCATTATGCATTCCTGGGTCCTCTGCCTGGAGCCGATGGGTCTCCCGGCCAATTCTGCAATGGCGCGTAAGAACCAATCACAGATGCGTCGCCAGCACAGGTAGCGAAAGCAGCCCCGATTCCGGGTTCGTGCTTCCACACCACCATGACCCTCTCGCAAGGGACTCAAAGGCGCTCACAATTCGCTCGAACTGCAGGTCAAAGGGGTTCTCCGTGGCCACCATCCAAACCTCGTGCCGGGTGAGAGCCCCAGGTGAAACAGCGCGGCGGCGAGCAGATGGCGGCGTCGGAGCGTTCCGGGAGCCCAGGCGGCGATCGGCGGCCGCAAGCCAGCACTTGCCTGCTACGCCGCTGCTGGTGTGTTGGGCCGGGCGGGTCAGGTGGCCGGCTGCCTGCCGGTGACGGCGGCCTGGTGATCGTATAGTGACTGCCATGCCAGCCGGTCCGCCAGCTCCGCCGGTCACCACGGTCGCCGAGGTGATAGCGCGGATGGAGGCGATCGGGGCCGGGCTTCCGGCCGCGGACGGGCTGGCGTGTTTCAACCGCATGTACCTGGAGGTGACCCAGCAGGTCAACACCGGCCTGGGCCAGGGCTTTTTTGCCGACCCGGTCTTCATGACCCAGCTGGACGTGACGTTCGCCGGCCTGTACTTCAGCGCGGCCGACACGGTAGGCGATCCGTCGGCGGTGCCGCTGGCCTGGCGGCCGCTGATCCAGCAGCGGGCCGCTGCCGGGATCGAGCCGGTCCAGTTCGCCCTGGCGGGGATGAATGCCCACATCAACCACGACCTGCCGCTGGCGGTGGTCGCCAGCTGCGCGGCCCTGGGCACCTCGCCGGAGGCGGGCGCGCACTTCGCCGACTACCAGAAGGTGGACCAGCTGCTGGATGCCGCCGAGCAGTCGGTCCGGCAGTCCTTGGAATCGGCGCCCGAACTCGCCGTCGACCGCCACCTGGCCGCGGTCAACAGCCTGATCGCGAACTGGACCATCAACTCCGCCCGTGACCTGGCCTGGAACAACAGCCTGCTGTTGTGGGCGGTGCGTGACGACCCGCTCGCGCGCGGGCTGCTGGCCGACAGCCTGGCCGCCTCGGCCGCGCTGTCCAGCCGCCTGCTGCTGGTCACGGTCTAAGAACAGCAGCGGTCAACCTTTGGTGCGGGTTCTCCCCGGCCTCACACCGCGGCTACCCGGGCGAGACGGCGATCATGTCGTTCGGCTGGTCCTCGCCTGGCGCATGCGGCAGCAGCTACTCGACCCAGTTGGCGCCGAAGGCGTCGCCGGTGTCGTTAACTGTTTGTCGGCCGTCACGGGCATCGCCGATGATTGCGGCCATGGCCACCACCCGACGTGCCGACATGTTCATCGATCTCAAAGACGACCCGCGTGAGAATGGGCCAACGTTGGGCGACGAGCGCACCACGCTGGTCGAAGTCCTGCGCTGTGCACGCCTCACGTTGGAGATGAAGTGCTCAGGTCTCGATGCCGAGGCCATGGCGCGGCGTTCCGTCGAGCCGTCGACGATGTCGCTCCTGGGGCTGGTGCGACACCTGGCCGAGATGGAGCGCAGAACGTTCCGGGAGATGATGGCCGGGCAGGACGTGCCCCGGCTGTTTTCCTCCGACACCGACCGTGACGGTGATTTTGACGGTGCTGTTGCCGATCCGCGGGTGGTCGCGGAGGCGTGGGACGCATGGTGTGCGGAGGTGGAGTTCGCGACGCGGTTCGTGGCCGAGGCGCCCAGTCTCGACATCACCGGCGACGATCCGTTGAATCAGCATGGCAGCGGTGGAGGGCCGATGTCGCTGCGCGAGGTGCTGGTCGGAATGATCTGGGAGTACGGCCGCCACATGGGTCATGCGGACCTGTTGCGCGAGCGGATCGACGGACGAATAGGCCAGTAACCCACCAGGCGGACATTCAACGTAGGCACGGTCGAAATAGCACCGTGGGATCCGCCTTCCAGCATGCCGGTGATCTCGGCGACCTAGGTGCTGGGCCAGACCTCCCCGCCGTTGTAGGCCGGCGTCGAGGCCTCCCTCGGGATGGCCAGGAACGGGTCTGCCAACGACCACTCCGGCCAGGACATCCAGAATGTAATCGGAGGCAACGTCGTACGGGTGGTCAGCGAGATCTGGTGAGACCAGGCCGGCCGTTCGCGGCAGCCACGGGCACGAAGGAGGAGACCGGATGTTCGTGCAGATCAACGACAACAGTCTGAATGTTGAAGTGCTCGGTCCTGACGGAGCTCCGGTCATCATCGTGCATCACGGCGGCGGCGGGATCGGTTCCCTGGCCGAGCCCAGGGCGAGCTTCGGCTGGCTAGCCGACGCGTTCCGGATCGTGGTCTATGACGCCCGCGGCTGCGGCATCAGCGAGGGCAAGCCGCCCTACAGCCACGCGCAGTGGGCCGCGGACCTGGACGGGCTGCGTGAGTGGGTGGGTGTCGACCAGGTCATTGTGGCCGGGGGCTCCTACGGCGGCTTCATTGCCATGGAGTACGCCATCGCGTACCCCGAGCACACCCGCGCCATGATCCTGCGCGACACCTCCCCGGACAGCTCGAACCTGGAGCTGGTGTTCGAAAACGCGCGCAAGCAGACGCGGGTCAACATCAACTGGGACAACTTCGAGCGCTACTGGACCGGTCACATCCGCGATGACGCCGATCTCAAGGCGTGCTGGGCCGAGATCGCCCCACTGTATTCGTACGAGGACGACCGCGAGCGGGCGGCCGCGAGAGTAGAGAACGGGAGCTACCGGTACGAGACCCACAACTGGTGCTTCCAGCAAAATCGGTCGGCCTACGACGTCAAGCCGGCCCTTCCCGGCGTGCGGTGCCCCACTCTGATCACCGTCGGCCGGCATGACTGGGTGACCCCAGTGGAGATGTCAGAGACCATCGCGGCGCTCATCCCGAACTCAGAGCTGGTGATCTTCGAGAAGTCGGGTCACTCACCGCCCAGCGACGAGCCCGAGCTGTTCCGGCGCGTTGTCCGTGACTTCCTCGCGAAGGTAGCTCCCGAGGCGTTCGCCGACAGTCGGCCGCAGGTACCGTGATGACGCCATCCGTGGTCCGCCCGAGCCCAGGTCCGGCACCTGGACCGTCGCCCGGGTCCGGGCCCGTTCAGGTCATTCTGTCGCGGTAGGGCCGCGGCGCTATGCGTTGGGTCATTCAGTCCCCGTAGTCGTTGGCTTGCCCCCAGGTCCCCCCAACCACCCTGGGAGCAAGCCAACGGGCCCGGCGTGCAGGGCCTCGCGGACTGATGGTCCGCGAGGGCCTGCGCACCGCAGATGGGGCTACCCCTCGGAACCCCATCATGGACGAGCGTGTTCGCCGAGGGGCGTGTTCGCGCCACGGAGGCACCGTGGTATTTGAGCTGGCCAGCCTGTTGCGGGCTGGACCAAGATCGGGGTCGGCTCAGCGTGTCCGCGGGCGCGTACCGGGAATGGCGTGGTTCCGCATCGTCGCGCGAAGCGCTAGATCGCCTGGCGGCTAGCGGCCGCCCGCGGGCTGGTGAGGGGCGGCCGAGCGCAGGGCGGCAGGCAGCTGGTTGCGGGAACTTACGGAAAGCTTCTGGTAGACGTGGCGCAAGTGGCCTTCCACGGTGTTAAGCGTCACGAACAGCGCCTGGGCGATCTCGGGGTTGCTCATCCCGCCTGCCGCTAGCTCGGCTACCCGGCGCTCGCTGGGGGTCAGCGCCGCAAGCCCGGTCAGGGAGGCACGCCGTGGCCTGGCCCCAGTGGCTCGTAGCTCGTCCGTGGCTCGCTGGGCGAGCCGTCCGGCGCCGCAGCGGTAGGCAAGGTCCAGCCCTCTACGCAGCGGCTCGCGCGCTGCGGTGCGCCGATTCGAGCGCCGCAGGGCCGCGCCGAATTCGATCAGAGCCCGGGCGTGCTCGAGGCCTGCGCCGCAGCGCGCCAGCAGCTCAGCCGCCTCGCGCAGGTCGTCCAGCCGCTGCTGGCCCACAGCGAGCATGCCGCGGGTGCGCAGTGCCACCCCGGCGGGGCGCGGCAATCCGGCCTGCCGTGCTAGGTCAAGATCCCTGTTCGTCAGCCGAAGTGCCTCACCCGGGTCGTCGGCTGCGAGTGTCAGCGCGAGCGCCGAACGCCAGCAGGTGCTGGGGTTCAGCAGATGCAACGCCTCGTAGGTTCCTGCGGCCGACAGCAGCTCGGCCCGGGCGGCGGCAAAATCTCCCGTGGCCAGCGCCAGCCGGCCGCGGACCTCCCGCAGCATCGCGCCGGTGGCTGTCCGGGCCAGGTCGGGATCAAGCTCGATCCCGACGGCGAGGGCCGCGACGTCGGCGAGTTCGGCCCGTTCGATCAGCGCATCGGCTCCGCAATACAGCGCGGAGGGAACCGCAAACGCCACGGCGTGCTCCGCCGCGAGCTCCATGACCATGCGAACATCGCTCTCGGCGGCCACCAGCTGGCCGCGGCGGACCCTGACCGCCGCGCGCACACAGGCGGCGACGGTAAGCCCGGCCACCGAGCCTTGCGACCGTGCGCAGGCAAACAGCTGGCTGGCCAGCGCCTCCGCCCGCGTGAGCTCGTCGAGCCATACGGTGGCGATGAGCGCCTGCGCCACCATCAAGGGGTGGGAGTCGGTCCGGAGAAGCAGGCGGTTTTCGTCGAGTGCGTGATCGAGCAGGGCCAGCACTGTCCCGGGCTGTTCACCCCGCCAGGCCAGGATTCCTGCGAGCGCCGCGGCGAGCGTGCGCTGCTCAGCGGTGTCCTCACGGGCCGTGCCGAGCAGCTGGCTCAGATGCTGATCGAATTCATCCACCAGGCGCGGGTCGAAGGCAGCGAGCCCCGCCAGCCAGGTCTGCAGGCGCACGACCGCCGCGCGGGCGCGCTTGCCCCGGGGCGCGTCAGCGTCCGTCAGTTCCCCCAGTGCCGTTTGGATGAAAGCTGCGCCGGCGTCCCACTGCCCCGTGAGCACCAGCAGTTCCGCCAGATCGGGCGCGACAGCTGCCCGCTGCACCGCGTCGCCCGCGAGCTCCAGCGACTCGCGCAGATGCTGGACCGCGGCTGGATCGGCCAGCACCTTCTCGGCCAGCCCCAGCTCGTGCAGCAGCGAGGCGCGCATGCTCACATCTGCGGTCTCGGCCAGCGCCCGCCTCAGATAGGCCGCCGCGCTCTCGGGTGCACCGCGCCGCATCGCCGGTGCGCCACGTAAGCGCCAGCCCGACCGGCAGACCCGACAGGCGGTCGGCCAGGTACAGAACGAAACGCAGTGAGGCCTGATCGGCCCATTGCAGATCATCGATCGCCAGCAGTATCGGCGCGATGCCGCTCGCATTGACCACCAGCCAGTACAGGCCATGGACCGCCGCGAACAGCGGGTCACTCCCCACGGCCGACGGGGAGTGACCCGTATCGCCCTCGAGAGCGGTCAGCGCCCGGTGCGCCGCCCCGGCGAGCAGCGCATCCTGGTCCGTCTCCTTGGCGCCAGCGAGCAACGGCTCAAACAGCTGCCGCGCAACCCCGAACGAAAAGCCGCTTTCAAGCTCCCGGCCGCGTCCCGACAAGACCTGCATCCCGGCCAGGTGCGCACGCTCCCTGGCCACTCCCAGCAAGACGCTCTTGCCAATCCCCGCCGGACCGGTGATTAGCAGCATGTCCCCGCTGCCTGCCTGCGCCAAGGCGAGCAGGGCGTCGACCCGGCCGAGCTCATCCTCGCGCTCAAACAAGCCAGTCTGCATCAAACACCTCGTAGAGGCCACAATCTACGAATCACCTCGAAAAGCGGCACTCATGTCACGTGCCGCACGACCATGCAGAAAATACCTCAACACGAGCCGTTATCGCCCTCGCAGGGGATGAGGGCAGAGCCGATGCCCGCGCGGATGGGTGGGGCAGAGCCGATGCCCGCGCAGGTGGGTGGGGCAGAGCCGACGCCCGCGCAGGTGGGTGGGGCAGAGCCGATGCCCGGTCAGGTAGGTGGGGGCAGAGCCGACGCCCGCGCCGCCCTGCGCAGCTCTCTGGCGAGCCCGGGGCACATTCCTTATGGCGCGGACCTGCGGCCCTGCCCCCGAGACCCGGCCGGTCTCTCCACTGGCCCGGGGGGTTCGGCCAGCGGGTCCGGCTCGGGAGATTTACACGCTACGCCCGACGAGCAGCCAAGGCCACCCCGCGCGTCGAGGTTGTTGGCCGACCGTGACCTGGTAATTACGGTCATCCGGTTAGGGTTGCGACCGTTGCCTGGCGCACGGCCGCCGAGCGGCTGGCCGGTGATGGCGTCGGTTATGCGGCGAAGGATCAGGCGGGAGGAGGCGGGCATCGGCGATGCGGGTCGTGAGCTGGAACCTGTGGTGGCGGTTCGGGCCCTGGGAACGGCGCCGGGAGGCGATCGCCGCGACGCTGGCCGAGGTCGGGCCCGACGTGTGCGGCCTGCAGGAGGTATGGGCCGCGCCGGGCGAGAACCTGGCCGCCGAGCTGGCCGAGCGGCTGGGCCTGTACTGGTGCTGGGCGCAGGCGGCGCGCGCTCCCTCCCGGGCAGGCGGGCAGCTGTCGATCGGCAACGCGATCCTCAGCCGCTGGCCGATCACCGCCCACGCCCACGCCGCCTTGCCCACGGACAGGCTGGCCGACGAGCGCCGGGTGGCGCTCCACGCCCGCGTCGACGCCCCGGGCGGGACGCTGCCGGTGTTCACCACGCATCTGACCTACGGCCCAGGACGTTCGGCGGTCCGCACCGCCCAGGTCCGGACCCTGGCCGCGTTCGTCTCCGGGCAAGCGGCTGGATGCGCCTGGCCGCCGGTCGTCTCCGGCGACCTGAACGCCGAGCCTGCCTCGGATGAACTGCGGCTGCTGGGCGGGCTGCTGACCGCCCCGGCCGTGCCGGGCCTGGTGCTGGTCGACGCCTGGCGGTACGCCGACCCCGCCGACCCGGGGTTTACCTGGGACCACCGCAACGGCTACCAGGCAAACAGCGTGATCCCGGACTCGCGGATCGACTACATCCTGGCGGGCCTGCCCCGTGACGGCCGCGGCAAGGTGCGGTCGGTCCGGCTGGCCGGCACCGCCCCCGTCGACGGCGTCTGGCCGTCGGATCATTTCGCCGTCGTCGCCGACGTGGAGCAGTAGGGCACGCCTAGCCACTCTGGCCGTCCCCGATGGTGGTCATCGGCCCGGCTGGCGTGTCAGGCGATGGGCATCGACCCGGACCAGCTCTTCGAGACTCAGCTCGCCACCCTGACGACGTAGCGTGCCGAGCAGGGCGGTGACGGTGGAGCGAGCGGGCGCGGCCGCCCGGTCCGCCGATCAGGTGTCGGCAACTTGACAGCTGCACTGTCGGCTACGTGACTGACCGCCGGGGGGCGGCTTGGCGATGCTGAGCGCAGTTGTCGTGCCGCGGACCGGCATCCGGATGGGGGCAGGGCCGCGGCCGGGGAGCATCCCACCGGAGGGGGTCGTGGCGCTGTCCGCATCGTCTGTTTGCTACGCAGGCCTGCTGCTCGTCGTG
The DNA here is from genome assembly GCA_963795055.1 of uncultured Actinomycetota bacterium. Lineage (GTDB taxonomy): Bacteria > Actinomycetota > Actinomycetes > Streptosporangiales > Streptosporangiaceae > JASHPR01. Next base: position 57,885 of record CAWCGJ010000002.1, read on the forward strand.
TCGTGCGCGCATATCCTGCTGCAGCTCCATTCCGCTCTGCAGCGCTCGCTCGAGGGGCTGCACCGCACCAACGATGAGCTGCAGGCGTCGAGGGCGCGGATCGTGGCCGCCGCCGATGCCGAGCGCCGCCGCATCGAGCGCGACCTGCACGACGGCGCCCAGCAGAACCTCACGTCCCTGGCCGTCAAGCTGCTGCTGGCCGCCACGCTGGCCGGGCAGGACACGGTCCTGGCCGGACTGCTCGAGGACCTCGGCGCCGAGCTTAAGGACACCGCGCAAGGGCTGCGGAACCTGGTACACGGGATCTACCCGCCGCTGTTGCGCGAGAACGGCCTGGCGGCCGCGCTGTCCGATGCCGCCCGGCTCTGCACGCTGCCCGCCACGGTTCGGGCCGCATCGCTCGGCCGGTACCCGGCCGACATCGAGGCGGCGGTTTACTTCTGCTGCCTGGAGGCCATGCAGAACGCGTGCAAGCACGCAGGGGAGCGGGCCACGATCCGCCTGCGGATGCGAGAGGAGTCCGGAACGCTGACGTTCGAGGTGACCGACGACGGCGCAGGATTCGACGGGGCGGGCCACGGGTTGGGCGCCGGGCTCCGCAACATGGCCGACCGGATGGGCGCGTTCGGCGGCCGCCTGCTGGTGGCGTCGGCCCCGGGCGAAGGCACCCAGGTCACCGGCACGGTCCCGGTGCCGGTCGCGCCCGACTCAGCGGGCGGCGTAACGGGCCGGGAGGCTGCGGCCGATCCGGTAGCGCGCGGGATGGACGAAGCCCACCGGGCGGCTCGCGAACTGGTCGGCTAACCAGGCTGACCCGTGTCCGGGCGGAGGGCCGGGGAGCACGCTGTCCTCAGCGGCATCGATCCCGCCCGGCGATGACCTTCCTCGGGTGGGCTTACCCACCCGAGGCGCGGCGTCCGCTGTGCTGGTGCGCGGCCAGGCCGCGGCGGTCAGGAGGTGACCTTGTCCGCGCGGCGCGGCAGCTTCCAGCCGGGGCGGGGGTAGTGGCAGGTGTAACCGTAGGGGTAGCGCTCCAGGTAGTCCTGGTGCTCGGGCTCGGCCTCCCAGAACGGTCCGGCAGGCGATACCTCGGTAACCACCTCGCCGGGCCACAGGCCGGAGGCGTCGACGTCGGCGATCGTGTCCTCGGCGGTCTGCTTCTGCGCGTCGCTGAGGTAGAAGATGGCCGACCGGTAGCTGGTCCCGATGTCGTTGCCCTGCCGGTTCAGGGTGGTCGGGTCGTGGATCTGGAAGAAGAACTCCAGCAGGTCCCGGTAGGAGATCTTGTCCGGGTCGAAGGTGATCTCGATCGCCTCGGCGTGGCCGTGGTGGTTCCGGTAGGTCGCGTTCGGTACGTCACCGCCGGTGTAGCCGACTCGGGTCGAGAGCACGCCGGGGAGCTTGCGGATGAGATCCTGCATGCCCCAGAAGCAGCCGCCGGCGAGGATGGCCTTCTCAGTGTTCATAATGTGCTCCGGTTTCGTGTGCGGGCTCGAACAGCGTGCGGTACTGCTCCGGCGTCAGCCCGGAGATGGCTTCGGGGTCTTTGCGGTAGTCGGCTGGCCCATCAGGTCTCTTCGCCAAGAGCGCCGCCCGCTGGCGCGGGCCCACGCTGTCTTAGAGCTGAACAAGCCGCCGGCCACCGCTATTTCCTCCCCGCTGCCATGCGGGGCCGCCCGTGACGACGTCTCAGCCGGGGGAGCTGGCCGACGGCGGCTGGCTGGCCAGGTACTCCGTCCAGACCTTCTTCGGGACGGTCATCCGCCAGGAGCCCACCACGATGTCGCGCAGCTCGTCGCGGTCGATCGCCGACAGCCAGACCCGGACCCAGTTGTAGCGCATGTCCGACGCTATCGGCAGGTGGAACTTGTCCGGTTCGGAAGCGATGAGCGCCTCCCGTTCCTCTTTGGGGTAGCCGAATCCCAGCTCGGTCTCGTCGGGGGACAGGGCGAGGAACACGATTCGCCCGACCCGGAACTTGACGCGGTCGCGGACGAGGGCCTCGTAGGCGCGCGGCAGCGACAGGGCGATCTCCCGGACGTCGTCGGCGGTGACCATGCCGGCCTTCTCCCTAGACCGGGTCCGCGTGGCGCGCCAGCCCGTCGACGAAGATGTCGATGAGCAGCTCGAAGCGCTCGTCGGCGTCGGCGAAGGCGAACTCGTCGGCGAGGCCGACCATGGTGGGGAACTGCCCGGCCGGCAGTGACGCGATGTAGTCGCGGGCCACGTTCGCGGTTTCCTGCAGGCTGGCCGGGTCGCCGGGCGCGGCGCTGTGGTCCGCGCTGGCCGGGGCGGCGTCATCGACGCCGGTCTCGTCGAGGGTGAAGCCGTTGACCGTCTCGATGAGCAGGAGGTATCCCTGCACGGCCATCCGCGGCGGCAGCCCCCCCGCCCGCAGGATCGCGAGCACGCGCTCGGAGTAGCGCAGCGCGTTGGGGCCCATCGGGATGCGGCCGATCGAGATGCGGACGAGGTAGGGGTGGCGCAGGCTGGTGGCGCGCTGGATCCGCGCCACGTCCTTGAGCTGCTCGCGCCAGCGCGGCGGGTCGGGGTCCGGGATCTGCTGCTCGCCGATCACGTGGTCGAGCACCAGGTCCAGCAGGCCGTCCTTGCTGCCGACGTGCCAGTACAGCGTGGCGGCCCCGGTGCCCAGCTCTTCGGCGAGCCGGCGCATGCTCAGCGCCGCGAGGCCCTCGCGGTCGAGGAGGTCGACCGCCGCGGTCACGATCGCCTCCCGGCTGATCGGCTCGCGCCGACGCCTGGCCTGCCGGTCGGGCAGCCGCTGCCAGGGCGGCGGCGGGATCTGGTCGTCGGCCGCCATCAGGACCTCGCTTTCCTGGGCCCAGCCCCTCGCTCCCTCTTGAACACTGTACCAGACTCGAACACCGTTTGACTCGATCGAGGGTCCATGATAGAACGGCGTTCGATTAACGAATCCAGTTCGAGGGGAGTTCTCCAATGACCAGTCAGGCCGTTCTCACCGGCCGTCCGTCCGTCACGCCCGGGTATCCCTGGCGGTGGCTCGCCGCGGTCGTGATGATCGTGGGGGCGCTGATGGACATGATCGACGTGACCATCGTCAACGTGGCGCTGCCCACCATCCGCCGCGACCTGCACGCCAGCGCGACCCAGCTGGAATGGGTGGTGTCCGGGTACATGCTGGCGTTCGCGGCGGGGCTGATCATCTCCGGGAACCTCGGTGACGTGCTCGGCCGCAAGCGCGTGTTCCTGCTCGGCGTCGGATTGTTCGGGCTGGCCAGCCTGGGCGCCGGGCTGTCGGCGTCCGGCGCGGAGCTGATCGCGGCCCGGGTGGTCCAGGGCGCGGCCGCGGCGGCCATGACGCCTCAGGTCCTCGCCACGTTCCGGGCCATCTTCGCGGCCGGCGAGCGGGGCAAGGCGTTCGGGATCTACGGGGCGATGCTCGGCTTCGCATCAGCGGTCGGCCTGGTCCTGGGCGGGGTGCTGACCGAAGCGAACCTGTTCGGCTGGAGCTGGCGCTCGGTCTTCTTCGTCAACGTGCCGGTGGCCGCCTGCGCGCTGATCGCCGGCCTGCGCCTGGTGCCCGAGACGAAGGACCCGGCCGCGCGCCGGCCCAACCTGCCCGCCGCGGCGCTGCTGGCCGGCTCGCTCGTCGCCATCGTCTACCCGCTGCTGGAGGGCCGCCAGCTCGGCTGGCCGGCCTGGACGTGGCTGCTGCTCGGCGCCGGCATGGCCAGCCTGGTCACGGTGGGGGCGCTCGAGCGGAGGCGGCCAGGCCGGCGGGCCGCGCCGTTGCTGCGGCCGGGGCTGTTCCGCATCCCCGCGTTCGCGGCCGGGCTCGGCGTCCAGCTCGCGTTCGCCGCGGGCATGCAGGGCTTCTTCCTCGCCTTCGCGCTGTGGCTGCAGGTCGGCGAGCAGTTCTCGCCGCTCAAGGCCGGCCTGACCGCCGTCGCGTTCAGCGCGGGCAGCTTCATCGGCGCGCCGGTCGCGGTGCCGCTCGCGCAGCGCTACGGCCGGCGGATCCTGGCCGCCGGCGCGGCGGGCATGGTGGCCGGGATCCTGGGTGTCGCGCTGGCCGCCCCGCACGTGGGCACAGGCGGCAGCCCGTGGCCGATCGTTCCCGGCCTGGCCGTCGCCGGCGCCGGCCTGGCCCTGCTGGTCGTGCCCCTGGTCAACGTGGTGCTCGCGGCCGTGCCGGTCGAGGTGGCCGGCGGCGCGTCCGGGCTGTTCAGCACCGCGCAGCAGCTCGGTGGCGCGCTGGGCGTGGCCCTGCTCGGCACCGTGTTCTTCGGCTACGCCGACGGCCACTCCCTCCAGGCCGCGCTGGTGCACACCGCGCCGTACGCGATGGGCGCGTTCGCGCTGTGCGGCATCCTGTCGATGCTGCTGCCCCGCACCGCGGTCTCGGAGGAGGCGGTCACCGAGTCCTGAGCGCGGGCGATGAGCGGTCCGCCCGCGGCGCTGGTGAGGTCGCGGGCGGGCCGGCCGCCGACTGGCCGCAGCCGTGGGCCGTGGCGAGCCGGCGCATGACGCGCCCCATCTGGGCCGTCGTCGGCGGGCGCGGCAGGCTGGTCCCCGGGTGCGGCTGGAAGGCATCGAGCATCAGGGCGACGAAACGGGGCAGGGCCCGGGGCGCGTCGGCCGCCGCGGCCGCGGCGATCGCGCTGTTGCCGATCAGCATCAGCAGCAGGTCCTCACCGACCATGTCGGAGCGCAGCCGGCCGGCCGCCTTGGCCTGGTCGATCAGCGCGATGACGCTGCGGTTGGCCCGCGCGCGGCTGGCCTCGAGCTGCCCGCCCGGGGCCAGGGTGATCAGCAGCAGGTCGGACAGGCCACGGTCGCCGGCCTGCATGGCGCAGATCCGCCGCACGAACTCGGTGAAGCCGGCCCACGGGTCTGGCTCGGCCAGCGCCCGCTCGGCGGCATCGGCATAAGCGGTGATCTTGTCGATGAGCGCGGCCGAGACGAGCTGCTCGCGGCACGGGAACCTGCGGTACACGGTGCCGATCCCGACCCCGGCGCGGCGCGCGATCTCTTCCAGCGGCGCGTCCAGCCCGGCTTCGGCGAACACCTCCCGGGCCGCGCTGACCACGGCGTCGCGGTTGCGCGCCGCGTCGGCGCGAAGGCGGCGCCCCCTCGTGGCCGGGTCGGCCAGCTGCTCATCTCGGATCATGGTCGGTCCCCCGGTCCTGCCCCCGACCGGCAGGATACCGGATACCCCGTTCCGGAGGCCGATCTCCGGATCGGATAGCATGCCGGCGAGGGGGGGCTGAAGGCGGCACGGAGCCGGCGCGCCACGCCGGGCCGTGCCACTCGCGAGGCGAGGAGGCTTCCATGGGCAACTGGCAGCTCGATCCGTACCACACGCAAGTCGAGTTCTCCGCGAAGCACCTGGGGATGATGACGGTACGCGGCCAATTTGACGAGGTCAGCACCACCGCCGACATCGACCCCGAGCACCCGGAGAACGCGTCGGTCGAGGCGAGCATCTCGACGGCCAGCATCCGCACCAACAACCCGACCCGGGACAACGACATCCGCTCGTCGAACTTCCTTGAGGTCGACAAGTACCCGACGATGACGTTCAAGAGCACCAGCATCAAGCCGGCGGGGCCCGACCACTACGAGCTGACCGGTGACCTGACCATCAAGGGCACCACCCGCCCGGTGACGCTCGACGTGACCAAGTACGGGGAGTTCAACGACCCGGGGATGATGGGCCACCGGATCGCCTACGGCGCCACCACCAAGATCAACCGGAAGGACTTCGGGCTGAGCTTCAACGCGATTCTGGATGGCAGGTTCGTGGTCAGCGAGGAGATCCAGATCGCGATCGAGGGCGAGATCGTCGAGCAGCAGCAGGAGGCCGGGGCCAGCAGCGGCTGACGTCCGGAGGCCATAATGCCTGGGTGGCCGAGACAGCTGCGGACGAGATACGCCGGATCGGGATCAAGCTGGCCGCTCTGGCGCAGGACGGGCTGACGTTCGCCGCCAGCGACTACGACCTGGACCGGTACCAGCAGGTGAGCCGGCTGGCCGCGGAGCTGCTCTCGGCGCTCAGCGGCCGGCCGGCCGACGAGCTCACCGTCGAGCTCGGCCGTGACTCCGGCTACGCCACGCCGAAGGTCGACGTCCGCGGCGCGATCTTCGACGACCGCGAGCGCGTGCTGCTGATGCGCGAGAAGATCGACGGTCGGTGGTCGCTGCCGGGCGGCTGGGCCGACCCCGGGGACGCGCCCTCGGCCGCGGTCACCCGGGAGGTCCTCGAGGAGACCGGGTATCACAGCTCGGCGGTGAAGCTGATCGCCTGCTGGGACCGTGACCTGCAGGGCAATCCGCCGCCGCTGCCGGTCCACGTGTACAAGCTGTTCTTCCTCTGCCGCCGCGACGGAGCCGTGCAGCCGCCGGCCGCGCTGGAGACCCTCGACGTCGGCTGGTTCGGCCTCGGCGCCCTGCCGCCGCTGTCCCTGGGCCGGGTCAATCACCGCCAGCTCGAGCGGGCGCTGGCCCACCATCGTGACCCTTCCCTGCCGACCGAGTTCGACTAGACAGCGCCCGCGGCTAGCGCGGCACGGGGGACTCCCGGTGGTAGCCGCGGCCTTCGTAGTCGAAGCCGTCGAGCTCCAGCCGCGTCATGGCCCAAGCTCGCGTACGTCATCCGCTCACTCCCGTGTCGTCAGGTTCCGTCTCGACGTCCCGCCCTTGCCGCTCAGTCGATCCCGCTCAGCCCGCCGCCGTCGAGGTGCAGCACGCCGCCGTGCATCACGTCGGCCTCGGGCTCCAGCAGCAGGGTCACCGCCCAGGCGATCTCGTCGGCGGTCGGGAGTCGGCCGAGCGAGTTCCGTTGCGAATACTCCGCCCAGACCGTCGCGAACGGCACGCCGCGCTCGGCGGCCACCGCCTCGGCGATCAGGCGCAGCCGCGGCGTGTCCGCCGGTCCCGGGCAGATGGTGTGGACCGTAACCCCCTGCGGCCCGTAGATCAGGCTGATCTGGCGCATCAGGTTGAGCACCCCGGCGTTGATGGCGCCCGGGCCCGCCTCGTGCGCCCGCGGCTCGATCCCGAGCGTGCCGGCGAACGCCACGAACCGCGAGCCCCGGCCCAGCCGGCCGCGGACGGCGCGCAGCAGCCGCACGGTCCCGCCGATCTTGATGTCCGCGCCCGCGGCGAGCAGGCCCGGGTCGATGGTGTCCACCGAGCCGCGCACCGGCAGCCCGGCCGCCATGACCGCGAGGGACACCGGGCCGGTCAGGCACGAGGAGATCGCCTCGACGCACGCGTTCTGGCCGATGTCCGCGGCGCACGGCGTGATCCCGTGGCCGGCCGCGGCCAGCTCGTGCAGCGCATCCTGGCTCCGCGCCACCGCGAGCACCGGCATCCCCCGGGCGGTGAGCCGCCGGACGACGGCCGAACCCACGGCCCCGGTCGCGCCGACCACTACCGCCATACCAGCCATAACGGGTCCGGTGCCGGTGCCGGCCGGCCCGCCGGGGGAGGTCACCGGGGCTTCCGGCCCGCCGGGCCGGGCGGCGCGTCCGGGGCGGCGGGCATCCCGGTCGCGGTCACGATGAACGCGAGGACCTCGGCCTCGTAGCGGAGCTTGTCGTACCGGCCGGTCGGCCCCATGTGCGCCTCGGTGCCCAGCTCGGCGCGGAACAGCAGTCGGCCGGCCGGGCCGGCGCCCGGATCGGCCGCGGCGGTGGCCCGGAGCCGGGCCACCCACCGGGCCGGCTCCTTGATCAGCACCCGCGTGTCGTGCACGCTCCCGGTGACCAGCAGGTCCGGCCAGGGCAGCGGCGGCATGTTGTCGTACGGGCTGTAGGAGCGCAGGTAGGCCCGCATGACCGGGTCGTGCCTGGGGTCGCCCCACTCGTCCCACTCGTTGATCGTGAGCGGGATCGTCGGGTCCGACATCGTGGTCACGCAGTCCACGAACGGGACCTCGGCGACCACGGCCCGCCAGCGCCGCGGCGCCATCGTGAACACCGCGCCCTGCAGCAGGCCGCCGGCCGACCGGCCGCGGGAGACGATCCGGTCGGGCGCGGCCCAGCCCTGGTCGGCCAGGGCGTCGGCGGCCGCGATGAAGTCGGTGAAGGTGTTGCGCTTGTGGTCCAGCCGGCCCTGCAGCCACCAGCGCCGGCCGCCCTCGCCGCCGCCGCGGATGTGCGCCACCGCGTACACCGCGCCGCGGTCCAGCAGGCTGGGCGTGGCCACGCTGAACTCCGGCCAGTAGCAGTCCTCGTAGGCGCCGTAGCCGTCCAGCAGGCAGGCGGCGGTGCCGTCCGGGCGCAGGCCGCGGCGGTAGGCGATCGTCACCGGGATCATCGTGCCGTCGGCGGCCGTGGCGGCCACCCGCTGCGTGCGGTACCCCGCGGGGTCGTAGCCGGGCACGTCCTTGCGCTGGCGCAGCTGCCAGCCGCCGCTGGCCAGGTCCACGTCGTGCCACGACGGCGGGTCGGTGAGCGACTCGGTGCGCACCGTGACCGCGGTGGCCGCGTAGTCCTCGTTGATCCCGAGGGCCAGCGAGTACTGCGGTCCGGCGGCCTCGATGAGCCGCTGCTCGCCCGATGCGCGGTGCAGCACGCGCAGCTGCGGCGCGGCCGCGTGCCGCTGCTCGACGGCCAGGTAGGGCCCGAACACGTGGCACGAAACCAGGCGGGTGTCCGGCGACCCGGCGATCACCTCGGTCCAGCTAGCCCGGCCTGGCGCCTGCGCGGGCGCCCGGACCAGCCGGAACTCCTCCGCGCCGTCGTTGGTGACCAGGTAGAACTCGCCGCCGTCCGGACCGTCGGCATGATCGGCGCGGTACTCGGTGCCGGGTGACCTGGGCTCCAGCACGGCGGGCGGCGTCTGCGGGGCGGCCGCGGGGATGAGCAGGGTTTCCGTGGTTTCCCTGGACTCGGTCTCGATCAGCACGTAGCCGCCGCTGCGGGTGGCCCGCACGGTGAGCGCGAACCGCTCGTCGTCCTCGCGGTAGACCCGGGCGTCGCCGGCCGGGTCGGTCCCGATCTCGTGGCGCCAGACCTCGTGCGGCCGGTACAGCTGGTCGGTGAGCACGTAGAACAGCGACCGGGAGTCCGCGGCCCAGCCCAGGCTGTAGTAGGTCGCCTCGATGCGGTCGGGCAGGTCCGCACCCGTGGCCAGGTCGCGGATGCGCAGCTGGAACAGCTCGTCGCCGGTGAAGTCCACGGAGTACGCCAGCAGCCGCCCGTCCGGGCTGACCTCGCGCACCGCGACGTCGACGTAACCGCCGCCACAGGCCGGATCGGCCAGCAGCAGATTCTGGTCGAGCAGGACCGAGGCCGGCGACCCGGGACCGGCCGTCCGGCAGAACTGCTCGAGCTCCTGCCCGGGGCTCACCCGGGTGAAGTACTCGAACCCGCCGCGGCGCCAGCTCACCGAGTCCTCCGCGGGGACCACGCGCGCGGTCATCTCGCCCAGCAGGCGGTCCTGCAGGCCGCCGGTGGGCGCCGTCTGGAGGTCGTAGTACGCGCGCTCGGCGGCCAGGTAGTCGTGCAGGGCGGGCAGGTCGGGGTCGCGCATCCACCCGTACGGGTCCGGCGGCGCCCCGTCCGCCGCGGGCGGGACCGCGAGGTCCAGGTCGGCGGCGACGGGTGCGACCGGCGGCGCCGGCTCTCGTGCTTCATCGGTCACGATCGGCTCCTCGCTGGTATCCGGTCATGAGCCGGCGCACCGCGTCGGCGGGGATCTGGGCGGAGGTGTTCCCGTCCCGGCCGGTGACGGTCACCGACTGCAGCAGGCTGTTGATGACGGCCTCCTCGGTAGCCTCGGTCACGCCGGCGAAGTAGTCGTCCAGCGCCGGGCCGGTGACCGGGGCCCGGGACGGCGCGCGGCCGCGCGGCGCGCGCAGCCCGGTGGCCAGCGCCAGGAAGATCTCGCCGCTGCCGTGATGGGCGGTGCTGCCCGTCCGGGCCAGCCCCAGGCCCGCCCGGCGGGCCACCCGCTGGCAGGCGGCGGCGTCCAGCGGGCCGTCGGTGATCACCACGACGATGCACGAGCCGGCCGGGCCCGGCCGGTCCTGGCCGGCCCGGGCGGCGGCAGCAGCTGGCCGACGGGTACCCCGGCCACGGTGAGCCGCCCGGCGTCGCCGAAGTTGGTCAGCGTAAGGACCCCGACGGTGGCGCCGCCGGGCAGGACCCGCGACGCGGTGCCGATGCCGCCCTTGTAACCCAGGCAGCTCATCCCGGTCCCCGCGCCGACCGCGCCCTCGGCGGCGGCCGGGGCGCCCGCGGACGCCCGGGCGGCCGCCAGCGCCTCCCGCACGTCGCCGCGGTCGACCTGCATGCGGCGGGTGTCGTTGAGGAAGCTGTCGTCGCACTCCGCGACGATGGGGATGATGACGTCGTCGCAGCCGATGGCGGGCTGCTCTTCGATGAGCAGCTCGCAGGCCGCGTCGTACACCCGCCCGAGCTGCATGGTCGAGGTCAGGAACACCGGGGTCTCGGCCAGTCCCCACTCCCGCGCGGTGAGCAGGCCGGTGCACTCGCCGGCCCCGTTGAGCACCGCGGCCCCGGCCGGGACCGGGGAGGCGAACAGGTCGCCGCCCGGGTCGAGCACGGTGACCCCGGTCCGCGCGATCCCCCGGCCGGCGGGCGGCGGCGCCTCGTCCCGCCACACCGTGGCGTGGCCCAGGCCCGTGCCGGGAACGTCCAGCACCGACCCGGTCGGGCCCGGTGGCAGCAGGCCGATGGTGATGCCAAGATCGGTCACGCGCGGCATTCCGCGATCGTAACGCCCGCCGTATGACCGAGGAGCGAGGGAGCTTGCGACCGAGCGACGAGGCTTGTCCGAGCCGAAGGGGTGCGGTGCCGACTGGACTGAGGAGCGAGGGAGCGAGGAACGAGCGACCGAGCGACGAGGGAAGGAGGCGCGTTAAGCACCCCGGAGGCGAGCAGGAAACGCTGCCGGTGCCGGTGGTCTGGAGCGAGGACTGCGTGCGCCACGAGCCGGCGGGCGAGGTGTGGCTCGGCGTCTGGGACCCGGGCACCGAGGTGCCGGCCCGGGCGCTGGCGCTGCGCGAGGCGCTGTCGGCGGCGGGCGCGCCGGTGGTCCCCGCCCGCGAGCACGACGACGCGATCCTGCGCGCGGTGCACGACCCGCTCCTGGTCGACCACCTGGCCGAGATCTGGCGGGACTGGACCGCCGCGGGGCTGCCCGCCGAGTTCGGGCGCGACCGGGTCGTTCCGTATGTGTTCCCCACCGCGGGGATGCTGGGCGGGCTGCCGCTGCGCTCGCCCCCCGCGGTCCACGGGCGGGCCGGGCGGTTCTGCTACGACACGATGACCCTGGTCGGGCCGGGCAGCTGGGCGGCCATCCGCGGGGCGGTGGACGCCGCGCTGACCGCGGCCGGGCTCGTCAGCTCGGGTACGCGGCTGGCGTACGCGCTGTGCCGACCGCCCGGGCACCACGCGACCCGGGAGGCCTACGGCGGGTCGTGCTACCTCAACAACGCCGCGGTCGCCGCGCAGGCGCTCCGGGCGGCCGGGGCCGCACAGGTGGCCGTGCTGGACATCGACGCGCACCACGGCAACGGCACGCAGATGATCTTCTACGACCGGGCCGACGTCTGGTACGGCTCGCTGCACGTCGATCCGGGGGCGGGCTGGTTCCCGCACTACGCCGGCTACGCCGGCGAGCGGGGGAGCGGGCCGGGGGAGGGCGGTAACCGGAACCTGCCGCTGCCCCCGGGGACCGGCGACGACGGCTGGCTGGCCGGCGTGGACGTGCTGTGCGGCGAGGTACGGGCGCGGGGCGCCGACGCCCTGGTGGTCTCGCTGGGCCTGGACGCCGCGGCCAGCGATCCGGAGAGCCCGCTGCGCGTCACCGAGGATGGCTACCGCGAGGCGGGCCGCCGGATCGCGGCCCTGGCCCCGGCGGTCCTGGTGCAGGAAGGCGGGTATGACCTAGCCTCGCTCGGCGGGCTCGCCGTGGCCGCGCTCCGCGGCGCCGCGGACGGCGCGTTCGGGTGAGGCGGCCGCCCGTTCCGCGGTCTGCAACGGGAAATGGCAGGCCGCCACGTGCCCGGGCCCGAAGCTGCGCAGCGGCGGCTCCTGCTCGGCGCAGATTTCCTGCGCGTACGGGCACCGGGTGCGGAACCGGCAGCCCGACGGCGGGTGGACCGGGCTGGGCAGCTCGCCCTTGATCCCTTCGCCCTCCGCGGCCTTCGCGGCCTCGGGATCGGGGACCGGGATGGTCGCGATCAGCCCGGCCGTGTAGGGATGCGCGGCCCGCTGGTAGATGTCGTCGGCCGAGCCCATCTCGACCAGCTTGCCCAGGTACATGACGCCGATCCGATCGGCCATGTACTTGACCACCGCGAGGTCGTGGGAGATCACGATGTAGGTCAGGCCGTGGTCGGCCTGCAGCCGCTTCATCAGGTTGAGCACCTGCGCCCGGATGGACACGTCCAGCGCGCTGACCGGCTCGTCCGCGACGATGACCTTCGGGTTCAGGGTGAGCGCGCGGGCCAGCCCGATCCGCTGCCGCTGCCCGCCGGAGAACTCGTGCGGATAGCGCTCCACCGCGTTGCGCGGCAGGCCGACCTCGTCGAGCAGCTCGAACACGCGCTGCTGTTGCTGCTGGCGGCTCCCGACGTGCTGGATCGTGAGGGGCTCGCGGATGATCGATCCCACCCGCATCCTCGGGTCGAGCGACGCGTACGGGTCCTGGAACATCAGCTGCAGGTCGCGGCGGTGCCGGCGCAGGTCGCTCTTGGCGAGGGCGGAGATGTCCTGGCCGGCCAGGAGCACGCGGCCCGAGTCCGGGCGCTCGAGCGCCACCACGACCCGCCCGATGGTGGTCTTGCCGCAGCCTGACTCGCCCACCAGGCCGAACGTCTCCCCGGCCTGCACCGTGAACGAGACATTGGACACCGCGTGCACGCTGGCCACCCGGCGCTGCAGGATCGCCCCGGCCGTGACCGGGAACTCCTTGACCAGGTCGCGCACCTCGAGCAGCGGCGTTCCCGGCGGCACCGCCCCGTCCGGGGCGCCCGGCTCGCCGGCGACGGCCCGCGCGGCGGCCGTCCGGCCGTCCGGGGACCCGGCGCCGGCCGGGCCGTCGACCGGATGCCAGCACGCGAACAGGTGCGCGCGGGTCTCGCCGGTCAGCGGCGGCTCGTCGGTGCGGCACCGGTCGGTCGCACGGCTGCACCGGGGCGCGAACCGGCAGCCCGGCGGGGGGTTGGCCAGGTCCGGCGGCAGGCCGCCGATGGTGAGCAGCCGCTGCGACTGGTCCTGGCTCAGCCGCGGGATCGAGGCCAGCAGCGCCCGGGTGTACGGGTGGCGCATGTGCCGGAACAGGGTGCCGGTCTCGGTGACCTCGACCATCCGGCCCGCGTACATCACCTGGACCCGGTCCGCGTGCCCGGCGATCACGCCCATGTCGTGGGTGATCAGCAGCATGGCCATGCCGAGGCGGTCCTTGAGGTTGTGCAGCAGGGTGAGGATCTGCGCCTGGATGGTGACGTCCAGGGCGGTCGTCGGCTCGTCCGCGATCAGCAGCTTCGGGTCGCAGCTCAGCGCCATGGCGATCATCACGCGCTGGCGCAGCCCGCCGGAGAGCTGGTGCGGGTAGTCGCCGAGCCGCTCGGCCGGGCGGGGCAGGCCGACCAGCCCGAGCACCTCGATGGCCCGCTCCCGCGCCGCCGCCTTGCTCGCGCCCTTGTGCAGCCGGACCGGCTCGGCGACCTGGTAGCCGATCGTCTTGGTGGGATCCAGCGAGGTGAGCGGATCCTGGAAGATCATGGCGACCTCGTTGCCGCGGATCTTGCGCAGCTCGGGGTCGCTGAGGCCGACCAGCTCCCGGCCGTCCAGCTTGATCGACCCGCCGACGATCGAGCCGCCCGCCGGCAGCAGGCCCATGACGGACAGGCCCGTCATCGACTTCCCGCAGCCCGACTCGCCCACCAGGCCCAGGGTTTCCCCCGGCTCGATGGTGAGGTCGACGTTCCCGACCGCCCGCACGACCGACTTGGTCAGCTGGATATGGGTCGACAGGTCGGTGATCTCCAGTACCGGGGTCAACGTCGGCGCAGCCTCACGTCCAGGGCGTCGCGGAGCGCGTCGCCGATCAGGTTGCAGGCCATGACGACCACGATGATGCAGATCCCGACCGGGTAGACCTGCCACCAGTAGCCGTCCTGCAGGTAGGTGATCCCGTTGTTGAGCATGTCCCCCCAGTCGAAGGTGGGGTACTGCAGGCCGAAGCCGAGGAAGCCGAGGGTGGCCACGGCCAAGATCGCGTCGGCCACGCTGAACGTGGCGGTCACGATGATGACCCCGAGCGAGTTGGGCAGCAGGTGCCGGTTCATCAGCCGCATCCAGCCGGATCCGGCCACCTTGGCCGCCGAGACGAAGTCCCGTACCCGCAGCGTGAGCACCTCGCCGCGGACCAGCCGGGCCGGGACCTGCCAGGTGAAGATCCCGATGATCACGCTGAGCCCGATCACCGAGGCGCCGTACCTGACCGCGACGATCAGCACCACGAACAGGAACGGGATCGACAGCAGGACGTCCACGACCCGCATCAGGAACCCGTCGAACAGCCCGCCGGCCATCCCGGCCACCGCGCCCCAGACCGCGCCCCACACCATCCCGATCACCGCGGACAGGAAGCCGATCTCCAGCGCGGCCCGGCCGCCCACCATCAGCTCCTCGAGCACGTCGAAGCCCTGGTTGTCGGTGCCCAGCGGATGCCCGGGGCCCGGCGGCAGGTTCACGGCCTCCAGGTCGGAGCTCAGCCCGCCGTGGTACACCAGCGGTCCGAGGTAGCAGAACAGCACGAAGAAGATCAGCGTGGCCAGGCCGAGCACGGCGAGCTTGTTGTCGGCGAACTCGCGGACCGCCAGCCGCCAGCCGCTCTGCACCAGGATCTCGCCGCCCTCCGGGGCGGGCGGCAGTCCCGGCGGCGGGAGCTCGGGGGCGATGTTAGTCACGGATCTCTCCTGGGCGGGGCGGTCACACGAGCCGGATCCGCGGGTCGGCGACGGTCAGGGCGATGTCGGCGGCGAAGTTCCCGACCACGACCAGCACCGCGCCCACCAGCGTGTACGCGAGCAGGACCGGATAGTCGGCGGAGCCCAGGCTGTCGTAGAACAGCAGCCCGAGACCGGGGAAGTTGAACACCGCCTCGCAGATCAGGTTGCCGGCCAGCAGGTCCGGGATCGACAGCCCGATCAGGGTGATCATCGGCAGGAACGCGTTGCGCAGCAGGTGCCGCAGCAGCACCAGCCGCTCGGGCAGGCCCTTGGCCCGGGCCGCCTTGATGTAGTCCTGGGCCACCGTGTCGATCGCGGCCGAGCGCATGTACCGGGAGTACCCGGCCAGGTTCAGCAGGGTCAGGCAGACGATCGGCAGGGTCATCGCGCGCCAGTCGAAGATGATCGACACCATCGAGGTGGTCTGCGGGCCCTCGTAGCTGAAGATCGGGATGGTGATCGCGAACAGCTGGATCGCGATCAGGTACAGGAAGAAGTCCGGCATCGCGTACGTCACGAACGCCCCGGTCGTCACGACCGCGTCGCCGACCGTGTTCCGCCGGACCGCCTGGTAGATCCCGAGCGGGATCGCGATCACCACCGACAGGAACAGCGTGATGCCGGACAGGTAGGCGCTGCGCAGCCAGCGCTCGCGGAACAGCGAGGCCACGCTCTGGTTCAGCTTGTAGGAGTAGCCGAGGTTCCCGTGCAGCAACTGGTTCATGTAGCGCAGGTACTGCACGATCCACGGCTCATCGAAGCCGTGCTGCTGGTTCCACTGGTTGATGGAGAACTTGTTGGCGTGCGGGCCGAGCACGTCGATGGCCGGCGTGGGGTAGATCAGGTGCAGCATCAGGAAGATGAAGACCGAGACGCCGATCAGCACCACGATCGCCGTGGCCGTGCGGCGGATCAGATAAGCCGTCACGGCCCGCGCCCCTGGTCAGCTGACATCGCACCGGGCTCATACCCCACGCCGGACCTCGTCACTTCGTCAGGTACATCAGCTCCGTGTTCAGGTAGTACTGGGTCATGGCCTGGATCGCGGCCGGCTGGCCGGAGACGTTGTCCTTCCACACCACGATGAAGTCGGGGTTGGGCTGGAACAGGCTCGGCTGCTGCTGCGTGAGGTAGGACGCCTCGGCCTTGACCGCGTCCGGGTTGCCGCCGGTCACCGACGCGTTGATCAGGTTGTTCGCCTGCGCGTCGTTGTAGAACCCGCCGTTGGACGAGCCGTCCGTGTTGAAGATGCCGAACGTGGTCGGGTAGGGCGGGTTGGTGAAGCCGCCCCAGGAGGCCATCGCCCACTGGTCGATGGTCTTCGGCGAGCCGGGATCGTCGGCCACGTCCACGACGTGGTTGAACGTGCCGGACTGCAGCGCCATGTCGATGCCGACCTTCTTCGCCTCCGACGCCCAGTCGGTGATCTGCTCCCCGACGATGGAAGGGTCGTTGATGTACAGCACGTTGAACGCGAGCTTGGTGCCGGCCGGTATCCCGCTGCCGCACTCCCCGGGACCGGTGCCCGCCTTGGCGCAGGTGGTGGTGCCGCCGGGTGCCACGTTCCAGCCGTGCGACTTCAGCAGGCTGGACGCGGCGCTGACGCTGAACGGGTACGGGTTCTTCAGCGCGTTCTCCGGGCTGTACGGCGTGGTCGGGGCGGCGGGCACCGGCCCGTAGGCCAGCCCGCCGGCGCCGTGGAAGAACGCCTTGACGTAGCCCACCTGGTCTTCCAGGTGCGCGAGCGCCTGCCGGACGTACAGCTGGTTGATGATGTTGTTGAAGTCACCGCTCTTGTCGGCGAAGTTGTAGTTCACGATCGTGAAGCCCCAGTCGGGATAGCCGAAGACGTGGTATCCGGCCGCCTTGACCTTGTCGAGCTGCGGCACGTCGGTCTGCGGCATGTACCCGATGTCGATGCTGTGCGACAGCACCGCGTTGAACTCGGCCGTGTCGGACGTGTACGGGACGGCCTGCAGGGTCGGGACGATCTTCGACGTCGGACCGCCGTAGCTGGGGTTCGGGACCATGGTGTACCCGCCGGTGGTGTTGTTGAACTGGGTCAGCCGGTACGGCCCGTCCACCACCTGCCAGAGCGGGTTCGTCGCGTAGGTGCCCGTGGAGCCCGACTCCTTGGCCAGGAAGTCGTAAATCTGCTTCGCGTTCGCCGGGTTGGTGAAGTCCAGGACCGGGCCGGTGGCCGAGGCCTTGGCCCAGGCGTGCACCGGCATGGGCTGGACCAGCGCGAGCATGTTCTCGGTGAACCACAGCGGGTTGACCGCCTTGTTCAGGGTCAGCACGAGCGTGGTCGCGTTCGGCGTGCTGGCCCCGGTCACCTGATCGGGTATCCCGACGCCCGGGGAGTAGCTCCCCCAGTTGGAGCCGCTCTCCTTGACCGCGGCCCGCACCTCGTCGATGTAGAACAGCGCGTCCTGCGAGGTCACCGGCTGGCCGTCGGACCACTTGTAGTTGGTCTTCATCTTGACCGTGACGGTCTTGTCGCCGTTGGAGTACGTCGGCGTGTCCGCCAGGCTCAGGGCCGGATTGATCGTGGGACTGACCCCGTTCTGGGTCCAGTACAGCGGCCGCCACGACTCGTACGAGAAGGAGTTGGTGCTATACACGGTGAAATCGGCGGCCGGCACGACCGGCAGGATCCAGGTCGGCGCGGAGCCCGGCGGCTCGGCCCAGGTGATCGTGCCCGCCTGCGGGGTGCCGCTGGCCGCGGGCACCGAGCCGAACCCGCCCGTGCTCGAGCTGACCGATCCGCCGCCGGAGCTGCTCGCCGAGCAGGCCGCCAGGGCCAGGGATGCGGCGGTCGCGGCGGCGAGGGCGCCCGCCGCCAGGGTCCTGGGCCGTCGCGAGATGCTCATCGGCGGGCCTCGCCATCGTCCCGGCCGTCCGCCCGCCGGCGGGCCTGGCTTTGATCTTCGTGTCTGGCCGTGCTCGGTCGGGTCATGACTGCTACCTTCCGTCGTGGCCAACCTAGCGCCGCGGGACCCCGGGGCGGCCAATAGATCCTGGCTAGTTGGCGGGCTGACGCGAGCATATGGATCGCTCCATGGCGATCTGGGGCGAATATTGTCACAAGTTGTCATCGATGTGAAGACGAGCCGGGAGCCGTCCGGCCGGTGATCCGCGTCTGCTCAGCGTCCGTCCAGAAAACGCCGGATAACGGCAAGGCCGGTTAGTTAAGTCGCGTTGCCTGGTGTCAAGTTGAGGATGGCGATGTCGATGGTCGCTTTGTAGGTGGTTCGGTCGATCTTGCCTTTGGCGTTGTACCTGGACATGGCGCGTTTGACGACCCGGGGGCTGATGCGCAGCCGTCTGGCGGGCATGAGGCTGGCGAGGACGAGGCGGCCGATCGTTCCGGCGAGGTCGATGATGGGGGCGGCGGTCACGCGCGCTGCGAGGATGACCTGGTCGCGGGCGGCGTTCAGGGCGACGGCGAAGCTGGCCCGGTCAGGGTCGGTGCCGGGAACGGTCGCGGCGGCGTCGGCGATGGCAGTACGGAGGGCCTGGTAGGTGACGAGCAGGGCGTAGATCTCCTGCTCGATGCCGTCGGGGGTGCGGGCGCGCAGGATGCGGCCGCCGAGCATGGTGGACTTGAGCTCGAGGTAGGCGGTTTCAATCCGCCACCTGTGATGTCCCTGAAATTGAGCGGTTCTCCAGCATGGCGCCCGGACCTGGGGCGATACTGAGCGTGGGAGCGCTGTTGCAGGTGAGGGCCATGGTGGCTCGGCTGGAGCCTGCGGTAGGTGAGCCAGATGCGGCCGAGTGCCGGGTGAGCGGTGACGTCTCAGCTCCGGGTCTGGGTGATGCTGCCGGCGGAGCGCCGGGCTGCGGCGGTGGCGCTGCTGGCGATGCTGGCGGCCCGGGCAGCGGCCGGCCCGGCAGGAGGCGGGCGGGATGAGCCTGGGCAGGTACCGGCCGTGGGGCCAGCCGCAGGAGAAGATCCGGCCCGAGCACCGGGACCGGGCCGCCGTGGTGTATGTGCGCCAGTCCAGCAGGCAGCAGGTTCTTGAGCACTCCGAATCGACGCGGCTGCAGTACGGGCTGGCCGAGCGGGCAGCGGCGCTGGGCTGGGCACGGTCGCGGATCGTGGTGATCGATGACGATCTGGGCGTGTCGGCCGCGACG
Source organism: uncultured Actinomycetota bacterium (assembly GCA_963795055.1). GTDB lineage: Bacteria > Actinomycetota > Actinomycetes > Streptosporangiales > Streptosporangiaceae > JASHPR01. The sequence continues at coordinate 77,002 of CAWCGJ010000002.1, forward strand.
GCAGATGCCCGGGCCGGCTTTGCCCGGCTGGTCACCGAGGTCACGATGGGACGTGTGGGCATCGTGCTGGGCATCGAGATGTCCCGGCTGGCACGGACCGGCCGGGACTGGCACCAGCTGCTGGGTGCGCCACGAGGCGCTGCGTATTCGTGCGGAGATGGAAGGGCTCCGCCGCCGGGCCGTCGCAGCGGCCTGGTGAAGCTGGAGGCAGCCTGACCCGGGGATCGCCGGGGAGGGCGAGAGCAGCCTCGACAACGTCGGGACGGGCCGGAACTGCCAGACAGCCCGGGTCCGGCTAGCAAGGTCAGAAGGCGTAACGCGAGTGAATCAGTGGCTGAAGCCCCGTAACGGTGCCTCCGGCTCCAATCTGGCGGATATGGGCCGGGATGCAGTGCGTGACCTGCTTCGAGGAGGCGGGTCAACTCCGGAGCCGGTTCTAGCAGACGGTGAGGAGGCCACGCTGAAAGCCTGCGGCGTAGGCGTGGCGATGCTGCCGGGGTATAGCTGGACGCCAGCCTGGCCGAACGATGCGCAGTGAACGTGGGAACCGTCCGCGGCTGCCCTTCCCGCCGGGCCTCCAGCCCGGCGGCGGGCAGGCCCGATGCCGGCTGATAGCCGCGGGCGGGGCGGAGGTCTCGTAGTAGTCCGGGCGCGCGAGAGGCGCGTACATGGCGAAGGAGGCCAGCAAGTCATGCAGGGAGGATGCTGGAATGCCAGGAGTCCCGCCGGTGAACACCGGCGATCCGGATCTTGAGTACGCCTTCTACCTGGCGGAGAACCGGGTACTGGAGATCCAGGCCAAGCTGCACCGTTGGGCCTGCGATGATCCTCATCGCCGGTTCGATGACCTGTTCAACCTCGTCGCCGATCCCGCCTTCCTTCTGGTCGGCTGGGCCCGGGTACGGGGCAACAAGGGCGCGAAGACCGCCGGGGTGGACGGCCACACGGCCGCATCCATCCAGGCGCGGGGCGTGGAGGAGTTCCTCGGCGCGCTGCGGGGCTCACTGAAGGACCGCAGTTTCTGCCCGCTGCCGTCGCGGGAGCGGCTGATCCCGAAACCGGGCACGGCCAAACGCCGCCGCCTGGGGATCAGCACGATCCGCGACCGGGTGGTCCAGGCGTCCTTGAAGCTGGTGCTGGAGCCGATCTTCGAGGCGGATTTCCTCCCGTGTTCCTACGGGTTCCGTCCCGGACACCGGGTCCATGACGCGGTGGCCGAGGTGCGGCACCTGGCGTCCCACTCTTATGAGTGGATCGTCGAGGGCGACATCCGGGCCTGCTTCGACGAGATCTCACACTGCGCTCTTCTAGACAGAGTGCGGGCTCGCGTCGGGGATAAGCGCGTCCTGGCGCTGGTAAAGGCGTTCTTGAAGGCGGGCATCCTCACCGAGGACGGCGCGCTGAAGGACACCGACACCGGTACTCCGCAGGGTTCGATCTTGTCGCCGTTGCTCAGTAACGTCGCCCTGTCGGTCCTGGACGAGCACTTCGCCCAGGTACCGGGAGGCCCGGCGTCCACTCCCTGGGAACGAGCCAAGCGCCGCCGTCTGGGTCTGCCGAACTGCCGTCTTGTGCGGTACGCCGACGACTGGACGATCACGGTCGCGGGCACCAGGGACGACGCGCTGGCTCTTCGCGAGGAGGCCGCGCAGGTGCTGGCCCGGATCGGGCTGCGCCTGTCGGAGGAGAAGACCCTGATCACGCACATCGGCGAGGGCCTGGATTTCTTGGGGTGGCGCATCCAGCGTCACCGCAAGCGGGGCACGAACCGGTGCTACGTCTACACCTACCCGTCCAGGAAGGCGCTGCGCGCCGCCATGGCGAAGGTCAGGATGTGGTGCCGCAAGGTCGATACGAACCAGCCGCTGGACGTCCTGATGGCGCGGCTCAACCCGCTGCTTAAAGGTTGGACGGAGTTCTTCCGCCCCGGGGTGTCGAGCGCGACCTTCCAGTACCTCAGCGCCTACGTCTGGCGCCGGGTGGCTGGCTGGATCCGCCGCAAGCACCCAGGGATCTCGCGGAAGGAGTTCCGCCGCCGCTATTGCGGCGGCGGATGGTGGCCCAGGGGCCGGGAACTGGCGTTGTTTAACGCCGGGCTGGTCACCACCACCCGGTATCGCTATCGGGGATCGGTGATTCCCTCACCCTGGCCGCTGGGAGCGGCATGAGGACCAAGCGCGGACCCTGACGGGACCTGCGGAGAGCCCGTTGCGGGGATGACTCGCACGGCGGGTTCGGGAGACGGTCCGGGGAGACGGGCTGGCCGGAAGGCCAGTACCGCGCCCCGGGCCGACCTCACAGCTGTGCTCGCTGTCCGGGGTGCTGCTGGCCGACCCCGATGGCGTCTATGATCCGGGGTTTTATAACGACCGGTTGTTGCTGGGGCTGAAAGGGACGATGAGCGAGGCGGAGCTCTACTTGATCCGGCAGCGGATGCTGTCGGGCAAGCTGGCCAAGGCCGGGCGCGGCGAGCTGGCGATCCCGCTGCCGATCGGGTACGTCCGCCGCCCGTCGGGGGAAGTCGTCTTGGACCCCGATGAGCAGGCCCGGCATGTGGTCCGCCTGATCTTCGATACCTTCGCCCGGCTGGGGACCCTCAGCGGGGTGCTGCGCTACCTGGTGGAGCGCCAGGTCCAGCTGCCGGTGCGGGTGCACAGCGGCGTGGCCAAGGGCGAGATCGAGTGGCGGCGCCCGACCCGGGAGACGCTGCAGATCATGCTGCACAACCCGGTCTACGCCGGGTACTACGCCTACGGGCGCCGCCAGGTCGAGCCGCGCAAGAAGGTGCCCGGCCGGCCCAGCACCGGGCGGGTGGTCAAGGACAGCGGCGAGTGGCTGGTGCTGCTGCCGGGCCGGCTGCCCGCCTACATCACCCCCGGGCAGTACGAGGCCAACGTGGCGCGGATGGCGGCCAACCGGCAGACCGCCTCCTCGCCGGGAGCGCCGCGGGATGGCTCGGCGCTGCTGTCGGGGCTGTTGCGGTGCGGCCGCTGTGACGGCGAGCACCGCATGTCGGTGCGGTATCACACGCCGTCTGGCCGCAACCCCGCACACGGCTACGTGTGCGCCTATGAGCAGGTCAACTACGGGACCGGCGGGAGCTGCCAGCACATCGCCGGGCCGGCCCTGGACGCCTACGTCACCAGGCAGGTGCTCGCGGCGGTGGCGCCAGCCGCGCTGGAGGTCTCCTTGGCTGCCGCGGCTCAGGCCCAGGCCGAGCGGGCCATGCTGGACAAGCTGTGGCGCCAGCGGCTCGAGCGCGCCCGCTACGCCGCCGACCGGGCCCGCCGCCAGTACCAGCTGGCCGAACCGGAAAACCGCCTGGTCACCCGGCAGCTGGAGAAAGACTGGGAAGCCGCCCTTGCCGAAGCCGACCGCCTGCAGGCGGACTACCAGCGGTTCACCGAGGAACTGCCCAAGACGCTCACCGCCGCCGAGCGCGCGGCCATCCAGGCCCTGGCCAGCGACCTGCCGCGAGTCTGGGACGCCCCGTCCACCACCCAGGCCGACCGCAAGGAACTCCTGCGCATCCTGATCGAGAAGATCACCGTCGCGGTCGCCGGGACCAGCGAACTGGTCGACGTCACCATCACCTGGGCCGGCGGGCACCAGACCACCGGCCAGGCCGTCCGCCCCGTCGCCCGCCTGGACCAGCTGTCCTACTACCCCGCCCTGCTCGCCCGCGTCACCGAACTCGCCGAGGCCGGCCGCACCACCCGGCAGATCGCCGACACCCTCAACACCGAGGGATTCCGCCCGCCCAAACGGACCAGCCGGTTCGGGCCAGGCCAGGTCCGGACCCTGCTCAACCAGCACGACCTGCGCGCCCGCCACCGGCGAGGCCAGCCCGCCGCCCTAGCCGGCCTGGGCCCCGGCCAATGGTCGGTCCCCGGCCTGGCCGCCGCCTTGGCGATGCCCACCGCCACCGTCTACAACTGGATCTACCGCGGCTGGATCACTGCCGAGCACGTCCCCGGCCACAAGCTCTGGATCATCCACGCCGACACGGCCGAACTCGCCCTGCTACGCGAACGCCGCGCCCGCCCGCCCGGCTACTACTCCAAAGCCCGCTGGACCCAGCAATCCATGCCACCGACCCCGCGGGAAGAGGGCTTGCAGTGAAAGACGAACCGAGCTTGACCCGCACCATGAATGGCACATCTCGATCTCCCATCTTTCGTGGTACAGGACGGCCAGGTCCCCGGCGGGGTAGCGGGCTGCGTCGAGCAGAGTGGTGACCAGCCGGCAGCCGTCGGTGGAGCGGCCGGCGGTGGTGGTGACGGTGACCTGGGCGTCGATGACCCGGACGGGGACGCCGCCGAAGCGGGACAGCCAGGAGCCGTCGGGGAGGCGGCGCAGGATGGGGAGCTTGGGGGCGGTGCTTCCGGTGCGGACGCGGATCAGGAAGTCCGCCCTGGCCGCCGCGATCTGCGCGGCCAGGTAGCCGGCGGCGAAGTTCCGGTCGGCCAGCAGCAGCATCCCGGCGCGCAGGCTGCCCAGCAGCAGCGGGGCGCAGGTGGTCTCGCCGCAAGACACAGGGCGGAACACGGCGTCGATGACGGTGCGGGTACCGCAGCTGACCAGGGCCAGCAGCCGCAGCATCGGGTAGCCGGAGTCCCCGTTGCGGCCGCCGCGCTGCTTAGAGTAGACGGCCAGGTTCGCCGCGCTGTCGGCCACGGACATGATGGTGCCATCGATCGCGCAGACCAGCAGCCCCCGCCACCGCGCCCCGGCCGGGTCCGGGCCGCGCAGCAAGAAGAACAGTTCACGCAGCGGCCCCGGGCCCAGACGGCGGCGCGCCTGGGTCAGCGCGGACGCGGTCGGCGCCGGGACCGGCAGCCCCTCCAGCCCGGCCGTCAGCCGGCGCCAGACCTGGCAGTAGCCCAGCTCGGCGAACAGGCACCCGGCCAGCAGTAGATACACCACGACCCGCGACGGGAGGTCACGGACGCGGCGCTGGACCCGGCACGTCTGCTCCAGCACCGCATCGACCATCTCGAACGGCACCTGCTGGGTCAACTCGCCCAGGTGGCCGGGCGCGAACCGTCCTCCGGCCACCGTCACGACACGGGTAATGACAGACTCAGTCAACGGCGGGGCTCCTGATTACGAGGTGTGTCTTGGCGGACAAACCTCACCTACCGGAGCCCCGCCTCCTTCGCATCAACCGACACACCTTGACAACCAGGCAACCCGCTTAACTAACCGGCCTTGCGGATAACGGCCGAACGCGCGCTGGAAGCGCCGGGCATGGCGAGCAGCCCGGCCTGCGCCGCGGCCACGTTCCACGGCATGTCCCCGCCCGGGCTCTGCCACCTCGTGCTCCGCCACGTCGCCACCCCTGCGCTGTCGCCGACACCGAACGCCGGACCGACAATAGAACCTCGAGCCACCCGGCGCGGCCACGGCAGGAAGCAGGCAGATGAGCGATCGTTTCACCGGCGAGCTATGGCGGGGTTCCGCCGACATCTACGGCGCGATCCTGGCCCACCCCTTCCTTACCGGGCTGACCGACGGCAGCCTGCCGCAGGGCGCCTTCACGTTCTACCCGCGTTACCAGCAGTGGATCGACACCTACGGCGGTGAGGAATTCGGCGATGTGGTCCGCGAGGTGCTGGCCGTGGCCGACGCGCTGGGGCCCGGCCTCGCGCCGTCCGAGCGCGACCTGGTCCACCGGCACTTCCGCGCCACCAGCCGCTACGAGTGGATGTTCTGGGACATGGGCTACCGCCGGGAAGCCTGGCCGGTGGCCGGATCGGAGGATTCGTGACGTATCCGGACGCGCCGGCCCGGGTTCCGGCCGGCGCCACCCCCGAAGGGGACGGGATCGTCGTCGGTGACGGCCCGGTGCGCGTCGATGCGTTCATCGACTTCCTGTGCCCGTACTGCCGGCAGTTTGAGCTCTCGTCGGAGCAGGCGCTGGCGGGCCTGGTCTCCGGCGGGCTGGCCAGCATTGCCTACCACCCGATGAACTTCCTGGACCAGGCCTCGACGACGAACTACTCGACCCGCGCCGCCGCGGCGTCGGGCTGCGCCGCCGACCAGGGCCGGTTCCTGGACTTCGCGCACGCGCTGTTCACCCACCAGCCGCCCGAGGGCGGTCCGGGGCTCGGCGATGCCGAGCTGGCCAGCCTGGGCCGGGCCGCCGGGCTGGCCGACGCGCCGTTCACCGACTGCCTGTCCGAGGGGCCCTACCTGGACTGGCCGACGTACGTGACCGCGCGCGCCACCGCGGCCGGGGTGACCGGGACGCCGACGGTCCTGGTCGCGGGGACCATGGTGCAGGCGAACGGCCGAACGATCGCCGCCGCCGTCGAACGGGCCAGTCGCGCGCGGTAACGAGCCCCGGGCGCGCGCCGCGGCACGTACCCGGGCAGGGTGCCCGCGGGGATGGCCACGTCATCCAGGCGGCTGCGGTACACCGGCGTTCCGTGGTCACCTCCTGGCGGGTCGGCGGTCCTGGCTGTGCTCATCACGTGAGCCCTCCCGCTGGCGGACCACCGCCCTGGCCGGACAGGGCCTCGCGGGCGGCCCGGATCGAGGCGCGCTTCCCCGAGTCGAGGTACTCCTCGATCCGGGTGATGTGCCCGTCGCGCACCTGCAGGTACATGGCCGCGTGCAGCTCGACCTCGGTCCCGTCGGGCAGCGAGCCGCGCAGCACGTGCTGCTGCAGCACGCCGTCCGGCGCGGGCACCCGCCGGACGATGTCGTAGCGCAGGCCGGACACGGCCCGGTGCAGGCCCCGCAGCACCTTCAGGTTGTCCTCGACCGGCTGCTCGATCAGGTCATCGTTATGCCAGATGACCGCGTCGGGGGCATAGATCTCGCGCACGGTCTCGATGTCGCCTGCCTCCAGCGCGGCGAAGAAGCGGATCACGAGTTCTTCACTGATGGCGTTGCCTCCTCGTCCGTGCCGAAGGCGGCGATCGCCGCCTCGTAACCCCAGTCGCCGCCGACCGGCATCGGGAACAGGACCGGCAGGTCCACCCCGGCGGCCCGGTACTGCGCCAGCCGGGTCCGGCACGCCTGCGCGTCGCCGTGCGCCACGAACGCGTCGGCCACCGGCTGCGGTACCCGTGCCGTCGCCCCGGCCCGGTCCCGGGCCAGCAGCCGCTCGCGCACGGCCGGCAGGCCGCCGCCGGGGTCCTGCGGGCCGAACAGCGAAGCCACCGCGGGATGCAGCACATAGCGGGGAACCACGTCGCGGGCCGCGGCCGCGGCCGCGTCGGCGTCACCGGACAGGCAGCAGTGCACCACGCACACGACCTCGACCGACGCCGGGTCCCGCCCGGCGGCCGCGGCCGCGGCGCGGACCGCGCCGGCCGCCTGGCCGGCCTGCGCGGGTGACATCAGGTTGAGGATGACGCCGTCGGCGATCCGCCCGGTCAGCCCGAGCATCCGCGGTCCCATCGCGGCCAGGTAGATCGGCAGGTCCCGGCGGACCGGCGGGCTGTCCAGCGGCACCATGCCGGTCCGGTACACCCGGCCCGTGTGCCCGGCGGCCTCGCCGGCCAGCACCGCCCGGACCACGGCCACGTACTCCTCGATCATCGCCAGCGGCGGGAACGGCTCGATCCCGAACCTGCCGTTCATCACCGGGTTCCCGACGCCGAGGCCGAGGGTGAACCGCCCGCCCGCCGCCTGGTCCAGCTGCGCGGCGGTCTTGGCGGTCAGCACGGGCGGGCGCAGCGCCGCGTTCGCGACCGCGGTCCCGATCCGGACCCGGCGGGTGGCGGCGGCCACCGGATGGCACAGCGACAGCGCGTCGCCGTGCCCCTCGGCCACGGCCACCGCGGCGAACCCGGCCCGCTCGGCGGCCGCGGCCAGCGCGCCGATGCCGGCGGGCGGGAGCCCGCTGTGCGAGGCGATGGACAGCCCGAGCGCGGAGTCCCGGCCCGCCGCCTCCGGCCGGGGCGCCTGGGATTCCTGGGGCGCCTGTGACTCTTGGGCGTTCATGAATGTACCTCCGGGCCGCCTCTGGCCTGCCTTTCGGTACATGTGCCGACTGGCGCGCCCGGCGCCTCCGGGGGCTCCGGCGGGCGAACGGCGAGCTGGGCCCGCAGCTCCCGCTTGAGCACCTTGCCGGTGGTCGTGCGCGGCAGCGAATCGGCGAACTCCACGGTCTTGGGGCACTTGAAGTGGGCCAGCTCGTCCCGGCACCAGGCGATGATCTCCTCGGCCGAGGCGGATGAGCCCGGCCGGGGGATGATCACGGCGTGCACGGCCTCGCCCCAGGTGGGGTCGGGCACGCCCACCACCGCGGCCTCGGCCACGGCCGGGTGCCGGGCGAGCACCGCCTCGACCTCGGCCGGGTAGATGTTCTCGCCGCCGCTGATGATCATGTCCTTGGCCCGGTCCAGGATGTAGAGGTAGCCGTCCGGGGTCAGCCGGGCGATGTCCCCCGTCCGGTACCAGCCGCCCGCGGCGAACGCGGCCGCGGTGGCGACCGGGTCGCGCCAGTACCCGGAGAACAGGCACTCGCCGCGGATCAGGAGCTCGCCCGGGGTGTCCGCGGGCACATCCCGGCCGTCGGGGCCGATGATCCGCACTTCCCAGCCGAACGAGATCCGCCCGGCGCTGGCCAGCCGCGGGTGGCCGGGCTGGTGGTCTTCCGGCGCGAGCAGGCTGATCATGCTCTGGCTCTCGGTGTTGCCGTAGATCTGCCGGAACCGGCAGCCGAACGCCTCCAGCGCGGCGGCGAGCGAGGACGGGGTGATCGGCGCGGTGCCGTAGGCGATCTCGCGCAGGCTGCTGAGGTCGGCGCCGTGGCCGGCACCCCCGCGGCGGCGGATCTCGGCCACCAGCATGTCGATGAGCGAGGGGCCGGCGGTGAAGAACTCGATCCGGTCCCGCTCGATGGCGTCGATGACCGCGGCCGGGCTGAAGGCGGTATGGATGTAAACCGTCCCCGCGGTCAGCAGCGCCTGCAGGCACTGGCCAAAGCCGCCCAGGTGGAACAGGGGCAGGATCTGCAGGTGGCGCGACCCGGCGACCTGGTCGCCGATCTCGATGGCGAAGTCCGCGACGCTCATCATCAGCGCGCCGTGCCGCAGCGGGATCGCCTTGGCCTTCCCGGTGGTGCCGCTGGTGTGCACGAGCGCCAGGACCGTGCCGCCGGACAGTTCGGGCCGCGGCGGGACCGGCCGGGCCAGCGCCGCGCCGTCGGTCCAGCCGGGCGGCACCGGCCCGCCGCCGATCACCACCCGCGGCCCGAGCCCGGGCGCCGCGGTGTCGACCAGGTCGGCGAACTCGGCGTCGGCGGCCACAGCCAGAGGCTCGACCAGCGCCAGTACCTCGGCCAGCTCGCGGCCGGACAGCCGCCAGTTCACGAACGCGGGCGTGGCACCGGCCCGCATCAGCGCGAACGCGTGCACGAGGAAGTCCGCGCTGTTCTTGGCCACGATCGCGACGATGTCACCGGGGCCGGCCCCGAGCCCGGCCCAGCCGCCGGCCCGGCGTTCCAGCTCGGCGCGCAGTGCGGCGTAGCTGTATTCCGCGCCGCGGTCGTCGACCAGGGCGGTCACCCCGGGCCGTACCGTGGCGCGCCACTCCAGGACGTGAATCCAGCTCTGCATCGGCCGCGTCCCCTTCGTTCGCAGGTCGTATCGTTGCAGAACGGATTTCTGTACGACAGACTCCCGAACGAGGAATTTCAGCGTTCCGGGAGGAACGATGCGGCAGCCCGACCTCACCGCCGTGCTCAGCGACGTGCGTTCCGGCCTGATCCCCGCGCACGTCTACAACGATCCGGAGATCTTCGCGCTGGAGCGGGAGCGGCTGTTCAGCCAGGCCTGGGTCTTCCTCGCGCACGAGTCGGAGATACCCGCGCCCGGCGACTACGTGGTCCGCCGGGTGCTGGCCGATTCGTTCATCGTGGCCCGGGACGAGGGCGGCGAGGTCCGGGTGATGTTCAACATGTGCCTGCACCGCGGCATGCAGGTGTGCCGGGCCGAGATGGGCAACGCCTCGCACTTCCGCTGCCCGTACCACGCCTGGACGTACCGCAACGACGGGCGGCTGGTCGGCCTGCCGTTCCACGCCGAGGCCTACGGCGGCGAGGACGGCTTCGCCCGCCAGGGCCAGGCCCTGCTGCCCGCCCCGGCCATGGACCGCCACAACGGGCTGATCTTCGTCAGCCTGGACCCCGGTGCCCCTCCGCTGCCCGAGTTCCTCGGCGACTTCGCGTTCTACCTGGACTTCTATACCCGGCAGAGCCCCGCGGGCGTCGAGCTGCGCGGCCCGCAACGCTGGCGGATCAAGGCGAACTGGAAGATCGGCGCGGAGAACTTCGCGGGGGACAGCTACCATACCCCGCACACCCACGCGAGCGTGGTCGACATCGGGCTGTTCCGCGAGCCGACGGCCAGCAAGCGCAAGGAGGGCGCGCTCTACACGGCCGGCCCGGGCGCGGGCACCACCTACAAGCTCCCGCCGGGCGGCGATTTCGCATCCGGGCTGAGCTACGTCGGCTACCCGGACGCGATGATCGGCGCCATGGCGCAGGCCTGGTCGGAGGGCCAGCGCGCGCTGGTCGGAGACAGCGGGTTCATGGTCTCGGCCGCGACCTTGTTCCCGAACCTCAGCTTCGTGCACAACTGGCCGCAGATCGACGCCGCCGGGACCGTCGTCCCGTTCATCTCCCTGCGCCAGTGGCAGCCGGTCAGCGAGCGGGAGACCGAGGTGCTGTCCTGGTTCGCCGTGGACGGCGCCGCGCCCGCGGCGTTCAAGCGCGACTCCTACAAGGCCTACCTGATGTGCTTCGGCAGCTCGGGCATGTTCGAGCAGGACGACGTGGAGAACTGGGTGTCGATCACCGACATGGCCGGCGGGTCCATGGCCCGCCGGCTGAAACTGAACAGCCGGATGGGGCTGACCGCGTCCGGCCAGCCGGTCCGGCCGCCGATGACGCGGTTCGCCGGCCCGGGCACCGCCTACCAGGGCTTCGGCGAGTTCAACCAGCGGCACTGGCTGGCCCAGTGGAGCGATCACCTGGAAGCCGGGGGCGCCCGGTGACCGCCGACCGGCCGCTCCCGTACGGCGACCCGGCCCACCTCGCCGCGCACCAGTTCCTGGTGGAGGAGGCGGCGCTGCTGGACGCCGGCGACTACGCCGGCTGGCTGGGCCTGCTCTGCGAGGACATCCGCTACCTGATGCCGGTGCGGGTGACCACCGGGCGCGGGGCCGGCTTCGATTCGCTGGCCGACATGGGCCACTTCGACGAGGACCTGTACGCGCTGCGCAAGCGGGTCCAGCGGCTGGCCACCGAGCACGCCTGGACCGAGGACCCGCCGTCACGGACCCGGCACTTCATCACCAACGTCAGGACCTTCCATAACGGGACCGCCGCGTGGCGGGTCGAGTCCGCCCTGCTGCTGTTCCGCAGCCGGGGCGACACCCGGGAGGCGGATCTGTTGTCCGCGGGCCGCGCCGACCTGCTGCGGGAGACCGGCGACGGGCTCCGGCTGGCCCGGCGGGAGATCACCGTCGACGAGTCGGTGCTGCGCACCCAGAACCTCGCGGTGTTCCTATGACCGGCGAGCCCGGCGAGCGGGACGAGCCCGTGATCCAGCTGGCCAACGAGTTCACCGAGGTCGTGGTCGAGCGCGTGCGCACCCGCAACGGCGTCCGGCTGCGCATCTCGGTGCCGAGCTCAGGGCGCCAGATCCTGCTCTGCCCGCTGGAGCTGGAGGCACTGACCTGGCAGGACCACGAGCTGTTCTCCCGGCTGCTGGAAACCCCGCACGGCCCGGAGGACGAGAGCCCCGGGAACGACCTCCGTCCCAGGGAACGACCCCTCCGCGGCCCGCCCCGCCCCCGGGAAGGACGCCCCCGCGGCTCGCCCCGCCTCAGGCGCCGACTGATGGGCTGGCTGGACGGCAAGCGCGCGCTCGTGGCGGGCGCGGGCTCCGGGATCGGCCGGGCGGTGCTGGCCGCGTTCGAGGCCGAGGGCGCGCGGGTCGCCGCGCTGGAGCTCGACCCCGCGAAGGCCAGGCGGCTGGCGGGGGACATGCCCGGCCGCGTGGTCACCCAGGGTGACGCCACGGCGCTGGCCGACGCCCGCGCCGCGGTCGGCGCCGCGGCCGGGACGTTCGGGGGCCTGGACGTCCTGGTCAGCTGCGTCGGGATCTTCGACTTCTACCGCGGCCTGGCCGACCTCGACGACGACGTCCTCGACGCGGCCTTCGACGAGGTGTTCGCGGTCAACGTGAAAAGCCAGCTGGTCTGCGTCCGCGCCGCCCTGCCCGAGCTGCGCCGCGCCCGGGGGTCGGTCGTGCTCACCGTCTCGACCTCCGGCTTCTACCCGGGCCGCGGCGGGGTGCTGTACGTGGCGTCGAAGTTCGCGGTCCGCGGCTGCGTGGTCGCGCTCGCGCACGAGCTCGCGCCGGACGTCCGGGTCAACGGTGTCGCGCCGGGCGGGACGCTCGGCACCGAGCTCACCGGGCCGGCCAGCCTGGGGCTGGCCGGCCGGGCCCTGGGGGCGGAGCCCGGCCGCGAGCAGGACCTGCGCGCCCGCACCCCGCTACGGGTCGCGCTCACCGGCGACGACCACGCGGGCGCCTACGTGTTCCTGGCCTCCGACCGCTCCCGCGGGATCACCGGCACCGTCGTGCACTCCGACGGCGGCATGGCCATCAGGTAGCCGCGGCCAGGATCCCGGCTCAGCGGCTCGCCAGCCAGGCGGTGATCAGGTCGGCGGCCTGCTCCCGCGAGCCTGCAGGCTCCTGCAGGTAGTGGTCGGCCTGGATGAACTCCAGGGTCTTGTCGGCGGAGGCGAGCGCGTCGTAGAGCGCGCGGGCGTCGCTTTCGTGGACGCCGGTGTCCGCGGTCGCGTGCACGACCAGCGCGGGCAGCGTGATCCGGGCCAGGTGCGGGGCCGCGATGCACTGCGAGGTCCGCAGGCTCCACATTGACAGCCAGCTGCGCAGTGTGCTGACCGTGCCCACGCCGAACACCCCGTAGTTGGCCTTCACCGGGTCGCCGAGATAGCACCAGTTGGGCCGGCGGTCCGACGGCTCGATCGACGGGTCGATCATCCGCAGGTCGGCCCAGCTGCGGAACACGGTGAACAGCCGGTCCCGGGCCCGTGTCCCGCGCAGCTCGTCCAGCTGGGCCAGGGCCCAGTCGGTGACGCGCTCGTTGCGGCCGCGCTGGGCGGCCCGGTAGCGGGCCTGGAACTCCGGGCCGTACGGCGGCCCGTTCTCCGGGTCAAACGGGTCCAGGGCGGGGTCGGCCGACACCGGGTCGCCCTCGTCGGTCACCGACGGGTCGAGCCAGGCCGTCAGCACCTCCGGCCGGCCCGAGTGTGCCGCGAGCGCGATGAACGCGTCGCCCGGCGGCAAGTCCTCGATGGCGGGCAGCGGCCGCATCCCGGTGACCGGCGTGACGTTGGGCTCGACGGCCTGGGACTGGTAGGCCGCCATCAGCGAGCCGCCGCCGGAGTTGCCCAGCAACACGACCCGTTCGACGCCGGCCTGCTCGCGCAGCCAGCGCACGCCCACGCCGATCTCGGCCAGCGCGTGGTCGAGCAGGAAGTGCGCCTCGTTGCCGCGGAACCGGGTGTTCCAGCCCAGGAAGCCGAACCCGCGCTCGGCCATCAGGCCGGCCAGGTAGTGCTCGGAAAAGTCCACGTTGTAGTGCGTGGCGATGAACGCCGTGGCCGGCCGGGGGCCTGCGGGCCGGTGGTAGAGGCCCTGGCACGGGTGCCCGCCCGCGCCCGCCCGCCCGACCACCGGCGACGGCAGCCCCACGAACTCTCGCACGATCTCATTCACGGCCGCTCCGATCCGCGCCTGCGCCCTGGCGGATAAGTGAAACTGAGTTTAGATTTAGTTTTGCCGGCCGATCGGCCGTGCGCCAGCATCCCGAGGAGGGCTTTCATGGAGTGGCGGAACGAGGAGTTCGACCTCGGCGGTGTCAACCACCTCGCCCTGGTCTGCTCGGACATGAAGCGGACGGTCGAGTTCTACACGCAGGTGCTCGGCATGCGGCTGATCAAGACGCTGAACCTGCCCGGCAACTCGGGCCAGCATTTCTTTTTCGACATGGGCGGCGGCAACGCGCTGGCGTTCTTCTGGTTCCCCGACGCGCCGGACGGGGTTCCCGGCGTCTCCGCCCCCGTGACCGTGCCGGGTATCGGGGAGTGGACCAGCGCGGTCGGCTCAATGAACCACGTAGCGTTCAACGTGCCCGAGGAGCGCTTCCTGGAGTACCGCGCCAAGCTCAAGGCCAAGGGCGTACGGGTCAGCCCCGTCCTCGACCACGACGACAGCGAGTTCGGCGTGGCCAGGGAACTGCATGACGGCGTGTTCGTCCGCTCGTTCTACTTCCAGGACCCCGACGGGATCCTGCTGGAGTTCGCCTGCTGGCGGCGGGTCATGGGACAACCCGGGGACGTCCGGCACGAGCCGAAGACCGCGGCCGACCGCACCGGCGTGCGCGTCTGAGCCGTTGCTGTCCTGGGTTCACGTCCTGGAGTGGCGGGCGGCGGTCACGCCCGAAGCGGTGGCCCTGTCCGATGACCGCGGCGCCGCGCTGACCTACGCCGCCCTCGCCGCGGCCATGGAACGCTCGGCGGCCGAGTACGCCGCCGCGGGCATCCGGCCGGGCGACGTCGTACCCATCGTCGCCCGCAACCAGGCGGGCTGGGTGACGGCCCTGTTCGGCCTGGTGCGGGCCGGCGCGCTGCCGGCCGCGGTGAACTGGCGCCTGGCCGCGCCCGAGGTGACGGCGCTGCTACAGCTCATGCACCCGGCGGCCGTCGTCAGCGACGCCGACTGCGCGGCTCTGGCCAAGCAGGCCGTGGCCGCGCTGGACGGACCGGAGCCCGCCCTGCTCGCGCTGGGTGAGCCCGCGGCCGCCGACCAGGCCGGCCCGCCGGCCGTGCCGCCCGCTGATCGTCCCGTGGACCGGCTGCGCGGCCCCGAGCCGCTGGTCCTGCTGCACACCAGCGGCACCACCGGGCGGCCCAAGCTGGTGCCGCTCACCCACCAGATGCTGGTCGCGGCCGACGTGTTCATGAAGCTGGAGGTGCCCGAGGCGACGGTCGGGGCCAGGCACCTGAGCGCGCTGCCGCTGTTTCACGTGGCCGGGCTGGCCAACCTGGGCTATGTCCTGTTCACCGGGGGCCACCTGCACGTGCTCGGCGGCTTCGAGCCGGCCGGCTTCGTTAAGGAGCTGGCCGCCCGGCAGATCCAGCTGACCCAGCTCGTGCCCACGCTGATCCAGGCCGTCACCGACGAGGTGAGCTCCCGGGACGAGCCGCCGGACCTGTCGCACCTGGTCGAGATCGTGTACGGCGCCTCGCCCATCCGGCCCGACCTGCTGGAGCGCGCCGTCCGCACCCTCGGCTGCCGGTTCCGGCAGAACTACGCGAGCAGCGAGACCGGGCCGCTGCCGATCACCTCACTCTCGCCGGACGACCATGATCCGGCCCGCGGGCGCCTGGGCACCGCGGGCCGGCCGTCGCTCGGCTGGGAAGTCCGGCTCGGGGGGGACGGCGAGATCCAGGTGCGCGGCGCGGCCCCGCTGCCGGGCTACTGGAACGACGCGCGGGCCACCAGCGAGGCGATGACCCCGGACGGCTTCTACCGGACCGGCGACGTCGGGACCATCGACGCCGACGGTTACCTGACGATCATCGACCGGCTGTCCGACGTGATCATCACCGGCGGCGAGAACGTGTACCCGGCCGAGGTGGAGGCGGTGCTGGCGGGCCATCCGCACGTCGCGGACGTCGCGGTCATCGGCATCCCGGACGACCGGTGGGGAGAGACCGTGCACGCGGTCGTGGTCGCCGCGCCGGGGCTGGATACCGGCGAGCTCCTCACCTGGGCCCGCGGGGGACTGGCCGGGTTCAAGTGCCCGACGGGGGTCACGGTCGTCTCGCACCTGCCCCGCAACGCGACCGGCAAGGTGCTCAGGTCCGCGCTCCGCGAGCCGTTCTGGGCCGGGCGGGACCGGCGGGTCTCTTGACGCCGCCCGGCAGCCGGGGCCGCAAGGGCCGGGCAACCGACGAGGCGTTCCGCGAGGCCGCCCGGGTGGTGTTCGCCCGCGAGGGCTACCTCAACGCCAAGATCAGCGATATCGCGGCCGAGGCCGGCCGGTCGGTGGCGTCGTTCTACAACTACTACGACACCAAGGCTGACCTGCTCATCGCCCTGGCCGAGGAGTTCCACGCCGAGGCCACGCAGATGGCGATCCTGCCCTACCGCAGCGGGCTGTCCCGCGAGGACGCGCTGCGCGAGGCGGTGGCCGGGTTCTGGCGGACCTACGCCAAGCGGCGCGGCGAGCTGATCGGCATCTTCCAGGCCGCCATGCTCGAAGGGGAGTTCCGGGACCGGTGGCTCAAGATGCGCGCCGAGGCGATCACGCGGATCGCCGAACAGATCCGGCGGGCGCAGGCGGACGGTTACTGCCCCGGCGTCGATCCGGTGCTGACCGCCTCGGCCCTGTCGGCCATGCTGGAGCACTTCTGCTACATCTGGCTCGGCCAGGGCGGCGAGCAACTGGGCGAAGGCGGCCACGGCGGCGAGGGCGGCGAGCGGGCCGATGCCCCGTTCGACGACGAGCGGGCCCTGGACGCGCTGGCCACCATCTGGGTCAAGGCGGTCTACTGGCGGCCCGCCCCGCCGTAACCGGCGCATCTGCTTCCTCGAACCGGCACGTCACCCGTGCGCCCGCGTATCTCGGTGGCTCGGCGCGCGGCGAAGCACCCTGGCCCGGGGAACCGTCACCCGGGCTCGGGCTCGTGGCCGATCATCTCGGTGGTGGGGATGATGTCGCCGGTCCAGCGGCAGGCCGCGCACCAGGTGTGGAAGATCCGGTCCGCCCCCTGCCAGAACTCCACCGAGATGCCGGCCCCGCCGGCCAGGGACGCACCGCAGCGCGGGCAGTGCCGCGGCGCGTCGCGGCGGTGCCGCTCCGCGTCCGCGGCGAAGTCGTGCCGGGCGTCCGCGGCCAGGCCAGGCGCGGCGTCCGCGGCGTGGTCGGGCTGGGCGTCCGCGGCCGAGCCAGGCGCGGCGTCCGCGGCGCGGTCGGGCTGGACCGTCGGCCCGGTCACGAGGCCGCGGGCTGCGTCCCGGCGGCCACGTGCGCGGCCGCGTCGATGTGCAGCTTGCGCAGCGCGTCCAGCTGCGGGCTGTACCGGCTGGATCCCATGGCCAGGAAGTCGAGCGCGAACTGCGCTCCGGCGTGGAACTTGTCGCGCTCGCAGGGCAGGTCGATCCGGTCGTGCGGCGCGCGGATCACGCCCAGCGGGTCCCCGCCGTCGGCCACGACCTCCATCTGCTCCCGGAACATCCGGCGCAGCATGGTCACGCCGATGTCCGACCGGCCCAGGTGCTCGGTGGCGCGGTCCGCGATCGCGCCCTGGGTGACCCAGGTCATGATGTCCTGGCCCTCGACGTAGTTCACGATGTGGCGGCCGTTGTCGTCGATCCACGGGATCGCGTAGTCGGGCACCACCGGCTGCTCCCAGAACTGCCCGCCGGCCGGCGCGTGCGTGGAGTACAGCATGAACCGGGTATGCGTGTCGTCGATCGGCACCCGGATCTGCATCTGCTCGATCCCGGACCCGCCGACCCGCATGTTGTAGGGGAAGACCAGCGGATGGCCGATCCTCCAGTCGTCGTTCTCCTCGGTGGCGCCCTCCAGCACCCGGCGCTTGATGATCCCCCACTCGAACGCGGTGAAGCCGATCTTCTGGTGCTTCTTGGCGAACGAGGGCGGCGACGTGAAGCCCTCGTGCCGCCCGACGAAGTCGAAGTACCGGCCGTGCAGCCACTCGACGTGATGCGGGTCGACGGCGTTCTCCATGATCTGCAGCCAGCTGCACGGCAGCTCGCACCAGCCGATGTCGCGGACGCCGTCCATGACGTAGACGTCGAACCGCGGCAGCTCCGGGGCGGGGGGCGGGCCGATGTACGCCCAGACCAGCCCGCCCAGCTCCTGGGCCCGGCCCGCCTCCACGCGCACCCGTTCGGCGAAGTTGGTGTCGTCCCGCTCGGCGGGCTGGTCGATGCACCGCCCGGAGTGGTCGAACATCCACCCGTGGTAGGGGCAGCGCAGGCCGTCGGGCTCCACGACGCCGTAGGCGAGCGACGCCTTGCGGTGCGGGCAGGCCTCCGGCAGGATCCCGTAGCGCCCGTTCGGCGTCTTGAACACCGCGAAATCCTCGCCCAGCAGCCGGGTCCGCTTGACCGGGAACTCCTCGAGCTCCCGGGTGAACGCCACCGGGTACCAGTACCGGCGCAGCAGCGCGCCCATCGGCGTACCGTGCCCGATCTGGGTGAGCTGCTGGTTCATCTCCGCCGTCAGCATCGCGGCCCGTTCCCCTTCTACCTTGTCCGTTCGGCTCGTCCCGGCCGGCCCGGGCGGTCAGCCGACGATGGTCACCTTGCCGGTGTTCCCGTCCACCCGGATCCGCTGCCCGGTCTTGATGGTCTTGGTGCCGAAGGCGGTGCCGGTGACCGCGGGCAGGCCGTACTCGCGGCACACGATGGCGGCGTGGCTCATGATCCCGCCCACGTCGGTGACGGTCGCGCCGATCTTGCCGAAAACCGGCGCCCAGCTCGGCGCGGTCAGCGGCGCGACCAGGATCTCGCCCTCCTGGAGCTCGCCGACGCCGTCGGCGGACAGGATCACCCGGGCCGGCCCCTCGGCCACGCCGGGCGAGGCGGCGAACCCGGACAGGCCGCCGTCGGTGTCGGCGCCGCCGAGCCACTGCTGCACGCTCTCCGAGGTGATCCCCCACAGCATCACCGTGAACGGCTCGGTGACCACCTCGGGCGGCACGCCCAGCGCGGGCGGAGGCGACCAGGCGCGCAGCGCGTTCATGATGCCCTTGCGGCGCTCGATCTCCTGCGGCCAGTACTTCGGCCCGCGGGCCGGGGAGCCGACGGCCCACCCGTGGTACATGTCGAACAGGGCCACCGGCACCTCGTTGCGGCCGAGCAGGAACACGTCGTCCGGATCGGCGAAGAAGCCTTCCTTGACGAAGATGCCGCCCAGGTCGCGCATCTTGCGCCACATGATCGAGTGGCCCCAGTGCTCGACGTAGAAGTTGTGGTTCTCGACGTACGGGAACACGGTCCGGGCCAGGCCCAGCTTGCCCTGGAAGGCCGCCCGGTCCTCGTCGCTGCCCAGCAGCTCGGCGTACTCGCCGACGACGCGGTCCCGCTCGGCCGCGATGGCCTCGGCCGGGCGCTCCAGCTGCTCGCCCCGGCGCACCTTGGCGATGTAGCTGGTGATGAAGCCCAGCGGGATGTCGGGGTGCTCGGCCCACACCTTGTCGCTGTGGTAGAAGCCGCTGCCCGCGGAGAAGTTGAACCACGGCTGCTGCGCCGCCGTCCAGGCTTCGAGCCACCGGGCGCCGCCGGGCCGGTCCGCCAGCCGGGCCAGGACGTCGGCCGCCGGGCCGTCGAACGCGTCATCCAGGCCGAGCTCGACCGCCAGCGCCGCGAGCTTCTTGAGCTCCTCGTCCGGCCGGAACAGGTCCACGTCGATGCCGGCCACCATCTTCGCGATGGCCTGGTCCGGGATGGACGGGAACACCTGCTTGCAGAACCCGAAGAAGTCGAGGTAGGCGACGTAGCCGAGGTTGAGGAACTCGAAGTGGTAGTTCCACAGCTTGAGCGTGAGCTCGACCAGCCGGTTGTACTGCGCCAGGAGCTCGAGCCCGCTGCCGGTGCCCCGGCCTTCGGTGATGACCTCGAGGTCCTCGCTTTCCGGCAGCGGCTGGAACCTGACCTCCTCCAGCTCGTCGATCAGCGCCCGGACCTTGATCATCCAGGCCGCGTAGAGCTCGTCCCAGTGCTCGAAGTAGTAGCCCGCGCGCTGCAGGAACTGCGGCACCCGCGCCTCGACCTCGGCCGGGTCGGTGACCCCGACCGGGGACAGGTACATGTACCCGTTGAGGAACCGGATGTCCACGCCGAGCGCGGGCGGCACCAGGTAGTGCCGGGTGTTGTACTGGGACAGCACGATGATCGCGAATTCCAGGATGGTGGCGTCCCAGGGCGGGATCACCTCGGGCGTGTGCACGCCGTCCATGAACCAGAACATCGAGTCCTCGTATGCGCGCCGGTCCTCAGAGAACACCGACGAGTAGCTGTAGAGGTCCTGCCAGCCCTCCGCGCCGGGAGGGGTCGCGATGTCAAACGGGCTCGGGAACCTGTCCGCCATTGGCCTGGTCCTTTCTCAGTGATCGTCGCCCGTGCGCTTGGCGTGCAGCGGCGCGACGAGGGTGCTCACGATGCTGTCCATGTAGCTGCCGCCGGTCGTGGCCGCCCGGCGCGGGGGCTTGCGGCTCCACACGGTCTCCGGCCGGCTCTGCAGCAGCAGCACGACGGCGGCGCTCGCACCCGCCGCGCCCGCGCCGTCCTCCACCGCCCACTCCACGTCCTGCGGGCATCCGTAGTGCTTCTCCGCCCGGCGCGCGAGCGCCGCGACGGCCTTGATCTCCTCGTCGGTCAGCGACGGGATGCCCTGCCGCGCCTGGTCCACCGGCGCCCGTTCCACCCGGTCGGCTCCGGTCAGCCGGTACTCCACCTCCTTGCGCGAGACGGTCCGCTGGCTCACCTCGCCGATCACCTTGTCCACCAGGAAGCTGTCCGGGTTCACCTCCCCGGCCACGACCGCCTCCCCGAACCCCCAGCTCGCGTCGATGGCGACCTGCGAGCGGTCGCCGTCCCGGGGGTTCAGGGTGAACGCCACGCCGGCCGCGCGCGGCTGCACCATCTTCTGCACCACGACGCTCATGGCCAGCCCGGTCTCCGGGTAGCCCATCTGCCGCCGGTAGCAGATGGCCCGGTCGGTGAACAGGCTCGCCCAGCACCGCCGCAGGTGGCTGAGCACGTCGTCGGCGCCGCGTATCCACAGGTAGCTGTCGTGCTCGCCGGCGAAGCTGGCGTCCGGCTGGTCCTCGCAGGTGGCCGACGACCGCACGGCGACCGGCACGTCGCGGGCCGAGCAGCGGTCGCCCAGCAGCGCGTAGGCCTCCCGGACCTCGGCGTCGAGCCGGTCGGGCAGCGGCATCGACGCCACCAGGCCGCGCGCGGCGCGGCCCGTCTCGGCCACGGATTCCGCCCGGTCCGGGTCGGCGGCGGCGACCAAGGCGGCCAGCGGCCCGGTCAGCCCCGCCGCGTCCCTGGCCCGCGAGTATGCCGCGGCGGTCACCGCGAACCCGGGCGGGACCGGCAGTCCTGCGCAGGTCAGCTCGCCGAGGCTGGCGTTCTTGCCGCCCACCGCGCAGCGATCCGCGCTGGTGTAGCGCTCGAACCAGACGATATGGCCCATCGGGCCTCCTGAGCTGGCGGCTTGACCTGCGTCAACGGTAGAAACAGACTGTTCCGCATGCAAGACCGCCTTCCCGCGGAGAAGAACGCGACGTCGCGGCCGGCGGTGGCCGCCCCCGCGGACCCCGGGCCGGACCCCGGGCCGGATCAGGAGCCCGCCCGAGGCCGGGCGACCGGGCGGGCCGATCCCGGGCGGCTGTCGTCGGTGCGGAACGCGGCGCGGCTGCTCAAGGAGTTCTCCGGGGTGGACCGGGAGCTAGGGGTGACCGAGCTGTCCGGCCGACTCGGCCTGGGCAAGAGCACCGTGCACCGGCTGCTCGCCACGCTCACCGAGGAGCGGCTGCTGGAGCGCGACGCCGCTTCCGGCCGGTACCGGCTGGGCCTGGGCCTCTACGAGCTGGGCGCGGTCGTGGCCGCGCACCTCGACCTGCACGAGGCGGCCATGCCCGCGCTGGTCAGCCTGCGCCAGCGGACCGGGGAGACGGTCCAGGTCGCGGTGCTGGACGGGCTCGAGGCGGTGTACGTGGAACGGCTGGACAGCCCGCACACGCTGCGGATCTTCAGCCGGGTGGGGCACCGGCTGCCCGCCCACTGCACCAGCAGCGGCAAGGTGCTGCTGGCAGGCCTGCCCCCGGAGACGCTCGACGCCCGCCTGGCCCAGTGGAAGCCGGTGGCGATGACCCCGCGCACGATCACCGACGAGCAGGCGCTGCGCGCCGAGCTGCGCACCGTGGCCCAGCGGGGCTGGGCGGAGAACGTCGAGGAGGGAGAGCCGGGCGTGGCCTCGGTGGGCGCGCCGATCCGCGGCATGGACGGCACCGTCACCGCGGCGATCAGCGTGGCCGGGCCGATCAGCCGGGTCAGGGGCGCGTCGCTGCGCCGGTTCTGCGGCCCGGTGATCGAGGCCGCGAACGCAATCTCCCGCCGCCTGGGCTACCGCGGCTGACTCGGCGGGTCCTCGCCGCGGGCGTGGGCGCGCAGGCGCTCGGCCCAGCTGCGGTGCGGGGCCGGCTCGGGCAGGTCGGCGTAGAACTCGCCGTCCCGCTCCTGCACCGGGTAGCAGCCGAGCCGGTAGCCCGGGGCGGTGCGGCACTGCCCGGTCTCCAGGTCGTAGGCGTACCAGTGCCAGGGGCAGACCAGCTCCCGGTCGCGCCGGATCCAGCCCTGCGCCAGCGGGCCGCCGTTGTGCGGGCACCGCGCGTCGGTCACGTAGCACCGCTCCTCGACCAGGAACACCGCGAAGACCCGGCCGCCGTGCCTGACGGTCCAGGAACGGCGCCCGCCCGCCTTGCCGAGCCCCACCCAGGCCATGGTCTCTAACGTTACGTAACCGCCAGCTCGATTACGCCGAGCCGGTCGATGCTCGCGACCACGACATCCCGGGGCCGGACCGGGACCGCCGCGGTCAGCCCGCCGGACAGCACGACCTGCCCGGCCCGCAGGCCCTCGCCCGCGGCCGCCAGCGACCGGGCCAGCCAGGCCACCGCGGCGGCCGGGTGGCCGAGCGCGGCGGCGCCCGCCGCGGTCGCCACCACCTCGCCGTTGTGCTCCAGGACCACCCCCGCCAGCCGCAGGTCGATGCCGTCCGGCGGGACCGGCGCGCCGACCACGAACCGGCCGGCCGAGGTGTTGTCGGCGATCACGTCCGGCATGGTGAACCGGTAGTCGCGGTAGCGGGAGTCCAGGATCTCGATGCCCGTGGCCACGCCGGCCGTGGCGGCCAGCACGTCGGCCGCGGTCACGGCCGGGCCGGACAGGTCCCGGCCCAGGATGAACACGATCTCCGGCTCGGCCCGCGGCTGGATCAGCTCGCCGGTGGCCAGCGGCTCGCCCAGGTCCAGCGCGTTCGCGCGGGCCAGGAACCCGCGCACCGGCTCGTGGATCCCGGCCTGGGCCTGCTTGGCCCGCGAGGTCACCCCGAGCTTCCAGCCGGCCAGCGGTCCGGCCTGCTCCCGGGCCAGCGCCTGGATCGCGTACCCGGCCGCCGCGTCCAGCCCGGGGAGCTCGTCGGACAGCGGCGCGATCGGCGTGCGGTCGCCGGCCGCCTGGGCCAGCCGGGCGGCCAGCTCGCTGAGGTCTTCGGTCATTCAGTCTCCGTTACTCGCACCGTGACCGGGCCGAGCCGGTCGAAATCCGCCCGGAAGACGTCGCCGGCGGCCATCGGCACCGCGGCGTGCATCGACCCGGTCATCACCAGCTGCCCGGGCTCCAGCGCGATCCCGTGCTCGCCCAGCGTGTTGGCCAGCCAGGCCAGCGCGGTGAGCGGGTCGCCCAGCGCGGCCGCGCCCGCGCCGGTGCCGGCCAGCTCGCCGCTGCGGGTGAGCATCACCCCGATCAGCCGGGTGTCCAGGCCGGCCAGCGGCACGATCCGGCTGGAGAGCACGGCCGCGCCGCCCGCGGCCAGGTCGGCGACCGTGTCCGCGAGCTTGACCCGCCAGCCCACGATCCGGGAGTCGATGATCTCCATGGAGGCGGCCACCCCGGCCGTGGCCCGGCTGGCGTCGGCCACGCTGATCCCGGGCCCCTCCAGCCGCTCGCCGAGCACGAACGCGATCTCGGCCTCGATCCGGGGCTGGATGAACCGGGACATCGGCACCTGCGCGCCGCTCGGGTACACGGTGGAGGCGAGCACCGGGCCGTAGTCCGGCGAGCCGGCGCCGGCCATCTGCTGCATCGGCCTGGACGTCAGGCCCACCTTGTAGCCTGCGATCCGCTCGCCGTCCGCCAGCAGCATCCGGACCAGGTGCTGCTGCACCACGTAACCGTCGGCCAGGTCCAGGCCGGGGTCGTTGTCGGTGAACGGCTCGACCGGGATGGCGGTGCGGCGCGCCTCGTACAGGATCGCGGCCGCCGCGTGCGGGTCAGAGATCGGCATGGGTTACCCCTCCGGTGGTCGCGGACCCCGGCCAGCCGAGCCTGCGGGACACCGCGTCGCCCGCCTCCATGACCGGGCGGGCGAGCCGGCGCCGCTGGGCCGCGCCCAGCCGGATGACCGGCGCGCCGATGCTGATGGCCGCGACCACGTCACCACGGTGGTCACGGACCGGCGCGGCGATCGAGGCCACCCCGATCTCGCGCTCGTTGACCGCCTCGGCCCAGCCCCGGGCCCGGACTCGGTCCAGTTCCGCGTCCAGCGCCCGCGGGTTGGTGATCGTGTCCGGGGTGAGCGCGGGGAGCGGCCGGCCGTCGAGCAGGTCCGCGCGGGCCTGCGCGGGCAGGAACGCCAGCAGCACCTTGCCCGAGCTGCTGCAGTGCGCGGGTACCCGCCGCCCGGTCTCGGTGAACAGGCGCAGCGTGTACGAACTCTCCAGCCGGTCCACGTACACGACCTCGCCCCGGTCCAGCACTCCGACCTGCGCCGTCTCGCGGGTCTGGCCGCGCAGCATGGCCAGGACCGGCGCCGCGGCGGCGTGCAGGTCCATGTGCACCCGCACCGCCTCGCCCAGCTCGAACATCACGATGCCCAGCCGGTAGCCGCCGGTGCGCGGGTCCTGCTCGAGCAGGCCCTCGGCGGTCAGCGTGACCAGCAGCCGGTGCACGGTGCTCTTGCCCAGGCCGAGCCGGCGCCCGAGCTCGGAGGGGCCCAGCAGCTCGTCCCGGGACAGGAACGCCTTGAGCAGCCGGGCCGCGTTCTGCACGGTGGTCAGGGCGGCGTCGCTCACCGGCCGGCCTCCGGCTGGCCCGCGTCCGGGGACCATTGGGTGCGTCCCCCCATGCTGGCCAGCAGCGCACCGCGCACCTGGTCGGGGTCGGGGGCCGGGTCGGCCGCGGCCAGCTCGGCCAGCACCGCGTCGCGCGGCGCGATCGCGGCGGCCAGCAGCGCCTGGGCCCGGCGCAGCCCGGCGGCGGCCGCGCCGGCCAGCTCGTCTACCAGGTCCTCCCGGCCGCGGGCCCGCTGCCTGATGACCTCGAAGTCCCGCGCCGCCGCGGTGTGCCCGCTGGCCAGCCCGGTGCCGACGTGGGCGGCGTTGTGCGGGCTGAACGTGGCCCCGGGCGACGCGGTCAGGTGGTAAAGCACCGTGGCCACCCCGAGCAGCCGCCGGACCTCGGCGAACGCCGGCGCCTCGGCGGTCTCGTCGACCAGCCCGAGGGCGGGCAGCACGACCGGGTCGAAGAACCGCACGGTCCAGGCCAGGCCGTCGTCCCGGGCGGCCAGCTCGACCTCCTGGCCCCGGGGCGGGCCGAGGGGCTCGGTGGTGGCGATCAGGTGCAGGTTGCGGGCGGCGGCCGCGGCCACCGAGAACCGGCCGGCCGCGAGCAGCGGCATGGCGCCCCGCACCGCGGGCGGGAAGGTGTCGGCCTGGGCCAGGTAGCTGCGGTGGATCGCCGCCACGTAGCCCGCGACCGCCTGGCGCATCTGCTCGGGACCGGCCACGAGACGTTCCGTTCGGGATAGTCGATCGTTCCTATTTCCGGAACGATTGCCCTTTATACGGAACGCTAGTCCGGGTACGGTCGAAGCGTCAAGAATGAACGCTTTTCATCCGCGCAATGACTGCCCGCGCACGCTAGCGCATCGGCGGATGACAAGGGTTCGCAGAGGAGGGGGGCGCGATGGGCGTCCTGCGCCTGGCCCACGTCGACGTCCGGACCCCGGACCTGGACCTGTCTGTCGCCTACTACACCGAGGTCATGGGCCTGTCGGTGACCGAGCGCACCGCCGACGCGGTCTACTTCAAGTGCTGGGATGAGGAAGACCATCACAGCCTGCGGCTGCGCTACAACCCGCGCACCGGGCTCGACCTGTTCAGCTTCCGGGTCGAGGCCGAGGACGACCTGGGCGAGCTGGAGAAGGCGGTCGAGCGGTACGGCTGCCCCGTCACCCGGGTGAGCCGGGGCGCGTCGGTCGGGCAGGGCGAGTCGATCCGGTTCGAGATCCCGTCCGGCCAGACCATGGAGCTGGTGTGGGACATCGAGCGGGTCGGCAACCTGCTCGGCAAGCACAACCCCGCGCCCGTCCCGCCGCCCGGCCTGCCCGGCATCGCGCCGCCCCGCCTGGACCACATGCTGATTCACGCCGAGGAGGTCGCCGAGACCGGGGCGTTCTTCCGTGACGTGCTCGGCTTCCGGCTCACCGAGCAGGTCCTCGACGGCAACGGGCACCAGCTCGGCATCTGGCTGCAGCGCTCGGGCCGGGTGCACGACATCGCGGTGGTCAACGGCCCGAACGGGGCGCTGCACCACTGGGCGTACTGGCTGGACGACTGGGACTCGATCCGCAAGGCCGCCGACGTCCTGGCGTTCAACGGGGTGCAGATCGACCAGGGCCCGACCCGGCACGGCGTGACCCGCGGCAACACCATCTACTTCTTCGACCCGCTGGGCATCCGCAACGAGGTGTTCACCGGCGGATACAAGCCCGACCCGGACTTCGAGGCGATCACCTGGACCGAGGACAACTTCGGCAAGGGGCTGTTCTACTACGAGAACGTGCTCAGCCAGCGCTTCCTGACCATGCACACTTGAGGAGGCCGCGATGAGCGACCGGATCCTGCGGCTGCAGCACGTCGAGGTCCGCACCCCGGACCTGGAGCTGTGCGCCGCCTACTACACCGAGGTGCTCGGCCTGCTGGAGACGGCCCGGGAGGGCGAGCGGATCTTCCTGAAGTGCTGGGACGAGCAGGAGCACCACTCGGTGGTGCTGCGCCAGGCTCCCAGCTACGGCCTCGACCACATGTCGTTCAAGGTCGCCGAGCCCGGGGACCTGGATTTCTACGCCGGCCGGCTGGAATCGGCCGGCACCGCGGTCAAGCGGTACGCCGCGCGCGAGCTCGGCCCCGGGTGGGGCGAGGCGATCCGGTTCGACGCGCCGTCCGGGCACGTGGTCGAGCTGGTGCACGGCATGCAGAAGGTCGGCAACATGCTGCCGCTGACCAACCCGCCGCCGCGGCCGCAGAACCTGGTCGGCATTGCGCCGCCGCGGCTGGACCACATCTTCATCACCGCCGAGGACGTCGACGAGACCACCCGGTTCTTCCGCGAGCTGCTGGACTTCCGGCTCACCGAGCAGATCCTGGCCAACGACGGGCACCAGCTGGCCACCTGGCTGGAGCGGTCGCACAGCCCGCACGACATCGCGATGGTGACCGGGCCCAACCGGGGGCTGCACCACTTCGCTTTCTGGCTGGACGACTGGAACGCGATCCGGGAGGCCGCGGACACGCTGGCCTACTACGGCGTGGACATCGACGTCGCGCCGACCCGGCACGGCGTCACCCGGGGCTATACCACCTACTTCTTCGACCCGGTCGGGAACCGCAATGAGCTGTTCACCGGCGGCTACTGGGTGGACCCGGACTTCGAGCCGATCACCTGGACCGAGGAGGAGATGGGGCGGGCGATGTTCTACTACTCCCGCGAGGTCAACGAGCGCTTCTTCACGGTGCATAGCTGATGTCCGCCACCGACCGGTACGAGGCCCCCGCCTACCTGGCCCGCTACCAGCAGCGGCGCGCGGCGGCCGCGGAGCCGTCCGAGCCGGAGCCTGGCCCCGAGGACGGCAGCCCGGGCGTTCCGCTGTACCTGCGCCGGTTCCGCGAGCGGACGGCCACCGCGCCGCAGAGCCGGGCCGGGCCGGACGCGGCCGAGGCGCCCGAGGTCGGCCCGCCGGACCTGGTGACCGCGGGCGGCCAGACGTTCACGCCCGCGCTGGCCGAGGTGACCCGGGGCAAGGAGATCGCCGCCCCGCTGGAGCGCCGCGGCAGCGAGCAGATCGTCGCCGAGGTCAGCATCATCCGGCACGGCGTCACCCAGGGGTACTCGGCCGACGCCGGGCTGACCGGGATGGGGGCCTGGCAGGCGCACCGCCGCGGCCACGAGCTGGCCCGGCGGGTCAACCCCGGCGAGCGGGTGCGGATCGTCTGCGCGCAGACCAGCCGGGCCCGGCAGACCGCCGACCAGCTGTACCGCGGGATGACCGACGCCCTGGTGCTGTTCGGCATCACCGCCGAGGTCAGCGAGCCGGAGCCGATTCCCGAGATGCGCAACTTCGGGGTGTGGACCCCGGACGGGGTCCGCGACATCACCTCGGCGTTCCGCCAGTACCACGCGACCATGGAGCGGTTCGAGCGGATGGCCATCGGCGAGCGGCCGCGGTGGATGGTCGAGATCGACCGCTTCTACCGGATCCAGTTCGGCGGCGCGGACCCGATCCAGACCTGGCTGCAGGTCCCGATGATGTACTTCGAGCCGCCGCAGGCGTGCGTGCGCCGGTTCTGGCGCGGGATCAACCGGCTCGTGCAGGAGTCGCCGGGCACCCGGATCCTGGCCGCCACGCACTCCGGGCCGATGCGCGCGTTCGCGACCTGGGCGCACGGGTATGACCCGGGCGAGCCGCTGAACACCGAGGAGATCCGGGTCAAGATCCGCAAGGGCGGCGGGACCGCGCTGGTGTCCTACCGCAACCGGGTC
Source organism: uncultured Actinomycetota bacterium (assembly GCA_963795055.1). GTDB lineage: Bacteria > Actinomycetota > Actinomycetes > Streptosporangiales > Streptosporangiaceae > JASHPR01. The sequence continues at coordinate 105,705 of CAWCGJ010000002.1, forward strand.
ACCGAGGTACACATCCCGCCGTCGGATGAGGTACCGGACTGGTCCTGAGCCGGACCGGAGCGTCAAGACCCCAAGAGCGCAAAGGAGGCCGCCGTGCCGCTCGTGCGAATCGACATCCTGGAAGGACGGCCGCCGGAGGTGATCGAGGAACTGCACTCCCGGGTGGCCAGCCTGGTGGCGGAGATCATCGACTCGCCCCTGGACCGGGTCCGCACCTACATCACCGAGATCCCGGCGGAGAACTGGGGCATCGGCGGCGTCCCGGCCTCGCGGGCCCGGGCCGACGAGGTCGAGGCGCGCCGGCGCCGCGCGGCGGGGGAGTGACCGGTCGACTGACCCGGCGCCCCGGGGGAGCGGCCCGGCTGCGCGCGCTGCTGGAGTCCGGCCAGACCATCGTGGCCCCGGGCGCGTTCGATCCGCTGGCCGCCCGGCTGGTGGAGGAGGCCGGGTTCCCGGCGGTGTACATGACCGGGTTCGGGACCTCGGCCGCGCTGCTCGGGCGGCCCGACGTCGGGCTGCTGACCATGACCGAGATGGCCGGCAACGCCGGGCGGATCGCCGCGTGCGTGGACATCCCGGTGATCGCCGACGCCGATACCGGCTACGGCAACCCGCTGAACGTGATCCGCACCGTCGGCGCCTACGAGGCCGCCGGGGTGGCCGCGATCCATATCGAGGACCAGGTGGCGCCGAAAAAGTGCGGCCACATGGAGGGCAAGCTCGTCATCGCGCCGCAGGAGATGGCCGAAAAGATCCGGGCCGCGGCCGAGGCGCGGGCGCAGCCCGAGTTCGTGATCATCGCCCGGACCGACGCGCGCGCCGTCGAAGGCCTGGACAGCGCCCTCGAACGCGGGCGCCTGTACCGCGAAGCCGGGGCCGACGTGCTGTTCATCGAGGCCGTGCTGTCCGAGCGCGAGGCCGAGGAGGCGGCGCGGGCCTTCCCCGGCGTGCCGCTGCTGTTCAACTGGGCGGAGGGAGGCAAGACCCCGCCGATCAGCCTCGGCCGGCTGACCGAGCTCGGATACCGGATCGTGATCTTCCCGATCAGCACGTTGCTGGCCGCCACGGCCGCCATGCGGGGGATACTGCGGGAGATCGCGCAGGCGGGAACGCCGGCTGCGGCCATGGGCGAACTGCCGTCGTTCGGCGAGTTCACCGATTTCATCGGGTTGCCCGAGGTGCGCGAGATCGAGCGGCGGTACGTCGCGAAGGACGCCGCCGCTGAGCACGCCGCGCCCGGGCCGGAGCTGGGAGGTTAGGGATGGCAGCGACGTTTGAGCGGCCTAGCGTGACCGCGGAGCTGGCCCGGGCGATGATCGACGCGGCCGAGCGGAAGGCGGCCGAGATGGGCCACCCGTTCGTGATCGCCGTCGTCGACGAGAGCGGAGTGCTGAAGGCGTTCAGCCGCATGGACGGCGCCGCCCTGCTGTCGGTCCAGGTGGCCCAGGACAAGGCCTACACCGCGGTCGGGTTCGGCATGGCCACCGACGCGTGGCACGACTTCGTCAAGGGCGACCCGCCCCTGGCCATGGGCGCGGCCCCTGGCATCGACCGGCTGATCGTCTTCGGCGGCGGGTACCCGATCAAGATCGGGGACAGCGTCGTCGGCGGCATCGGGGTCAGCGGCGGCCACTACAGCCAGGACATGGAAGTGGCCCAGGCCGGGCTGACCGCCGTGCCCGATTCGTGACCGCCCCCTGACTCCGCCGGGTAATCACCCGGCAGGGATGATGTCACTATCCCCTCCGCGCGGGACAGTGTCCTTCACGGACCGACGTTCAGGGACGGTGCCATGACTGACAGCGACGAACTCAACGAAGTCAGCAGCAGCAGTAACTGGCCCCAGGTACGCAGCGCGCCACTGATAACCGGCGGATCGCTGGTCGCCGTCGGCGGCCTGATCGCGCTGGCGGGCGTGATCGTCGGCGGCCTGCACCTCATCGCGGCCACCCGGCAGTGGATCAGCGAGATGGAGGTGCCACCGAGCGAGCTGGCCAGGGTCAAGTGGGCGCAGGCCAGGGCGGCGGCCTCGGCCGGGGTCGGCGCGTGGCAGAACGGCACTAAGGCCGTCGTGGTCGAGGCACCCGCCGTCGTGGAGATGCCGGAGGCGTAGCCCCGGGCGGCGCTGCCGCCGACGGGGATCACCGCTGAATCAGCGGAACTCGGCGGGCGTCACAGGATCGCGATCGGGTTGACCGGGGAGCCGGTGCCCCGGACCAGCCGGAGCGGCGCGACCACGCAGCAGAACGACCAGCGGCCCGCCTCCTCGCAGAGCCCGGCCAGGTCGTCGAGCTGCAGCCAGTCGAGCAGGTGCAGGCCCATCGCGTTGACGGCCAGCACGTGCACGGGGAAGTCGACGCCCTCGGCCGCGCTGGGGAAGGTGTCGTTGTTGCTGTCGCTGCCCAGCACGGCGACCCGGCGCTCGGCCACCAGCTCCAGTGCCTCGGGATGCAGCCCGGCGCGGGCTCGGGCCGAGTCCCAGGGGCCGAGCTCGGCCTGGCGCTGGCGGTGCCCGACCCGGACGAGCAGCAGGTCGCCCTGGCCGACGCGCACCTGCTGCGCTTCGGCGGCCCCGATCAGGTCGCCGGCGGTCACGTGGTCACCCGGCTCCAGCCAGGGAATCCCGCGCAGCCGCGGGATGTCCAGCAGGACGCCGCGGCCGACGATCCCGTTGCGTGCGATCTGGATGGACAGCTCGGCGGCCCCGGTCGCGCCGACGGTGTCCGCGGGTACGTCGTTGTAGAGCCTGGCCTGGTAGATGACGTGGCACAGGGCGTCGATGTGACTGTCGGCGTTCCCGTGAATGTTCATGGCCAGCCGGTCGGTGGCAAACGACAGCCCGTCCGGGTCGGCCTGGTCCCCGGCGGGGCTGGTCATCACGTGCACGGCAGGATCCGGGTTGTCGGGCGCCACGCGGGTCTCGATCGGCGCGGCGAGAGTCACCGTCCGGCCCAGCCTGACCTCGCCGGCTGCGGCCAGCACCTGCTCCGGCGTGATGTAGTTCAGCCCGCCGCGCCGGTCGGCGGGTCCCCAGGCCGACGCGTTCCGCAATCGCTGGTACAGGGCGCCGAAGCTCGCGGCGTCCATGAGCGGCCCGGGGCCCGGCGGCGTGGTCATCAGCCGTACCGCCCGGCGACCACCAGGGCCAGCTGCGCGATCGTGGAGCCGGACAGCAGCCGCACGGGCCGCGCCCGGGACGGGTGCACCACGCTGCTGGGCAGGCGGACCCGCAGCGCGCTCGGCAGCGACGCGAAGACCAGGGGAGGATCCATCTGCAGGGCCTCGCCGTCGATCCCGATCTCCACCGGAGCGCCCGAGTCGACCTCGAACTGCGGGGCGCTCCACTCGAGCCAGCCCGGGAAGCGGCGGACCCGGCCGGCCGCCTCCAGCGCCACGAACCGGCTGGCCTGCGCCGCGTCGGCGATCCTGGCCGCGACGATCCCGAGCACGCCAAGGTCCAGCCGCTGCCGCGTACCCACCTCGACCAGGTGGTCCATCTGGTACGGGTCGTTGGACACCAGGATCAGGTCGGCGGTCGGGTAGTAGGCGTCGGGTCCGCGGAAGCGCAGGTCGAGCCGTTTTGCCTGCGGCCCGAGCAGTTCCGGCAGGATCGACGCGGCCGTGCTCATCTTGGCGTCGCGGTACTCGGGCGACTGGACCACCTTCGCGTACAGGCCGAGCGACGCGTTGTTGACGAAGATCCGGCCGTTGACCGAGGCGAGGTCGATCTGGCGCTCGACCGCGTCCCCGAACGCGTCCAGCGCGCCCACCACGTCGTTGCGGTTCAGCCCCAGGTCGAGCGCGAAGTGGTTCCTGGTCCCGGCGGGCACGCACACGTGCGGCACGTTACGGCGGCTGGCCACGGTCGCGACCAGCGCTTGGGAGCCGTCGCCGCCGGCCATGCCGATCACGTCCGCGCCGCGCGCGATGGCGTCCTCGGCCAGCTGGAGCAGGTCGTCCCCGGGTTGCAGCACGATGGGCTCGATGCCCCGCTTCTCGCACTCCTCGGCCAGCCGGAATTTCTCGGCCTTCCCGCCTCCCGACTTCAGGTTCATGATCAGCACGGGATGCCCGGCGGGCGCCACCGGCGTCGCGTTCATGGCCGCCAGGTGGGCCCGCTGCGCCGGTGCCCGCAACGCGTAGCGCGCCGACACCACCGATACCGCGGCCACGACGAGGAGCCCGAGCACCGCGAGCCCGTGGTAGTCCTCGAACACCAGGCTCGTGATCAGGCCCGCCACCGCCGCGACCGCGACGATCACGGCGATGACCCGCACGACCCCGCGCCTCGACACCGCGTACCAGCCCGCGATGACGCAGATGGCCAGGCAGGCCAGGCCCGCCAGCACGGCCGCGAAGTGCCGCACCACGCCGATCAGCACCAGCCCGGCGGCGGCCACCAGGGCGAGCAGCGCCACCACGGCCGCCGCGCGCGCCCCGGCCGAGGGGCGGTGCGCCTTGTTCTCCGGCACCCAGTTCTCCGGCACCCATTCCTCCGAGGGAAGCGCCAGCCTATCCCGATCGCGCCATCATTTCCCGCCGCGCCCGGCCCGCGCCATCCCGGATCACCCGCCCGGGGTGGCGCGCGCCGGGCGCCGGGGCTGATGGACTGGCGCCGACCAGCACCTGCGGGAGGAAGAAGACGTCATGATGCCGGGTGGCCGCGGCGGCTCAGTCACCCGGGCGAGGTGATAGGTGGCGTCGCCCGTTGACCGGCGCCTGCTGCGTCACGCCCGGGCCGCCCGTGGCTACCTGATCACCGCGGTCGGCCTGGGGCTCGCGGCCACGGCCCTGATCCTGGCCCAGGCGGGCCTGCTGGCTCACGCGCTCGCGACGGCGGCGCGCACCAGCCCCGGCGCGGCCCCGCTGTGGGGCACCCTGCTGGCGCTGCTGGGCGTGGTTATGGCCCGCGCGGCGGTGTCGTACGGCGGAGAGGTCGCCGCGCTGCGGGCCGCGGCCACGGTCAAATCGCAGCTGCGGCGCGCGCTGGCCGCCCGCACCCTGCGGCTCGGCCCGGCCTGGCTGGGCGGCCAGCAGACGGGCGAGATCACCGTGCTGGCCACCAGGGGACTGGACGGGCTCGACCCGTATTTCGCACGCTACGTCCCGCAGCTGATCCTGGCGGTCGCGGTCCCCATCGCGGTGCTGGCCCGGGTGGCCGCCGCGGACTGGATCTCCGCGCTCATCATCGCCGTCACGCTGCCGCTGATCCCGCTGTTCGCCGTGCTGGTGGGCTGGCACACCAAGGCCCGTACGCAGCGGCAGTGGCGGCTGCTCGCCACCCTGGCCGGGCACTTCCTCGACGTGGTCGAGGGCCTGCCCACCCTCAAGATCTTCGGCCGGGCGAGGGTGCAGGAAGAAGTGATCGGGAAGGTCACCGGCGAGTACCGGGCCACCACGATGTCCGTGCTCCGGGTGGCGTTCCTGTCCGCGCTCGTGCTCGAGCTGGCCGCCTCGGTCGCCACCGCCCTGGTCGCGGTGGAGGTGGGGCTGCGGCTGCTGTACGGCCACCTGGGGTACCAGACCGCGCTGCTGGTGCTGCTGCTGACCCCCGAGGCCTTCCTGCCGCTGCGGTCGGTCAGCGCCCAGTTCCACGCCAGCATGGAGGGCTCCGCCGCGGCCGGGCGGGTCCTGGAGATCCTCGACACCGAGCCCGGCACCGCCGCCTCGGCCGGCGGGGCGCCCGCCGCCCCGGCCCGCCCGGCCGCGACCGCGGACCTGCGGGCCGAGGAGGTGACGCTGAGCGGGATCACCGTGACCTATCCCGGACGGCGCCAGCCCGTGCTGGACGAGGTGAACCTGACGATCCGGCCGGGGGAGCGCATCCTGCTGACCGGGCCGAGCGGCGCGGGCAAGAGCACCCTGCTGGCGCTGCTGCTCGGGTTCGTCCGGCCGGACGCGGGCACCATCCGGGCCGGAGGCGCCGGCCTGGTCCCGGCCGACGACGACCGGTGGCGCGCCCAGATCGCCTGGGTGCCCCAGCATCCGCACCTGTTCGCCGGCAGCGTGGCCGACAACATCGCGCTCGGCCAGCCGGGCGCCAGCCCGGAAGCGATCGGGCAGGCGGCCCGGCTGGCCGGCGCGGCGGAGTTCATCGAGGCCCTACCGGGCGGGTACCAGGCCGTGCTCGGGGAGCGCGCGCGGCGGCTGTCCGCGGGCCAGCGGCAGAAGATAGCGCTGGCCCGGGCGTTCCTGCGGGACGCGCCGCTGCTGCTGCTCGACGAGCCCGCCGCGCACCTGGACCCGGCCAGCACCCGGCAGGTCGCCGAGGCCCTCCAGACCGTGCTGGCCGGCCGCACCGTGGTCCTGGTCAGCCACGGCTCGGGCCTGCCCGCGGTGGCCACCCGCGTCATCCGCCTGGACCGGGGGGCGCTGGTCTCCCCGGCGCTGCCGTCCCCGGCGGGACCCGCCGGGCCGGCCGGCGTGCCCGTTATGACGGTGATCCCATGACCGCGGCCGCGCGCCGTCCCCTGCTGCGCCTGCTCCGGCTGGCCCGGCCGATGCGCGGCCAGCTGCTGGCGTCGGTCCTGGCCGGCGCGGCGGCCACCGGCTGCGGCGTGGCCCTGCTGGCCGTGTCCGGGTTCCTGCTGGCCCGGGCGTCCGAGCATCCCAGCATCATCGTGCTCTCCGTGGCCATCGTCGCGGTCCGCGGCCTGTCGGTCGGGCGGGGCGTGTTCCGCTACCTCGAGCGGCTGACCTCGCACGACGTCGCGTTCCGGATCCTGGCCGACATCCGGGTGGCGATCTACCGGCGGCTGGAGCGGCTGGCCCCGGCCGGGCTGGCCGCCTTCCGCTCCGGCGACCTGCTGGCCCGCCTGATCAGCGACGTGGACGCCACCCAGGACCTGTTCCTGCGCGGGATCGGCCCGCCGCTGGCCGCGGCGCTGGTCGGCGCGGGCGCGGTGACCGCGTGCCTGTTCATCCTCGCCCCGGCAGCCGGCGTGCTCGCCCTGGGCCTGGTGACGGCCGGGGTCGTGGTCCCGGCCCTGGCCGTCGCGGCCTCGCGCCGCGCCGCCCGGGTCACCGCTCCGGCGCGCGGCGAGCTCGGCGCGACCCTGACCGACCTGCTGTCCGGCGCTGCCGAGCTGCACGCGTTCGGCGCGCAGGACAGCGGCCTGGCCGCGGTGGCCGCGGCCGACCGGCAGCTGACCTCGCTGGCCCGGCGCTCGGCCGCCGCGGCCGGCCTGGGCAGCGGGCTGATGACCGCGGTGTCCGGGCTCACCGTGTGGGGGGTCCTGGTCCTGGGCGTGGCGGCCGTGGCCGACGGCACGCTGACCCGGGTGCCGTTGGCCGTGGTGACCCTCACCGCGCTGGCCGCCTTCGAGGCCGTCACCGCCCTGCCTGCGGCCGCCCTGCAGCTCGGCGAGGCCCGCGCCTCGGCGCGCCGGATCGGCGCGGTCCTCGACGCGCCGGACCCGGTCCGCGACCCCGTGGCGCCCCGCCCGCTGCCCGCCGGGCCCGTGCGGGTGCGTATGCGCGGCGTGCAGGTCCGGTACCAGTCCGACGGGCCGTTCGCGCTGGACGGGTTCGACCTTGACCTGGCGCCCGGGCGCAGGGTGGCGCTGGTCGGCCCCAACGGCGCGGGCAAGTCCACGGTGGCCGCCGTGCTGCTGCGCTTCTGGGACCCGGCCGGCGGCTCGGTCACCCTGGCCGGCGCCTCCGGTGACCCCGACGGTGCCGGCCTGGCCAGCTACGCCGCCGACGACGTACGCGCGGTGATCGGCGGCTGCCCCCAGGACCCGCACATCTTCGACGCCACCGTCCGGGACAACCTGGGCCTGGCCCGGCCCGGCGCGAGCGACGACGAGCTGGCCGCCGCGGCGGCGGCCGCCCGGCTGCTGCCCTGGATCCAGTCGCTGCCCCGCGGCTGGGACACCCGCGTCGGCCCCCGGGGCGCGGCCATGTCCGGCGGGGAGCGGCAGCGGCTCGCCCTGGCCCGGGCGCTGCTGGCCGACCCGGACCTGCTGATCCTCGACGAGCCCACGGCCCACCTCGACCCCGAGGCGCGGTCCGCGCTCACCGCCGACCTGCTCGCCGCCACCGCGGGCCGGTCCACCCTGCTCATCACCCACGACTTCGAAGGGCTCGACCAGGTCGACGAGATCATCGTGCTGGACCGGGGCCAGGTGGCGCAGCGCGGCACGCACCGCGAGCTGATCCGCGCCGACGGCCCGTACCGGCAGCTGCACGGCTGAGCCCGGACTGCCCTAGACTTGGCGGCCTAGCCGTGCGTGACCAGTCGCCGTGCGTAACCACCTGTGCCCGGGTCGCGGGACGATGCCCGCCCGGGAGGGGAGCCGAGGAGTGACCCCGACGTGAAGACCGACGTCGAAGAGCTGAGCCCGACCCGAGTCCGGCTCACCATCGAGGTTCCGTTCGATGAGCTGAAGCCGAACGTGGACCGGGCGTATCGCGAGGTCGCCCGGCAGGTCCGGATACCCGGCTTCCGCCCGGGGCGGGTCCCGCCGCGCGTCATCGACCAGCGGATCGGGCGCGAAGCCGTGCTCGAGCAGGCGGTGAACGACGCCGTCCCGCAGCTGTACGGCAAGGCGCTCGAGGAGCACGACGTCTACGCGCTCGGCCAGCCGGACCTGGAGATCACCAAGCTCGACGACGGCCAGGAACTCGCGTTCACCGCCGAGGTTGACGTCCGGCCGAAGTTCGACCTGCCCGCCATCGACGGGCTGCCGGTGACGGTCGACAACGCCGACGTCACCCCGGACCAGGTCGAGGAGTACATCGGCGCGCTGCGGGAGAGGTTCGCCTCGCTCAAGGGCGCCGACCGGCCGGCCGCCGAGGGCGACTTCGTCTCGATCGACCTGTCCGCCGAGGTGAACGGGAAGGCAGCCGAGGACGCGCAGGCCAACGGCGTCTCCTACGAGGTCGGCAGCGGGCAGATGCTCGACGGGCTCGACGAGGCCCTGACCGGGATGTCCGCGGGCGAGACCAAGACGTTCCCCGCCCTGCTGGCCGGCGGCAAGCAAGCAGGCAAGCTGGCTCAGGTGACCGTGACCGTCCAGAGCGTCAAGGTCAAGGAGCTGCCCGAGCTCGACGACGACTTCGCCCAGTCCGCCAGCGAGTTCGATACCCTCGGCCAGCTGCGGGCCGGCACCAGGGCCCAGCTTGAGCGCATGCGCCGGGCCGGCCAGGCGGGACAGGCCAGGGAGCGGGCGCTGGACGCGCTGGTGGACAGGGTCGACATCCCGCTGCCCGAGGACCTGGTCGACCGCGAGACCGCCAGCCGCAGGGAGTCGCTCAGCGACCGGCTGGAGCGTTCGGGCAACACCATGGAGGAGTACCTCGAGGCCATCGGCTCCTCCGCCGAGCAGCTCGACGAGCAGTTCGCGCAGGACGCCCGGCGCAGCGTCAAGGCCGGGTTCATCCTGGACAAGCTGGCGGCCGCCGAAGAGCTCGGCGTGAGCCAGGAAGAGCTGGCCGCTTACGTGACCGAGCAGGCCTACCGGATGGGCGTCCCGCCCGACCGCCTGGCCAAGGACCTGTCCGAGCGGGGCCAGCTCGCCGCGGTCGCCGCGGACGTGCTGCGCGGCAAGGCGCTCACGCTGCTCACCGAGCGGGCCTCCATCACCGACGAGTCGGGGCAGAAGATCGACCTCAAGGCCGACGAGGCGGCCGAGGAAGCCCTGGATGAGGCGGACCTGGATGAGGCGGACCTGGACGAGGCGGACCTGGAGGCCGTGGGCGAGGCGGACCTGGAGGCCCTGGAGGAGGCGGACCTGGAGGCCCTGGAGGAGGGGGACGGCGCCAGCGACTCCGTTGACGACTCCGGCGACGGCGAGGACTCGTAGCCGGCCTCGTGACCCGATCGCCCGGGTCGCGGCGGGGTTACCGTGCCCCGCAGCCCCGGTGACGCGCCGCGAGCCTGCGCCCACAGCGAACAGGCGCCGGCAGCGGACTACCCGGCCCTGGCCGCGGGTTATCGTCACTGCAACGACACCAGCGCAGACATGGCCAACGACATCGCGCAGAGATAAGAAATAAGAAAGCGAGGAGGGCATCGTGACTACGCCCGCCCCTGATGACCCGCTGGCGCCCCTGGTGGCGCGCGTCGCGGAAGCCCCGCCCAACCTCCTGGGCGAGCAGCTGTTCCAGCGCCTGCTGCGGCACCGGATCGTCGTGCTCGGCCAGCAGGTCGATGACGACCTGGCCAACCGGGTCTGCGCGGAGCTGATCCTGCTCGCCGCGGAGGACGACAAGCGGGACATCAGCCTCTACATCAACTCCCCGGGGGGCTCGGTCACCGCGGGCATGGCCATCTACGACGTCATGCAGTACGTGCCGAACGACGTCGCCACGTACGCGATGGGCATGGCCGCGTCCATGGGCCAGTTCCTGCTCTGCGCCGGCGCGGCCGGCAAGCGCTACGCGATGCCGCACGCGTCGATCCTGATGCACCAGCCGCACGGCGGGATCGGCGGCACCGCGACCGACATCAGGATCCAGGCCGAGCAGATCCTGTACCTGAAGCGCACGCTGGCCGAGCGCATCGCGATGCACACCGGCCAGACCGTCGAGCAGATCGAGATCGACTCGGACCGGGACCGCTGGTTCACCGCGGATGAGGCCAAGGACTACGGATTCGTGGACCGGGTGATCCGCAGTGCCCTCGAGGTCCCGTCGGAAGGGCCGGTCTCTTGAGCAGGACCGGAGCGGAGGAGTTCACCGTGAACGCAGGCAACCGGCCGGGCCGCGCAGCAGGGCTGTGGCAGCCGGCCGAATCCAGGTACGTGCTGCCGTCCTTCGTGGAGCGGACGTCGTACGGGATCAAGGAGATGAACCCGTACAACAAGCTCTTCGAGGAGCGGATCATCTTCCTGGGGGTGCAGATCGACGACGCGTCGGCCAACGACGTGATGGCGCAGCTGATCACGCTGGAGTCGATCGACCCCGACCGTGACATCCTGATGTACATCAACTCGCCCGGCGGGTCGATGACGTCGATGATGGCGATCTACGACACCATGCAGTACATCCAGCCCGAAATCCAGACGTTCTGCCTGGGCCAGGCGGCGTCCGCGGCCGCGGTGCTGCTGGCCGCCGGCACCACGGGAAAGCGGATGGCGCTGCCCAACTCGCGGATCCTGATCCACCAGCCGGCCGTGGAAAGCGGCTACGGCCAGTCCAGTGACCTGGAGATTCAGGCCCGGGAGATCCTCCGGATGCGCACGGCCATGGAGCAGATCATCGCCCGGCACACCGGCAAGGACGAGGAGCAGGTCCGCCGCGACGTGGAGCGCGACAAGTTCTTCACCGCCGAAGAGGCCAAGGAGTACGGGCTGGTAGATGAGGTTCTCACGACCATTAAGCGCAAGACCGAGGTAGGGTCGTCCTAACTGGAGGACTCAGGTTGTCCGCGGCACGCGGGCGATGGCGGTCCATAAGCCACAACGACAGGCGCCAAGGCGGTACCGTCTAGGTCTACGACAAGCAGGCTGGGCAGGACACGCGCCGCGGGCGGGCACGGCCGCCGGCGGTGGCTCCAGGGCAAAGGAGTATCTGGGTGGCACGCATGGGCGACGGCGGTGATCTGCTGAAGTGCTCGTTCTGCGGAAAGAGCCAGAAGCAAGTCAAAAAGCTCATAGCCGGCCCAGGCGTGTACATCTGCGATGAGTGCATCGATCTCTGCAACGAGATCATCGAGGAGGAGCTGGCCGAGCCGGCCGAGCTCAAGTGGGACAGCCTGCCGAAGCCGCGCGAGATCTACGAGTTTCTCGACTCGTACGTGATCGGCCAGGAGAAGGCCAAGAAGGGCCTGTCGGTCGCGGTCTACAACCACTACAAGCGGATCCAGTCCGGCGGTGAGCGGTCCGGCGAGGACGGGGTCGAGCTAGCCAAGTCGAACATCCTGCTGCTCGGGCCGACCGGGTCGGGCAAGACCCTGCTCGCGCAGACCCTCGCGCGGCTGCTCAACGTGCCGTTCGCGATCGCCGACGCCACCGCCCTGACCGAAGCCGGGTACGTCGGCGAGGACGTCGAGAACATCCTGCTCAAGCTCATCCAGGCCGCCGACTACGACGTCAAGAAGGCCGAGACCGGGATCATCTACATCGACGAGATCGACAAGATCGCCCGCAAGAGCGAGAACCCGTCGATCACCCGGGACGTGTCCGGCGAGGGCGTCCAGCAGGCCCTGCTGAAGATCCTCGAGGGCACCACGGCCTCGGTGCCGCCGCAGGGCGGCCGCAAGCACCCGCATCAGGAATTCATCCAGATCGACACCACCAACGTGCTGTTCATCTGCGGCGGCGCGTTCGCCGGCCTCGAGAAGATCATCGAGCACCGGATCGGCCGCAGCGGCATGGGCTTCGGCGCCGTGCTCCGGGTCAAGACCGACAAGGTCACGGCCGACCCGTTCGCCGAGGTGATGCCGGAGGACCTGCTCAAGTTCGGCATGATCCCCGAGTTCGTCGGGCGGCTGCCCGTCATCACCAGCGTGCACAACCTCGACCGCGAGGCGCTGATCCGGATCCTGACCGAGCCCAGGAACGCGCTGGTCCGCCAGTACCGCCGGCTGTTCGAGCTGGACGGGGTCGACCTGGAGTTCACCGACGACGCGCTCGAGGCCGTCGCCGACCAGGCGATCCTGCGCGGGACCGGGGCCAGGGGGCTGCGGGCGATCCTGGAAGAGGTCCTGATGTCGGTCATGTACGAGGTGCCGAGCCGCAAGGACGTGGAGCGGGTCGTCATCACCAGCGAGTCGGTGCTGGAGAACGTGAACCCGACGCTCGTGCCCCGCGACGCGCAGCGGCGCACCCCGCGGGAAAAGTCAGCCTGAGGGGTCGGCGTCCGTCACGCCCCCCGTCCTCAGCCAGCTTGATCGATTAGCACGGACTCCTGTCAGTCGATGCGACTGAGAATCGTCCGCGCTACGTGATCAAGCTCGGATGGGCGGGCCAGGCCGCCGCCGGGAGCGGGCCGTTCGGGAGGTAACAACCCGGCGCGGCACTAGACTCACCTGTCGTGACCGCACCAACACGCCCCGAGCTTCCCCCGCAGTACGCGCCGGCCGACGTGGAAGACCGCCGCTACCGGATCTGGGAGGAGCGCGGCTACTTCACCGCCGACGCGTCGTCGGCCTCGCCCGCGTTCTCGATCGTCATCCCGCCGCCGAACGTGACCGGCTCGCTGCACATCGGCCACGCGCTCGACCACACGCTGATCGACGCGCTGATCCGGCGGCGGCGGATGCAGGGCTACAACACGCTGTGGCTGCCGGGCATGGACCACGCGGGCATCGCCACCCAGAACGTGGTGGAGCGCGAGCTGGCCAAGGAAGGCCTGAGCCGGCATGACCTGGGCCGCGAGGCCTTCGTCGAGCGGGTGTGGCAGTGGAAGGCGACCTCGGGCGGCGCGATCCTCGGCCAGATGCGGCGGCTCGGCGACAGCGTGGACTGGTCCCGGGAGCGGTTCACCATGGACGCGGGCCTGTCCCGCGCGGTGCAGACGATCTTCAAGCGGCTCTTCGGCGACGGGCTCATCTACCGGGCCCAGCGAATCATCAACTGGTGCCCGCGCTGCCTGACCGCGCTGTCGGACATCGAGGTGGATCACACCGACGACGAGGGCGAACTGGTCACGGTCCGGTACGGCGAAGGAGCGGACTCGGTCAAGGTCGCCACCACGCGGGTGGAGACCATGCTCGGCGACACCGCCGTCGCCGTGCATCCCGACGATCCCCGGTACAGCCGGCTGGTGGGCACCGAGGTGGAGCTCCCGCTGTCCGGGCGGCGCATCCCGGTGGTCGCCGACCCGCACGTCGACCCGGCGTTCGGCACCGGCGCGGTCAAGGTCACGCCCGCGCACGACCCGGACGACTTCGAGATCGGGCGCCGCCACGACCTGCCCAGCCTGACCATCATGGACGAGCGCGGCGTGATCACCGCGCCCGGCCCGTTCCAGGGCCTGGACCGGTTCGAGGCCCGGCCCGCGATCCTCGCCGCGCTGCGCGAGGACGGGCGGGTGGCCGCCGAGCAGCGGCCGTACGTGCACGCGGTGGGGCACTGCCAGCGCTGCGGCACCACGGTCGAGCCCCGGCTGTCGCTGCAGTGGTTCGTCAAGGTCGGCCCGCTGGCCAAGGCGGCCGGGGACGCGGTCCGCGACGGCCGGGTCCGGATCCACCCGCAGCAGATGGCGGCGCGCTACTTCGACTGGGTCGACGACATGCACGACTGGTGCATCAGCCGCCAGCTGTGGTGGGGGCACAGGATCCCGGTCTGGTACGGTCCCGACGGCGAGGTGGTCTGCGTCGGCCCCGACGAGGAGCCGCCGGCCGGCCAGGGCTGGCATCAGGATCCGGATGTCCTGGACACCTGGTTCTCCTCCGCGCTGTGGCCGTTCTCCACGCTCGGCTGGCCCGACGACACCGCCGACCTGCGCACGTTCTACCCGACCAGCGTGCTGGTCACCGGCTACGACATCCTGTTCTTCTGGGTGGCCCGGATGATGATGTTCGGGCTCTACGCGATGTCGGGTACCGATCCCGCCGACGCGGTGCCGTTCCGCGTGGTCGCCCTGCACGGCCTGGTCCGCGACCAGTACGGCAAGAAGATGTCCAAGTCGCGCGGCAACACCGTGGACCCGCTGGACTGGATCGACCGTTTCGGCGCCGACGCGACCCGGTTCACCCTGGCCCGCGGGGCCAGCCCGGGCAGCGACGTGTCGGTCAGCGAGGAGTGGGTGGCCGGCGCCAGGAACTTCGGCAACAAGCTGTGGAACGCGGCCCGGTTCGCGCTGCTGAACGGCGCGGACCCGGCGGCGCCCCTCCCCGGGCCCGGCGCGCTCTCCGTCCCTGACCGCTGGATCCTGTCCCGGCTCGCGGCGGTCACGGCCGAGGTGGACGAACTGTTCGAGCAGTTCGAGTTCGGCAAGGCCTGCGACGCGCTGTACCACTTCGCCTGGGACGAGTTCTGTGACTGGTACCTGGAGCTGGCCAAGGCACCACTCGGCGGCGGCGACCCGGACGCGGCCGCGGCGACCAGGGCGGTACTCGGCTACGTGCTCGACCGGCTGCTGCGGCTGATCCACCCGGTGATGCCGTTCGTCACCGACGAGCTGTGGACCGTCCTGACCGGCGGCGACTCGGTGATGGTCGCGCCCTGGCCGGGGGGCGGCGGGGTGGGGCACCTCGGCCCGGCCGCGGCCGGCGCTGACGCCCAGCCGGAGCCGCAGCGCGACCCGGCGGCCGAAGCGGAGATCGAGAGCCTGATGCAGCTGGTCACGCAGGTGCGCAGGTTCCGCTCGGACCAGGGGCTGCGGGCGTCCCAGCCGGTGCCCGCGGTGCTGGCCGGAATCGATGAGACGCCGCTGGCCGGCCACGAGGCCAGCATCCGCTCGCTGCTGCGGCTCACGGTGCCCGGCAAGGCGTTCGCGCCCACGGCATCGGTCCAGGCCGAGGGGGTCACCGTGCAGCTGGACACGGCCGCGGCGATCGACATCGGCGCCGAGCGGCGGAGGCTGGAGAAGGATCTTTCGGCGGCCCGGGCGGACGCGACGGCGACCGAGCGCAGGCTCGCCACCCCGTCGTTCGTCGAGCGGGCGCCCGAGGCGGTGGTGGCCCGCAGCCGCGAGCGCCTGGCGGCCGCCCAGGCCGAGATCGCCCGGCTGGAGCAGCGCCTGGCCGCCCTGCCGGGATCCGGCTGAGCAGGCCCGCGCCGCCGCGGCGGCGCGCCCGCCGCGGTCACGCAATCGGCGCGCGCACGGCCCGCGCGCCGCGGCCGGGGCGTCCCGGTCGTAGCGCCCGGCTCATGGCCGGCCGCGGGGGAGCGCTGGACAACCCCTCGTGACGCCGATAACCGATCTGTCACGATTTTGATACCCTTTCCGTTAATAGCGGTAAGGGTGCTGATTGGCCGATAACGTGAGCAAATGCTGACCCGTTGCCGGTGCGGGATCCGCGGCATGGTGCTGGCGGCGGCGCTCGCCCTCGCGGTGACCGGCTGCGCGGGCAGCAGCGGCACCGCGCCGCCGACCAGCGCCTCGGCGGCCGGCGGCATCGCGGTCCTGGCTGAGCCACCGTCGACGACGCCGAACTACATTTTCCCGTTCGCGAGCAGCGCCTATTTCAGCGACATCAACATCTGGAATCTCCAGTCGCTGCTGTACCGGCCGCTCTACTGGTTCGGCCAGAATGGCCAGCCGACCGTGAATCCCTCGCTGAGCCTGGCCTACCCGCCCACGTTCAACGGCAGCAAGGTCACGATCGCCCTGAAGCACTACATGTGGTCCGACGGCACCCCGGTGACCGCGCGGGACGTGATGTTCTGGCTGAACATGGAGATGGCCGACCCGGCCGGCTACGGGGGCTTCACGGGCTTCCCGATGGACGTCAGGGACATCACGGCGGTCAGCCCGACCGTGGTGACCATGGTGATGGACAAGCCGTACTCGCCGACCTGGTTCCTGGACAACGACCTGAGCCAGATCACCCCGATGCCCCAGGCCTGGGACCAGACGGCGTCCGGGCCGGGGGACTGCGCCATCGCGGTCAGCGACTGCACGGCGGTGTATGACTACCTGAACGCGCAGGCCAAGGACCTGAGCAGCTACGCGAGCTCGCCGCTGTGGAGCGTGGTGGACGGGCCGTGGCGGCTGAGCGCGTTCAGCGCCGACGGGCACATCACGTTCGTCCCGAACGCGTCCTATTCCGGGCCGGCGAAGCCGAAGCTGGCGGAGTTCCAGGAGGTGCCGTTCACCACCGACACCGCCGAGTACGACGTGCTGCGGTCGCCGAGCCCCAGCACCAGGATCGACGTGGGGTACCTGCCCCAGCAGGACGCCCCGGCCAACAGGCCGGCGCGGTCGTGGGCGCGAACCCGGTGCCCGGCTACACGCTGGTCCCCTGGCACGTCTGGGGGATCAACTTCCTGGTGCTGAACTACCAGTCCACCACCGGCAACGCCCCGATCATCAGGCAGCTGTACTTCCGCCAGGCGCTAGAAGACCTGATGGACCAGGCCGCGGTGCTCCAGGGGCCGCTGCGCGGTTACGGCACGCTCACGGTCGGCCCGGTCGCCAACGCTCCGGTCACGCCGTTCCTGTCGCCGAAGGGCAAGGCCGGCGACCCGTTCCCCTACGACCCGGCCCAGGCGAAGTCACTGCTGGCCAGCCACGGCTGGACGGTGAACCCGGGCGGCGTGTCCACCTGCGCCGACCCGGCGCGGTGCGGACCGGGGATCAAGAAGGGGCAGGGGCTGGTCTTCACCCTGCCGTACGCGACCGGGACCGCGTGGATCGAGTCGGAGATGACGCACCTGGCCTCCGGCGCGGCCGCGGTCGGGATCAGGCTCAGCCTGGTCCCCGAGTCGTTCAACCAGGTCACCGCGCTGGCTGCGGGCAACTGCGTGGTCGCCAAGCTGCCGTGCGACTGGGACATGGCCAACTGGGGCGGCGGCTGGTCGTTCGCCCCGGACTACGAGCCCACCGGCGAGGAGCTGTTCGCGTGCGGGGCGATCGCCAACTCCGGCGGCTTCTGCGACCCGGCCAACGACGCGCTGATCAACCAGACACTGATCAACGGCAACATGCAGTACCTGTACGACTGGGAGGACTACCTGGCGACTGCGCTGCCGGTCCTGTGGCAGCCGGAGGCGGACTACCAGCTGACCGAGATCGCCGGCAACCTCAAGGGCGTCACCCCGCTCAGCCCGACGCTCGGCATCAACCCGGAGAACTGGTACTTCGTGAGGTGAGCTCCCGGCCGGGCACGCACCCGGCCGGGCCAGCGCGGTAACTGCTCTGTCACGATTCCGGAACGCTTGCGACCAGGGTCGCCGGCGCGGCGCCGGTATTCATAGGTTTGGGCATGAGCGTGTACCGGGCGATGAGCCGCACCGCGGGTCCGGTGGACCGGCAGCGGCCGCCGCCCACCCACGCCGCACCGCAACAACGCTGCAGGAACAGCGGGTCGCCATTCCGGCGGCGCCCGAGCATGAGCATGTCGTCTCAGTCGGAGCACGTCAGGGGGAAAGACTCAATGTCAACCCGAGCAGGCTTCCTTTGCCGAAGGAGCCGCCACGATGACACGACCCGCGCGGCACGGCAGATCTAGGCCCGGGCTTCGCGGGCGGGCCCGGGCGGCCGGCCTGGCCGCGGCGTTGTGCGCTCTGGTCGCGGCCGGCTGCTCGAGCGGCGGCAGCACCAGCTCCGCACCGGGAACCACCCCCGCCAACGGCGGGACCGTGGTGTTCGCCGAGGCGCCGTCGGCCCCGCCGACGTACATCTTCCCCTACATGAGCAGCGCCGTGATCAGCAACGTCAACCTGTTCTACTTCCAGTACCTGATGTACCGGCCGCTGTACTGGTTCGGCAACGGGTCGCTGCCGACCGTGAACTACTCGCTGAGCCTGGCCAATCCGCCGGCCTTCAACGGCAGCAAGGTCACGATCACGCTCAAGCACTACAGGTGGTCCGACGGCACCCCGGTGACTGCGACGGACGTGATGTTCTGGCTGAACATGGAGAAGGCGCTGCCGGCCGACTACGGTGCCTACACCAACTTCCCGGCCGACGTGTCGGACATCACGGTGGTCAGCCCGACCGAGCTGACCATGACCATGGACAAGGCCTATTCGCCGAGCTGGTTCCTGTACAACCAGCTGAGCCAGATCACGCCGATGCCGCCCGCGTGGGACCGGACCGCGTCCGGCTCCAGCGGCTGCGCCACCAAGGTCAGCGACTGCGCCGCCGTCTACAACTACCTGGACGACCAGGCCAAGGACCTGAACGGGTACGTGGGGTCGCCGTTGTGGTCGATCGTGGACGGGCCGTGGAAGCTGAGCGCGTTCAACGCCGACGGCCACGTCACGTTCGTGCCCAATAAGTCCTATTCCGGGCCGGTCAAGCCGAGGCTCGCGGCCTTCCAGGAGGTGCCGTTCACCACCGACAACGCCGAGTACGACGTGCTGCGGTCACCGAACCCGAGTACCAGGATCGACGTGGGGTACCTGCCGGAGCAGGACGCCCCGCCCAAGCCGGCCAGGGCGGCCGTCGGCGCCAACCCGGTGCCCGGCTACACGCTGTCCCCGTGGACCATCTGGGGGATCAACTACTTCGTGGTGAACTACCAGTCCACCACCGGCAACGCCCCGATCATCAGGCAGCTGTACTTCCGCCAGGTCCTGGAGAACCTGATGAACCAGGCCGCGGTGCTCCAGGGGCCGCTGCGCGGTTACGGCACGCTTACGGTCGGCCCGGTCGGCAACACCCCGGTGACCGCGTGGCTGTCGCCGAAGGGCAAGGCGGGCGACCCGTTCCCCCACGACCCGGCCCAGGCGAAGTCGCTGCTGGCCAGCCACGGCTGGACGGTGAACCCGGGCGGCGTGTCCACCTGCGCCAACCCGGCCCGGTGCGGGCCGGGGATCAAGAAGGGGCAGGGGATGAGCTTCACCCTGCCGTACGCGACCGGGACCTCGTGGATCGAGTCGGAGATGACGCAGCTGCAGTCCAACGCGTCTGCGCTCGGCATCAGGCTGAACCTGGAGCCCAAGCCGTTCGCCCAGGTGATCTCGGTGGCCGGGGGCAACTGCGTGGTCGCCAAGCTGCCATGCGACTGGGACATGGCCAACTGGGGCGGCGGCTGGTCGTTCTCCCCGGACTACGAGCCCACCGGTGAGCAGCTGTTCCTGAGCGGGGTGGTCGCGAACGCGGGCGGGTACCGCGACCCCGCCAACGACGCGATGATCGACAAGACGCTGACCAGCGGCAACCTGACCTATATGTACTCCTGGCAGGACTACCTGTCGGCCCAGCTGCCGATGATCTGGCAGCCGGAGGCCGACTACCAGCTGACCGAGATCGCCGGCAACCTCAAGGGGGTCACCCCGCAGAGCCCTACGCTCAGCATCAACCCGGAGAACTGGTACTTCGTGAGGTAGCCCCCTGCGGGGGCCGTCTGCGCGCGCCGGCACTGCACATAGGCTGCCAGGGTGACAGTCGCCATCCGTGAGCAGCCGTGAACGACCCGCAAGCCCGGCTGCGCGAGGCCGAGCGGGAGATCCTCGCCCGCCGGCCGGAGCATGCCATCGAGCCGTCCCTGGACCGGATCACGGCGCTGACCGAGGTGCTCGGTGACCCGCAGCGGGCCTACCCGGTCATCCACATCACCGGCACCAACGGCAAGACCTCGACCGCCCGCATGATCGAGACGCTGCTGCGCGTCCGCGGGCTGCGGACCGGCCTGTTCACCAGCCCGCACCTGTCCTCGATCCGGGAACGGATCTGCGTGGACGGCGAGCCGCTCAGCGCCGAGCGCTTCGCCGGCGCCTACGACGAGGTGCGGCCGTACGTGGAGCTGGTGGACCAGAGCCAGCCGGCCGCGCTGTCCTTTTTCGAGGTGCTCACCGCGATGGCGTTCGCCGTGTTCGCCGATGCGCCGGTCGACGTGGCGGTGATCGAGGTCGGCGTCGGCGGGACCTGGGACGCTACGAACGTCGCCGACGGCGCCGTGGCCGTGGTGACGCCGATCTCGCTCGACCACGAGCGCTACCTGGGCAACAGCGTGACCTCCATCGCCGGGGAGAAGGCCGGCATCATCAAGCCCGGGGCGGTCGCCGTGCTGGCCCAGCAGCCGCTCGACGCGACGGAGGTGCTGCTGCGCCGCGCCGCCGAGGTGGGCGCCACCGTGGCCAGGGAGGGCCTCGAATTCGGCGTGACCAGCCGGGAGCTGGCGGTCGGCGGGCAGCTCCTCGGGGTCCGCGGCCTGCTCGGCAGCTATGACGAGCTGTTCCTGCCGCTGTTCGGCGCGTACCAGGCCAGCAACGCGGCCTGCGCCCTCGCCGCGGTGGAGGCGTT
This sequence comes from uncultured Actinomycetota bacterium, assembly GCA_963795055.1. Lineage (GTDB taxonomy): Bacteria > Actinomycetota > Actinomycetes > Streptosporangiales > Streptosporangiaceae > JASHPR01. The sequence goes on from CAWCGJ010000002.1 coordinate 126,510, forward strand.
CGCCGGAGCGTCCGCCACCGGCGGGCCGGACGGCGGCGAGGACGAGCCCGCGGCGCGCGACGACGAGCCCGAGGCGCTCAGCGACGAGCTCGTCCGCTCCGCGTTCGCGACGATGTCGTCCCCGGGCAGGCTGGAGGTGGTCCGCCGCAGCCCGGTCGTGGTCGTGGACGCGGCGCACAACCCGGGTGGGATGGCGGCCACCGTGGCCGCCCTCACCGAGGCCTTCGCGCCCGACGAGCTGATCGCCATCCTCGCGGTCAGCGAGGACAAGGACGTGCCGGGGATACTCGACGAACTCGAGCCGGTCGCGTCCGAGCTGGTGGTGACGGCCAACTCCTCACCCCGGTCCGCCGATCCCGGCAAGCTCGCCGAGCTGGCGGCCGCAGTCTTCGGCCCGGACCGGGTCCGGGTCGCACCCCGGATCGACGACGCGATCGAGCTTGCGGTGACGCTGGCCGACGAGGCCGACGCGCGGCTGGCCGACGGCGGGCTGACCGGCACCGCCCTGGTGCTCATCACCGGATCGGTGATCACTGCCGGGGACGCCCGGCTGCTGCTCACCCGCGCGGCCCCCGGCGAGCCCGCGCCGGGTCCCGCGAGCACGGCGCCCCACGACCGCGATGACCGGCCCGGCGGGCCCCCATGAGACGACACGACGTGGCGGCCGGATGAGACGTCTGTGCGCCACCGTGCTGATCATGGAGGCCGTGGTGATCTGGCTGGCGATCCCGGTCGCCCTGGCCGTGGACCACGCATCGCCGCGGCGCGCGGGCGTCGCCGGCGTGGTGCTGGCCGTCGCGGCGGTCGCGCTGGCCGCGCTGGCGCGACGGCGGCTGCGGTGGACCTTGATCGGGGGAAGCGTGCTGCAGGCTCTGGTCATCGCGGCCGGCGCGATCGTCCCCGTGATGTACTTCCTCGGAGCCGTCTTCACGGCGCTGTGGATCATCGGCATCCAGCTTGGCCGCCGCTACGACCCGGCCCCCTAACCCGGTCCCGGCGGCATCGGCGCAGCCCGGCGTGCCCAGCCGGGCTCGCGCCGCGGGGACCTGTAGGCTTTTGGTGACGGGGTCAGCATCCGCGCGCGCCGTAACAGCGGGCTAGCAACCGGTCGCTGATGGTCGCAGGGCCAGCCGTCGCCGGAGCGGCCTGAGCGCGCAGCCGGGACTCGCGGGCACCATCCGCGCCGATCACGCGTTGCACGTTTAGGCGGCCTGGCCCTGGTAGATGAAGGAAAAGAGGGCCGCGCCCGAGGTCTCGGATCGCGGGCCTTAGCGCACTAGCCAAAGCATCCGGCAGGAGACTTCTGGAAGGTTCTCGTTTCATATGAGCAACGCGCTGGCGTTCCTGGGCCGCGACATGGCCGTCGACCTCGGCACCGCGAACACACTCGTCTACGTCCGGGGCCGTGGAATCGTGCTCAACGAGCCATCGGTGGTGGCGCTGAACACGAACACCGGGCAGATCGTCGCCGTCGGGGTCGACGCCAAACGCATGATCGGCCGGACACCCGGCAACATCGTGGCCGTCAGGCCGCTCAAGGACGGCGTCATCGCCGACTTCGACGTGACCGAGCGGATGCTCAGGTACTTCATCCAGAAGGTGCACAAACGCAGCCACCTCGCCAAGCCGCGCCTGGTCGTCGCGGTGCCCAGTGGCATCACCGGCGTGGAGCAGAGCGCGGTCAAGGAAGCCGGCCACCAGGCCGGCGCCCGCCGCGTGTACATCATCGAGGAGCCGATGGCCGCGGCGATCGGCGCCGGCCTGCCGGTCAACGAGCCGACCGGCAACATGGTCGTCGACATCGGCGGCGGTACCACCGAGGTCGCCGTGATATCTCTCGGCGGCATCGTGACCTCGCAGTCCATCCGCGTGGGCGGCGATGAGCTGGACCAGGCGATCATCACGTTCGGCAAGAAGGAGTACTCGCTCATGCTGGGCGAGCGGACCGCCGAGGAGATCAAGATGGCCCTCGGGTCGGCGTTCCCCTCGTCCGACGAGCCGAACGCCGAGATCCGCGGCCGGGACCTGGTCAGCGGGCTGCCGAAGACCATCGTGATCTCTGCCGAGGAGATCCGGCGGGCGATCGAGGAACCGCTCGCCGTGATCATCGACGCGGTGAAGACGACGCTGGACAAGTGCCCGCCCGAGCTGGCCGGCGACGTCATGGACCGCGGTATCGCGCTGACCGGCGGCGGCGCCCTGCTGCGGGGTCTCGACGAACGGCTCAGGGAAGAGACGGGCATGCCGATCCACATGGCCGACAACCCACTGGACTCGGTGGCGCTGGGAACCGGCAAGTGCGTCGAGGATTTCGACACCCTGCGCCAGGTGCTGGTGCCGGAAGCCAGACGCTGAGCCCTGCTGGCCGGCCCGCCCGAGCCGACGGCGCCCGGCGCCAGCTCCGGTCCGGGCCGCGAGCCGGTGAGCAGCCAGGCGGCGATTGGCCAGCGAGCGATCAGCTAGCGGCGATTGACTAGCACGACGGACGAGCAGGGCGATGAGGTAGCAGGACCGAGCACGCGGACCAGCTGACAGCCGGACCAGCCGCCCCGGCGGCGCGGACGAGGTGATCGACAGGTGCACGACAGCCGGCGGACCCGGGTGGTTCTCGGCGTGCTCCTGGTGCTGGCGCTGGCTCTGATCACCTTCGACTACCGCGACGGCTCGTCGGGCCCGGTGCGCAGCCTGCAACAGTTCGGCGGCTCGGTCTTCGGCAGCCTGGAGCGCGGGGTCAGCGTGGTGACCGAGCCGGTGGTCGGCTTCTTCGGCCGGGGCGGGTCGGGCAACGGCCAGGTCGCGGCGCTGCAGCAGCAGATCGTCCGGCTACGGGCCGAGCTCAGCCAGGAACAGCTGAGCAAGGGGGAGTACCAGCAGCTGAGCCAGCTGCTACAGCTGTCGGGCCGGGGCGGCTACCGGATCGTGGCGGCCCGGGTGATCGCGATCGGGCAGGGGTACGGGCAGACGGTCACGCTCGACGCCGGCCGCCGGGACGGCGTACAGCCGGAGGAGACCGTGCTCGACGGGCAGGGCCTGGTCGGCACCGTCACCCAGGTAAGCGCGCAGACCTGCACGGTGCTGCTGGCCACCGACGCCACCTCGGTGGTGGGCGTGACGCTGGCCAGCAGCGGCCAGATCGGCTGGGTCACCGGGCCGGGCAAGACCAGGTCCGGGTCGGGGCTGCTGCGGTTGCAGGTGCTGGACGCCAGCGCCGGCCTCACCCCGGGTGAGCAGCTGGTGACGTCGGCCTCGGTGCACGACCGGCCGTACGTGCCCGGCGTTCCCGTCGGCGTGATCAGCCAGGTGGAGAACCAGGCGGGCTCGCTGACCGCCCTGGCCCTGGTCCGCCCGTACGTCGACTTCACCTCGCTGGGCGTGGTCGGCATCGTCGTGGTGCCGCCGGCCCGCAACCCCAGGTTCTCCGTGCTGCCGCCCAAGCCCCAGCCGTCGCCCACGGTGACCGTTACGGTGACCCCCGGGCCGTCCCCCAGCTCGGCGCCGCCGGGTGGCTGAGGTGAGGCGCGCCATCCTGTCCGCGGCCCTGCTGGTCATCGCCCTGATGCTCCAGCTGACCGTGGTGAACAGGCTCCCGCTGCCCGGGGCAGGCGGGCCCGACCTGGTGCTGCTCACCGTGGTCGCGCTGGGGCTGTGCAGCGGCCCGGCCGCGGGCGCGGTGACCGGGTTCTGCGCCGGGCTCGCCTTCGACATCACGCCGCCCGGCAGCTACCTGATCGGCCAGTACGCGCTCATCTTCTGCCTGGTCGGGTACTTGTGCGGTCGGCTGCGCGGCATAGCGAACCGCTCGGCCCTGCTGACCATCGCGGCCGCGATGGCGGCCGCCGCCATGGGCGAGGCCCTGTCCGCGGCCTTCGGCCTGGCGGTGAGCAACCCGCAGGTCACCTGGCCCGCGGTGCGGCAGGTGCTGCCGTCCTCGATCGTCTACGACGTGGTGCTCGCCCCGTTCGTGCTGTATCTGGTCGTGCGGGCCATGCGCCTGGCCGGCGCGTTCGGCCGGGCCGCCGCGGCCCAGCCCGCCGATGGCGCCGCGCTGCTCGCGCGGAACCAGGCGGCCGGCAGCGCGCTTCCCGGGGGCTCCCTGGGCGGCGCGGCCGCGCTCGGCGGTGCCGGGCTGCTGGGCGGGGTCGGCTGGGTGTCGGGCCCGGTGGGATCTCGCCGGTCGCGTGGCCCGCGCGCGCCCCGGACGGGTGCCCGCGCGGGAGCGGCGCCCCGTGCTCCGCGCGCGCCCCGGCTGGGCGGCGCCACGGCCCGGCGCGGCGACGGATGGCTCGGCAGCGCGCCGCGGACGGCGCTGTCGGCGTCGCGGACGCCTCCGGCCCGGCCCGGCCGGCCCGCCCGCCTGCGGCCCGGTGCCGGGACCGCGGGCTCCGCGGTCGCGCGCCCGGCCCGGCCCCTGCCGCGCCCCCCGGTCAACCTGCGGCTCGGCGCGGCCAGCCGGCGTCATGACGGGAGCGCCGGCCGGGGGCTCGGCCGGCCGGGCGGCCCGGCGCTGGGCGGCCGCCCCAAGTCGGGCCCGCCCGGCTCGGCGTTCCGCGGCCGGAGGCCGGGGATGGGCGGGTCGGCCGCCCTGGCCCGGCCCGGCGCCGCGGGCCGAGGGTCTCTCGGCCGGGGGGCCCTGTCGCCCGGCCCCAGGTTCCGGCCTGATGCCCGCCTGCGCGGAGGCTCGGCCCACCCGGATGTGCGCCGGGGCACGGGCCCGGCGCGGGTGCGGCCATCGCGGCGGGTCTCCCTGCGCCTCGGCAGCGCCCGGCGCCACGACGGCGTCCTCGGCGGCAGCGTGCTCGGGCGCCGGGCCCGGCGTGGCGGCATGCCCGGCCGCCGGGCACCGGGCGTGGGCGGGCTGCGCGGCAGCGCGTTGCGGGCGGGCGGGTCGCGCAGCGGGCTGCGCGCAGGCGGCCTGCGCGGCCGGGCGCTGCGCGGCGGCGGGCTGCGCGGCGGCACAGCTCGCGGGCCCGGTGGCGGGCGCGGGCTCGCCGCGCGGCCGGTCAGGCTGCGGCTGGGCTCGCCGCGGCGTGGCGGCGCCCTGGGCGTCCTGCCGGGCCGCCGCAGCCCCTGGGCGCGGGCCCGGCTTGGCGGTGCGCGGCGGGCCACGCCGCGGTTCCGGTCCGCCGTGCCGGCCGACGGGTACCTGCCCCTCGGCAGGCGCACCCGGCTACGGACACCGAAACGGGTCAGGCTCACCAGGTCGTCGTTCCTGGCGACCTGGACCGGCGGACTGCTGGGCAACCGGTCAGCGGCGGGACGGATCGGCAAGCGGACAGGAGGGCTGAGATGATCCCGGCGTCGCGGCGGCGCCTCGCGGTGCTGTACCTGCTGGTGGCGTCGCTGCTGGTCGGACTCGGCTGGCGGCTGTGGTTCGTGCAGGTCATGTCCGGCGCGTCGCTAGCCAGCCAGGCCAACCAGGAGCAGACCGAGAGGGTCATCGTGCCGTCGGTACGCGGGGAGATCCTGGACGACACCGGAAGCCCGATCGTGGACAACCACTCCGCGCTCGTGGTCTCGGTCAACATGTCCGTCCTGGCGCAGCAGCGGGACGGCGGGGCGGCCGAGCTGCACCGGCTCGCGACGCTGCTCGGCACGAGCGACCAGCAGCTCAGCGAGAAGGTGCGGATCTGCACCAAGACCGTGTCCCAGCCGTGCTGGCAGGGCTCGCCGTACCAGCCGATCCCGGTGGCGCAGAACGTCTCGGACCAGGTGGCGGTGCAGGTCCTGGAGAGCCAGAACCAGTTCCCCGGCGTGACCGCCCAGGTGCAGCCGGTCACCAACTACGTCCAGCCCATCAGCACCGACCTCGCGCAGACGCTGGGGTACCTGCAGCCGATCACCGCGCAGGAGATGCAGCAGCGCCACTTGCCGGAGACCGGCTTCTCCGGCGTGGACCTGGTCGGCCAGGCCGGCCTGGAGGGCGAGTACGACCAGCAGCTGCGCGGCACCACCGGCAGCCAGGTGGTCTCGATCAACGCCGCGGGCCAGGTCACCGGGACGGTCAGGCAGACCCCCGCCAAGTCCGGCGACGACCTGGTGACCAGCATCAACTCCGCCGTTCAGGCAGATGCCTCCAACGCGCTCGCGGCCGCCATCCAGAAGGTCCAGGCGGAGGGTAACCCGCTGGCCACCAGCGGCGCGGCGGTCGTGATGACCACCACCGGCCGGGTGGTCGCGATGGCCAGCTACCCGACATACGACCCGAGCATCTGGACCGGCGGGATCTCGGAGCGCGAGTTCCGGCAGCTTTTCAGCACCAAGGACGGCGAGCCGATCCTGAACCGGGCCACCCAGGGCGAGTACCACCCCGGGTCGACCTGGAAGGTGACCACGCTGGCGGCCGCGGTCGGCGACGGGTACCCGCTCTACGGCTCGTACGACTGCCCCGCCTCGGTGAACGTCGACGGCCGCGTCTTCAACAACGACTTCGGCAACGGGGGCACCATGTCCCTGCAGGAGGCGCTGATCCTGTCCTGCGACACGATCTTCTACAACTTCGGCTTCCAGATGTGGCAGCAGGACGTGCCCTACCAGAACGTGAACGTCGTCACCAAGCCCACCGCCCCGGTGCAGAAGATGCAGAAGATGGAGCTGAAGTGGGGCTTCGGCCAGCTGACGGGGGTCGACCTGCCCGAGGAGAGCACCGGCACGATCCCGACCAGGGAATGGCTGTACTACTTCTGGAAGGACAACGCCCACACCGGGCAGGACTGGTGCAAGTACGGCCGGGCGAACGGCACGTACATCCAGCAGATCGAGTATCAGGACTGCTACTACGGGAACATCTGGGAACCCGGCCTGGCGGTCGACGCCTCGATCGGCCAGGGCTACGTGGCGGTGACCCCGCTGCAGCTGGCCCGGGCCTATGCCGCGCTGGCCAACGGCGGCACGCTGTACAGCCCGCGAGTGGGCGAGGCCCTGCTCAGCCCGGACGGCACGGTGGTGCAGAAGATCACCCCGCCGGTCGTGGGTCACCTGCCGGTCGCGAAGTCCACCCTGGCCTATATGAGGACCGCGCTGCAGGGAGTGGTGACGTCGGGTACCGCGGCGGGCGCGTTCGCCGGGTTCCCGCTCGGCTCGGTGTGCGTGGCCGGCAAGACCGGTACCGCGCAGGTGTTCGGCAACCTGGCTACCTCGGTGTTCGCCTCGTTCGCTCCCTGCAACAACCCCAAGTACGTGGTCGTGGTGATGATCCCCAACTCCGGGTTCGGCGCCGATGTCTCGGCCCCGGCGGTCCGCCAGATCTGGGACGGCATCTACGGGCTCCAGGGTCATCAGGCGGCGCTCCCGGGCGGCCAGCTGCCCGGGCTGCCGCACATCGACCAGGCGGGCCAGATCGTCAGGTCAGCTCCGGGAGGGACACAGGGATGAGCAAGCTGGCACCGGTCCCCCCGGCGGGGCGCTGGAGCGGCGGCCGGTCCTTCGGCGCGACCGAGCTGCCGAGATCGCTGCTGGGGTCGGCCTTCGCCAAGGGCTCGGTCCTGCGGCGCCTGGACTGGATCCTGCTGCTGACCGTCCTGGCGCTCAGCCTGGTCGGCACGCTGCTGGTCTGGTCCGCGACCCGGGGCGCCGACCCGCGCACCTACTTCGTGAAGCAGATGCTGGCCATCGTCGTCGGCCTCATCCTGGTGCTCGCCACGAGCGCGCTGGACTACCGGAAGCTCCGTTCCTGGGCGCCGGCGCTCTACGTCTTGTCCCTGCTGGGGCTGATCGCCGCGCTGACCCCGCTCGGCACCCCCGTCAACGGCTCCAAGTCGTGGATCACGCTGCCCGCCGGCTACCAGATCGAGCCATCCGAGTTCGCCAAGCTCGCGATCATCCTGATGTCCGCGAAGTTCCTGAGCAACGCGCGCCGGTCCGGCGTCCGGCCCAGGCTGCGCGCGGTGGCGCTGACGGTCGGGTTCGCCGCCGTGCCGCTCGTGCTGATCATCAAGGAACCCGACCTGGGCGTCACGGTCCTGATCCTGGTGGTGCTGGCGGGCATGATCGCGCTATCGGGGATCCGGCTGTACTGGCTGGCCGCCTTCGCTGCGGCGGGAGCGCTCCTGGTGCTGGCGGTGCTGAAGCTGCACCTGCTCAAGGCCTACCAGCTGAGCCGGCTGACCGCGTTCGCGCACCCCGAGGCGAATCCCCAGGGCAGCGGGTACAGCGCCGCTCAGGCCAAGATCGCCATCGGCTCCGGCGGCATGTTCGGGCAGGGGCTGTTCCACGGCCGGATGATCGCCGGGAACTTCGTTCCCGAGCAGCACACGGACTTCATCTTCGCGGTGGCGGGGGAGGAACTCGGCTTCGTCGGCGCCGCGGTGATCATCGGTCTGCTCGCGGTGCTGCTGCTGCGGGCGCTGCGGATCGCGGCGCGCGCCGAGGATCAGTTCGGCATGCTGATCGCCTCGGGGATCGCCATCTGGTTCGCCGTGCAGGCGTTCATCAACATCGGGATGACGGTGGGGATCATGCCGGTGACCGGGCTGCCGCTGCCGTTCGTGTCCTACGGCGGGTCGGCCATGTTCGCCGACATGCTCGCGGTCGGCTGTCTCCAGTCCGTGGCCGTGCACCGTCATTACTCGGTCTTCAACTGACACCGGCCGGCGGCGCCGCCAGGCCCAGGCGCCCGCCCGGCCGCCCTTACCTGGCCAGGGCCCGGGCGGGACGAGAGCGGAGCCGGTAGCTGTCGTCGTCGGTGGACAGGCAGCGGCCGGTCTCCAGGTCGAACTGCCAGCCGTGCACGGTGCAGGTGAGGGTGGTCCCCGAGGTCTCGCCGAACCGGGTGAGATCACCGCGCAGGTGCGGGCAGCGGCGCTGGATGATCCAGTCACCCAGCTGGATGTCCTCTTCGTCGTGCGTCTTGTCGGCGTACCAGCCCTCGGCGTACATCAGCCGGTCGGGCGCCAGGCACTTGAAGAACGTGTACACGTACTCGTTGTAGGGGCCGATCCGGCGCGCGCGGAACCGCAGGCTGAGGAACAGGCTGTTCACCCAGTCGACCTGGTGGTCGGCGATCAGGCGCTCGATCAGCGGCCGCTTGACGGTGAACTGGTAGCGGCAGGTCTCCCCGGCGTAGCGGCGGACCTCGCCGGCCGGGAAGTCGATCACGATCCGCTCCCCGTCGCCCAGGTCGAGCAGTACCGGGCCGCCCACGCCGGCCTTGATGTGACCGGCCAGCTCGAGCAGCGGCTCGAACCACGCCTTGAGCTCGGCCAGCACGTCCACCCCCGGCACCGGCCAGCCGCGCTTGTCCGCCGCGATCCGGTCGCGCGTCCTCGCCGCGTAGTCGCGCAGGTAGCGCTCCTTGTCGGTGAACGGCTCCATGGCCTGCTGCAGGCTGTCAGGCCAGCGCACCTCGCAGTGATCCTCGTCAATTTCCATAACGGCGCCGGGAGTCATCAGCCGCCCGCCGTCGATGCCCTGGTCACGGAGGTAGTCCAGGAACACCGGCTGGTCCGGGAACGTATTCGCCGGGTCGCCGGTCAGGTCGTTGAGGGCGAACAGGTCGTCGTCGAGAAAGCAGGCGGGGCCGGCCGAGGGCACGACGTAACGGGCACCGATCGCCTTGACGAAGCGGGTCGCGCGGTCCAGTCCGTTGGCCCGCTTGGCCGCGCCGAACGCGCGCTGCGCCGCCTCGGGCAGCTCGTAGGTCCACGGCCACCAGATGGCCCCGGAGAACTGCAGGAAATGGACGTCGTACGGCCCGAAGGACTGCAGCGCGTCCAGGTCGACCGGGCGGGCGTCGTTCTGGTTGAGGATCCGGGCGGTCTGGTCATCCACGGCGAGGGCCGAGTCACCGAGCGGGCCGTCCGCGGGTGACTGCAGCGCCTGGATCATCAGCCGCAGCCCGCCGACCTCGACCTCCTTGCCGCTGGGCAGCACGACGAACTTGGTGAACCCCAGCTTCTCCAGCTCGCCCCGCAGGTCGGGCACGGGGAAGTCGGGCAGCAGCACGGTGGCCTCGCGGGACACGTGCTCACGCAGGTTCTGCGGGTCGAAGTGGTCCTTGTGCAGGTGAGACACGTACAGGTAGTCGGCCTGGCCGTAGCGGTCCCAGTCCAGGCCGCTGTTGTCCGGGAACACGAACCACGAGTCGAAGTACGCGGGGTTCTTCCACGGATCGCACAGGATCGTCCCGAAACGGGTCGCGATATGCAGGCCGGCATGGCCCAGGCACGTGATCTGCATCCCACCCTCTCTGACGCGGCGCAGCGTGGCATGGTCCGGAGGAAGCAAGCGCTCATCACTTCGGATGGCTGCGGCCGCCCCCCGGCACGACTGCGGTCATCTATGCCTTATGACGCAGTTCTAGCACGTCCGGTTGGATACCCGGCGGCGGCGACACGGCCGCCGCCCGTGGCCGATGGCGGCCGCGGCCGGTCGCCGGCGTCGGTGTGCTGGCGGTCCAGCCCGGTTGCGTCATGGCCGCACCAGGGTACCCGCCGGGCGGCCGGAGCGGCCCGAACCGGGCCGATTACCCCGGGCTATCCCGGGGGGTGCCGCGGGCCACCGGGTCCGCCCGGGCCTGCGGGTCCGCGCCGGCCGTCTGCGGGACGACCGGCTCCCGCCCGCGGCGCCAGGGCCGGGCCCAGGCCAGCCACGCCACGGCGGCGACCAGGATCGTGCCCAGGATCCAGCCCAGCGCGGTGACCGGCACCCCGACGTACTTCAGGCCCGACGCGAAGATCACGAACGTGATGACCGGCCGGATGTAGCGGTCCGGCGCCCGCGAGGACAGCAGCGAGCCGATGAGGACGGCGGGTACGCTGCCGAGGACGATGGACGCCGTGACCGAGAACTCCACGTGGCCGAAGGCCAGCGCGCCCAGCGCCGCCGCCAGCGTCAGCGGCACCGCCTGGGTCAGGTCGGTCCCTACCAGCTGGCCCGCGCTCAGCAGCGGGTACAGGAACAGCAGCAAGACGATCATCAGCGATCCCGAGCCGACCGACGTCATCCCGACGATCAGCCCGCCGATCATGCCGATGAGCACGGTGGGCAGCGGCCGGCACGTGACGTCGCTGATGGCGGCGCGCCGCTGGTTGCCGGCCCGGTAATCGAGGACCCAGCGCAGCACCATGGCCCCCGCGCCCACCAGCAGCGCGGCGCCGAGGGCGATCTCCACGTTGCCCTGCGCGCCCGAGCCGAGCAGGTGCAGCAGGTAGGCGCCGAAGAACGCCATGGGGACCGACCCGAGCACCATCCAGCCCACCAGCCGCAGGTTCACGGTGCCCCGGCGCAGGTGCACCGCCGCCCCCACCGGCCGCATCAGCACCGCCGCCACCAGGTCGCTGGAGATGGCCGCGGTCGGCTGCACGCCGAACAGCAGGATCAGCATGGGCGTCATCAGCGCGCCGCCGCCTGCCCCGGTCATCCCGACCAGCAGCCCGACCACGGCGCTGCCGAGCACGATGTACGGGTCGATGTGCATGGGTTCCTCCGGGTCGGCTGCTTGCCCCTTTACCCTGCATGCATTACCTGAATCGTAGGGAATGCATGCCACTTCCGGTCCACGCCGCGGCCTGGGCTCCGGACCGCCTAGGTAGGCTGTGACGATGCCCGTGCCGTCGGTGTACCCCTTGCTCGAGCCGCTGCTCCCGCTGGTGCGCAAGCCGGTCCAGTACGTCGGCGGGGAGCTGAACTCCGTGGTCAAGGACTGGGACGCTGCGGATGTCCGGTGGGCCCTGATGTACCCGGATGCGTACGAGGTGGGACTGCCCAACCAGGGCATCCAGATCTTGTACGAAGTCCTGAACTCCCGCGACGGCGTGCTGGCCGAGCGCACCTACAGCGTCTGGCCGGACCTCGAGAGGCTGATGCGCTCCCACGGCGTGCCGCAGTTCACCGTGGACGCCCACCGGCCGGTCCGGGCCTTCGACGTGCTCGGCGTGAGCTTCGCCACCGAGCTGGGCTACACGAACCTGCTGACCGCGCTGGACCTGGCCGGGATACCGCTGGCCGCCGCCGAGCGCGGCCTGCAGGACCCGGTGGTGCTCGCGGGCGGGCACGCGGCGTTCAACCCGGAGCCGATCGCCGAGTTCCTCGACGGCGCCGTGCTCGGCGACGGGGAGCAGGCGGTACTCGCCATAACCGAGTTGATCAGCGACTGGAAGCGGGCCGGGCGCCCGGGCGGACGGGACGGCCTGCTGCTGCGCCTGGCCGCCGACGGCGGCGTCTACGTGCCCCGCTTCTACGACGTGGACTACCGGCCCGACGGCCGGATCGGCCGGGTGGTCCCGAACCGGCCGGGCGTCCCCCGGGCGGTCGGCAAGCACACGGTCATGGACCTGGACTCCTGGCCCTACCCGCGCCTGCCGCTGGTGCCGGTGGCCGAGTCGGTCCACGAGCGGTTCAGCGTGGAGATCTTCCGCGGCTGCACCCGCGGGTGCCGGTTCTGCCAGGCCGGGATGATCACCCGGCCGGTGCGCGAGCGGACGATCACGACCATCGGCGACATGGTCGAGGCGGGCCTGGCCGCCAGCGGCTTCAGCGAGGTGGGGCTGCTGTCGCTGTCCAGCGCCGACCACAGCGAGATCAACGAGGTCGCGACCGGCCTGGCGGACCGTTACGAAGGCACGAACACCGGCCTGTCGCTGCCGTCCACCCGGGTCGACGCGTTCAACGTGACGCTCGCCGACGAATTGAGCCGTAACGGGCGGCGCTCGGGCCTGACGTTCGCGCCCGAGGGCGGCACCGACCGAATCCGCAAGGTGATCAACAAGATGGTCACCGAGGACGACCTGATCAAGACCGTCACCACGGCGTACGCCAGCGGGTGGCGGCAGGTGAAGCTCTACTTCATGTGCGGGCTGCCGACCGAGACCGACGAGGACGTGGTGGCCATCGCCCGGGTGGCCCGGCGGGTGATCGAGGCGGGCCGCGCGGCCACCGGGCGGCGGGACATCCGCTGCACGGTGTCGATCGGCGGCTTCGTGCCCAAGCCGCACACCCCGTTCCAGTGGGCGGCCCAGTGCGATCACGAGACCGTGGACGCCCGGCTGCAGGCGCTGGGCCGCGCGCTGCGCGCCGACCGGTCCTACGGCAAGTCGATCGGATACCGGTACCACGACGGCAGGCCGTCGGTCATCGAAGGCCTGCTGTCCCGCGGCGATCGCCGGGTCGCGAAGGTGATCAGGGCAGCCTGGGCCGACGGGGCGCGCTTCGATGGCTGGACCGAGCATTTCTCCTTCGAGCGCTGGGAGCTCTGCGCGGCGCAGGCGCTGGCCGAGGACGGCGTCGACCTGGCCTGGTACACCACCCGGGAGCGCGGCTACGCCGAGGTGCTGCCCTGGGACCACCTCGACGCGGGCCTGGACCGGGACTGGCTCTGGCAGGACTGGCTGGCCGCGATCGACCCGGAGGGCGCCGAGGAGGTCGAGGACTGCCGCTGGACGCCGTGCTTCGAGTGCGGGGTGTGCCCGTCGATGGGCACCGAGATCCAGGTCGGCCCGACCGGGGCCAGGCTGCTCCCGCTCACGGTCGTGGGCGGGCAGGCCGCAAGCGGGCATGCGGGGAGCCCCGAAAGCGTTAACGTTGTGAACAAGGCCACAGGAAGCGGAGCGTAGATGGCACGGCCCGTACCCGCCGCCCCGCCTCCTGCGCCCGTCGCTCAGCGCCTGGTGATCAGGTACGCTAAACGCGGCAGGATGCGTTTCGCGAGCCACAGGGACGTCGCGCGTGCGATCGAGCGGGGAGTGCGGAGGGCCGGCTTGCCCGTAGCGTTCTCGGCCGGATTCACGCCACATCCGAAGATCTCGTACGCGGGCGGGGCGCCCACGGGAACCGCGAGCGAAGCCGAGTACCTGGAGATCGCGCTGACCGGCGTGTGTTCCGCGCCAGACGTGCGGGACCGGCTCGACGCCGCCCTGCCAGACGGGATAGACGTGATCGAGGTTCTGGAACTGGCCGACGCGCCAGGCGGGGCGGGCGCCCTGCGGCTCGAGGGGTCGCAGTGGCGAGTGGTCCTGCCGGGCGTCGCCGCGGGCGAGGCGGCCCGCGCGGTGCAGGCCTTCCTGGCCGCGGAGAGCATCGTGGTAGAGCGCCTCACCAGCAAGGGACCCCGGCAGCTCGACGCCCGAGCCGCCGTGGCCACGATGGAGCTTGACCGGCGAGCCGCGCAGGAGGCGGACGCCGGAGATGTGGCACTGCGCATGGCTGTCCGGCACGTGACACCTGCCGTACGGCCTGATGACATCCTGGCCGCGCTCAGCAAGGTAGCTGCCCTGGAGCCGTCGTCACCACCGCTGGTGACGCGGCTGGCGCAGGGCCCGCTGGGCATGGAGGCCAGTACCGGGGGCGCTCGCGCCGACGCCGCTGTTGGCGCGGGCGAGCGCGTTGCGCCGCGGCGGCCAGGGCCGGTGGCGGCCGAGCCAGCGCCCCCGGTCGCGGCCGAAAGACAAGAAACGGAAGCACGCCTGGGACGGGCGGACACCGCAGCGATAGGTAACGCAGCGGCGACCACCCCGCTACCCACCGCGTATGAACAGCTCCCGCGCGGCGCGCGGCGGCCGGATTCCGGCCCGCGCGCCCGGGAGTACGACGGGAGATTGCCCGGATGCTCGAAACCGAGCGACACGACAGAGAAAACGACAACAACGAAGGCGCTGGCCACACCGGTGGCGTAACGCCGGAGCCCGCCGAGGCGGGCGACGCAGCGCAGGCGGCGGACGCCGGCAGCAGGGAAGCCGGAGGATCCGGCCGCAGGCTGTTCCGGCGGGGCCGCCGCGCGGCGACCCGCCCGGCCGGACCGCCAGCCGACGACCCCGGCAGCGGACCGGGCCAGGCCGACAGCGAGGCGGCCACAGGGCCGGCGCCGTCGCCCGCGTCACCGCCCGCGGCGAGCGTACCCGCGCCGGCCTCACCCCCGCCGGCCGAACAGGTCGCGCGTGAGTCGGCCGAGACCGCGGCGGGCTCATCCCCGCCGACGGTGACCTTTACCTCGGCGCTGACCGCCCCGCCCGCGGCACCGGCATCCTCACCACGGGCGTCGGCTTCACGGGCATCCGCGCGGCGGGGAGCCGGATCGGCCGAGTCCGGGGCCGCGCCCGCGGCGGAAGCCGGGACCCACGCGCCGGCGCAGGCTCAGGCGCCCGAGGTGCCTTCGGCTGCTGCGCCGACCTTCCAGCCACCGCTGGTCATCTTCCAGCCCCCGGACATCTCCCCGGGCGGCGGACACCGGCCCGCAACCGGCGCAGCCGCGCCGGCCGAGGCGGACGCCACGGAAGAGGGCCAGCCCTCCGGCGCCGGCGAGCAGGACGAGGACGGCGCGGGCGGCTCGACGGCCAAGCGCAGGCGCCGCGGTGGCCGTGGCCACGCCAAGGGCCGTGGCGCCGCTGGCACCGCCGCCGCCGAGGACGCCGAGCCGGGCGCGGAGGCGCCGGAAGACGGCCGGGACGACCTGGCCAGGGCGGACGCGGCCGAGGCGGCGGCCGGCTCGCCCGACAGCGCCGCCGGTGACGGAGAGGACACCGCGGAGTCGGAGGCCTCGGGCCGGCGCCGCAGGCGCAGGCGCCGCACCGGGCACGCCGCCGACGCGGACCCGCCCTCGTCCGATGACCCGCCGAACACGGTCGTCCACGTGCGCGCGGCCCGCGCGGCGGCCGAGGACAGCTCGGACGTCCGGGGGGTCAAGGGATCTACCCGGCTGGAGGCCAAGCGACAGCGGCGCCGCGAAGGGCGGGAATCGGGCCGACGCAGGCCGCCGATCATCACCGAGTCGGAGTTCCTGGCCCGCCGAGAGGCCGTCGAGCGGGTCATGGTGGTCCGGCAGCACGGCGACCGGACGCAGATCGCCGTGCTGGAGGACGGGATCCTGGTCGAGCACTACGTGGACCGGGCCAGCCACCAGTCCTACGTGGGCAACGTGTACCTGGGCCGGGTGCAGAACGTGCTTCCCTCCATGGAGGCGGCGTTCGTCGACATCGGCAAGGGACGGAACGCGGTCCTGTACGCCGGAGAGGTCAACTTTGACGCCAGCGGCCTGGAGGGCGAGTCCAAGCGGATCGAGTCGGCGCTCAAGTCCGGCCAGTCGATCCTGGTCCAGGCCACCAAGGACCCCATCGGGCACAAGGGAGCCCGGCTGACCAGCCAGGTCAGCCTGCCCGGCCGTTACCTCGTCTACGTTCCCGGCGCGTCCATGACCGGGATCAGCCGCAAGCTGCCGGACACCGAGCGGACTCGCCTCAAGCAGATCCTCAAGCAGGTGATGCCGGAGGACGCGGGCGTGATCGTGCGGACCGCGGCGGAAGGAGCGACCGAGGAAGAGCTCTCCCATGACGTCGCGAGGCTCGCCGCGCAGTGGGAGGCCATCGAGCGCAAGGCGAAGTCGGCCAACGCGCCCGAGTTGCTTTACAGCGAGCCCGACCTGACCATCCGGGTGGTCAGGGACATCTTCAACGAGGACTTCACCAAGCTGGTCATCGCCAGTGACGGTGACTGGGACATGGTGGACGAGTACGTCCGCTACGTGGCGCCCAGCCTGGCCGACCGGCTGGAGCGCTGGACCGGCGATGAAGACGTCTTCGCCGAGTACCGGATCGACGAGCAGCTCGCCAAGGCACTGGAGCGCAAGGTGTGGCTGCCCAGCGGGGGATCGCTGGTCATCGACACCACCGAGGCGATGACGGTCATCGACGTCAACACCGGGAAGTTCACCGGGCAGGGCGGGAACCTGGAACAGACGGTCACCCGCAACAACCTGGAGGCCGCCGAAGAGATCGTCAGGCAGCTACGGGTGCGCGACGTCGGCGGGATCATCGTCATCGACTTCATCGACATGGTCCTGGAAAGCAACCGTGACCTGGTGCTGCGGCGGCTGCTGGAGTGCCTGGCCCGGGACCGGACCAAGCATCAGGTCGCCGAGGTCACCTCGCTCGGCCTCGTGCAAATGACCCGGAAGCGGGTGGGTTCCGGCCTGCTGGAGGCGTTCTCCGTGCCGTGCGATTGCTGCAACGGGCGCGGCGTGATCGTGTCGCTGGAGCCGGTCGACCACGCGCCGCCCAGCGACCGCCCGGCGCGGGACGGCGGCCGGGGCGGTGCCGCCAAGAGCGGTGGCGCCAAGGGCGGTGGCTCCAGGGGCGGCGGCCGGGGTGGCGGCCGTGGCCCGCAGGGTGGTGGCACGGTGGCGGCGCAGTCCAGCGATGTGACCGAGACCAGCCCGGGGCCGAAGCCGTCCGAGCCGGCCGAAGGCGAGTCGGCGCAGGAGGCTCCCGGGGATGGCGCTGCCGCGCGCGCGGAGGTGGCCCGTGGTGACGTGCCCCGTGTCGATGTGCCAAATGGCGCGGCCAGCGCAGGCCCGGCCGGCGGTGACCTGACGGCCGGAGAAGCCGCTGGCGGTGACCCGGCTGGCGGTGACCCGGTCGGCGGTGACCCGGTCGGCGGTGACGCGGCAGCGGCCGGGGACGGCGCTGGCTCGCGCCGGGCACCGGGCGGCCGGCGCCGCAGGGGCGGCGCCCGGGCCACCGCGGCCCGCGATGCCGACGCCGCTGCGCCTGGTACCGGCGGTGTCCAGGACGGTAACGCCCAGGACAGTGCCGTTCCGGACAGTGCCGTTCCGGACAGTGCCGCTCCAGACAGTGCCGTTCCAGACAGTGCCGCTCCAGACAGTGCCGCTCCGGACAGTGCCGCTCCGGACAATGCCGCCCAGGACGGCGATACCGGTCAGAACGGCGCAGGACAGGGCGGTACGCGGGAGGCCCAGACGACGGCGGGCTGACGTCCGCCGTCTGATATTCTTTGTGATCGGCGCGTCGGACAAGTCGGCGGTGGCACGCCCCGGATCTGGGCTGTGCGTTACGCAGGCGGGCCAGTTCGCTGCCGGACGATGCCGCGGATCTCGCGGCGGGCCCGCATAAGGGAGAGAGAGTTCTCGGTGTACGCGATCGTGCGCTGCGGCGGCAGGCAGGAGAAGGCATCGGTCGACGATGTCCTGACCGTTGACAAGCTCGCTGGTGAGGTCGGCTCCAGCGTGACGTTGCCCGCCGTGCTTGTGATAGACGACGACAAGGTCATCAGCGACCCGGCGGAGGTAGGCGGCTACCAGGTCACCGCCGAGATCCTGGGCGAGGCGGCCGGCCCCAAGATCAGCATGATCCAATACAAGAACAAGACCGGTTACCGGCGGCGCCTGGGTCATCGGCAGAAGTACACCCAAGTGAAGATCACCGGCATCGGCACCGCGAAGTCCGGCGCCGCCAAGGCCAGCACCGGGAAGGCGAGCACCGCGAAGGCCGGCTCGGCGAAGGCCGGCACCGGCCAGGCACCCGCCGCGTCGACCCGCAGCACATCGTCGACCCGCAGCACATCGTCGACCCGCGCCACCTCGAGGAAGAAGGACGACTGAGATGGCACACAAGAAGGGCGCGTCATCCAGCCGGAACGGGCGCGACTCCAACGCCCAGCGACTCGGCGTCAAGCGCTTCGGCGGCCAGCTGGTGGGCGCCGGCGAGATCATCGTGCGGCAGCACGGAACGCACTTCCACCCGGGCACGGGTGTCGGCCGCGGCGGCGACGACACCCTGTTTGCCCTGGTCAGCGGGAAGGTCGAGTTCGGCACTCGGCGCGGACGCCGTGCCGTGAGCGTGATCCCCGTACAGTCGCAGCCATCGGCGGCCGAGGCCGGCTAGGCCGGCCGCCACGGTCAGAACCGGGGCGCAGGAGTGGCGGAATTCGCTGACCAGGCCGAGCTGCAGGTACACGCGGGCGACGGCGGGCACGGCTGCGCCTCGATCCGCAGGGAGAAGTTCAAGCCGCTCGGCGGCCCGGACGGCGGCAACGGCGGCCGCGGCGGCGACGTGCTCATAGAGGTCGACCCGGGCGTGGCCACGCTGCTTGACTTCCACCGGCGGCCGCTGCGCCGCGCCGGCAACGGGAGGCCCGGCCAGGGCTCCAACCGCAACGGGGCCGAGGGCACCGACCTGGTGCTGCGCGTGCCCGACGGGACCGTGGTGAAGACCAGCGACGGCGAGGTGCTGGCCGACCTGGTCGGGGCCGGAACCAGGTTCGTGGCCGCGCAGGGCGGCCGGGGCGGCCTCGGGAACGCGGCGCTCGCGTCGACCCGGCGCAAGGCGCCGGGCTTCGCGCTACGCGGGGAGCCCGGCGATGACCTGCGCCTGGTGCTTGAGCTGAAGACCATCGCGGACGCTGGGCTGGTGGGGTTCCCGAATGCGGGCAAGTCCTCGCTGATCGCCGCCATGTCGGCGGCCCGGCCCAAGATCGCGGATTACCCCTTTACCACGCTGACCCCGCATCTGGGCGTGGTGGAGGCCGGTGACACCCAGTTCGTGGTGGCCGACGTGCCCGGGCTGATCCCGGGGGCCAGCCGCGGCAAGGGCCTCGGCCTCGACTTCCTCAGGCACGTGGAGCGCTGCTCGGTGCTGGTGCACGTGCTTGACGGCGCGACCGAGGAGCCCGGCCGCGATCCGGTCGCCGACCTGGACCTGATCGAGGACGAGCTCGCCGCCTACGGGGCCGCGACCGGCGCCGACCTGAGCGACCGGCTCCGGATCGTCGCGTTCAACAAGGTCGATGTGCCCGCCGCGCGGGACCGGGCCGAGCGCGCGGCCCCGGAACTCGAAGCCCGGGGCTATGCCGTCCGCCTGGTGTCCGCCGCGACGCACGAGGGCCTGCGCGAGCTTGCGTTCACGATGGCCGAGGTGATCGAGCAGGCCCGGCAGGCTCGGCCGCCGGCCGAGCCGACTCGCCTGGTGATCCGGCCTGCGCCGGTGGGCGGGCATGATTTCGAGGTGATCAGGTCCGGGGACAACAGGTTCCTGGTGCGTGGCGAGAAGCCCCGCCGCTGGATCCTGCAGACGGATTTCAGCAACGACGAAGCGGTGGGATACCTCGCCGACCGCCTCGCGCGGCTGGGGATCGAAGAGGCGCTGGCCGCGGCCGGCGCGCTCCCGGGGGCCGAGGTGCTCATCGGCGACGAGGACGACGCCGTCGTGTTCGACTGGGACCCCAACGTCCCGACCGGCGCCGGGTTCGGCCCGCGCGGCACCGACCCGAGGCTGCCGGGATAAAGCCGGGAGAGGGTCCAGCGGCCGGCGCTTGCCGTGCGACGCTGACGCCGCGCCGAGCTGGCGCGAGCATTAAAAAAAGCGCGCTACGATTTGTAACACGCCTGAATTCATTGAAGCTTCGAGTTAATCGCTGAATGGCACGTGCATTTTACCGGAAAGGGAGCCGGATTGTCAACCGATGAAATCGGGGGAGAGCAGGAGTACGTCTCAATGCTCTACGGTCGGCTTGATGAGCTGCGGAATCGGGCCTCAGGCCGGCTGGCGCAAGTGCTGCGGGAGTCAGGCGGGACACATCAGGCCCGGACCGAGCGCGAGGCATTCAGCGTCATGTACGCTCAGCAACTCTCCCAGTTCAACGCCGCGGAGAACGGCCTGTGCTTCGGCAGGCTTGATTTCCACGACAGCGAGCGCCGGTACATCGGCCGGATCGGCATTCACGACGACTCCGGCGACTACGAGCAGCTGCTCATGGACTGGCGCGCCGACGCTGCACGGCCGTTCTACTTGGCCACCGCGGCCTCGCCGGCCGGCGTCCGGCGGCGCCGTCACATCAAGACCCGGGGCCGGACCGTGGTCAGCGTGGACGATGAGGTGCTGGACCTCACGGCCGCCGATCCGTCGAAGCACGAGGGGCTGACCGGCGAGTCGGCGTTGCTGGCCGCGCTCAGCGCCAGCCGGACCGGGCGGATGCGCGACATCGTCGAGACGATCCAGGTCGAGCAGGACCACATCATCCGCTCGGACCTCGCGGGGGTGCTGGTCGTGCAGGGCGGCCCGGGCACCGGCAAGACCGCCGTGGCCCTGCACCGGGCCGCGTACCTGCTCTATACCTACCGGCGCCAGCTCACCAAGCGCGGCGTGCTCGTGGTCGGCCCGAACGCCACGTTCCTGCGCTACATCGGCCAGGTGCTTCCGTCTCTCGGCGAGACCAGCGTGCTGCTGTCCACCGTGGCCGACCTCTACCCGGGCATCAGCGCTACCGGCAGCGAGCCGCCCGCCACGGCCGCGATCAAGGGCAGGCTGGCCATGGCCGGCGTCATGGCCGCGGCGGTCCGGGACCGGCAGCACGTGCCCGGCCGCCCGGTGGAGGTGGTCATCGACAACGAGTCGCTGCGCCTCACCCCGGCCGTGTGCGGCCGGGCGAGGGAACGGGCCCGGCGCTCGCGCCGGCCACACAACCAGGCGCGGCAGGTATTCGCGCGGGAGCTGACCGAGGCGCTCACCCAGCAGCTGGCCGCCAGGATCGGCGCCAACGTGCTGGGGGAGGAGAACCTGCTCGGCCGGGCCGAGCTGGACGATATGCGACGCGAGCTGCGCGCCGACCGCGGCGTGCGGGCGCTCATCGAGCGGCTGTGGCCGGTCCTGACGCCGCAGCGGCTGCTGGCCGAGCTGTTCTCCTCCGCCGACCGGCTGGCCGCCGCGGCGCCGCGGCTGCGCCAGGCGGAGCGGGCGGCCCTGCTGCGGGACACCGGCAGCGACTGGACCCCGGCCGACGTGCCGCTGCTCGACGAGGCGGCCGAGCTGCTCGGCGAGGATGACCGGGCGGCGAAGGCGGCCGCCGAGCGGCGCCGCCAGGCCGAGGTCGAATACGCCGGCGGCGTGCTGGACATCATCTCCCGCGATCTGGAGGACGATCCCGAGGTCCTGATGGCCGCGGACCTGGTGGACGCCAGCCGGCTGGCCACGCGGCAGGAGGACGAGGAGGTCCTGACCGCGGCGGAGCGCGCGGCAGCCGACCGGACATGGGCGTTCGGCCACGTGATCGTCGACGAGGCCCAGGAACTGTCGGAGATGGCCTGGCGGATGCTGATGCGGCGGTGCCCCGGCCGGTCGATGACGATCGTGGGAGACGTCGCGCAGACCAGCAGCCTGGCCGGGGCCCCGTCCTGGGCGAGCGTGCTCGAGCGCTACCAGGGTGACCGGTGGCGGCTGGCCGGGCTGACCATCAACTACCGCACGCCGGCCGAGATCATGGCGGTCGCGGCGGACGTGCTGGCCGCCATCGACCCGGCCCTGGATCTGCCGCACTCCGTGCGCGATACCGGTACCGTGCCCTGGCGGCTCGCCGCGGAACCCGAGGATCTCGCCGACCGCTTGGCCGACGCCGCGAGAAGGGCCGCCGTGGCGCCCGGCGAGGGGCAGCTCGCGGTGATCGTGCCCGCCGGCCGGCTGGACGAGTTCGGCCAGGCTGTCGTCGGCGTCCTCCCCGACGCCGCCGTCGGGGAGCACTCGGACTTGGAGCGCCCCGTGGTGGTCCTCACCGTGGCGCAGGCCAAGGGGCTGGAGTTCGACACCGTGCTGATCGGCGACCCGGCCGGGATCCTGGCCGAGTCACCGCGCGGCCGCAGCGACCTTTACGTCGCCCTGACCCGGGCCACGCAGCGCCTGGGCGTCGTGCATTCCGGCGAGCTGCCCGCGGTACTGGCCCGGCTGAGCCCGATCGGGGACCTCGCGGCGAGCGCCCAGCGTTCGGCCTGACGCGGCTCGTCCGCGGGCTAGTCCGCTCGGCCGAGGATGCGGGCTGGGCAGGCTGATTCCGCGCAGCGGAACCAGCCGCGACCCAGCCCATGCTGCCACCGGGGTCCGACAGCCAGGCCGAACGAATCGGCCGGGATGGCTCTGCGGCAGAACCCCAGGATCTCGGCGCGAGAGCCTAAATGTACCGGAAGGCCTATTCCAGCAAGCCTATCGGTACAATTGTGCGCTGCTCGGAGCCAGGGAGAAGGTCTAAAACGGCCTCGCGATGGCCTGCAGGCGAGATTTATGCGAGCTGAATGAATTCCGGGCAATTAAAAAGCGAGGCCCCTACATGTATGAGATGCAGGGGCCTCGCCCGGCCCTGCGATGCTGGCTGACCGATTGCTCGGCTGCCCGGCACTGCCTGACCGACCGCTGCTACCGGATACCCGTCCAGGATGCCGGTTGCCCGGCTCCCCAGCCGTTCCCGGAGTTGCCCCCGGGACCGGTACCCAGTCCAGATACCCGTCCAGAGTGCCGGTCACCCGGCTCTCCAGCCGTTCCCGGAGTTGTCCCGAGATCAGTATCCGGTCCAGGTACCCGTCCGAGGCGCCGGTTGCCCGGCTCCTCAGCCGTTTCCGGGGTTGCCCCCAGAATTGGTACCTGTTACAGGTACCCGTCCGAGGCGCCGGTTGCCCGGCTCCTCAGCCGTTTCCGGGGTTGCCCCCAGAATTGGTACCTGTTTTCCGGATACCCGTCCGAGGCGCCGGTTGCCCGGCTTCCCGGCCGTTCTCGGAGTTTCCCCCGGGAGCGGTACCCGTCTTTAGCGGTGATGAATTTCTACAGCCTCCGCCTGACCCGGCACAAGGGTTTTCTCGCAGCAATTTCAAGATTTTTTAGTCATCCACAGGACACCCGGAGTTATCCCCCGCGCCGAGCGGTATTTCCACCGGGCTATCCACAGATTCGTCCACAGAC
This sequence comes from uncultured Actinomycetota bacterium, assembly GCA_963795055.1. Lineage (GTDB taxonomy): Bacteria > Actinomycetota > Actinomycetes > Streptosporangiales > Streptosporangiaceae > JASHPR01. The sequence continues at coordinate 149,948 of CAWCGJ010000002.1, forward strand.
GGTGGAATTTCCGGGCCGGTTCCCAAACGAGGACCGACTCGGGGCATGGCCCGAGTTCCGGAGCCTGATCGCGGGCTGGCCCGGTTCCGGGCGTAGCTCGAGTCCGGGTCCGGCTCCCGGGCAGGCTCGGCTCTGGGGCGGCCGGGGCCCTTAGCTGTCGTCGTCGCTCGGGGAGGATCCGCCGCCGTTGCCGCGAGAACCGCCGTTGCCGCGGGAACCGCCGAACAACCGCTGCCCGGTGCCGACCGCGGTCTCGGCCACCACGCGCGCCGCGCCGATGAGCGGGTCCGATGACCGGTTCCAGGAGTCCTGGTAGGACCGGGCCGCCGCCTTGAACTCGTCGGCGGGCGACGCGTTAGGGTCGTCCTCCCGGCGCGCGTAGTGTCCGGCCAGGATCTCCCGGTAGTCGCCCTCGTCGGCCCAGCGGTCCAGCTCGGCGAAGCGGATCACCGCGAACGGGTGCGTGTTGCCCTGCAACTGCAGCAGCTTGAGCAGGCCCTCCCGGACATCGGGAACGGCGTCGTACTCGCGTGCCTGCTGGTGGAAGGCGTCGTGGCTGAACTCGGCGAGCCGGTGGCCGCCCGCGGTCTTCATCAGCGCGCGCCGCGCCGCCTCTACGTCCTGGCCGGCCAGCAGGCCAGCCCGGTCGCAGGACAGCTCGGACTTGCGGTACCACTCCTCCAGGGCCCAGATGAGGCCCCGGGCCGGGAGCACAACGGGCAGCCAGGCAATCCGCGAGGCCAGGTTGATCAGATGGAACAGCATCGTCCGGTACACCGCGTGCCCGGACAGCGCGTGCCCGAGCTCGTGCCCGATCACGAACCGGAGCTCCTCGGGGTCCATCAGGTCGACCATTCCGGTCGTGATCACGATGAACGGCTTGTCGGTGCCCAGCGTCATCGCGTTGACCAGCGGGTTCTGGGAGATGAACAGCTCGGGTACGGCCGGCAGGTCCAGGATGTAGCAGCCGTCCAGCAGCATCTGGTAGATCTGCGGGAACTGCTGCTCATTCGCGCGCACCGCGCTGGCCAGGAACATCAGCCGCAGGCTGCGGTCGTTGAACAGCGAGGCCAGGCGGCGCAGCAGGGTGTCGAAGCCGGAGAGCTTGCGCAGCGCCACGAGGGCCGAGCGGTCCGCGGGATGCTCATAGGCGCGGGAGCTGATACCGGGTAGGCGCACCCGGGAACGATCGGGCACAGAGGTCATGGGGCCATGCTATGCCCAACGCGCAATATCTCGATCCCGTCGCCGTGCCGGCCCGGCGCAGGTACCGCCGCGCCGACCACCTGCGCACCGCAGACCGCGTGGGACGATCATGATGAGGAGCCAGCGCCGGCGGAGAGGATGCACCATGACTGACGAGCGGGCGCCGTCCATGTTCGAGCCAGACGCCGAGGCGATGCCGTCGGAGCGGCTCGCTGGCCTGCAGGCAGACCGGCTGCGCGGGCTGATCGACCGGCTGCTCGCCGCGGACGGGGTCCAGGCGGCCCGGCTCAGGGACGCCGGGGTCGCCCGCGGGGCCGAGGTCGCGCTCGCGGACCTGCCCCGCCTGCCCATGACGGCCAAGGACGACCTGTGGCGCGGCTATCCGTTGGGAATGTTCGCGGTTCCGCTGTCGGACGTGGTCACCTTGCACGGTTCCAGCGGTACCGGCGGGCGTCCCACGCTGGTGGGATACACGCGCGCCGACGTGCGGCTGTGGTCGCGGATGTGCGCGCGGGCGCTGGCCGCGGCCGGCGCCGGGCCCGCCAGCATCGTCCACAACGCGTACGGCTACGGCCTGTTCACCGGCGGCCTCGGCATCCACCAGGGCGCCGTGGAACTCGGCGCCACGGTGGTCCCGGTCTCCGGCGGGATGACCGCGCGCCAGGTGACGCTGCTGCGCGACCTGCGGCCGGACATCCTGACCTGCACGCCGTCGTACGCGATCCGGCTGGGCGAGGCGCTGGCCGAGGCGGGCCTGCGGCCGGGTTCCGGGCTGCAGTTGTCTGCGGGCTTGTTCGGCGCCGAGCCGTGGACCGACGCCATGCGCGCCCGGATCGAGGAGCTGCTCGGCCTGCGCGCGCTGGACATCTACGGGCTGTCCGAGGTCATCGGGCCCGGTGTCGCGGCCGAATGCCTGGTGGCCGCCGACGGGCTGCACGTGAACGAGGACCACTTCATCGTCGAGGCCGTCGACCCGCGCAGCGGCGAGCCGGTGCCGGACGGGACGCCGGGGGAGCTGGTGTTCAGCACGGTCACCAAGGAGGCGCTGCCGCTGCTGCGGTACCGGACCGGCGACATCGCCGCGCTGCGCCGCGGCCCCTGCGCCTGCGGCCGGACCCTGGTCAAGATGAGCAAGGTCACCGGGCGGCGGGACGACATGCTGGTGCTCCGGGGGGTGAACGTCTACCCGAGCGAGGTGGAGCGGGTGCTGCTCTCAGATCCCGCGCTCGCCGCCGACTACCTGCTCGTTCTTGACGAGCGTGAATCTCCGCTGCGCTTGCTGGCCTGCGTGGAGTACCGAACGGGCAGCACCCGGCCGCTCCCGGCCGCCGGGCAGCTCGAGTCACGGCTGCGCGAGGAGCTCGGCGTGGGCGTCACGGTGCGGCTGCTGGAACCCGGGACCGTGCCGCGCACCGAGGTGGGCAAGGCGGTCCGGATCAGGCGGTGGGCCAGCGGCGAGCCGCCGCTGCCCGGGCTCTGAGTTCACCGGCTATCCAGCTCCCGTTGAGCCGGGCGACCCGCCACGGGACGGGAGCGTTCAAGAGCGCTCGGGAGAGGAGCCGAGGAGGTTGACCGGCGTTCGCGTCCGCATCGGGCCGGTGTCAATGAACCCTTTTCATCCTCCCCGCGGCTGCCCACGTACTCTGAGCGTGAGATCACGGACGAAAAGGGTTCACTTGAGAGTCGCTTTATGAACGCCGGGCAAACCGCTACCCGGATCGGGGTCATGGGCGGCACGTTCGACCCGATCCACCACGGGCACCTCGTGGCCGCGAGTGAGGTTGGCCACTTCTTCTCGCTGGACGAGGTGATCTTCGTGCCAACCGGCCAGCCCTGGCAGAAGGAGGGCCGGAGGGTCTCGGCGTCCGAGGACCGGTACCTGATGACGGTGATCGCGACCGCGTCGAACCCGCGATTCTCGGTCAGCCGGGTGGACATCGACCGCCCCGGGCCGACCTACACCATCGATACGCTCCGTGACCTGCGCCTGCAGCGCGGGCCGGACGCCGAGTTCTTCTTCATCACCGGCGCCGACGCGCTGGAGCAGATGATGACCTGGCAGGATGCCGACGAACTGTTCAAGCTTGCCCATTTCGTCGGCTGCACCAGACCCGGGCATCACCTGAGCGGCGCCGGGCTGCCCGACGACCGGGTGAGCCTGATCGAGGTCCCCGCGCTAGCCATCTCCTCGAGCAACTGCCGGCAGCGGGTCGAGGCGGGGGAGCCCATCTGGTACCTGGTACCGGACGGGATCGTGCAATACATCTCTAAGCGTTCGCTTTACCGCAAAACGGGTGCTGATCCGGGGCGCAGCTGACGGTCCGCCGGGCCCGCGTGGCGCGTTTCGGCTTCTACGCCGCCGCGACGATACCCTGAACTGCGCCGTGCCACGTCACGCGCGATGTGCGATGGTAGAAGCCAAGGCTGTAGTTGAGGAGGACGAGCAGCACACGTGACCGCCACCAAAAGGGCCGTCGAGCTCGTGGAGATCGCCGCGGGGGCAGCGGCAGACAAGCTAGCTACAGACATCATCGCGTACGACGTGAGCGACCAGCTCGTGATCACGGACGCGTTCCTGCTCTGCTCGGCGTCGAACGACCGCCAGGTCAGAGCGATCGTCGACGAGATAGAGGAAAAGCTGCGCCAGGCGGGCGCCAGGCCGGTTCGCCGCGAGGGCGAGCGGGAGGGGCGCTGGGTGCTGCTCGACTACATCGACGTGGTCATCCACGTGCAGCACGCCGACGAACGTGTCTTCTACGCGCTTGAGCGACTCTGGAAGGACTGCCCGCGGATACCGCTGCCCGAGCCCGCCATCGCAGGCGGGGCGCGGCCGGGCGCGCCCGTTCCGCCGGCTCCCCGCGGTCCCGCGGGCCGCGGGCCGCGCTGACCGTGGTCGGCGTACAGCCCGGCGCCGCGGGCGTCGGGCCGGACCGTGCCGCGGATCACGTGGTCAAGCTCGTGCTCTGGCGGCACGGCCAGACCGCCTGGAACGCCGAGCGCCGGTTCCAGGGCCACAGCGACGTACCGCTGGACGCGACCGGGCATGAGCAGGCGCGGGACGCGGCCCGCTATCTCGCCGCCATGCACCCGGACGCGATCTACTCCTCCGACCTGGTGCGCGCGGCCGAGACCGCTTCGTATCTGGCCAAGCTCACCGGGCGGCCCGTGCAACTCGACAAGGACCTGCGAGAACGCGGCGGCGGCGCCTGGGAGGGGCTGACCGACGCGGAGATCCGGGCTGGCTACCCGGAGGCGTACGCAGCGTGGGTTCCGCCCGACGGAGAGCCCATCCCGGCCGTCGCCGACCGGGCCGCGGCCGCGCTGACGCGCATCGCCGACAGCCTGAACGGAACGCTGGCCGTGCTGGTCAGCCACGGAGCGGCGATCAACCTCGGGATATCCCGCCTGCTCGGCCTCCCCGAGCGCACCCGGGTTCTGGGACCGCTCGGCAACTGCAACTGGTCGGTCCTGGGCCGCCGGGCGGGTCACTGGCGGCTGCTCGAGCACAACGTCGGCAGGCTCCCAGACCTGGCTCCCGAGCAGGTCCAGGTGCTGGCCGCCGGCCCGGAAGAAGAATCCATGGCGGAGTCGGCGCCTGGTCCGGCGCCCGGAAACGATCGCTGACCGTTTCCTATACACTGGCGTGGCGCCGGGGCCCGCTACGAGGCTCCCCGCCGAGGGGCTATAGCTCAGTTGGTAGAGCGCTTGCATGGCATGCAAGAGGTCAGGAGTTCGAATCTCCTTAGCTCCACGTTTCCGCAGGTCAAGCGCATGTTGTGATCTTCAGGACTGACCTTTGAGCGCTTGCAACCCAGCAACCTGACTGAAGCTCGAACTCCTCGTGTGGCTTGAATCCGGTGCAGGTCAGGAGGCTGCTGCACGGCCAGGGATGCGGCTGTGTCACCGCCTTCGCTCTCGGACAGCCAAACTGACAGCCGACCGCTGATCTGACGGGCTCCTGCTCGAGCGGCCATCTCCTCGGCGCCGCGGTGTTCCGCTACGTTCGGTCAACCTGGATGATCTCCGGAGTCGGTCGGCGGCGAGGCAGATCGATTACGAGTGTGCGGTTTGGTACGGCGTCGCTGGCGAACGGAATACAGATCGGCCCAGTTCTGCGGACCCCACCTTATTTGTGGCGGGGCTGGTCTGGTTGCGAGAGCAGCGCGAGTCGGAACACGTTTACCGGGCGGATATCGGTCCCATTGGCGCATCACAGTGCCTGCCGTAACCGACCCGAGTGTGTGGCGCTCTCGCCGTGCCGAGCTGCCGGTTCGGAGCGGCAACCCGCCGACGACGTCAGGTAGGCACCCTCAAAGCCCTCGGGTTCTTGCAGCGGCAAGTCGCCGCGGCCATCACCTGGCAGGCGGAAACAGTCGCGATTATCGCCCTCGTGCTCGGGATGCCACTCGGCCTGGCGGCGGGGCGCCTGGCGTGGAATCTGGCCGCCTCCGACTTCGGCGTCCCCAGCGTCGTGATAGCCCCGTGGCCCGCCCTGGCCGCGGCCTCAGCCGGGACGCTCGCCGCCGCCGCCATCGCAGCCGGGCCGGCCACATTCGCGACCCGCCTGCACCCGGCCGCCTTCCTGCGCTCGGAATAGCCGACGCCACACTGTGCCAACGTCCCGGCGAACGGCGACTTACACCACGACTAGGCGGATATCGCCGTTGGTAACCCGGTCGCCCTGCGGGGCCGGCCTGCGAATACCGGTCGCCTCGGTCCGCCGGGCCGGATAGCGCGGCGGGGTGCCGGTCACAGCGCGATCAGCTGGAGGGCAGGGTCCAGCTGGCGCAAGTCACTGGGGTCGGAGGTGACGACCGGCTGGCCGGCGCGGCGGGCACAGATCACCACGTGGGCATCGACAATGTCAGAAGTCCTGCTGGCCGCCAGCAGCCTGCCGACGTGAGTCGCGTCTACCCGGCCCAGAGCGATGACGTCGGTGCCAGGCTGGCGGATCAGCCGTGATAGCCGCACTTGCCGCTCCGGCCGACGGATGGCCTGGGCCAGCGCCGGGGCCGGAACGGTCACCTGCGCGCCGGTCTCACGCGCCCGGGCCAGGAGCACCACCACACGGCGATCATCCCGGTCCAAGGCGATCAGCCCGCCGGCGTCCAGGGTCACGCCCGGCATCAGGCCGCCGGCTGCGTGCCGGTGCCGAGCACTTCATCAGCCCAGGCGCGCTCCTTATCGGAGAGCTCACCGCCGGTCGCCCGCAACGCCTCGGCGAGCATGGCACCCCATCCCGCAACGTCATCCAGGGCGACCGCAACGGCATGCTGCACGAATCCGGACACGCTCGCAGCGGTCCCGGCCTGCACCAGCGCGCGGATCTGGTCGAGCTGAGCCTCGTCCAGGGTGATAGTCACTTTCCTCGTGGCCATACCAATTACCATACCACCGGCATGTCCGGTGGGGAGCGGCTGGGCAGCTACTGTGCCTCGCCAGGGCGTTCAAGGGTTTGACCAGCCCGCGATCAAGGACCGGCGGACAGCCAAGTGGACAGCCATCACCCGCGGACTGGCAGGCACTCACGGGCACACCAACGCACTAAGTTCGCAGGTGGGAGCCACAGCTGCCCTGGCCAGACGGTTGCTCGACTTGCATGGCATGCAAGAGGTCAGGAGTTCGAATCTCCTTAGCTCCACTGGTCAGAGACATAATTCGAAATCCTGAGTCCATAGTTCACAGGCCTGTACAGCAGCAAAGTACCGTAACGGCGATCAGGCGAGATGCCGTGCACATGTTCGGATCAGGCTTTCCTGCCGGTGGCGGCTGCTGGCGTGGCTTGCGGAGGCCGGACTCTGGGGGCAGCTTCGGCCCAGCCGACAACGATCCGGGACGCGGGTCCGCACGCCCAGGTCAGCCCAGCTTCACCGCCGTCCCGGAGGCGCTCACCATCAGCATGTTGCTCCCCACGGACTCGTAGTCGACATCAACCCCGACCACCGCGTCGGCGCCCAGTTGGGCTGCCTGCTTCTCCATCTCGGCCAGCGCATCGCTGACCCCGGAAGCGAGTTCGTTCTCGTAGGACTTGGCCCGGCCGCCGAAGATATTGCGCATGCCGGCGCTGACGTCCTTGAATGCGTTCACGCCGAGCACGCCCTGGGCGGTGACGATGCCGAGGTATTCGGTCACGGGGCGGCCCTCGATCCCGGGGGTGGTCGTGCTGAGCATGTCCGTTCCTCCTTACTTTCGTCTGCGAGCGTGCGGTTCCCGATGTGCCGCCACAACGGCGTGGATGCCGCCGGCACAGATCACCCAGTTCGTTCTCGGCGCAAATAGCCAGGCGGCGCGGCGCTGGCTCCTCGCCAGATCGGCGGCTGCGGGTCGTCAAGCGGCAGACCAAGCCAACCACACAGCGTGACGTGACGAGAATGCTCGACGTGGTCGCAGCGCCGGAAGTTTGCCGATTGGGGCCGCGGACAGTCGGGTGTCGTCATCGTGGGCTGAATGCGGGCGGCGCGGCTGCCGCCGCTGCGGCACGGGGCCCGCGTCGGGGGCCCCGGCCTCCGCGGGGGCATGGTGGCCGTTGGCGGCCCGGCCGCCGCGGCGCAGCAGCGCCTGGAGGGCGAGCAAGACCGCGCCTGCCACTGCCATCCCGATACCAGCCCCGGCCAGGACGTCCAGAGGGTAGTGCACCCCCAGGTACACCCGGGACCAGCCCACCAGGACGGCGTAGGCGATCCCCACGGCGGCCAGCGGCCGGGCCAGGAACGGCACGAGCGCGAGGACGACCGCCAGGGTGACGGCGGTGTGGCTGGAGGGAAAGCTCGTGCCGTGCGCAGGGGCCTGGCGCAGCACCGCACCGGTCATCACCTGGTAGGGCCGGGGGCGGTCGGCAATGGCCTTCGCCCCGTTCGCCAGCGCCCATGCGGCGCCGGCCGCCACGGCCCCGGCGGCGACCGGCAAGACGCTCCGGTTCCTGGCCACGACATAGACGACGGCGAGCAGGACGACGGCAATGATGCCCGCCGGCAGGAACAGATGCGACAACGGCGAGAGGACCGAGGCGGCGGTCGGCGGGACCTGGTTGAGGATCCGGAACAGGCGCGCATCCCAGCTGGTCGCTCCTGCTTTGACCAACAGCGCCGACGCGCCGAAGAACACTACCCCAAGACCGCCGAGCAGCCCGGCGGCCCATGGCTTGGGAACCCGGGCCGGGCGGTTCGGCCACCACCACGATCCGGGCGAGATCATGCTCGGCCATGGTAGCCCCTGTAGGGGGCAGCTGGCCGAGCTCAGCGGCGCAGCAGAGCGCGCGATAGCAGACGGCGCGCTTGCACGTGATCGTGGTCGCGGCGAACGGCCGCACACCCCGTTCTGGCGCGGCACAAGCGGTCACGCACCGCGGCCCCCGAGTCCCGGGCTGAACGAGAAGGAGCTACACACCCACGCAAATGGCCAACATGAAGCACGCACAACCAGAACCAGTGCCGCGGCCCGCGGACGGCGCGGAGGCACCGCAGGGCCTGCCGATGTACCTCAACGCGGCTAGTGCGTTCGCCTACGAGTGGGCGGCGGCTCGGTCATGGCGGTCCGGCGGGCAGTGCCGGCCGACCGTCGCCTGCCTGCCGGCGCAGCATCCGCCGCCACAGCGCCCGCCACCAGCCACCGCGGGCGGCCCGGGCGCAGACCGAGCCGCTGCCGACCCGGCCACGGACCTTCACCCGCAGCTCCACCGGGGCGTCGGGGCCTGCCGCGGGACCACCTTGACGCTGCCGCTGCTCACTGTCAGGTCGTCGGCGTCCACTACGATGCCGGGCCGGGTGATGAGCCTTAGTGTGCCGCTGGCGATCTGGGTGTCGATTCGCAGCTCCGGCACGGCGATGACGGCCTGCCGGAAGTCGAGCCGGACCGAACCGCTGCCGACGTCGATCTCCAGGCGCCGGGGCACTACCCAGGATCTGTCCCGCTTGGCGGTGCCGGAGCCGCACTCGATGCGCGCCAGGTCCGCCACCTGTGCCGCGGCAGCGGTGGTCAGGCCGGCGAGTAGCGGCTCGAGGTCTGCCAGCGTGCGAGCGGTAAGCGCGGCCTCCAGCCGCTGGTCAAGCTCGTCAGCGGTGAGCCGGCCGTCGCCCGCGGCCGTCTTGAGTACCTCGACTACCCGGTCCCGGTCTGCATGCGAGGCCAGCAGCCCGGCCGGGCGGTCAGGCTGCTTCGCGGCGGGGCCGGCCACCCGCGCGGCCAGGAAATCCGCCTCGACCTGGTAGACCCGCTCCGGCCGGCTGAGGTCCTTCAGCTGGCGCGTCCCGAGCTCCCGCAGGCCCACGCCCTCGGGCAGCTCATCGGACAGCAGCTCCGCCGCCACTCCGGACATCAGCACCTGGCCGCCGCTGGCCACCGCCAGCAGCCGCGCGGCCCGGTTCACCGCCGGGCCGAAGTAGTCCCCGTCGCGCTCCTCGCACACCCCGGCGTGCAGGCCCATCCGCACCACGATCGGCCGGCTGGTCGGCCACGACTGCGCGGCCAGGTTCCGCTGCGCGGCCAGCGCCGCGTCGAGCCCGGCGCGGGCGGCGGAGAACGCCGCGCAGAACGCGTCGCCGACCGTCTTGAACACATAGCCGCCGGCCTGCTCGATCGCCTCGCGCAGGATCTCGTCGTGGCGGCGCAGCGCCGCCGCCATCGCGTCCCGCTCGGCGTCCCACAGCCGGGTGGAGCCCTCCACGTCGGTGAACAACAGCGTCACGGTTCCCGACGGCGCGCCGCTCATCAACGCCTCGCTAGCGGGGATAGCGTCACCGGGACCACCTCCAGACCGTCGATCCCCTCGAAGTCTGCCGGACGCCAGGAGTACACGGACCCAGGGTATGGCCCAGCGTCGTCAATCGACGTCCTCCACCCGACTCGCTCACATCGGCACGATCGCGCTTCATGCTTGAGAGCTGGTCAGGTGCCGGACCCCATGTCGGCGGCGAGGGTGTAGTTCGGATGGCGGTCGAGGTTCTTGCGGGCCCGGTCATAGCGCATAGTCGTCCTCGGGTCTGCGTGGCGGGCCGCGATCTGCACGTCCCGCAGGCCCAGCAGCCCCAGCATGGCCACCAGGGCGAAGTCGTTCCGGTTAGCGGACCGGCGGGCAGGGGTGAGCAGGGCCTCGAACTGCAGGTGCGTGAACCCGGGGGTCGGTGACTCAGCCGGCACGGCCGGACGGCGGACATGCTCGGCTGGTGAGTGCTCCAGAACGCCATCGATCACGCAGGTCCGGTAGAACCCGGCGGTCACGGAGAACCGCCGGGAGACCGTCGAGGGCTTGAACCGGCGGACCTCCTGCATCCACCGGATGTACAGCTCCAGGTGCGGGCGCCGGGCCAGGAACGGGTACAGGCTGCGGTCGGCGCACCACGTGAGGTAGCAGCGCAGATCGGAATCGGCATGATCGCGGGAAGTGTCCTTGAACCGGGCAAGATAGGCGGCCACTGCGAGCCGCAGCCGGTCAGCATGCAGGACCAGAGCGGGCTGGGCGGGGACTAACTCGTTGTAGTGCATCATGCTTCGACACTGCGCCAGCTGGCCACTCGTGCAAGCCCGCAGGCGCGCCAGCTGCGGCATAGAGGTCGATGTCGGGCTGTGTCAGCACGCTGATGGACGAACGGGCCTCATCAGCGGGCCACATCCAGCGGCGATCACACATGTTCCGGGCCGAACGGAGAGCCGGCATGCAAAGTCCCCGTTACCCGGGGGGCGAGGTCAGTGCACAACGGAGCGGGCGGGCGCGCATTCGCCGCAATTTGGGACTTACGCCCGATGGCTGCCGGGCTGCCGGCCGCGCTGGCCGTTCGGCCCGTTCCGTCATGCATTGTCAGCTTACCACGGGGCGTAAATGACAAAACACCCAGCGACGTGTACCCAGTTCAGGTGGCCTGTAGATACCTTCATTCGGTGATGACGCTGAAGCCTGACCCCCGTGCTCGGCCAGGCTAAACGAGCTGCGCTGGAATCCTCTTCGCGCCCGATCACCTGCATATCAAGCAGAAGCGTCGTCCTCGCCGGGCGCGGGCGATGCATAAAAATACGACCTCGCCGCTGTCTGCAGCCGTGGTCGGGATTGTCTACCGTGCAAAGAGCTCTTATAACCGCGCGCCGAGCCGCCTGATTCGGGGCGGCCTCGGTTATGAGCCTCTGATGGCGGTTGCCGCTCGGATAGGCCGGTTCTGTGTCCATTCAGGGGTCTTGGGCTGAGCGTGTTATGTCGAGCGCCGGGACGATGTCAATGGAAACGACGGTCCGAGGCGTGGATCAGCCAGGGGGCTCATCGCTGAGCGGAGGAGGTCTACGTAGGTCTCGGTCAGGCTGTCGGCCTGCTTGCGGTAGCGAACGGGCGGAAGGTCGTCTGCATCGAGTTGCGGAAGGCGGAGAAACTCCAGGACTCTGTTCGCGACCGCGAGCCTGTCCCCGTACGAGGTCTTCGTAGACAACTTGGCGGGGCTGGATTCCCGTTGAGGCGAACCACTGCCGCCAGCCATCCTCGCACCGCTCCGCGAAGCGGACGAGCTGCACCATCTGCTCCACGTCGGGCGCTGGCTGCTCAGCCTCCTGGCCTGGCCGCAGGCCCCACTGATCTGTCACGGCGGCTCGCCACCACGAGATGCCCTGCCGCACTTTGTCCGCACGCCGCAGCCAGACGAACTGAGGGTTCGGGAACGTGGTCCGCATGAACTCCAGGCCCGCATCGGTCCCGGCGGGCGGGTGGAGCGATGACCGGAGCCAGTCAAAGTCGTTCCACATCAGCTTCGAGCCGAACACGCCGTTCGGCGTCGTGGCCTTATCCCGCAGGGCACGGACATAGGCGGTCAGGTCGCCGGTGGGCAGGCCCCACTCCCGCGTGTGGTTCTCCCGCTCCGCGTCGTCGAAGTAGTCAGAGGGCCGGCCGGCGTACCCGGTATCGGCCAGCGTGTGCGCCAGGAGCCAGCTTCCGGTTCGCTGGACACAGCAGATGACGTAGCTCCTGACCGGCTCCACGAACAGAAGTCTCGCTCGCTCCAGCCCGCTGATAAAACCGGATTTCGCGACATCTGCAAGGGCACCACCGAGGCGAGCACTGGCGTTCGTGACGTTTACTGACATTGCCGGCGTTGAGCACGTTGCGCGGCACGTGGCACGGGGTGCTTGAACCTTTGGCAGTGGTTGAGCATGCTCGGGGTTTGTGTCCGATGAGCCTGATGTGCCTGCCGGCGGCCGGGATCAGCGTGAGCTAGTTGCCCGGCTGCGGGCGGTGATCGAGGCCAAGGACACCGAGAACGCGATGCTGCGGGCTGAGCTGGAGGCTCAGCTGGAGCGGTACCGGCGGCTGGAGCTGAGGGTCGCGGAGCTGGAGCGGCGGCTGGGGTCAGACAGCACGACCTCGGGGACGCCGCCGTCGAAGGACCCGATCGGGGCGCGGGAGCGGCGCAAGGCCGAGCGGAAGGCCCGCCAGTCCTCCGAACGGGAACGGCGCAAGGACCGCAGGCGCGGCGGGCAGCCGGGGGCATCCCGGGGCCGGGCTGTCGCGGGACCCGGACCCGGACGAGCGGGAGGAAATGCCGCCGCCCGCCGAGTGCTCGCGGTGCGGGATCACCCTGGACGGCGCGGATCAGGCGGGCAGCTGGTGGTCGCAGGTCCGGGACGTGCGCATCACGACGTTCGTGACCGAGTACCTGCTGCCGCTGCTGGCCTGCCCGTGCTGCGGCAAGGTCAACGCCGCGCAGCCGCCGCCATGGGCGCACCCGGGCAGCATCTCCTACGGCCCGGGCATCAACACCGCCGCGGTGCTGCTGACCTCCTATGGGAACGTGCCCGCGGAACGAGCCGCGAACCTGATCGGCATGCTGCTCGGCGTGCCGGTCTCGGCAGGGTTCGTCGATGGCGCCAGCGAGCGGCTGGCCTCCCGGCTGG
>CAWCGJ010000003.1:0-165361 GCA_963795055.1 uncultured Actinomycetota bacterium
GGCCGCGAGGCGCGTCGCGCTGGGTTCTCGTGCACCCATCCTCGCTCGAAATCGGCGTGCTCGAGGATCGCGTGCCGGAGCTCAGGACGTGCCGGATCGTCTTCAGGGACAGACCCTCGGCAAGCATGGCGCTCGCGAGGGCTTCAACGTGAGCCGTGGTGACGTCTCGTGACCCCAGGGAGCCGAGGACGAAGGCGAGATATGTACGCGCTGCATGGACTCTGGGGCCCCCTCCTGATAGGAGCGTCGCGCCCGATGCGGAGTTCCTGCCGCAGCGATCGCCGACTTCATCACGGTCGGGCTATCCGCGCCACGGATGGCCTGGGAGCCCGCTCCTCGGCGTCCTGCGGACGCGAAGCTCGCGCTCGGCTTGGGATGGGTCAGGCCGGCGTTCTCGCCGGGGCGCGTATCCGCCCCATCTTGCGATTGAGCTGGCGCCCAACGAGCGTCCGCCAGCGGCCGTAATAGGCCCCCGACTTCTCGTAGAGGTGTCCCGTTCCGTTGAGTGCGCTTACGGCATCGTTCTCGGTTATACGCAGCCCGTCGGCTGGCACGCTCGCAAGATCGATCGGGACCCACTGCTCCGGCGCGTCCGACGAGCGTAGCACGGTTACGCTGAGGCCGAACCCGTCGACGCCCGAGCGCCATGTCCGATCGATCTTCGAGCTGATCCATCCAGCGCAAGGACGTCACGCCGATAGCGGACGTAGTGCCCGAAGCCGAAGGTGCGGGATGCGCCACCGCCGGGTCTCCGCGTACACCCAGGCGGGCGTGACACGCAAGAGAGCCGCGACCTCTTCGGCGGTGAGGAGGTCGCCATCCTGGGCGATCGGCTGTGCTTGTCGGTTCGGCATCACAGGGTTAGTGACCGTGAGCCCGCGGAAACAGCCAACGAATTTGCCGGACTCGGGCCTCCCAAACTCCGAATAAGCCGTCTGCCAACACCTCCGACTCCAGCCGACAGAATCGGACGTCGGACTGCACCGGACCGTGGGCCGACCAGTCGGCGACCTGAGCGATCGTCCTCAGGCGGTCCGGTGCAGTCATGCGTGCCATTCAGAGGGAGAGGCTGTCCATACGAAGAGCAGCACGGGTCGCGAACACGAATCCGCCGCACCGATCGATCAAGCCCGCCGCGTGCAGACTCGCGATCGCGTCGCCTGTCGCGAGATGTTTGCCGAGCTCGCGCTCGACCTCAGCGACAGACGAGGCTGCTGCGAAGACGGAGGCAAGCAGCAATCCCAGGACTCCTTTCTGTGCCTGCTCATCTTCCTCGCAGCGGGTATCCGGCTAATCTCATCCTGCATGGGAAGGTCCTTCCTTTCCTTGCCACGCCCCGGGCGGTTACCGCTGCGCCGGGCGCTTTTCTTTGATTGGACCTGCGGATGTTCTGCCGTGGACGATGGCGCGCCCATCGGACAGACTCCGCGACCGTGCCGACCCACGCTCCCCCTCCCACACCACGTTCGGCGAAGACAGTCCGCGAACTTCGCGAAGACCACGAGGCACCTCGCGGGAGGCATTCGCGCTGAGGTGTGGGATCGACCAGAGTCCCGCTACAGCAGCATGGAGCGCGGGGAGCGCAACCCCAGCCTCACCACCATCTACAAGATCGCCGACGCACTCGAAGTCCGACCGTCTGGGATCCACGCTCGCGCCGAGCAGCTTCAGGCCGCTGGCAAGTAGCACTGACGCTCCATCAGCCGACTGATCGACGGCCCCAACAGTAGTCCTGGCGCCAGCATCCGTTGCGGCCGCAACGACCAGCCGCGGCTCCTGCACAGACTAGATGCACGCCCCCAGCGAACGCTGTGCGCGACTGTCGAGCGAGATGCATCAAGTGAAGCACGTACATGATCACGCCGACGCCCGCGAGGCAGATAATGACGCCCGCCAGAGTCGTAGTGGTCCGGCTGAAAGCCATGGAATGCG
Source organism: uncultured Actinomycetota bacterium (assembly GCA_963795055.1). GTDB lineage: Bacteria > Actinomycetota > Actinomycetes > Streptosporangiales > Streptosporangiaceae > JASHPR01. The sequence continues at coordinate 1,933 of CAWCGJ010000003.1, forward strand.
ACGGCCCACAACAGCGAGCACGACAACGAACACGCCGCCGTCAGCCGCGAGAGCCCGTCCGAATTCGTTGCTTGAGAGCTGGACGGCGATCAGACCGTACAGAACAAGGCGAGGCGCCGCCGGCGACAACCGCGAGCAGTCCCTTGCCCTCACGCAGCCCAACCCAGATCGGATGGGCGCCTGCGATCTCAGCCAGCGCGGCGGCGGCGGACGGCGCGATCGAGCGCCCGGTCATCCTTGTGTGAGCACGCGAGTCACCCTAGACGTTCAGCAACAGGGTGTCGCAGTCGAACCGGGTGGATCTACCCCACTGTCGATGCGCTGCCCGAGCTCGCAACTGGTGACCTACCGGGCGGCCACACGTCAAACGCTGGGGATTGCCCCCAACTCAGGGCACCCTTGATAGCCGGTTACACCGGCCACCAGATGGGAGTCCCGAACCATGTCGGGACGGCAGTGCTGGCCCACAGCACGATAGCTCCCGGCAACCAGCGCGTGGCCAACGCGCCCAGCAAAGACGAGGAACACAAGCCCAGCCATCGTACGGGAACGTCGAGCGGCACGAGCCATCGGAGCCTGCGACTCCACTACGCCGCCGTCTTCCGAGCGACATCCGCCGCTCCAGCAGCCACCCTCGGTCGAGGCACGCGCGCCCGCGCATCCGTATCAATAAACAGTGCAGCTTGCCCCCGCTGGGGCTGTCTCTGGGGGATTGGGTGACGTTTCGGATAGGTGTATGCCTTCGTCGTGTGGTCACGATAAGGTCTACAACTTCGTGGGCTGAAGTTCGAAATGCCCGACACGCAACGACGACCTGACAATCGGAGAAGTTGCCCGTCGAGCGGGATGCCGGCCTCAACGCTTCGACTGGGAGAGCGCGGGGCTGTTGACGACGGCAGGGGGCGTGAGACGGTGAGCGCCGCTACGACCCGCATGCCCTCCGACAGATATCGCTGATCGTCTTGATCAAGCGCGCCGGATTCATGGCCAGGACACGCATCGTTCTCTCCGGCCTCTCCGACGGGACACCACCACCTGAGATCTGGCGCAAGCTCGCCAACGCAAGCTAGCCGAGATCAAGCAAACGCAGGCTTGCCGAGGCTTCAAGCGATGAAAAGAAGTCCTCGAAGAGGGCCTTCGCTGCGACTGCCTGACACTCGATGACTGCCTACGTCAAGGCGAGTCGTGGACCGCAGCGCACAGGCGTGTATCAATGTCGGCACAGAAGTGCAGACAACACGCATCCCCGCCGCCACCAGAAAGACGGAGAGCGCAACCGAAGCGTGTCCGCCATCCACGCGACTCGTGTGCGGTTCGTGTGCGATCCACCCGAAACCGAGGCGTTCAGCGGACTCCTGCCGTTGCCTCAATCGAGTCCCCTGATCCCCCTGCATCAGAGCGGATCTTCGAGGGTTTCGGAGGCCACCAGCAGCCTTGTGATGCCAACGACGATTGAACTGAGCGAAGCCCATTCTGAACCGGGAGTTGACCAGGCTTTGTTCCCCAATTGTTCCCCAGACAAGCGCCCCGCCACCCTTCTAGCAACCTGAAACCCCGCTGATTAGCAGCTATTTCTCGTATCGGGGAGACAGGATTTGAACCTGCGACCGCCCGGCCCCCAGCCCGGTGCGCTCCAGACTGCGCCACTCCCGTGGCAATATTCGAGCCTACCCCGTGGGGAGCTCTCAGAGCGGGCAACGGAGATAAAACCCGCCCTCGAAGCTTGGAAGGCTTCTCGTCCACCCACGACACCTCGCCCACAAGCGGGACTCCATGTTCACCGGCGCCTTTCCTCAGAGCCATCCCCTACTCGGCCCTCCGCGCCCCTTTCCGTTCCTCCGTCGGCACCTCCCCCGTCTCGTCCGTCAGCCCCGGCGGCGGCCAGGAGCCGAACCAGTTGTCACGGGCGCCGTCGAGCGTGACCGTCGATCCGTTCAAGGCCCTCCCCAGCGGCGAGGCAAGCAGCGCGACCAGCCAGGCGTGCTCCTCCGGTGCCGAGTCGCTGGAGCGGGACCGTGCGCGCCATCCCGGCTCGCACGGTCTCCGGGTACTTCTCCATCGCCTCCGTGTCGAAGTGCCCCGCCGCGACCGCCGCTCACCGCGATGCCGCGGTCCGTCCAGCGGCCCGCCAGCTCCCGCGTGAGCGCCTCGACCGTGGCGCTCGCCGCGCCCGAATGGGCCATGCCCGGCATGCCGTGATGGGGGGACAGCGTCACGTTCACGATCGTGCCCCCCCGCTCCCCGGCCGCCTCCATCGCCCGCTCGAACGCCGCCTCGGCCATGTTCAGCATGCCCTCAACGTTCAGTCGCCACACCGCCCGCCAGCCCTTCGCCGCTATGCCCTCGGCCGGCGTGAAGTACTGGCCGCCCGCGTTGTTCACGAGGACGTCCAGCTTGCCATGCCGCTCCAGCACCGTCTCGATCGAGCCGTCCGCGTCGTCGAGCTCGCGGATGTCGCCGGCGATCCAGTCCGCGCGACGCGCCGATCTCCGCCACCGCCTCTTCCAGCGTCTCCGCGCGCCGCCCGGCGATCGTGACCTTCGCGCCGCAGCGTGCCAGCTCCATCGCGGTGGCCTTCCCCAGACCGGTGCCGCCGCCGGTCACGAGCGCCACCTTGCCGTCCAGCAGCCCGGCCGCGAAGATCTCGGATCGCGCGCCGGGGCTGTCGATACCGGGCAAGTGGCGCGATCACTGGCACGAGCAGGTGGCCGCCGTCCCCTGCGATCGCGCGATCCGTCTATAGATCTGACTAGGGTCTGGACGCATCGGACGCCCCTCCCTTCGCTCCAAACGAATCCTGCGCGGCTTGGCGGCGCGGCTCGTGCTGCTGCTCGCCGTCGTCGCTCGGCGGCTACCTGTACGAGCGCCACCGCACGGGCAGCATCTACCACCCCCACGCGCGCTTCGTTCCGCAGCCGACCCCACGCTGCCCACGCGCGGCCCCGAACGCTTCGCCTGGCCGTTCTACGGCTACACCAAGAACCACACCCGCTTCTTCCCCGCCCCCGCGCGGTGCACCCGCCGTTCAGGCGGCTGTGGGTGCACAACGGCGGCGCGCTGCTCGAGTTCCCGCCCGTGATCTCCGGCGACCACATCTTTCAGCTCGCCGACGACGGCATGCTCGAGCGCGATCAACAAGCACACCGGCCACACCTTCTGGAAGCGGCGCCTGGGCTCGCTGTCGGCCTCCACCCCCGCGGCCGTCGGCGGCACCGTCTACGCGACCGTGCTCGCGCGCGGGGACGGCGTCAAGAAGGGCGAGTCGTCGCGCTCGACGACGCCACCGGCGGGATGCGCTGGTCGCGCGCGCTGCCCAGCCCGAGCGAGTCCTCGCCGCTGGTGGACCACGGGAGGGTGTTCTTCGGCTCCCAGAACGGGACCGTCTACGCGCTCAACGCCACAACGGCGGCATCGATCTGGACCTACCACGCCGCGGGCGCGGTCAAGGCCAGCCCGACGCTCTCCGGCGGGGTGCTCTACTTCGGCGACTACTCCGGTCACGTCCAGGCGATCTCCGAGCGGACCGGTCAGCGGCTGTGGGTCAGCGGCTCCGAAGGCGCGCTGCTCGGCAGCGGCACGTTCTACTCGACCGCCGCCGTGATCTACGGCCGCGTGTTCCTCGGCAACACCGACGGGCGCGTCTACGCCTACGACGCGTCCACCGGCGGGCTCGACTGGGCCGTGCAGACCGGCGCCTACGTCTACGCCTCGCCCGCGGTCACCAACGCGCCCGGGCTCGGCCCGACCGATCTACCTCGGCTCCTACAACGGCACCTTCTACGCGCTGAACGCCCGCTCGGGCCAGATCGCGTGGCGGTTCGACGCGCACGGGCGCATCTCCGGCTCGGCGACGATCATCGGGCGCACCGTCTACTTCGCCGACCTCGGCGAGCACCGCACCTACGGCCTGGGCATCTCCACCGGCCGGGTGCTGTTCGAGATGGACACCGGGCGCGTTCGACCCGGTGATCAGCGACGGCAGAACATCTACCTACCGGCTACACGGCCTCTACGCGTTCGCGCCCAGGGGCAGAACCGGACAGGGCGCGGGTGAATTGACCGGGCTGTGATGTGCTCGATTCCGACCCGGTGCATCCGGTCACTCTGACCGTCCGCGGCCCTGATCCAACGCGGGCATTCAATCACCCAAGCAAGCGGGAGAGCGAGAGGCGGGCCGTGACCCGCAGTTGTCCGGGTCGATCCGCAAACACGTACGTCCACCCCCCGGGCGCCTCCTTACGCGACCGCTGCCGGCGGTCGACCGTCCAGTAGCGGGTAAGCCGCACCCGCACGAGGAACCTCCCCGGCCGATGGCGCGCAGCGCAAAGGAGTCGTTCCCGAGCGATGTCGCCCATCGGGGCCTTCCAGCAACGGGGTCGGATCGCGCACCGCATACACGGTCCAATGCTTGCTTCTGAACACCGCCCGCGCGGGTTGGGCGACCACCGCGGCGGATCAGCCGCCCTCCTGGGCGCTCGACGGATCGAGCGGGGTGTCGGGGAGTGCCACGTAGCTCACCGCCTCTTCGTGCAGCCACTTCGAATACCCGGCCGTGACCTCCGCCGCGGACCCGAGCCGCGGCGTCGAGAGCACTCTCCGTGCTTCATCAATTGCCTTATGTGTTCATTGCTCCGGCCGAGACGGCTCAGAGCGTCCACAGAAACGGGCGCGGCAGGCTGCCTGTATGACCGGCGGCCAGACCTGCCGTCGGCGTTGCGAAGGAGGAAAGAAACATGGCCACCTGGCTTACCGTGAATATCATCCTGAGCGCGCTGTTCTTCGCCGCCTGGGTCGGCATCCCGCTGTGGATGGTGATCAAGCGCCCGGACACCGGCCGGGAGGTCGCGGCGACGGCGGCTCGTGTCGAAGCGATCCCGCTGCACGCCGTGAGCCGGGAAGAAGTCGTCCGCTGGCGGGAAGCCGCCTGAGGCCGGGATGTCGCCCGGCCATGGCCCCGGCCCGCCTGAGGCCGGGATGCCGCTCGGCCACCGGCCCTGGCCCGACTCCCCACGTCAGCGCGGCGGTGACGGCGCGACCGCGCGCGGCGGAACTGCGCGATGATGGGGGCATGGACCAGGGTCGGCCTGGCGCCGGGGGCCTCCCCGCCAACGAGTCGGTGTGGAGCGTCCCGGCGCCCGCGCTGCGGCCGTTCATCGCGCGGTACGTCGGGTACCGCCAGGCCGGCGTGGCGCCGGGCACGCACCGCGGGCTGCCGTCGCCCTACCTCACGGTGATCTTCACCCTGGATGACCCGCTGACCCTCGCCGGGCATCCCGATCCGCACCAGCCCCCCGGCAGCTACGACACGCTGGTGGGCGGCCTGCACACCGCGCCGGCGCTGATCACGCACCAGGGCCGGCAGTCGGGCATCCAGCTCCTGGTGAGCCCGCTCGGCGCGCGGGCGCTGCTGGGCATGCCGGCCGGAGAACTGGTCAGCATCGACGTCGAGGGCCCGGCCGTGCTCGGCCCGCTCGCGGACCAGATCGGCGAGCGGCTGCGCGCGGCGGGGGACTGGCCCGCCCGGTTCGCCGTCCTCGACCGGATGCTGACCTCGCGGCTGGCCGCCGACCCGGCGGGCCCTGCGGTCAGTTCTGAGGCGAGTGCTGAGGTCAGCCGCGCGTGGCGCCGCCTGCTCGCGGCCCAAGGCCGCGGCGCCGTGTCCGGGCTGGCCACCGAGATCGGATGGAGCGACCGTCACTTGCGGGGCCGGTTCCGCGACGAGACGGGCCTCACCCCGAAGGCCGCCGCGCGGGTCATCCGGTTCGACCAGGCGCGGCGCCTGCTGCAGCGCCGCGCGGCGGCGGCGATGGCGCTGCCGCCGCTGGCCGACCTGGCCGCCGACTGCGGCTACTACGACCAGGCTCACCTGGCCCGCGAGTTCCGTGACCTGGCGGGCTGCCCGCCGTCGGCCTGGCTGGCTGAGGAGTTCCGAATCGTCCAAGCCGGGCGCGGTGCCGCGCGGCCAGGATTGGCGTCATGAACGACAAGACACCACCACCGCAGGTATGGCCGACGCTCCGGGCCCGCGATGCCCGCGGGCTGATCAGGTTCCTGGCCGACGCGTTCGGCTTCGAGGAGACCGTCGTGTACGGCGAGGGCGATCGGGTGCACCACGCCCAGCTGTCCTGGCCCGCCGGAGGCGGGATCATGCTCGGCTCGGCGCGCGAGGACGGCGAGGAAGACTCCTGGCCGCTGCGCCCGGGCACCTTCGGGGCGTACGTGGTCACCGACGACCCCGACGCGCTGTTCGCGCGGGCCACGGCGGCCGGGGCGAAGGTGCTCAGGGAACCGCACGACACCGACTACGGCTCGCGGGACTTCGTCGCGGAAGACCCCGAGGGCAACCACTGGTCGTTCGGCACCTACCGCGGCGAGCCGCGGGCCTAGACCCAATGCCGGGGAGTTAAGGTCCGGAGGCGGTTGTCACGTCCTGCTGGCGGCGTGTCGTTGCCGGCTGGTGTTCGCGGTTGATCTCGGTTGTGATCTTGGTGATGCGGTTGCTGGTGCGGGGTTTGCCGGGCGGGTGCTTGTTCCAGCGTGATAGCGGGGATTTGACCCGGCGTGCGCAGACGCGGGGCCGGCGCGGCGGGTGCAGGCTGGCCAGGACCGCGCGGCCGATGTCACCGGCCGGGCCGCTGGCGGCGGTGAGGACTCCGCGGGCGCCGGTGACCAGTGTCTGGGCGGTCTGCACGGCGATCTGGTAGCTGGCCCGGTCGGGGTCGGTGCCCGGGGCGGTGGCGACAGCGTCGGTGATCGCGATCCGCAGCGCCTGGTAGAGGGCCAGCAGGGCCCATATCTCCTGGCGGAGGCCTTCGGGGTCGTGTGAGCGCAGCACCCGCCCGGCCAGCAGGGTGTGGCGTAGCGCGAGGTAGGTGACCTCGTGTTGTCGGGTAAGGCCGGCGGGTTGCCCCGCCGGCCTCCCCTCAGCACTGCCCGTGCGGCTTTCACCGCGAGTCAGCGCAAGCAAGCCGCGAGGGCGGCGTGGGATTGCAGGCTGTGCGGCTGCACTGGCGAGCGAGGAGTTCGCGCTGGCATGCCGCGTGGACGAGGCGGGTTTGGTCACCGTCTGGTGAGCTGGGCCGTCCGTGGTGGACGAGGTAGTCGGCGTTGATCGCCCGGTGGACGATCTGCAGCCACCATCGTTCCCACTCGTGGGGGGATTGCGGCTGGTCGGCGGTCAGCACGGGTCCCCGGCAGATCGGGCAGCGGCCGTCCTGCCTGGTGAGCAGGCGCAGCGTGTAGCTGTCCAGCGGGGGTGTGACGCGCCGACGCCGGGTGGCCCAGTACTCGGCCAGGGCGGGGTCATCTGGGGATGCTGCGCCTTTGACCATGGTGTGCCGGACGATGCCCGTCCAGGAGAACTTCACCAGGTGGGCGCCGCTGGCGGCGTCGCCGAACACCCAGTGGTCGTTCCTGAACTTGTTGTATTTGCCGAAGTAGCGGGCCACGATCCATTTCTTCGGCTTGCTGGCGTGCCTGAAGGTCGCCCACTTGTAGCAGAGCACCCACAGGTGACTGTCCAGGCTGGCGAACGTCCTGGACGAGACCACGCCCCGGTAGTAGGCCGACCAGCCCCTGATGATGGGGTTGATCTTGACGATGACCGCCGCCGCGTTAGCTCCGCGCAGGGCGCGGAACTCGGTGCGGAGCCGTTCCCGGACTCGCTGGATGGCCGCTTTCGAAGGTTTGATCAGCAGCTTGCCGTTGTATCGCCTGATGTTGAAGCCCAGGAAATCGTACCCATCATCGATGTGCACGATCCGGGTCTTTCCCTCGTTAAAGGTCAGGCCCCTGGGTGCCAGCCATCTGGCGATCGCGGCTTTGACCTGCTCCGCCTGCCGCTGGCTGTGGCAGAGCGCGACCAGATCGTCCGCATAGCGGATAACCATCGGTGAGCCCGGTTCAGCACATCCCGCCTTGTTGCTGTTGGCGGGGTAGTAACGGGCCCCGGCGGCTGTTTCCAGCCCGTGCAGTGCGACATTCAGTAGGAGAGGACTGATAATTCCGCCTTGCGGGGTTCCTTCCTCAGTCGGAGAAAACCCTTTCCCGACCTCGATCACTCCGGCTTTCAGCCAGTCCCGGATCAGGTCCCTGGCGGGAAACGACCCGATTGCTTCGACCAGTTTACCGTGATCGATCCTGTCGAATGCCGCTGCCAGGTCCGCGTCCAGCGCCCAGACCCGCTTAACGTTTGATGAACAGCAAGTCTGGAAGATCGCTGCGATCGCGTCATGGCAGCCTCGGCCCGGCCGAAATCCGTAAGACTTAGGCTCGAACCGGGATTCCCACTCAGGTTCCAGCGCGTTACGGACCCTGCCCTGGTGGCAGCGGTCCGCGACAACTGGAATTCCGAGCGGACGAAGTTTTGCACGATTTCCCGCCTTGGGTATATAAACCCGCTTGACCGGGCAGGGATGCCACGTTGAGGCGTCGCGGTGCACCCGCACCGCCAGCTCCATCCTGGCCCGGGGAGTCAGCGCGACCTCCCCATCGACCCCGGCGGTCTTGCGTCCAGCGTTCAGCTGCGTCGCCTGGCGCACGCTGACCAGCGTGTTGCTCCAGCTCCGCAGCATGAGTTTCTGCAGGTTCCTGACCGTGGCCAGGGAACCATCCCTCGCCGCCTGGAAGATCCGCTGCCGCAGGCGCCGTACGTTCTCCTCGTGCAGACGCCAGTCAATGCCGTCCCAGTCGAGGGTCGCGTCCTCAGGTCCGTTCACCATCGGTGTCTAACTTGCCCTTCGGTTCCGACGCTTCCGGTTGCTTGCCTTCAAGGCTCACCTGCCCATGTCAGCGCCCCTTTCAGGGCCCGGGCACTAAGCCCGGTATCCGGCCAGTTATCCAGGAACGGCGGCCTGGAGGTGCCGCGCTGGCGTCCTGGTTTCCTGCTGACTTTCGTCCCCCGGCGCCTTGCTTTCGCCCGGCGCCGAGAGTGCCGTCTCCGGCACGGCCGGCATTCGCTTTTTGGGCATCCTGTTCCCGGCAGGGAATTCCGCGTTGCTTACGGTCGGCCTACCGGACCGCCCCCAGGCGGCCCAGACCCTGCCGGGGTTCCCGTGTTCCGCACGTGTGAGATACGACCGGGGTGGGTGCCTCCTATACTCCGGGGCGGTGGTGTCCTCCCGGTCAGCGATGGGTCTCTGATCGGCACCTGCCGTTTCACAGCGGCTAGCCCTATCATCCGCCTCACGCAATCCACCGGCGGAAGTCACGATTACGAAGCATGCGGAGATTCACCTGCATTCACCCGCCCGGTCTTCCCCTCGCCCGCCATCACCGGGTGGAACGGCAACGGCTTCGGCTTTTACCCTGGGCTTCGCACCCCGCGGTTGCCCACGACGCACGCCAAGGCGGGGACGGTCCCGCGGACACTGGACCGGGTCATGTCCTCAGCATTTGAACCTCCAAACAACATGACCACTCACGTCGTGCGACCTCACGTCGCACCCCACCGCTCGTGGTAAAGGGCGATGAGCGCCTCGGCGGGCCAGGCGCGGTGATCGAGCAGGGTGGTGGCCAGCCGGTAGCTGCCGCCGTAGCGGGTGCCGTCGTGGCAGGTCACGGTCACGCTGGCGGTGATGATCCGTGCTTTCACCCCGCCGATGACCGCCAGGACCGACCCGTCGGGCAAGTGCGCCAGCAGCGGCGGGCGGCGGTTGGAGGCCAGCCGGATCAGGAACTGGGCCCCGGTGGCGGCGACCTCGCGCAAGAACTCCCCGGCGTAAAAACCGCGGTCCATCAGCACCAGCATGGTCTCATCGAGCAGGTGCAGCAGCCGGCGCGCCCAGGCGATCTCCCCCTCGGCGGTGGTGCCGAACGCCGCGCCAAGCAGCGCCCGGGTGCCGGTCTCCGCCAGCGTCATCAGCTGGATGACCGGGTAGCCGGTCTCCCCGAGCGCGGCGTTCATCTTCCCCAGCCAGTCCCGGTTCCGCCCGGTGTCAGGGACCTTGATCGTGCGGCACCCGTCGAAGGCGACGGTCCGGTACCGGCCAAAACACACACCCGGGGTGCGCGGCCAGGCCGCCGGCCCGGCCAGCGCCTCGAACAGCGCTCTCACCGGCGCCGCGCCCAGCCGCCGCCGCAAGTCCCGCAGCGCCCTCGCCGAGGGCACCGCCAGGCCCAGCCCGTCCAGCGCCGCGGTCAGCTTCGCCCATACCCCCAGGTACCCCGGTCTCGGGGAACAGGCACATCGCCAGCACGAAATACAGCCCGACCCGCGACGGCAGCACCCGCAGCCGGCGCTCTCGCCGGCGCGTCTCCTCCAGCACCGCCTCGGCCAGCTCGAACGGCACGATCTGGGTCAGCTCGCCCAGATGCCCGGGCGCGAACACCCCCGCCGCCACGGTGATCGTCGTGGTGATGGTCGTGACAGCAGCACTGATGGCAGACTGAACGCGCAACGGAGGTCCTCGGCGACGGGCTGATCTTGGTCGACACCCGTCCTACCGGACCTCCGTTAGAGGCGCCACGCCGGTACCCGCAAACCCTTGACAGCCGCCCGCAGACGCTAACCCCCCGGCATTGGGCCTAGACCATCGCCATCAGGCAGCCGTCCCAGTACGCCGCGACCTTGGGCTGGCGCCGGCCGCGCAGGCCGATCTCGAGCACGTCAGGGCGTAGGCCGCCGACGCCGCGGAACCAGACCTGCACGCCGTCCGCGGGCACCGGGCCGAACCCGGACAGACCGGGCGGCGGCTCGGTCGCCGCGTGCATCCACGGCGGCGAGCCCGCGCAGCACAGCCGCAGTTAGCGGCCCAGACCCACAGCCGGCCGCCTCGTTGCTGGACGAACTCGGCCGCGTCACTGCTGATCGCGACCTCCATGCTCACCACGATAGGCCGGCCACCGGGAGGCTGGCCAGTGCGGCCCAGGTGCCGGCCACCGGGAGGCTGGCCAGTGCGGCCCAGGTGCCGGCCACGCCGGCGCTCACCCCTAGATTGGCCCTGATGCCCGCCAACGGGAGGGAGCGCGATGGCGCCGCGAGTCACCAGCGACCTGCTGCTGGTCGGGAGCCTGCCCGCCGCGTCGACCGACGCGGCGCTGCGCGCGGCCAGCGAGTTCTTCGGCGACCTGGTCTTCGCGCTGCCGGACGGTGAGACCGGTCCGCGGGCGGCGTGGGTCGGCTACGAGCGGGAGCGGCTGGTCCGCCCCCACCCCGGCGTCGAGACCGTCGAGGAAACCGAGTCGCCCACCGGCATCCCGCGGCACGCCTACGAGACCCCGGTGTTCCGGATCCGCCCCGGCGTCACCGAGCTGCACTGGGACTCCTGGCCCCGCGTCGACGACGCCATCTCCTCGTACCAGCAGTTCCGCGGCCTGCGCGCCGAGGGCGTGATCCCGGCCGGGCTCCGGTTCCAGGTCGGCCTCCCGTTCCCGTCCAGCGCGCTCAACGGGTTCAAGGCGGACTTCGCGGCCGACTACCCGGTGGCCGAGCGCGGCTTCGAGGACCTCGTCGCCCGCGAGTTGCAGCGGCTCACCGCGGCCATCCCGCCGCAGGACCTGGCGATCCAGTGGGACGTCGCGTACGAGGTGCTCGACCTGGAGGGCGTGCTGGCGTGGACCGCGCCCGGCGCCTGGGAGCGCTTCGCCGGCCCGGTGGGCCGGCTGACCCGGCTCATCCCGCCGGAGGTCCTGGTCGGCTACCACCTGTGCTACGGGACGTTCCCCGAGTGGCCCATGTACGAGGCCCGGGACATGGCCCTGCTGGTGCGCATGGCCAACTACGCCGTGGCCAACTCGGGGCGCCCGGTCGACTGGCTGCACCTGGCCGGGCCGCGCTACCTGCGCAGCGAGGACGCCGGCTTCTTCCGGCCCCTGGCCGGCCTCGACGCCGGCGATGCGCGCGTCTACCTCGGCATCGTCTTGCCGGTGGACGGCGTGGCGGGCCTGCGACGGCGCCAGGCGACCGCGTCGGCGCAGTTGGCCGACTTCGGCGTGGCCCGGTACTGCGGGTTCGGCCGCCAGCCCGGCCGGGACGGCACGCAAACCTTGCGTGACCACCGGCAGGCCGCCCTGGCCTCGCGCGGCTGAGCCCGGCGGCGGGCCCTCAGCCCGGCTCGACCAGGATCACCTCGAGCGTGCGGGGCCCGTGCACGCCCTCCACGCGCGACAGCTCGATGTCGCTGGTCGCGGACGGCCCGCTGATCCAGGTGAGCGGCTGGCCCGAGCGCGGCGCCAGCCGGTCGATCGCCTCGGGCACCAGCCCGACGACCTGGTCGGCGCGCACGAGGCACAGGTGGTAGTCGGGCACCAGGGTGATCGCGCGCCGGCCCTGGTCGGGCGAGCCGTCCAGGACGATGGTCCCGGTCTCCGCGATCGCGACCGCGGCCCCGGTGATCACGCCGTCGACGGCGTCCAGGTCCTGGGGGGAAAGGTCGTCGTCGATGATCAGGTCGACGTCGGGCGGCAGCGCCTGGAGCACCACCAGGAGGTCCAGGCCGGCCGGCACCACCACGCGCCGTACCCCGCGCTCGGTCAGCGCCGCGCGGACGGTGCCGGCGAGTTCGGGGCGCGTCACGCGGCGGACCGCGGCCCGGTAGTCGGCCAGCCGCTCGGCGAGCAGGTCCAGCAGCGGCGCGCCGTCCAGGCGGCCCACGGTCCGGTAGGCGGGCGCGGCCGGCGGGCTGACGTCCGTTAGGGAATCCGTTCCGGGATCAGCCTGAGCGGAGCCGAGCGCGGCGCGGATCCGGGACAGCACCTCATCGCGGGGGGTTCCGGGCCATCGGGGTCCGGGGTGTCCCCGGGGGGCACTGTGCCCCCCCGGGCTAGCACGGCGTGGAGGTCATGACCGCTCCCGGCCGGACTCGCGCCACCACTGCCGGAACGTCCGGGCCGGCGGGGCGGGGGCGTCGCGCGCCCGGGTCCAGGCGGACAGCGGCGGCGGCAGCGCGCGGATCCGGCCGCCGCGGCCCAGCGCGCGGCCGGGCCGGCCTGCTGCGCCGCGCCGTAGCGCCGCGGGTCGGCCAGGACCCAGGAGGCCGCGGCCATCGTCACCGCCTCGGCGCTGGGCCGGCGGCGGGCGCGCCGCGCCTCCTCGACGTGCCGGGCGCGCAGGTAGACCAGCAGCGACGGGATGTCGATCTTCACCGGGCAGGCGTCGTAGCACGCGCCGCACAGCGACGACGCGTACGGCAGCGTGGCGTTGTCCTCCACGCCGGTCAGCAGCGGCGACAACACCGCGCCGATCGGGCCCGGATAGACCGATCCGTAGGCGTGGCCGCCGGTGCGCTCGTAGACCGGGCACACGTTCAGGCACGCCGAGCAGCGGATGCAATGCAGTGCCTGCCGACCGGTCTCGTCGGCCAGCGCGGCGGTCCGCCCGTTGTCCAGCAGCACCAGGTGGAACTGCTGCGGGCCGTCGCCGGGCGTCACCCCGGTCCACAACGAGGTGTAGGGGTTCATCCGCTCGCCCGTGGACGAGCGGGGCAGCAGCTGCAGGAACACGCCCAGGTCCCGCCAGGCCGGGATGACCTTCTCGATCCCCATGACCGTGATCAGCGTCGGCGGCAGGGTCAGGCACATCCGGCCGTTGCCCTCGGATTCCAGGACGCACAGGGTGCCGGTCTCCGCGACCGCGAAGTTGGCCCCGCTGATGCCGACCCGCGCAGACAGGAACTTGCGCCGCAGGTGCAGCCGGGCCGCCTCGGCCAGCGCGGCCGGGTCGTCGGTCAGCCCCGGGTCGACGTCGCCCATCTCGCGCAGGAAGATCTCCCGGATCTCGGCCCGGTTGCGGTGGATGGCGGGCACCAGGATGTGCGAGGAGCGGTCGTGGCCGAGCTGGATGATGAGCTCGGCGAGATCGGTCTCGTAGGCCGTGATGCCCGCCGCGGCGAGCGCGTCGTTGAGCCCGATCTCGTCGGTGGCCAGGGACTTGACCTTGACGGCTTCCGACGAGCCCGCGGCCCGGACCAGGTCGGTCACGATCTGGTTGGCCTCGGGCGCGTCCCGGGCCCAGTGCACGGACCCGCCGCGCGCCTGGACCTGGGCCTCCAGCTGTTCCAGGTAGCGGTCCAGGTGCCGCATGGTCTCGGCCTTGATGGCCTGGCCCGCCGCGCGCAGCGCCTCCCAGTCCGGCAGCTCGGCCACGACCGCGGCGCGCTTGGCGCGGATGGTGGCGGTCGCCTGGTTCAGGTTGCGGCGCAGCTGGCTGTCGGCCAGCGCCCGGCGGGCGGCCACTGGGAACGGCTCGCTGCCGCGCAGGTGGCCGACGCCGCGTGGCGCGGTCGGCAGGGCCGGCGCCGTCGGCGGGTCCGGCGGGGCCGGCAGGCCCAGGAACGTGGTCATCCGGTCCCGCCTCCGTCCTTGGTCGAGGCGAGGATCTCGGCGAGGTGCACGGTCTTCACCCCGGCGCGCAGCCGGGACAGGCCGCCGCCGATGTGCATCAGGCAGGAGCTGTCGCCGGCCGTGCACACCTCGGCCCGGGTGTCGAGCACGCTGCGCATCTTGTCGGCCAGCATCGCCGTTGAGGTGTCGGCATTCTTGATCGCGAACGTGCCGCCGAACCCGCAGCAGACCTCCGCGTCCGGCAGGTCCACCAGCTCCAGGCCGGCCACCTGCCGCAGCAGCCGGACCGGCCGGTCGGCCACCCCCAGCAGCCGCAGCGAGTGGCAGGTCGGGTGGTAGGTGACCCGGTGCGGGTAGTGGGCGCCCACGTCCTCCACCCCGAGCACGTCGGTGAGCAGCTGCGACAGCTCGAACGTCCGCCCGGCCACCGCCTCGGCGCGGTCGGCCAGGCGGGGGTCGCCCCAGCGCCGGGCGACCATCGCGTGCTGGTGCCGGACCGAGCCCACGCACGAGCCGGACGGGGCGACGATCACGTCGTAGGGCTCGAACGTCTCGACGTAGCGGCGGATCAGCGGCAGGGCCTCGCGCTGGTAGCCGGTGTTGATGTGCATCTGGCCGCAGCAGGTTTGCGCCTCGGGGAACGCCACCTGGTGGCCGAGGCGCTCCAGCAGCACCGTGGTGGACTTGCCCACGTCGGGGAACAGCGTGTCCGCCAGGCAGGTGACGAACAGGGCTATCCGCATGGACAGCATCCTTACCCGGCGGGTTCCGCGCTCAGCGGCGGGGGGCCGGCCGGGGCGGCCCGGGCCGGGACCGAGCCGGGGCGGGGCTGGCTGGACCGGCGCACCTCCAGCTCCGGCTGGAAGATCACCTCGCGGTGCTGGTGCCCGTCGGTGCCGAGTGATTCTTCCAGCAGCAGCTGCGCCGCCGTGCGCCCGATCTGGTGCCGGGGCTGCCGGACCGACGACAGCGGCACCGCGGCCGCGGCGGCGAACTCGATGTCGTCGTACCCCACGATCGCGACGTCGTCCGGGACCCGGATCCGGCGGCGGGTCATCTCCTGCAGCAGCCCCAGCGCGACCAGGTCGTTGGCGCAGAAGACGGCTGTCGGGCGCTGCCGTGATGACAGTTCGATGATGGCCGCGCCCGCCCGCTGGCCGGCTGAGACGTTGAGCGCCGCGGTCTCGATCATGACCAGGTCGTCCGCGGTGCCTCCGGCGCGCCGCAGCGCCCGGGTCGCGCCCTCCAGCCGGTCGGCCACCTGCCGCAGGCTGAGCGGGCCGCCCACGAACGCGATCCGCTCGTGGCCGCCGTCGAGCAGGTGCGAGATGGCCACGTCGCCGCCGAGGACGTCGTCGACGGCCACCGAGCACTGGCGGCCCGACGGGGAGCGGCTGTCGACCAGGATCACCGGGGTGCCGCGCCGCTGCAGCCGGGCCAGGCGCTCGTCCGCGCCCGCCACCGGGGTGATCAGGATGCCCTGCACCCGATGCTCCTCGAGCAGCTCGAGGTAGCGGGTCTCCTTGGGCAGCTGCTCGTCGCTGTTGCACAAGATGACCGACAGGCCGGACATGCTGGCCTCGTCCTCGACGCCGCGGGCGACGTCGGTGAAGAACGGGTTAGCCACGTCGAGGACGACCAGGCCGATCGTGCGGCTGCGCCCGGCGCGGAGCTGGCGCGCGGACTCGTTCCTGACGAACCCCAGCGCCTTGATCGCCGCGTTCACCCGGTCCCGGGTCGGCGGCGCGACGATGTCCGGCCGGTTCAGCACGTTGGAGACCGTGCCCACCGAGACCCCCGCGTGCGCGGCTACTTCCCTGATGCTGATGGGCGCGCTCACCGACGTCCTTCCTGAACCCGACAGCCAGTTTCATGGCTGGCGTTGGAACGTGTCAAATGAGGCGCCGGATTCCCTCCCTTATCCTGCTACTCACTCGCTTCACAACACCCGCCCGGCCGCGGCCTGCCACCGGGCGCCGTCGCCGCGGGGCTCGAATCGGCGCAGCGGCTGGGATTGACGCACCAGGGCCCGCATGCCGTCCAGGTCGTCCGGGGCCGATCCCAGCGCGCGGGCCTGGACCAGGACGTTGCCGAGGGCCGACGCCTCGACCGGGCCGGCCACCACCGGCAGCCCGCAGGCGTCGGCGGTGAGCTGGCACAGCAGCTCGTTACGGGCCCCGCCGCCGACGAGGTGGACCACGTCCGCGTGCCGCCCGGAGAGCTCCTGGACCTGGCGGACCGTGCGCCGGTAGGCCAGCGCGAGGCTGTCCAGGATGCAGCGGACGGTGCCGGCGCGGCTGTCCGGCGGCCGCTGCCCGGTGCGCCGGCAGGCGTCGGCGACCCGGGCGGGCATGTCGCCCGGCGGCAGGAACGCCGGGTCGTCCGGGTCGGTCACGCAGGCCAGCGCCGGCTCGCGCGCCGCCGCGGCCAGCAGCTCGTCGAGCTGCCCGCCCGGCCGGGCCGGGCCGCCGGCGCCGTCAGCCGCCGACCAGGTCCGCAGCGACTCCTGCAGCAGCCACAGGCCGGCCACGTTGCGCAGGTAGCGGACCGTGCCGTCGATGCCGGTCTCGTTGCCGAAGTTCGCCCGGCGGCTGGCCTGCGTCAGCACCGGCTGGTCGAGCTCCATACCCACCAGCGACCAGGTGCCGCAGGAGATGTAGGCGAAGTTCCTGCCCTGCGCCGGGACGCCCGCCACGGCCGAGGCGGTGTCGTGCGAGCCGACCGCGACCACCCGGAGCCCCGCGGGCAGGCCCGCCCCGGCGGCGACGTCCGGCCGCAGCTCGCCGATGGCCTCGCCCGGCCGGCGCAGCGGCGGGAACAGGGCCGGCCGGCAGGCCCGGCCCATCAGCGGGGTGGCCCAGGCCTGCGCGCGCACGTCGAGCAGCCCGGTCGTGGACGCGTTGGTGACCTCGGCGCCGACCGAGCCGGTCAGCCAGTAGCCCAGCAGGTCCGGGATCAGCAGCAGCGTCGCGGCGGCCTGCAGCTGCGGCGTGCCCGCCGCGGCGGTGAGCTGGCAGATCGTGTTGATCGGCATCAGCTGGACGCCGGTGACCGCGTAGAGCTCCCCGGCCGGGATCCTCGCGAGCACCCGGTCCAGGGCGCCGTCGGTCCGCCCGTCGCGGTAGTGCACCGGGTTGCCGAGCAGCGCGCCGGCGGAGTCGAGCAGGCCGTAGTCCACGCCCCACGAGTCGATCGCGGCGCTGGCCAGCTCGCCGCCCCTGGCGGCGGCCGCCAGCCCGTCCAGCACCTCCCGGTACAGGCGCAGGATGTCCCAGTGCAGCGTCCCGCCCGCGCTGACCGGGATGTTCGGGAACCGGTGCGCCTCGTGCAGTTCCAGCACGCCGGGGCCGGCCCGGCCCGCTATGACCCGGCCGCCCGACGCGCCGAGGTCGACCGCGGCCACCCGCGCGCTCAACGCAGGAACGCGGCCGTCACCCCGCCGTCGACCGGGATGTGCAGACCCGTGGTGAGGGACAGGTCACCGGAGGTCAGCGCCGCGACCGCCGCCGCGACGTGCTCCGGCAGGACCTCGCGCCGCAGCAGCGTCCGCCGCGCGTAGAACGCGCCGAGCTCGGACTCGGGCACGCCGTAGACGGCGGCCCGCTGCGCGCCCCAGCCCCCGGCGAAGATGCCGGAGCCGCGGACCACGCCGTCCGGGTTGATGCCGTTGACCCGGATGCCCAGCGTGCCCAGCTCGGCCGCGAGCAGCCGCACCTGGTGCGCCTGGTCCGCCTTGGCGGCGCCGTAGCCGACGTTGTCGGGCCCGGCCACGACTGAGTTCTTGCTGCAGATGTAGACGATGTCGCCGCCCATGCCCTGCTCGGCCATCACCCGCGCGGCCTCGCGGGAGACCAGGAACGACCCCCGGGCCATCACGTCATGCTGCAGGTCCCAGTCCGCGGCTGTGGTCTCGAACAGCGGCCGGGAGATGGACAGCCCGGCGTTGTTCACCACGAGGTCGACGCCGCCGAAGGCCAGCACCGCCGCGGCCACCGCGGCCGCGACGGCGTCCTCGTCGGTCACGTCCGCGGTGACCTCGACCGCGGCGTCCCGGGACCCGATCTCGGCGGCGACCTTGGCCGCGGCGGGACCGTCCCGGTCGGCGACGACCACGCACGCGCCCTCGGCGGCCAGCCGGTGCGCCACGGCCCGGCCGATCCCGGACCCGGCCCCGGTGACCAGGGCCACCCGGGTGGCCAGCGGCCTGGGCGGCGGCCGCCGGGCCAGCTTGGCCTCCTCCAGCGCCCAGTACTCGATCCGGAACTTCTCGGCCTCGCTGATCGGCTGGTACGACGACACCGACTCCGCGCCGCGCATCACGTTGATCGCGTTCAGGTAGAACTCGCCGGCCACCCGCGCGGTCTGCTTGTCCGCGCCGAAGCTGAACATCCCGACCCCGGGCACCAACACGATGGCCGGGTCGGCGCCGCGCATGGGCGGGGACGCGGCGGTGGCGTAGCGCTGGTAGTAGCCGCGGTAGTCCTCGCGGTAGGCGGCGTGCAGCTCGGCCAGCCGGGCCCGCACCGTCTTCAGCGGCGCCGCCGCCGGCAGGTCGAGCACCAGCGGGCGCACCTTGGTGCGCAGGAAGTGGTCGGGGCAGGACGTGCCGAGCGCGGCGAGCCGGGCGTGCTCACGGCCGGCCAGGAACTCCAGCACGGCGGGGTCGTCGGTGAAGTGCCCGACCTGCGCCCGGTCGGTGGAGGCCAGCCCCCGGATGACCGGGGCCAGCGCGGCGGCGCGGGCGCGGCGCTGCGCCTCGGGCAGCGGCGCGTACTCCGGGATGAGTTCTCCGAACGGGCGGCTTCGTCCCCTCTCGTCCAGGAAACGGCGGGCCGTGGCGATGATCTCGAAAGAGTTCGCCTCGCACTGGTCGCTGGACGCGCCCCAGGCCGTGATGCCGTGGCCGCCCAAGATCACTCCGATCAGGTCCGGGTGGTCGCGCTGGACGGCGGCGATGTCGAGGCCGAGCTGGAAGCCGGGCCGCCGCCACGGCACCCACGCGACCCGGCCGCCGAAGCATTCCTCGGTCAGCCGCTCGCCGTCCGCGGCGGTCGCGAGCGCGATCCCGGAATCCGGGTGCAGGTGGTCCACGTGGGCGGGATCGAGCAGCCCGTGCATGGCGGTGTCGATCGACGGGGCCGCGCCGCCCTGGCCGTGCAGGCAGTAGTCGAACGCGTCGACCATCTCGTCCTCGCGCTCGACGCCCGGGTAGACGCCGGTCAGCGCGCGGAGCCGGTCCAGGCGGAGCACGGCGAGGCCGCCCGCGGTGAGGGTGCCCAGGTCGCCGCCGGACCCCTTCACCCACAGCAGGTCGGCTGGCCGCCCGGTCACTGGGTCGGTGGCCTGGCCCTTGGCCGAGGTGTTGCCGCCGGCGTAGTTGGTGTTGCGCGGATCGGACCCGAGCCGGTTGCTGCGCCCGATCAGCGCGTCCACCTCGGGCGGTAGCTGCGGCTGCATCGCCGTTCTTCTCCTGTCCGTTGGCCTGCCGTGCTCAGCTGCCCCAACTGGCGGGGGTGCCGCCGACCCGGTCGGCGATGATCTTCTTGCCGTAGCCGGACCGCAGGTAGGCCCCGACCGGGTCGGGGTCCAGGCCCATGTCAACGCGGAGCTCGGCGAGCAGGGGCCGCACGTCGGTGTTGTAGGCGTCCATCAGCACGGCGTTCGCGCCCAGCACGTCCCCGGCCTGCTGCGCCGCGGCCAGCGCATCCCGGTCGATCAGCAGCGCCTTGGCCGTGGCCTCCTGGACGTTCATCACCGACCGGATCTGCGCCGGGATCTTCGGCTCGATGTTGTGGCACTGGTCGAGCATGAACGCGATCCCGGCCTCCGGCCGCAGCGCGCCGGCCGCCACCACCTCGTTCAGGATCCGGAACAGCTGGAACGGGTCGGCCGCCCCGACCATCAGATCGTCGTCGGCGTAGAACCGGCTGTTGAAGTCGAACCCGCCCAGCCGCCCGGCCCGCAGCAAGACGGCCACGATGAACTCGATGTTGACCCCCGGCGCGTGGTGCCCGGTGTCCACCACGACCGCGGCGGCCGGGCCGAGCGCCACGCAGTGCAGCAGCGAGGTACCCCAGTCCGGGACGTCGGTGGTGTAGAACGACGGCTCGAACAGCTTGTACTCCAGCAGCATCCGCTGGCCGGGCCCCAGCCGCTGGTACACCGTGTGCAGCGCCTCGGCCAGCCGGTCCTGGCGGGTCCGTATGTCGTCCTGGCCGGGGTAGTTGGTGCCGTCGGCGAACCACAGCTTCAGGTCGGCCGACCCGGTCGCGTCCATGATGTCTATGCACTCCAGCAGGTGGTTCACGGCCTTGCGGCGCACCCGCGGGTCCGGGTTGCACACGCTGCCGAGCCGGTAGTCGTCGTCCTGGAACACGTTCGCGTTGACGGTCCCGATCGCCACGCCGTGCTCCTTGGCGAAGGCGGCCAGGGCCGCATAGTCGTCGACCTTGTCCCACGGGATGTGCACCGCCACGCTGGGCGCCACCCCGGTGAACGCGTGCACCTGCGCCGCGTCCTCGATCTTCTCCTGCGGCGTGCGCGGCACCCCGGGCTGGGCGAACACCTTGAACCTGGTCCCGGTATTGCCGAACGCCCACGACGGCAGCTCGATCCGGTGGGCCCGGAGCTCGGTGCCGGGCGGCGTGGCTTCCGGCGGCTCGGCCTCCGGCCGCGTGGCTTCCGGCGGCTCGGCTGCCGGCGGGAAGGCCTCCGGCTGGACGGCCTCCAACGGCGTGGTCCCCTGGCCCGGGCGGCCGCCGTCGCGGCCATCGGCGCTGCGCCCGGGGTCCTCAGGGTCCATGGACTTCCTCTGCCCTCTCCGCCTCGGCGCACCTGCGCGGCCCTTTTATGGAACGTTTCAAATATGTGCAGTAGTGTCAATCCCGCGTTCCGCCACTGTCAAGGGCCCCCGAACTTCTTTAGTTGAGTCGTTATAGATCGGCCTGATCGGCGCTCGCCGCCGGCCAGCCTTCGGCCGCGGCGCGGTCTCGCTTACGCTAGTTGCTGCCCGGGCACGCAGCTACGACAGCACGGCACGCGAACGCCACAATCGCCCCCGCCTCACGGCGCTGCGTCGCGCGGGCTAGGGATCAGCGGTGACCGAGGGGACCTGGTGGCGTCTACGGCGAACGGGCCAGCCGCGCGGCCGGTCATGGCCGACGTCGCCCGGCTGGCCGGCGTCTCGCACCAGACCGTGTCCCGGGTGCTCAACGGCCATCCCAACGTCCGGCCGCAGACCCGCGAGGACGTCCTGGCGGCGATCCGCCAGCTCGGCTACCGGCCCAACGCCGCCGCCCGTACGCTGGTCACCGGGCGGACCCAGGCCCTGGGCGTGATCAGCTTCGACACCACGCTCTACGGCCCGGCGTCCATGCTCTACGGCATCGAGCGGGCCGCGCACCCCGGTTACACGGTGGCCATCACCAGCCTGCCCGCCTTCGACCGCCGCTCGATGCAGGAGGCGGTCGACCGCTTCCTCGGCCAGGGCGTCGAAGGGATCATCGTGGTCGCCTCCGAGATGCCCCTGCTCGAGGCGCTGTCCGGCGTCACCACGGACGTGCCGCTGGTCGCCGTCGGCTGCGGCACCCGCGCGCCGCTGGACTCGGTCGCGATCGACAACATCTCCGGGGCCTTCCAGGCCACGCGCTACCTGCTGGACCTGGGTCACGAGACCGTGCACTACGTCGGCGGGCCGGACTCGACGCTGGACGCCCACGAGCGCGCCGAGGGCTGGGCGCGGGCCTTGCGGGAGGCGGGCACGGCGGAGCCGGAGATACTGAGCGGGGACTGGTCCGCCCGCTCGGGCTACGAGATCGGGCACGAGCTGGCCCGGATGCCGGACGTGACCGCCATCTTCTGCGCCAACGACCAGATGGCGCTCGGCATCCTGCGGGCGCTCGGCGAGCACGGGCGCCACGTCCCGTCGGCGGTCAGCGTGGTCGGGTTCGACGACATCCCGGAATCCGCCTTCTTCCTGCCCCCGCTCACCACGGTGCGGCAGGATTTCGGGGAACTCGGAAGACAGGCGCTGCGATTGCTCGTCGACCGGATCTGCGGCCGCCCGGCGCCCAGCGCCCGGATGCCGGTCGCCCCGGAGCTCATCGTGCGCGCCAGCGCGACCCGGCCCCCCGGGCGCTGACCTCTCCCGTGCCGAGGTAAGGAAGGAACCAGTGGACCACAGTCGGCCTGTTAGCGCTAACAATCCGGATGCGTGCTTCGTCGGAGTCGACTTCGGCACGCTGTCCGGGCGGGCCCTGGTGGTACGGGCCAGCGACGGCGCGGAGCTCGGCACTGCCGTCCACGAGTACCGCCACGGCGTGATGGATACCGTGCTCGCGGCCACCGGCGCGCCGCTGCCGCCGGACTGGGCGCTGCAGGATCCCGAGGACTACCGCGACGTGCTCCGCCAGGCCGTGCCCGCCGCCGTGGCCAGCGCGGGCATCGATCCCGCCCGGGTGGCCGGGATCGGCACCGACTTCACCGCGTGCACCGTGCTGCCCGCGGCGGCCGACGGGACGCCGTTGTGCCAGCTTCCCGGGCTCGCGGGCCGCCCGCACGCCTACCCGAAGCTGTGGAAGCACCACGCGGCCCAGCCGCAGGCGGACCGGATCAACGCGCTGGCGCACGAGCGCGCCGAGCCGTGGATCGCGTGCTACGGGGGAAAGATCTCGTCCGAGTGGGAGTTCGCGAAGGGCCTGCAGCTGCTGGAGGAGGATCCGGAGATCTACCAGCGCGCCAGCCGGTGGATCGAGGCCGCCGACTGGATCATCTGGCAGCTGGCCGGGCTCGAGACCAGGAACGCCTGCACCGCCGGGTACAAGGGCATCTGGCAGGACGGCCGGTACCCGTCGCGCGATTTCCTGGCCGGGCTCGATCCGCGGTTCGCCGGCTTCGCCGCCGACAAGCTGGGCCACAACCTCATGCCGCTGGGCGCGCGGGCCGGGTCGCTGACGCCCGAGGCGGCCGGGTGGACCGGCCTGCGGGAGGGGATTGCGGTCGCGGTCGGGAACGTCGACGCGCACGTGACCGCGCCCGCGGCCGCGGCGATCGCGCCCGGGCAGATGGTCGCGATCATGGGCACGTCGACCTGCCACGTGATGAACGGCACCCGGCGGGCCGAGGTCCCCGGCATGTGCGGCGTGGTCGACGGCGGCATCGTGGCCGGGCTGTGGGGCTACGAGGCGGGGCAGAGCGGCGTGGGCGACGATTTCGCCTGGGTGGCCGAGCACGCCACCCCCCAGGCCTACCGCGAGGAGGCGGCGCGGCGCGGCGTCGACGTGCTCGACCTGCTGTCGCAGGAGGCCGCCGCGCAGCCGGTCGGCGCGCACGGGCTGATCGCGCTGGACTGGCTGGACGGCAACCGCAGCGTGCTGGTCGACCATCACCTGTCCGGGATGATCGTCGGCCTGACGCTCGCGACCCGGGCGCCGGACATCTACCGGGCGCTGGTGGAGGCGACCGCGTTCGGGACCCGGGTCATCATCGACAGCTTCGCGCCCTCGGGCGTGCCCGTCACCGAGCTGGTGGTCGCCGGCGGCCTGATCAAGGACAAGTTCGTGATGCAGGTCTACGCGGACGTGACCCGGCGCCCGCTGAGCCTGATCGCGTCCGAGCAGGGCTCGGCACTCGGCTCGGCCATCCACGCCGCGGTGGCCGCGGGCGCCTATCCCGACGTCGCCGCGGCCGCGGCGGCGATGGGCGGCAGGCACGAGGCGGTGTACCGGCCCGACCCGGCCCGCGCCGACGCGTACGACCAGCTGTACGCGGAGTACCTGCTGCTGCACGACTACTTCGGCCGCGGCGGCAACGAGGTCATGCACCGGCTCCGCGCGACGCGTGACCACGCCCTGAGCGAGCCAACGGGCCGCGGCGGCGCCTGGACTGAGGAGCGAGGGAGCGAGCGACCGGGCGACGAGGCTTGGCCGAGCCGAAGGGGCGCGCCGCCGTCAGTGCAGGGGAAGGGGAGGCGGGTGGGGAGCGAGGGCGCGAGGAACGAGCGCCCGAGCGAGGAGGGAAGACGGCGCAGTGAAGGGGGAATGGGGAGGCGGGCGGGGCCCCGGAGGCGAGCAGGGGACACGGCATGAGTGCCGGCCTGACCGGGCTGCGGCGCGCCGTCAGCGAGCTGCACGCCGAGCTGGCCGCGGCCGGCCTTATCGCCTGGACGTCGGGCAACGTCTCCGCCCGGGTGCGCGGCGCGGACCTCATGGTGATCAAGCCGAGCGGCGTCGGCTACGCCGAGCTGACCCCGGAGTCCATGGTGGTCTGCGACCTGGAAGGGCGGGTCGTCGAGGACCGGGCGGTAAACAGCCGCGGGTACCTCCCGTCCAGCGACACCGCCACGCACGCGTACGTCTACCGGCACATGCCGGAGGTGGGCGGGATCGTGCACACGCACTCCGGGTACGCGACGGCCTGGGCGGCGCGCGGCGAGGCCATCCCGTGCGTGATCACCGCGATGGCCGACGAGTTCGGCGGCGAGATCCCGGTCGGGCCGTTCGCGCTGATCGGCAGCGATGAGATCGGCCGCGGCGTCGTCGCCACCTTGTCCGGCCACCGCTCACCCGCGGTGCTGATGCGCAGCCACGGTGTCTTCGCCATCGGCCCGACCGCCCGGGCCGCGCTGAAGGCGGCGGTGATGTGCGAGGACGCCGCGCGCACCGTGCACCTCGCCCGCGCCTTCGGCGGCCCGCTGACCCCGATCCCGCCCGACCAGATCGACGCACTGTACCGGCGTTACCAGCAGGAGTACGGCCAGCGCTGACCGCCCCGGCCCTGACCGGCCGTGCCGCCCCAGGCGCGGCCGGGCCGTTCGTTGAGGAGGAATTCGATGTCTGACCGCAAGCCCCGGATCGGGATCCTGGGCATCATGCAGGACCTGTACGACGACCTTATCCCCGACATCGCGGCGCGCCAGGCGGGCTACGCCCGCGAGATCGCCGACCACCTCGCCGACGTGGCCGAGTTCATCCCGAGCGACCCGGTCAAGTACCGCGAGGAAGCCGAGCACGCGATGCGCGAGTTCGAGAACGGCAACCTCGACGGGGTCATGGTGGTGATGCTGACCTACGGGCCGGCCATGCGGGTGGCGCGGCTGCTGGCGCAGTCGCGGCTGCCGATCCTGCTGGCCAATATCCAGCCCGAGCCGTCGGTCACCCCGGAATGGGACATGGCCGACATGACCTACAACCAGGGCGTGCACGGCGCCCAGGACACCGCCAACGCGATGGTCCGGGCGGGCCGGGCGTTCGCGGTGCTGACCGACGACTGGCGCAGCGAGCGGTTTCGCGCCGACGTGGGCCGGTGGGCGCGCGCGGCGGCGGCGGTGACCGCGTGGAAGTCGCTGAAGGTGGCGATCTTCGGCTACGCCATGAACGACATGGGCGACATCCGGGTCGACGAGAGCGCGCTGATCCGCAGCCTGGGCCCGGAGATCCTGGCCGTGGCGCAGGGGGACCTGTACCGCGGCATGCTGGAGGTCACCCGCGAGCAGCTGGACGAGGTCATCGCGTTCGAGGACGAGCGCTTCGAGATCGACCCGGCGCTGTCGGCGGAGGAGCGCGCCGACAGCGCCCGGATGCAGGTCGCGATCAAGCACATCCTGGACGAGGGCGGCTACGGCGCCTACACCGCGCACTTCGACGCGATCGGCGAGGACGGCCGGTTCGCCCGGCTGCCGCTGGCCGCCGCGTCCACGCTGATGGCCCAGGGCTACGGCTACGCCGCCGAGGGCGACGTGCTGACCGCCAGCCTGGTGTCAGCCGGACACGTGCTGATCGGCGACGCGCACTTCACCGAGATGTACGCGATGGACTTCCCGACCGACTCGGTGCTGATGAGCCACATGGGCGAGGGCAACTGGAAGATCGCCCGGGCCGACCGGCCGGTGAAGCTGATCAAGCGGCCGCTGGGGATCGGCCACCTGGACGACCCGCCCACGTTCCTGTTCCAGTACCAGCCGGGCCCGGCCACCCTGGCCACCCTGGTGTCGCTGGGCGGCGAGCGGTTCCGGCTGGTCGTCGCCGAGGGGGAGAACCTGGACAGCCAGGAGCTGCCCGCGCTGGAGATGCCCTACGGCCAGTTCCGTCCGAACACCGGCGTGCGCGCCTGCCTGAACGGGTGGCTGGCCGCGGGCGGGCCGCACCACGAGGTGATGAACCTCGGCCGTCATGCGGCCAGCTGGCGGGTGTTCTGCCAGTTGGCGGGCATCGAGTTCGTGCAGGTCTGAGCGGCGGATGCGGTCACTGGCTCAGGATCTCGGCCAGGTTGAAGCCGACCGGCTCCTCGAGCTGGCCGAACCCGCAGGACTTCGGGTCCCGGTCGGGCCGCCACCGGACGAACTGGGCCGTGTGCCGGAAACGGGTGCCTTCCATGTGGTCGTAGCGGACCTCGACCACCCGCTCGGGACGCAGCGGGACGAACGACAGGTCCTTCTTCGCGTTCCACCGGCTGTGCTCGGCCCCGCGCGGGTTGCGGACCTCGGGCTCCGGCCTGGCCCAGTTCCACGGGTGGCCATCGAAGGTCGTGACCAGCGGCTGCAGCTCGGTGAACAGCTCGCGCCGGGTCTCCATCGGGAGCGCGCCGATCACCCCGACGCTGGCCAGCCGCCCCGCGTCGTCGTAGAGGCCGAGCAGCAGCGACCCGATCGCGTCCGGGCCGCTTTTGTGCAGCCGGTAGCCCGCCACCACGCAGTCGGCCGTCCGCTCGTGCTTGACCTTGAACATGACCCGCTTGTCCGGCTCGTAGCCGCCGTCGAGCGGCTTGGCCACGATGCCGTCCAGGCCCGCGCCCTCGAAGTGGCTGAACCACCGGGCGGCCACCTCCCGGTCCCGGGTGGCCGGGGTGAGGTGGAACGGCGCCACGACGTCGGTCATGGCCTGCTCGAGCACGTCGCGCCGGGTGGCGAACCCCGTCTCCAGGTAGTCGACGTCGGCCAGCGCCAGCACGTCGAAGACGACGAACCGGGCCGGGGTCTGCTCGGCCAGCAGCCGGACCCGGCTGGCCGCCGGGTGAATGCGCTGGAGCAGGGCCTCGAAGTCGAGCCGCCTGCCCTCGGCGTCGGGCACCACGATTTCTCCGTCCAGCACGCACCGGTCCGGCAGGACCGCCACGGCCGCCTCCACGAGCTCGGGGAAGTAACGGGTCAGCGGCCGCTCGTTGCGGCTCCCCAGCTCGACCTCGTCGCCATCCCGGAAGACGATCGACCGGAAGCCGTCCCACTTGGGCTCGAAGCTCAGCGGGCCGCGCGGGATCTCCTTGACCGGCTTGGCCAGCATCGGGGCCACCGGCGGCATCACGGGAAGGCGCATAGCCCCATCCTCGCCGATCAGCCCGGGCCCCGCGGCCGCGGCCCGGTGCGGGGCGCCACCCGCCCGCCGACACTGGCCCGTTCGCCCGCCTTAGGAACCTTTCCGCAGCCGATGCCATTACTGGTTCGGTTTGTCCGGCGGCAACCGGCACAATCTGAACCACTGATTGACTGGCTCGGCATGGAGGAGGAGCGGGTGTCGGCAGAACCGGAGCCGGAATCGGGGGACCACGCGCTGCCGGTGTCGTCCCGCACGGAGGAGCGCAACGCACGGACCGTCGATATCGACCTGGTCTCGACCGAAGAGGTGCTGCGGCTGCTGAACGCCGAGGAGGCCACGGTGGCCGGGGCGGTGGCCTCGGTCCTGCCCGTTCTGGCCACGGTCGTGGACCACGTCGTGGAACGCATCAGGGCGGGCGGGCAGGTGCACTATTTCGGCGCCGGGACCTCGGGGCGGATGGGCGTCCTGGACTCGGCGGAGGTCATCCCGACCTTCGGCCTGGAGCCGGGGGTCTTCGTGGCCCACCAGGCGGGCGGCGAGTACGCGCTGAGCACGGCCGTCGAGGGCGCCGAGGATGACGAGGCGCTTGGCGCCCAGGACGCCCGCGCGGTGTCAGCGGCCGATGTCGTGGTGGGCATCACGGCCAGCGGCCGCACGCCGTACGTCGCGGGCGCGCTGCGCTCCGCCCGGCTGGCCGGCGCGCTGACCGTGCTGGTGAGCAGCAACCCGGCGGCTCCGCTCGCCGCGCTGGCGCAGCACGGCGTGCTGGTGGACACCGGCCCCGAGGCCATCGCGGGCTCGACCCGGCTGAAGGCCGCGACCGCCCAGAAGATGGTGCTCAACGCGCTGTCGACCGCGGCGATGGTGCGGCTGGGGCGCACCTACTCGAACCTGATGGCCGGCCTGTCGGGCAGCAACGCCAAGCTGCGCCAGCGGCAGCTGGCCATACTCCGCGAGGCGTCCGGGGCCCCGGACGAGGCGTGCCGGGCCCAGCTGGCCCGGTGCGCCGGGGACCTGCGGCTGGCCCTGCTCTGCCTGCTGTCCGGGCTGGAGCCCGAGGGGGCCGCGGCGGCGCTGGCGGAGGCCGGGGGGAGCGTGCGCCGGGCCCTGGCCAGGCTCGGCCCGGCGGAGCGGGAGACACCGCGTGAGTAGCCGGGTCCTCGGCCTGGATATCGGGGGAACCCGGAGCCGGGCCCAGCTCTGCGTGGACGGCCAGGTGGTGGGCGAGGGCCAGGCGCCCAGCGCCAGCATGGTCGCGGTGGGCGCGGCCCGCGCCAAGGCCGCGCTGACCGACCTGCTGGCCCAGCTGCCCCTGGACCCGCTGCGGCGTCTCGACGCGGTCTGCGTCGGCTCGGCGGGCGCCAGCGTTCCCGCCACCCGGCAGTTCCTCACTGAGCACCTGGCCCCGCTGACCAGGTCCGGGCAGGTCATGATCGTCAAGGACGCCACGCTGGTCCTGCCGGCCGCGGGCCTGGACGCCGGGATCGCG
Organism: uncultured Actinomycetota bacterium; assembly: GCA_963795055.1. GTDB lineage: Bacteria > Actinomycetota > Actinomycetes > Streptosporangiales > Streptosporangiaceae > JASHPR01. The sequence goes on from CAWCGJ010000003.1 coordinate 31,009, forward strand.
CTGATCTGCGGCACGGGCTCGGTCGCCCTTGGCCGCCACCAGGGCCGCGAGGTTCAGTCCGGGGGCTGGGGATACCTGCTCGGCGACGAGGGCAGCGGGTACTGGATCGTGCGGGCCGCGCTGCGCGTGCTGCTCGACCGCCGAGACCGCGGCGCTCCGGCTGGCGAGCTGGGCGACCGCCTGCTCGCAGCCACCGGAGCTCGTGATATCGGCGCCCTGCACGAGCTGTTCTACGCCGAGACGCAGCCGTGGCACTGGGCCGGCCACGCCCCGCTGGTGCTGGGCAGCTCCGACCCGTCGGCCGCGGCCATCACGGCGGCCGCGGCCGACGCCCTGGCCGGCCTCGCGGTGTCCGCCGCCGAGCGGCTCGGCGCGCCCTCCGGCCTTCCCGTGGTCTTGTCCGGCGGCCTGTTCTGCCCGGTGGAGCTGGAGACCGCGGTGCGGATCGCGCTCGAGGAAGCACGGCCCGGCAGCGACATCCGGGTCCTGGCCCGGCCGGCGGTGGTCGGCGCTGTCCGGCTGGCCCAGGCGGCCACCCGGCGCTCCTGACGGCCGGCGGGCGGCCGCGGCGGGCCCGGCTGGCCGCCGCTTGCGGCGCGGCGGCCTCCCCTCGGCAAGCCGCGGCCGACCACGAGGCGGTCCGTTATGGATCTGTGTAATGTCAGGGGTCGACGACTATGAGTAGCACCCCGTGAGCGAGCTTGACGGCTGCCTGCTCGCCAGGTTCCCTGGCACGCAGCCGCCCGACTGGCTGCGCCGGTGGCTGGATGACGGCCTGGGCGGGGTCCTGCTGTTCGCGACGAACATCACCGGCCCGGCGCAGCTGCGCGACCTCACCGCGACCCTGCGGACGCACAACCCGGCGGTGCTCATCGCCGCCGACGAAGAGGGCGGCACCGTCACCCGGGCGCAGGCGCGCACCGGCTCCGAGTACCCGAGCCACGCGGCGCTCGGCGCGGCCGGCGACACCGGCCTGACCCGCCGGGTCGCGGCCAGCATCGGCGCCATGCTCGCCGAGGGCGGCGTCAACCTCGACCTCGCGCCCGTGGCGGACATCGACAGCAACCCGGCGAATCCGGTCATCGGGGTGCGCTCGTTCGGCTCCGACCCCGGCCTGGTGGCCGCGCACACCGCCGCGTTCGTCGAGGGCATCCAGTCGCACCTGGTCGCCGCCTGCGCCAAGCATTTCCCCGGTCACGGCCGGACCGACACGGACTCCCACCTCACGCTGCCCGTGGTCGAGGCCTCCCTGAGCGACCTGCGGGCGACCGACCTGGTGCCGTTCCGGGCCGCCGCCGACGCCGGGGTCCGCTCCATCATGACGGCGCACGTGGTGTTCCCGGCGGTCGACACGGTCCCCGCGACGATCTCGTCCCGCTTCTTGTCCGGGCTGCTCCGCGAGGAGCTCGGCTTCGGCGGGGTGATCGTCACCGACGCGCTCGAGATGGCGGCCATCGGCGACAACGCGGCCAGCGCGGAGGGCGCCGTGCGCTCGCTGGCGGCCGGCGCCGACCTGCTGTGCCTGCCGGGGCAGTGGGCCGCGCAGCAGCGGGCCAGGGACAGCCTGGCCCGCGCGGTGCGCGACGGGGCCGTGTCGGCCCGCCGGGTCGAGGAGTCGGCGGCCCGGGTCCGGGCCCTGGCCGACTGGGCCCGGGGCAGCCCGGCCGGCCCGCCTGAGCCGTCGCTCGGCGCGGAAGCGGCCCGCCGGGGCCTGCTCGTGGACCTGGCCGAGGTGCCGCTGGCCCGGCCGCCCTACGTGCTGGACGCGGGCGGCCGGGGCGTGCCGGATGACGCGGTCGGCTGCCTGCTCGGCGTGCTGCGGCGCGCCTGGCCCGAGGTGGACGGGATCCGGCTCACCCGGCTTCCCGACGACCTGGACGAGATCATCGCGCGCGGCGCCGCCCGGCCGCTGGTGCTGGTGGTCCGCGACGCGCACCGGCTGCCCTGGCAGCGCGAACTGCTAGCCCGCGTCCTGGCCCGGCGCCCGGACGCCGTCGTGGTCGGCACCGGCACCGTGCACGACCGGCCCCTGGCCGGCGCCAGCTACCTCGGCACCCGGGGAGCGGGCCGGGCCAACCTGGAGTCGGCCGCCGGCGTGCTGCTCGGCCCGGCGGGCGCGGCGGCCTCGGCGGGGGAGCCGGGGTGATGGCCGGGACCGCCGCCGCGGCCGAGCTGATCGACCGCGCCGTCGAGGCCGGGGTCGTGCCCGGCGCGGTCCTGGCCGCGGGGCGGGGCCAGCCAGAGCCGCTGCTGCAGCACGTGGTCGGCGACGCGCAGCGCGACGCCGACGCCCGGCGCCCGATGACGACGGACACGGTCTTCGACCTTGCCTCGCTGACCAAGGTCGTCGCCACGCTGCCGGCCCTGCTGCACCTGGTCGGCCAGGGCGAGGTGGGCCTGGACGAGCCGGCGTGCCGCTACCTGCCGGCCCTCGCCGGGCCGGGCAAGGACCAGGTGACCGTGCGGCAGCTGCTCCTGCACACCTCCGGGCTGCCCGACGGACGGAAGTACTACCGGCGGCTGAGCGACCCGGCCGAGATCCGGGCCGCGGTGCTCGCCGAGCCCCTGGTGGCCCGGCCGGGCGAGGTGTTCTGCTACTCCGACGTCGGCTTCATCACGCTCGGCGAGCTCACCGTCGCGGTGGCCGGCTGCGGGCTCGACGAGTTAGTGCGGCAGGTGGTGTGCGCCCCGCTGGGCATGACCGCGACCCGGTACCTGCCCCCCGTTGAGTGGGCCGGCCGGATCGCGGCCACCGAGCCGGTCCGGGGCCGGGCCAAGGTCGGCGTGGTGCACGACGAGAACACCGAGGCGATGGGCGGCGTGGCCGGCCACGCCGGGCTGTTCGGCACCGCTGCGGACCTGGCCCGTTACGCGTCCGCCTGGGCCGGGGACGGCCCGCCGGCCTGGGCCGGGGACGGCCCGCCCGCCTGGGCCCGGGACGGCGCGCCCGCCGCCGGCCTGCGGGCCGAGGCGCTGCGCGGCCAGACCGACGGCCTGGCCGGGGACGGGCGCCGCGGCCTGGGCTGGAGCCTGCGCGGTGACGCCTGGGACAACATGGGCGACGGCTGGCCGGCGTCGGGCGCCGGGCACACCGGCTTCACCGGCACCAGCCTGTCCGTCGACCCGGTCACCGGGCTGTGGGCGGTGCTGCTGACCAACGCGGTGCACTTCGGCCGCGGCTCCGTGAACTCGGTCGTCCGCCTGCGCAAGCAGGTGCACGCCGCGGTCGCCGCCGAGCTACTGGGATAACCGCAGGGCGGGGTAGCCGGCGTAGCCCGCCGCGTCCCCGCGGGATCAGTTCACCGCGACCACCATCTTGCCGGCAGCCAGGCCCTCCTCCATGGCCCGGTGCGCCTCGACGATCTCGCCGAAGCCGAACACCCGGACCGGCTTGGCCTGGTAGCGACCCACCTCGGCCTTGGCGATCATTTCCGTCAGCGGGATCTCGGCCAGCGGGAAGCTCTCGGTGCCGAGCACGAACGCGCTGCCGTAGAAGCTGAACTGGACGCCGGTGGGCAGGTCGGCGATTGGGTTGAAATCGGTCACCGGCTCCAGGCCGCCCAGGAAGCCGAGCTGGCACACCCGGCCGCGGGTCCGCACGATCTGCACCGAGTCACGCAGCACGCTGTTGCCGACCAGATCGAGGACGCCGTCGACCTGGTCGCCGCGCGCCCCCACCTGGCGGGCCAGTTGCCCGTCGTCGATCAGCACGTCCGCGGCGCCGATGCCGCGCAGCAGGTCGGCCCGGTCCGGCCGGCGGGTGGTCGCGATCACCGTGGCGCCGCACTCGGCGGCGACGTTGACCGCGGCCTGGCCCAGCGAGGACGTGGCCCCGCGGACCAGCACCGTCTGGCCGGGCCGCAGGCCCAGGTTCTGGTGCAGCCCGGCCCAGGCCGTCGCGTAGACCTCGGGCAGGGCCACCAGGTCGGTCCAGGACAGGGACGTGGCGACCGGCACCACGTTGCTGGCCGGCACGGTGACCAGCTCGGCGTAGCTGCCGTTGCGGGTCCGGCCCATGCCGCCCAGGATGGCGACCACGGCGGTCCCGGCGGCCAGCCGCCCGCTGGGGTCCGCTTCCACCGTGCCTGCGCACTCGATGCCGGTGACCGGGGCGACGTTCCCGAAGTTGCCGCTGCGCATGTAGGCCTCGGCGTGGTTCAGCCCGAACGCCCGGACCCGGATCAGTACCTCGCCCGCGGCGGGCACGGGATCGGGCAGCTCGGTGACGGCCAGGACCTCGGGCCCGCCGGGCTCGGTGATGACGATGGCTTTCATGACGGATCCTTTCTTGAGCGATCGTTCATTTATTGGGCCGAAAGTAAGGCCGCCGGGCGGGGCCGGGGCGGCCGATCGAGCGGGCCTCGAGCTGAGGCGGAGAGAGCGAGCCTCTGGCTGAGACGAGGAGAGCGGGCCTCTGGCTGAGGCGGGGAGAGCGGGCCCCTAGCCGAGGCCGGTGAACGCGGAGTCGACGATGGTCCGCAGCACCTCCTCGTCCGGGTTGGCCTTGCCCACGACCATCAGGCCCATGCCGCTGGCCACCAGGCCCTTGGCGCGGGCGACCGGGTCGACCGAGGGCGGGATCTCGCCGCGCCGGATGGCGGTGCGCAGCGCGGCGGTGAAGCAGTGCTCGAGCCGGGCCATGTGCCCCCGGACGACCGCGGCGACCTCGGGGTCCACGGCGGCATTCTCGACGGCGCTGTTGACCAGCAGGCAGCCCTGCCGTCCCTCCGGGCTGAGCAGGTCGCACACCAGCCCGTCGAAGTAGGCGCGGATCTGTTCGACCGAGGCCCCCGGGCCCTCCAGGTCGCCGAGCTTTTGCGGGACCACCAGCTTGGAGTAGCGGTCCAGGGATCCCATCAGCAGGGCGTGCTTGCCGCCCGGGAACGCCGAGTACAGGCTGCCGGGCTTCACCCCGGTGGCCCGGACCAGGTCGTCAACCGAGGTGGCCCGGTACCCGCGCTCCCAGAACTGGCGCATGGCGGAGTCCAGGACCTCCTCGGGCTCGAACTCTCGCGGGCGCGGCATGGGCACGACAATACACGAACGATCGTTCAAGAACAACGTCAGGGCCCAGGCGGGTGCTTCTTGGCGCTGGCCGGGCGTGGCTGGGGCAGGCCGGCAGCCAGTGCGGGCGGGCCCGCGATCAGCTAGAGCAGGCGGCCCATCACGATCGTGTCCCACAGCTCGCCGCTGGCCCGCCGGTACTGTTTGACCCGCCGCCCCTCCTCGGTGAAGCCGCACTTGCGGTACAGCGCGATCGCGGCGGTGTTGTGCGGGAACACCTCGAGGCAGAGCTTGTGCAAACCCTGGCCGCGCGCCCGGTCGACCGCCGCCTGCACCAGTGCCGACCCCACCCCGCGGCCGCGCCAATCGCGGTCGACGAACATCCCGAACTCGCCGAAACCGTGGCGGCTCGCCTCGACGTGGATCATCCCGACGATCCGGTCTCTGGCCACCGCCACGATCGCCCCGTCCGCGCCGAGCGCGAACGCGGCGGCGCGCTCCTCGACGTCGACCGGCGGCTCGGTCGCGATCCCGTCGCGTTCCTGAGCCACCGCGGCGAAGACCTCCGCCATCGCTCGCGCATCGCCGGCCCGCGCCGGCCTCACCACGAACTCCGCCATCGGCCTATGCTCGCACTCCTCAGCCAGGCCGCCCGCCCGGCCGCTGGGCGTACCGGGAGGCCCAGGGCCTCGGTGATCAGAGCTTCCCGCGGTTCTTGGCGGCGAGGATGATCTGGGTCACCAGGTAGCTGCTGACTCCGAGCTTCTCGGCTATCTCCGCGGGCCGCAGCCCCTGCTCGTTATAGAGCAGCGCGAGCCTCTCCTGCTTTGCGGTCCACGGGACAGGCTTCGGACGCCGGGCGGGCTGGGGCTTGCGGGCCGGGCGGGTCGAGCCCGCGGGCTTTCCAGCGGGCATGGCCCCGGATGCCGGCCGCGGCGCCGGAGGCGCCGGAGCGGACGTGCCGAATGATCCTCGCCGTTGGTCACGGAGCTTGCCGCTGGCCAGGTCCTCGCGGGTCCGGTCGTCGAGGATCATGAGTTCGTCGGCCGCCTTGTTCATGCCGACCGCCACCATGGTCAGGCCCTTGGCGTTCTTCTCCTGGCACTCGGGGGCCATGCAGTAGTTGTACTTCTGCGCTCGTTCGGGATGAAGCTCGGTCCCGCACGTGATGCACTGCGCCATTATGTTCTATTTTCCTTCAGGGCAACGACAAACAGCCTCTAATAGAACATCGGCGGGCTGCGCGCTGTTCCCTCGGCGCGGGCCGGACGCCATGGCTGCGCCGGAAGGCGGGGCGGTTCCCTGACCGGGCGCCGGCCGGTGATCAGGGTGCCGATGTCGTGATGTCCGCGCTCACCGGCACGGGATGGACCAGGGTCTGGTAGACGACGCAGTAGCGTTCGGTCAGCCGGAGCAGGGTCGCGATCTGCTCCTCGCTGGCCTCGGTGTCGAGCTCGAAGCCCAGCCGGATGGACGTGAACCCGACCGGAGCGTCCTTGGCCACGGCCAGCGTGCCCCGGAAGTCCAGGTCGCCCTCGGCGTGTACGGTCCCGCCGGCGACCGGTATCTCCAGCGAGGTGGCCACGGCCCGCAGCGTGACGCCCGCGCAGGCGACCAGGGCCTGCAGCAGCATGTCCCCGGAGCAGGCCAGCGACCCGTCGCCGCCGGTAGCCGGGTGCAGACCCGCCTTGGCCAGGGCCTGGCCGGTGGCCACCGAGCAGCTGATTTCCTCGGCTCCGAGTTCGCCGCGCGCGCGGAGCGTCACCACCGCTTCGCGCGGGTCCTCGCGGTAGGCATCCTTCAGCGGCTGCTGCACGGCGCGCAGCCCGGTGCTGTCCACGGCCGTCCCCTTATCTGTCGTGGTGGCGGGCTTGCCAGGATCCAGGCTGGCACCGGCCGGGTGCGGGTGTCCAATCGCGCCTGACCCGCTGACCCTTCCCGAGGCCGGGCGGGGCGTCGCCGTTGCCGGCGGCGAAGGCTGCCACCAACGCTGGGCCAAGGCGGTAGCCGACGCTGTCGATACCCGGTATTACCGGCATGTTACCCATTAACTACGTATACGAGTGTACGGTGATATTCCGCCGCCAGCCGACGCGGTGACCGCAGCGCCGACACTCGCTAAGGCCGGCCCGGCCAGGCCGCGATGGCGCCCAGAAGATCAGGGGGAGCTCATGAACCTGGATCACAGCGGCCAGCGTGATCAAGTCCGAGCTCACCGCGTTCGGCATCCCGACGTCGGTCAAGCAGGCGACCGACTACGCGACCTACCTCGCCGATATCTACCAGGGCTACGCGGGCGGGTTCTGGCTGACCTTGATCAGGCCCAGTGCCTACTCCATGTTCAACCGGATTTACGGTACTTACGAGGGATACATCCCGGATGGTGCTATGCTCAGGCACTACCCGACCGGGAATCCGACCGCCGACAACTTCCTGAACGCGCCGGCCACGGTGCACGTGCCCGGGCTCGGCGCGGTGAACCCGGGCCGGCTCACCTGCCAGCTCGCGTCGGTCAACCTGAACAGCCCAGCAGGCGTGAGGCGAGAATACAATCAAGGCTAAGCTCATCGCCGCCGCCGACTACTCGGTGCCCGTGATCCAGTTGTGGGACTACGTCAACGTCCAGTTCGTCGGCAACAAGCGGTTCGGCGACTGGCCCACCGGCAACGACGCGCAGCTCAACCTGTCGCCCGGGGTGTGGATGACCAACGGGTACGTGCACCCCAGGTAGCGGGCCCCAGACGCCGGCGGCAGCGGTAGGCCTCCCCCCCGCCCGCTGCTGCCGCCGGCCCCGCATTCCGGTTTGCCGACTACTGAGCCAGGGCCCCGTCGGGCCCGACGCCGTGCTCCCACAGAAGTAGGGCGACGTCCGCGCTGGGGAGCTTGGGGTCATCGGGAGACAGCGAGATACCGCGGGTGGAGGCGCCGGCCTCGAGCAGGGCACGAACGGTGGCGGGCCAATCCGGGCGGGGGTTGCTCCTTGACCGCTCACCGCTGCCGACGGTGGCCCAGTCCAGCGGGGTACTGTCCCAGGTCAGGTCGCGCGCCTCGATGTCGGCGCCACGGTCGACCAGCAGCGTGACCACGTTGGCGCTGCCGGAATACGCGGCGGCGTGCAGGGCCGTGCCGCCGTCCTCGCGGCGCGCGTCGACGGGGAAGCCGAGGTCCAGCATCAGACCGACGGCGGTAGTGCGGCCAGCCTCGGCGGCCTGTGCGATCGCCGCGGCCTGCTGGGCCTCGGTGAGACGGTCAGCCAGCCCGGGGTGGCGCGTGATCAGGCGCTGCACGTCAGCTTGGTCGGTGCGCAGGCAGGCGGACAGCAGCAGGTCCACGTCGGTCGCGTCGTCGGCGGCGCCGTATCGCCGCAGCAGCGCGGCCAGGTCGGTCTGGCCCCGGTCGGTGGCCAGCCGGTACGGCGAGCGCCCGTCCGGGCCGGGGGCACCGGGCTCGGCTCCGTGCGCCAGCAACTCCTCCACCAGCTCGGCGGCGCAGCCGAAACCGATGGCCTCGTAGACCACGGGACCACCGTCGTCACCGACGTAACGGCGGGGATCGGTCCCCGCCGCCAGCAACAGCCGTACGCCCTCGGTGTCGTTTGCGCTGATCGGCGCGGCGAGCGCCGTCCGAGCGACCTCGGGCACGTTCGCGACGTGGTCGAGCAGCAACCGCAGGCACTGGTGGTTGTCGTCGCCGAACCCGGCCAGGTACAGGTCGTGGTCGTCAGGTACCGCGCCGTGCTCCAGCAGCAGCCGTGCGATCGCCGGGTTGGCCGCGCCGGCCACGGCGCAGCGCAGCGGCGTCCAGCTGCCGGGTCCGCCGGTCCTCGCGCGGCAGTCGGCGCCGGCCTCGAGCAGCAGTCGCGCCACGGTGAGCAGCCCGTCCGCCCGGGCCGGGTCGAGGCGATGCCACCGTGAGGCGCAGACCGCGTGCAGCGCAGTCCAGCCCCGGTCATCGGGCCGGGTGACCAGGTCCGGGTGCCGCTCGATCTCGCGGCGCACCCGGCTTGAGTCGCCGAGGATCACCGCCGTGGCGAAGCTATAGCCGGCGATCGCCGGGTTGGCGGCCAGCATCCGGGCCGCCCGGCCGGTCCCGTCCCGGATGCTGGCCTCGCAGAAAGCCTCCACCTGCTGGGCCAGGTCCATCGTGCGCGCCTGCACCTCGGCCGCGAGCCTGGCCCAGCTCGCGAACCCGTACTCGCGGGCCACGGCCAGTTGTGCAGCGGCCAGGGTTAGCCGGCCGGACACGGCCCCGATGCGGGCCGTTGCCGCATCGTCGCCCGCCCGCGCGGCTCGCAGCAGGTCTCTGGCCTGGCGGCGCAGGTGGTCGAGGTTGGGCCGGGGCGGAAGGGTCGCCATGACGTCTCCTTTACCGGGCCTGCGGTCCGCGTCACAGGCCGGTCAGGAGAACGCCAGAGCTACTGCCTGCTGTCGAGGTGGACTACGTCCTGCCCGCGGACCCGGAGGCGCCCTCGCGTGCCTGCGCCCACGATAGCCGCCCGGCGTGAGTAGCAGCGGTGGTGGCGGGCGATGACCCGGCATGAGGGCGGCGGCCGTGGCCCGAGAGCGCCCGTTACGGCATGGTTACGCCCGCGCCTGAGATCTTCCTCCGGTCCCGAGTTGAGTAGTAGCGTCCGCACTGCAGGAAGGTCCGGCGTGGTGGCTAGAGCAGCAGGATCCGAAGCGAAAGGTCGGGCGTGATGAGCGGGACAACGGGATCCGACGCGGGTGCGGCCTCGGTGCTCTCCTTCGAGGAGGAGCCGTCGGTCACCAAGATCGAGCGGCGCGGGATCGAGTACATTCCGCCGGACAAGCGGTGGGGCAGGCCCGGCAACCTGTTCTGGATGTGGGCCGGGGCGGTCTGGAACGTCGAGTTCGTGGTCTACGGCGGCCTGGCCGTCGTGGTCTTCGGCCTGTCGTTCGCCCAGGCGGTAGTGATCATCCTGATCGGCAACCTCTTCTACCTGCTCACCGGCCTGGCCAGCCTGCAGGGCCCGCAGGCCGGCACGACCACGTTCGCGATCAGCCGGGCCCCGTTCGGGCCCAACGGCAACCGGGTGCCCTCGCTGTTCAACTGGGTGACGCAGGTCGGGTTCGAGATCGAGGGCATCGCGCTCATCGTGCTGGCCGCGATCGCGCTCACCACCAAGGCGGGCTTCCTGGCCGGGACCCCGGCGAAGATCATCTTCATCATCGTCGCGGTATTGATCCAGGCGGTGCTGCCCCTGTTCGGTCACGCCGCGGTCCTGCGGGTGCTCCGGTGGCTCAGCATCCCGTTCGTCATCTTGTTCGTGGTGATGGCGATCATCACCACGTCCAAGGTGAAGCTGCACGCCGTGCCGCACGGGCCGGCTGGGGATCGCTGTTCGTGTTCCTGGCCCTGGTGATCTCCGCGGGCGGCCTGGGCTGGACCGAGAACGCCAACGACTACTCGCGTTACCTGCCCGCCGACAGCAACCGGCGCAACATCGTGCTCGCCGTCGCACTGGGCGGGGCCATCCCCTCCGCGCTGCTGGAGATCCTCGGCGCCGCGGTCGCGACCGGCGTCCCGGGAGCCACCTCGATCACCGGCCTGACCGCGGGCTTCCCCGGCTGGTTCGTGGTCCCGTACCTGATCTTCGCGATCGTGCAGCTGTTCGCGATCAACACCATCGATCTGTACTCATCCGGCGTCACGCTGCAGAGCCTGATACCGGGGCTGCACCGCGTCACCTGCGTCGGCATCGACACCGTCGTCTGCGGCGTGTTCGCCGCCTACGCGATCTTCTCGTCCCGGTTCACCACGCTGCTGGCCGACTTCCTGCTGTTCATCATCGTCTGGCTGGGTCCCTGGTGCGCGATCTACCTGGTGGACTCGTGGCTGCGGCGGAACCGTTACGACCATGAGGCGCTGCTGAACGAGCGGGGCGGGCGCTACTTCCGCCACGGCGGGGTGTACTGGCCGGGAATCATCGCACAGGCGGTCGGCATGGTGGCGGCCGCGCTGTGGCTGAACGCCTACTCGCCGTACGTGTCGCCGCTGTCCAGCCGTGTCGCCGGGTCGGACTTCAGCGTGTTCATGGGGCTGCTCTTCGGCGGCGTCACGTACTGGCTGCTGGCCCGCAAGGCCGTGCAGGCCGATGGCGAGGCAACGCCCTCGGTCGAGGACGCGCCGTCCGCAGCGGCGTAGCCGCGGCGGACGGCGCGGCTACGCGGTTCGGGTATCCCAGCGTCCGCTCATTTCCGCCCAGGTGGGAGGCGGTCCGGCCAAGGGGGACGGCTCCGGCGTGCGCAGGCCGTCCAGCAGCAGGATCAGGTAACGCTCCCGGAGCTGGGCGGTGCGCCCCGCGTCGCCGCCCCGGACCGAGGCAACCATCTCGAGGATCCAGCCGATGTCATCCACGACCACGTCGGGGCGGATCGCGCGGGCGGCGCGGACCCGCTCGAAGAGCGCCACGTTGAGGTCCTGGGCCCGGGCGGCGTCGCGGTAGAGCTCCTCGGTGGGGGTGAAGGTCCCGGCGAGGCTCTGGGTGAGCGAGTGAGTGTCGGCCTGCACCACCCGCCTCATGAAATCGGCGAACGCGGTCCACGGGTCCCGGTCGTCGGCCAGCGCCGCCTCGGCCTCGGCGAGATAGCGATGCAGCCCGTCGCCGCTCAGCTTCCGCAGCATGTCCTCCTTGCTGGGGTAGCGGCGGTACAGGGCAGCGATCCCGACGCCCGCCTGCCTGGCCACCTCGGAGACCGGGGCCGCCGGGTCGGCGACGAACACCGCCCGCGCGGCGTCCAGGATCAGCTGATCGTTCCGGGCCGCCTCGGCCTGGCGGCCGGGCCCTGGCTGCTGCCTCATGAACCGACCTTACTGCAGACCGGAGCATTCCGTTCTGTCTCGGCGCGGCCCGGTGGTAACACAATGGGATGCCATGAGCACCCTGGTCAGCCTCGAGACCTTCAACGCGCTGCCCGCCGACCTGGCCAGGAAGCGCCTCCTGGCCTGCTGCTCTTCCGAGCGATGGGCCGAGGACCTCATGTCCGGCCGCCCCTACGCGTCGGTCGGCCAGGCCCTGGCCCGCTCCGATGAGTCCGTGGCCGGCCTGGACCAGGGCGGCCTGGAGCAGGCGCTGGCCGGCCACCCGAGGATCGGGTCCGGCTCCGCGGCCGGCTGGTCACGCCGGGAACAGGCCGGGGTCCAGGGCGCGGACCGGGCCACGACGGCGGCCCTGGCCGAAGGCAACGAGGCCTATGAACGGCGGTTCGGCCACATCTACCTGGTCTGCGCGACCGGCCGCAGCGCCGGGGAACTGCTGGCCCTGCTCCGGGAGCGGCTGGGCCACGATCCCGGCACCGAGTGGGGCATAGTGCGTCGCGAGCTGGGGAAGATCAACCGGATCAGGCTGCGGCAACTGCTGGAGGGCACGGCATGAGCGCGGGCAGCGCGGTCACCACCCACGTGCTCGACACCGCGCGCGGAACGCCAGCGGCCGACGTCCCGGTCCGGTTGGAACGGGTGTCGGACGCCGGCCCGGAGGAGCTCGGCCGCGCCAGCACCGACCCGGACGGGCGCGTCCGTGCCATCGGGCCGCCGCGGCTGGAGCCGGGAACCTACCGGCTGGTCTTCGGCACCGCCGACTACTTCGCCCGCCTGAACCAGGCCGAGCCGCGGGATTCGTTCTTTCCCGAGGTCACCGTCACCTTCACCGCCGACGGCGAGGCATCGCACTACCATGTCCCGCTGCTGCTGAGCCCGTTCGGCTACACCACCTACCGCGGGAGCTGACGTCATGGGGATCATGCTCGGCCCGAATCAGTACGGCAAGGCGGAGACCCGGGTGGTGCGCGTCTACCGGGACGGCGGGCAGCACGAGATCCGCGACCTGAACGTCTCCACGCTGCTGCGCGGCGACTTCGCCGACGCCCACACCCGCGGCGACCAGGCCCGTGTGCTGCCCACCGACAGCCAGAAGAACACCTGCTTCGCCTTTGCCAAGGAGAAGGGGATAGGCGAGATCGAGGACTACGCGCTGGACCTGGCCCGCCACTTCGTCGGCGACATCGAGCCGGTCAGCGCGGCCCGGGTCGAGGTGGAGGAGTACCGCTGGGAGCGGGTGAGCGTGGCCGGCCAGCCGCACCCGCACACCTTCGCCCGGGCCGCTCAGGACGTGCGGACCACCGCGGTCACGGTCTCGCGCGGACGGGTAGCGGGGCAGCAGGCCTGGATCGTCTCCGGCCTGAAGGACCTCGTGCTGCTGAAGTCGACCGGCTCGGAGTTCGCCGGCTTCCTGCGGGACCGCTACACCACGCTGGCCGAGACGCACGACCGGATCCTGGCCACCTCGCTGAACGCGAGCTGGCGTTATGACCTCCGCCCGCGGCACGGACCAACCCAGGCCGCAGCCGAAAAGCTGGGACGAGGCTCACGCGCAGATCCGGCAGATCCTGATCGAACGGTTCGCCGTGCTGCACAGCCTGGCCCTGCAGCAGACCCTGTGGACGATGGGCCAGGCGGTCCTGCAGGCCCGCGACGACATCGCGGAGATCAGGCTGTCCGCGCCCAACCGCCACCATTTCCTGGCCGACCTGGCGCCGTTCGGCCTGGACAACCCGGGCGAGGTGTTCCACGCCGCCGACCGCCCGTACGGCCTCATCCAGTGCGCCGTGCAGCGCGACGACGCGCCCGATCCCGGCCCGGCGTGGGATTCCGCCGCCTCCTTCACTTGATCACGTACCGCGGGCGATTCTCAGTCGTATTCACCGAAAGGCGTCCGTTCTAAATGATCACGGAGGTGGGCGAGTCTAGGTGACCATGGTGGGCAGGCGAGGAAGGCGAGGAGCAGCGGGTGGATTTCCTGCAGCCGACGAGCTGGGATGACGCGCTCGCCGCCAAGGCGGCGCGCCCGGAGGCGCTGCCGATCGCCGGCGGCACCGATGTCATGGTGGAGCTGAACTTCGACGCCCGCCGCCCCGCCGCCCTGCTCGACCTGACCGGGGTTCGGCAGCTCACCGGGTGGGTGATCGAGGACGGCCTGATCAGGCTCGGCGCCGGCGTCAGCTACACCAGGCTCATCGATGAGCTCGGCGGGCTGCTGCCCGGCCTGGCCATGGCGGCCCGGACGGTGGGCTCGCCGCAGATCCGCAACCGCGGCACGGTCGGCGGCAACCTCGGCGCGGCGTCGCCCGCCGGGGACTGCCATCCGCCGCTGCTGGCGAGCGGGGCCACGATCGAGGTGGCCTCGGTGCGCGGCAGCCGTACGGTACCGGCCGCCGGGTTCTTCACCGGCGTCAAGCAGAACGTGCTGGCCCCGGACGAGCTGATCGCGGCCGTCCTGATCCCGCCCACGACCGGCCCGCAGCAGTTCAGCAAGATCGGTACCCGTAACGCGATGGTGATCGCCGTGGCCTCGTTCTGCGTCAGCCTCGACCCGCGGGAAAAGACGGTAGGCACCGGCATCGGCTCGGCGGCGCCCACGCCGAGGAGGGCCACCGACGCCGAGCGTTTCCTGGCCGGGGTCCTGGACAAGGCCGGCCTGTGGGAGTCCCGCGCCGGCCTGGGCGACAGCATCGTCCGTGAGTTCGGCGAGCGGGTGAAGGCCGCCGCCGACCCGGTCGATGACGTCCGGGGGACCGCCGCTTACCGGCGCCACGGGCTCGCGGTCATGGCCAGGCGTACCCTGACCTGGGCCTGGAACTCCTACCAGCGCGAGGGGGCCGGACCCTCCGGCGGAGGCTGAGCGGATGCGGATCACGGCGACGGTCAACGGCGAGACGCGGCAGGCGGACGACGTCTGGGAGGGCGAGAGCCTGCTCTACGTGCTCCGCGAGCGGATGGGGCTCCCCGGCTCCAAGAACGCCTGCGAGCAGGGCGAATGCGGTTCCTGCACGGTGTACCTGGACGACACGGTGGTCTGCGCGTGCCTGGTCGCGGCCGGCCAGGCCCAGGGCCGCCGCATCGTCACGGTCGAGGGCCTGGCCCGCGGCGGCTCGCTGCACCCGGTGCAGCAGGCGTTCGTCGACGCGGGCGCGGTGCAGTGCGGGTTCTGCACGCCCGGCCTGGTGATCGCCGCCCACGACCTGCTGCGCCGGAGCGGGCGGCCGTCGGACGCCGAGATCCGCGAGGCGCTCGCGGGCAACCTGTGCCGGTGCACGGGCTACGAGAAGATCCTGGACGCGGTGCGGCTGGCCGCGGTCCGGTGGCAGGATCGTGCCTCGTGACCAGCCTGGTCCTGACCGGCGCTCACGTCCTGACGCTGAACCCGCGGCGGGATGAGTACCCGTACGGCTACGTCGGGGTCGACGGCACCCGGATCACCGAGGTCGCGCCGGGCCCGGTGCCGGACCACCTCTTCGGCGCCCGCCGGATCGACGCCAGCGGGTGCCTGGTCACGCCTGGCCTGGTCAACACCCACCACCACCTGTACCAGTGGGCGACCAGGGGATGGGCGTTCGACGCCACGCTGTTCGACTGGCTGACCGAGCTGTACCCGGTCTGGGCCCGGATCGACGAGCCGATCGTGCGGGCGGCCGCGGCCGCCGCCCTGACCTGGCTGGCCCGCAGCGGCTGCACGACCAGCACGGATCACCACTACGTCTTCCCCCGCGGCGGCGGCGACGTGCTCGGCGCCACGATCGAGTCCGCGGCCGAGGTGGGCCTGCGGTTCCACCCCACCCGCGGCTCCATGGACCTGGGCGAGAGCTCTGGCGGGCTGCCGCCCGACCACATCGTGGAGGACATCGACACGATCATCGAGGCCACGCAGGCGGCGATCGAGCGGTTCCACGACCCGTCGCCCGGCTCGATGCTGCGGATCGGCGTCGCCCCGTGCTCTCCGTTTTCCGTCACCCGCGAGCTGCTCACCGAGTCCGCCGCGCTGGCCCGGAGCACGGGGGTCAGGCTGCACACGCACCTGGCCGAGACCGACGACGAGGACGAGTACTGCGCGGAGCACTTCGGCGGCACGCCGGCCGAGTACCTGGACTCACTCGGCTGGCTCGCCGGCGACGTCTGGCTCGCGCACGGCGTGCACCTCGACGACGCGGCGATCGCCCGGCTCGCGGCCAGCGCCACCGGCGTGGCCCACTGCCCGTACTCGAACGCCAGGCTCGGCGCGGGCATCTGCCGGACCCGCGCGCTGCTCGACGCCGGCGTGCCGGTCGGGCTGGGCGTGGACGGCGCGGCCTCCAACGAGGCCAGCTCGCTGCTGGCCGAGGTCACCGCGGCCACCCAGTTCGCCCGGGGGGTCGGCGGCCCGCACGCGATGACCCTGCGCGAGGCCGTGGAACTGGGCACACTCGGCGGGGCGCGGCTGCTGGGCCGGGAGGCCGAGATCGGCTCGCTGGAACCCGGCAAGCTCGCGGACGTGGCGTTGTGGCGGCTGGACGGCGTGCCGCACGCGGGCATCGCCGACCCGGTGGCGGCGCTGGTCCTGGGCCCGCAGCCGCCGCTGGAGCTGCTGCTGGTGAACGGCCGGGTGATCGTCGAGCGCGACCGCGTGGTCACCGTCGACGAGCAGCAGGTGGCCGACGCGGCCCGCCAGGCCAGCCTGGCCCTCGCCGGCCGGGGCTGACAGGCTGGGGGCATGACGATCACCCCGCCCACCCAGGCTCCGGCCGGCGTCAGCCAGGCCGAGGCCGGCGGCGTCGGGACGTCCGCGCCGCGCCCGGACGCGACGCCGAAGGTGACGGGGCAGTTCGCCTACGGCAGCGATCTGTGGATGGACGACATGATCTGGGGGGTGACGCTGCGCAGCCCGCACCCGTACGCGAGGATCCGCTCGATCGCGATCGGCGAGGCGCTGGCCACCGGCGGGGTCTACGCCGTGCTGACCCACGCCGACGTCCCCGGCCAGAACGTCTGCGGCCTGGAACTCGCCGACCAGCCGGTCCTGGCCGAGGGCGTGGTCCGGTACCAGGGCGAGCCGGTGGCCCTGGTCGCCGCGGACCACCCGGAGATCGCGCGGCAGGCGGCCAAGAAGATCGCGGTGGACTACGAGGTCCTGCGCCCGGTCACCGACGCGCGGCAGGCCCTCGACCCGGCCGCCCCGCGGCTGCACCCGCAGGGCAACCTGGTCCGCCATCTCAAGATCCGCAAGGGTGACCCGGAGCCAGCGGCCGACGTCGTGGTGACCGGGACCTACCAGGTCGGGATGCAGGACCAGGCGTTCCTCGGCCCGGAGGCCGGGCTCGCGGTGCCAGACGGGCAGGGCGGCGTCGACCTGTATGTGGCCACCCAGTGGCTGCACGTCGACCAGAAGCAGATCTGCGCCGCGCTCGGCCTGCCGCCCGAGCAGGTCAGGCTGGTGCTGGCCGGGGTCGGCGGCGCGTTCGGCGGCCGCGAGGACCTGTCCATGCACGTGCACGCCTGCCTGCTGGCGCTGCACGCCGGCAAGCCGGTCAAGATGTCCTACAACCGCCAGGAGTCGTTCTTCGGGCACGTGCACCGGCATCCGGCCCGGATGCGCTTCGAGCACGGCGCGGCCCGGGACGGCACCCTGGTCTACGTCAAGGCGGAGATCTACCTCGACGGCGGGGCCTATACCTCCAGCACGCCGGCCGTGGTCGGCAACGCCGGGACCATGGGCATCGGGCCGTACGTGGTGCCGAACGTGCACGTCGACTGCTACGGCCTGTACACCAATAACCCGCCGTGCGGCGCGATGCGCGGCTTCGGCTCGGTGCAGGCCGCGTTCGGCTACGAGGCGCAGATGGACAAGCTCGCGGCGGCGCTGCGCCTGGACCCGGTCGAGCTGCGCTGCCGCAACGCGATCGGCATGGGCGACGAGGCGCCGACCGGGCAGATCGTGGACAGCCCGGCGCCCGTGGCCGAGCTGCTGCGCCGCCTGCGGGCGATGCCCCTACCCGAGACCACCGGGGACCATAACGGGAACGCCCCCGCCCACCCCGACCCGCGCGGCCTGCCGGGCGGGGTGGCCAACACCACCCACGGCGAGGGTGTGGTGCGCGGCGTCGGCTACGCCGTCGGCTACAAGAACGTCGGCTTCTCCGAGGGCTACGACGACTACTCGACCGCGCGGGTCAGGCTCGAGGTCACCGCCGGGGAGCCGGTGGCGACCGTGCACACCGCCGCCGCCGAGGTCGGCCAGGGCCTGGTCGCCGTCGAGCAGCAGATCTGCCGCACCGAGCTGGGCGTGGACCAGGTGCTGGTCAGCCCGGCGGACACCGCGGTCGGCTCCGGCGGCTCGACGTCGGCGTCCCGGCAGACCTACGTGACCGGGGGCGCGGTCAAGGCCGCCTGCGAGCGGATCAGGGAGCAGGTCCTTGGCCTGGCCCAGCGCCGGCTCGGCCGCACCGTCCCCGGCCTGCGGCTGGCCGGCGGCTGCGTGGTGGCCGGCGCCGAGCAGATCCCGATGGCCGAGATCATCGGCGACCGCGTCCTGGAGGAGACGGTCGAGTGGCGGCACCGGCCGACCCACCCCATCGATCCCGAGACCGGCCAGGGCTTCGCGCACGTCCAGTACGCCTACGCCGCGCACCGCGCGGTCGTGGACGTCGACACCGACCTCGGCCTGGTCAAGGTGATCGAGCTGGCCTGCACCCAGGACGTGGGCAAGGCCGTGAACCCGCAGGCGGTGGAGGGGCAGATCCACGGCGGTAGCGCCCAGGGCCTGGGCCTGGCCATCATGGAGGAGATCCAGGTACGCGACGGGCGGATCGCCAACCCCTCGTTCACCGACTACCTCATCCCCACGATCCTGGACATGCCGCCGATGCGGGTCGAGGTGCTCGAGTACCCCGACCCGAACGCCCCCTACGGCCTGCGCGGCGTCGGCGAGCCGCCCACGATCTCCTCCGGGCCGGCGGTCGCGGCGGCGATCCGCGCGGCCACCGGACTCGACCTCTCCCTGATCCCGATCAAGCCAGAGCACATAACGGATACGCCGTGACCCCGGAGCGCGAACCGGCCGGCCGGGAGCGCCGGGAGTACCTGGACGCACTGGCCGCCGAGGCGGACCGGGTGCTCGCGGGGGCCGACCGGGCGCTGGCCGCGGGCTACCCGGGGCCGCGGCCGGGCCGGCAGCCGGTGCACACGGCGTACCTGGCCGCCGACCGGTTCGGCCCGGGGCTGGCCGCGCAGTGGGGACGGCAGGCCCTGGCCGCGCTGGAGGCCTGGGCGCCCGGCCCGGGCGAGTTCGCCGCCGCGATGGGCCTGCCGGACCGCCTGGCCGCGGACGTGCGGTCGCGGGTGCTGGCCAAGCTCATCACCGAACCGGTCGAGGACCTGCGGCTGGACTTCGAGGACGGTTACGGCGACCGGGGCGACGGCGCCGAGGACGCCGACGCGGCCCGCGCCGCCGGGTACCTGGCGGCCGAGGTGACCGCGGGGAAGGCGCCGCCGTTCACTGGGCTGCGCGGCAAGAGCCTGGAGCCGGCCACCCGCCGCCGGGCCATCCGCACGCTGGACGGGTTCCTCGGCGAGCTGCTGGCACACGGGACGCTCCCGGCCGGCTTCGTGGTGACGCTGCCGAAGGTCACCTCGGCGGACCAGGTCACGGCGATGGCCGGGCTCTGCGGCCGGCTGGAGCAGGCGCACGGCCTGGCGCCCGGGGCGCTGGTCTTCGAGGTCCAGGTGGAGACCCCGCAGCTGATCCTGGGCGCGGACGGGACCGCCACCGTCGCCCGGTGCGTGCACGCGGCCGGCGGACGGCTGACCGGGCTGCACTACGGCACCTACGACTACAGCGCCGCGCTCGGGATCGCGGCGCAGCAGCAGAGCATGGAGCACCCGGTGGCCGACCACGCGCGGGCCGTGATGCAGGTGGCGGCGGCGGGCACCCGCGTGCGCCTGTCCGACGGCTCGACCAACGTGCTGCCCGAGGGCGGCCGGGACCAGGTCACCGGGGCCTGGCAGCTGCACGCCCGGCTGGTACGGCGGTCCCTGGACCGGGGCTTCTACCAGGGCTGGGACCTGCACCCGGTGCAGCTCGCCAGCCGGTACGCGGCCACGTTCGGCTTCTTCCGCGAGGGCCTGCCCGCCGCCGCCACCCGGCTGCGGTCCTATGTCGAGCGCGAGCCGGGAGGCATCCTCGAAGAGCCTGCGACCGCCCGGGCCCTGGCCGGGTTCCTGGCCCGCGGGCTGGACTGCGGCGCGGTCACCGGGGCGGAGCTGGCCGAGCTGACCGGCCTGGACCGGCCCGGCCTCGACGCGCTGAGCCGATCGGCGGGCCGCTGACGTGCCGCCGGACCTGGTGATCCGCGCCCGCCGCGCGGTCACGCCCGACGGCACCCGCCCGGCGGCGGTCGTGATCAGGCAGGGCACGATCGCCGAGGTCGGGCCGTACGAGGCCGGGGCCGGAGCGGGGCAGACCGTGGTCCTGGCCGAGGACGAGGTGCTGCTGCCGGGCCTGGTGGACACCCATGTCCACGTCAACGAGCCCGGCCGGACCTACTGGGAGGGGTTCGCGTCGGCCACTCGCGCCGCCGCGGCCGGCGGGATCACCACGATCATCGACATGCCGCTGAACTCGCTCCCGCCCACCACCAACCCCGGGGCGCTGCGGATCAAGCGGGAGGCCGCGGCGGGCCGGATCCACGTGGACGTCGGCTTCTGGGGTGGCGCGGTGCCCGGGAGCACCGTTCGGATGCCAGCGTTGCGCGCGGCCGGCGCGTTCGGGATCAAGGTCTTTCTCATCGATTCCGGCGTCCCCGAGTTCCCGCCGCTGGATCAGGCCGGGCTGCGCGACGTGATGACCCGGGCCGCCGAGCTGGGTACCGTGGTGCTGGTACACGCGGAGGACGCCAGGGTCGTCGCGGCCCTGCCTCCCGCCTCCGGCCCCGGTTACGGCGCCTTCCTGCGCACGCGGCCTGCCATGGCCGAGGTGATCGCGGTCGCCGCGGTGATCGATGCGGCGCAGGCCACCGGGGCCCGGGCGCACGTGCTGCACCTGTCGGCCGCGGACGCGGTCCCGTTGCTGGCGCAGGCCCGGCGGGACGGCGTGGGGATCACCGCGGAGACCTGCCCGCACTACCTCGCGCTGGCCGCCGAGGACATCCCGGACGGCGCCACCGAGTTCAAGTGCTGCCCGCCGATCCGCGACCGGGCCAACTCCGACCGGCTCTGGCAGGCGCTGCGGGAGGGCATCATCGACTGCGTCGTGTCCGATCATTCGCCGTGCCCGCCCGAGCTCAAGGCCCAGGGCAGCGGCGACTTCGGCGCCGCCTGGGGCGGGATCTCGTCGCTGCAGCTCGCGCTGCCGGTGGTGTGGACCCGGGCGCGCCAGCGCGGGCACTCGCTGGACGACGTGGCCCGCTGGATGGCGGCCGGGCCCGCGCGGATCGCCGGGCTGGCCGGCAAGGGCCGGATCGAGCCCGGCGGCGACGCTGACCTGGTGGCGTTCGCACCGGACGACAGCTTTACCGTCGACCCCGCCCGGCTGTTCCACCGGCACCGGCTGACCCCGTACGCCGGCCAGCGGCTCGACGGCGTGGTGCGCCGGGCCTGGCTGCGCGGGAAGCCCGCCGGCGGCGCGCCCGCCGGCCGGCTGCTGGCCGCAGGGGAACGCGCCGGATGACCGGTCACGGCGCGGGCCCGCCCGAGTTCACGGCCCGGCCCGACCTGGCGTCCCGGCGGCTCGGGGGCAGCGTGGTCGTCGCCAGCGACGAGCTGTTCGCGGAGAAGGAGAACCTGATCAAGCCGGGACCGCCCGCCTTCGACCCGGCGGAGTTCGGGAACCGGGGCAAGGTCTACGACGGCTGGGAGACCAGGCGCCGCCGCGGGCCGGGGCACGACCACGCGATCGTGCGGCTCGGGGTGCCCGGCATCGTGCACGGCGTGGTCGTGGACACCTCGTTCTTCCGCGGCAACTACCCGCCGCGCGTGTCGGTGGAGGCCGTCGGGGCCGAGGGATACCCGGCCCCGGACGAGCTAGCCGCGATGACCTGGCAGGCGCTGGTGGAGCGGGCCGGCGCGCAGGGCGACGCGGCGAACGTCTACCCGGTGGATTCCCCCTTCCGGTGGACGCACGTCCGGCTGTCGATCTACCCCGACGGCGGGGTGGCCCGGTTCCGGGTGCACGGCACGCCGCTGCCGGACCCGCGCTTCCTGGCCGGCACCGTCGACCTGGCGGCCATGGAGAACGGCGGCCGGGTCGTCGGCTGCTCGGACGCGTTCTACGCCTCGGCCAGCAACCTGATCCTGCCCGGCCTGGCCGCCAGCACGGGAGAGGGCTGGGAGAACGCGCGGCGCCGCGGACCGGGCCACGACTACGTGACCGTCGCGCTGGCCGCGCCCGGGGCCCTGCGCCACGTCGAGATCGACACCTCGCGCTTCATCGGCAACGCCCCGGGCCAGGTCCGGCTGCTGGCCGCGGACGCGCGCGGCGCGGCCCCCGGTGCCCCCATCCCGGACCGCGGCGCCTCCGTCCCGGACCACGACCCCTCCGTCCAGGATCGCGACATCCCTATCCCGGATCCGGCGTGGCGCGAGGCGCTGCCGCTGACCCGGGTGCAGCCCGACACCCGGCACCGGTTCCTGGTGGATGGCGTGGCCACCCACGTGCGGCTCGAGGTGATCCCGGACGGCGGCCTGGCCCGGCTGCGGATCAACGGTGAGATCATTCCAGAGGCGCTGGCCGCCCTGCGGCGGCGCGGCCAGGACGCGCTGCCCGATCGGCCAAGGGGCGCGGCGCAGTGAAGAGGAAAGGGGAGGTGGGCGGGTGCCCCGGAGGCGAAAGGCAACACAGTGAGATTCGGGCTTTTCTTCCCCCAATTCGAGGAGCTCGCCGAACCCGCCCGGGTCGCCGAATTGGCCGTCATGGCCGAGGAGGCCGGCTGGTCCGGGTTCTTCCTCTGGGACCACATGCTGGCGAGGCCGGGCATGGCTGTCTGCGACCCGTGGATCGCGATGGCCGCGGTCGCGACGGCCACCCGCGAGATCAGGTTCGGCGCCATGGTGACCCCGCTGGCCCGCCGCAGGCCGTGGGTGATGGCCAGGCAGGCGGCCGCGCTCGACCTGCTGTCCGGCGGCCGGCTCGTGATCGGGGTCGGCCTCGGCGACGACGGCTGGAGGGAGTTCAGCTCGTTCGGTGACGCGTCCGAGCCCCGGGAGCGCGGCGTGCTCCTTGACGAGTCGCTCGAGGTGCTGCGGCGCCTGCTGACCGGCGAGGACGTCGACTTCGACGGCGAGCGCCTGCACGTGCACTCGATGCCGTTCCTGCCCAGGCCGGCGCAGGATCCGCTGCCGATCTGGGTCGCCGGCCGGTGGCCGAACCGCGCGCCGCTGGCCAGGGCCGCCCGGATGCAGGGCTGCTTCCCGATCTTCGCCGGGGACCCGGACTTCCCGGACGCCGGCGACGTGGCCGGGGTGCGCGCCGAGCTGACCCGGCTCGGCGCTCCGGATGACTACGACCTGGCCATCACGGGCAAGATGCGGCGGCTGGGGTCGGACGAGCGGGCCAAGGCGATGGCCACCGCCGAGAGCAACGGGGTCACCTGGCTGCTCGAGGGGTTCGGCCCGGGGCTGTCCGTGGCCGAGTTCGAGGCGGTCGTGGCGGCTGGTCCTCCCGGCGGGTGAGCATCCGCCGCGGCGAGATCCTCCGTTACCGCGACCTCGGCGAGACCGCGGCGCCGCTCGTGATGGCCCGCCGCTCGGCCAGCTGCTCGTTCATGACCACGTGCATCACCGCGTTGATGAGCGCGAGGTGCGTGAACGCCTGGGGGAAGTTGCCCAGGTGCCGCCCTGACCGCGGGTCGATCTCCTCGGCGTACAGCAGCAGCGGGCTGGCGTACGACAGCACCTTCTCGCACAGGTCCCGCGCGCGGCGGTGCTCGCCGATCTCTGACAGCGCGGAGACCAGCCAGAACGAGCAGATCGTGAACGTGCCTTCCTCGCCGGACAGGCCGTCGTCGGTCTCGTCGACCTGGTAGCGCAGCACCAGGCCGTCCCGGGTCAGCTCGTCCGCGATCGCGAGCACGGTGGCCCGGATCCGCGGGTCGTCCGGCGGCAGGAACCGCAGCAGCGGCATCAGCAGCACCGACGCGTCCAGCGCGGTGGTCTCGTAGTGCTGGCAGAACACCCCGCGCTCGTCCAGCGCGTTGGCGCAGATGTCGGCGTGGATCTCGTCCGCCGCCTTCTGCCACAGCCGGGCGGCGTCGGCGTCCTCGCGGAGCCGGGCCAGGCGGGCCCCGCGGTCGGCCGCGACCCAGCACAGCAGCTTCGACGAGGTGAAGTGCTGCGGCTCGCCGCGGACCTCCCAGATGCCGCAGTCGGGGTCGCGCCAGTTCTCCAGCGCGTGCTCCACCTGGAGCTTGGCCATCTGCCAGACCCGGTCGTCGAGCCGGTCCCGGGACCGCGTGTGCAGGTACAGCGAGTCGAGCACCACGCCCCACACGTCGTGCTGCTTCTGCCGGTACGCGGCGTTTCCGGTGCGGACCGGCCGGGCGCCCTGGTAACCGTGCAGGTACTCCAGCACGGACTCCTCGAGGTCGCACCGGCCGTCGATGCCGTAGACGATCTGGATGTCGCCCCCGTCGCGCTCGACCACGTCGGCGAGGAAGGCGAAGTAGTCGCTGGCCTCCCACTCGAAGCCGAGGGTGTACAGGCCCCAGAGCGCGAACGTGGCGTCCCGGATCCAGCTGTAGCGGTAATCCCAGTTCCGTTCCCCGTGCGGCGTCTCCGGCAGCGACGTGGTCGCGGCGGCCGCGATCGCGCCCGTCGGGGAGAACGTGAGGCCCTTGAGGGTCAGCGCGCTGCGGGTCAGGTAGGGGCGCCACCGGTGGTCAGGGAAGCTGCCCCGGGCCAGCCAGTGCTGCCAGTGGTGGGCCGTCCAGACCAGGCGCTTGTACGCCTCCTCGTAGTCCTTGGGCGGCTTGCGGCGGCCCCAGGACAAGGTGACGAACCGGGTGTCACCCTCGCGCAGCAGGGTGCGGGACCGCGCGCTCGGCCCCTCCAGTCCGATCCGGATGTCGGAGGTCAGGGTCAGCGCCAGGTCGCCGCCTTCCGGCCGGATCACCGCCTGGTGGTAGCCCCGGTCGGTGTGGTGCCACCGGGCGCGCTGGCGCCCGTAGTCGAATACCGGCTCGCAGTCCATGGAGAGCTGAACCGACCCGTCCACGCAGCGCACCGTGCGCAGCAGCGTGTGCTCGGCGTCGTAGTCGGTCGGCGGCCTGACGTGGCTGGTACGGTCCGGATGCTCGTGCCGCCACGGGCCCATCACCAGGCAGTCCCGGACGATGATCCAGCCCTCGCCGCAGTCCCAGCTGGTCTCCAGCACCATCGTCCCCGGCAGGTACCGGCGGTCGGCGGGCACGGTCATGTCCTCCGGGCTCAGGCGGAACCAGCCGGCGTCCCGGTCGAGCAGTGCGCCGAAGACGCTCGGGCTGTCCATCCGCGGCAGGCACATCCACTCGACGGAGCCTCCCGGCGCGACCAGCGCCGTGACCTCGTTGTCCGACAGGAACGCGTAGTCGGCGATCGGCGGGTACGGCGAGAACTCCCACAGGGGGTCCGGCTGACCCTCGAACCCGTCGGTGGCGTGCGCGCCGAGCGGCCCCGTGTCGTGGACTGTCACCTGCATCACCACCTCCGGGCGCCCGGGCGGCCCCCTTGATCCAGTGTGACACGGTGCTCCCGGCCGGCCAGTCGGCCAATTTTCCGGTCACCCGGGCTGGTCAGGCCCTATGAACCCTTTCCTCCTCCCCATCCCGTCCACGTACCCTGAGCCTGACATCAACGGACGAAAAGAGTTCACTGGTCAGATGCCGCATCTCGAACCGGACCCCAGGGACCCGCGCGGACTGCGGGCCGACGCGCCGCTGCTGGACGCGTGGCTGACCGTCACCGAGCGGGCGGAGGCCGGCGAGCTCACGCCGATGATCACGCCGGGGCACAAGCTGCGCCGCGACCTCACCGGGTCGGTGGTGGCGGGCGACGCGCCGCTGTACGGCGCGCTGGACACGATCAAGCACGCCGACGCGCTGCGCACGGACGGCGAGGCGCGGGCCGCGCGGCTGTGGGGCGCCGACTGGTGCCGGTTCTCGGTCGCCGGGTCGACGCACGGCAACCAGGCGCTGGCGCTGGCCGTCGGCGCGCCGGGGCAGGAGGTCATCATCACCCGGATCCTGCACCGGTCGCTGCTGCTCGGGCTGGTGCTGGCCGGGCTGCGCCCGGTGTGGGTGCGCCCGGAGATGGACCCGTCGTCCGGGCTGCCCACCGCGGTGGCCACCGGCACGGTGCGCGCCGCGCTCGCGGCACATCCGCAGGCCTGCGCGGTGTTCCTCGGTGATCCCTCCTACGTGGGCACGATCGGCGACCTGGCCGGCCATGCGGCCGCCGCCCACGAGGCCGGGGTCCCGCTGGTGGTGGACGCGGCGTGGGCGGCGCACCTGGGCTTCCACCCCGACCTGCCGCCGCACGCGATCGCGGCCGGCGCGGACGCCATGGTGACCAGCGCACACAAGGCGCTGCCCGCCATGACCCAGGGCGCGCTGGTGCTGGCCAGGACCGAACGGCTGGACGCGGCGCGGCTGGACCGGGCCTTCGAGGCCACCCATACCACCAGCCCGGCGGGCTCGATCGTGGCCAGCATCGATGCCGCCCGGGCCCTGCTGGCCCGGGACGGCAAGGACCTGTGCGGCCGGCTGCTGCGCGGCGTGGCCGCGGCCAAGCAGCGGCTGCGGCAGGTGCCGGGGCTCGGGGTGCTCGACGGCCCGGGCGTGGAGCCGACCAAGCTGGTCATCCTGCTGGCCGGGACCGGCGCGCACGGGAAGGACGTGGAAGCGGACCTGATCGCGGCCGGGATGCCGCCGGAGATGGCCGACCGCGACACCGTGGTGCCGATCGTCACGATCGCCGACGACGAGGACCAGCTCGCTGCGTTCGCGGACACGTTCGCGGCCTCCGTGGAGCGCCACCGCGGCGCCCCGCGGCACCCGGCCGCGACGGCGGCGTGGACGGTGGAGCCGCAGACGGTCCTCGCGCCGAGGGAGGCGTTCTTCGCGTCGAACCAGACCGTCCCCGCCGACGCCGCCGTGGGCCGGGTCAGCGCCGAGCTGATCGCGCCCTATCCGCCGGGCGTCCCGGTGCTCGCGCCCGGCGAGCTGATCACCGCGGAGGCCCTGAACGCGCTGCGCGAGGTCCACGCCGACGGCGGCCGCATCGCCTACGCGGCCGACCCCACCCTGGCCACGCTGCAGGTCATCTCCTGACAGGTCATCTCCTGAGCCGGGCCCGGGGCTCAGCCCGGGAGCGGCAGCGGGCGCGTCATCACCATCATCGGCGCGCCCGGCCCGTCGTAGTCATCGACCTGCCGGACCTGGAAGCCGAGCCGGCGGTGGAAGGCGACCGACCCGGGCCGGGCGGCCGCCACTCGAGGCGCCCCGCGCGGCCGGTTCTGCGAGAATCAAGCCCTGTCGGCGCCGGCCAGAGGGAGGCATCATGTCGTTCGCCATGACCGCCGAGGAGCGGGAGCGGTTCCTGGCCGGGCTGCACGTCGGGGTGCTGAGCGTGGCCGTGACGGGGAGCCGGGGGCCGATCACCGTCCCGGTCTGGTACGACTACCAGCCCGGCGGCCAGGTGACGGTGATCACCGGCCGCGGCTCGCGCAAGGGGCTGGCCATCGCGGCCGCGGGCCGGATGAGCCTGTGCGCGCAAGACGAGAACCCGCCGTACCGGTACGTCAGCGTCGAGGGGCCGGTCGCGATCGACGAGCTTGATCTCGAGGAGCGGCTCGCGATGGCCCGCCGGTACCTGGGCCCCGACGGCGGCGATCGTTACGTGGCCAGCAATCCCGACCCGGCCGGCGAGAACGTGGTGATCCGGATGACGCCGGAGCACTGGCTGAGCGTGGACTACGGAAAGCAGCCGGGCTGAGCCGCAGGCCGCCTTGCCTCAGTGACGTTCGCGCCATAGCGCGAGTTCGCGCGCTGGGCCGGCTGCGGCCGCGCCTACTGGCGCGGCGCGCACCGCCGGCGCCTGGAGCGCATTGTCGCGGACGCGGCCGGTCAGACAGGGCTCACGAGCCGAGCCGCGGGGACGGGAACGTGATCGTCTTCGGCTCGGTGAACGCGTCCATGGGATAGCTCCCGCCGACCCGGCCGATGCCGCTGACGCTGCCGGCCCGGCCGCCGAACGGCAGGTGCGATTCCCACAGGTTGGTCGATGCGTTGATGTTGACCCAGCCCGCCCGGGCCTGCTCGGCGAACGCCAGCCCCCGCTCCAGGTCCTCGGTGAAGACCGCCGCGGTCAGGCCGAACGGCGAGGCGTTGGTCAGCTCCAGCGCCTCGGCCGCCGACCGCACCTCGACCACCGGTACCACCGGCCCGAACGTCTCCTCGCGCTCGATCGCCATGCCCGGGGTGACGCCGTCGAGCACGGTCGGCTCGGCGTACAGGCGGGTCGGGTAGCCGTCGACGCGGCGCCCGCCGTGGCAGACCCGGGCTCCGCCCGCCACGGCGTCGGCGATGTGCCGGTCAAACTTCGCCGCGGTGGCCTCGTTGTTCAGCGGGCCCATCGTGGTCCGCGGGTCGAACGGGTCGCCGAGCCTGACGTTCGCCTTGGTCGCGGCCACCACCCGCTCGGTGAACTCGGCCCGCACCGCGGCGTGCACCAGGAACCGCTCGCCCGCGGTGCAGCTCTGGCCCGCGCACAGGTACGCGGCCTCCAGGGCCGCGCTGGCGGCCAGCTCGAGGTCGGCGTCCTCCAGGATCACCATGGGCCCGTTGCCGCCCAGTTCGAGCAGCTGCGCCTTGCCGGCCGCCCGCAGGGCGATCTTGGAGCCGGTCTCGACCGAGCCTACGAAGCCCACGCCGGCCACGCCGGGGTGGCCGACCAGCGCGTCCCCGACGACCGGGCCGGGGCCCGGGACGAAGTTGAACGCCCCGCGCGCCCCGGGCGGGGCATCGGCGCGGTGGCTGGCCTCCGCGATGACCTCGGCCAGCAGCGCGCAGCACGCGGTCGTGGACGGGGCGGGCACCCAGACCACGGTGTTCCCCGCGGCCAGCGCGGGCGCGAAGACCTCGGCCCCCATCGTGTACGGCCAGTTCCACGGGCTCACCACGCCGATCACCCCGAGCGGCACCCGCCCGACCAGGATCCGGCGCCCGGCCGAGACCGACTCCGGAAGCCCGCCCGCCCGGCGCTTGGCATCCTCGCCGGCCATCCGGAAGTACTCGGCCAGCTCATCGACCTCGTCGAAGGCCTCGGCCATCAGCGGCTTGCCCTGGTCCAGGGTCAGCGCCCGGGCCAGGTCCTCGCGCCGCCGCCCGATCCCGGCGATGACCTGCTCGCACCAGGCCGCGCGCTCGAACGCGGAGGCGCCCGCCCACGCGGGCCAGGCGCCCGCCGCGGCGCGGACGGCGTCGTCGACGTCGGCCGGGTCGGCCACGGCCACCGTGGCGAACGTCTCGCCCGACGCGGGGCTGACCGCCTCGGCCGTGCCGGCTCCGCCGCCGCGCCAGGCGCCGTCGATGTACAGCAGGTGCTCGGGCATGTGCAGACTCCCTTTCTGGGCGGGCCGGTTACGCGCCGGCGCAGAGCCGGCCGAGCTCGTCCAGCTTCTCCGGCAGCATCCGGAACGCGGGCCCGGATACCGACAGGGCCGCGACGCAGGTTCCTGCGGCGTCCAGCACCGGCGAGGCGACCGCGACCAGTCCCTCCTCCAGCTCGGCGACCGCGGTGGCGTAACCGTTATGGCGAATGGTGGCCAGCTCCGTGGTGAGGGCGTCGGGTGAGGTGATCGTCTGGGGGGTGTACCGCTCGAGCTGGCGGGGGACCGGGATCGCGCCGTACGCCAGCAGGACCTTGCCGTTGGCGACCGCGTGCGGCCTGGTCCGGCGGCCGATCCAGCCGCCCGAGCAGTTCAGGATGTAGCGGCTCGGGACCTCCGCGACGTTGAGCACGTCCGGCCCGTCCGGGACGGCCAGGTTCACGGTCTCCCCGGTCTGTTGCGACAGCTTGTCCATGGCCGGCTGCATCGCGGCCACGAAGTCGAGGCTCCGCATGGCCAGCGTGCCGAGCCGGACGACCTCCAGGCCCAGCCGGAAGCGGCGCCCGGACCGGGTCAGCAGGCCCGCCCGCTCCAGCGCGCCGGCCAGGCGCGAGGCGGTCGACTTGTGCACCCCCAGCGAGGCGGCCATCTCGGTGACGCCGAGTTCCACCCGGGAGTCGTCGAAGCTGGTCAGGAGCGTCAGCACGCGCTCCGCCGATTGATAGGTTGCGCCAGCGGCAACCTCAGCCCGTGACACGCAACCAGGATGGACAGCCGGCCCGCCCCTCGTCAACGCCCTGCGCGGTGAGCGACCGGCATAGCGGCGTTTCTGCGCGCCAGCGGTATTGTGCCGGTGGCGCGCGGTATCACCCCGGGCGCCCGTCGCTCCAGCATGAGGAAGCAGCCCGTGGTAACTCAGACACCTGGCCAGGCCTCACCGGCCGGCCCCGCAGACGATCCGCTCCCCGAGGCCGTCGCGCTCGCCCAGGGCGCTACGGACGCCGGCCTCGGCCTGAAACTGCTCGGCGGGCTGGCGGTGCGCGTGCTGTGCCCGGCCTTCCCGCCCCGGCAGCGGGCCGGGCAGGACATGGACTTCGCCTGCCTGTCGAAGGGCCGCAAGAACGTGGTCGCCTACCTGGAGCGCAGCGGCTGCGAGCCGGACCGGCGGTTCAACAACCTGAACGGCGACCGGCAGATGTACTTCAACGCGCCCTCGGGACGGCCCATCGACGTCATGGTGGACCGGCTGACCATGTGCCACACGCTTGACTTCCGCCCCTCGTTCGGCCGGCTGCCGCTGACCGTGGACGCCGTGGACGTGCTGCTGTCCAAGCTGCAGATCGTCGAGCTCAACGAGAAGGACGCCCGGGACACGCTGCACCTGCTCAGCGGGGTGCCGGTGAGCGGAAGCGGCGCCACCGCTCCGGACAGCAGCAGCGCGGAGATCGACAGCGACCGCTTCGCCAAGGTGCTCGCCGCGGACTGGGGCTGGTGGCGCACGGTCACCGGCAACCTCAAGAAGCTGCCCCACCTGGCCGTCGAGCACCCGGAACTGATCCCGCCCGATCCGCCGCTGGACCCGATCGCGCAGTCGGAGTACCTGCTGCAGCTGGCCGAGTCGACGCCGAAGGGCGTTAAGTGGAAGCTGCGGGCGAACGTGGGCGACCGGGTTCGCTGGTACGAGCTGCCGGAGGAAGTCGATCACTGACCTGATCGCCGGCCCAGCGCCGGCCGAGCCGTTGACGAGGCCGCTGGCCTCGCCGTACGGCGAGTACCGCCTGCCCGGGTGCTTGACGCCCTGTTGCGCCGAATGCTACACCGTTGCACAGGAAGCGCTTCAATGAACGTGGTGGTCCCATGAAAGTCTTTTTTGCCACCGATATTCACGGCTCGGAGATCTGCTGGCGGAAATTCCTTAATGCTGCGGCCTTCTACAAGGTCGACATGGTGATCCTGGGCGGTGACGTCACCGGCAAGGTGATGGTGCCGATCGTGGACCAGGGCGGCCGCTGGAAGGTCACGGTGCGCGGCCAGGAGTACACGCTGGAGACCCAGCAAGAGCTCGACGACATCCAGAGGCAGATCCGCAACACCGGCTCCTACCCGGCCATCGTCAGCCCGGACGAGCTGCAGGTGATGAGCAAGGAGGAAGGGGCGGTCGACCGGCGGTTCACGGCCGAGATGACGCAGTCCCTGGACCGGTGGCTGGACATGGCCGACGGGAAACTGCGCGGCGGCGACATCCCGTGCATCCTGAACGGCGGCAACGACGACATCTGGGAGATCGACGACATCATCGAGCAGTCGCCCTGCGTGAGCTTCGGCGAGGGCAAGCTGCTCGACCTGGACGGGTTCTCGCTGATCTCGATGGGCTGGACCAACCCCACCCCCTGGGACACCTTCCGCGAGGCCCCCGAGCCCCAGCTGGCGGCCAAGATCGAGGCCATGGCCAGCCAGGTGCCGGACATGGGGCGGGCGATCTTCAACTTCCACGCGCCGCCGTACGGCACCGGGCTGGACGAGGCGCCCGCGCTCGACGACACGCTGCGGCCGATCCACGGCGGCGCGGTGATGAAGCCGGTCGGCTCGACCGCGGTGCGGGACGCGATCCTCAAGCACCAGCCACTGCTCTCGGTGCACGGGCACATCCACGAGAGCCGCGGGATCAAGAAGATGGGCCGGACGCTGGCCATGAACCCCGGCAGCGTCTACGGCGACGGGGTGCTACAGGGCGCGGTGCTGGACCTGAACGCGAAGAAGGGGAAGGTCGCGCGATACCTGCTGGTCAACGGCTGACTACGAGTAGTAGTAACTGAGCACCAAAGACGGTACAGTATCGGGCTGCCCGGCCACCCCGAAGACCCGTGACTTGGAGGCGAAATGGCGACAGACGCTGTCGGCGAGACCCCGACCCTGTTCCTGAGAAAGGCGACCGGCCTGGTCCGGGGCTGGAACGTCAGGGACTCGATGATCTACGCGTGCCTGGCGACCAACTTCGTCACGCTGGGCATCTACGAGTTCACCTTCGCCGGTCCCGCGTTCCCGACCGGGCAGCTGATCACCGCGGTCATCATCTCGGGTATCTGGGTCTCATTCCTGGTCATCGCGTACAGCGGCCTCATCGTGACCATCCCGCGGGCCGGCGGAGACTACGTCTGGCAGACCCGCATCCTGGGCAGCGGGATCGGCTTCGTGATGGCCGCCACCGGGTGGTGGTTCATTCTCTGGCTATGGGCGCCGATCTACGGCAACATCCTCGCCGTACAGCTGTTCGAGCCGCTGTGGGCCACGCTGGGCTGGACCTGGCCACACGGGGGGTACGCCTGGTTCGGCACACCTACCGGCGTGTTCATCATCACCCTGATCACCATCGCCGTGGCCGGCTTCCTGGTCTCGATCGGCATGGCCGGCTACGCCAAGGTCCAGCGCTGGTGCTTCATCGGCGGAATGGTCGGGTTCGCGGTCATCGTGGTCCTGCTCCTGGTCAACTCCCACCAGAGCTTCATTAACTCGTTCAACTTCGAAGCCCAGAAGATCTTCGGCGTCCACAACGCGTACGCCGCTACGAACGCGGCCGCGCACAAGATCGCCTACGTGCCACAATCGCTAGGCCTTGGGCCGCTGTGGCCGAGCCTGCTCCTGGTCCCGTACCTGATGTTCTTCATCCTGTGGCCGAACTGGGGCGCGACCCTGTACGGCGAGATCCGCGGCGCCAGTGACTTCAAGCGCGTCTTCCGCGGCATGTTCTTCGGGCTGTGGATCACCATCGGATGCACCGTCATCTTTCTGCTGCTGATGGACAAGACTTTCGGCTGGAACTTCTACCAGAACCTGAACGCGCTGGATAACAACGCGACGCCGCAGTTCGGTATCTGGCCGTACCCGTTCCTGTACGCGAGCTGGCTGGTGCACAACTCCGCGTTCCAGGTCATCATGATCCTGGTGCTGAGCCTCTGGTTCTTCGGCTGGGTGGGGACGCTGTTCCTGTCCTCGACCCGGGTCATCTTCGCCGCCGCGTTCGACCGGGTGCTGCCGGACCGGGCGGCCGAGGTGTCCGAGAAGCGGAAGGTCCCGTTCTACTCGCTGATGCTGATGCTGCTGCCGGCCGTCGGCCTGGGCGCTCTGTACGCCTACAACACCACGTTCCATACCTACACACTGGACGCGACGCTGGTGATCGCGGTGACCTACCTGTTCAGCGTGATTGCGGTGGTGATCCTGCCGTGGCGCAAGCCCGAGTTGTGGAAGGCGTCGCCGGCTAGCAAGATCAAGATGCTCGGCGTGCCGATCGTCCCGGTGTCCGGGGTGATCACGATCGGGCTGCTCGGCTTCTGCCTCTACGAGTGGCTCTCCAGAAAAATCTACGGCTCCAACAATGTGTCGTCGCTGTTCTACATGCTTGCGATGTACGTGCTGGCGCTCATCATCTTCGTGGTGGCACACATTGTGCGCCGCAGGCAGGGGATCGACCTCGGCCTGATCAACAAGGAGATCCCGGTCGAATAGCTCCGACGGCATCAACTCATACGGCTCAGCCGGCCCCGCCACCCGCACAATCGGGCGGCGGGGCCGGCGCGCTCCGCCCACCGGATCAGTGAAGGGTAAGTATTAGCTCATGGATGACACACCCACCCGGGCCAGCGCGGTCATCATCGGGGCCGGCATCGTCGGCAACAGCCTGGCCTACCACCTGGCCCGGCTCGGCTGGCGCGAGCTGGTGCTGGTGGACAAGGGCCCGATGCCCAACCCTGGCGGCTCGACCGGCCACGCGTCGAACTTCATCTTCCCGATCGAGTACTCGAAGATGATGATGGAGCTCACCGCCGACAGCACCGAGCAGTACCAGGAACTCGGCGTGCACATCCAGAGCGGCGGCATCGAGGTGGCCAGGACCGACGCGCGGATGCAGGAGCTGCGCCGGCGCTGCACGGCGGCCAAGGCGTGGCAGATACCGGCCCAGCTGGTTACGCCGGCCGAGGTGGCCAAGCTGGTCCCGTACCTGGACGAGTCCGCCATCCTGGGCGGCGCGCACTTCCCGACGGTCGGCGTGGTCGACTCGCTGCGCGCCGGCACGCTCATGCGCGAGCAGGCGCAGCGGCTCGGCGCGCTGCGGGTGCTGGCCGGCGCCGAGGTGCTCGGCATCGACACCGACGCGGCCGGCCGGGTCAGCGCGGTCCGGACCACCAAGGGCGACTTCGAGACCGAGGTCTGCGCGATCTGCTGCGGCGTCTGGTCGCCGCGGATAGCCCGGATGGCCGGGGCCCGGATCCCGCTCACGCCGATCGTGCACCAGATGATCAGCGTCGGCCCGATACCGCTGTTCGCCGACACCCCCGGCGAGATCAGCTACCCGATCGTCCGGGACGTGGACACCAACATGTACGAGCGCCAGCACGGCGGCGACATGGAGGTCGGGTCCTACGCGCACCGGCCGATCATCGTGGCGCCCGATGACATCCCCTCGAACGAGGAAGCGGCCCTCTCCCCGACCGAGATGCCGTTCACCCAGGACGACTTCGACCCGCAGCTGCTGCAGGCCCTGGAGCTCATGCCGGACCTGCTCGGCGACGAGCGCGTCGGCATCCGGTACGCGATCAACGGGCTCATCTCGATGACGCCGGACGGGCACCCGATCATCGGCGAGGCGCCCGAGGTGCCGGGGCTGTGGTCGGTCGCGGCGAGCTGGATCAAGGAAGGGCCCGGGATCGGCCGCGCGGCCGCCGAGTGGATGAGCGGCGGCCCGCCCGAGATCGATATCCACGAGGCCGACATCTCCCGGTTCTACGGTCACCAGCGCACCACCGCGCACGTCACCGCGCGGGCCCGCGAGGGCTTCAACAAGATGTACGGGATCGTCCACCCGGCCGAGCAGTGGGAGTCGGGGCGGCCGGTCCGGCTCAGCCCGGTCTACGGCCGCGAGCGCGACCTCGGGGCGGCGTTCATCGAGACCGCGGGGTGGGAGCGGCCCAACTGGTACGAGTCGAACTCCGGGCTGCTCGAGCGCTACGCCGGGCGGCTGATGGAGCGCGAGGCCGAGTGGGAGGCCCGGTGGTGGTCGCCCATCATCAACGCCGAGCACCTCGCGATGCGGGACGCGTGCGGGATCGTCGACCTGACCGCGTTCGCGGTGTTCGACATCGTCGGGCCCGGGGCGCTCGCGGCCGTGCAGTCGGTCGCGGTCGCGCAGATGGACGTCCGGGCGGGGCGGGTGGTGTACACCTCGCTGCTCGACGAGCGGGGCGGCTTCCGCGGCGACCTGACCATCATGCGCCTGGGGCCGCAGCGGTTCCGCGTGGTCACCGGCGGCGCCACCGGGATGATGGACCTGAAGTGGTTCGCCGGCCAGCTGCCGGGGGCGGGCGGGGCGGGCGAGGGCAGTACCGCGTCCATCGTCGACCAGACCTCGGCCTGGACCACGCTGGGGCTGTGGGGCCCGCGGGCCAGGGACGTGCTCGCGTCGGTGACCCCGGACGACGTGTCGCACGCCGGGTTCAAGTTCGGGACCTGCCGCGAGATCGAGCTCGGCGGCGTCACCGTGCTGGCCTCGCGGATCTCCTACGTCGGCGAGCTCGGCTGGGAGCTGTACGCGCCGATCGAGGAGGGCCGCCGGGTGTGGGACACGGTCTGGGACGCCGGCCAGCCGCACGGCCTGGTCCCGGTCGGCATCGGGGTGTACGGCACCACGGGCCGGCTGGAGAAGGGGTACCGCGCGTTCGGCGCGGAGCTGGACGGCTCCTACACCCTGGTGGAGGCGGGCATGACCCGGCCCTCGGTCAAGGAGCAGCCGTTCACCGGCAAGGAGGCATACCTGGAGCAGCGGTCCTCCCCGCCGTGCGCGGTGCTCTGCACGCTGACCGTGGACGACCACCGGTCCGCGTCCGGCCAGCTGCGCTACATGCTCGGCGGCGAGCCGGTCCTGACGCCCGACGGCGGGCCGCTGACCGACGCCAAGGGACGGCCGTCGTACGTCACCAGCGCGGGCTCCGGGCCGTCGGTGGGCAAGCACCTGCTCATGGCCTACCTGCCCCCCGAGCAGGCGGTGGAGGGCCGCGCGCTGGCCGTGGAGTACCTGGGCGAGCGGTACCCGGTCACGGTGGCCGTGGCCGGCTCGACGCCGCTGTTCGACCCGGAGAACGAGCGGGTCAGGAGCTGACCGCCATGGAGATCCTGGTGTGCGTCAAGCGCGTCCCGATGGTCGGCGGCAAGATCGTGGTGACCGCCGACGGCCAGGACGTGGATACCCGGATGTCCGGGTTCACGGTGAGCCCGCACGAGGAGTGCGCGGTCGAGGAGGCCGTCCAGCTGGTGGAGCGCCACGGCGGCGGCGTGACCGTGCTCACGCTCGGCCCGCCCGCCGCGGCGGACCAGCTGCGCGACATGCTGGCGCTCGGGGCCTCGCGCGCGGTGCTGCTGGAGACCGACGGCCGGGAATGGGGACCGATCGCGACCGCCGGGGCGATCGTCGCCACCGTCCGCGGCGCCGGCTCCTCCGCCCCGGCCGAGCCCGCCGCGCCCTCCGTCCCGGCCGACCCTGCCGCGCCCCCCGTCCCCTACGACCTGCTGCTGTTCGGCAACGAGGCGGCCGACACCGGGGACTACCAGGTCGCCGTACGGGTCGCGCACGCGCTCGGCCTGCCCTGCGTCACCGGCATCAAGAACCTCGAGGTCACCGACGGCCGCGCGCGGGCCCGGCGCGAGTACCGCGGCACCGAGGAGGTCTTCGACCTCTCACTGCCCGCGGTCATCTCCGTCAAGGAGGGCATCAACCTGCCCCGGTACCCGTCGCTGCCCGGGCGGCTGCGGGCCAAGCGGGCGACCATCGAGCAGTCGGTACCGGAATGGCACCCCGAGGGCCTGCGCAAGGAGCGGCTGCGGGTGCCGGCCGGCGAGACCAAGCGGGCCGAGATCCTCGGCACCGGCCCCGACGCCGTACCCGCCCTGGTCGCCCTGCTCGACGAGCTCGGGGTGCTGACATGACGACCGTGCTGTGTTTGGTCGAGAGGGACGGTGACCGAGCCGCGGACGTCTCGCTGCGTGCCCTGACCTTCGCCCGGTCCCTGGGCGAGGTGACGGCCGTCGTGTTCGGGGCCGCCGCCTCGGTGCCCGGGACCGATCTGTCCGCTTACGGCGTGGCCGACGCGTACGCGGTCGAGCCCGATGATGTGGCGGGCTACGCGCCGCAGGCGTGGGCGCGGGCCCTGGCCGGGCTGGCCGCTGACCTGTCCGCCACCGCCGTGGTCGCGGCCGGCACCGACCGGGGCCACGAGGTCATGGCGCACCTGGGCGCCATCACCGGCCTGCCGATGGCGGCCAACTGCGCCTCGGCCGAGGCGAACGCCGACGGGACGCTGCGGCTCGTCCGGCACCGGTGGGCGGGCAGCCTGCTGGAGGACGCGGTGCTCGACGCCTCGCCCGCGCTGCTCACCGTGGCGGTCGATGCGGTGCCCGCCGCCGCGGCCGCCGCCCCGGCCGAAACCAGCGTGCACGGTTACCAGCCCGCGCTCGACGAGGCCGACCTGCGCGTGGTCGCCACCGAGTCGGCCGAGCGCAGCGGGGGAGTGTCGCTGGCCACGGCGCGGGTGGTGGTCGGCGGCGGGCGCGGCGTCGGCGGCCCGGACGGGTTCGGGGTGCTCGAGGAGCTGGCCGGGCTGCTCGGCGGCGTGGTGGGCGTTTCCCGCGTGGTGACCAGCGAGGGCTGGCGCCCGCACAAGCAGCAGGTGGGCCAGACCGGCACCCGGATATCGCCGGAGCTGTACCTGGCCTGCGGCATCAGCGGGGCGATCCAGCACATGGCGGGCTGCCTGAGCGCGAAGCACATCGTGGCGGTCAACACCGACCCGGATGCGCCGATCATCTCGCACGCCGACTACGCGGTGATCGGCGACCTGAACCAGGTGATTCCCGCGCTCGTCGCCGCGATCCGCGCCCGCGAAGCCGGCTCCTGAGCCAGCTGGCTGTGGACCTTCCTGTGGACGGCGCGGTGGAGAACGGCCGTCAGCGGGGGACAA
Source organism: uncultured Actinomycetota bacterium (assembly GCA_963795055.1). Classification (GTDB taxonomy): domain Bacteria; phylum Actinomycetota; class Actinomycetes; order Streptosporangiales; family Streptosporangiaceae; genus JASHPR01. The sequence continues at coordinate 69,427 of CAWCGJ010000003.1, forward strand.
CGCCCGGCGCTCTGTGGATGACCAAAGAATCTTGAAAGTGCGCCGGGAAAACTCTTGTGCCGCGGCCGGGCACGGGCGTAGAAAAGCTCTCACCACTGAAGACAGGCACTTACCGCGGGCCACCCCGGTAACGTCCGGAAGCCGGGAGACCGGCGTTTCGGGCGGGCGCCTGAGGACGGTGGCCGGCCGCGCGGGCGTGGCGCCGGGCAACCGGCACCCCACGACCGCAACGCCAGCCAAGGCCCCTCCATCTCATACATGGAGGGGCCTTGGCTTATTGTGCCCGCAGGGGCCGACCGGAGCCGGGAACGACACGCGGGGCCAATGGGGCGTTCCCGGCGGCTCGCCGGCCGCTGGCCGGGCCCGGTATACCCGGCTGCGGGGCGTCGGGCGCGTGCTCGGTTCCGCGTCCCCGCACGGGCTGCCGGTCCTCTGGGCAGCTACGCTCCCGTGTTAGGCGGATAGACCACCGGGCCAGGTGCCGGGCCCGGGCCGCAGGACCCCTAGTAACCCAGGGCCGGGTCGACCTGGCCGATCAGCGGCTCGCCTGCGGCGAACCTGGCCACGTTGTCCCGGATCCGGCGGGCCAGCAGCGGCCTGATCATCTCGGTGGTGTCGGCGGTGTGCGGGGTGATGATGCAGCGCTCCTGGTCCCACAGCGGGTGCCCGTCCGGCAGCGGCTCGGGATCGGTCACGTCGAGCGCCGCGCCGCCGATGGCGTCCGTGTCCAGCGCCGCGACCAGCGCGTCGGTGTCGACATGACCGCCGCGGGCCACGTTGACCAGCCACGCGTCCGGCCGCATGGCCGCCAGCTCGGCGGCCCCGATGATGTGCTCGGTGCTGGGCGTGAGCGCCAGGGCCAGGAAGACCGCCTGGGCGTCGCCTAGCACCCGGTGCAGGTCGGCCTGGCCCACGGTCCTGGCCGCCCCGGGGACCGGGTCGGGACGCTGGCGCACCACGGTCGCGGTGACGCGCAGCGGCGCGAGCAGGCCGAGCAGGCTCGCGGTGATCCCGCCGCCGCCGAGGATCGTGACCGGCTGGTCGTACAGGCTGATCCCGGCCGGCTTGCCCCAGGAGCGGGCGGTGATCCGCTGGCGCAGCAGGCGCAGGCCGGCCAGGGCGAGCATGAGCGCGTGCTCGGCCACCGGCTCGGCGTAGGCGCCCTTGGCCGAGGTCCAGGCCCGGCCCGGGTCGAAGATCCCGGCCGCGGCCAGCTGCTCGACGCCGGCGTACGGAAGCTGGACCCAGCGCGCGGAACTCGCCGTGGCCAGCGCGGCGCGCAGCCCGTCGATGTCGTCCGGGTCGAGCCAGACCAGGGCGTCGGCGCGGGCGCCGACGTCGGTCGGCTCGCCGCCGCCGTCGCGGATCGCCTTCTCGGCAAAGTCTCGGCGCACTGGGCCGACGGCCACCAGGGGCGCTGTCACGCACAGCACCCTAGTGCACGGCCGGGTTCAGGCGGCGAGCCGCTCGAGCAGCGAGCGCCGCCACTGCTCGGTCTGCCGGACCTGGTTGAAGGTGAACACGTGCAGGCCCTCGACGGCCGAGGCGGGATCGGCCAGCGTGGCCGCGGTCCGCTCCAGGAGCCGCTCCGGGCTGTAGCCGCCGGGCGTGCCGAGGCGCAGGAACCACTCGGTGTGCCCGGACAGGAACCTGGCCGACTCGGCGACGCCGGCCTTCGCCGCCATCCGCAGCAGCCGGGCCCGGTCCACCGGCCCGGCGATGCCGACGAACAGCGGCAGCGTGACGCCGCGCGCCCGCACCCGGGTGATCCAGTGCCGCAGCGTGGCCGGGTCGAAGCACAGGTTGCTGACCAGGTACGTGGCGTGGTGCCGCTTGTCCCACATGGCCTGGATGGTGATGTCGTCGTCGATCTTCGGGTGGCTCTGCGGGTAGCCGGTCACCCCGACGCGGGCGAACGGGCTGCCGATCTCGGTGAGCCGGTCGAGCAGGGCCAGCGCGCTGTCGAAACGGCCGGCGGGCGGGTCGGCGTCACCGGCCGGGACGAACACGTCGTCCACCCCGCATGCGGTCAGCCGCGCCACGATCTCGGCCAGATGGGCGTCGTCGCGCACCAGCCGGGCCGACAGGTGCGGGATCACGTGGTAGCCCCGGGCGGCCAGCTTCTCGGTGAGGTCCAGGGTGGGGTCGAGGCCCTTGGCCGGGGAGGCGGTCACGGTCACCGGCAGGCCGGCGGGCACCCATTCGAGCACCGCGTCCTCGGTGGACGCCGCGGGGAACACCTCGTACCGGGGCCGCTGCAGCAGCGGCGCCACCCGCGCCAGCCGGCCGCGCGTCAAGGCGGATCAGCCTCGGACAGCAACCGCGCAAGCTCGCGCTCCAGGCCTGCGGTACCGACATCCATAACGGTCAGCGGCAGGCCGAACATGGCGGCGACGGCCGACGCCTCGGCGTCCAGGGCGGCGTCGCGGGACTGCGCCAGCCAGACCAGCCGCCGGTAGTGGCCGAAATAGTCCGGCCACAGCTCGGGCCGGGCGTCCAGGCCGAGCTCGGCCAGCACCGAGCGGCGGAAGCTGCGTACCAGGAAGTCGGTCAGCAGGTAGGTTCCCGGCTCCCGCTCGAACATCGCCCGCAGCCGCTGCGGGCCGGCCAGCACGTCGTAGCAGTGCAGCCCCGGCAGCCGGCGCAGGCCCAGCCGCGCGCACAGCTCGTCGAGCGCGCCGTAGCTGCCGCAGTCCGCGTAGCCGAGCGCCACCCGCAGCCCGCGGGACTGCAGCTCGCGGGCCAGCCGCTCGGCGGCCGGGGCGATCTGTTCCGGGTGGTTGTGCAGCAGCGAGGGCAGGTTGTGCAGCTCGACCGGCCAGCCGCGGCGGGCGGCGATCTCACGGATGTGCCCGCCCAGCGCGCCGCACGCGATCACCGCCACCGTGGGGGCGGGGGAGGTGGCCTGCGCTTCGGGGGAGAGGGGGGTGGCCTGCGCTTCGGGGGAGAGGGGGGCGGGCTGCGCTTCGGGGCAGAGGGGGGCGGGCTCAGGCCGGGAACTGCAGTTGGTCGACGAACGCGTCGTTGAAGTCGTCGCGGTCGGAGAGCTCGACATACCGCACCTCCTCCTGCAGCGCCAGCGCGCCGGCCCGCTCCCGGACCGAGAGCAGCGCCATCTTGGCTCCCTCGCCGGCCACGTTGCCGGCGCTGACGATCCGCGCCACCGGCAGCCGGGGGACCAGGCCGAGCCGGATCGCGCTGACCGGCGACAGGTAGCTGCCGAACGAGCCCGCCAGCAGTACCTGCTGGACATCGCCCGGGCCCAGCCCGGCCTCCTGCAGCAGGATGTTCCAGCCGGTCGCGATCGCGGCCTTGGCGAACTGCAGTTCCCGCACGTCCCGCTGGGACAGGTAGACCGACCGCTCGACGTCGCCCGGCTCGGCCAGCCAGTGCAGCACGAAGACCCGCTCGGCGCCCAGCGTGGTCAGCCCGGCCAGGCCGGGCGCCAGCTCCGCCGCGTCCGGCTCGGGCACGAACCGGCCGGAGCGGTCGAGCAGCCCCACGCCGATCAGGCTGGCCACGGCGTCCACCAGCCCGGAGCCGCACAGCCCGGCAGGCTCGGTGTCCCCGATTACCCGCAGGTCCAGGCCGTCCGGCGTCATCGAGACGACCTCGATCGCGCCGTCCGCGGCGCGCATCCCGCACCGGATCGCCGCCCCCTCGAACGCCGGCCCGGCCGGGGCCGCGGTGGCCAGCAGCCAGTCCCGGTTGCCCAGCACGATCTCGCAGTTCGTGCCGATGTCCACGAACAGCCGGGTGCGCGAGTCCCGGTCCATGCCCGAGGCGAGCAGCCCGGCGGTGATGTCGCCGCCGACGTACGCGCCGAAGGCGGGGAACATGAACGCGCGGGCGCGGGGATGAACGGGCAAGCCGAGGTCGGCCCCGGCGAGGACCTCAGGAAGCTGGCGCGCCGCCATGATGAACGGCGCCACGCCCAGCGGCTCGGGGTCGATGCCGAGGGCGATGTGCGTCATCGTGGCGTTGCCGGCCAGCGCGACCTCGCCGACCTCGGCGGGATCCACCCCGGCCTGGCCGCAGACGTCCGCGGTCAGCTCGGCCAGGGTCTCGTGAGCCAGCCTGGTCAGGGTGCCCATGGCGGCCGGGTCCATCATGATCGCGCTGATCCGGGTGATCACGTCCGCGCCGAACGGCTGCTGCCGGTTCAGCATGGACGCCACGGCCAGCGGCGTCCCGGTGGACAGGTCGAGGAGCGTGGCCACCACCGTGGTGGTGCCGAGGTCGAAGGCGATGCCGTACAGCCGCCCGGTCGTGTCCCCGGCCTGGACGTCGATCAGCACGTCATCGATGATCACCGCGGTGACCCGGTAGTCGGCCGCGCGCAGCACCGCGCCGAGCGACCGCAGGACCCCCAGGTCGACCCGCAGCTCCAGGTCGTCGAGCGCGGCCAGCACCCGCTCGAGGTCGGTCTGCTGGTCGGACAGGGACGGCTCGGCCAGCTCGAGGTAGCGCTTCTGCGCCGCCGGGCGCAAAATGACCTGGCGGCCCACCCCGACCGTCGCCGCCTTCGGCCGGGTGACCAGCGGCGGGACCTCGACCTGCAGGTCGCCGTCGGCCTGCGCGCGGCAGGCCAGCCGCCAGCCGGCCCGCAGCTCGTCCGGCGAGAACGCCCGCCCGTCGAGCGCCGAGACGGGCACCTGCCCGTCGGTGATCCTGATCTTGCACTTCTTGCAGGTGCCGTGGCCGCCGCAGGTCGAGTCGATCGCGATGCCGTTCCAGCTCGCGGCGTCGAACAGGGTGACGCCGGGCGGCACCCGCACCCGGGTTCCGCTCGGCTGGAACTCCAGCTCGACGCGGGCGGGCACCCCGGTCGCCGGGTCCGCCGTCTGCGTCATGTCGCGGCCTGAGCCCGGGCCTGGGCCGCCCGGTGCGCCGCGATCCAGCTGGCCCCCCAGGCGTCCTTGTCGGTCAGCAGGTCGGCGGCCTTGACCGCCCGGACCAGCTGCGGCGAGCGGGCGTCCATGATCGCGCTGGTCAGTCCGCTCGCGATCGCCATCGGCAGGAACGCCGCGCCGATCGAGGCGCGGTCGGGCATCCCGAACGAGACGTTGGAGGCGCCGAGGGTCATGTTCAGCCCGAACTCCTCGCGCACCAGCGCGATCGTCTCCAGCGTGCGCAGCACCAGCGAGGTATCGGCGCCGACCGGCATGGCCAGCGGGTCGATCACGATGTCCTCGATCGCGATGCCGTACTTCCCGGTGGCCACGTCCACGATCTTGCGCACCAGTTCCAGCCGCCGCCGGGGGTCTTCCGGGATCTCCTCCTCGTCGTTCGGCAGCGCGATCACGGCCGCGCCGTGCCGGCGCACCAGGGGCAGGATCGCGTCCAGCCGCTCGTCCTCCGCGGTCACCGAGTTGACCAGCGCCTTGCCCTGGTAGGTGGCCAGCCCTGCCTCGAGCACCTCCACGATCGAGGAGTCCAGGCACAGCGGCAGGTCGCACAGGCCCTGGATGAGCTTGACCGCGGCGACCATCAGCGCGGCCTCGTCGGCCAGCGGCGTGCCCATGTTGACGTCGAGCATCATCGCGCCGCCGGCCACCTGCTCGGCCACGTCGACCTCGACCCGGGACAGGTCGTCGCGGCGCAGCTGCTCCTGGAAGATCTTGCGCCCGGTCGGGTTGATCCGCTCGCCCACGATGCAGAACGGGTTCTCCCCGCCGATGCGCAGCTCCTGGCCGGCTGAGCGCAGGACGGTCTCCATGCGGGCTCCCTTACGCCGGCGCCATCGCGCGCGCGCGGCGCTGCTGCAGCAGTTCCTTGGCCTTGACCACGGCGGCCGACGCGTCCGAGGCGTAACCGTCGGCGCCCACCACGTCCGCGTACTCCTGGGTTACCGGCGCGCCGCCGACCATGACGATCACCTGGTCGCGCATGCCGGCCTTCTGCAGCGCGTTGATGTTGGCCTTGAACATCGGCATCGTGGTGGTCAGGAACGCGGAGAAGCCGACGATGTCCGGCTGGTGCTGCTTGATCGCGTCGACGAACTTCTCCGGCGCCACCTGCACGCCCAGGTCGATGACCTCGAAGCCGGCCCCCTCGAACATGATGTTGACCAGGTTCTTCCCGATGTCGTGCACGTCGCCCTTGACCGTGCCCATGACGATCTTCCCGATGGTCTCGGCGCCGGTCTCGGCCAGCAGCGGCCGGAGGATCACCAGCGCGCCGGCCATCGCCTTGCCGGCGATCAGCATCTCGGGCACGAAGAAGTCGCCGCGCTCGAACCGGGCGCCGACCTCCTCCAGCGACGGGATCAGCGCCTCGTACAGCAGCTCCTCCGGGCCCATGCCCATGTCCAGGCCGGCCCGGGTCAGCTCGAGCACGGCGGGCGCGTTACCGACCAGGGTGTCGTCGTAGAGCTGCTTCAGGAGCTCGTCGCGGGTCATCAGGCGGCACCTTCCTTTTCCTTCTGCGGCCGGGGCCGGGCCGGCTGGTAGCCGAGCACGGCGGACAGGGCGCGGGCCTCGGTCATGCACCGTGCCGCGACGGCGGGGACACGAGTCCGGGTCAGCCGGGAGGCCGGGCCGGACACCGACAGCGCGGCGACGATGGCGGCCCCGTCCCGGTAGACCGGCGCCGCCACGGCGACCAGGCCGGGCTCGAGTTCCTCGTACGTCACCGCGTAGCCGCGGCGGCGTACCTGGGCCAGGTCGGCCGCCACCGCCTCGCGGCCGGTGAGCGTGCGGGCGGTCCGGCGCGCGAGACGGCCCGGCGGCAGCTCGGCCGCGTCGTAGGCCAGCAGCACCTTGCCCAGGGCCGAGCAGTGCAGCGGCACCGACAGGCCGACCCAGTTGGTCCCGCCGATCAGGTAGGTGCTGTCCACCTGCGCGATCTGCTCCACCAGGCCGCGGCTGGCCACGCCGAGGTTGATGGTCTCGCCGGTGGCGTCGCCGAGCCGGTCCAGGAACGGCTGCGCCACGGTGATCAGCCCGGCCTCGGCGCCGCCGCGCCAGGCGTAGGAGACGAACACCTCGCCGGGCCGGAACCGGCCCCGGCCGTCCCGCTGGACCAGGCCGTTACGCTCCAGGGCCATCAGCAGCCGGGAGGTGGTGCTCTTGGCCAGCCCGGTGGCGGCGGTCAGCTCGGTGAACGTGACCGGCGCCGAGCAGTGCACCACCCGGATCAGCAGCTGCGCGGCCCGGTCGACCGCTTGCGTTCCGTTAGGGCTAGTCAAGAAGAGTCCCCTCGGGAGCCAGAGTTCCATGTTACGGAACCATGTTCTACTATGTGATCCTAAGTTCGGCCTCGCACCGGGTCAAGCCAGCACCGTTTGCCGCAAGCACAGGGGTGGCCATGTTCCGCAACCGCATGCCGCGTTACGAGATCCTGTCCCCGGACGCCGTCGCCGTGCTGGACGCCGGGTGGCGGCGCATCGTCACCGAGATCGGCGTGCAGTTCGCCAAGCCGGAGGCCGTGGAGCTGTTCCGCCAGGCCGGCCAGAAGGTCGACGGCGACGTGGTCTTCCTCGACCCGGAGTTCGTGCTCGAGCAGGTGGCCAAGGCGCCGCGGGAGTTCGACGTCCAGGCCCGCAACCCGGCCAACAGCGTGCACATCGGCGGCGACGACATGGTGTTCGGCGCGGTCTACGGGCCGCCGTTCGTCCGCGAGGGCGACGTGCGCCGGGACGCGACCATGGACGACTTCCGCCGGCTGTCCATGCTGGCCCAGTCGTTTCCCCAGCTCGACTCCGCCGGGGGCGTGATCTGCGAGCCGAACGACGCGCCGCTGGACTCCCGGCACCTGGACATGATCTACGCGCTGCAGACCGTGACCGACAAGATCTACATGGGCAACGTGGTCTCCGGCCCGAACGCCGCCGACACGATCGCGATGACCGAGATCCTGTTCGGCGGGCGCGCCGCGATCGAGGCCACGCCGGCCACGATCTCCCTGATCAACTGCAACTCCCCGCTGCGCTGGGACGACCGGATGCTGGACGCGCAGTTCGAGTACTGCGCCGCCAACCAGGCGGTGGTGCTGACCCCGTTCCTGCTGATGGGCGCGATGTCGCCGGTGACGATCCCGGCCGCCCTGGTGCAGCAGCTGGCCGAGGCCCTGTCCGGCATCGCGCTGGCCCAGCTGATCCGGCCCGGCTGCCCGGTGATCTTCGGGTCGTTCCTGTCCAACATCGACATGCAGTCGGGCTCGCCGAGCTTCGGCACCCCCGAGTCCGGCATCGGCCTGCTCTGCACCGGCCAGCTGGCCCGCCACTTCGGGCTGCCGTTCCGCACCGGCGGCGGCCTGAACGCCAGCCAGACCTGTGACGCCCAGGCGGCCTACGAATCGCTGATGACCCTGCTGCCCACGTTCCTGGCCGGCACCAACTGGGTGATGCACGCGGCCGGCTGGCTGGAGGGCGGGCTGGTCTCCTGCTACGAGAAGTTCATCGTCGACATCGAGCTGCTGCGGATGCTGCGGGTGGAGTTCACCCCGCTGGAGATCGACGAGGCGTCGCTGGCGTTCGGCGCGCACGAGGAGGTCGGGCACGGCGGGCACTTCCTCGGCGCGGCGCACACGATGGAGCGGTTCCGGGAGTGCTTCTACCGGCCGCTGCTGTCGTCCACCGCGAACTACGAGCGCTGGCTCAAGCAGGGCGGCAAGGACGCGACCGCCCGGGCCTCGGAGATCTGCGCCAAGACGCTCGAGGAATACGAGCAGCCGCCGCTCGACGACGCCATCCGGGCCGAGCTCGAGGACTTCGTGGCCCGCCGCCGGGCCGAGCTCGGCGACTAGCCCGCGTAGCCGGCCAGGCCGTCGGCCAGCATGACGCGGTCGCCGCTCAGCCCGGAGCCAGCGCCATGATCGGGTAGCGCGGACGCTTTTCAGCCGTATTGACGGACTTTCGTCCGCCCTGGGTGATCACGACGGGCCCGGGGACAGGGTGGTCAGCGCGGCGCGGCCGCGGTGAGGCCGAGCACCTCCCGGACCGCGGACACGATCTTGTCCTCGTCCGGGAGCACGTAGTTCTCCATCGGCTGGCTGTACGGGATGGTCGCGTCCAGCGCGGTCACCTGCTTGATCGGGGCCCGCAGCGACCCGAATCCGGCCTCGGCGACCTCAGCGGCGATCACCGCCGCTGCGGAAGCGTGCCGCGTCGCCTGGTCGACCAGCACCAGCCGCCCGGTCTTGGCCACCGACTCCAGGATCGCCGGAGTATCCAGCGGGGCGATCGTGCGCGGGTCGATCACCTCCGCGGCGATGCCCTCGGCGGCCAGCCGCTCCGCGGCCGCGAGCGCCTTGCCCACCATCCACCCGGTGGCGACGATCGTCACGTCGCCGCCCGCGCGCCGGACCGCCGCCTGCCCGAACGGGACCAGGTACTCGCCCTCCGGGACGTCGCCCGGCTCGAGCGTCAGCAGGTAGTGATGGAAAAAGCAGACCGGGTTGTCGTCGCGGACCGCGGTCGCCAGCAGCCCCTTGGCGTCGGCGGGCGTCGCGGGGAGCGCCACCTTCAGGCCGGGCACGCCCAGGAACATGCCGTAGATGGACCCGGTGTGCTGCCCGGCCCAGCCGGCCGTGAACCCGTACCCGGCCTTGAGCACCAGCGGCACCGTGACCTGGCCGCCGGTCATGTAGCGCAGCCGGGGCGCCTCGTTGACCACCTGATCCATGGCGACCAGCATGAACTCGGCCATGTACAGCTCGACGACCGGGCGGTACCCGGCCAGCGCGGCGCCGACCGCCATCCCGATCTCCGCGGTTTCCGAGATCGGCGTGGTGCGGACGCGGTCCGGCCCGAACTCCGCGAGGAAGGGGTCGGCGTCGGTCGTCGCGATGTTCTGGCCGAAATACAGAACGCTACGGTCGCGTGCCATCTCCTGCCGCAGCGACTCGTTGATGGCGCCGATGTAGGGAAGTTCGCGTGCCATGGGTGCTTCTCCTAAGCGTAAACGAAGTTGGTGGCGGCTTCGGGGTCGGGGAACGGGCTGCGCAGCGCGAACTCCACCGCGTCGGCCATCTCCGCGCGGGCCGCGTCCGCGATCTGGTCGGCCTCGGCGGCACTCAGCGTCCCGTTGCCGACCAGGAACCCGCGCATGCGCGGCACCGGGTCGCCGCGCTTGGCGGCCTCGTACTCCTCGGGCGCCCCGAACACCTCCACCGCCTCGTGCTCGGGGAAATGCAGCGGCACGCCGGGCGGGGCGATGATGTTGCCGTGCGCGCTCAGGCGGTAGATCCGGGACTCCACCAGCGTCGGGCCCTCGCCCGCCCGGGCCCGGCTGACCGCCGCCGCGACCTCGCGGTAGACCGCGACCGGGTCGCCGCCGTCCACCGTCGCCCCGGGCATGCTGTAGGCGACGGCCTTGACCGCGAGCGGCTCGCCGGCCGCGGCGTTCGCGTCCTCCTGCTCGGCCCGGGTCACCACGTTGTAGCCGTTGTTCTCCAGCACGTACACGATCGGCAGCTTCCACAGCGACGCGATGTTGAGTGACTCGTGAAACGCGCCCTGCTTCGCGGCGCCGTCACCGAAGAAGCAGGCCACGACCTGCCCCTCGCCGCGGATCTGGGCGGCGTAGGCCACGCCGGTGGCCTGCGGGATGCCCTGGCCGACAATGCCCGAGGTGCCGAGGAACCCGCGCCCGGGGTCGGTCAGGTGCATCGACCCGCCGTAGCCGCCGCACAGGCCGGTCGTCCGGCCGTAGATCTCCGCCATCATCGCCGTGGCCGGCGTGCCGAGGGTCAGCGGGTAGCCATGGCACCGGTAGGTCGCCATCAGCTGGTCCCGCGGCTCGAGCGCGGCCAGCGACCCGACGATCGACGCCTCCGCCCCGTCGGCCAGGTGGGTGTGCCCGCGGATCACGCCCGGATGCTCGGTGAACGTGGCCTTGACGCGTTCCTCGAACTCCCGGATCCGGACCATCTGGGTGTAGATCCCGATGAGCCGGCCTGCGTCCAGGCCGGCCGTGCCTTCGTTACCAGCCAACTCAGGCTCCTTCCCGTGGGCTGGCGCCGCGCCCGGCCGGCGTGGCCGGGCTCGGCCCGAACTGGGCGGCGGTGGCCTGGTAGGCCCGCCGGTACATCTCCCGCATGGGCAGCTCCCGCAGCTGCGCCGACAGCACCTCTACGCCCCACGGCCCGCCATAGCCGAGGGCCTGGCCGGCGGCCACGTAGCGGTCAACGCCCAGCTCGCCCTCGCCGGGCAGCTTGCGGTGGTTCAGGGTTTCCTCGGACAGGTCCGGCATGTTGGCGACCTGGCCGTCGCTCAGCTCTATCCAGGACAAGAACGGCAGCGGGATCTGGCCGAGGTCGCCCGGCGGGATGCGCAGCTTGCCCAGGTGCCAGGTGTCGAGCGCGATGCCGCCGTTATCCGCCCCGGCGCCGGCCACGACCGCGAGAGCCTGCGCCACGCTGTGCACGTTGGCGTCGAAAGGCATGAACTCGTAAACGATTTTCGCCGCCGTGCGCTGCGCGGCCTCGGCGCAGAGCCCGGCAAATTCCTCGGTGATCTTCCCGATAGCGCACGGCGTTCCGGCGAGGTTCCCCACCTTGATGTGATGCGCCTCCAGCACGCCGCCCGCCTCGAGTAGCAGCCTGCGCCGCGCGTCAGCGGCGGTCCTGCGTTCATCGCCGGAATCGATGAACCAGTCCGTCAGGAACTCCAGTTCCAGGTACCTCAGGCCATTGTCGGCGAGGATCTGCTTCATCTCGCCCAGGGTCCGGGTCGCCAGCACGTGCTCGAGATCAGCGTGCCAGAGCCCGATGCCGCGAAAGCCGGCCCGGGCCGCCTCCTCGCAGCGGTCCCGGAAGTCGAACAGGCTCCATTCGCGGCCGGTCTTCACCTGGACCGGGCCCGCCAGCGTCCAGTACAGGCCGACCAGGCTGACGCCGGGCGGGGTAGCGGGAGGCTCCGGGGCCGGGCTCATCCGGGCCGCCGGGTTGGCCGGGGCCGCCGGGCTGGCCGGGGCTGCCGGGGTCACCGGGGCCGCCGGGCGGCTGTAGCGTTGACGCGACAGCCGGGATGTCGCCGTGGTGCCGTGTCAGCCGGCGGACAGAGGGCCCGAGGGGGCGTGCCGTGAACATTGGCGATCTCGTCGCGATCGACGTGCACGTGCACGCCGAGGTGTCCGCGGCCGGCCAGGACACGCTCAGCCCGGAGCTGCTCGAGGCCTCCCGCGCCCTGTTCAAGGCCGGCGGCCGCCCCCCGACCCTGCCCGAGATCGCCGCGTACTACCGGGAGCGGCGGATGGCCTGCGTGGTGTTCTCGGTGGACGCCGAGGCGGCCACGGGCGTGCCCGGGGTGCCGAACGAGGAGGTGGCCAAGGCAGCCGCGGACAACCCGGACGTCATGATCCCGTTCGCCAGCATCGACCCGGCCCGGGGCCGGGCCGGCGTCCGCCAGGTGCACAGGCTGGTGACCGAGCTCGGCATGCGCGGCTTCAAGTTCCATCCCAACGTCCAGGCCTTCTACCCCAATGACCGGATCGCCTACCCGCTGTACGCGGCGATCGAGGAACTCGGTGTCCCGGTGGTGTTCCACACCGGGCAGAGCGGGATCGGCGCCGGCGCCGCCGGCGGGGGCGGCATCAGGCTGAAGTACTCCAACCCGCTGTTCGTCGACGACGTGGCCGCGGATTTCCCCGGCCTGCCTATCGTGCTGGCCCATCCGTCTTTCCCCTGGCAGGACGAGGCCCTGGCCGTGGCCATGCACAAACCGCTGGTACATATCGACCTGTCCGGCTGGTCACCCAAGTACTTCCCGCCGCAACTCGTCCAGTACGCCAACACCCTGCTGCAGGACAAGGTCCTGTTCGGCTCGGACTACCCGCTGATCACCCCCGATCGCTGGCTGGCCGACTTCGACGCGCTGCCGATCAAGCCCGAGGTACGCCCGAAGATCCTCAAGGACAACGCCGTCCGGCTGCTCGGGCTCGCCGCCGGCTGAGCCGCCGCCCGGTGCCTGCCCGGGATCATGGCGCGGAGGCCAGCCGGGCCCGCCGGGCTGGTCCCGCGGCGGCGCCCGCGGGCGAGCCCGGCCCGGGCTCGCCGCGGGCGCTGTGACCGTTGCCGGCGCTGGCGGTGGTCAGCTCAGAGCTGTGGTACGCGGCCCTGGTCGCGAGCTCGCGGCTGTACCGGGCGATGATCTGCCGGACCCGGTGCGCGGCCAGCGGGCCGAGCAGGTCGTAGGTGAGGATGAACAGCTCGCGGGCGGCGGCCCGCGGCCACGCGTCGGGCAGCAGCTCGCCGGGCAGGTCGGGATCGAGCCCGGGGAACGCCCGCCACTCGTCCATGACCCGGGTCCGGGCCACCAGTGCCTCTACCGGGGACACCTGGCCGGCGAGCGCGCGCTCCTGCAGCCGCTGGGCGTAGGAGATGAAGGCGTCATAACGGGCGCTCAGGTCATCGAGATCCCACGCGCGCTGCGGGAACCCGTCGGGCTCCATGCCGGGGACGGTCGTGGCGCGGAACGCGGTCGCGGTGCTGATGCCGAGCCCGGAGAGCTGGCTGACCACCTCGGAGGCGCGGTCGCGGGGGGCCACCCACAGCCCGTCGTAAAGCGGGGCGAAGCCGAGCCAGCGAAGCTGCTTGCGCAGCGCGTCGCGGGCGGCCCGGTTGTGCTCGGGAATCGAGAACGCCACCAGGCTCCACATCCCGTCCCACGGCTGTGTCTGCTCTCCGAAGGAGAAGATGTGGCGCGCTCCCTCGTCGAGTATCTGCGCCGCGCGCTCGCTGAGGCGCACGAAGGTACGCCGCCCGACCTTGGAGGTGACCAGGAGCCGGTTTCGGGTCAGGCGGCTGAGCGCGGCCCGGGCGGCCGAGTCGCTGACGCCGAACTCCGCGAGCAGCCCGACCAGCGCGGCCGACGGCAGGGACTCGGTGTGCTGCCACCAGTAGTCCCCGAGCAGCGTGAGCAGCAGCCGCGGCGGTCTCTGGGCGACCCCCCACGGCCGGGACTCGGAGCCGTCCTCGCCGGAGAGGATCGCAGGCTCCGCGGCGGGATGCTCCGCGCCTGGCTGCCCCACGGTGGGCTCCGCGGCGGGGTGCGACGGACGAGAGACGGCCACGTTCCCGAGGGTATCGAACGGCCGTGCATCATGACCACGGCCATCACACGAGTTCAATCCGACGCCAGGCACCTGGCAAGGAGCCTGAAGGTAACGCTGATCGGCTTCGGTAATGTCATACGTCGTCTCGCAGGCCCGGTGCCCGGCGCCCGGGAACCCCGGGCGCGTGCACCGCACCGGCCCGTCCGCCGTCCTGAGGCGGCCGCTGACGCCAAGGCAACGGGCGGAGTGCGTCCGCACTTCCCCTGGCGTGCGGCCCGGCGGCCTTCCTGCCCCGGCGGCCACCACCCATGGCACAGGACTCGGCCGGGCGCTGCCCGGTCCCTGTGGCGCGCCCGGCCGAGTGATCGCTGCGTATGTTACTACGGTCGTCAGCCGCGATGTCACGGGTCCGGGATAACCGGATGCCTACGGGCCGGCCAGCCCGAGGAAACGGCCGGGCACGGCGGACCCTCTTGGCACCCGGCGGATCCGGTGATTAGATGCGCGTGTCACCACCGTCGTAGAGCGGAATGTCATAGGTCGGGGTAACGCGACGCCTGGGCCGCACCGGGCCCAGGCGCGGCAACGGATGGAGCGCGATGACTCGTCCCGTCAGCCACCTGGCCAGCCTGGACCTGAACCTGCTCGTGGCGCTGCGCGAGCTGCTCAGCGAGCGGAACGTCACCCGGGCCGCGGAGCGGCTCGGGGTCACCCAGCCCGCAGCGAGCGCGGCGCTGGCACGGCTGCGCCGGCACTTCGGCGACGAGCTTCTCGTGCGGGACAAGGGCGGGTACACGCTGACGGCGCTGGCCGCGCAGCTGGCCGAGCAGGTCGACGCGGTATGCGGCGCGGCGGAGCGGCTGTTCGCCGCGAGCACCCATTTCGACCCGGCCACGTCCGAGCGCGAGTTCACGCTGGTGATGGCCGACTACACGATCGGGGTCATGGGGGAGGCGCTGTCGCAGCTCATTCACGAGGCGGCGCCCCGGGCCCGGCTGCACATCAGGCTGGTCCGGGAGTCGCTGGCCACCGAGTACGCGGGCGCCATCCGGTTCATCGACGGGATGGTCGCGCCGCCCACGCACGGCTTCGCGCTGCCGAACACCCGGTCGGCGGAGCTGTTCCGGGACCGCTGGGTGTGCCTGGTCGCGGCGTGCAACCCGGTGCTGGCCGCCGGCGAGCTGCGGCTGGCCGACCTCGCCCGGCTGCCCTGGGTGGCGCCGTACTACCAGGGGACCACGTCCGCCGCTCCCATCATGCGGCAGTTCACGCTGCTGGACATCCAGCCGCACATCGCGGTCCGGGTGGAGAGCTACCTCGCGGTTCCGCATTTCGTGGCCGGCACCGACCGCATCGCGCTGATGCAGGAGCGCCTCGCCGCCCGGCTGGCCGACCGGATGGACCTGCGGGTCATGGAGTGCCCGGGGCAGACCGAGCCGATCGTCGAGGCGCTGTGGTGGCACCGGCAGTACGAGGACGACATCGCCCACGCCTGGCTGCGCCGGCTCATCGTGGAGGCCGCCCGCGGGCTGGACCGCCGCGTGCGGCGCGTGCCTGGCCCGCCCCCCGCCTGGCCCGCCAGCGGCCGGCCCCGCGCCGGCGGCGGCCAGGCGGCCGCTATCAGACGCCTTTATACCCAATAGGCAAATTGTTTGTTTGCCCGCCGGTCACGGCAATCTTAACGTAGCGGCAAGGCAGATCATTTTCCTGCGCATTTCGCGGACCTGACACGGCGCTTTCGCCGGATCCGGACAGGAGCGTTCATGCCGCATGCCCTGACCGAATTGAAGCTCAATGCGGTCACCAAGCCGGCCAATGTGCGCGCCCATGAGATCCGCGCCGATGTCTGCGTGGTGGGAGCAGGCATCGCGGGATTGTCCGCGGCCATCGAGTCCGCGCGCCTGGGCCGGGACGTGGTGCTGGTCGACGCTCTCCCGGTGATCGGCGGCCAGATGGTCCACTCCCTCATCGGGCTGTTCTGCGGGGTCTTCGGAAACGCCCCCGGCTACCCGCAGCTGACGCACGGCGTCTTCGACGACATATTCTGCGAGCTTGGCGCGACCGGCGACCTGCATTTCCAGCGCGGGCATACGACCACGGTGTTCTATAACGAGGTCGCGCTCGGGCGGTGGCTGGAGACGACCATCCTCTCGCTGGGGGTCCGGACCATTCTCGGCACCGTGCTGCGGCACGTCGACATCCGCGACGGCCGGATCCAGTCGATCTCGCTGGCGTCCCGTTACGGAAATGTGTCGGTGAGCGCCGCCGGATACGTCGACGCCAGCGGCGACGCGGCCCTCGCCTGGGAGGCGGGCCTGCCCTGCTGGGTGCCGGAACGGCCGATCTACGGCTCCCAGCAGGTCATCGTCGAGAACGTCGACGAGAGCCAGAAACCCGACGCCGGGGAGATGGACGCGCGCATCGCGGAGAAGGCCGGCGAGTACGGGCTGCTCCGGCGCGGCGGGCTGGCCTTCTTCTTCCCGGGCCGGGGCACCGCGGTGCTCAACGTGACCCACATCGAGGCCCCCATGGACCCGGTCCGCGCCTCGGCGGCGCAACTCGACGGGAAGGCGCAGGCCGACGGGGCGATCGCCCTGCTGCGCGCCGAGTTCCCGAAGGCGTTCGGCGAGGCCCGGGTGCGGGCCTACGGCTACCCGGGGCGGCGGCAGACCCGGTGGATCCGGGGCCGCCACCAGCTCACGCTCGACGAGGTCCGGGCGGGAACGCGGTTCGACGACGCGGTCGCGCGCACCGCCTGGCCCATCGAGCTGCACGACCGCGCCGACGGCTACGTGTGGGAGATGTTCGACTCCGCCCACGTCCATTACGTCCCGCTGCGCAGCATGACCCCGCCGGACGCGCACAACCTCGTCGCCGCCGGCCGCTGCGTCGACGGGGACGCCGCCGCGCTGTCCAGCGTGCGCGTGATGGGCCCGTGCGCCGCCATGGGCGCGGGTGCCGCGCACGCGCTCGACCTGGCCGGCCCCGGCAGCGTGCACGACATCGACCTGGGCCGGCTGCGCGAGCGGCTGGCCGGGAACCTCGGCTGAAGGCCAGGGATCGCCGATGAGGCTGACCGACGAAGAGAAGGGGATGCTCGACGGCGCCGAAGGGGCCGCGGTCGCGGCCGCGATGGACCTGCTCGTCCGCTACGGCGAGGCGCTCGGCGCCGAGCGGCTGTGCGACGTCCGCAACGTCGCCGGCACGATGACCCAGCCGTCGCCGGCCAAGGTCAGGCTGGTCCGCGAGGGCGGCTGGCCCAAGGCGTTCGCGGTCATCAACCTGGACAGCGACGACGACCTCGACGTCCCGGACATGCGGGTGCCGACCTGCCAGCTGCAGCACGGCTTCGGGACGGACGCCATCGGCATCGCGCCCTACCCCGCCGAGAACATCGAGCTGCAGGGCGACGCCGAGGCGTTCTACGGCCGCCGCGGGGTGAGCATCCTGGCCACCTGCACGCCCTACCAGGTCGGCAACATCCCGGTGCGCGGCGAGCACTGCGCGTGGATGGAGTCGTCCGCGGTGATCTACGCCAACTCCGTGCTCGGCGCCCGGACCAACTGCGAGGGGGCCGCGTCGACCGGCGCCGCCTCGCTGACCGGGAAGATCCCGTGCTGGGGGAACCACACCGACCAGGGCCGCGGCGGCACCCACCTGATCGACGTCCGGACCCGGGTGGATGACTTCCTGGACTGGGGGCTGCTGGGCTACTTCGCCGGCGGCGTCGCCGGCGAGGAGCGCCCGGTCATCGTGGGTGACATCGGGCGGCCCGACCTCGCGGAGCTCAAGCACTTCGGCGCCGCGGCCGCCACCTCGGGCGGCGTCGAGCTCTACCACATCCCGGGGATCACGCCGGAGGCCGCGACGCTAAGCGCGGCGTTCGGCCCGGCATCGGTGCCCGAGGAGATCGGGTACGGCCCGGCCGAGCGGCGGGCGGTCTACGCCGACCTCAACTCCCAGGGCACGAGCGCCGACGTGGACTTCGTGCTCCTCGGCTGCCCGCACGCCTCCGTGGAGCAGATCTGGCGGGCGGCGCGGGCGCTGGACGGGCGCAGGCTCAGCCCGGGCACCGAGCTGTGGCTCATGGTGCCGCGGGCGCTCAAGGACGTCGCCGACCGCAGCGGCCACACCGAGATCATCGAGCGGGCCGGCGGGAAGGTGCTCGCCGACTCGTGTCCCGCGATGTCCCGGGCCGCGCCCGAGGGCACCCGGGTGTTCGCCACCGATTCGGCGAAGCAGGCGCACTACCTGCCCGCGATCCTCGGCATCGAGGCCTGGTTCGGCACCCTCGACGAGTGCGTCGACGCCGCCGTGACCGGCCGCTGGCGGGGAGGCCTGCGATGAGCACCGCGCCGATCATCCTGCACGGCCGGACGGTCGTCCCCGGCGCCACCGAGGGCGAGGCGCTGGTGTCGCACGAGCCGATCTCCGGCTGGGGCGGCATCGACCCGGCGCGGGGCGTGATCATCGAGCCGCGCCACGAGCTGTTCGGGCAGTGCTTCACCGGCAAGATCCTGGTCTTCCCCAGCGCCAAGGGCTCGTCCGGATGGTCCGGGTTCTTCCAGAGCACCCGGCTGCTGGGCACCGCCCCGATCGGCATGATCTTCGCCCGGGTGAGCACCAAGGCCGCGCTCGGAGCGGTGGTGACCCGGGTACCCGCCGTCACCGACCTCGACCGCGATCCCTGCGCGGTGATCAGGACCGGCGACTGGGTGCGCATCGACGCCGACCAGGGCGTCGTGGAGGTGAGCCCGGCGCCCGCACGAGAACGGAGCTGAGCCGTGCCCGCGCTACGTAGCAACTTCGACGAGGGCACCTCGCGCTGGGCCACCCGTCGCGCGCAGTGGCGCGCGCTCGGCCTCACCGACGAGGACATGGCCAAGCCCAAGATCGCGATCGTGAACTCGTCCTCCGCCCTGGCCATCTGCTTCAGCCATCTCGACGAGATCGCCGGGCGGGCGAAGCGGGCCATCGAGCGGGCCGGGGGCGTGGCGTTCGAGGTGCGCACGGCGGCGCCGAGCGACTTCATCACCAGCGCGGGGCACCGCGGCGGTTACATCCTGTCCGCGCGCGACCTGATCGTGAACGACATCGAGGTGGCCGTCGAGGGAGCCCAGCTCGACGGCATGCTCTGCCTGGCGTCGTGCGACAAGACCGCACCGGGTCAGCTGATGGCGGCCGGGAGGCTGAACATCCCGACGATCGTCGTCGGTTGCGGCTACCAGCCCAGCGGGCGCTACCAGGGCCGTCACTGCGATATCGAGGACGTGTTCCTGGCCGCCGGGCACCTGGCCAACGGGCAGCTCACGCTGCCGGAGCTGACCGAGATGAGCGAGAACGCCATCCTCGGTCCCGGCGTGTGCCCGGGCGTGGGCACCGCGAACACCATGCACATGGCCTGCGAGGCGCTCGGCATGGCGCTGCCGGGCAGCACGCCGGTCCGGGCCAACAGCCAGCGGATGTGGGACGCGGTCGAGCAGGCCTCGGCCCGCATCGTGGCCATGGTCGGCGAGGACCTGCGGCCCAGGGACATCCTGTCGCCGGAGGCCTTCGCCAACGCGGTGATCACGATCCTGTCGGTGAGCGGCTCGATCAACTCGGTCAAGCACCTGCAGGCGGTCGCCGCGGAAGCCGAGTGCGGGGCCGACGTCTACCGGCTGTTCGAGCACCTGGCCGACGACGTGCCGCTGCTGACCGCGATCCGGCCCAACGGCGAGCACTCGATCGAGCAGCTCGAGGACGCCGG
This sequence comes from uncultured Actinomycetota bacterium, assembly GCA_963795055.1. GTDB lineage: Bacteria > Actinomycetota > Actinomycetes > Streptosporangiales > Streptosporangiaceae > JASHPR01. Next base: position 89,173 of record CAWCGJ010000003.1, read on the forward strand.
GGGCGCCCGGGCGGTGATGAAGCAGCTCGAGCGGCTGCTGCACACCGGCGCGATGACGCTCACCGGTCGCACGGTCGGGGAGAACCTGGCCGGCGTCATGGTCGCCGACGAGGAGATCATCCGCCCGGTCGGCCGGGCCCTGGGACGCCGGCCCACGATCGTGCTGGTCCGCGGCAGCCTGGCGCCCGGCGGCGGGATCGTCAAGCTGGCCGTGGCCGACGACCGGAGCCTGCGGTTCACCGGGCCCGCCGCGGTGTACGACACGCCCGCGCAGGCCCTGGACGCGGTGCGCCGCGGCGAGGTGACCGCGGGCGAGGTGGTGGTCCTGCGTGGCCAGGGCCCCACCGGCAGCCCGGGCATGGGCATGGCGTCCCAGCTGGTCTTCGCCCTGGACGGGGCCGGGCTCACCGGGCAGGTGGCCGTGGTCACCGACGGCCAGCTGTCCGGCCTGGTCAACAAGGGCATCGTGGTCGGGGAGGTGTCCCCGGAGGCCGCCGCGGGCGGCCCCCTCGCGCTGGTGCGCCGCGGGGACCTGATCCGCATCGACGTGCTGGCGCGGACCGCGGACCTTGACGTGCCCGACGCCGAGCTCGACCGCCGCCGCGCCGGCCTGGCCGCGCCGCGCGGCGGGACCGGCCCGCGGGAGAAGGGCTGGCTGCGGATCTACCAGCGCCTGGTCCGGCCGCTGCCGGAGGGCGCCGTGCTCACCGAGCCGGCCCCGGGCGAGCGAGGGGCACCGTGAGCGAGCCGGAGGGGCGCCCCGAGGCGCCTCGGAGGCGAGCCGAAGACACTGCGCTGAGCGTGACCGACATGTCGGTGTCCTACGGGGACCTCGTGGCCGTGCGCGACGCGACCTTCAGCATCGGCCGGGGGGAGGCGGTCGCGATCGTCGGGCCCAACGGCAACGGCAAGAGCAGCTTGCTGATGGGGATCGTGGGCCTGGCCCGGCGGCGCGGCGAGGTCACGATCTTCGGCGCGCCCGCGCCGGCCGGGGACGTGATGTGGGCCGCGCGCCGGGGCCTGACCCTGGTTCCGGAGCGGCGGCAGCTGTACCCGAACCTGTCGGCCGCGGACAACATCGTGCTCGGCTGCTACAGCTGGACCCGGAGCGCCAGGAAGGCCCGCCAGTCCGACGCCTACGGCCGGGCCCTCGACCTATTCCCCGACCTGCGGCCGCACCTGCGCCAGGCGGCGGGCACCCTGTCCGGCGGCCAGCAGCAGATGGTGGCGATCGCCCGCGGCCTGGCCGCCGGCCCGAAGATCCTGGCCGTGGACGAGCCCTGCCTCGGGCTGGCCGAGGCGGTCAGCCGGCGCGTCTACGAGGCCCTGTCGCGGGTGCACCAGGCCGGCACCACGCTGCTCGTGGTCGAGGAGGCCCCGAAGCGGGCGCTGCTGATCTGCGACCGGCGCGTCGAGGTCCGTAACGGCGTCGTCCGGCCGGGCGGGCCCGCGTCCCCCCGGCCGGCCCGAGGGCCGCAGGCAGGAGGGCCGTCGGCATGATGAAGTTCGGCAACCTCGTCATCGCCGGCATCGTGACCGGATCGATCTACGCGGTCTTCGCGGTCTGCGTCGCCGTCTGGTACCGGGTGTGCAACATCCTCAACCTGGCCGTGGGCGACTTCGCCATGGTCGGCGCGCTCGGCGTGGACTACCTGTTCCGGGTCGAGAACTGGCCGCTGCCGCTGGCCATCGCCGGCGTCCTGGCCGCGGTGGCGGCCTTCGGCTACTGCTACGACCGGGTGGTGCTCAGCCTGGCCCAGGACCGGCGCCGCCAAGAGGGCATCGTGGTCACGTTCTTCTTCACGTTCGCCCTGTCGTTCTTCATCGAGGGTGTCGCGCAGATCCTGTTCGGCACCAGCGTGCACGCCGCCCCCGCGCTGTGGCCGGGCAACTCGCTGAGCCTCGGCTCGGGCCTGAACGTCGAGCGCGCCGGGATCCTGGTCCTGGCCTGCGCGCTGCTGAGCGGCGGGATGTTCGCCCTCTACATTCGCTACACGCTGAGCGGCAAGGCGATGGAAGCCTGCGGCGAGAACTACCTGGGCGCCCGCATCGTCGGCATCGACACCCGGCGGTACCGGCGGGTCATCTTCGTGGGCACCGCGGTCCTGGCCTGCATCTTCGGGATCGTGGAGTCGCCGATCACCGGGTACACCTACATCTCCGGGGCGGTGATCAGCCTGACCGGCTTCATCGCCGCCGCCTACGGCGGGTTCCGCAGCCCGGGCCGGGCCCTGGTGGCCGGGCTCGTGATCGGGATGGTCGAGGCGCTGCTGGGCGGGTACGTCAGCGCGGAATACGGGCAGACGCTGCTGTACGCGCTGCTGGCCGCCCTGGTCCTGGCCCGGCCGCGGGCCCTCGGCTTCGAGTCAGCGGTCAGCAGCTGAGCCGGGGCCGACGATGATGACCGACACCACCCCGGCGGCCCAGGGCCGCGCCGCCCGCCTGGCCCGCCGCGCGCGCCCGGGCGGCCCGCTGGCCACGACCAGCCTGGTCGTCATCGTCGGCCTGGTCGTGGTGGCGGCCTTCGGCCAGCAGTACCTGGGCAGCGTCGTGGTCCTGGCCTTCACCTACGCGATCGTGACCACCGGGATGGCCGTTCAGATCGGCTTCAGCCAGCAGATCGCGTTCAGCCAGTCGGTGTTCATGGGCCTGGGCGCCTACGGCGCGGCGCTGCTCAACACCCATCTGAACATGCCGACCCTGCTGGCCGCGCCGGTCGTCATGGTCGGCAGCGGGCTCGTGGCCCTGCTGCTCGGGGCGGTCGTCACCCGGGCCTCGGGGTTGGCCCTGGCGGTGGCGACGATCATGCTCCCACTGATCGCCACCGGGTACGTCAGCTCGGCCGGGTACCTGGGCGGGTCGGTGGGCATGCCGCTGTCCGGGAACCTCTGGCCGGGCGCCACGCCCGAGGCGATCGCGGTCGGCAACGGCGTGATCACGGTCCTGGTCCTCGGCGCGGTGGTCTTCGTCTCCAGCCGGATCCTGCACTCCGACATCGGCCTGGAACTGTACGCCCTGGGCGTGGACGAGCGGACGGCCGCGGCCATGGGGATCTCGACCCCGCGCCGCAAGCTCGAGCTGTTCGTTCTCGGCTCGGCGTTCGCCGCGCTCGGCGGCGCGGTGTACGCCGGGACCCAGCTGTTCGTGCCGGCCACGCTGGTGAGCGCGGCGGCCGAGCTGTCGCTGCTGATCATGCTGTTCGTCGGCGGTCGGCGGAGCATCCTCGGGGCGGTCGTGGGCGCCCTGGCCGTGCAGTACGTGTCCGGGGCGAGCGAGTGGGTCAGCGTCAACATCCTGCTCGTCGAGGGCGCCCTGATCACCGTGGTGCTCCTGGTCGACCCCGAAGGCCTGGCCGGGATCGTCGCCACGCTGCGGGCCCGGCTGGCGCGGCGGAGGCCGGCTCCGGCGGCCCCGGCCGGCGTCACGGCGGCTGACGCCGCCCCGCAGACCCCGGTGGAGGCCTCGGTGTCGGCCGCCGCAGTGTCGGCGGGAGCCGTCGGCCGGACCGCCGCTCCCGCCGCAGTCGGACTGCGGGTGACCGGCTGGCAGCCCCCGGCCGGGAGTGCGGACGGCGCCCCGCTGCTCGAGTGCGCCGGGGTGAGCAAGGACTACGGCGGGCTGCACGTGCTGGACGCCGTGAGCCTGGCGCTCCCGGCGCGCGGCCGGTACGGGCTGTGCGGCCCGAACGGCGCCGGAAAGTCCACGCTGCTCGGCGTGATCGGCGGCACGGTCAGCCCGTCCGCGGGACGGGTGCTGCTCGGCGGCACCGACGTGACCGGCCTGCTCCCGCAGCAGCGCTTCCACCTGGGCGTGAGCCGCACCTTCCAGGCGGTGCACCTGATCGCCGGGCGCACTGTGCTGGACAACGTCGCGGTGTCGTGCCTGGCCTCGCACCGGTCGAGCATCGCGGTCGGCATCGCCCGCAGCCGCCTGGCCGAGGCCAGGGACAAGGCGGCGCAGGCCCTCGACTACCTGGGGATGGGCCGGCTCAGCGGCCGGGACGTGTCGTCACTGACGCTGGAGAGCCAGCGGATGGTGGAGTTCGCCCGGGCCATCGCCCCCCGCCCCCGGCTGCTGCTGCTCGACGAGCCCGCCGCCGGGCTCAGCGAGCCGCAGCGCGAGCGCCTGAAGGACGTGCTGCACGCGATCGGGGAGATGACCTGCGTGCTGCTGGTCGAGCACGACCTCGGCCTGGTCGCGCAGATCACCGAGCGGATCTTCGTCCTGGACTACGGCCGGCTGGTCTTCGAGGGCAGCCCGGCGGAATTCAACGACTCGGCGGTGGTGAACGCCCTGCTCATCGGCCAGTAGCCGCTGCCCGCCGCGGCGGCAGGAATGGGAGGTCACGTTGGCGCAGGTCCTCCTCGCGGAGGTTCGAACCGGGAAAGTCACGAAGGTGAGGCAGCAACGATGAACAACAGACCAGCGAGAAGACGGGTCCTGGCCGCGCTGGCCGTGGCGGCGGCCGCGGCCATGGCCATCGCCGGCTGCGGCAGCTCATCCTCGGGCGCGAGCGCATCGGGGAACACCCCGATCGTGGCCTGCGGTGACCTGGCGCTGTCCGGCCCGTACGCGCAGATCGGGCAGACCGACAACTGGGGCGCCAGCGCGTTCTTCAAGCACGTCGACGCCACCGGGGGAATCCTCGGTCACAAGGTCACCTACGTCACGATGAACAACAACTCGTCGGCATCCCAGTCCGAGCTCATCGCGCGCAAGTGCATCCTGTCCGATCACGCGAGCTTCATCATCGGGCCGGAGTCCGGGGCCGACACCGAGTCCGCGCTGCCGCTCGCGATCTCGTACCACACGATCCTGATCAGCCTGTCCTCGGGCTGGCAGACCAACGGGTACCCGGCCAACGAGCTGAACTCGTGGGGCTTCCCCGGCTTCTACGACGTCTTCTACAACGACCAGCTGGCCTCGGTGCAGCAGCTGATCGTGCCGCGCCACTACACGCGGGTGGCGCTGCTGGAGGACAACTGCGGGTCGGTGTGCCTGGCCAACAAGGGCAGCGTGCAGGCGCTGGCCGCCAAGTACGGCTTCCAGCTCGTCTCCACCCAGATCGACCAGGTGGGCGCCACGGACGTCACGCCGCAGGTCCTGGCCATGCTGGCGGCCAAGCCGCAGATCATCCTGTTCGGCCTGGTGCCCGGGACCGACTCGATCACCGCGATCCGGGCCATCCGGGCCCAGGACCCCACGATCCCGATCAGCGAGTGCTCCGCATGCGAGCTGCCCAGCTTCATCTCCGCGGCCGGCGGCCCCTCGGTGATGAAGAACATCTACGTGCTCGGCTCCATGGAGGACTGGCTGACCGCGGCCGAGCAGGGCACCGGGTCCCAGGAGCAGCAGACCGCGGCGGGCCTGAAGGCGTACTTCGCCGGGATGCGCGCCGCCGGGTACAGCAGCGACAACCAGCTGGACAACAGCCAGGAGGGCTGGGACGCCGGGCTGGAGGTCCAGTGGGCGATCAAGTCGGCCGGCACCACGGACGAGACCAAGGTCATGCAGAAGCTCCAGCACCTGGACATCAACACGCTGGGCATCGTGTGGGCGCGGACGCCGTCCAACTACGAGAACATCTCCCAGGTGCTCGCCGCCATGGAGATCATCAACTCGGACGGCTCGGCCACCTTGTACAAGGGGTAGCCCGCGGCCGACCGGGCCCCTCGGCGGGCGGGACGGCACCCCCTCCGGCCGTCCCGCCCGCGCCAACGCGTGACGTTCTGCGATACGACCGGAACGGAAAGTTATCCATAACGGGCCGTCCGGTCGCCAACATGCTCCGAACCAGGCAGGTCAGGGCGCGGGCGATAACCCTTTCGGCCCCGGAACTTAAGCCGGACAGCGTGACAGGAATGGCCACCTACATTACTGTGCCCGTAAGCGGACTTGTCATACGTTCGCCGCCGATCTCTGGCCCGGGCCACAAGGGTGAACCCACATGCCTAATGCGATCTTGGACCCGACGGGCGGGGCCGGGCGCGCTCCGGCCGCCGAGCCGGGACAGAGCGAGGGCCTGGCGCTGGCGCCGCGCCGCCGCGGCCTGACCGGGGCGAAGGTCGGGCTGCTGGTGAACACCAAGCAGAACGCCGACATCTTCCTGGAGGAGGTCGGCAAGCTGCTGGTCGAGCGGCACGGCGCCGCGGGCATCCTGGCCCGCACCAAGGCGGCCTTCGCCCAGCCGGCGCCCGAGTGCCTGCTCAAGGAGCTGACCGCCGAGTGCGACGTCGTGGTCACCGGGATCGGGGACTGCGGGTCCTGCAGCGCGTCGGCGGTCGCCGACGGCGTGGTGCTCGAGACCCGCGGCACTCCCGCCGCGGTGATCTGCAGCGACGCCTTCACCGGCAGCGCCGACGCGATCGCCGGGCTGCGCGGCGCCCCGGGTTACCAGTACGCGACCACCCCGCACCCGGTCGCGGTGCTCACGCCGGCCCAGGTGCGCGAGCGGGCCCTGGCCGTGCTGCCGGACGTGGTCGCGCTGCTCACCGACCCACGCTGATGCCCGAGTCCGGCAGGCCGGATCCCGACCTCGCGCAGCAGGCCATCGAGTACTGCTACCAGCAGGACTGGTCGGACGGGCTGCCGCTGGTCCCGGTCTCGCAGCCGCTGCTGGACCGGTTCCTGGCCCAGACCGGCCGCGGCCCGCAGGAGATCATCGGCTCGCTGGAGGCGACCGGCCGCGACTGCACGGTCGAGCTCGCGGCGATCAACGCGGCCATGGCCGGCTGCCAGCCCGAGTACTTCCCCGTGGTCCTCGCCGCCTTCGAGGCGCTCATGCTGGAGCGCGCCGCGCGCGGCGGCGGCTGGCAGAGCACCAGCGGCCCGGCCCCGCTGATCGTGCTGAACGGCCCGGTGCGCGGCGAGCTCGGCTTCAACGCCGGCGGCGGCGTCTTCGGCCCGGGATTCCGCCCGAACGCCACGGTTGCCCGCTCGGTCGGGCTGATCGTCCGCAACGTCTTCGGCGTCCAGCCCCACGTGCTGGAGCAGGCCACCCAGGGCCTCCCCGGCCGCTGGTCGATCTGCATCGCGGAGAACGAGGAGGAGAGCCCGTGGGAGCCGCTCTCGGTCGAGGCCGGGCAGCCGGCCGGGGCCAGCGCGGTGTCGGCGACGCTGCTGCGCACCTGCGAGTTCGTGGACAACCGGCACACCCAGGACCCGGAGCAGGTGCTGTGGGACTTCGCCGACACGATCTCGCGCACCGGCGCGCTGATCTTCCGGGATACCTCGTGCGGGGTGGTCTTCTGCCCCGAGCACGCGCAGCTGCTGGCCGCCGCGGGCTTCTCCAAGGCCGGGGTCAAGGACTGGCTGATCGAGCACTGCGGCCGGACCCGCGGCGAGCTGCGGCGGGCCGGCAAGGACGGGGTCAACGAGAACAACGTCCGGTTCGCGGCGGACGGCGCGGCCGCGGGCCCGGGAGACAGCTTTTCCCGCATCCTGCCGTCGCGCCAGCACGTGCCGGTCGTGGTGGCCGGGGCCAGGAACGCGGCGATCTCCATGGTCGTGCGGGTCTTCGGGCTCTGGTCCGGCACCGCGGTCGGTATCCAGTGACCGCGGAGCGGGTGGCCCTCGTCACCGGGTGCGGCAAGCGGGACGGCATGGGGCGGGCGATCTCCCGCCTGCTGGCCAGATCGGGCGCTGCGGTCGTGGTCAGCGACAAGCAGCCGGGCGGCGTGCTCAACCGGCGGCAGGAGAAGGTCGGCGTCAGCGGCGCGGAAGGCTGGCGGGGCGTCGAGAGCCTGGTCGAGGAGATCACGTCGGACGGCGGGACCGCGTCCGCGGTGCTGGGCGACATCGGCGACGCCGACGACGCGCAGCGGATGGTGGGCGAGGCCGTCGCCAGGTACGGGCGGCTCGACATCCTGGTCAACAACGCCGCGGCGCCGCAGGGCCTGGACCGGGGCGACATAACCGAGGTCCCGATCGGCGTATGGGACGAAGTCGTGCGGGTCAACCTGCGCGGCACGTTCCTGATGTCGCGGTTCGCCGTCCCCGTCATGCGCGGCCAGCGTTCGGGCCGCATCGTCAACATCTCGTCGATGGCCGGCGTGGTCGCGGTGCCGCGCTCGGCTGCGTACGCGGCCTCCAAGGCCGCCGTGATCGCGCTCACCCGGTCGATGGCGCTGGACGTCGCGGCCTGGGGAATCACCGTCAACGCGATCTGCCCCGGGGCGGTCGGGACCAGCCGGGCCATCCTCAGCGAGGACCCCGACCTGGACACCGGCGCCGAGCTGGCCCGCCGGGGACGCAACATCCCAGTGGGCCGGGTGGGCCTGCCCGAGGACATCGCCGCGGCCGTCGCGTACCTGGTGGACGCGGGCGCGGACTACATGACCGGGCAGATCCTGGTACTTGACGGCGGCGGGCACTCCCCGTTCCCGGTTCCCCGCCCCCCAGACCCTGAATGACCAGCCCCGAAGGAGACGGCCATGAGGCTGCGCGTGCTGCTGGAGCCACGCTACGGCGCCACCTACGACCAGATACTGGCGCTCGCCCGGGCCACCGAGGAGGCGGGCTTCGACGCGTTCTTCCGTTCCGACCACTTCCTGGGCATCGAGCCCAACGAGCCCGCGCTGCGGCCGACGGACTCCTGGACCACGCTGGCGGGCCTGGCCATCCAGACCAGCCGGGTCACGCTGGGCACGCTGATGACCGCCGGCACGTTCCGGCAGCCCGGGCAGCTGGCCATCGAGGTGGCCACGGTGGACGCGATGAGCGGCGGACGGGTCGAGCTCGGCATCGGGACCGGATGGTACGAGCGGGAGCACCACGCGTTCGGCATCCCGTTCCCGCCGGTCGGCGAGCGCTTCGACCGGCTCGAGGAGGCGCTCAGCGTGATCACCGGGCTGTGGTCCACGCCGCCCGGGGACCGGTTCAGCTTCACCGGCAAGCATTTTCAGCTCGACGAGTGCGCGAACTTCCCGGCCACCGCGCGTGACCTGGCCGGGACGCCGGGCCCGCGGCGCGGGCCGCGCATCATCATCGGCGGCGGCGGGCCACGCCGGACCCCCGCGCTCGCGGCCCGGTTCGCCGACGAGTTCAACACCGGCCTCGGCCTCGGCGCGGGCCTCCCCGAGCGGTTCGCCTACTTCCGCCGGGTGGTCACCGAGCACGGCCGGGACTCGCATGACATTCGGCTGTCGACCACGCTCCCGGTGTGCTGCGCCGCCACCCGGGCCGAGGCCGAGCGGCACCAGGATTTCCTCGGCGAGGCAGGCGCGCGGCTGCTGAGCGCGGGCGTGGTCGGCGTGCCCGGCGACGTGCTCGGCCGGCTCGAGCAGCTCGCCGAGGCCGGCCTCGACACCGTGTACTTCCACATCTACGACGTGGACGACCTCGACCAGGTGCGCCTGCTCGGCCAGGAGGTGGTGCCGCATGCCGGCGGATAGCCCCGGGTACCTGCGGATCGCCACCGAGGAGGCGTTCGCGACGCCGGAGATCCTGGCCGCGTGGCGCGAGATGCTGGACTCCGGGGCGGTCGACGACCCCGGCTTCCGTAGCCTGTGGGGCTTCTATCTGTACAGCGACGCCGAGCGCCCCCGCTCGCTGCGCGAGCGCCTGGTCGACCTCGGCGAGCGCCGCCTGGCCGACATGGACGCGGCCGGCATCGACCAGCAGGTCATCTCGCTGACCGCCCCGGCCCGCAGATCTTCGACCCCGACCGCGGGTCGGCCATGGCGGCGCTGGCCAACGACCAGCTGGCCGAGGCCTGCCGGCGGCATCCCGGCCGGTTCTACGGCCTGACCGCTATCGCGCCGCAAGATCCCGAGCGCGCGGCCGAGGAGATCGGGCGCGGCGCGCGGAGCCTGGGCTTCAAGGGAGTGATCATCAACTCGCACACCCGCGACGAGTACCTGGACGACCCGAAGTTCTGGCCCGTGCTCGAGGCCGCCGAGGCCCTCGACACCCCGGTCTACCTGCACCCGAACACGCCGTCCCGGGGCCTGATCGAGCCGATGCTCGCGGCCGGCCTGGACGGCGCGATCTTCGGGTTCGGCGTGGAGACCGGGCTGCACCTGCTCCGCATGATCGTGGCGGGCGTCTTTGACCGCTTTCCCAGGCTCAGGCTGGTGGTGGGGCATCTGGGGGAGGCGCTGCCGTTCTGGGTCGCTCGCCTGGACTACATGCACGCGGCCACGGTTCGCTCCCGGCGTTACCCGCAAATGCGGGAACTGCAGGCGCGGCCGAGCGACTACCTGCGCCGCAACGTGTGGGTCACCACGAGCGGCATGGCCTGGGCCCCGGCGATCATGTTCACCCGCGAGGTGCTCGGCGGCGACCGGGTCCTGTACGCGATGGACTACCCGTACCAGTACGTGGCCGCCGAGGTGACCGCGCAGGACGAGCTGCCGCTCGGCCCGGCCGGCAAGAAGGCGTTCTTCCAGACGAACGCCGAGCACGTCTTCCGGCTGTGATCAGGGAACTCTTTTCATCCGTTGATGTCAGGTACTGGGCACGTGGGCAGGCATCGGGAGGATGAAAAGGGTTCAGTCCCGGACCCGCCCGTTACGATGACCGTGCGGAGGGAACGCCATGTGCCGCTTGTTCGGGCTGACCGCGGGCACCGCCCGGGTTCACGCGACGTTCTGGCTGCTGGACGCCCCGGACTCGCTGGAGGCGCAGAGCCGGCGCAACGTCGACGGGAGCGGCATCGGGTTCTTCGACCCGTTTGGCGCGGGGGTGCTCGACAAGCAGCCGGAGCCGGCGTTCCAGGACGAAGAGTTCACCCGCGAGGCCCGGCAGGCCGAGTCCGCGACGTTTGTCGCGCACGTGCGCCTGGCGAGCACCGGCGGCCGGACGGTGCAAAACACCCACCCCTTCGCCATGCAAGGCAGCATCATGGCGCACAACGGCGGGTTCGGCGAGCTGGCCCAGCTGGACGCCCAGCTCGGCTCCCACGCCAGCCTGGTGCTCGGCGACACCGACTCCGAGCGCTACTTCGCGCTGATCATCCAGCAGGCCGACGCGCACGGCGGCGACGTCGGGGCGGGGATCGCCGCCGCGGCCCGGTGGATCGCCGCCCGCCTGCCGGTCTCGTCGCTGAACACGATCGTGATCACGCCGGGCGAGCTGTGGGCGCTGCGCTACCCGGACCAGCACGCGCTGCACGTCATCGAGCGGCAGGCCGGCCGCAGCCAGGATCCCGCCGGGCGGCCGGGCCTGCACGTCCGCAGCGCGACGTCGTCCTTCCACGTGCCCGAACTGCATTCCGCCCCGTCCGTGGTGGTCGCGTCCGAGGAACTCGACGGCGAGAGCGGCTGGCGCATGCTGGCCCCGGGCGAGCTCGTGCACGTCGGGCCCGACCTGAGCGTCCGGTCCGAGGTGGTGCTCCCCGAACCCCCGGCCCGCCTGGTGCCCATCGGTCCCGGCAACCCGAACGTCGACACCTGACCGCGCCCGGCTACCGCTGGTGAGCCCTTTCCATCCTCCCCTGGGCTGCCCACGTACCCTGAGCCTGAGATCCACGGATGAAAAAGGTTCAGGCTCATGGAGCACTCGGCGGACACGAACGCGGCCATCTGGCAGTCAGAGACCATCGTCGCGAACTGGGCGGCGGAAGCGGCGCGGCGCGAGCGGCACCGGGTGGCGCAGCGGCGGCTCATGGCCGTCCTGCTGCCGTTCGCCGAGCAGGACGAGTTCACGTTCCTGGACCTGGGGGCGGGGACCGGGGCCGCGTCGCGCGCGATCCTCGCGCTGCGCCCGTGCAGCCAGGCGATCCTGGCCGACTTCTCGGCCCAGATGATGCGCGCGGGCGAGCGCGAGATGGAGCCCTTCGCGGGGCGGTACACCTACGTCGAGTTCGACATGACGACCGGCGAGTGGCCCGCGGCGATCCCGGCGGCGCTCGACGCCGTGGTGACCTCGATGTGCGTGCACCACCTGCCCGACGAGCGCAAGCGGGGGCTGTTCGCCGAGATCTACGATCACCTGGCACCGGGCGGTTGGTACCTGAACTACGACCCGGTGCGCGCGGAGGATCCCCTGGTCGAAGCCGCGTGGCAGCGGGTCGACGACGACGACGACCCGGAGACGGCCCACAAGCGGGCGCACCGCACCGCCGAGGAGCAGGCCCGCTGGGACAACCACGTCCGCTACATCATCCCCCTGGCCCGGCAGCTGGAGTACCTGCAAGCGGCCGGGTTCGCCGGCATCGACGTCTACTGGAAGCAGATGGAGAACGTCATCTACGGCGGGTACCGCCCGGCTTGACGGTCAGGCGCCGCCTGGTCGCCTCTTCGAGCAACCGGAGATCGACGCTGTGCTCGGGTGACGCGAACGGCGTCCCGGGGGCGCTGACGTCAAACCGGCCGCTGTCGGGCAGGTAGTCGCGGCCGCGGGCGATGACGCGGCGCAGCCTGCCGAGCGCGGCGATGTCGGCGCGCGGGTCGCCGTCCACGACGATCACGTCGGCCTCGTAGCCGGGCTCGAGGCGGCCGGTGATCGCGTCGACGCCGAGCGCCGCCGCGGCCTCGGTGGTGGCCATCGCGAGCACGTCCGCGGGCGGGAAGCCCAGGGTCACGAGGTACTCCAGCCCGCCGACGTACTGGTGATGCGGGGTGTTGTCGATGCCCGCGTCGGTGCCCGTGATGATCCGCACCCCCGCCTCGCGCAGCGCTTTGGCGTGCTCGCCGACCTTGATGCCGGTCAGCGCGGCGATGTAGGGCGCGTTCACGTTCATGGTGGGGCAGACGAAGATCTGCCGCTCCGCGATCTGGGCGGCGAGGGCCTCGTCGAAGCGCCGCTCGTTGGTCTCGGTGACGAACGAGCAGTGCTCGAGCGTGGTGACCCCGGCCTCGACGGCGCGCCGGATCCCCTCGATGCCGTGCACGTGCGCCGCGACCGGCTTGTCGACCCGCCGGGCCTCCTCCACGATCACGGCCAGCTGCGCGGTGGTGAACTGGGCGTGCCAGGGAGCCGATCCGCGCGTCATGAACCCGCCGGTCGCCATCACCTTGATCAGGTCGGCGCCGTGCTTGTGGTGGGTGCGGACGATGCGCCGCAGGTCGTCCTCGCTGTCGGCCTCGCCGCCCATGAACCAGCAGTGGCCGCCGGTGACGGTGACCGGGCGGGTGGCCACGACCATCCGCGGGCCGCGGGCCAGGCCCTCGGCGATGGCCTCGCGGACGACCACGTCCAGGTAGGCGCGGGCGCCCAGGTCGCGGGCGGTGGTCACGCCCACGCCGAGCAGTTGCCGGGCGCTGTGCAGCATCAGCGCCAGCAGCTGCCCGTCGGTGGCGCCGCGCATCCGCGCGGCCGGGTTCGGGCCGCCGTCGAACCCGAGGTGGACGTGGCTGTCGATCAGCCCCGGCATGATCGTCGATTCCGGGTAGTCCGATCGCGGCAGCGGCCCGTACTCGCCCGGCAGGTTTTCGGCGGGGCCGACCCAGCTCACGGTGCGGTCGCCGATCACGACCGCGCCGTCGGCGACGGCCTGGTCGCCGGTCAGGACCCGCGGCGCGGTGAGCACCTCCGGCATGGATGGAGGATATCGGTGTGGCAGAAACTTTCCGAGAGGTCATCGAGACCACCACCGCGGCGATGCTGCGGGCCCGCGGCAGCTACAAGTGGACCGCCCCGGGCCCGGGCGGGTTCGGGGCGGCCGTGGCGGAGATGGACTTCGGCGCCGCCCCGCCGATCCTCGACGCGCTCGCCGGGCTGTCGGCCGACGCGAACTTCGGCTACCTGCCGCCGCCCCTGGCCGACGCGCTCGCCGCGGCGTGCGCGGAATTCCAGCGGCGCCGCTACGGCTGGGAGGTCGATCCGGCGCTGATCCATAACGTCCCCGACGTGCTCAAGGCGCTGGAGATCGCGATCACGCGGTTCTCCCGCCCGGGGTCGCCGGTCATCCTGCCCACGCCCGCCTACATGCCGTTCCTCACCGTGCCGGGATTCCTCGGCCGCGAGATCATCCAGGTCCGGATGGCTGGCGACGCCGGCTTGTTCACCCTCGATCTCGACGCGATCTCCGACGCGTTCCGGGCCGGGGGGCACCTGGTCATCTTCTGCAACCCGTACAACCCGCTGGGCCGGGTCTTCACCGCCGGCGAGATCGCGCAGCTCACCGACGTCGTCGACCGGCACGGCGGGCGGGTCTTCGCCGACGAGATCCACGGGCCGATCATCTACCCGGGGCAGCGCCACCTGCCCTACGCGTCGACCAGCGACACCGCGGCCGCGCACACCCTGACCGCCACGTCCGCGTCGAAGGCGTGGAACCTGCCCGGCCTCAAGTGCGCCCAGGTCATCCTCAGCAACGAGCCCGACCGGCAGCGCTGGGACGAGATGGGGTTCTTCGCCGCGCACGGCGCCAGCAATCCCGGCGTGGTGGCCAACACCGCCGCGTACCGGCACGGCGAGGCGTGGCTGGACGAGGTCCTGGCCTACCTCGACGAGAGCCGCCGCCTGCTGGCCGGCCTGCTCGCCCGGCACCTGCCCCAGGTGCGCTACCGCCCGCCCGACGGCACCTACCTCGCCTGGCTCGACTGCACCGGCATGGACCTGCCGGGCTCGCCTGGCGAGCTGGTCACCGAGCGCGCGCACGTCACGGTGGTGGACGGGCCCGCGTTCGGCGCGGGCGGGCCGGGAGCGTTCCGGCTCAACTTCGCCACGCCGCACCCCGTCCTGGCCGAGATCGTGGAGCGTGTCGCCGCCGCGCTGCGACCCGCATAAACTCCGTCCGGCAGGCGGCCCGTGACGCGGCGCGCCGCGGTGGTGGTGGGCCCACCGCGCGGTGGCCAGGCACCACCCTGGCCGGTCTTCGAGACAGGGACGAGACTGACGGAATGCGAGCGGTGCTGCGCCTGGTTGGGCATGAGCTTCGCGCCCGTTGGCTGGGCTGGTTGGTCCTGGCCCTGCTGGTAGGGCTGGCCGGGAGCGTGGTGTTCACGGCCGTGGCGGGCGCGCGGCGGACCGACAGCGCCTACCCGAGGTTCCTGGCCGCGTCCAAGGCGTCCGACGTGCTCATCGGCAGGCCGGCGGTGGGTTCGGCGGCCGCTACGACGAGGCGCTGGGCGGGCTGCCGGGCGTGGCGGCCATCGCCCCGGTCGTCGGGCTGCAGGTGGGGCCGGCGGGGCCGGGCGGGAAGGCGGACTTCGCCGGCGCCGTGACCGTGCCGCTGGACGGCCGGTTCGGCCACGCGCTGGAGATCCCGCGGATGCTCGCCGGGCGGCAGCCGGACCCGGGCCGCCCCGATGAGGTGATGATCGACCAGACCGGTGCGCAACAGCTGCACGTGCGGGTCGGCAGCAGGCTCGGGATGGAGGCGTTGGCCGGCTCCGACGTCACCCACCTCCGCCGGCTGTCCGAGCGCGTGGTCGGCGTCATGATCGACCGCGGCTCGGCCGTCCCCGTCAACGACCTGGACAAGACCCCGACAATCGTCGGCAGCACGGCGCTCTGGCACGAGCTCGGCGTCCGCTACCAGGCCTACGACGGCGCGTACGTGAGGCTGCGGCCGGGCTATACGGTCAGCCGCTTCACCAGCGAGGCTCAGGCCCTCGCGGCGGGCAAGTACCGCGCGGCCACCGGGGGGCAGATATTCGTGGCCGACGAGACCGTGCAGGCCGCCGCGGTCGAGCGCTCGATCCGCCCGCAGGCGGTGGCGCTGGCCCTGTTCGCGCTGGTCCTCGCGGTCACCGCGCTGCTCGTGGTGGGCCAGGCGGCCTCGCGGCAGCTGCTGGCGGCGTCCCGGGACAACGGCGCGCTCGCGGCGCTGGGCATGACCCGCGGCCAGCTGCTGGCCACCGGCTTGATCCAAGTCGCCGCGGCGGTGGCCGCCGGCGCGGCGCTGGCCTGCGGCGTGGCCATCGCGGCCTCGCCGCTCATGCCGATCGGGCCGGCCCGGACAGCAGAGCCCGATCCCGGGCTGAGCGTCGACGTCCCGGTGCTGGCCGTGGGCTTCGCCGCAACCGTGATCTTGCTGCTGGCCCGGGTGGCCTGGCCGGCCTGGCGGCTGGCCTCGGCCCGGCACGCGGCCCAGCGTGACGCGGCCGCCGCGCCGGGGCGCCGCTCGCAGGCGGCCGAGCGGCTGGCCCGGGCCGGCGCGCCGGTCTCTGCCGTGACCGGCGTGCGGCTCGCCTTCGACCCGGGCCAGGGGCGCACCGCGGTGCCGGTGCGCAGCGCCCTGGCCGGCCTGGTCCTGTCGGTAGCTGCGGTGGCCGGCGCCGCGACGTTCGGCGCGAACCTGCTCCACCTGGTGCACACGCCGCGGCTGTACGGCCAGAACTGGGACGCCGAGATAGACCTCGGTTTCGGGGTCATCACGCCGCAGCAGTTCGCCCGGCTGACCGGGCACGTGCCCGGCCTGTCCGGCTGGACGTACGGCGTGCACGGCACCGTGACGATCGGTAACACGGTCATTCCCGCGATCGGCCTGGCCCCCGGCCGGGGACCGATAGCCTCGCCGACCCTGCTGTCCGGCCGCTTGCCGCACTCGGCCCGCGAGATCGTGCTCGGCACCTCGGTGCTCCGCCAGGTCGGCAGGAACATCGGGCAGCCGGTGCCGTTCGCGCCCCCGGGCCGCTCGGCGGCCCCGGCCGTGATCGTCGGCCGGGCCATCTTCCCGTACTTCGGCCAGGGCAGCTTCACCGCGACCGACCTGGGGCAGGGCGCGGTCGTGACCGCGGCGATGCTCGCGCCGCAGTCCTCGGCCGGCAATGGCCGCGGCTACAACTTCGTGCTGCTGAGGTTCGCCCCCGGGCCCCGCCAGACCGCGGACATCGCCGCGTTCGGCCGGGCCATGGCTACCTTCTGCGACGCCGTGGAGCAGCCCACGTGCGTGGTCACCGACCAGCGCCCGAACGGTGTCAGGGACTACGCCCGCATCGACGCCACGCCCGAGATACTGGCCGGCGTCCTGGCCGTGCTCGGGCTCGCGGTGCTCGCCCAGTTCGCGATGTCGTCCGCGCGCCGGCGCCGCCGTGAGTTCGCGATCCTGAAGACCCTCGGGCTGCTGCGCCGGCAACTGGCCGCGATCACCGCCTGGCAGGTCACGGCGCTGACCGCGGTGGCCCTGCTGGCCGGCCTGCCGCTCGGCGTGGCCGCCGGGCACTGGGCCTGGGCGCTGTTCGCCAACGAGGTCGGCCTGTCCACCGACGCCATCACGCCGGTGACCGTGGTGCTGCTCACGGTACCCGCCGCCATCCTCGCCGCGATCGCGGTCACGCTCCCGGCCTGCCGGCGCACCGCCCGGCTGAGCCCGGCGGCGGCCCTGCGCTCAGAGTGAACCCGGCTACCCTTACCAGCCGATCGCCGTCCCGTAGGCCGCCCACTTGACCACCGTTCTTGACTCACCCGGCGCGACTACCTCGGGGACGGCGATCAGCTGGACGCCCACCACGGCATCGAAGTTGCTTCGTTGCGCCCATTCGGCCAGGCCGTCCCGGGCCGTTCCGGGATTCGGGTGATCGCGGCTCGTCAATATCGCGCAGCGGTTTATCACCCGGCCTTCTGGCAGGCCTTGCGGAAGGGTCTCCGTGGTGGACATGGGGATGACGGTCTGGGACATCGGGCCAGTATCCCAGACGGCGCCGGGGCGGCCGGGCGGCCTGGCTGGCGGGCCGGCGTCAGTGAACCTTCTTCATCCTCCCCACGGCTCGTAGTACTCGGGGAAGTGCACCTCTTCGTATGTTCGGCGGTGGCCGTTACGAAGTCCTCGCGGTGGGGCGAGCGACTCCCCGGCCGGCGGTAACCGGCGGGGCGGGCAGGTGTCTGCCAGGGTATCCGGCGCGTGACGGCCCAGCCGATCACGGCCGTCGCGGCCTCGTGTTGGGCCTGGCGGACCCGGCGCCGATGCCGCGCCTCGACTATCCGCTGGCGGCGCCGGTGGTGCCGCCAGCGCCGTGACCCGCGCTGTCCCGGTTTCGGGGCGCGGCGGGCAACAGCCCGGTGTCGCGCCTTGGCGTCTTGCAGGTGCAGGTAATGCTCGGCGCGGACCGCCCGCCCGGACACCAGCAGCGCCTGCCCGTCCGGCCCGGCGACCGCGTACGGGTGGATGATGCCCAGGTCCACCCCGGCCACCCGGCCGCGATCCGGTTCCGCGCCCGCCGGGTAGGCCGCCACCGGGACCTCGGCCGTGATGTCGGTCCACAGCCGGCCAGCGTCGTACAGCAGCGTGACCGACCGGACCTGGCCCGCCGGGTAAGGCAGGTCCCGGTCCAGCCGCACCCATAACGGCGGGCAGCCCCGGGCCACCGGGATCCGCAGCCGCCGGCCCTCCAGGGCGAAGGTGCCGTGATACCAGCGCACCGGCATTATCCTGCGCCGCCGCCGCGGGAACCGCGCCGAGCTGTCGCCGTTCCTGCGGCGGGCAGCCGCAGCGAACCAGGCGTCGGAGTAGCGGCGCAGCACTGACCGGGCGCCGGTGCTGTCCAGTTCCCCGAAGCACCCTGGCCCGGCCGCGGCCAGCTCCCGGCACAACCCCTGGTACGAAACCAGCGGAGCATCATGCCGGGCGCGCCGCCAGCCGTTCAGCTCCAGCACGCAGGCCCACACGTCCCCCGGCCGAGACCAGCAACCCCACCAGCCGCCGCCGCTGCTCCCGGGTCAGCCGCAGCCCCGTGCGGGCGGTGCGGTGCACCACTGCCGGGGACTGTGGCTCACGGTGCCTGGGCATGCCGCCATCCCACCAGCAGCCACCGACAAAACAACCAGCCACCCGGCCCTGCCCGCACGCTCCGCGCCAGCGCAAGGCTCGGCTGGACCAGACGAACCCCTGTCCCTCGCCCGGCGCCAGCTCAAGACCCTTGGTGAATGAACGGGCGCGACCACTAGCCTGCCGTCCGACGGTGGCACCCGGTCACCGTGCCAATGTCGAAGGAGGAGCGGGGCGGGTTCAGCCACGCGTAACACCCCGGCCGGAAGGCCGACGGCCGGGCTATGCTGCCGCCACACGTCGTCCTTCGCAGCACGGGGAGTCCGCCATGGCTATCACGCCTCCCACCAGCGACGAGCTGGCCGAGATCGCGCGACGGTACCGGCTCGGCCTGGACGCGTCGGACGTCGAGTCGTTCCTGGCCATCATCACCGGCGCGCTGGCCTCCTACGACGCCGTCGAGGACCTGTACGCCGCGCGCCGGCCGGAGGCGCCCCGCCGCGCCTACCGGTGGCCGGCCGAGGCCGATAACGAGCTGAGCGCCTGGTACGTCACGTCCGAGATCAAGACGGCCGGCGACGGCCCGCTGGCCGGGCGCCGGGTCGCGATCAAGGACAACATCGAGGTGGCCGGGCTGCCGATGATGAACGGGTCGGCGACGGTCGAGGGGTTCGTGCCCCGCCGCGACGCCACGGTCGTTACCCGCGTCCTGGACGCCGGGGCGACGATCGTCGGCAAGGCCGTGTGCGAGGACCTGTGCTTCTCCGGCGGCAGCCACACCTCCCGGAGCGGCCCGGTCCGCAATCCGTGGGACCGGACGAAGTCGGCGGGCGGGTCGTCCAGCGGCAGCGCGGCGCTGGTCGCTGGCGGGTACGCGGACCTGGCGATCGGCGGCGACCAGGGCGGCTCGGTCCGGATTCCCAGCGCGTTCTGCGGCACGGTCGGGCACAAGCCGACCCACGGGCTGGTGCCCTACACCGGCGCCTTCCCGATCGAGAACACCCTCGATCACCTGGGCCCGATCACCCGCACCGTGCGTGACGCCGCGCTGCTGCTCGGCGTGCTGGCCGGCCGCGACGGCCTGGACCCGCGGCAGCGGACCGACCCGCCGGCCGGCGGGTACCTGGCCGACCTCGACGCCGGGGTCGCCGGGGTCCGGATCGCGGTCGTCGAGGAGGGATTCGGCCTCCCCGGCCTGTCCCAGCCGGGCGTGGACGAGACCGTGCGCGCCGCGATACGCACGCTGGCCGGGGCGGGCGCGGCCGTCAGCGAGATCAGCCTGCCCTGGCACCGCGACGGGCTGCACGTCTGGAACGTCATCGCCACCGACGGCGCGACCAACCAGATGATCGACGGGAACGCGTACGGCATGAACGTCCCCGGCCTGTACGACCCCGAGCTGATCGCGCACTACGCCCAGGGCCGCCGGGAACACGCCGCCGAGATGTCCGAGTCGCTGAAGCTGACCATGCTGCTCGGCCGCTACGCCATCGACCGCTACGACGGCCGGCACTACGCCATGGCCAGGAACCTGGCCCTGGACCTGGCCGCCGCCTACGACGCCGCGCTGGACGGCGCGGATGTCCTCGTGATGCCCACGCTGCCCATCGTGGCGTCGACGATCCCGCCGGCCGGCGCCAGCCGCGAGGAGAAGCTGGCCCGGTCCCTGGAGATGATCCCCAACACCGCGCCCTTCGACGTCAGCGGGCACCCGGCGACCTCCGTGCCGGCCGGCCTGTCCGACGGCCTGCCGGTCGGCCTGATGATCGTCGCCCGTCGCGGCGCGGACGGCATGTGCCTGCGGGTGGCGCAGGCCTACGAGAGCGCCGTCGGCGGCTTTCCCGCGCCGCCGGGTCGTTAGGACCGGGCACCGGCCCGCATAGCGTCCCTTCGGTCCGGGTACGGGGCAAGTAGCGGAGGGAGGCGGAGCATGCAGCTGGGCAAGGAGCTTGGAACCGGATTCGTCAGCGACGACGCGCAGGTCACCGTCGGCGAAGAGGCAGTCCGGCCGGTGGAGGGAACGGACGCGCAAGCGCCCGAGGTCTCCCCACGGCCCGCGCCGGAGCCGGAGCCGACCGCCGCGAGCTGAGCCGTGCTGGCCAGGAGAGCGCCCGGTGAACGTCCCGACCGGCCGTTCGCCGGCTTCAAGCTGGCGCACGCGGTTCTGGCCGCGGACGCCGGGCGGGCCGGGTTCGCCGGGCTGTCCATGGGCGCCCAGCGCGTCTACGGGGCAACCGCCGAGGCGTCGTGCGTGTGGAGCCAGCGGCACGTTCCGCCCCGGCGGCGGTGCAGCTGCGGCTTCTACTGCCTGAACTCGCTGGCCGAGGCGCGGGCCCTGAGCTGCGCGACCGAGAACCGGGACGCGGTCCTGCTGGAAGTCGTGGCCTCCGGGCGGTTCATCCGCTACGAGCGCGGCCTGCGCTACAGCCGGCAGCGGGTGCGGGCCGTGCGGGTCGGCCCGTGCGGGTGCGGGCGGCCGGCCCGGGGACTGGCGGACGCCGGGCGGGGCCTGGTGGGCTGGCGCGGCCTGATGCCCGCGTGCGCCGCGTGCGGGGCGAGGCGCCGACTCATCACGTTCGGCGGCTTCGCGGCCCGGCTCGGCGGCCAGATCCCCGTCACTCCCGACGAGGGCGCGGCCGAGTGGCCCGGCCAGGTGGGCGACGGCCTGCCCGATGCCGCGGCCATCGCCGCCCTCGGGGCCGAGATCGCGCTCGTGCACGCCCGCCTGGATCACCTGCAGACGCGGTTCAGCCGGCTGGAAGGCGGCCCTCCCGCCGAGTCGTAGTCAGCGGGCGTATCCGCGCTCGTCGAAGCTGAGCCCGCCCCGCTCGTCGACGGAGAGCCGCTGGCGCGGGCTGTGCACCGGCGCGCGGCGCAGGTACTGGGTGAACCCGCTGGCCCGCAGGCCGATGGAGAGCAGGTGGCCGACGAGGTTCCACACGAACGCGCCGTCCTCGTCGGGTCCGGACCGCAGGATGGCGTCGAGGGTCAGCTCGAAGCTCGGGCCGGGCCGGTTGATGTCAGCGGCCAGGTCCCGCGCCTCGCCGAAAACCAGGGTGGCCGGGCAGACCCAGAAACCGGGCGCGGCCGCCGGGGCCTCGGGAGGCACCCGCTCGACGATGTAGTCGAGGTCCGCCAGCAGGCGGCCCGGGTGGGACGGCGCCGGTTCCAGGGCGATCGCGTGCACGGTGGCGTCGTGCCAGTTCATCGCGTCGAAGTCGGCATCGGTCCAGACCGTTTTTATTTCTCGCCTCCGGGGCGCTTTGAGGCGCCGTCTTCCCTCGTCACTCGGTCGCAAGCTCCCTCGCTCCTCAGTCCAGACGGCACCGCGCCCCTTTGGCTCGCTCACTGCGTTCCCGCGGGCAGCCGCCGCGAACCGTACAGGATGCCGGGGGCGGCGGTCACGCCGCGGCAGGCTCGCCGCGCGCCGGCGATTTCATCTGATGAAATGTTTATTGCCGTCTCGGGACGCGACTATGGAAGATCGGCCTATGGCCACACCGGTTCGGGAGGGCGACCTGCTCTGGACGCCCGGTGCCGCGTGGGTGGCGGACGCCAACCTCACCTCCTTCATGTCCTGGCTGGCCGGCGAGCGCGGCCTGCGCTTCGACGGCTATCACGCGTTGTGGCGCTGGTCGGTCGGGGACCTGGAGGGGTTCTGGCAGGCCGTCTGGGACTACTCCGGCATCGACGCCTCGGCGCCGCCCGAGCGGGTGCTCGGCCGCCGGGCGATGCCGGGGGCGGAGTGGTTCCCCGGCGCCCGGCTGAACTACGCGCAGCATGTCCTGCGGCGCGAGCGCCCCGGCGAGCCTGCCCTGCTGCACGTCAGCGAGACGACGTCCCTGGCCAGCCTGGACTGGGCGGACCTGGCCGGCCAGGTGCGGATACTCGGCACCCGGCTTCGCGCGATGGGCGTTCGCCCGGGCGACCGGGTCGCGTCCTACCTGCCGAACATCCCGCAGACGGTCATGGCGATGCTCGCTACCACCAGCGTCGGCGCGGTCTGGACGGCCTGCTCGCCCGACTTCGGCTGGCGCGGCGTGCTCGACCGGTTCCGCCAGCTCCAGCCGAAGGTGCTGTTCTGCGTCGACGGTTACAGCTACAACGGCACCTTCTTCGACCGCCGTGACGAGGTGCGGCAGATCGTCGCGGGCCTGCCCGGGCTGGAGTACGTCGTGCACCTGCCCGGCCCGGGGCGCCCGCGGGAGGAACCCGGCCCGGGCCGGACCGGCGGCCTGACCTGGAGCGCGCTGCTCGATCACCCGCCGGTGACCGCCGCGGACTTCGCGTTCGACCAGGTCCCGTTCGGCCACCCGTTGTGGATCTTGTTCTCCTCCGGCACGACCGGGCTGCCGAAGGCGATCGTGCACAGCCACGGCGGGATCCTGCTGGAGCAGCTCAAGCTGCAGCAGTTCCACATGGACCTGCGGGCCGGGGACCGGATGTTCTTCTTCACCACGAGCGGCTGGATGATGTGGAACTTCCTGGTCAGCTCGCTGCTGCTCGGGGTCCGCCCGGTGCTCTACGACGGCAGCCCCGGGCACCCGGGCCCGGAGGTGCTGTGGCGGATCGCAGACGAGGCCCGGGTGAACTTCTTCGGCGCCAGCCCGGCCTACGTGGACCTGTTGTCCAAGGCCGGGGTCGTGCCCGGGAAGCAGTTCGAGCTGGCCGACCTGCGGGCGATCATGCCCGCGGGATCGCCGGTGTCGGCCGAGTGCACGGCCTGGTTCTACGACAACGTCAAGCCGGACGTGTGGGTCGCCACCGGCAGCGGCGGGACCGACGTCTGCACCGGCTTCGTCGGGGGCGTGCCGACGCTGCCGGTCTACGCGGGCGAGATCCAGGCGCCGCACCTGGGCGTGGCCGCGCAGGCGTTCAACCAGCGCGGCGAGAGCGTGATCGACGAGGTGGGCGAGCTGGTGATCACCGAGCCGATGCCGTCCATGCCGGTCAGGTTCTGGGGCGACGAGGGCGGCGTGCGCTACCGCGAGGCGTACTTCGCCGACTTCCCCGGGGTGTGGCGCCAGGGCGACTTCTTCCGGATCAACGGCCGGGACGGATGCTTCGTGCTCGGCCGCTCCGACGCCACGCTGAACCGGCACGGCGTCCGCATCGGCACCGCCGAGGTCTACGCCGTGCTGGCGTCGATCGACGAGATCGACGACGCTCTGATCGTCAACCTCGACCTGCCCGGCGGCCGGTTCCACATGCCGCTGTTCGTCCGGCTCGCCGACGGGCTGCGGCTGGACGACCGCATCCAGGACAAGATCCGCGACCGGCTGCGGCACGAGTACACACCGCGGCACGTGCCCGACCAGATCGTGCAGGTACCCGACATCCCGATGACCCTGACCGGGAAAAAGCTGGAGGTTCCGGTGCGCAAGATCCTGCTCGGCGTGCCACCGGACGAGGCGGCCAACCGCAACGCGATGGCGAACCCAGGCTCGCTCGACTTCTTCGCCGATTACGCGACGAAGCAGCAGGACTACCCGATCGGCTGAAGGAGGATCACGTGGAGGGAACCAGCAGTGCTGACCCGGGGGGACGACCCCCCGGAGCCCCCCGCAGCGCCGGCAGCTTCCCGCTGCCCTCGCAGATTGAGGACGTGCCCGGCGCCGAGAACTGGCGCTCGATGTATCCCTACTTCACCAGGTTCCAGCCGGAGGACGACAACCGGTTCTGGTTCTACAACGCCATGCACTTCCCCGAGCCGATGCCGGCCTTCGACCTGATCACGGCGGAGATCCCGTACCAGGCGATCGGCGCGAACACCGCGCGGGTGTTCGTCTTCCCCACCACCCTCGGCATCGAGCACCGGATCGTCAACGGGCGGATCTACATCACGGCCATCCCGGTCACCGACCCGGCCGAGATCGAGCGCCGGCTGGCCCTCTTCCAGGAGCGGGCGGGTTACTACTACGGGAACTGGGACCGCCTCTACCAGGGCTGGAAGACCAGGATGTCCGCGCTGATCAGCGAGATCGAGGCGGTCAAGATCCCGGAACTGCCCGAGTTCGACGACGCGGCCGTGGTCATGGAATCCACCGGCGTGGCGCAGAACCACTACGTGCGCGAGAACTACCACCGCTGCCTGGACCTGTTCTCCAAGATGTGGAACCACCACACCGAGTTCCTCATGCTCGGCTACGGCGCCTACGTGGTGTTCTTCGAGTTCTGCAAGCAGGCGTTCCCCGAGATCTCCGACCAGGCCGTGGCGCGCATGGTCGCGGGCATCGACGTGGTCATGTACCGGCCCGACGACGAGCTCAGGCGGCTGGCCCGGCTCGCCGTGGACTGCGGCGTCGACGACCTGTTCACCGAGGGCTGCGCTCCGGACGCCGTGCTGCAGGCGATGACCGAGCGCGGCGAGGCGGGCAAACGCTGGCTGGAAGGGTTCGAGGAAGCGCGCGACCCGTGGTTCCACGTGTCCACGGGCGACGGCTTCTACCACCACCACCGCAGCTGGAACGACAATCTGACGGTGCCGTTCGCGGCGCTGCCGCGCTACGTCCGGATGGTACGCGAGGGCGAAGCGCTCGACCGCCCCACCGAGGCCCTGAGGCAGGAACGGGAACGCATCGTCGGACAGTACCGCCGCCTGCTCCCCGGCGACGACGAACGGGCCGCGTTCGACCAGATGCTCGGCCTGGCCCGGGTGGTCTTCCCCTACGTGGAAGACCACAAGTTCTACTGCGAGCACTGGTTCACGACCCGGTTCTTCGGCAAGATCCGCGAGTTCGGCGGGCTGCTGGCCCGATGGGGGGTGCTGGAGGAGGCCGAGGACGTGTTCCAGCTGCACCACACCGAGGTCGACCAGGTGCTCGCCGACGTGGCGCTGGCCTGGTCGGCCGGGGGGACGCCGCTGGGTGCCGCCCACTTCCGGCCGATCATCGCCGAGCGCAAGCGGATGCTCGAGGCGATGAAGGCCTGGTCGCCGCCGCCGGCCATCGGCCCGGTGCCCGAGGCGCTCAACGACCCCGCCGTGCGCATGCTCTGGGGCATCACCGCCGAGACGCTGGCCACCTGGGCGGCGACCGCGGCCGGCGACGGGACCGAGATCCACGGCTACGCGGCGTCGCCGGGCGTGGTCGAGGGCGTGGCCCGGGTGCTGCGCAGCGTCAACGACATCGGCCAGATCCGTGACGGCGAGATCCTGGTCTGCCCGGTGACGGCACCGAGCTGGGCTCCGGTGTTCGGCAAGATCAAGGCGGCGGTGTCCGATATCGGCGGCACGATGTCGCACGCCGCGATCGTCGCTCGCGAGTACGGGATGCCCGCCGTGGTGGGCACCGGCCACGCCACCAAGCGGATCTCGACCGGGCAGCGGGTCCGCGTCGACGGTGACCGCGGCATCGTCACGATCCTGGACTGACATGATCAACTTCATCTTTTCACGCGTTCCGTACGGACATTTCCTCCATAACGGTCCTGATCACGACTGGATCGCGTGAAGAGTCGATGAGTGGACAGGAACTCACATGCGAGCTGGGTGAGGTGGGTGCGGGCGACCGGGCCGCGGCCGGGGGGAAGGGGGCCAGCCTGGGTGAGTTGTGCCAGCTTGGCGTCCGGGTTCCGGCTGGGTTCGTGGTAACGGTCGGGGCGTTCGAGCGCGCGCTGCGCGTGATCGATCCGGACGGCTCGGTCCGGCGCGAGATCGAGCGGCTGCCCGCCGCCGACCCCGCCGCCGTGGCCGAGGCTGCCCGGCGGGTCCGGGCCCGGATCGCCGCGGCGCCGCTGCCCGGGGACCTGCGGGAACAGATCATCGCCCGGTACCGAGGGCTCGGCGGCGACCCAGGCGGC
Organism: uncultured Actinomycetota bacterium; assembly: GCA_963795055.1. Lineage (GTDB taxonomy): Bacteria > Actinomycetota > Actinomycetes > Streptosporangiales > Streptosporangiaceae > JASHPR01. Next base: position 115,568 of record CAWCGJ010000003.1, read on the forward strand.
CAGGAGGATGCGGGGGAGGGCGGCGACGTCGCGGTCGCGGTGCGGTCCAGCGCCACCGGGGAGGACAGCGCCGAGACCAGCTTCGCCGGCCTGCAGGACACCTACCTGTGGGTGCGCGGCGCGGACGCCGTGACCGACCACGTCCGCCGGTGCTGGGCGAGCCTGTACAACGCCGAGGCGGTCGGCTACCGGCGGCGGATGAAGCTCAGCGAGCAGGACCTCGCGATGGCCGTGGTGGTCCAGCGCATGGTCGAGCCGCGCTGCGCCGGGGTCATGTTCACCTGCAGCCCGGTGACCGGCGACCGCTCGGTGATCGCCGTCGAGGGCTGCTGGGGCCTGGGCTCCGCCCTGGTCGGCGGGGATGTCACGCCCGACAGCTTCACGGTCAGCAAGGTAACCGGCGAGATCATCCGGCGCGAGGTGGCCGTCAAGCTCCGGCTGCACCGCGCCGGCCCGGGCGGTGCCGGGGTGGCCGCCGCTGACGTGCCCGGGCCGCTGCAGGAGGCCGCCTGCCTCAGCGACGCCGAGCTCGCCGCGCTGGCCCGGCTCGGCGGACGGGTGGAGGATCATTACGGCGCGCCGCAGGACATCGAGTGGGCGATCACCGACGGCGCCTCCCCGGAGGAGAGCGTGGTGCTGCTGCAGAGCAGGCCCGAGACGGTCTGGGCCCGCCGCCGCGGGAAGCCCCTCGCCGCGCCCAAGGCCCGGGCGGTCGACCACGTCTTCGAGCAGCTCGGCCAGGTCAACGCGATTACCCCGCGGCGCAACCCGGACCGCTGACGTGGACCTGACCAGCGACGACGTGCAGGACATCCTGCAGCTGCTGGACGGCCTGCCGTTCGGCGAGATGCACCTGCGGACCGCTTCGTTCAGCCTCTGGCTGCGCCGCACCGCCGACGGGGAGTGGACGCAGGAGACGCAGGTCCTGCCGGAACCCGTCATGACTCCGGCCGCCTCCTCCGCGGAGGCGGCCGGGGCGCCCGGGGTGGCGGAGGCGCCCGGGCCAGCCGGGGGAGCGCCGGACGCGCCGGTGCCGGACGGGCTGCGGGCGGTACGCACCGCGCTGCCCGGGACGTTCTACCGCGCCCCGATGCCGGGAGCGCCGCCGTTCGTGGAGGTGGGCAGCCGGGTCGAGCCGGACACGGTCGTCGGGATCATCGAGACCATGAAGCTGATGAACTCGGTCTGCGCGGGCGCCCGCGGCACGGTCGCGGAGATCCTCCTGGCCAACGCCCAGTTCGCCGAGCGGGACACGGCGCTGATGTGGATCCGGGAAGATCTGTGACGCCGCGCCGGCTGCTGCGCCGGGTCCTCGTGGCCAACCGGGGCGAGATCGCCGTGCGCATCGTGCGCAGCTGCCGGTCGCTCGGCATCGAGACCGTGCTCGCGGTTTCCGACGACGACGCCGGCGCGCTGCCCGCCCGGCTGGCCGACGCCGCGATCCGGATCGGGCCGCCGGCCCAGGCAGGCGCGCCCGCGGCGGGCTACCTGGACGTCGCCGCGGTCGTCGGTGCCGCGCGGGCCGCGGGAGCCGACGCGATCCACCCCGGGTACGGGTTCCTGGCCGAGAACCCGCGCCTCGCGCGCGCCTGCGCCGCCGCGGGCCTGGTCTTCATCGGCCCCACGGCCGAGCAGCTCGAAGCCGCGGGCGACAAGCTCGCGGCGCGCGCCCGCGCGGCCGCGGCGGGCCTGCCGGTGATCCCCGGCGGGGCTGTGAGCGGGCCCGGCGAGGCGGCCGGGCTGGCGGAACGGATCGGCTGGCCGGTCCTGGTCAAGGCCGCCGGCGGCGGCGGCGGCCGGGGCCTGCGGCCGGTACGCCGGCCCGCGGACCTCGGCGCGGCGGTCGAGCGCGCCGTCGCGGAGGCCGGCGCCGCGTTCGGCGACCCGCGGGTGTACCTGGAGCGGTACCTGCAGTCCGGCCGCCACGTGGAGGTGCAGCTGCTCGGCGACGGCGAGCGCGTCATCCACCTGGGCGACCGGGACTGCTCGGTGCAGCGCCGCTACCAGAAGCTGCTGGAGGAGGCCCCCGCCCCGCGCCTGCCTGACGGCCTGCGGGCCGAGATCCGCCGGGCGGCCGTCGCGTTCGGGGAACTTCTCGGCTATCGCGGGCTGGGCACGGTGGAGTTCCTCGCCGAGCCCGGGCGCGGCCGGTTCTACTTCCTGGAGATGAACGCGCGGATCCAGGTCGAGCACCCGGTCACCGAGGCCATCTGCGGGCTCGACCTGGTGGCCGAGCAGATCGCCGTGGCCGAGGGCCTGCCGCTGCGGCTGGCCCAGGACGACGTGCGGCTGGCCGGGCACGCGATCGAGTGCCGGATCAACGCCGAGGACCCCGCCGACGGGTTCCGGCCCAGCCCGGGCACCGTGACCCGGGCCGTGTTCCCCGCCGGGCCGGGCATCCGGGTGGACACGCACCTGCAGGCGGGCACGGCGGTGCCGGCCGGGTACGACTCCCTGCTGGCCAAGGTGATCGCCAGCGGCCGGGACCGCGCCGAGGCGCTGGACCGGCTGCGCCGGGCGCTGGCCCGCTGCGAGATCGCCGGGGTGGCCACCACGATCCCGCTGCACGCCGCGCTGACCGCGCAGCCCGAGTTCGCGCGCGGCGGCGTGGACACCGGCTACCTGGCCCGGTTCCTCAGCGGGAACCATGGCTGACATCCAGCTGGTCGACACGTCGATCCGGGACGGCAACCAGAGCCTGTGGGGCGCGACTGGCCTCAAGACCGCGCACATCCTGCAGATCGCCCCGATCATGGACCGCGTGGGCTTCCGGGCGCTCGACTTCAGCGCCAGCACCCACATGGGCGTGTCGGTCCGCACCCACAAGGAGAACCCCTGGGAGCTGATCCGGCTGGCCCACGCCGCGGCGCCGAACACCCCGCTGCAGTTCATCGGGTCCGGCCTGCGGTTCATCTCCTGGCAGCTGGCCCACCCCGACCTGATCCAGCTCGTCTACGACCGGCTGGTCATTGCCGGCATGTCCCGCTTCGTCATCCTCGATCCCATGCACGACATGGAGGCCGTGCTGCGGACCGCGCGGATGCTGCGCCGGGCCGGCGCCGCCGAGACCATCGCCGCGCTGACCTACACGATCTCCGCCGTGCACGACGACGGTTTCTACGCCGGCCTGGCCGGCCAGATGGCGGCCTGCCCGGACATCGACCGCGTGTACGTCAAGGACCCGGCCGGCCTGCTGACCCCGGAGCGCGCGCGTACCCTGATCCCGGCCATCCGGGCCCGGCTCGGCGAGGCGAAGCCCCTGGAGCTGCACTCGCACTGCACGATCGGGCTGTCCCCGCTGACCTGCCTGGCCGCCGCGGACCTCGGCGTGTCGGCCCTGCACGTGGCGTGCGGGTCGCTGGCCAACGGCACCTCGCTGCCGAACGCCCAGCGCATCGTGGCCAACCTGCGGGAACTCGGGCACACCGTGGACATCGACGACCGGCTGCTGGCCGTCGTGGCCGACTACTTCACCCGGCTGGCCCGGGTGGAGTCGCTGCCAGCCCGGCACGCCGCAGGAGTACGACGCGTCGTTCCTGCGGCACCAGGTGGCGGGCGGCGTCATGACCACCACGCGGCGCCAGCTCGACGAGCTCGGGCTCGGCGACCGGTTCGGCGCGGTGATGGAGGAGGTCAGCCGGGTCCGCGCGGAACTCGGCTACCCGATCATGGTCACCCCGTTCCCGCAGATGGTGTGCGGCCAGGCGCTGTACAACGTGATCGGTGCCGAGCGCTACGCCAACGTCTCCGACCAGGTGATCCGCTACGTGCTGGGACGTTTCGGCCGGCCCACCGCTCCGGTCGACCCGGACGTGGCCGACCGCATCCTGTCCCGCCCCCGGGCCCGGGAGCTGATGGCCGAGCCGCCGCCGTCCGCGCCGGCCGAGCTGCGCAAGCGCTTCCCGGCCGGGATCAGCGACGAGGAGTTCCTGCTCCGCGCGACCATGCCCGCCGGGGAGGTCGACGCGATGCTCGCCGCCGGGCCGGCCCGGCGCCACTACAACCCCGACCTCAAGCCGGTACTCGACCTGCTCGCCGGCCTGGCGGAGCGTCCCGGCGTGTCCGGCGTTGTCGTCGATAAGCCGGGCTTCCGCCTGGAACTGCGCGCGGACCAGCCGGAAGGCCCGGCCCGTGCCTGACCACGCGGTGCCTGACCACGCCTCGCCTGACCACGCGGTGCCGGACCACACGGTGCCTGACCACGCGGTGCCGGACCACGCGGTGCCTGACCACGGGGCGCGGGAGCGGCTGCGCACGGCCCGGGGCTTCGTCTTCGACCTGGACGGGACCCTGGTGCTCGGCGACCGCCACAACCGCGGGCTGGCGCCGCTGCCCGGCGCGCTGGAGATCACCCGGTGGGCGGCGCGGCGCCGGCGGCCGTTCGTGGTGTTCACCAACGGCACCACCAAGACGCCGCAGGAGCTGGCGCGGACGCTGCGGGGGATCGGCTTCGACCTGCCGGACGACGCGGTGATGACCCCGGCCAGCAGCGCGGTGCGGGTGCTCACCCGGCGCGGGCACCGCCGGGTGCTGGTCCTGGGCGGGGAGGGCCTCACCGTCCCGCTGCTCGAAGCGGGGCTCGAGGCGGTGCCGGCCGCGGGCGAGCCGAAGCCCCGGGCGGACGCGGTGCTCGTGGGCTGGTACCCGGACTTCACCCTGGCCGTGCTCGAGGGCGCCTGCCACGCGGTCTGGGGCGGCGCCGAGGTCTACACCGCCTCGCAGTCGATGTTCTTCGCGACCGCGCAGGGCCGGGCGATCGGCACCTCCCGCGCGATCTCGGCGATGCTCCGCAGCCTGACCGGCTGCCGGGTGCGCCTGGTCGGCAAGCCGTCGCTGGACGCGCTGCGCAGCGCCGCCGGGCGCCTCGGCCTGCGCCCGGCCGAGCTGGCCGTCGTGGGTGACGACCCCGAGCTCGAGGTGCCGATGGCGCACCGGGGCCGCGCGCTGGCCATCGCCGTGGCGTCCGGGCTCGGCGGCGCCGGAGCCTACGATCACCTGCCCCCGGCCCGGCGCCCGCACCTGCAGGTGCGCGGGGTCGACGAGCTGCTGTCCATCTGCCAGGAGGAGGAACCGTGAGCCAGACCCGCGACTCCCCGGAGCGGGCGGCGTCATGCGAGCGGTAGGCATCACCCGGTTCGGCGGTCCGACCGAGCGCTCGATCAAGATCATCCCGGTCTGGGTCGGCGACTACCTGCACGAGCGGGACAAGCTGCCCGGCCTGGCCCGCGGGCTGAGTAACGCCGAACTCGCCGCGGAGCTCACCCTCAGCGAGGCCACGGTCAAGACGCACGTGGGGCGCATCCTGGCCAGGTTGCAGCTCAGGGACCGGGTGCAGGCCGTGGTGCTGGCCTACCAGACCGGGCTGGTCGGCCCGGGGCCATCCTGAGGCCTCGGTCGAGGTCATCTTCGTCGGAGCCGAGCAGGGAACGGGTCAGCACATGGTGCTCGCTGTTCATCTCGTCGAGCACCGTGGTGAAGTACTCGCCGCGCAGCACGGGCGGGCGCTCGCCGGCCCGCAGCGATACCAGCACCGTTCGCCTGATCAGTTCCTTGATGAAGGAGGCGGTCACGCCGTCGGTGGCCGCTGCTACTTCGGCGGCGTCCGCTTCCATGGCCAGGTCCCGCGCGTACAGCCGGAGCAGCCGTTCGCGGCAGGCGGCGTCGGGACGGGGGATCTCGATAGCGAGATCGACCCGGCCGGGGCGGTCGGCCAGCGCGATCTCCAGGATGTCCGCCCGGTTGGTGGTCAGCACGAACGTCACATCGGCGTCCGCGCCGACCCCGTCCATGGCTTCGAGCAGGGAGAACAGCAGCGGATTACTGTCCGGGGTGAAGTCCCGGTCCATGCCGACGAGGTCGACGTCCTCCAGCACGACCATGGACGGCTGCAGGCCTCGGGCCAGGGCCGCGGCCTGGTCGATGAACCGGATGGACGTCCCGGTGAGCAGGATGACCGTGGTCGCGGTGAGCCGCCCGGCCAGGTAGCGCACGGTGTGCGTCTTGCCCGTCCCCGGCGGCCCGTGCAGCAGCAGGCCGCGCTTGAGATGCTGCCCCGCATCGAGCAGCTCCCGCGACAGGTCACCTATGCCGGCGATGTGCTGCTCGACGGTCTCGAGCACGCCGTCGGGCAGCACGACGTCCTCGGCGGCGACCGTCGGCCGGGGCAGGAACGAGACCAGCTGGTTGCCGTGGTGCTCGCTGACACTGAAGCTGAGCACCTGGGCGCGGAACGCGTTGTGCGCGCGGATCAGCCGCCCGATCTCGTCGCGGGTGGCAGTGCCCGGCCCGGGATCCGCCGCGAGTATCTCCACGCTGCAGTGCGGCGGGCCGAACTCCTGCGTCGCGCGCAGGCCGATGACGACCGGTGCGCCATCGGGTGCGGCCGTCGCGATCAGGCCGAGCGTCACGACCGCGGTGTTCTCCTCCGGCCCGACCGCGGCGGTCCCGTAACTGGCGGCGCCGAACCGGACCATCGCAGTGTGCGTGGATAGCGTGATCATTGACAGCAGCCCTTCGCCCGGCCGATGGCCAGGTCCGGTGGCGCCGAACCAGGTGCCGGTGCTGCCGTGGACCGCGAGATAAGCGTTGACGCCCCGCTGCAGGTTCACGTGATCCCAGATCGGGAACCGCTCGGTGATCGGCACGATTTCCGACAGATCGCAGCCCAGATGGCCCGTCACGCGCGCTACCAGCTCATTCGGGCCGGCGTCCTCGGCCAGCGTCCTGGCCGCGATCTCGACGAGCTGGCGCAGGCCGCGGGCCAGGCCCCGGAGGTCTTCAGTATCCGGCTGAGTCGTCACTTGTCCAGAATGCCCGAAACCCGCAGATCATGGCACCGTGTTTCCCCGGTCGTTCTCCGATCATCGCGACTTTTCACGCGATCCAGTCATTTCCTGAGATGATATGTCCGGAATGTGAGCACGGATCCCATGAAAAGATGAAGATGATCACGGGGTCCCGGGGGAGCGAGGCCGGCCTGCTCGCGGAGGCGGGCCGCCTTGTCGGTGCGCTCCCAGGTGAAGTCCGGCTCGTCGCGGCCGAAGTGGCCGTAGGCGGCGGTGGGCCGGTAGATCGGCCGGAGCAGGTCGAGGTCGTCGCGCAGCGCGCCCGGGCGCAGGTCGAAGTTCTGCCGGACCAGCTCCAGGATGGCCGGCCGCGGGATCCGCTCGGTGCCGAACGTGTCCACGTGCAGGGACAGCGGCCGGGCCATCCCGATCGCGTAGGCCACCTGGAGCTCGGCGCGGTCCGCCAGGCCCGCGGCCACGATGTTCTTGGCCACGTACCGCGCGCCGTAGGCCGCGGACCGGTCGACCTTGGACGGGTCCTTGCCGGACAGCGCGCCGCCGCCGTGCCGGGCCGACCCGCCGTAGGTGTCCACGATGATCTTCCTGCCGGTCAGCCCGGTGTCACCGCACGGGCCGCCCACCACGAAGCGCCCGGTCGGGTTCACGTAGAAGCTGCGGCGCAGGTCGGCCGGGTCGTACAGGTCGGCCGGCAGGACCTCGGTGACGACCTCGGTCCACAGGGCGTCGGGGAGCTTGTCTTCCGCGCCGTCGGCGTGCTGGGTGGAGATCAGCACCTTCTCGACCGCGACGGGCTTGCCGTTCCCGTCGTAGCGGACGGTCACCTGCGTCTTGCCGTCCGGGCGCAGGTAGGGCAGCACCCCCGATTTGCGCGCCTCGGCCAGCCGCCGGGCCAGCCGGTGCGCGAGCGCGATCGGCGCGGGCATCAGCTCGGGCGTCTCGTTGGTCGCGTAGCCGAACATCATGCCCTGGTCCCCGGCGCCGATCTCGTCGTACCGGTCCGCCGCTGCCTCAGTGCCGCGGGTCTCGTGCGAGCGGTCGACCCCCTGGGCGATGTCGGGGGACTGCCGGTCCAGCGCGGTCATCACGCCCACGGCGTTGCCGTCGTAGCCGAGCTCGCCGGAGTCGTAGCCGATGTCGCAGATCGTGGCCCGGGCCAGGTCGGCGAAGTCGATGCGCGCCTCGCTGGTGATCTCGCCCGCGATGACCACCAGTCCGGTCGTGACCAGCGTCTCGACCGCGACCCGCGAGGCCGGGTACTCCCGCAGCGCCGCGTCCAGGATCGTGTCGGAGATCTGGTCGGCGATCTTGTCGGGGTGCCCCTCGGTCACCGACTCCGAGGTGAAGTGGAACCCGTCCTGGTCGCGCTGGCTCACGTGGTTACCCCCTGGGGTTGGGCGGCATCGGAGTTCGGGGTCGTCGTGCCGAGCTCGGCACGGACCAGGGCCGCGCCGGCCACCATAGCGGCGAGCTTAGCGCGGGCGATGTCGGGCAGCAGGTGACGCAGCCCGCAGTCGGGATTGATCACCAGCTTCTCCGGGGCCACGAAGCGCAGCGCCCGCCGGATCCGCGCCGCGACCAGGTCCGGGGACTCCACCTGCTCGGTCTTCACGTCGATCACGCCGAGCCCCAGGCCGCGGTCCCAGTGGTGCTGCTCGAGCAGGCCGAGGTCCTCGTCGCCGGTTCTCGCGAACTCCAGGGCCAGCTGGCCGACGTTGGCCTCCTTGACCGCCGGGAACAGGAAGTCGTAGTGCCCCTCCCACAGCGGCCGGGCGTACCGGTTGCCGTAGCAGACGTGCAGCGTCCAGCTGACGTCGGCGGCCTCGGTCACGATGTTGACCGCCTCGATGGCCAGCTCGACGTCCTCGGGATAGCCGGCCAGGAACGGCTCGTCGATCTGCAGCACCCGCGCGCCGGCCCGGGCGAGCTCCGCGGCCTCCGCGGCGAGGACGCGGGCCAGCGCCCGCACCAGGTCGGCGCGGTCGGCGTAAGCACCGCCCGACACCGTGCGGATCCGGTGGGCCAGCGAGTAGGGCCCGGTGATGGACAGCTTCACCGGCTGGTCGGTCAGCTGCCTGACGAACCGGAAGTCCTCGGCCAGCCCCAGATTCGCCCGGCCCGGGGCGGGCAGCGGCTGGCTGACCGTGACGTCGTAGTAGTCGAAGTAGTCGGCCTTGTCCGGCCGCGGGATGTCCACGCCGGGGATCCGGGCCAGCAGGTAATCGACGTCGTTGTCGCGGCGCAGCTCTCCGTCGGAGACGATGTCGATGCCGGCCTGCTGCTGGTCCATGACCGCGGCCTTGATCGCCATCTCGTGGATCTCGTCGAGGTAGCGCCGGCTGATCCGGTGCCGGTAGTAGTCGTTCCGCAGCTGGCCCAGCCACTCGGGCACCGAGTACGACCCGATCACGGTGGTCGGAAGGAGGATGGTCCCGGCGGCACCGGTCCCCTGTGGCGCGGTCATTCGCGTACCGCGGCGGTCAGCGTCTTGACGTTCGAGGACGGCCGCGCCGCGAACGGCGAGATCTTGACGTCGAACCCGGCCCGGCCGCCGATGTGGCGCAGCAGCGGGCCGTTGACCCAGTTCACCACCGACCCGTCGTACTTGCCCGGGCCGAAGAACCCGGTCTGGTAGCGGTGGACGTCGTCGAGGAACAGGTCGTGGCACTGGAGCCGGCCGAACGGGTGCAGCAGCGGGAGGGTCTGCGCGAAGCTGCTCAGCGCCCCGTTGTTCACGTGGACCCGGATGTCACCGTAGGACTCCAGCTGGGAGCTCAGCAGCTCCCCGGTCAGGTCGGGGGTGACCTGGTACAGGTCCAGGCCCTCGAGCGGCCGGTACCGTTCGGCCAGCCGCAGCCCCGCCCAGGCCTCCCGCCAGAACGCCACGGCCTGCGCGGCGTCCCGGAAGTGCTGCGGCAGCGCCTCGCACAGCAGCTCGGGGCCGAGCCGGAGCAGCTTGTCGACCAGCTCGGGGACCTGCCCCGGCGACGCGGAGAACTGCTGCGCGATCCGCCCGGCCTCGGCTCCCGGCAGGTAGGCCCTGGTCTCGACCTGGTAGGTACGCCCCCCGATGCGGGCCACCTCGTCGCAGGGCAGGTTGTCGTAGACGTTGGAGATGTAGACGAGGAAGGCCTTGCCGCGCAGAAAGCCGAGGCTGACCGCGGGATGGGTGGCGTCGACGACGAGCGCGCTGACGTGGTCGCCGTGGTGGGCCACGGCCTTGAGGGCCCGGCCGAGCACGTGCGGCGAGTAGTCGCCCATGATGTAGTGCAGCCGGCGGTAGTAGTCGCGGCTGTGCGCCCGGGACAGCGTCACGAACTCGTCCAGCCAGGTCCGGGCCTGATTGCCGTTGCCCACCCCGAGTTCCACCACGTAGAGCTCGGGGGGCAGCGCGCTCCTGGCGTCCAGGTCGTCCCAGGTCTTGAAGATCTCCAGGATCAGCTCGCGGACGGCCGCGGTGTTCCTGGCGTCGCTCTCGCCCCCGGGCAGCGCCTGCTCGTAGTCGCGGCCCGTCGCCTGCTCCCACAGGGACAGCGCCTGCCAGTACAGCGCGTTGAACCGCCAGATGCGGCTGCGGCTGCCGGCCCCCCAGGGTTCCAGCGGCACCCGGGCGGAGCGGTTCGGATGCGCGTGCTCGTCCAGCAGTTCCCCGACGACCACCCGGAGGTCCGCCTCGGCGGCGCGGCGCAGGTCGATCGCTATCTCGAGGGCGGTCTCGGGACCGGCGTCGCGTTCGGGATCCTGATCGTCGTCCTGGCCCGGGGCGGCCACGGCGGCACGGGCCTGCCCGAGGACCGGGCGGTAGTCGGCGACCTCGCGGAAGCTGGAGCGGTACTGGATCCAGTCGCACACCACGGTCATCCGGGACAGGTCGACATCACTGGCGCACAGCGCCTCGATGACCGGCCCGAGGGCGGCGGTCACGTCGACCGGCTCCGTGCCGCGGAGCCTGCTCACCGGGCGCACGTCAACCCGCATGGTCGGCCCTCCCCGCGGCCAGCATCGGGGCGAGGCCGGCCTGCCGCAGGATAACCGGGATGCGGTGCTCGGCGCCGACGGCCATGACGTGCACCCCGGCCAGGCCGGGGACCTGCGCGAGCTCGCTGATCGTCTCGGCGCAGATCGCGATGCCCTCGTCGGCGACCCGGTCCGGCGGAACGCCGCGCAGCCTGCGGGACACCGCGGCGGGCACCTGCACGCCCGGCACGCCCTGCTCAAGATGGGCCAGCGCGCGCAGCGAGGCGATCGGCCCCACGCCGGCCAGGACGTGGCAACGCTCGTGCAGGCCCAGGTCGCGGACCTGCACCATCCACCCCGCGAACGCGGCGGCGTCGAACACGTACTGGGTCTGCACGAACCGCGCGCCGGCCGCGACCTTCTTGCCCAGGCGGGCCGCGCGGAAGTCCGCTGGCGGGGCCGACGGGTTCTCGACCGCGCCGAGGAACCAGCTCGGCGGGGGGGTGAGCTTGCGGCCGGACAGCAGCTTCCCCTCGTCGCGCATGGTCCGCGCGGTCCACAGCAGCTGCACGCTGTCCAGGTCGAACACCGGCTTGGCGCTGGCGTGGTCGCCGAACCGCGGATGATCGCCGGTCATCACCAGGATGTTCGGTATCCCCAGGGCCGACGCGCCCAGCAGGTCGGACTGCAGCGCGATCCGGTTGCGGTCCCGGCAGGTCATCTGCATGATCGGCTCGACCCCGGCGGCCAGCGCGGCCAGGCTCCCGGCCCAGTTGGCCAGGCGGACGGAGGCGCCCTGGTTGTCGGTGATGTTGACCGCCGCGACCCAGTCACGCAGCGGCGCCACCTTGCGCCCGATCGCGCCGGCGTCCGCGCCGCGCGGCGGGCCGATCTCCGCCGTCACGGTGAACGCCCCGCTCTCCAGGGCCGCGCGGAAGGTGCCCGGGCGGGTCACGTCGTCGACTTCGGTCATGCGCTTGCTTTCGGCCGGGGCAGGTCACTGTCGGTCCACAGGTCCTCGTCCCGGCCCTGCCAGTACCGGATCCATGAACTCTGCCCCCACAGCCGGTGATCAATCGGAAGCTGCAGTCGCAGCAGGTCATCGGGCCGGCCCTGGCTCTCGGCCCGCTCGACCGCCTCCACCCACACGCACCGCATCTCCGGGTACACCTCGCAGCAGCCGTCGGCGCCCACCCCGCCGCAGGGCCCGTTGCGAAGCTGCTTAGGACAGGTCATCGGGCAGGCGTAGCCGGTGGACGGCAGCGTGCACTGGCCGCACATCCGGCAGCCGAAGATTTCCTGCTTCACGCCCCTCTCGGCCGCGGTGAACAGGCGGCGCAGCCGCGGCCTGGCCTCCAGCCAGGCGGCCAGCCGCCGGTAGCCCGCGTTCGGCTCCAGCAGGTGATGCAGCAGGTACATCGAGCGCGCGGGCGCGCGGGGGGACACCGGCCGCGGCGAGGTGGCCGGGCTGGCGGGCGGTCCGGCCGCGGTGGCGGGTCTCGCCCCCGCCGCCCGCAGGCCGCCTGGCGTACTGCTATCCATTGGCTTCAGGATCGGAGCGCCGGGGTCATCCGATCAACATCCGGTTCCACAACGTCGCTCCCGGCTCGTTGTGCCGCCAGGACAATTGCCCATAACGGTCAGGCCGACATACCGACCAGGTGGTCCAGCGCGGCGGGATCCCAGCCAGGGAACGTCAGCACCACGCCCTGGACCAGCGGGCGCGCCTCGGCGAACAGGTCGGCGGCCAGCCCGATCCCGGTCTGGGCCGCGCGCGGGCAGGCCCGCTCCATGGCGGTGAGCGTCTGCTGCGGGATGCTGATGTCCGGCACCTCGTGCGACAGGTAGTCGGCCTCCTCGAAGCTGCGCAGCGGCACGATCGACAGCAGCACCGGGATGTCCTCCTCGGACAGCGCGGCCATCATGAGGCGCAGCTGGGCGAGCTCATACACCGGCCGGCTGATCAGGAACCTGGCCCCGGCCTGGATCTTGCTGGCCGTGCGGGCGATCTCGGCCTCGAGGTTGGCCGCGCTCGGGTTGAACCGGGCGCCCGCGTGGAACGAGGTCTTGGTGGCCAGCGGCAGCCCGTTGCAGTCGATGCCCTGGTTCAGGCCCGCGACCAGTTCGACGAGCCCGACCGAGTCGACGTCCCAGATGCCGTCCACGTTCGGGTAATCGCCGAGCAGCGGCGGGTTCCCGGTCTCGCAGACGATGTTCCTGATGCCGAGCGCGTTGGCGCCCAGCAGGTCGGCCTGGAGCGCCATGATCGTCTTGTCCCAGGTGGTGACCGTGGCGATCGTCTCGATGTCCGCCCGCTGCTGCTCCAGCTGGAAGGCCAGGTCGATCGAGCTGAGCTGGGCCCGGGGGCTCTGCCGCGGGGCGACGAAGAACGTGCCGATGCCGCGCTCGCGCAGCATCGCGGCCTGGCCGGCAGCCTCGTCAGCCGTCCCGCCGACCGGCGGGGCGATGCCGGCCGCGACCACGAACTCGCCCGCGGCCAGGCGCTCGCTCAGGCTGCCGCCCGGGCCCTGCGTCACCGGCACCGGGATCCTGGGCGCGGCCGGGGGCCGCGGGCGGCGGACCGGGGACATGCCGGAGATCTCGGCCGCGGCCGCCTGGATCTGCGCCGGGGTGGTGCCGCAGCAGCCGCCCACGAGCGAGGCTCCGGCCTCGACCAGGCGGCGGGCGTAGCGGGCGAAGTAGGCGCCGTCCACGTTGTACTCGAACCGGCGCCCGGCCACCCGCCGGGGCAGGCCCGCGTTCGGCTGCGCGCTGACCGGGAGGGCGGTATGCGGCACCAGCGCCTCGACGACCGCGAGCGCGCCCTGGGGGCCGAGCGTGCAGTTGGTGCCGAGCATCACGATCGGCAGCCCGCTCAGCACGCTGGCGACCTCACGCGGGCTCTCGCCGCCCAGCGTCCGGCCGTCGCTCGCGAACGTCGCCTGGGCGATGATCGGCAGGCTGGTCAGGTCGGCGGCCACCCGGACCGCTTCGGCCAGCTCGTCCAGGTAGCCGAAGGTCTCCAGGATGATCGCGTCCACCCCGCCGTCGGCCAGGCACTCGACCTGCTCGCGGATCGCCTCGGCCCGCTGCGCCGGCCCGACCCGGCGCCGCTGGCTGGCGGTGACCGCGGGGGAGACCGAGCCGGCCACGAACACCGGCCGCCCGGCTTCCTCCCGCGCCCGCGCGGCGATCTGCGCGCCGGCCAGGTTGATGTCCCGCACCAGGTCGCCGAAGCCCTGATCGGCCAGCCGGAGCCGGTTGGCGCCGAACGTGTTGGTCAGGATCATGTCCGCGCCCGCGCTGAGGTAGCTCTCGTGGATCGTGCTGACCAGGCCGGGGTTGGACAGGTTCAGCTCGGGCAGCGCGCGGTCCAGCGAGTTGCCCGCGGCGTGCAGCATCGTGCCCATCGCGCCGTCGCAGATCAGCACCTGCTGGCCGAGCGCGGTCACCAGATCGGTCATGGTCCGCGGCGCCGCGGACCGGCGTGGCCGCCCGGGCCGGGCGGCGCCTCACCTCCCCAGGCATCTCGGCGGCCGGCGGCGCGGGCGCCCGCGCGCCGGCCGGGGTCCGCGGCGGCGGCCGGCGGCACCTCCAGCCCGGCGCCCAGCGCGTCGATGATCTCGAGCGCGACCTGGGCCATGAGCCGGTCGCGGTAGCTGTCGAGCTGCAGGCCGGTGATCTCCTGGATCCGCCGGATCCGGTAGGCGACCGTGTTGGGGTGCACGTGCAGGCTCCGCGCCGTCCGCTGCGGGCTGCTGTTCTCCCGGAAGTAGCAGGCCAGCGTGGTCAGCAGCTCGGTGCCCCGCTGGCGTTCCTGCGCGCCGAGCTTGCCCAGGATCTCGGCGGCGAAGGCCCTCAGCTCGGCCAGGTCGGGGACCTGGAGCAGCAGCCGGTGGATGCCGAGATCCTCGAACGCCACCACCTGGCCCTGACCTCCCACGCGCACCACGGCGTCGATCGTCCGGCGCGCCTGGCCGTAGGACCGGGCGATGTCCGCCGGGTCGCGGCAGGCGCTGCCGATGCCTACGGTGATCACCGTCTCCGGGAACAGGTCCCGCATCCGGGCCAGGCACCCCGAGCTCAGGCGCCCGGCCTCCGCGGGCTCGGGGACCACGATCACCACCTCGTCCTCCCGGATCGAGGTGATCGCCCCGGGCATCCGGGTGGTGAAGAAGTGGTCGATGGCGGCGGCCACCCGGTCGCGCGCCGCGGTGGCCCCCGGCCGCGCCGAGCCCGAGGCGTCGAAGGCCACGGCCAGGACGCGGTGCTCGCGGGCCGGGTCGTAGCCCAGGTGCCGGGCCCACCGGCCCACGTCGCCGTTGTCGCGCCCGCCGCCGAGCAGCAGCCCCTCGACCAGATCGTCCCGTACCTGCCGGGCCGCCGCCGCCACGACCCGCTCCCGGCCGAGGATCACCCCGCAGATGGTCGCGGCGTGCTCGGTGACCAGCAGGCTCATGTCCCCGCCGTCATCCTGCCACCCGCCGTGCTGCCCGCCGCCGAACGTCATCAGGTAGGCGGGCACGTCATCGCCGACCAGGATCGGCGCCACGATCACGCCCGCGGCGCCGCCGACGTCCGGCAGCCGCAGCGACCGGCGGGTCTGCGCGGTGCTGTGCAGCACCGCGGCCAGCCGCGGGCTGGCCAGGTAGGCGCGGACGTAGTCGGCGACGTCGTCGCCGCCGGGATCCGCGGACACCGCGGCCAGGACCTCGAGCGAGCGGCTCACCACCGCCACCGTGGCCACGGTCCGCTCGGCGAGCAGCCGCGCCACCGTCGACACGTCGGCGTCCTGCAGCGTCAGGCCGGTCAGGTGCTGGTACACCGTGACCAGCTCGCGCAGCAGCGCGTTCTCATGCTGCACCGCGCGGTGGTCCACCACCACCGAGGGCTGACGAGGCTCCGGCCACCTGGCCGCCATGAACCGCAGCCTACCGCGCCAGGCGGTCGATCACTTGTGGCTAGCGCACAAATGGCGTCGCCAGGGACTTGTGACGTACCTGTCCAGCGTGCCCTGAGCCGTTGTGGCCGACCACAGAGCAGGCCGGCCGCAGCGGCGCTGCTACCCGATGGGGCTGGGCGTCGGCACCGGAACCGGCCCTGGAGGCGGGCTATTCTCCGGGTCGATGCCGTGCCAGGCGGGCACGCGCACCGTGCGGTGGCCGCGCGTGCCGCCGAGGATCACCCTGCGCAGCGAGACGTCGTTGTTCATGTTGCTCTCGCGTAGCACCTTCAGCGGGTTGGCGATGATCTCGATGTAGTACGTGCCGTTCGGGAGATTGGTGATATTGAACGACTGGCCGGGCACGGTCTGGAAGTAGGTGTCACCCCAGCCGACCGGCAGGTACTCCTGCACCCACAGCGCCGTCGGCGAACCGCACTGGCCAAACAAGCCGATCGAGTTTGGCTGCCACACCGCCTGCGGGAGCAGCAGGTCGACGCCGTCGGTCGGCGCGATGCAGAAGCCTTCCTTGTGGCTGCGCACGGCGACCGCCCGGCTGGCGTTGAGCAGCTGGTACCGCGCGAACTGCTGGAAGTGCCAGTGGTTGTAGTCGGCGAATCCCATGGTCCCGACCCGGACCCGGCCGATGACGTGGCCGTTCTGCCAGAAATACTGATAGGCCTGCATGACCGGCGAGCCGTTGGAGCGGAAGCCCTCGACGTCGAGCGGGGAGGTGCCGCCGATCCACACGGTGGCCCCGAAGTTCAGCAGGTCCAGCTTGCCCGCGTGACTGGTCGAGATTCCCCACGATGGCAGGGGCACCAGGTCCGGCAGCGCGGTCCTGGGCGCGCTGGCCAGCACCGGCACGTTCCTCGGCAGCGACGGCAGGGGCGCGGCCGGCCCGCGGCCTGGACGCGAAGCCCTCCCGAACGTCGGCGGCACTACCTTCACGGTCACCGACGCCGTGGCGTTGCGGGGACTGATGCCCAGCAGCCGCAGGTACGGATGGTTGATGACCACGGTCGCGTGGTAGGTGCCCAGGGCCAGCCGGAAGGTGCGCCCGACGTCCTCGAACGGGTCGACGGCCCAGCCCTTGGCGATTCCCCACACGGTGGCCTTCTGGAACGGGTCGAAAGCGCCGCACTGCTGCGGGTACGGAGAGCTGGCGGGGCTGTCCGGGGTCGCCCGTTCCGGGTCGAACGTGTTGGGGCAGAACCCGATCCGCCCGCGCGCCACCACCTTGCCATGGGAGTTCCGCACGGTCAGGCCGAGGAAATTGCGCAGGCCGTTGAAGCCGTCCAGCACGGAGCGCGGCAGCGCCACGGTCGTCGTGCCCCCGCCGGGCAGGTGGATGACCTGAGCGATGGTGACCGGCCGCGCGTAGGTGACCCGCTGCACGTCGAACTGGAGGGCCGAGCCGAGCGAGGCCACCCAGACGCCGGGGTCCAGGAACACCTGGCCGCCGTAGCGCGGCAGGCTGATCGTCTTCTGCGCCACCATCAGCTTCACCGTCGGGCCCTGGGCCGCCGACTGAACCGTAGCCTGCGCCGGGACGGTCATGATCGGCGCCGCCAGCGCCAGGCCGGCCAGGACCACGGCCGCGCCGCGCAGCCTCCCGCGTCTCCACGATGCTCGTTCCACCGGCTCGTCTCCCTTCGCTGGGCACCTTGATCTCTCCTACAGACGCCGCACCGAAGCCCGGCGTTGCGTAGTTCGTGATGTTCTGAGCACCGGCACCAGAGGGACGGCCAGTCCTGGCCGCTCACTGCGAATACGCGGCCGCGGATCACCGCCCGCGCCGAGATGGCCGGCGGCCGATGCTGCCGGACTAAGTGATGGACTTGCGGAACTCGATGGCCTCGGCGAACAGGCCGATCGCCTGTTCCATGTCGAGGACCGGGTAGATCGCGTACTCCAGGTAGGGGGAGAGCTTGAAGACACTCAGGGCCATGGCGGCCTGGTCGTCGCCTTCCACGACCGCGAACCCGCCCTCCCCGTCGGCGCGCACCAGGAACTGGTGAAACGTGGCGTCAGCGGGCGGGGTCCACTTGCTGTAGACCTCGAGGATCCGGGCGGAGCTCGCCTCGTTCTCGGCTGCCGATCCGCCGGATCGCACCTTCCAGGTAACGACGAACTTCATGACCAGCCCCCCTTTAACAGTGGCCCGTCCGTGGCCGATGGCCGGCATATTCCTCGTTTACCCCAAGAGTGTCAATAGGCCGGAATACCCCGAAGTCTGGCATGACACAGCCTTTGCCATCGAGAGGTGCTAACCATGCATAAGTCGGCCTGGCGGGCGCTGCCGCCGACGGTACAGCCCACCGAAACCGGGAGCGGCCCGGAGTCATTTGGGCGGGGGATAACCGGGCGGAGCGGCTCACGACGACTGGTCGTCCTCCCGCATCAGCCCGCGCAGTTCCAGGGCGGTGTCGGCGGTCAGGATCGCCGCCGGGTGATCGTGCCGCCGGGCCGACCACACGCCGTCGTTGAACGCGATCGCGTAGGCGTCCCGCCACAGGCACTGGAGGTTGAGCAGGTCGGTTGCTTCCTCGCTGGTCACCGGGTCCTCCGCTGCCGCGTGGCGGCCTGACCGTTGCCTGGGACGGGCTCGCGGGCGGCCAGCAGGTCCTCGCAGATGATGGTTAAGTCGTCGAGGAGTTCGCTGAGCCGCTCGGGCCGGATGTGCTGGCGCATGTGCGCCAGGCCGTGGAAGGTGTGCCGCGGCCCGGCGGGGGTGTCCACGGTGTAGGTCACGGCGATCCGGGTGATCTTTCCCTGCATGGTGCCTCCCGAGGCGGGCAGGGTGGGTCACTTGCCAGCCCGACAACCCCTGCCGTCCGAAGCATCGTAGCCAACGTTAGCCACGTTGCCTACAAGACCTACATATGCCCTGGTGGCGACATGATCAACGTCCATTACGTTTAGCCCATGCCAGGTGAGACCATCGACCGATACGCGGACGAGCCGCTGTACTCACAGCTCGCCGCGATCCTGAGGCGCAGGATCAAGTCGGGCGACCTCGGCAGGCTGGACCCGCTGCCATCCGAGACCACCCTGACCCAGGAACACGGCGTCAGCCGGGATACCGTTCGCCGGGCCGTGGCCGTCCTGCGCGACGAAGGGCTCGTCTTCACCGTGGCCCAGCGGGGTACCTACGTCGGCCCCCGGCCGCGCAGCTAAACACGCACAAATGGCCCCGGAGCCGCAGGCTACGACGGGCTGGCGTCGGATGCCCTGGCCCGGCCGGACATCAGGAGGGCGGGCAGCAGGGCGAGCGCCGTGAAGCCGGTGCACCACCAGAACGTGTAGCCGAACGCGGCGGTCACGCCGACCGGGCCCGCCGCGGCGTGGGCGGCGAGCTGGCCGTCGAGGATGACGGCCACCAACACCGCGGCGCCGAACGAGCCGCCCAGGTACTGCAGGATCCTGGTCACGCTGCTGGCGTGCGGCACCTGGCCGGGGCGCAGCCCGCTGAACGCGCCCGCCATCACCGCGATCGTGGCGGTGCCGAGCCCGGCGCCCCGGACGACCAGCGCGGCGATCAGCACCGCGTCGCTGGTGTGCGGGCCGGCCAGCGCGAACGGGACCGTCCCGATCGCGGCCAGCGCGATCCCGGTCAGCACCACCAGCCGGGGGCCGATCTTGTCGGTCAGCCGGCCAGCGTGCGCGGCAGCAGGCTGCCGACGCCCTGCGGGACCATCAGCAGCCCGGCCGCCAGCGCGCTCGCGCCGCGGGCCTGCTGGTAGTACAGCGGAAGGAGCAGCATCCCCCCGTAGATCGACAGCCCGGCCAGGAACAGCAGGGTGCCGGCCGCGGTGAACGCGCGGGACCGGAACAGCCGCAGGTCGACCAAGGGCACCCCGGACGTCCGCAGCGCGTGCACCGCATAGGCCGCCAGCAATACCGCACCCGCGCTCAGCGGGATGATCACGCGGGCGTGGCCGAAGCCGCCCTCGCTGCTCACCTGGGCCAGGCCGTACAAGAGCGCGACGAGCGCGGGCGGCAGCAGCAGGAGCCCGGTCAGGTCGATCCGCTGCCGGCCGCCCGGCGGCGGCGCGGACGGCAGCCCACGCCAGGCGAGCGCCAGCCCGGCCAGGCAGACCGGCACGTTCACGTAGAAGATCCAGCGCCAGCTGAAGTTGCTGATGATCAGGCCGGCCACGACCGGCCCGAAGATCGGGACGACGACGATGGGCAGGCTGATCGCGCTCATCAGCCGTCCCATCTGGCGGCCGCCGGCCGCCTGCACCAGCAGCGTGGTGAGCAGGGGCACCATGAGGCCGCCGCCGACCCCCTGGACCACCCGGAACGCGATCAGGCTGCCCACGTTCCACGCCGCCCCGGAGGCGGCCGAGCCCGCCAGGAACAGCGCCAGCGAGAACATCCAGGCTGCCCGGCCGCCGAACCGGGACAGCGCCCAGCCGCTCAGCGGGATGACCATCGCGAACGAGAGCAGGTAACCGGTGATCACCCACTGGATCTGCGGCACCGTGGCGTGCAGGTCGCGGCCGATCGCGTCGACGGCCACGTTGACGATCGCGGTGTCCAGCAGCGCGGGGATCGCCCCGGCCAGCAGTACCACGATGAGCTTGACCAGCCCGGGGTCAAGCCGGCCGGGCGCGGAGTCGGTGGCGGTGTCGCCGGTGGTGGTCGCGCCCGTTGCGTTCATGGCTCTTAAACTACACCGTGCAGTGTACTAATGTAAACTGATGAGTGTAAAAGTTGGCGGCAGGAGGGAAGCGCGATGTCGAGCGGGCTGGCGGAGCACGCAGGGTCACGCGGGCCCGGCCGGGCCGTCGGGGCGGCCGGGGCGAAGGGCGAGGCGATCGCGGCGGCCGCGCTGCGGCTGTTCCTGCGCGACGGCTACGAACGCACCAGCGTCGACGCGATCGCGGACGAGGCCGGGGTGTCGAAGCGCACGATCTACAACCGGTACGGCGACAAGGAGAGCCTGTTCCTTTCGGTGCTGCGGGACACCTACGCCGCGATGATGGCGACCTTCCGCGCCATCGCCGAGAAGCACCTGGGCGAGGTCACCGACGTGGAGCGGGACCTGACCGCGTTCGCCCGCGAGGTCACGTTCGGCCTGACCACGGCCCCGGACCGGATCGCGCTGGTCCGGCTGATCCTGGCCGAGGCCCCGTACTTCCCCTCGCTGGTCAGGGCCGAGATGGGGCCGCAGACCATGCACGGGATCGTCACCCAGAGCCTGGCCCGGCTGGCCGCGGACGGCCGGCTGGCGGTCACCGACCCGGCCGAGGCGGCCGATCACCTGCTCGCGCTGACGCTCAACCAGATCAACGCCAGGACGTTGTTCGGCGTGGTCCCGATCAGCGACGCCGAGATCGACCGGGTGGTCTCGGGCGGCGTCGCCGCCTTCGTGCGCGCCTACCGGCCGGGCTGACGTCTCACCCGGGCGCGTTGGAGTACACGCGCTCCGGGGTGACCAGGACCGCGGCCCGGCGTTCCTCGGCCATGACCCGGTCGTAGGTGGGCCAGTCGTCGTGGGTCCCGCCCGCGGCGGCGAAGACATGCCGCAGCAGGCCGGCCAGGGCCTCTGGCGGGAACCCGGGCAGCGGGTCGTCGGGGCCCGCGATCTCCGTCGGCCCCTCGGCGGCGGCCCACTGCCAGCCGACCCGGATCACGACGGTGGCCCGGGGCCTGGCTCGCAGGTTGACCAGCTTGGCGGTCCCGCCCCGGGTGGTGAAGGCCACGACCGAGGCGCCGGTCACCGGGTGCGCGAGCACCCCCGCGTTCACCACGGACGATTGGATCGTGCCCGCGGAGCGCAGCGTGGACACCACGCACAGCCCCTGATCGCCGGGCACCAGCGCCGCGAAATCTGCGAGATCGGTCATGCTGTGTCTCCCGATCGCCTCCGGGGCGCTATTAGGCGCCGCCTTCCCTCGTCACTCGGTCGCAAGCTCCCTCGCTCCTCAGTCCGGGCGGCACCGCGCCCCTCCGGCTCCCTGGCCGAGCCTAGCGGGGCGGTCAGCCGCCCAGCTCGGCGCGGAGCACCGCGGCCGCCTCGGTCATCGCGGCCAGCTTGTCCGCGGCGGACGCCCGGGGCAGGTACTTCATCCCGCAGTCCGGGGCGAGCACGATGCGCTCGGCCGGGACGTAGGGCAGGGCCCGGGAGACCCGCTCGGCCACCTGGCCGGGCGTCTCCACGGCGGGGTCGTTCAGGTCGAGGACGCCCAGGATGATCGTCTTGCCGTCCAGGGCGGCCAGCACCGAGCAGTCCAGCCCCGACTGCGCGGTCTCGATCGACACCTGGTCGGCCGTGCTTCCGGCCAGCTCGGGCAGGAACGAGTAGCCCTCCGGGCGGTCGTGGATGATCGCCGCGTACCCGAAGCACAGGTGCACCGCCGTGGTCCCGGTCGCGCCCTCCAGGGCCCGGTTCACCACCGCCACCCCGTACTTGCGCGCCTCCTCCGGGCGGGCCTGCAGGTAGGGCTCGTCGAGCTGCACGATGTCGGCCCCGGCCGCGAACAGGTCCTTGACCTCCTCGTTGACGGCCTCGGCGTAGCCGAAGGCCGCCGCTTCGCGGTCCGGGTAGTAGTCGTTCTGCGCCTGCTGCGCCATCGTGAACGGGCCGGGCACTGTCACCTTGACGGTCCGCGCGGTGTGGGCGCGCAGGAACTCCAGGTCGTCGGCCTGCACCGGATGGCGGCGGCGGATCGGGCCGACAACCCGGGGCACCGGGTTCGGGTGCCCGCTGCGGTCCAGGGCGGTGCCGGGGTTGTCGATGTCGACCCCGTCCAGCGCGGTGGCGAACCGGTTGGAGTAGCTCTCCCGGCGGATCTCGCCGTCGGTGATGATGTCCAGGCCCGCATCCTCCTGGGCCCTGATCGCGAGCAGGGTGGCGTCCTGCTGCGCCTGCTCGAGGTACGCGGGATCGACCCGCCACAGCTCGCGGGCCCGTACCCGCGGCGGGAACCGGCCGGCCAGCCGCTCCCGGTCGATCAGCCAGTCGGGCTGGGGGTAGCTGCCCACGAGCGAGGTGGGGAAGAGCACGTCGGCCTCCGTCAGTCTGATGCGGACTGCCCGGTAGACGCTACCCCCACGATGTCGGTGCTGACGCGCCGGCTGGTCACGCTCAGCGGGCCGAGCCCGGACAGGGCCCGGGTGACCTCCCCGGCCAGCGCCGGGCTGGCCGACGTCGACTCCGCCAGGCCGATGGCGCTCGTCCCGCCCAGCATGGCCGGGGCGATGTCGCCGGGCTCGGCGATGACGTGCGTCCTGGCCCCGCAGGCGCGGGCCAGCCCGGAGACCTGCTTGCTGTCCGGCGCGTCGGCGGAGCCGAGCACGAGCATCACGTCGGACGCCGACGCGATGACGCGGATCGTCTCGGCCCGGTCGGAGGCGGCGTAGCAGAACCCGTCCGGGTGCGGGCCGTGCACCGCCGGGAACCGCGACCGCAGCGCCGCGGCCGCCGGCCCGAAGTCCTCCACCGGGATGCCGGGCTGCAGCAGGTAGGAGACCCGCCGCGCGTCGGCCACCTGCAGCACCCCGGTGCTGGCCGGGGTGGTGACGGAGACCACCGTGGTCTTCCCGGGGGCCTGGCCGACGATCCCGGCCACGGCCGCGTGGTCGGGCTGGCCCAGCAGCACGAGATCGTCGCCGCGCTCGGCGAACTTCCTGGCCTCGGCGTGCACCCGCGCGACCAGGGAGCAGGTCGCGTCGATGATCTTGAGCCCGCGGTCCGCCGCCTCGGCGTGCGTGGCCGGGCAGAAGCCGTGGGCCGGGAAAACCACGATCGCTCCGTCCGGGACCTGGTCCAGCGACCCGGCGAAGACCACTCCCTGTTCCGCCAGCTCCGAGATCGTTTCCGCGTCGCCCGCCAGCTCCCCGCAGACGTGCACGGTGCCGTGGTCGGTCGCGGCCCGGCGTACCGCGCGCAGTGCCTGCCTCGCGCCGTCGCACCACGGGCTGGCGGCGGTCAGCAGCCGGCGGGTCCCGAACACGGCGGACCACTCGTCCACCGCCGCCCGGGCTGCCGCCACGGCGACGCGGTCCACCGGGCTGGCCGCGGCGGCCACGGCGGCCGTGGTGCCGTCCCGCTGCAAGCAGGTCGCGACGAAGACCGCCGCGCCGCCCTCGTCGTCGGACGGGTCGACGCACTGCCCGACCGGGGCGTAGCTGACCCGCTTTCCCTTGCGCCGCAGGCTCCCGCCGACCAGCGGCGCGGCGGGACTGGGCACCGCGCCCCGGACCGGGTCTCCGACCTCGGTCGGGACCAGGACCTCACCCGGGGGCACCTGGGTGCCGGGCGCCACGAATTCGCGCACAGCCGGTCGGTTCATCGGCCCGTCCATCCCCGGGGAGCCGTGACCTAAACCGGCCCGCGGTGCCGCCCCCCATGGTCTCGTTTCACCCCGGCACCGCGATGCCGGCCGGAAAGCTCATTCCCCGGTCAGTATCCCCTTTTGTTCACGGGAGCCTCAAGGCTGGGCCACGGCCGAAAGTTGATTATGCCGATCTGAATTAGGTAAATTGCACGAGGAGTCGCCCCGCTATCCGGGCGACTCCGGTGCTCAAGGCCCTCCACCGCCACCCGCCGCGACCACGGGAAGGAAACCCGAGCCATGTCGGTCACCGATGAGCTCCTGGCCAACAACCAGCGATACGCCGAGACGTTCCGCGGGCCGCTGCCCCTGCCGCCCGGCCGCGGCGTGGCCGTCATCGCCTGCATGGACGCCCGCCTGAACGTGTACGCGATCCTGGGGCTCGCTGAGGGCGAGGCGCACGTGATCCGCAACGCGGGCGGCGTAGTCACCGATGACGAGATCCGCTCCCTGGCCATCAGCCAGCGCCTGCTCGGTACCCGCGAGATCATCCTGATCCACCACACCGACTGCGGGATGCTCACCTTCACCGACGACGACTTCAAGGCGGCCATCCAGGCGGACACCGGCATCAAGCCGCCGTGGGCGGCCGAGGCCTTCGGCGACCTCGACACCGACGTCCGCCAGTCGATCGCCCGGATCAAGGCGAGCCCGTTCGTGCCGCACACCGAGGCGGTGCGCGGCTTCGTGTTCGACGTCGCGACCGGCAAGCTCAACGAGGTGAGCTAGCCGGGCCTCAGGCGTCCGGCGGGTCGCTCCGGCCCTGCTGCTCGGCGAGAAAGCGCTCGAACTGCGCGCCGAGTTCCTCGGCGGTCGGCATGTTCTCCGGCTCCTCGGCCGGCCCGCCGTCGTTCTCCGCGGCGAAGGCGTCGTACTGCTGCTCCAGGGCCTGAACGACCTCCGAGACCTCCTCCGACCCCTCGACCTGCCTGGCTATCTCCAGGTCGGTCCGGTGCGCCGCCTCGCGCAGCGCGTCCGCGGGCAGGGCCAGGCCGGTCGCCCGCTGCACGGACTCGAGCAGGGTGACCGCCGCCGCCGGGTAGGCGGCCTGCGCGAGATAGTGCGGCACGTGCACCGCGAATCCGATCGCCGAGCGGTCGCTCTCGCCCATCCGCAGCTCGAGCAGCGCGGCCACGCTGCCGGGAACCTGCAGCCGGTCGACCAGCGGCCGGTAGCCCTCGACGAGGTCGGTGCGCGTGGCGTGCGCGGTGATGCCGAGCGGCCTGGTGTGCGGGGCGCCCATCGGGATGCCGTGGAATCCGACCGCCAGCCGGACCCGCAGCGCTGCGGTGAGGTCGAGCACCGCGGTGGTGAACGAGTTCCAGTCGTGGTCCGGCTCGGGGCCATTCAGCAGCAGGAACGGGGTCCCGGCCGCGTCGCGCAGCAGCGAGATCGCGATCTCCGGCTCGTCGTAGCTCTCCCAGTGATCCTTGGCGAAGGTCATCACCGGCCGCCGGGACCGGTAGTCGAGCAGGGAGTCCACGTCGAACCTGGCGATCTCGTTGTGCGCCAGCGCGCCCAGCAGGTGCGTGGTGAGCAGGCGGCCGGCTCCGCCCGCGTCGATGAACCCGTCGAGGTAGTAGAGCATCACGACGTCATCGAGCTCGGGCGCGTCAGGGCTCACCTGGTAGAGGTCTCCCGGGTCACGCGCCACGTTCGCCGCCTCCTCAGCCGTTGCTCACTACAAGTCTTACCAACGCTCGGTGATGCTTGGACAATCCGCGGGCAGGAAACTGCCGGGCCCGGCCGGCCGGGACGCCGTGTCAGCGGTCCCGGACCTGGCCGCCGTCGCGCGGGGCCCGGCCACCGTCGAGGGGCGCCCGGCTGTCCCGCCATTTGCCGATGACGAGCGGCAGCTCGGAGCTGACGAACTCGAAAAACCGTACCGACTCGGCGACCCGTACCCCGGCCGGCGTGTCCGCGCCGAGGACGCCGACTCCCTCCCGCAGCACCGACGTCCACCGGGCCATGAGGTGATCGCGGATTCCGATGACCTCGTCCCAGACGTGGTCCGGTGCCCGGTAGTAATGGCGGCGTGAGCCGGGTTCGCTTTCCCGGCGGACCATGCCGACCTGGATCAGGTAACGTACCGCGCCCGACACCGCGGCCGGGCTGACTTGCAGCCTGGTCGCCAGGTCGGCGGCGGTGAGCCGGCCCGAGTCCGAGGTCAGCAGCGCCGCGAAGACACGGGCCGGCATTCGCGGGACGCCCATCTCGACCAGGGCCGAGGCAAAGTCCTCGACGAAGCGGCCCACGGCCGCTTCGTCGCGCGCCGGGGCGGGCGTGGGCTCGGGCGGCGAGGAGGCGTCGTCGCCGCGTGCCGCGCGCGTGGTATGGCTCGTCAAACCGTCGTCCCCTGAGTTTTCCGGAGCGTTGTGTTCAGAGTTTTCAGTAATTTATGAAAGTAGTGTAGCCTGACCTCATGACTGAGGCTATCGCCGTGTCTAGCCTGCGCAAGTCGTACGGCAAGACGGTAGCGCTCGACGGGCTGGACCTGAGCGTGGCCGAGGGCGAGGTGCACGGTTTTCTCGGCCCGAACGGCTCGGGGAAGACCACCACGATCAGGATCCTGCTCGGCCTGCTGCGCGCCGACGGCGGCACCGCGCGGCTGCTTGGCGGCGACCCCTGGCGCGAGGCCACCGCGCTGCACCGCCGGCTCGCCTACGTGCCCGGCGACGTGACCCTCTGGCCCAGCCTCACCGGCGGCGAGGTCATCGACCTGCTCGGCCGGCTGCGCGGCAGCCTGGACGCCAAGCGGCGGGCCAGCCTGCTGGAGCGCTTCGACCTGGACCCGACCAAGAAGGCCCGCACGTACTCCAAGGGCAACCGCCAGAAGGTGGCGCTGATCGCGGCGCTCGCCTCCGACGTGGAGCTATTGATCCTCGACGAGCCCACCGCGGGCCTCGACCCGCTGATGGAGGCGGCGTTCCGCGAGAGCGTGGAGGAGGAACGGCACAGCGGGCGCACCGTCCTGCTGTCCAGCCACATCCTGTCCGAGGTGGAGGCGCTCTGCGAGCGGGTCACCATCATCCGGGCCGGCCGCACCGCGGAGTCGGGGACCCTGGCCGAGCTGCGCCACCTGACCAGGACCTCGATCAGGGCCGACCTGGCCCGCCCGCCGGCCGGGCTCGAGCAGCTGCCGGGCGTGCACGACCTCGACCTGCAGGACTTCACCCAGCATGGCGCCGACCGGCAGGGCGCGACCGGGCTGGGCGCGCGGGTGCGGTGCGAGGTGGACAGCGACAAGCTGGATGACGTGCTGCGGCATCTCGCCGACGCGGGCGTGCTCAGCCTGGTCAGCCAGCCGCCGACGCTGGAGGAGCTGTTCCTGCGGCATTACGCGGCCGCCGGCCAGCAGGAGATCCCGGCGTGAGCGCGCTGGCCGCGCCGGGCGCGCGGGGTGCGCAGGCCGGCCGGGAGTCGCCGCTCACCGGGTCGGGCGCCCTGGTCAAGCTGGCCGCGCGCCGGGACCGGGTCATGCTGCCGGCCTGGATCTACGTGATCACGATCCTGGTCGTCAGCACGGGCTACAGCTTCAAGGGGCTGTACAAGACGCCGGCGTCGCGGGAGGCGCTCGCCGCGGGCATCAGCCACGACCCGACCACGCTCGCGCTGGCCGGCCCGCTGTGGGGCACCTCGGTCGGCTCGCTGACCGCCTACAAGGTCGGCGCGTCCGCCGCGGTGGCGGCCGGCCTGATGAGCATCTTCATCGTGATCAGGCACACCAGGGCCGACGAGGAAGCGGGGCGCCTGGAGCTCATCGGATCGACGGCGGTGGGCCGCAGCGCCGCGCTGGCCGTCGGGGTGCTGCTCGCCGCCGTGGCCAACGGCGTGGCGGTGCTGCTGATCTTCGCCGGGCTGGCGATCGTGGGCCTGCCGGCCGGCGGCTCCGCGGCCCTCGCGCTCGCCATCGGCACGTGCGGGCTGCTGTTCGCGGCGGTCGCCGCGGTCGCGGCCCAGCTGTCCGAGAGCGCCCGCGGTGCCCGGGGGATCGCGATCTGCGTGCTCGCCGCGGCGTACCTGCTGATGTCGGCGGGCGCGGCCGCGGGTACCGGCGGCCTGGGGTGGCTGATATGGCTGTCCCCGATCGGCTGGGCGAACCAGGTCCGCGCCTACGCCGGCGATCGCTGGCTGGTGCTCGCGCTGCCGCTGGCCGCCACGGTGTTCGTGGCCGCCGCGGCCGCCTGGCTCGCGGGCCGACGCGACCTCGGCGCGGGCCTGGTCCCGCCCCGGCCGGGTCCGGCGCAGGCGGCCCGGTCGCTGCGCAGCCCGCTGGCCCTGGCCTGGCGGCTGCAGCGGGTCAGCCTGATCGGCTGGGCCGCCGGCGTGCTGGTCGCGGGGGCCGCGTTCGGATCGATCGCCAACAACATCGGCTCCCTGCTGGGCAGCGGCGCCCAGGTCAAGGACGCGATCGCGCGGCTCGGCGGCCAGTCCGGCCTGACCAACGCCTACCTGGCGGCGATGATGGGCATCATGGGGCTGGTGGCGGCCGGGTACGCGGTCTCGGTGGTGCTGCACCTGAGGTCGGAGGAGACGTCGCAGCGCGCCGAGCCCGTGCTGGCCAGCGCGGCCGGCCGGCTGAGCTGGGGGTCCAGCTACCTGGTCGTCGCGGCCGCCGGGTCGGCCGTGGTGCTGGCCGCGGCCGGCCTCGGGGCGGGCCTCTCGTTCGGGCTGCGCGCCGGGGCGACCGGCGCGCAGCTGCCGCGCCTGCTCGGCGCCGCGCTCGCGCAGTGGCCGGCCGTGCTCGTGGTGGCGGCCGTCGCGATGCTGCTGTTCGGGCTGTGGCCGGAGTCCTGCGTGGCCGGCGGCTGGACGGCGCTCGGCGTGGCGGCCGCGGTCGTGCTGCTCGGGCCGACGCTACGGCTGGCCCAGCCCATCCAGGACATCTCCCCGTTCACCCACGTGCCCAGGCTGCCCGGCGGCACGGTGAGCACCGCGCCGCTGGCCTGGCTGGCCCTGGCGGCGGTGCTGCTGACCGCGGCCGGCCTGGCCGGCCTGCGCCGCCGCGACATCGGCTGACGGGGGCCCGCGCCGCCAACCCGGGCCCTCCCGCATTTTGGATACAGTCGCCTATATGCTGGACGGAGTCGAGTCGGGCGACGCGGGGAGGCCCTGATGAGCGTGGCCGGGACGTTCGGCGACGGCGCGGCGCCCGGGCCGATCCGGCCGGTAGAGCGGCCGGTGCCGCTGCGGCAGTCCGTGTACGAGGCTCTCGTCGAGCTGATCGTGGCCGGCGCGCTGCGCCCCGGCCAGCACCTGGTGGAGTCCGAGCTGGCCCGCCAGCTCGGGGTCAGCAGGCAGCCGGTACGCGAGGCGCTGCACCGGCTGGAGGCCGAAGGGTGGATCGACCTGCGGCCGAGCCAGGGCGCCTTCGTGCACGTGCCGACCGACCAGGAGGTCGATCAGCTGCTCGACGTGCGGGAGCTGCTCGAGGGGGCGACGGCGCGGCTGGCGGCCCGCGCGGCGACTCCCGAGGCCGTGGCCCGGCTGCGGGTGGCCTGGGAGGAAGGACAGGCCGCCGTCGAGAGCGGGGACACGGCCGCCGCGGTGGCCGCCAACAACGACTTCCACGCCGCCGTGGCCGAGATCGCGGGAAACGCCGTGCTCGCGCAGCTGGCGGAGATCGTCGGCAGGCGGGTGCGCTGGCACTACCGGCAGGTGGCTCCCGCGCGCGGCCACGAGTCGTGGGCCGAGCACGCCGAGCTGGTCGCCGCGATCGAGGCGGGCGACCAGGACCGGGCCGCGACCCTGGCCCGGGTGCACACCGAGCGGACCAGAACGGCCTACCACGGCGAGGTCATGGCAGGCGGACCACGCTGACCGGGTCGGCGGCGTACGGGTCCTGGGCGTTGTCGACGAGCTCGATCTCGCCGCGGTCGGACATGATGTGGAACGAGCCGTCGGCGCCGTACTCGCGGATAATCGTCGTGGTGCCGTCGGCGTGCGTGTAACGCTCCTGCGTGAAGCGCTCGGTGACGGTCTTCTCCGCGTCCACGGCGGGCTCGTCCCGCCAGACGAACCGGTACGGGGCGAGCGGCAGCCTCAGCTCGTAGGGGTAGCGGGCGGGCACGGGCGCTCCTTGGGATCCGGACATACGTGAATGTACCGTCAGGCGGCCGGGCCGCCCGACGGCACATCCACCGCTCCCGGTCGCGTGGGGGAGGAGACGACCGGGTGGTCTTCAGTTGTCCGACAGCGAGCTAGGCCATGGCCGGCTTGGCCTTGGCCGCCTCCTTAGCCTCGCCCTTGTCCACCGCCTCCTGCATCTGCTCGACGGTCGGCCGGTGGACCAGGAATGTCATGATCAGCATCGCGATGAGCCCGAGGGCCGCGCCGAAGAAGAACCCGCGAGCCCAGTGGAAGGCCGCGGTCCCGTACAGGGTGCCGGTCATGACCAGCGCGGCCCCGCCGCCGGCGAAGCTCCCGCCCAGTGCCTTCCAGGCGTAGATGGATCCGTAGTTGACCGCGTTGTTGGTTTCGCCGTAGTAGTCGGCCACCAGCGCCGCGGTCATCGGGAAGTTGGCGCCGGATAGGCCACCGGAGATCACCGCGCAGATCGCGAACAGCACTCCGTTGTGGGATTCGCCGGCCCACAACGCGAGCAACTGGAACACCACGTTGCCGGAGTACGCGTAGATCATCGTCTTCCGGCGGCCGATGAACTCCGAGATGTACCCGTAGACCGGCCGGAAGATACCGTCGCAGAGGGCGAACCCGGCGGCCCCGCCCACCACGGCGTACGTCCCCAGCCCCATGGCATTGCCGAAACCGAAGTAGTAGGCCACGCCGAACAGCGAGCAGCCGACATAGCAGGCGTATTGCAGCCCTATCCACTTGGCCTGCGGCGTGCGCCACATCTGCCCGAGGTTGTAGTGCCGCAGCGCCGGCGGGTTGTTCCGCAGGTCCCTGGTGGAGTGCTTCTGCCAGTTGAGCGGGTCGATCGCCTTCGGCCACCAGTTCTTAGGCGGGTCCTTGAGGAACCAGCCGCCGATCGCGATGCCGACGGTCATGATGATGCCCTGCACGATGATGTAGTTGTGGACCTGGCTGGACGACATGGTGCCAGCCGCCCCGCCACCGGTGTTGAAGCCGCCGATCCAGATGATGAACGGCACCGCGCCGTAGGCCCAGCCGCCGTTCACGAAGCCCGTGCGCCAGCCCTTCTTCTCCGGGTACCACTTGGCCACGATGTTGATGCAGCTGGAGTACACCATCCCGGACCCGATGCCGCCGAGCACGGCGTAGCTCGCGTAGGCGGTCCAGATGGTGGTGGAGTTGGCGAGCCAGAGATAGGCGACGACGCCGCATATGATCCCGCCGATGATCGTCGCCCAGCGGACCGGCAGGATGCCCCTGTTCCGCAGCAGGCCCGTGCCGATCTGGACGAACGACTCGAAGACCACGAAGAACGAGAACAGCCAGAATGTTGGCGCGGCGCCCCAGTGGTGCGACGCGCTCAGCGAACCCGAGAGCGCGGCCCAGGTGTATTCGAGCAGCCCGGCCAGGCACATGGCCAGCCAGGCCGCGAAGATCACCACGCCGCGTGAGTAGCCGAGGATCTGCCGGGGCTCCTCACCCACGCGGAACACCCGGCCGGTGTCGTTGGTTACGATTTCATAAGGGAGATTGCTCGAATCGGTTGTAGCGCCCATTGTCGCCACCGGTACCTCTCGTGCGTGACGCTGTTGGCTCGCGTCCCCGCTGGGTCTTCGCCTGGCGGGATGCGATGCTTGGGGGGTTCCTGTGCGGCAGCGCCCAGGTGTGACCCGGAGCGGGTATCGATCCCCGCTGGACCGGTACGGGGGGGCGAGCCCATCGGATCCCCCCGGCCGGGACAGCGATCATTTGGCTTCCTTGCCGGATGATTCGGCCTGCTAGTGAGGCACCCTCTGCCCGGGGCCAGGCGGATCACGCGAGCCCCGTCGGCCAGTCATCTCGCCTCCATCCCGCCGCACGGGCAGCCCGCGCGGCAGCGCTCACGTCTCCAGCAGCCCGAGGCTGCGCAGCAGCTCATCGCGGGCCCGGCCGTCCCGGCTCGCCTCGTACAGCTCGTCCAGCCCCCAGCCGGCCAGGTCGAGCAGGTCCGCCGCCTGGCCGAACAGGGGGCTGCGCTCCGCGGGCGGCACGGCCTCGAGCACCAGGTGATGCACCACCTGGAGCACCGCGTCCCGCATCTGCTCGCGCCGCTCGGCGCTGACCCCGGTCGGCCGGGCAATCCCCGGCTGCAGGGGGATGATCTTCGCTCCCGGGCCGGGGGCGACGGGCCCGTTATGGCTATTCAGGCCGGTCACCCCCTAGCGCCGCCAGTTCCCGGCGCAGGCGGTCGGCTTCCCCGGGCCGGGCCAGGTCGATCACCTCGGCCAGGGTGAACCGCCGGCCTCCCGGCGAGCCGTCGGCCAGCCGCACCGGCTCGGCCTCGGCGAACACCTCGAACCGGGTGCTCGCCGCGTGCGGCGCGATGGCCAGGACGTACCGCAGCACCGCGCCCCGGTCGGCCAGGTAGCGCTGCTGGTGACCGCCGTCGAAACGGACCTGCCACTGGCCGGGTGGCACCGTGACCTCCGGCACCGCGCTAGGCACCGACGCCCCGGTTCAGCGGCATCGAGTACGTCTCTTCCGCGAGGCGCTTGTGGTGGGAGGGGTCCTCGCCCGCGCGCAGGTCCGCGGGCACGTCCATGCCGATGTCTCGCCAGTTCTGGTTGGCCGCGCGCTGCAGCGCTGAGATGTGCTCGGGCAGCATGTGGCCGAACCGTCCCTGCATGGCCAGGTAGTCGGTGACCGGCCGCTGCACCGGCGGGTGGAAATAGCGGTACTCGCGGGTCTCGGGGTCGTATTCCCACACCGGGAACAGGCCCGCCTCGACCACGCGGCGGCCGAGTTCCACGGTCATCGAGGTCTGGTAGACCCAGCCCTTCTGGCAGGGCGTGTAACAGTGCAGGAACGCAGCGCCGACGTGGTTGAGGCCCTTGCGGGTCTTGTTCATGAGGTCGACCGGGTAGCCGACCGTGGTGGTGGCCACATAGCAGTGCGGGTGGCCCGCGGCCATCATCTTGGCCAGGTTCTTCGGCGGCAGCTTCTTGCCCTCCGGGATCGCCTTGCCGAACGGCGTGAACGTGGTCATGCCCGCGTACGGCGTGGTCGGGGAGGTCTGGATCCCGGTATTGGCGTAGCACTCGTTGTCGTAGCAGACGAACAGCGCGTCGTGGTTACGGTACAGGGCCCCGGACATCGCGCCGAGCCCGATGTCGGAGGCGCTGCCGTCGCCCGCCATCACGATGATGTTCGGGTACGGGCCCGGGTGGCGGCCCTTGCGGATCATCGCCTCGTAGCCGGCCGCCATCCCGGACGTGAACGAGCCGCCGCTGGCGATCGGCGTGTGCGCCCAGGGGACCGTGTACGGGGTGCACAGGTACGTCGAGTTGGCCACGTACATGCAGCCGGTCGGCCCGGCCAGCACGCTGTCCTCGCCCGCGGCCTTGAGCACCCAGCGGTACTGGATCGCCGGGCCGCACCCGGCGCAGGTCCGGTGGCCCGCCGTGTACGGGTCCTCTTCGGGGAAGTCCGGCAGGTAGTGACGGTCGCGGCCGGCCTCGTCGTCGGTGGCCGCGCTGCGGCCCTCCTCGTCGAACAGCGGCAGGTGGTGGCGGACGACCTCGTATGCCATCTGTACTCCTACTCCTCGAACCCGACCCAGTGGGTTGCCTTCTGCACCCGGCCGCGGCGCACCGCCTCGCCGAGCTTGCCGGCCATCCAGTCGAACTCGGCGACCGGCACGGTCTCGCCGCCCAGGCCTGCCATGAACGAGGTGACTAGCGGGCGGTCGTAGTCGGCCTGGTAGAGCGCGGTCGTGACGTCCAGCGAGAGGATCCCGCCGTAGCTGGCCCCGCCGAGGCCGAGGTTGGTCTCCACCACCCCGACCGCCTTGACCCCGCGCAGCGCGGCCCGCAGGTCGTCGCTGGGGAACGGCCGGACCCAGAGCAGCCGGGCCATGCCGATCTTGATGCCCTGCTCGCGCAGCCGCCGGACCGCGGCCCGGCAGGTGACCGCGTGCCCGCCGGAGATGACCAGCGCGATCTCCGCATCCTCGAGCAGGTACTCCTCGACGAAATGCCGGTAGCTGCGCCCGAAGGCCGACGCGAACTCGTCGGTCTTCTGCCGGATGACCGGGATCGCGTCCTCCATCGCGCGGGCCCGCTCGAGCTGCAGCGGCGGTCCCTGCTCGGGGTGGATCTGCGGACCGTGCGACACCGGCCGCCGCGGGTCCAGCGCGAACGGCAGCCGGTACGGCGGCAGGTAGGCGTCCACGTCCGCGGCGGACGGCATGTCCACCTCGCCGGCGATGTGCGAGACGAAGTAGCCGTCCTGGACCACCATCTGCGGCAGCAGCACCCGCGGGTCCTCGCCGATCGCGTAGGCGATCAGGCTCTTGTCGAAGACCTCCTGCGGGGTGGCGGCCCAGCCGAGCAGCCAGCCCATGTCCCGGGTGCACAGCGCGTCGGTGTGCTCGGAGCCGAAGTCACCCGGCGGGTCCAGGGTCCGGTCGGCGATCGCCATCTGGATCGGGATCCGGGCCCCGGAAATGATCGAGTACATCTCGTACGCGTACGTCACGCCGACCCCGGAGGAGCCGGTGAACGCCCGCGCGCCGCACGACCCGGCGCCGAACGCGGCCGACAGCTGCGAGTGCTCGCCGTCCGCGTGCAGGTACTCGGCGTCCAGGATGCCGTCCGCGATGAACTGGGCGAGGTTCATCATGATCGCGGTATAGGGCCGGATCGGGTAGGCGGTGATCACGTCGACGTTGGCGTACAGCGCGGCGTACGCCGCGGCCGCGCACCCGTTCAGCCGCATCTTCTGCCCGGCCAGCTCGGCCAGGAACCGCTCGCCGTCCGCGGTCCTGATCGCCCGCTCCAGCCTCGCGGCCGCTGGCCTCCGCCCACATGAACGCTGGTCACGTGGTCACCCCCGGGTTTGCGTCCAGTTTCCGTTCCGCGTCGTACTCGGCGATCGACTCCTCGATCAGCTGCCGGGTGAACGCCGACTGCTCGGCGTGCGCCCCGTCGTAGGGCGCGAAGGCCGTCTCCATCCTGGTCACCGCGTCCGGCTCGTCGAAGTCCAGCTCGGGCACCTTCTCCAGGCAGCCGGTCGGGCACTCCTGGACGCAGACCAGGCAGCCCTTGCAGTAGGTGGTGCGGATCGAGTAGTGGCCGTTCTCCCGCGCGTCGCGCAGGACGCTGACGTCCGGGCAGACGATGTAGCAGTTGTCGCAGCCGTTGCAGACGCCGCAGCTCATGCAGCGGTCCGACTCGGCGACCGCCTGCGCCCGGCTGTAGCTCAGCGTGACCTCGGCCGTCTGGCTGCGGCGGCGCTCGGCCGGGTCGGCGAGCGGCACCTTGATCCGCGGCGCGTGCCGGAAGTAAGCCGAGTTGAGCCGCTCGTACGGCATGACCTCGGGCGCCGGCTCTGGCTCGAGCGCCTGCGCGGTCAGCAGCCGGTCAATGTCGCGGGCGGCCCGCTTGCCGTCGCCGAGCGCGTCCACCACCATCGACGGGCCGCGCAGCACGTCCCCGCCGACGAAGATGTTGCCCTCGATCCGGCCGTGCTCGTCCGCCGTGATCAGCCCGCGGTCGGACAGGTGGCGGGGGAGCCAGTCCAGCTGCTGCACCTGGCCGATGGCGATCAGGATCGCGTCGCATTCGACCTGGCGCTCGGTGCCCTCGGCGATCTCCGGGTGCACCGTCCCGTCCTCGTCGGCGGCCAGCCGGGCCTGGCAGAGCACCGCGCCGGTCACGTGCCCGCCGGAGGACAGGATCGCCGTGCAGGCGGTGTTGGGGCTGAAGAGCACGCCCTCGTCCCGGGCCTGCCCCAGGTCCTCGGGCACGATCGCCAGCTCGTCCTCGGCCTCCAGGGAGACGATCGTGGCCGTGCCGCCGCCGATCCTGGTCGCGCTGCGGGCCGCGTCGGACGCGGTGTTGCCGCCGCCGATCACCAGGACCTTCTGGCCGGTCCGCACCGGGCGGCCCAGGCCGGCCTCGCGCAGGAACTCCAGCGCGCCGGTGACGCCGCGCGCGTCGCTGCCCGGCACGTCCAGTCGGCGGCCGACGTCCTGGCCGAGCGCGAGGAACGCCGCATCGTAGTTCCTCAGGTCGTCCCAGGTCAGGTCGGCCGTGCCGGCACGCACCCCGCACCGGATCTCGATGCCGCCCAGGCTGAGCAGCTTGGCGATCTCGGCGTCGAGGACCTGTTCGGGCAGGTGCCAGTGGGGTATGCCGCCGCGCAGCATCCCGCCGGGCTTGCTCATCGCCTCGAAGATCACGCTGGCGTAGCCGCGGCGGCGCAGGTGATAGGCGCAGGCCAGGCCGCCGGGCCCGGAACCCACGATGGCCACGGTCTTGCCATTCAGCGGCGGCAAGGCCTCGATGATCGGGTTCTCGGCCAGTTGCAGGCCGAAGTCGCCGAGGAAGCGCTCCACGCTGCGGATGCCGATCGGCTCGTCGTGCTCGGCCCGGTTGCACGCGGTCTCGCACGGGTGGTAGCAGACCCGGCCGGTGATCGACGGCATGAAGTTGTCCTCAAGGATGGTGAGGTAGCCGTCGAGGAACCGGTCGTGCTTCACGAAGTCCAGGTACTTCTGGATCTGCTCGCCGGTAGGGCAGGCGTTGTTGCACGGCGGCATCTTGTCCCGGTACACCGGCCGGTAGAAGCGGAAGTTGCCGGTCGGGAACAGCCGCTGGCCGTCCTTCTCGGTGGGCGGCGGGGTCACGCCCGCTATCGGCAGCCTGAGGTGCTCGGGGACGTGGGTGCCGCGTACGGACATTGAGCCTCCCCTTGATTTCAGCCGGCGGCCGGCGACGGCCGCAGTTCCAGGACCCGGTGCTGCGTGGCCCCCCGGTACATGGCGTCACGGTCGGCGACGACCTCGGCGACGTCGTCGATGGCGAACGTGCCGGTCGCCGCGACCAGCGCCCCGATGACCGGGGCGGCCACGCCCAGGCCCATGGCCAGCCGCTCCACCGCGCCCTCGGTCGACATCCGGTCGAAGGCCAGCTCGGACAGGTTGCGGACGAACATCCAGGGGCTGTCGCCGCGCTGCTCGGCCAGTCCCACGCCGTCGACCACGACGAGCTTGGCCAGCTTGGCCTGCATGGCGTCGGGCAGGAACTTCAGCAGGTACTCGGGATCGCGGGCTGAGTTGATCACCAGGATGCCTCCCCCGTCGCGGGTGCCGCGCAGGAAGTTCACCGCCTTGACGATGGTCTCCTCGATCAGCACCACCCAGTCAGGGTTCGGGTTCTCGTAGACGAAGCGGTCCAGGATCGGCTTGTCACCGAACCGGGCGTACCGGCGCACCAGGCAGTTGGTCCGGTCCGGGTCGTCGATGTAGTCGCTGACGTTCTCGGTGTAGTAGCCCGCCTTGCGGGCGGCCGCCGCCACGCACGAGGAGACGTCCCGCGCCTCCTTGTCCATGATGATCCCGCGAGACCAGACCGTGAGCTCGTGGTACACCGCTGGGCTCCTCCCTCGCGCCGGGCACGGCCGGGCACGACCGGGCCCGCTGGGGCGAGCGCCGTGAATTGTATACCGTCGGCAGGATACCGACATCGTACGACTTGAGCGGTGCCTGCGTCGAGAGGATCGCTGACCAGAACCGCCCGGCTGGCGGTGACCGCCGGCTGGGGTCAGGCGGGCGGCGGCGCCCAGGGCTGGCCGGCCAGCACGGCGAGGTGCAGCGCGACCAGCGTGTCCTCGAGACTGGTCACCGCATCGGTCCGGCCGCGGCGGACCTCCGAGCGCACCAGCTCGGTGGTGGCGCCGGCCAGCGCGTAGTAGCCGTGGTACGGAACGACCGGCCACGCCGGATAGTCGCCGCGGGCGCGCTCGTGCCAGGCGCGGTTCAGCCCGGCGAAGGCGTGCAGGGCGGCCTCGATCTGCCGGACCGCCTTCGGGCCGGCCATCGGCATGTCGATGTAGAAGACGCGCGCGAACGTGGGCTCCTCGACCAGGAACTCCAGGAACGCCGCGATGCTGGCCCGCAGCGTGGCCTCGGCGCTCGCGTCCGCGGGCTGCCGCCGGGCCGCGGCCATCACCCGGTTGGCCATCAGCAGGCCGCCCTGGCGGGTGGCGGCGAGGAAGCAGTCCTCCTTGTCGCTGAAGTGCGCGTAGAACGCGGCCCGCGACACCCGGGCCCCGCGGACGATGTCGGACACGGTGACGTCGCGGAAGCCGGCCTCGCCCACCGCAGCGATCACCGCCCGCAGCAGCCGTCCCCGCTGCGCCCCGCGGACCGCGTCCAGGGGCAGGCCGCTGCGGCCACGGGGGAGGCCGGGCTCACCTTCGTGGGTACGGGCCAGCACACCCTCTTGTCTCGCAGCATGCACGCTCATACGATAGCCACAACCTAAAAGTACGCGATCGTACTTCTGGGGTGTGGGTGTCGCAGCGGGGCCACCTCGACGCCCTGCGCATCCGGCGTAGGAGGTTCCGCATGAGCACCACCACAGCAGATATTGCCCCCGGCCGCGGCGGGATGTCGTGGATGTGGCGCAGGCAGCTCGGCGCCTATCCCGACACCGGTCCCCGGATCATGTACCTGGCCATCACGGTGCTGGCCACCGTGACGCTCTACTACGAGCTGTACGTCGGCGGGTCGGTGTCCACGCTGATCCTGGCCAACCTGAACATGACGTTCACGTTCTTCGTGGTGACCCTGGCCTTCGGCGCCCTGATCGGCGCTTTCGGGTCGCTGTTCGCCGGGCTGGGGGACCGGTACGGCCGGGCCAACATGGTGGTCTTCGGGCTGCTGGCCGTCGGCCTGGTCGTCACCTTCGCGCTGCCCAACGCGACCAACAAGTGGACCTTCACGATCTTTAGCTTCGTGGTCGGCTTCGTCGAGGGCATGTGCCTGGTGGCCACGCCGGCGCTGATCCGCGACTTCTCCCCGCAGGTGGGCCGGGGCACCGCCATGGGCTTCTGGACCAGCGGCCCGGTGCTCGGCAGCCTGATCGTCGCGGTCGTGGGCAGCGCCACCATCCCCGCCGTCGTCCTGCATACGCGGTTCTGGACGCACGAGTACCTCATCGCCGGCATCGTCGGCCTGGTCGTGTTCCTGGTCTCCTTTGTGGGCTTGCGGGAGCTGTCCCCGAGGCTGCGCGACCAGCTGATGGTGACCCTGCACGACCGGGCGCTGATCGAGGCCCGGGCCAAGGGCCTGTCCGACGCCGACATCGCGAACGCGCTGCGTCACCCGTTCCGCCAGCTGCTCAAGGTCGACGTGGTGGTGTCCTCCTTCGCGATCTCGATCTTCCTGCTCATCTACTACACGGCGGTAGGGTTCGCCGTGATCTACCTGACCACGGTGTTCGGCTTCTCGGTCAAGGACGCCAACGGGCTGGGCAACTGGAACTGGGGGTTCAACGTCCTCGCGGTGATCCTGATCGGGATCGTCTCCGACCTGTTCCGGGTGCGGAAGCCGTTCATGGTGATCGGCGGGGTCGCGGCCGCGATCATGACCGTGGTGTTCCTGCTGCAGTTCGGCCACCACCCCAGCTACTACACGATGGCGGCCATCCTGGCCGTGCTGTCGTTCTGCC
Source organism: uncultured Actinomycetota bacterium (assembly GCA_963795055.1). Lineage (GTDB taxonomy): Bacteria > Actinomycetota > Actinomycetes > Streptosporangiales > Streptosporangiaceae > JASHPR01. The sequence goes on from CAWCGJ010000003.1 coordinate 155,208, forward strand.
TCGGCGTCGCCTACGTCCCCTGGATGGCCAGCTTCACCGAGACCGTGGAGGCCCGCAACCCGGCGCTGATCGCCACCGGCCTGGCGATCTGGGGGTGGATCATCCGGATCGTGGTCTTCGTGTCCTACCTGATCATCCCGCTGATCATCACCTCGGTCACCCCGCTGGTGAACTACGGCACCACGGTGGCCACGTACGCGGCCACGTACAAGAGCGAGATCGCCTTCGCCACGACCCACCCGGCGGTCGTCGCCGCGGCCCAGAAGACCCCCCCGTCGGTCATCGCCACGGCGGGGAAGATCCCGCCGTCGGTGCTGGCCACCGCGAAGACGGACGGCACCCAGCTTGCGAACGCGGTGAAGTTCGCGCCCGAGCTCGCCGTGATCAAGGCCAACCCGGCGCTGTTCACCAAGCTGGCCGCCTACTCCAACCCGGCCAAGATCCCGCCGGCCCTCACGGCCCAGGCGGTCAAGGCCGCCGGGGGCGGCGCCAAGGGCCTCGGCATCCTGACCACGATCGCGGCCAACAAGCCGGCCATCCTCGGCGTGATCGCGGCGGCCCCGGCGCTGGCGACCGTCGCCCCGTACGGGTCAGACCTGAAGACCATCGCCCCGTACTCCGCGAACCTGACCCTCATGGCTCCGTACTCGGCCCAGCTGACCGCGCTGTCTAAGGTCCCGCCGGGGGTCTTCCCCTACCTGAAGGCCCACGCCACCGCGGTGACGACGGCCGCGGCCCAGGCCCCCAGCCAGTGGCGAACCTGGTGGTGGGTGTGCTTCGGAGGAATGATCTTCTTCCTGTGCAGCATCCCGCTGCTGAAGGGTCGCTGGCGGACGCGCGACGCCAAGCGGGACGAGGCCGAGCACGAGGCCATGGTGCAGGCCGAGCTGGCCAAGCTCAAGACCAGCCAGGCCACCGCCTGAGCTCCGCAGGCCTGACCCGCCGGAGAGCGGGGCTGGCGGGTCAGGCCTGCGGGTAGATCGTCTCGTGCGCGGCCAGCATCGCCACGTACTTCTCGATCCGCCGGGCCCGGGTTGGCGGGCGCTTGGCGTCGGCGATCCGGTACAAGATGGCGTACCGGTTCGCGCCGGACAGGGTCGCGAAGAACGCGCGCGCGGCCTCGTTGCCCGCCAGCGCGCGCTCCAGGTCCGGCGGAACGCCCATGGCCCGCTGCCCGGCGTAGGCGGCGTCCCACCGGCCGTCCGCCCGGGCCCGCTCGACCTCGCGCAGCCCGGCGGGCTGCATCCGGCCCGCCTCGATCAGCTCGGAAGCCTTCTCGGTGTTGATCTTTGACCAGCGGCTGCCCGGCTGGCGCGGGGTGAACCGCTGCAGCCAGTAATCGTCGTCGAGGCGGGCCTTCTGGCCGTCGATCCAGCCGTAGCACAGCGCCACCGCGAGCGCGTCGGGGTAGGAGATCCCCGGCGCGCCCGCTCCCTTCCTGGGGATCTTGAGCCAGATCCCCGGGCAGGCGGCGTGCTGCCCGGCCAGCCAGGACTCCCAGGCGGCCTGGCTGGCGAAGCCGAGGACGGGAAGTTCGTCTCGCGGCACGCCGTTAGTCAACCATGGACGGGACATGACCGGGGAGGTAACCGCCCGCAGGTAGTTAGTTGCAAGCCAGCAAATAACGTGAGGGATAATTCCAGGGATGGACGAGCCCGAACTCAGCCGCCGCCGGCGCCTGCTGGTGCTGGCGGTCTGCTGCACGAGCCTGTTCATCGTCGGCATCGACGCCACGATCGTGAACATCGCGCTGCCCTCGATCCAGCGTGAGCTGCACGCCTCGGTCTCCGGCCTGCAGTGGACGGTGGACGCCTACACGATCGTGGTAGCCAGCTTCCTGATGCTGTCCGGCTCCACGGCCGACCGGGTCGGCCGGCGCCGCATCTTCCAGGCCGGGCTGGGCCTGTTCACGCTCGGCTCGCTGCTCTGCAGCCTGGCGCCCGGCCTGGGCTGGCTGGTGGCGTTCCGGATGCTGCAGGCGCTCGGCGGGTCGATGCTCAACCCGGTGGCGATGTCGATCGTCACGAACACGTTCACCGATCCGGCCGAGCGGGCCCGGGCGATCGGCCTGTGGGGCAGCGTGTTCGGCTTCAGCATGGCGCTCGGCCCGGTGGTGGGAGGCGCGCTGGTGGCCTCGGTCGGCTGGCGCGGGATCTTCTGGGTCAACATCCCGGTCGGCATCGCCGCGATCATCCTCGCCGCGCTGTTCGTGCCCGAGTCCCGGGCGCCCCACGCGCGCCGCGTGGACCCCGTGGGCCAGGTGCTGGTCATCACCACGCTGGCGTCCCTCACCTACGCGATCATCGAGGGCCCGAGCTCGGGCTGGGCCTCGGCGCCGATCCTCGGCTGCTTCGGGCTGGCCGTCGCGGCCCTGGTCGGCCTGGTCCTCTACGAGCCGCGGCGCAGCGAGCCGCTGCTCGACCTGAGGTTCTTCCGCAGCGCGCCGTTCTCCGGCGCGACCGTGCTCGCGGTGTGCGCGTTCGCCGCGCTCGGCGGCTTCCTGTTCCTCAACACCCTGTACCTGCAGGACGTGCGCGGCTACTCGGCGCTGCACGCCGGGCTGTACACGCTGCCGATGGCCGCGATGACCGTGCTGCTCGCGCCGCTGTCCGGCCGTCTCGTCGCCACCCGGGGCCCCCGGCCGCCGCTGGTCGCGGCGGGCATCGCGACCACCGCGGGCGGGATCATGCTGACCCGGCTGACGGGCGACACCTCGTTCGGCTATCTCATCGCGAGCTACGTGGTCTTCGGCATCGGGGCCGGCCTGGTGAACCCGCCGATCACCAACACCGCCGTGTCGGGCATGCCCGTGTCCCAGGCGGGGGTGGCCGCCGGGATCGCGTCGACCAGCCGCCAGGTCGGCTCCGCGCTCGGGGTGGCGGTGGCGGGGTCCGCCGTGCTCTCGGCCCTGCACGGCCCGCTGCGGCTGGGCTTTGCCGACGCCAGCCGCGTGGGCTGGTGGATCATCACCGGGTGCGGCGTCGCGATCCTGGTGGTGGGCCTGGTCACCACCGGCCGCTGGGCCCGGGGGACCGCGCAGCGGACCGCGGCCCTGCTCATGCCGCCCGGGCGCGAGCGCGCCGGCGTCAGCGCCCGGGGGTGATGAGGCCGGTCTCGTAGGCCAGCACGACGGCCTGGGCGCGGTCGCGCAGGCCGAGCTTGGCCAGGATGCGGCTGACGTGGGTCTTGGTGGTCTGGTCGGCGATGACCAGGGTGGCGCTGATCTCGGTGTTGGACAGGCCGCGGGCGATCAGGGTCAGGACCTCGGTTTCCCGGCTGGTCAGCGCGGACAGCGCCGCGGGCGGCGGGGAGGTGGTGCGGGGCACGCGGGTGAAGTCCTCGATGAGCCGGCGGGTGACCGACGGGGCGAGCAGTGCGTCGCCGGCGGCGACGACCCGGACCGCGTGCACCAGCTCGGCGGCGGTGGCGTCCTTGAGCAGGAAGCCGCTGGCCCCGGCGCGCAGCGCCTCGTAGACGTAGTCGTCGAGGTCGAACGTGGTCAGCATCAGCACCCGGGGCCGGGCCGCGTCGGCCGGGCCGGACAGGATCTGGCGGGTGGCCTCCAGGCCGTCCAGGACCGGCATCCGCACGTCCATCAAGATCACGTCGGGGTGCAGCGCGGCGGCCAGCTTGACCGCGTCGGCGCCGTCGGCGGCCTGCCCGGCCACGGCCATGCCCGGCTGGGCCGCGAGCACCGCGGCGAAGCCCTCCCGGACCATGGCCTGGTCATCGGCGATCAGGCACCGGGTCATCCCGTGTTCCTGGCTATCCGCGGTCACGCGGCCTGGCCGGTCGGCAGCACCGCAGACACCACGAAGCCGCCGCCGGGCGCCGGGCCGGCGGTGAGCGACCCGCCCAGCAGCGCCACCCGCTCCCGCATCCCGACCAGCCCGTGGCCCGGCCCGTGGCCGTCCCCGGCCGGCCCGCCCGGCCCGTTGGCCACCCGCAGCAGCACCGCGCTGGTCTCTTGGTCCACCGACACCGTGACCGGGGCCCCCGGGGCGTGCCGGCTGGCGTTGGACAGCGACTCCTGCACGATCCGGTACGCGCACACGCCGACCCCCGAGGGCACCTGGCCCAGCGCGGGCGGCGCGGTCAGCTGCACCGGCACCCCGGCCTCCCGGGCCGCGTGGATGAGCACCGGCAGGTCGGAGAGCTGCGGCTGCGGGGCCCGGGCGGCAGGCTCGTCGTTGCGCAGCACGCCGAGCAGCCGCCGCATGTCCGTCAGCGCCTCGCGCGCCGCATCGCTCAGCGCTCCGAACTCGGCCATGACCGGCCCGGACAGGCCGGCCAGGCGGTACGGCGCGGTCTCGGACCGGACCGCGATCAGCGACATGTGATGGGCGACCACGTCGTGCAGTTCCCGCGCGATCTTGGCCCGCTCCTCGAGCACGGCCCGCCGCGCCTGCTCGAGCTCGGTGAGCTCGGTCTGGTCCGCCAGGGCCTGCTGAGCCCGCCGCCGCGAGCTCATGCTGTCCACCGCGATCGCCGCCGCGGTGAAGGCCGCGGTGCCCAGGACGCACCCGAGCCGGTGCGGGGCCGACCACAGCCACCAGGGGATCAAGGTCAGCGCCCACATCCACCACAGCACCGGCCGCGGATGACGCACCCCGGCCGCGCAGAACACCGCCAGCAGGACCAGGATCTGCACCGGCCCCCACGGCCAGCTCCCCAGCCAGCTGGCCCCGGTCAGCGGGATGGCCAGCAGCCCCAGCCACGCGATCCGCCACCCCATCAGCGGGTACCGGGACGCCAGCGGCACCGGCAGTACCACCACCAGCGCCGCGACCACGGCTAGGACCATGGCCAGCGCGATCGACATCAGCCCCGGGGCGAAGGACCACGTGATGACGCCACGGCCGGATGGCGGGTGGATGAAAAAGCGCGTCAGGGGAGCCACGGCTCTGTGCGCCGCCACCTGGCTGGGCCGCGAACCGACGATCGAGATGTTGGCCTGCTGGAACAGGTAGCTGGACACGCCGGTCAGGCTGAGCAAGCTAAGGACGCAGAGCACCAGGGTGGCCACGCCCAGCCCGACGTGAACGGCCCGGCGCTGCCACGGCGACCGCCACACCGGGGGCGGGTCGGCGCCGACCAGCACCTGAAGCAGCCCGCGCCCGGCCTGCCGCGCGGCCGGGCGGGCATGGCGGGCGGCCCGCCCGGCGCGGGACGAGAGTGTCATCCTGCCAGCGTAGGCCGCCCGGACGTGCCAGGTCGTCCCGCCCGAGGTTGTCATACCCGGGTATGACCCGCGGCCCGGTGTCCGTACCGCGCGGGGCAGCCCCTGAGATCATGGAGGCATGACCCAGCACAACGGCGCAGGCGAAACCCGCGACGGCGCGATGACCGTGTGGGACGCGATCAGGTCGCGGCGCAACGTCAGGGCTTACGACGGCCGGCCAATCCCGGCCGCGGACCTCGACCAGATCCTGGAGGCCGGGCGGCGATCTCCCTCCTCGCGGAACTGGCAGCCGTGGGACTTCATCGTCGTCACCGGCCGGCCCCAGCTGACCGAGCTGGCCCGGGTCTGGCGGGGCGGCGGGCACGTGGCGCAGAGCGCGGCCACGGTCGCCCTGATCGCGCCGGCCGCTGACGAGCGGCGGCGCGCCCAGTTTGACCTCGGCCAGGCCACGATGAGCATGATGCTGGCCGCCGCGGGCCTGGGGATCGGCAGCGGCCACTCGGCCGTCGGCGACCAGGAGCTCGCGCAGCGGCTGCTCGGCTTCCCCGAGAACCGGACCTGTGCGCTCCTGATCTCCCTGGGCTACCCGGCCGGGCGCCCGCTGGCCCCGATCAGCCGGCCCGACCGGCGCCCGTTCGACGAGGTCGTGCACTGGGGCCACTGGTAAGCCGCGGGCCGCGGCGGCCTTTCACATCCGATACCACGGTCTGACCCGCCGCAACCGAGGCGGGGGGTACGCCGTCTCGAGTTACGGCAGCGGATGAGCCGGCCGCGCCGGTGGCGCTACCATCACGAACCGATGACTAGGGCCGACCGCGGCGGCGGCTCGGGGAGGGGCAGGCCGTTGCACAGGTCGCGGTCCTGGCTGGGCACCGTCAGCGCGATCGTCGCCGTCGCCCTGGCCGCCGCGCTGGTGGCGAGTGCGGCGGCGGGACGCTTCCCGCTCTGGCTGCGCCCGGCGCCGGGCTCGTTGGCGTCCCCGGCCCCGGCCGCCAGCGACTCGGCCTCACCACGAGCCACGGCCTCGGCGCGGCCGACGCCCCCACCGGAGCCCGCACTCTCCCTCCGGCAGATGGCGGGACAGCGCGTGATCTACAGCTACGGGGGCCTCAGGCCGCCCGCCGTGCTGCTGCGGCTGATCCGGCACGGGGAGGCCGGGGGAGTCATCTTCTTCAGCCAGAACGTCTCCAGCTCGGCGCAGATCGCCGGTGTCATCGCCGAGCTCGACCGGGCCAACGCCAGCCCGCTGAACCCGGTCCGGGCGCCGCTGCTGCTGATGACCGACCAGGAAGGGGGCCTGGTCCGCCGCCTGCCCGGCGCGCCGCTGCTCTCCGAGCGGGAGATCGGCGAGTCGGCCGACCCCGCGGCCGAGGCGGCCAGCGCGGGCACCAGCGCGGGGCTCAACCTGCGCGGCGTTGGGATCAACGTCAACCTGGCGCCGGTGCTTGACGTGTACCGGCAGCCGGGTGACTTCGACGACCAGTACCAGCGCTCCTACAGCATGAACCCGGCGGTCGTCGCCGAGCTCGGCGCCGGCTTCATCAAGGCCCAGCAGGGGCTGGGCGTCGCGGCCACCGCCAAGCACTTCCCCGGCCTGGGCGCGGCCGCGCAGCAGCAGGACACCGACCTGCAGCCGGTCACGCTGAACGTGCCGCTCGCCACGATCAGGAACACCGACGAACTGCCCTACCGGGCGGCGATCGCGGCCGGGGTCCGGCTGGTCATGGTGTCGTGGGCGGTGTACCCGGCCCTCGACCCGGCCCGGCCGGCCTGTCGCCGGCGATCGTCAACGGCGAGCTGCGCCAGCGGCTGCGATTCCAGGGCGTGACGATCACCGATGCGCTGGAGGCTGGCGCGCTCCGCGCGTACGGCACGTTCAGCCACCGGGGGCTGCTGGCGGCCGAGGCCGGAATGGATCTCATCCTCTGCTCGCAGCAGAACGTCAGCGAGGGCGAGCAGGCGGCGGCCGGGCTGGAGGACGGCTATCGCGACGGCCAGCTGGCCCAGCCGGCGTTCACAACGGCGCTGCAGCGCGTGCTGGCCCTGCGGGCCAGCCTCGGTGGCTAGTCGGCCCGTTCCGCGGACGGCGGGGAAGTGCTGGTCAGGGCCAGGTCGTCGTCCCGTGCTCGACATAGTTGGCTACCTGCTTGCCGAGCATGATCGAGACCGTGTACTCGCCGTGCGACACCGCCAGCCCCTGCAGGTCGGCAGTGGGGCTCACGGTCCAGCCGTGCAGGTCCACCTCGCGGGTGGCGTAGGCCTGGACGCGCCCCGCCCGCGCGCCCGCGGTGGTGTACCGGCGGCCGTCGTCGTTCAGGTCAAGGGCGAGCGAGAGCTCCAGGTCGTTGCTGTCCCGCAGCTGGGCGAGATTGCGCTCGATGTTGATGAGCACCGGGGCCAGGGCCAGGTCGGCGGCGGAGTGCGGATGGGGATCGGACATGGGGACCACCATGCTTCCGGCGTGAAGGAGCAGGACCACCGCCGATCATGCCCGGCGCTGCGGCCCGGCACCAGGGACCACGGTCTCGACAAGGCCCGCCAACGTCCCGCCGTGGCCGACCGACGTCCCGCCGCCTGGTCGGCGCGGCGGAACGCGGTAGGAAGCCCGCGCGGTCAGCTCGGCTCGGCCGGGCGACCTCGCCGGCGCAGGTCGAAGAAGGCGAACAGGCCCGCGGCCAGGATCAGGAAGGCCGACAGGAACAGCGCGGCGCGAAGGCCCGTGTAGAACGCGCTGTACGCCGCGTGCGTCATCTCCACGATGAGTGCGCCCTGGCCGGCCCCGGCCGAGCCCACCGAGGCCTGGCCGCTGTTGCCCGTCAGGCCGCCGGTCTCGATGATCTTTATTGCGATCGACTGGAAGGTGTCGGGGATGTGCAGCGCGTTCATGCTGGCGGTCAGGCTCGACCGGAGCTGGGCGTTCACGAGCGCGCCCAGGATCGCCACGCCGGTCACCGCGCCGATCTCGCGGCTGGTGTTCGTCGCCGACGCGGCCATGCCGGAGCGCTCGGGCGGCACGGCCGACAGCGCCGACGAGGTGATCGGAACGACCGTCGTGCCGACGCCGATGCCGACCAGGGCGAGGGACAGGGCCAGCGGCGCATACGAGGGGTTCGGGTTGAGCGTGGCGGTGGTCAGCAGCAGCCCGGCCCCGAACAGCAGGCAGCCGATCAAGATCGCAGGTCCCTCCCTGGCCCCGGTGACCCAGCGCCCGGCCAGCAGCGAGGCGACGATCAGCAGGACGGTCATCGGCAGGTAGGTCAGGGCGATCTTGTAGCCGGTTTCGTTGGCCACCTCGTACAGGTACAGGGCGGTGAAGAAGAACACGGCGAAGGTGGCGAAGTAGGCACAGAACGCGACCACGTTGGCGGTGAGGAACCGGGGGACGCGCAGGTACTTCAGGTCGAGCAGCGGATGAGCCGCGCGGCTCTCCCGGTAGAAGAACCCGGCCGCGGCCACCGCGGACAGGCACAGCAGCGCGATCACGCTGGGCGCGCCGAAGCCGTCGTTCTCGGCGTTGATGATCGCGAACGTGAAGGCGGTCAGCGCGGCGGCGAAGAGCACCGTCCCGGAGATGTCGACGCGGTGCGCGTCCGGGTCGGAGCTCTCCGGCAGCACGATCATCCCCGCGATCAGGGCCGCCAGCCCGAACACCAGGTTGAACCAGAAGATCGCGCGCCAGCCGTCTGGTGACGGGCCCGGAGGCAGGCCCGGGACGGTGGACGGCGCGGACCCGCCGATCGTCGTCCACAGGCCGATGAGAGCCCCGCCGACGACCGGGCCCAGAGCCAGGGCCAGGCCGGACACGGCCGTCCACACGCCGATGGCCCAGGTGCGAAGGCGCTCTTCGGGGTAGAGGTGCCGCAGCAGCGACAGGGTGCCGGGCTCGCTGGCGGCGGCCCCCAGCCCCATCACGGCCCGCCCGGCGATCAGCACCCCGACGTTCGGCGCCAGCGCCGACAAGACCGATCCCGCGCAGAAGATCCCGGCCCCGATCAGCAAGGTTCGCTTGCGCCCGAACTCGTCGCCCACCATGCCGAACGCGAGCATCGCGGCCGCGAATGTCAGCGCGTACGCGCTGACCACCCACTGCAGCGAGCTGACGCCGGCGTGCAGGCCGACCTGCACGCTGCCCAGCCCGACGCTCACGATGGTGTTGTCCAGGAACGTCAGGAACAAGATCGTGCACAGCACGGCCAGCGCCAGCGAACGCCCGCCGCGGCGCGCCGTCGCCTGCTCGGCAGGCACCCCGACCGATCGCACCATCTGGCTACCCCGCCGACTTACAGGCCGCGGGCAGCGACGAGCTATTCCCGCCGTTCTCCAGGGTCAGCAGGCCGCAGAAGCTCTTCAAGCCCACCTTCCAGGTCCCGCCCTGGTACACGGCCACGCCCGCCTGGTTCTTCAGCGCCGGCGTGCCGGCCAGCAGGATCGTGTAGGTGACCGCGGCCTGAGTCGGCGAGCTCACCGTGACCTTGGTGACCGTGGCGGTCGCCTGGGACGCCAGGCTGCTCCCGGCCTGGGCCCTGATGACCGAGGCGAACGCCTGCCCGTCCTGCAGCAGGTTGACCCGCTGGGCCACCGGGGTCTTCGGGTTGAAGAAGGCCTCCCAGTTCGTAGTGATCGTCTGCTCGGCGTCGGTGGAGGAGGAGCCCGATGACGCCGACGTGGCCGCGGCGGGTGATGACGGCGCCGAGGCAGGTGTCGAGCTGGTAGTGCTACTGCCGCTGCTGCACGCGGCCAGGCCACCGCCGATGGCGGCGACCAGGAGAATCCAGGAAACGAACCTTCGAGTGTTCACCCAGACATTCTCCAGCTTCCCCCTTTCTCTCGCGATGTTGTTCCTGACGCCCATGTCAGCGATGCGGTGGGACCAATGGCCCTGGCCGCCGGCCCGAATGCCCCTGGGGGGCTTTTGCCGGCCGGGCGGAGGCTAATTCGGGAACCCATATCTGGAGGAGACATGAAAGCCGCA
>CAWCGJ010000004.1:0-103922 GCA_963795055.1 uncultured Actinomycetota bacterium
CATCGTGCTGCGGCTGCCCAAGCCGCCGGGGCGGCCCAGCATCGACTACCGGGGCATGGCCCTGCTCGCCGGCTCGGTGATCAGCCTGGTGCTGCTCACCAGCTGGGGCGGCACCACCTATGGCTGGACGTCGCCGGTGATCATCGGGCTGGGCGCGGCCACGCTCGCGCTGGGCGCGGCGTGGCTGGTCTCGGCCCGGTACGCGGCCGACCCGGTCATCCCGCTCCGGCTATACCGCGACCAGAGCTTCCGCATCGCGTGCACGATCTCGCTGATCACCGGGATCGGCATGTTCGGCGCAATCGCCTACCTGCCGACCTACCTGCAAATCGTCACCGGCGTGAGCGCGACCCGCTCGGGGCTGCTGCTGCTGCCGCTGATCGGCGGGCTGCGGCAACCTCCATCACCTCCGGCAGGCTCATCGCCCGAACCGGCCACTACAAGGCCTACCCCGTAGCCGGGACGGCGCTGGCCGCCGTCGGCCTTTACCTGCTGTCCACCCTGGGCGTGCGAACCTCGCACCTGGCCTCCAGCCTGTACCTGCTGGTGCTGGGCCTGGGCATCGGCCTGTTCCTGCAGGTCATGGTCCTCATCGTGCAGAACACCGCGGCACATCGCGACCTGGGCGCGGCAACCTCATCAGTCAACTTCGCCCGGCAGGTCGGCAGCAGCGTAGGAGTGGCCCTGGTCGGGGCACTGTTCATCCACCGGCTGGACGGCCAGCTCGCCGCCCGCCTGCCAGCGTGGGGCCGGCCACCTCAGCGCGGCGCAGGTCAGCGCGATCACGCCGCAGGGCCTCGCCCACCTGGCCGTCCCTCTGAGGCACGTCATCGCCTCAGCGTTCGCCACCGCGCTCCCGCCCATCTACGCCTACCTGATCCCGCTGCTGGCCGCGGCGTTCCTGCTCGCGCTGATCCTCAAGGAGATCCCGCTGCACGCCCGGGCCGACATGGATACAGGGGATGCAGCGGATGCCGCACAGGGCGCCCCGCCACCGGCCAGAGCACGCCCGCAGGGCGCGCTTCAGGGTGCCGCGGCTACCATCCCCGGCACGCCGCGCCAGGATGCCGGATCCCACCACAGGCCGCGGCCGGGCCGAGCGCGCGCCGCCGGCCCGGCCGGCGGCAGGCCTCGCGGCTCCCCGTACTCACCCGCCGGAAGATCCCGCCCGGCGGGTGAACCGCACGCCTCTACTATCCGTGTTAGTAGTGTAGGCAGTCAATACCAACAGGAGTGAACCATGCGGCACCCCAAGATCATCATCTCCGGCATCGCCCTGGCCGGCGTGGCCGCCGCGGGCGGCATCACCGCCGCCTCGGCAGCCAGCTCCCCCTCGGCCAGCCACAGCGGCCCAGCGACCGTGCGCACCGCATCAGTCACCGTCGGGGGCAAGACCGAGACCATCCTGGTCAACGGCCACGGCCTGCCGCTGTACTTCTACAAGCCCGACACCGCAGCCAAATCACTCGTCAGCGGCGTCCTGGCCCGGCTATGGCCACCGCTGACCTCGGCCGCACCCGCCGCCGCCGGACTGAGCGGCAAGGTCACTGTCCTCATGGACTCCCACGGCGACCAGGTCACCTACAACGGCCACCCGCTGTACACCTTCGCTGACGACCACGCAGACCAAGTGACCGGCCAGGGCGTCCAGGGCTTCTTCGTGGCTACCCCCGGCTTGGCCGCGATAAGCACATCCCCCACTTCGGGAACGGCCCCCGCGGCCCCCTCCAGCGGCATCGGTTACTGACACCGCCAGCTGACCCGATCCGCTGGCCTCCGAACCTTCGGCGGAGGCCAGCGGGCAGGGGCCCGCGGCCATGCCCGGGCCTCCGGCCATATCCATCGCAGCAGTAAATCGCCCGCCACCCCGCGTCATGCGGGCCTCCAGCACGGCCGCGCGGCCCACTGGAGCCGCACGGCCTCAGACAGGCAGACATGACACTCACCAGACCCGCCTCGGCCGACCAGCGCCGGATATGGCTGCGACCACCACCGCCGCGCCAGGCTGGTGCGTCCGCCGGCCCGGACACCGCCCCGGCTCCGCGGCATCGGAGTGCCAAACGGCTGGCCCGCGTCGCGGCCGCCGCCTTTGCGGTGGCGGCGCTGGCGGCCGCCGGGGTGACCGAGCGGGCCGCGGTGGCCGCGTCGTTCGCGGGGCTGGGTCATCTGCACTGGCTCTGGATCCCAGCCGCTATCGTGCTCGAAACGGCGTCCATGGCGGCGTTCGCGATCATGCTGCGCCGGCTGCTCGCCGCCGGGGGCGCCAGCGTAGGCATCAGGCCCATGCTGGTCACCGCCTATGCGGCCAACGCGCTCTCGGTCTCAGTCCCCCTGGCCGGACCCGGGCTCGCCACAGCCTTCACCTTCCGCCGGTTCACCCGGCAGGGCGCCGATGCGCCGCTGGCCGGCTGGGCGCTGCTGGCCGGCGGGGTGGTCTCCACCGCCGCCGGCGTCCTGGTCGTGGGCGGCGGCGCACTGGCGTCAGGGAACATCCTGGCCACGGCGGCCGGCGTTCCCGGCGGCGTGCTCGCCGTGGCCGCCCTCATCGGAGTGGCCGCCGCCACGCGCCGTCCGCGGCTGCGCGGCGCGCTCGAACGGCCCGCCGCCTGGGCGCTGCGGCACGGATCCCGGCTGGCACGCCGGCCCGCCGACGATCCCCGCCAGGCCATCCGGGCCTGGGCGACCCGGCTGGGCTCGCTCCAGCTTCCGCCGTCGGGCTGGATGACGGTGACCGGCCTGGCCCTGGCCAACTGGCTCGCCGACGCAGCGGTCCTCGCCGTGAGCATCCGCGCCGCCGGCGCGGCCGTGCCCTGGCACGACCTCCTGCTGGTCTACGGCTCGGGCATCGCCGCGCAAAGCCTCAACATCACACCCGGCGGGCTCGGCGTCACCGAGGGAACCCTCGGCCTGGCCCTGGTCACCGCCGGGCTGCACGCCAGCCAGGCGCTGGCCGCGGTCCTGCTCTACCGCCTGGCCAGTTTCTGGCTGGTGGCCTTGGGCGGATGGCTGGTCCTCCTCTGGCTGCGCCACCGCCGCGGTGCCGGCGTGACACCGGCACCACGCCAAACCGCGCCGTTCTGCACGCGACCGCCCCGGAAACCGGACACCGCCATGGCCATTGACATCGAAACGATTGACATGCCAGCCACGCAGGGCACTCACGAACTGGTGCTGCTGCACGGGCAGCCAGGCTCGCCCGCCGACTGGGTGCCGCTGGCCGCACGGCTGCCAGCCCAGTTCCGCGCCGTCGCGGCGGACCGGCCGGGATACGGCTCCAGCCCGCTGGCCGCCGGCGGGTTCGCCGCGAATGCGCGCGCCCTGCTCGATGACCTGGACTCGCGGGGCGTCAAGCGCGCGGTGCTGGTGGGGCACTCCTACGGCGGCGGGGTGGCATTGTCAGCCGCGAGCCTGGCGCCGGAGCGCGTGGAGGCGGTGGTCCTGCTCGCGAGCGTCGGCCCGGGGTGCGTGAACGGCTGGGACAGGCTGCTGGCCGCGCCCGGCGCAGGGCAGCTGTGCGCCCTGGTGGCGTGGCGGCTGACACCATGGATCGCCCGTGCCCGGCTCGCCCTGATCAGGCGGCGGCGCGGGCGCCCGCTACGCCCGGACGAGCACGTCAACTGGCAAGTCTGGGGCCGCACGGGGCGGGAGTACCGCCCGCTATGGCGCACGTTCCTGACCGAGTAACGCGCCCTGCTGCGCGAGCTAGGCGAGCTGGAGTCCGCCATCCCGTCGGTCCAGGCGCCGGTGCTGCTGCTCGCCGACCCTGAAGACACACTGGTTCCCGTCGGCACCGCCCTCAGGCTCGCGCAGATCCTGCCGGACGCTCGCGTGCAACTGGTCCAAGGCGCGGGGCATCACCTGCCCCGGCGCGCCCCGGGTGTGGTCGCCGATGCGATCGTCGCGTTCCTGGCCACAGCGGAAGAGCGCGGCGGCCCGGATGAGGCGCTGTCCCGCAACCTCCCCCGGCTGGCTGCTTGAACAACTCACCAGTCCTACCCGTGTTAGTACAAGGGGCCGACATGTCGGCTGACCCGGTGCCAGCCAGCCGGAGGAAGGAAGGTCAGGTGCCGAACACCCGTCATGGCCATGGGGGAGGCAAGCCAGCCAGGCCGCCGCGAGGCTCTCAGGCCACCATGCGAACCCGCGAGCGGATCGCCGCCGAGCGAGCCGCTCAAAAGCGTGCCGAGGCACGCCGGCGGTTCCTGGTGCCGATCGCGGCAGTCACCGCCGTCCTGGCTATCGTCGCGGCGCTGTTCGCTGTCAAGCTGAGCTCAGCTCCCGCGTCCGCAGCGACCGCCAGCGAGTCGCCGGCCTCCTCCGCCGTCGTCAGGCAGGTCACCACCGTTCCACCCGGTGTGCTCACGAGGGTGAACCCGGGCCAGGCGGCCACCCCTTTGCAGACAGTGCCAGCGGCCGGGCCGCCGCTGACCATCGGCGGCAAGCCAGCGATCGTCTTCGTCAGCGAAGAGTCCTGCCCGTTCTGCGCAGCCGAACGCTGGCCGCTGGCCGTCGCGCTGGCCCACTTCGGCACCTGGAGCCACCTCGGCTCCACCACGTCATCGGCCACCGACATTTACCCGGACACGGCAACGCTCTCGTTCCGCACGGCGCAATACAGCAGCGCGGAACTCACGCTGCGGACGACTGAGCTGGCGGACAACGCCGGGCGGCCCCTGCAGGCCCAGACCCCGCTGGACACCAAGCTCATCGGCACCTACGACGTGCCCCCGTACGTCAACAGCGCCGGCCAGTCCGGGGCCGTCCCGTTCCTCGACATCGCCAATCACTACATCCTGGCCGGGGCGCAATACGACCCGCAGGTGCTCGCTGGCCTGTCCGCAGCCCAGATCGCTAGCCAGCTCAGCAACCCATCAAGCCCGGTCGCGCAGGCAGTCGACGGGTCCGCCAAGGTGATCATCACGGCCATCGACCAGGTCCTGCACGCCCAGGCGGCTCGCAGCTAGCGCTGGCCGCAGGCGGATCCACAGCGTGCCGCGAGGCCCTGGACCGAGCGACGCCTGGGCATTGGAATGCTGGCCCGTCTTGAACCAGCCCCGGTGGCTGGGATCAGGGGCTCAACGGCGTGGCCATCGCGATCACCCTGAGGTAGACACCAGCAGAACCACCCGAAACCGTGAACCCCTGGAAAACAGGGGCTTCACGCACCTTCGCCGCGTGGTGCTGGCTGGGATGAGGGCCCTGGTGAGGATAAGCGTGGAGGTGCTAGTGCATCGGCTGGTTCCTCGGTGCGCTCATCGCGGTGCCGTCAGCCGACCACCGGGATGTTCTGCATCGAGGGATTGTTGTAGCCGTCCCGCGGGTCGCTGAGGTAGGGGAACGAGCCGGGGAAGCTGAGGCCGGCGCTGGCCAGGTCCACTATGGTCGTCGATTCGGTGGCCGGCCCGCCGACGGCGAAGAGTGCGGTCGCGGCGGCGTCCTGGTGGTCGGGACAACGTTATGCAGGAGCGCCCCCGCCACTGCCCTCAGCTCGACGCTGACGACGTCGTCGAAGACGCGGCGCCCGTTCGGGAACCCGGCATTGTCGCCGCCGACGACGCCCAGGATGCTGGCTGACGAGGGCGAGGTAGGGGCGATCGCGACGTTCAGCCGCAGCAGGTCGGCCTTGGTGGCGCCGGTGAAGTTCTGGAAGCCGGGAACAGCCCGGCAGGCACGCCGGTGAGCAGGACCGCGTCGAGGTCGGGACGACGATCTTCCGGCACGCCCTCACCGGCTTGCCTGCCGATCACCACCAGCGTGCATATCGACGGTTCGCGTACTTGGAACGGCGTCCGCGCCACCACGGTGCGTGACTGGGAGGTTGGCGGTGGCGGGAGCCAGCCGAGCAGTCTCTGCTGGCTGACGCGGCGCTGAGCCTGGGCGACTGGGTAACTGCCGCCCGCTCCCAAAGTCGTCGCACCGAAGGTGCCCTAGACGACGGGACCGCACCTGGCACAACCCCTCGCCCGCCAGCGGCACCCGGCGCAACCGCACCTCTTGACGCGATGCCCCTGCAGGTCCGCGGCCTTCTGGCGCCGCGGATCTGCCCGCAACGGTGCGCGCCGGGGCGGCCGGCCAGCCCGGCGGATGGGACTTCCGCCTGCATGCCGCCCGCCCCAGCGCCCCCTCGCCGGCCGGGTTTACCCTGGCGGAGCGGGCACGTGGTGGATTCCCGTACCTGACGGGTCGCGCTGCCGGACAGTGACCCGGCTCAGGTGTACGGACTCAGGTGCACGCCGAGCTCGCCCAGGACCTGGGCCTGCCCGACGAAGTACACCGTGTCGGCGGGATTGGCGCCGCAGCACTGCGCGGAGACCATGCCCACGGCGGTGCGGGTGTCGCTGCTGTGAATGGTGAACACGACTGCGCCGCTGTCGCCGTGCTGGACCACCCAGTTGCCGTTGGTGCTGTTCCCCTGAAAGCCGGCGACCTGGCCGCAGAACCCATCCGCTTCGCAGCTTTCCCAATAGGTGTTGGCCACGATCTTGATGTTGCGCGGGACATCGACTGAATCCGTAACGGGCCCGCGGCACCGTGAGCGAGCCAAAGGGTCCTTCCCGAGCGAGCCAAAGGGCGCGCCGCCGTCTGGACTGACGAGCGAGGGCGCGAGGAACGAGCGCCCGAGCGAGGAGGGAAGACGGCGGGTTTAAGCGCCCGGAGGCGAGCGAGGAGAGCAAAAGTGCGCCCGGAGGCGAGCGAGCGGATAAGAGTCACGCCGGCTACGGGGACGCGGTCGGGGACGAGCTGGCGGTCGGGCTCGGGGTCGGGCTCGGCGTGGGGCTGGGGGTCGAAGTGGGCGACGGCGTAGGGCTTGGCGTGGGGGAGGGCGTCGTGGGGCTCGGGGTCGGGCTGGGCGTGGTCCGCGTGGGGCTCGGGGTCGCGGTATGCGTGGGCGGGGCCGGCGCGACCAGGTTCGGCGGCTGCACCTGATGACGGCCCGGTACCAGGAAGAGCGCCACGGCCGCGATGATCACGCCCAGGACCGTGACCAGCCCGCCGACCGCCGCGCTGCGCACCAGCGTCTGGCGCCGCTGGCTGCGCTTCCACTCCATGGTCCGCACCTCGACCAGCTCGGGCGGCAGCGCCGCCCGCTGCGCGGCCCAGCTGTTGACCGGCGCCGCGGCCATGCCGAGCGTGGGGAACAGGAGCAGGGCCGCCAGCAGCGGCCCGGCCAGCTCGGTGGCCTTGGTCAGCGCGCCGGCGATGCCCAGCAGCCCGAGCAGGGCCAGCGACGTCTCGGCCCAGTTCGCCCGCAGCGCCTCCCACCATTTCGCCTGCTCGCTGGTTTTCGGCGTGCGCAGGAACGCCGCCTTCTTGGCGAACAGGCCGACCACCGAGGCCCGCGCCACCACCAGGGACGTGGACTGCCAGATGAAGAACGCGCCGAGCGAGTCCCGCCAGGACGCCCCGGTGCCGCGGCGCAGCAGCGCGACCGCCCGCACCAGCCCGAGCAGGACCAGCACCGGGACCGTGGCCACCAGGAACGCGGTGAGCTTGCGGAACAGCTCGCCGCCCCCGGTGGCCAGGTTCAGCGCCCCGGCCAGCAGGAAGACCAGGAAGATGAGACCCAGCAGGTCGCCGTACCACTGGACCGCGCCGGACAGGTAGGCCCAGCGCTGACCGGTGGTGAGCCGGTTCTGCTTGGAGGGACGCCCGGGCAGCAGCGAGCGCCAGTGCATCCGCAGGATCTGGATGCCGCCGAAGCACCAGCGGTAGCGCTGGCCCTTGAGCGCCTCGAAGGTCAGCGGCATGATGCCCTTGCCGTAGGACTGGTCGATGCTGTAGCCGGTCCAGCCGGCCCGCAGCAGCCGCAGGGACAGCTCGGCGTCCTCGGTGATGCACCACTCGTCCCAGCCGCCGAGCTGGTCGAGGGCGACCCGGCGGATCAGGCCCATCGTGCCGGCGAAGATGGCCCCGTCCCGCTCGTTCCGCGACGGCTGGGAGACCGCGAAGAAGTACGAGTAGGAGTAGTACAGCCGCCGGTAGTACCGGGCGCGCTCCCAGCCGCGGTAGTCCTGCGGGGCCTGGGTGAAGCCAACCCAGCTCTCGGCGAACAACGGCGCGCAGCGGCGCAGGAACCCGGGTTCCAGCTGGTAGTCGGAGTCCACCACCCCGATGACCTCGGCCCGCTCGTCGGTCATCTTGGTCAGCGCGTAGTTCAGCGCCCCCGACTTGTAGCCCGGCCAGTCCTCCAGGTGCGCGAACTTCACGTTGTGCCGCTTGCACCAGGCCTCGACCGGGCGCCACAGGCTCTCGTCGTCGGTGTTGTCGTCGATCAGGATGACCTCGTAGCGCGGGTAGTCGAGGCGTACCAGCGTGCGGAGCGTGTCGATGACCATGTCCGGCGGCTCGTTGTGCGCCGGCACGTGCAGGCTGACGAACGGAAGCTCGTCGGCCGCGGGCAGCTGCGCCGTCGTGGGCGGTGTGATCCGCCGGTCCCATTTCTCCGAGCCGATCGCGTCGCAGATCTCCCACAGGTAGGCGCTGGCCAGGATCGCGGCGAACAGCTCGAAGAACCACAGCAGCAGACCGCCTGCCGTGCTCGCGGGCCCGAGGTCGCTGTAGAAGGTCCAGTCCAGGACGTAGGCCAGGTAGACCGCGAACAGGAAGATGCTGGTGGCCCAGCACAGGTGGCCGCGCGCGTTCCAGCGCCGGGTCACCGGCAGCCAGACCAGGCTCCCGGCGACCAGGCCGGCCACGCCGGCGATCGTGTTTTGCTCGGTCACCCCGAGCAGCCGCATCGCCACGGCCACGAGCGCGGCCAGCACTAGCGTGCCGGCCACCTTGAACGCGAGCCTGCGGGTGGTCGCCCACGCCCCGGTCGTCCGGTGCGGATGCCCGCGGCCGATGAGCAACGCGGCCGTGCCCACCGGAGCCGCGATGATGCCCGCCAGCACGAGCGCAGCCAGCACGAGCCCGCCTCCCGCCTCCCCGCCTCTGCCTGACGTGACAAGTCGCGACCACTACCCGCAATGTAGCCGCGGTTAACATCCCGAGGCCGGCATCTGGTCCCGGCCGCCTGGCCAGCGTAGGCCTCGTGACCCGCTGGCGTGCGAGAATGAGGCCCGGACCACGACGCCGAGCGACGGGAAGTTGCTGATGAAGGCGGGGAAGGTCCCGGCCAGCGCGGACGGCGGCCAGAGCGCGCCATCCGCCGAGCTGGCCGGGTATGACGCGGGCACCAGGTGGGACTACGCGCCCGCGCCCGAGTCGCGGGATATCGCGGCGATCGCGCCCGAGTACGGCCTGTTCGTGAACGGCGAGTTCGTGCCCGCCGCCAGCGGGCAGCTGTTCCCGACCGTGAACCCGGCCACCGAGGAGCCGCTCGCGCAGGTGGCCGAGGCCGGCCCGGCCGACGTCGACCGCGGCGTGGCGGCCGCCCGCGCCGCCTACGAGCAGGCCTGGGGGCCGATGCCGCCCGCCGAGCGGGCCAAGTACCTGTACCGGATCGCGAGGATTCTGCAGGAGCGGTCGCGCGAGTTCGCGGTGCTGGAGAGCCTGGACAACGGCAAGCCGATCAAGGAGTCGCGAGACGTCGACGTCCCGCTGGCCGCGGCGCACTTCTTTTACCACGCGGGCTGGGCGGACAAGCTGGAGCACGCCGGGTTCGGGCCGTCGCCGCGCCCGATCGGCGTGGCCGGGCAGGTGATCCCGTGGAACTTCCCGCTGCTTATGGCCGCGTGGAAGCTGGCGCCCGCGCTCGCGGCCGGGAACACCTGCGTGCTCAAGCCGGCCGAGACCACCCCGCTGACCGCGCTGCTGCTGGCCGAGGTGTGCCAGCAGGCGGGGCTGCCGCCCGGGGTGGTGAACGTGCTGACCGGCGACGGCGAGGCCGGCGCGGCGCTGGTGGCCCATCCCGGAGTGGACAAGGTCGCGTTCACCGGGTCGACGGAGGTCGGCAAGCAGATCCAGCGGACGGTCGCGGGCACGGGGAAGCGGCTGACCCTGGAGCTCGGCGGGAAGGCGGCGAACGTCGTCTTCGACGACGCGCCGGTCGAGGCGGCGGTCGAGGGGATCGTGAACGGCATCTTCTTCAACCAGGGCCACGTCTGCTGCGCGGGCTCCCGGTTGCTGGTGCAGGAGTCGGTCGCGGACGCCGTGGTCGAGCGGCTGCGCGCCCGGCTCGGCACGCTCCGGCTCGGCGACCCGCTGGACAAGAACACCGATATCGGCGCGATCAACTCGCGGCAGCAGCTCGACAAGATCCGTGACCTGTCCCGGGCCGGGGAGGCCGAGGGCGCGGAGCGCTGGTCCCCGCCGTGCGAGCTGCCGGACCGGGGCTTCTGGTTCCCGCCGACGGTGTTCACCGGGGTCAGCCAGTCGCACCGGATCGCCCGGGAGGAGATCTTCGGGCCGGTGCTGTCGGTGCTGACGTTCCGGACCCCGGAAGAGGCGGTGACCAAGGCCAACAACACCCCGTACGGCCTGTCCGCCGGGGTCTGGACCGACAAGGGCAGCCGGATCCTGTGGCTGGCGCAGCGGCTGCGGGCCGGCGTGGTGTGGGCCAACACCTACAACCGGTTCGACCCCGCGAGCCCGTTCGGCGGGTATCGCGAGTCCGGCTTTGGGCGGGAGGGCGGCCGGCACGGCCTGGCCGCGTACCTCGATGCCTGACCGGAAGAAAGCGGACAGCAAGAAGCCCGCCGGGGAATCGACTTCCTCAGCCCGAGGAAGGGCGCCAGCCGAGGCAGCCGGGGAATCGGCCTCCTCAGCCCGAGGAAGCAGGAAATCGCCCGCCTCAGCCCGAGGAAGGGCGCCAGCCGAGGCAGCCGGGGAGTTGGCTCCCTCAGCCCGAGGAAAGGCGCCAGCCAGCTCAGCCCGAGGAAGGGCGTCAGCCAGGCCAGCCGCGACGGCCTGCCGGAGGCCGGCCCGAGCGGATGGCATGCGGGGGGGTCTGGGGGGGTCGTCCCCCCGAGGCAACACAGCCGGACTGGACGTCCGCAAGACCTACAAGCTGTTCATCGGCGGCGCGTTCCCGCGGTCGGAGTCCGGCCGCTCCTACCCGGTGACCGGGGCGGACGGGACGCTGCTGGCCCTGGCCGCGCAGGCGTCGCGCAAGGACGCCCGGGACGCGGTCACCGCCGCCCGGGCCGCGTTCGGCCGGTGGTCCCGCGCGACCGCCTACAACCGCGGCCAGGTCTTGTACCGGGTCGCCGAGATGCTCGAGGGCCGGGCCGGCCAGTTTGCCGATCAGCTCGTTGCGAATGAGGATCTTGATCGCGGTGACGCCAAGCGGACCGTGGCGCTGGCGATCGATCGCTGGGTCTGGTATGCGGGATGGCCGGACAAGGTGGCCCAGGTCGCCGGCGCGGCGAACTCGGTGGCCGGGCCGTACTTCAACTTCAGCGTCCCGGAGCCGACCGGCGTGGTGGCGGTCGTGGCCCCCGCCCGGTCCAGCCTGCTGGGGCTGGTCAGCGTGCTCGCGCCGGTGATCGCCACCGGCAACGCCGCGGTGGTGGTGGCCAGCGAGCGGCGGCCGCTGCCCGCGGTGACGCTCACCGAGGTGCTGGCCACCTCGGACGTGCCGGCCGGGGTGGTGAACGTGCTCACCGGCCTGACCGCGGAGCTGGCGCCGGTGCTGGCCGGGCACATGGACGTCAACGCGATCGACCTGACCGGGGCCGAGTCGGCCGCCCGCGCCGAGCTGGAGCGGCTGGCCGCGGAGAACGTCAAGCGGGTGTTCGCCACCGACGAGGACGCCGCGGAGGGCGACTGGGCCGCCGCGCCGGGCACCCGGCGGATGCTGGCGTTCCTGGAGACCAAGACGGTCTGGCACCCGATGGGGATCTAGATCGCGCCGAACAGGCGGTCCCCGGCGTCACCGAGCCCGGGCACGATGTACCCGCGCTCGTTCAGCTGCTCGTCCAGGCCCGCCGTGACCACCCGGACCGGGACCGGGTCGTCGCCGGGGAACGCCCGCTCCACCCGGGCCACGCCCTCCGGGGCGGAGAGCAGGCAGATGGCCGTGACCGCGGCGGCGCCCCGCGACACCAGCATCGCGATCACGGTCTGCAGCGTGCCACCGGTGGCCAGCATGGGGTCGAGCACGAACGCGTCGCGCCCGGTCAGGTCCTCCGGCAGCCGCGCGGCATAGGTCGAGGCGACCAGCGTCTCCTCGTCGCGGGCCAGCCCGACGAACCCGACGTCGGCGCTGGGCAGCAGCCGGGTCATGCCGTCGAGCATGCCGATGCCGGCCCGCAGCACCGGGACCACCAGGGGGTTCGGCCGGGCCAGCTTCACCCCGGTGGCCTCGGCGACCGGGGTGGTCACGGAGATCGGGTCGACCTTCATGTAGCGGGTCGCCTCGTAGGCGAGCAGGGTCACCAGCTCGTCGGTGAGCCTGCGAAAGGTCGGGGTCTCGGTACGCACGTCGCGTAGCGCGGTCAGCTTGTGCGCTACGAGCGGATGATCGGCCACGAGCGTCTGCATGACCGGTAGTTTGACAGGCCGCGGTGCTGGCCGGGAACGAGACCGCCGTAGCGGCCCGCGGCCCTGGCCCTCTACTGTCGGCACTGAACGCAATCACCGACAGCGCAAAGCGGAGGCGGTCATGACCGAGCAGGCAGTGGTGGAAGCGGCCCGGGCCGACGAGCAGGACAGCCGCGCCGGTGATGACACGCTGGGGCGACGGCACGCTGGTCAGCGACGAGGCGCTGGTCGCGGACGAGCTCCTGGTCGAGGAGGTCTCGATCGACGGGATGTGCGGTGTCTACTAGCCTCCGGGCGGGCTCCGCGTTCGACCTGGACCGCCCGTGGTCCGTCGACGAGCGGGTGGCGGTGCGCCCCGAGCCGTTCGGCGCGCTGCTGTACCACTTCGGGACCAGGCGGCTGTCGTTCCTGAAGAACACCACCGTGCTCGCGGTGGTCCGGTCGCTGGCCGAGCACCAGACGGCGCGTTCGGCGTGCCTGGCCGCCGGGGTAAGCGCGGCCGCGCTGCCCGCCTACGAGCGGGCGCTGGCCACTCTCGCCGCGTCGCAGATGATCAGGGAAAGGCCTGGGCCAGAAAGCGGCCGACCGTGAGGCTGGTCGAGCAGTTCGAGCTCGGGCTGGCCGCCCCGATCTGCCTGACCTGGGAGCTCACCTACGCGTGCAACCTCGCCTGCGTCCATTGCCTGTCCAGCTCCGGGCGCCGGGACCCGCGCGAGCTGACCACCGCCGAGTGCCGGGAGGTCATCGACACCCTCGAGCGGATGCAGGTGTTCTATGTCAACATCGGCGGCGGCGAGCCCACGGTCCGGCCGGACTTCTGGGAACTCGTTGACTACGCCACCGCGCACCGCGTGGGCGTCAAGTTCTCCACCAACGGCGTGAAGATCGATCCCGCGGTGGCGCGGCGGCTGGCCGCCAGCGACTACGTCGACGTGCAGATCTCGCTGGACGGGGCGACCGCCGAGGTCAACGACGCCGTGCGGGGCGCCGGGTCGTACGCGACCGCCATCGCGGCCATGCGGAACCTGGCCGCCGCCGGCTTCCGGGGGTTCAAGCTGTCGGTGGTCGTGACCAGGCACAACGTGGGCCAGCTCGACGAGCTGAAGGCGCTGGCCGACGGATACGGCGCGCAGCTGCGGCTCACCCGGCTGCGCCCGTCCGGTCGCGGAGCCGACACCTGGCCCGAGCTGCACCCCACCGCCGCGCAGCAGCGCCAGCTGTACGACTGGCTGTCGGCACACGGCGAGCAGGTGCTGACCGGCGACTCGTTCTTCCACCTGGCCCCGTACGGGGAGCCGCTGCCGGGCCTGAACCTGTGCGGGGCGGGCCGGGTGGTCTGCCTGATCGACCCGGTCGGCGACGTCTACGCCTGCCCGTTCGCCATCCACGAGAACTTCCTGGCCGGCAGCGTCCGCCAGCCCGGCGGGTTCCAGGCGGTCTGGCGCGACTCCGAGCTGTTCGCCGAGCTGCGCCGGCCGCAGTCCGGCGGGGCCTGCGGTTCCTGCCAGTTCTTCGACTCCTGCCGCGGCGGCTGTATGGCCGCCAAGTTCTTCACCGGGCTGCCCCTGGACGGGCCCGACCCGGAGTGCGCGGCAGGCCATGGCGCCGCGGCGCTGCAGGCGGCGGACCTGGCCACGGCGCCGCGCCCGGCACCGGACCACTCCCACCGCGGCCCGGTGCGAGGTCAGGCCGGGCCGGTGCCCGTCGTTATCTCCGCCCGCCCGCCCGAGACTCGGCCGCCGGCGCGGGCGTGCGACGAGAACCCGCTGGCCGGTCTCGCGGGCCGCAGCGAGTCGGCGGTGGCTGCCCGTTGCGGATGAGAATGAGGATGGCCGATGGGTAATGGCTGGTTCGAGACCGTCGCCGAGGCGCAGCGGCGCGCCCGCCGACGGCTGCCCTCCTCGGTGTACGGCGCGCTGGTCGCGGGCTCGGAGAAGGGCACGACGGTGCGCGACAACATCGCGGCCTTCAGCGAGCTCGGCTTCGCCCCGCACGTGGCCGGCCTGTCGGCCAAGCGCGACCTGGACACCACGGTCATGGGCCAGCCGGTCGCGCTGCCGGTGATCTTGTCGCCGACCGGGGTGCAGGCCGTGCACCCCGACGGCGAGGTGGCGGTAGCCCGGGCCGCCGCGGCCCGGGGGACGGCGATGGGCCTCAGCTCGTTCGCCAGCAAGCCGGTCGAGGAGGTGGTCGCGGCCAACCCCAAGACGTTCTTCCAGGTCTACTGGGCCGGTACGCGCGACCAGATAGCGGAGCGCCTCGACCGGGCCCGGACGGCCGGGGCCGCCGGGCTGATCGCCACGCTGGACTGGTCGTTCGCCAACGGGCGGGACTGGGGCAGCCCGGCCATCCCGGAGCGGGTAGACCTCAAGACGATGGCCAGGTTCGCGCCCGAGGTGCTGCGCCGCCCGCGGTGGCTGCTCGACTACGCCCGGACGGGCCTGCCGCCGGACCTGACCGTGCCGAACATGGCGGGCCCGGGCGAGGCCGCGCCGACGTTCTTCGGCGCGTACGGGCAGTGGATGGGAGCGCCGCTGCCGACCTGGGATGACGTCCGCTGGCTGCGGGAGCAGTGGGGCGGGCCGTTCATGCTCAAGGGCGTGATCAGGGTCGACGACGCCCGGCGGGCGGTGGACGCGGGGGTCACGGCCATCTCGGTGTCCAACCACGGCGGCAACAACCTCGACGGCACGCCCGCGACGATCCGGGCCCTGCCCGCGATCGCCGAGGCCGTGGGGGACCAGGTGGAGGTGCTGCTCGACGGCGGCGTGCGGCGCGGCGGAGACGTGGTCAAGGCCCTCGCGCTGGGCGCGCGGGCGGTGATGATCGGCCGCGCCTACCTGTGGGGCCTGGCCGCGAACGGCCAGGCCGGCGTCGAGAACGTGCTCGACATCCTGCGGGGCGGCATCGACTCGGCCCTGCTCGGGCTGGGCCGCGCCAGCGTGCACGACCTGACCAGCGACGACGTCGTGATCCCGCCCGGGTTCACCCGGACGCTCGGCGCCGGTCCCCAATGACCCGGGTCGCGCTGGTCACCGGCGCGGCCCGCGGCATCGGCGCGGCGACCGTGCGCGGCCTCGCCGCGCAGGGCTGGTCTGTCCTGGCCGTGGACCGGTGCGCCGACGACCCGGCCCTGCCCTACCCGCTGGGCCGCCGCGACGAGCTCGACCGGGTGGTCGGCGACGCCTCCGCCCTGGCGGGCGGCGACGGCGCGGTGCAGGGGCTGGTCGCCGACGTCCGCGACGCCGGTCAGCTGGCCGGAGCCGTCGAGGCCGCCGAGCGCAGCTGGGGCGGCCTGGACGCCGCCGTGGCCGCCGCCGGGGTGATGGCCGGCGGGACGCCGCTCTGGGAGATGCCCGCCGACCAGGAGCGCGCGGTGCTGGACATCGACCTGGGCGGCGTGCTGGGCCTGGCCCGCGCGGCCATTCCCGCGCTGCTGCGGCGGCCCGAGCCGCGCGCCGGGCGGTTCCTCGCGGTCGCGTCGGCGGCGGCCACCCGCGGGCTCCCGATGCTGGCCGTGTACTGCGCGGCCAAGGCGGGCGTGGCCGGCCTGATCCGGGCCCTGGCCGCCGAGCTGGGCGGGACCGGGATCACGGCCAACGCGGTGAACCCGGGCTCTACCGACACGGCCATGCTGGCCGAGAGCGCCCGGCTGTACGGCCTGCCCGGCGCCGCGTCGTTCGCGGAGCAGCAGCCGGTGCAGCGGCTGCTCGAGCCGGAGGAGGTGGCCGCGGCGCTGGTCTGGCTGGCGGGGGAGGGGAGCAGCGGGATCACCGGTGCCGTGATCCCGGTCGACGGCGGGCTGACCGTATGAAACCGCTCCGGACGGTTCCGCTGCCGGCCGGGTTCGGCATCGCCTTCGATCCCGAGACCCGGTTCGTGGGGTCCGACGTCCTGTTCGGCGGGTCGCCGCCGCGGCTGCTGCGGCTGAACGCGGCCGGGGTGCGGGCGCTGGAGGAGCTGCGCGGCGGCCCGGTCGGCTCGCCGGACAGCGGCCGGCTGGCCCGGCGGCTGACCGACACCGGGCTGGCGCACCCGCGCCCGCCCGCGCGGCCGCGGGCGGCCGAGGTCACCGTGGTGATCCCGGTCCGGGACCGGCCCGCCGAGCTGGACCGCTGCCTGTCCGCGCTCGGCCCCGGCTACCCGGTGATCGTGGTGGACGACGGCTCGGCGGACCCGGCCGCAACCGCCCGGGCGTGCGCGGGGCATGGCGTGCGGCTGGTACGGCGGCCGGTGCCCGGCGGGCCCGGCCCGGCCCGCAACGACGGGCTGGCGCTGGCCGCCACGCCGCTCGTCGCGTTCCTCGACAGCGACTGCGTGGCCGGCCCGGACTGGATCGCGGGGATCGCCGCGCATTTCGCCGACCCGATGGTCGGCGCCGTGGCGCCGCGGGTGCGGGGCGTGACCGGGCGCAGCGCCGCCGGCCGCTACCTGGCGGCCCGGGCCCCGGTCGACCTGGGCCCGCGCGAGGCCCGGGTCGCGCCGCTGACCTGGCTGTCCTACGTGCCGACCGCGGCCCTGCTGGTCCGCAGGGACGCGGTCGCCGCCGGATTCGACCCGGGCCTGCGTTACGGCGAGGACGTCGACCTGATCTGGCGGATGATCGACGCGGGCTGGCGGGTCCGGTACGACCCGGGCGCGGAGGTCGGCCACGTGGAGCCCGACCGCTGGATCCCGGTGCTGGCCCGCCGGTTCCGGTACGGGAGCTCGGCGGCACCGCTGGCCCGCAGGCACCCGGGCCGGGTGCCGCCGCTGATCGTCCAGGCCTGGCCGGGCGCGGCGGCCGGCGCGCTGCTCGCCCGCCGCCCGGTGGCCGCGCTCGCCGCGTACGCGGCCGGGACGGGCCAGCTGGTCTGGCTGCTGCGCGGCTGGGACGTGCCGGCCCGGGGCGTGCTCCGGCCGATGGCCGGGTCGGTGCGGCAGGCCTGGCTCGGCGCCGGGCGGTGGAGCATTCAGTACGCCCTCCCGGCGGTCGCGGCCGGCCTGGCCTGGCCGGGCGGGCGCCGCCCGCGGACCAGGCTCGGCCGCAGGCTCGCCCTGGCCTCCCTGCTGGCGGGGCCGCCGGCCGCGGCGTGGCTCGGCAGCAGGCCGCGCCTGGACCCGGTCAGGTTCGCGCTCGGCTACCTGGCCGACGAGGCGGCCTACGGGGCGGGCGTGTACCGGGGGGCGGTGGCCGAGCGGCTCGCCGCCCCGTTGCTGCCGCGGCTCGCCTGGCGTCCGCTGCCCCGGCCCGCGCGGCTAGCCCGCCGAGAAGTGCCGCCAGGCGTCCTGGGCCAGCCGCAGGGTCAGCTGCTCGTGCCCCTTCCCGACCGCCTCTGAGGCGATGGACCGGTCGTCGATCCAGATCAGGGTGCGATCGGACCTGATCACGATCCAGTCGTGGGCCTGGAACAGGTCCGGGGTCGGCGTCCGTACCCGGACCGTGACGTAGAGCGCCTGATCGCCGAGGCCGTGCAGCGGCGCCGCCGCCTCGCTGGCCGACGCCGGATCCGAGCCGGGCACGCTGGCCGGCAACAGGAAGTGCCCGCACCTGCCGATCAGCGCGGACAGCGTCTTGACCATGTTCGCGGCCTCGGCTCCCGGGTAGACGTCAATCCCCTCGTACCAGGACGGCGCGAACGGCCCGTACAGCTGCGGGTGCAGCACGCCGATGGACTGGCCGCTGCTGAGCGGGGCGCCCGGGACGAACGACGCCGGCGCCGCCAGCTGGGAGCAGACGTGGTCGGCGCTGCCGCGCGGCGGGACGAACGGCCGGGCCCGGGCCGACCGCCGGGCGGTCTGCATGTTCCGCGGCTGGGGCGCGAACCCCGGGGCCGCGCCGGGCGCCAGCAGCCGGGTCTTGACCTGCGCGACCGTGGACGGGTCCGGGACCGAGGAGCCGGAGGAGCAGCTCGTGATCAGCGCCAGGCCGAGGGCGGCGACCGCGAGGGGAATGAGGCGGCCTGGCCCAGGTATCACGCGGGTAATCCTATGGGCTCAAGTACCGTTTTATCGGGCTCTTTCGGATGACGGCGGCTCAGCCGGCCAGCAGCGTGTCCCGGTGCGCCCAGGCCGTGCGCAGCAGCGCGGCGCCGGCCGGCTGCATGGGTTCCGTGGCGGCGAAGCGCTCGATGTTCCCGGCCTCGAACGCAACGCCAGCGGCCGCGCCGGCCGCGCCGTCGCCGGCCACGATGCGGCCCTCGTCGTTGGCCGGGACCAGGCCGGAGAAGACGGCGTCGAACAGGTCGGCGTCGAACACGGCGACGGTCAGCATGTCGGCGGCGAGCGTCAGCGGGTCGGCGCCCAGGCCGAGCCAGAACACCCGCAGCCGCCCGGCCCGCCGGGCCTCGGCCAGCCCGGCGTGCAGCGGCCAGGCCTGGTAGTCGATCGGCGCGGCGTCGCTGTGGTAGTCCTCGCCGCCGCCCAGCAGTTCCTCGGCCAGCTCGCGGACGATGCAGCGCCACAGGCTGAAATCGTTGGCCCGGTTCCACTCGGCGTCATGCGAGGGCTGGAAGACCCCGACCGGGGCGACCTGGTAGAGGCCGCCGCCGCTGGCCACCCGGGCCGGATCCCGCCAGTGCAGGATCATCGCCGCGCGGCCCGAGGCGCGGTCGGCGCGCAGCACCAGCGTGCAGATCGCGGTCATCACGGGCCGCCGCCCCAGGTCGGTGGGGTCGCCGATCAGCGACCGCAGCGGCAGCTCGTCCAGGGCCGGGAGTCGGGCCCCGTCGCGTGCGGCCAGGACGGCCGCCGCGTACTCGTGCGCCACGGCCTCGCAGGTGTTGATCACCTGGAAGTAGCGGCCCTCGCCGAACTCGAGGCTCGCCGTGCCCGGCGCCGCCGCGGCCTCGAGCAGCCGGTAGCAGGCACGGTCCTCGAACAGCCGCGGCGGGTTCAGCGCGCCCAGCGCGGCGGCGTAGCAGCCGAACCGGCTCCCGTCCTCGCGCAGCGGGAGTGCCGCCGCGGCTTCCGGCCCGGTGCCGTCGACGCCCCGCGGCGGCGGGCCGGGATGCCAGGCCAGTGCGACCCGGTCCAGCGGGACCGGCGCGCCCGGCCGCCATTCCGGGCGGGCCAGCAGCGGTGTTCCCGCGACGCGCCAGGACCGCGGGTACAGGTCCTGCGCGGCCAGGCTCAGCTCGTGCCGGCGGCGGTTCAGGACGCCGCGGACCCGCAGCCAGTGCTGCTGGCTGCGGCGCACCGCGTCGCCGCTGCCTGGATCATGAGGCACGTGACTCGCTTTCCGGATCGGCCGGTTCCCTGGTCCGGCCCCGACCCTACCGGCGGCCGGCCGGTTACCCTGGGGGGCTGGGGCAGCGGGGAACGCCGGGGACACCGGAGCATGCGCTCACGGTGACGGTCAGACGGGCAAGAGGGCCATGACATTCACGAGTTCACCCCAGGAGCGCGCAGGCTCCGAGGGCACGAGGTGGGTCTTCAACCTGCCGCCCGGATGGCCCGCGCCGCCCGCCGGGTGGCAGCCGCAGCCGGGCTGGCAGCCTGACCCGTCCTGGCCGCCGGCCCGGCCGGCTGGGAGTTCTGGCGCCCGGCGCCGGGCGGGGACACCCTCGCCGCCGCCCCGGCCGGGGAGCTTCACCTCACCGTCGACGGCCAGCCGTACGCGTTCCCGGCCGGCCAGCCGGTCCGGATCGGGCGCGCACCCGACAGCGACGTGGTGGTCAGCTATCCGGCCGTCTCCCGCCAGCACGCGCAGCTGAGCTGGGCGGCCGACGGGTGGCTTTTCGAGAACGTCGGCCAGGCGCCCACTTTCTCCGGCGGACAGCAGGTCATGCGGGTCGTGGTGAGCCCAGGGATGGAGCTCGTCCTAGGGTCGGCGCACGGGCCGGCGCTGCGCATCGAGTCAGCGCCGGTATCGGACCGTCCGGCACCGGGACCGCCGGGCGCGGGTGCGCAGGCGCCCCCCGCGCCCCCGCCGGCTGGCCCCCGGCCCGGCTCCAGCCGACCCGCCGCCGCGCCCTCCGGCGAGCTCGACGAGCTGGTGACGGCGTTCCGGATCCTGATCCCGGTCCGGAGCTGGCTCAAGAATCCCGGCTGGCACCAGGGCCTGCGGCTGCTGGTCATCACGTACGCGCTGCTCCCGCTGGTGTTCATCGCGCTGTTCGCGTCGTCGGGCAACCTGACCACCCCGGGCTGGGCGTACGGCCTGTACATCGCGCCGCTGTGGGCGATCGGCTTCTGGCTGCTGATCCGGCCCGGGCCGATCAAGGCGCTGGAGATCCGGGTCGGCATCGGCATCATCGTCTGGACGCTGGTGTGGCTGAACCTCGTGACGATCACCATCAATGACCACCTGGGCAAGCCGGGTCAGCCGCTTTCCTTCCCGGCCGCCATCGGGGTCGGGCTCAACGAGGAGATCACGAAGGCGCTGCCGATCCTGCTGGCCGGGCTCATCCTGCTGAAATTCCGCTCGGTGAAGCTCGACGTCCGGATGTGGATGTTCCTCGGAACCATCGCCGGGCTCACCTTCGGCGTCACCGAGGCGGCCCTCTACACCTCCCAGGACATCGTGATCATCAATCACGCGCAGGTCGCCAGCCAGGCGGTCATGGCGGTCCTGTCCTTTGCCGAGCGCGTGTTCGTCGACGGCTTCCAGCACGCCGTGTGGGCGGGGATCTCGGCGTTCTTCATCGGGATGGCCATCAACTATCCGCGGCGGCGGGTGCAGCTCGTGCTGTTCGGCGTGTCGATCCCGGTCATCCTGCACGCGCTGAACGACTGGAGCGCGGGCGCCTTCAACTCCTACTGGGTGTGGATCGTCATCCAGGCCGTCTCGCTGCTCCTGTTCCTGGGCTACACGATGTCGGCGACGTCGATCGAGCGCCAGGTCCGCCAGGCGCCGATGTTCCGCGGGGAATCGATGATCATGGAAGCGTTCACGGACTCGAAGGAAGCGAATACCCCGTAGGTTCAGCGGCCCTGCCGGCGGGCCTGCTGCCACCGCCGCTCAACGTCGGCGGCCAGCTCGGCGGCGGCGTCGGGGAAAGACTGCCACCCGGGGTCCGGGCATTCGGTCGCCTCGGCCTCGGCGAACAGCCGGGCGTCGACCCGGATCGGCGCGTTCACCATGGTCGCGAGGGTCACCGCGTCGCTGGGCCGGGCGTCGACCTCGCGCCGCCCGGCGGGCCCGTCCACGATCACGACCGCGTAGAACGTACCGCCGTTGTCCAGCCGGGTGATCCTGGTCTCGGCGGCCTGGGCGCCCGCGGCGGCCAGCAGGCCGACGGCCATCTGATAGGTCAGCGGGCGCGGCATCTCGACCGCCTCCAGGGTCAGCGCGAGCGCGGTGGCCTCGAACGGCCCCACCCAGATCGGCAGCCGCTGCCCGCCGGCCGATTCGAGCACCATGATGTGCTTGCGCGTCTCCCGATCGCCCTCCTCTCGCCGTACCTCGGCGACCGAGACGTCGATCCACTCTGGCGCGTCCGTAGCAGCTGGCATGGTCGTTCCCTCCTCGATGTCCATAAGCGGGGCGAGCCTCGGGGCGAGGGCCGCCCGGGCCTGGTGCAGCCGTGACTTCACGGCCCCGACGGAGACGCCCAGTTCCGCGGCGACTTCGCGGTGGCTCAGGCCCTGCAGGTAGAACAGGAGCACCGCCTCCCGCTGGCCGTCGGCGAGCCCCGCGATCGCGGCCCGGACCCGGGCCGCGAGGTCGGCCAGTTCCGCGAGCTCGTCCGGCCCGGCGTCGTCGCCTGCCCGGTCCGGGCCGAAGTCCGGCCGCTCCGCGCGGAGCTGCCGGAGCCAGCGCCGCGACACGTTCAGGGCGATCCCGCAGAACCACGAGCCGAACCGGTCGGCGCTGCGGAGCCGGTCCAGCCCGGTCATCGCCGCCACCGCGGCCTCCTGGACCGCGTCGCGGGCCAGGTCGTCCGAGCCGAGCACCCGGGCCGCCAGCGCCGTGGCCGTGCGCTGGTGGCGCCGCACCAGCTCCGCGAAGGGCTCCCTGGCACCGCGGCGCGCCGCGCGGACCAGGTCCGCGTCGCAGACGGGGCGGTCCCGGAGTTGTGCCACGTCCCATAGTGCCCACCGGCGGCGGCAGGGTTAGCCCTGAGGCCGCCCCGTCCTGCCCCCGGGCCGGGCTGCGGTCAGGTGACCGGCGGCGCGGGGCCGAGCAGCGGCTGCAGGCGGGCGAGGCTCTCGCTGCCCCAGGGCCACTGGCCGTCGGTGGCGGACGGCCAGACGAGCTGGAGAGCCGGGAAATCGGTCTTGTAGTACCAGTGAGCGAACCCGAAGTACTCGCGGCGCGCGTCGCCGCTGACGTTCACGAACGTGACCGCGTGCCCGTCGAGGAAGCCGTCGTAGCAGCGGCCGGGGACCAGGGTCTCGCCGCGCCTGACCCGGCGATACGCCTCCCAGAGCATCGAGTGCGCGAGCTCGAAGCGGATCCCGACGACAATCACCTCGGGGGCGCCCAGGGTGCGGTAGAACCCGATCGAGTAACAGAACTGCGGCCCCTGTTCGTCCTCGCGGATCCAGAGGCCATGCCAGCCGCAGGAGTCGATGCCGGCGAGCACGGCCTTCTCGCTCGGGTCGATATCCGGGTGCCGCCACCACGCGTCCCAGACCTCCCCGGCGTCGTCGCCGATGACCGCGCGCAGCTCATCGGGCGAGCTCGCCGCCCGTATCATCGGCAGGACCGCCGCGGCGCGCGCCTCGCCGAAGCGGCCGGCCACCTCGTCGAAGAGCCCGTCGTACTGGTCCTGCAGGCAGGCGCGCCGGTCACGCTCGAGCCGGCCCGGCTCCATCCGCGGCGCGATCTCCGACCACGGCAGCGGGTCCGGGCTGAGCAGGGCGTAAGCCGGAAGCCAGGCAGCAGCATCGACGCCGAAGGCGCGCTCGGCCGTGGCCGCGGCGGATGCGGGATTGTCGACCGGCAGCCGCTCGGCCGCTGTCCGCCGCCCGTCCGCGCCGAACGACAGGAGCTGGTATCCGCGGCACCCGGCGTGGCCGCCGTCGGCCACCGCGGCGAGCCCGCGCCACCCCGGCCAGGCGGGCTGGGCCGCGAACAGCCACGCTCGCTCTTCTGCCATACGTCCCATACTGGCAACACTGCCGCGTTACCGGGCCAACCTGGGCGTAGCGGCCCGCCGAAAAATCCGGGGACTCCGTTAGGCTTCGTTGACATGCCGCTGACCGTCACTGACCTGTACCGCTATCCGGTCAAGTCGTGCCGGGGCGAGCAGCGCGCGACCGCCCCGGTCGAGCCGTGGGGGCTGGGCGGCGACCGCCGGTGGATGATCGTGGACGGCTACGGCGAGGTGGTGACCGCGCGGGAGCACCCGCGGCTGGTGCTGGTCACGCCGTTCCTCACCGGCGGCGGCATTCGCCTGACCGGGCCTGACGGGCCGGACCTGACCGTGAGCGTCCCGGGCGGCGATGAGCTGATCCCGGTCGCGGTGTGGCAGAGCCGGCTGCTCGCCGCGCCGGCGGGCGCCGCGGCGGACGCCTGGTTCAGCGCCGTGACCGGGGAGCCGGTGCGGCTGGTCTATCTCGACGACCCGACGCGGCGGCAGCCGAATCCGGACTACAGCCGGGACGGCGACCGGGTCTCGTTCGCGGACGGCTACCCGTTACTGCTCACCACCGATAGCTCGCTGGCCGAGCTGAACGGGGCGATCGCGGCCGGGCCGGGTGCGGCCGAGGGCCCGCTGCCGATGCGACGGTTCCGGCCCAACGTGGTCGTGGCGGGCACCGACCCGTGGGCCGAAGACGGCTGGCGGCGGCTGCGCATCGGTGAGGTGACGTTCCGCGCGGTCAAGGGCTGCGACCGGTGCGTGCTGACCACCATCGATCCCGATACCGCGGCCACCGGCAAGGAGCCGATCGCCACGCTGGCCCGGACCCGGCGCTGGGACGGCAAGGTGTGGTTCGGCGTCAACCTGATCCCTGACGACCCGGGGACCGGCCATTCCCTCCGGGTGGGCGACCCGGTGCAGGTGCTGGAGCAGGCCGACCACGTGGACGGCCCGCTGCGCTGACCTGTCCCCCCAGCCCGGGGCCGGCCGATCGTCAGGTGGTTCCCGGCGACGAGCCGCGGCCCGTCACGAAGAGCCCGATGATGTAGCAGAGCAGGGCCACGCCGGTAGCCAGAGCCATGCCCAGCGACGCGCCGGCGGCTCCGTCACGCACGAAGCTGGCCCCGTAGCCCGCGGCGGCGAGGATGGCCAGCAGGCCCACGGCCGACGTCACGATCGAGGCGCGGTGCCGGGCGATCACGGACCGGACGACCATGGACAACGCGGTCAGGATCAGCAGCAGGCCGAGCACGGTGTGCACGGCCAGGGCCTCGCTGGAGAAGGCCTGCCCGATGCCGCGCCCGCCGTGGCCCGCGGGCGGCAGCGTGACGTACAGGTTCACGCCGATGCCGAGGCCATACTGGACCAGCAGCATGATCGCGGCGGCGAGGTTGCCCCGGGCCAGGTTCTCCCGCCAGTGATCCGGCCGCCGGTCCGGCTGGACGGCGGGCGCGCTCTGGTCTACCTCCATGGCCGGAAGCCTCCCAGGCGGCGCCTCGACCACAGCAGCCTCAAGGTCATAGCCGGAATCAGCCACCACACCGGCCACCACAGTGCGCCCGCGGCCCACCGGTGGTGCCAGCCGCTCGCCCCGGCGGTCAGGGCCGCCGTGACGAGGACGGCCGCGACGCCCGTCAGCAGCAGCAGGGGGACGAGCGGCGAGCGCGATCGCGCGGCTGCCCGCGGTCCTCCGGAGACCGGCGGCGTTCGCGGCAGGTCGGTGAGGACCTCGTCAAGGTCGCTGCGGACGCGGGCGCGCAGGGCGCGCCCGGCCCGGTCATCGAGCTCGGCCGCGTCCAGCCGGCCCGCCTGGAAGTGCTCGCCCAGCTCGGTCACGACCGCGTCGCGGTCGGCATCGGAGACCCTGAGCTGGCGCCTCGTCGTCTCATCCACCGGACTACCTCGCTTCTTGCTCACCAAAGTAACGCTTCATAACTATCACGATACGCAAGTGTTGTCCAATGTGATAATCTCGGAACATGGCTGATTCCGGCACGGCCGGGCGCGACCCTTCCCGCGACGACGGCTTCGCCTACCTCCTGGTCCAGCTGGGCCTTCACCTGGCCGGGAAGTTCGCCGAGCGGCTCGCCCCGCTCGGCCTGGAGCCGCGCCATTTCGGCATGCTGACCCGGCTGGCCGCGAACGAGGGGCGGTCACAGCAGGCGATCGGGGAGCTCATGGGGCTCAACCCCACCCGCATGGTCTTCCTGGTCGACGAACTGGAGCAGCGCGGGCTGGTCGAACGCCGGCGCAATCCCGCCGACCGGCGTTCCTACGCCCTCTACCTGACCGACCAGGGCGGGGCCAAGCTCCGCGAGGCCCAGCAGGCCAGCGCCAGGCACGCCGACCAGGTCGGCGCCTCGCTCACCGCCGCGGAGCGCAGGCAGCTGACGGACTTGCTACGCCGGCTGGCCGATGAACAGGGCATCACCGAGGCGAGCCTGCCCGGCCCGCCACCCGGCGTCCGCTGACCGGGCCTGGCGGCCGGTAGGCTGGCCCGCAGATGGCCAGGTCCCGAGTCTCCCCGGCGTCCGCCGTGCGCCGCGGCGCCCACCGCCGCCCGATCCTGATCGGGCTCATGGTGACCATGGGACTGTCGGCGATGGACAACACCATCGTGGCCACCGCGATCCCGCAGGTCGTCCGCGATCTGGGCGGCTTCACGCTGTTCAGCTGGGTCTTCTCCAGCTACCTGCTGACCCAGACGGTAAGCATCCCGATCTACGGCAAGCTCGCCGACCAGTGGGGCCGCAAGCCGATCCTGCTCATCGGGACCGTCGTCTTCCTGGCCGGGTCCGCGCTGTGCGCGGCGTCCTGGAGCATGGTGAGCCTGATCTGCTTCCGCGGGCTGCAGGGCCTGGGCGCGGGCTCGATCATGGCCACGGTCAATACCCTCGCCGGTGACCTGTACGAGCTGGAGGAGCGCGGTCGCGTCCAGGGCTGGCTGTCCAGCGTGTGGGGGATCTCGGCGGTGTTCGCCCCGACGCTGGGCGGGTCGCTGGCCCAGTACGCGTCGTGGCGGTGGATATTCCTGATCAACCTGCCGCTCGGCGCGGCCTCGATCGCGCTGATCGGGCGGTACCTGCACGAGCAGGTCAGCCGGAGCAGGCACCGGATCGACGTGGCCGGCGCGCTGACCGTGCTGGTGGCCGCGGGCGCGCTGGTGTTCGGCCTGCTGCAGGGCGGCGTGGCCTGGCCCTGGTGGTCATGGCCGAGCGTGGCGGTGTTCGCCCTGGCGGCCGCGGCCACGGTCGCGGCGGTCGTCGCGGAGCGCCGCGCCGCCGAGCCGATCCTGCCGCCCTGGCTGTGGCGGCAGCGGGCGCTGGCCGGGTTCGGCCTGGCCGGTCTCGGGCTCGGGCTGCTGGTCATCGGCCCGGTGACGTTCCTGCCGACCTACGGCCAGCTGGTGCTCGGCCTGAACGCGGTGGCCGCGGGCGCGGTGCTGGCCACGATGAGCTTCGGCTGGCCGCTGGCCACCTCGCAGTCCGCCCGGCTGTTCCTGCGCATCGGGTTCCGCGACACCGCGCTGATCGGAGCCGGGATCTGCCTGGCCGCGGTGGCCGGGTTCCTGTTGCTGCCGGTCCAGGCGCAGGTCTGGCAGCTGGTCGCCGACACCTTCGTGCTGGGCATGGGCCTCGGGCTGCTGTCGGTCTGCGTGGTGGTGGGACCCCAGTCCACGGTGGGGTGGAGCCAGCGCGGCGTGGTCACCGGCAGCGTCATGTTCTGCCGGTACCTCGGCCAGAGCCTGGGCGCGGCGGTCTTCGGCGCGATCTTCAACGCCACCCTCATCGCGCGCCTGCGGACGGCCCCGCCGCCGCTCCGGCCGTACCTGCCGCACAGTGCCAGCGGGGTCAGCGCCACCATCGGCCACACCGCCAGCCTGGGGCCGGCCGTCGGCTACCTGCGGGCGGCCATCTCCGCGGCGGCCCACAACGTCTACGTCGGCCTGGTCATCGCCGCCGTGGCCACGATCGCGGTCATCGCGGTCGTGATCCCGCGGCACATGTCCACGGCCGCCTCCCTGGACCATGCTCCCGAGCAAGCGGCCGATCAGGGGCAGTTGTCCTGACGCGGCTCGCATGGCGCGGCGTCAGCCCGGGCCGCCCGGCAGCGCGAGCGCGAGCCGGGCCAGCTCGATGAAGCGCCCGAACGCCCGGTCCGCCGCCGCGCGGTCACCGGTCGCGACCAGCTCGAGCAGCAGGCCGCGG
Source organism: uncultured Actinomycetota bacterium (assembly GCA_963795055.1). GTDB lineage: Bacteria > Actinomycetota > Actinomycetes > Streptosporangiales > Streptosporangiaceae > JASHPR01. The sequence continues at coordinate 27,644 of CAWCGJ010000004.1, forward strand.
ACCACGGCCGCGCTGAGCCTGGCTTCCGCCTCGGCGTCCTCGGCGGAGGGGGCGAACCGCGCCCGGTACCCGGTGATCTGCGGCATCCACTCAGCGACGGAGACGGTGTCGAGGAAGCCCTCGGTGCCCGGACGGCCCTGCAGCGCCTGGCCGTAGAGCTCGAAGAACAGCCGCTCGCTCGGCCACAGCCGGGTATCGGCCAGGTGGTTCCACATCGCCACGGCCACCTCGAGCGGCCCGAGGGCCGGGTCGGCGGCCAGCCCGGCGAAAAAGGCGCGCTGCTCGTCCTCGACCGCTCGCACCACCGCGGCCAGCAGCCCCTCCTTCGAGCCGAAGTGGTAGATGAGCATGCGATGGCTGGTCCCGATCGCCGCGGCCAGCTCCCGCAGGCTCAGGTCGCCGAGGCCGTGCTGCTGCAGATAGTCGACGGCCGCGGCCAGCAGCCTGCCTCTGGGATCCACGGGGCCTGGCGATGTCATGAGCCGTACTGTACCATCTGGTACATGTACCGTTTGGTACAACAGCCCGAGACAGGAGGCAAGGTCATGGGCAGGAAAGTCACGTTCTCGGCGACGGCGTGGTCGGCCGCGCCGCCCGCGGTGGTCTACCGGCTGCTCTGCTCGGGGGCCACCTGGCCGCAGTGGTCGCCGATCGGCTCGTTCCGGCTGGAGCGGGAGGGCCGCGACGGCGGCGAGAGCCTGGGCGCGATCCGGGTGTTCACCACCGGTACCGTGCATAGCCGCGAGGAACTGGTCGGGTTCGAGCCGGGGCGATCGCTGCGTTACTCGGCCCTGTCCGGCCTGCCGATCCGGGATCACCGGGCCGATGTGACCCTCGCCGAGCGCGACGGCGGAACGGTGATCGACTGGCACGAGGACTTCCGGGCCAAGGTCCCCGGAACGGGCTGGCTGCAGCGATGGTTCCTGCGCCGGTTCGTGCAGCGCTGCGCCGACGGCCTGGCCCGCCACGCCGCCAGCCTGGCCGATCGTCCGGCGACGGCGGGCCGGTAGTCTACGGACCGAGGCCGTAGGCCGGTGACCGGCGCGGGCCTGCGGGCGGCCCGGCCGGAGGAGGCAGGGATGGCGGATCCCGGTCGGTGGGTCGTGGTCGGTCTCGACAACGGCGGAACGGCGAACAACGCGACGGTGCTGGACTCCGCAGGCCGGTTCCTCGTCGATCGGATGGCCGAGTCCCCGAGCTACGTGCGGGAGGGCCCGGAGAAGGCCGTCGAGGCGCTGGCCCGGTCGCTGGACCAGGTCCTCGAGCTCACCGGGATACCGCGGGCCGAGGTGCGCGCGGTCGGGCTGGATACCCCGGGCCCGGTCAGCGCGGACGGCGTCATCGCGATGCAGGGCGCCACCAACTTCGGCGACCCGGCCTGGTGCGGCTTCGACGTCCGCGGCGCGCTGGAGGCCCGGGTCGGGATTCCCGTTTTGTATAACAACGACGCGAACGCGGCGGCGCTGTACGCGCACCATGTGCACTTCGGGCCCATGGAGGCACTGCGGCGGTCCTCGGTCGCGGCGATCGTGGGCACCGGGCTCGGCGGCGGCGTGATCGAGGCCGGGCAGGTGGTGCGCGGGGCCGCCGGGATGGCCGGCGAGTTCGGTCACGTGTGGATCCCGATGGACGGGCTGCTCGGCCCCGGCCAGCCGGTGCCCGCCTGCAACTGCGGCCTGTACGGCGACGCGGAAAGCGTGGCGTCGCTGACCGGGATCGAGAAGAACCTGCTGCCGTACTGGCTGACCCAGTTCCCCGGCCACGAGCTCGGGCAGGTCAGCCCGGTCCGCACGGCCGCCAAGCTGGTACGGGGTCGCGGCGAGCGGGGGGACCCGCTGGCGTTGGAGATCTTCCGGCAGCAGGCGATGGCGCTCGGCCGGCTGTTCACGATCGCGGCCAACTTCACCGATCCCGACGTGTACTTCGTCGGCGGCGGGGTGGTGGAGGCGGCGATGGGCTTCCGTAACTGGTTCCTGGAGCAGGTGCGTGAGCACACCACGCTCCGCGAGGAGCAGCGCCGGGCGGCCACCATCGCCATGGTCCCGGACCGGGACATGGCCGGGGCGCGGGGCTCGGCGATCGCGGCCCTGACCGCGGCGTGGGCCCCGGCCGGGGAGGACGGGAGCTGAGTCAGGCGGTGAACCCGTCCAGGCGGGCCAGCACGCTCAGCATCACCTCGTCGGCGCCGCCGCCGATGCCGATCAGCCTGCTGTCCCGGTAGAACCGCGCCGTCCAGGTCTCCTCCATGTAGCCGAGACCGCCGTGGAACTGCAGGCAGGTGTCGGCGATCTCGCGGGCCAGCCGGCCCACGGCCAGCTTGGCGATGGTGGCGAACCGCGAGGTGTCCTCGCCGCGCAGGTAGGCGTCGGCGCAGGCGTAGTTGTAGTGCCGCACCAGGTCCAGCTGGGCCGACAGCTCGGCGAGCCGGTAGGCGACGTGGTCGTTGGCCAGCAGCGGCCGCCCGAACACCCGCCGCCGCGCCAGGTACTCCCGGGTCCGGTCCAGCGCCTTCTGCATGGCGCCGACCTGGAGGTAGGCCGCGATCATGCGCTCGGCCTGGAACTGCTCCATCTGCTGCTGGAAGCCGCGGCCGATCTCGCCGATCGTGTTGGAGACCGGGACGCGCACGTCCGCGAAGGACAGCTCCGCGGTGTCGGACGACCGGTTGCCGAGCTTGTCCAGGGTGCGGGACACCCGGAAGCCCGGCCGGTCGGTCTCGACCACGATCTGCGACATGCCCCGGTAGCCGCCCTCGCCCGAGGTCCGGGCCAGCAGGCAGATCCAGTCCGCCTGCGCCCCGTTCGTGATGTACAGCTTGCTGCCGTTGATCACCCAGTCGCTGCCGTCCCGCACCGCGCGGGTGCGCAGCGCCGCGACGTCCGAACCGGCGTCCGGCTCGGTCACCGCGATCGAGCACACCATCTCCCCGCGAATCGCCGGGGCGAGGAAGCGCTCCTTAAGCTCGCGGCAGCCATAACGGTGCAGCGACGGGGTGGCCATGGCCATCTGCACCGCGATGCCCATCGGCACCCCGCCGCAGTCGATCCGGCCGAGTTCCTCGCCCGCGACCACGGTGAACGAGTGATCCGCGCCCTCGCCGCCGTAGGCCGGGTCGTACTCCAGCCCGAGCAGCCCGATCTTGGCCAGGACGGGGAACAGCTCATGGGCGGGGAACCGCCCCGCCCGCTCCCACTCGTCGACACGCGGGTTGATCTCGCGTTCCACCAGATCGCGCACGCTCGCGCGCAGCGCCTCGTGCTCGGCCGTGAACTGCACTTCCTCGTCCTCTCGCCGCCGCCCTCTTAGTTAACTCGACCCCGCCCGCGGGCCCGGCGCAAGCCTCAGCGCAGGATCTCCACGAGCAGCACCCAGGCGTTGATCAGGCCGAAGGCAATCGCCGCCAGCACGCTGGGCACCAGCCAGTACAGCCCGCCCCCGGCCTGGGCCAGCAGGGTCACCCCGGCCAGGACCAGGAAGCCGCTGCTCGTGACGGCCGGAGCGAGTCGGCTGATCAGCCACGTCCACCGGGTCTCCTTGTCCGATCGCCCCGACCGGTGGTTGATCACCAGCTGGGAGCCTCCGATGACGACGCCGACGATGAGCAATTCCCAGCCCAGGGCGGCGCCGGGCTGGCCGGGCACCAGCAGCAGGATCCCCACGATCAACGGAGTGACGAACAACAACAGGGTCAGGGCCGCGCGACCGGGCAGGTTCCGGTACTTGAGGATCTCGCTGAGGTTGATCGACACGGCCACGAACACCAGCCCGGCCAGGGCGGCCGAAGCCCCCGCCACCCCGACGCCGAAGTCGGTCCAGCGCTCGGCCGCGTACGCGGCCGGCAAGATCACCTGATCCCTCATAAGACGGCATCATGCACTACCAGCCCGGAAGCGGCGCCGGGTGTCCCGGGCCGGCGCTGGGGTGGCGGCAGTGTGTCCTGGGGCCGGCGCTGGGCGGCGGCAGTATGTCCTGGGGCCGGCGCTGGGCGGCACCGGGTGTCCCGGTGCCGGGCGCTCGCGCGGCGAAATTCGGTTGCCCGCGGCCGGCCGCGCGTGGCAGCCTCGGGCGGACAGCCTGGTACCGGCGCTGCCCGGTGCTTCAGGTCGAGCAGAAGGGAGGGCCCACGGTGTTCACGCCCGTCGTGCGGCTCACGCCGCTCCCCTTCTGCCCGAGGAGCACCACCTATGCCGGACTACGCCTACGATCGCCGCTGGGACCGCGGGAAACGCGGCAAGCGGCGTTTTGACGACGATCCCGACCACGAGCCGACCTTCGCCAAGCGGGACCGGAACCGCCGCTCGCTGCCCGCGGGCGACGCTTTCGACGCTGTAGACGGGCTGCCCGACGGTGACCGCTGGTCTACCTGGGACCAGCCGAGCGCCAGCGAGCGCGGGCCCCGGCCCTACCCGGGCTGGCTGGTCACCGAGCTGGCCGCGAGCGATACCGAGCTCGGCCTCCTGAAGACCGGCAAGGAGGCCGACGTCTTCCTGCTGCGCCGCGGCGTGCCCGGGACGGACCGGTCCTGCCTGCTGGCCGCCAAGCGGTATCGCTCCGCCGAGCACAAGATGTTCCACCGCGACAGCGCCTACCTGGAGGGCCGGCGGGCCCGGAAGTCCCGGGTCAGCCGGGCCATGGCCAGCCGGTCCGCGGTCGGCCGGGAGATGATCGCGCTGCAGTGGGCGAACGCCGAGTTCGCCGCGCTGGCCCAGCTCTACCGGGCGGGTGTCCCGGTACCGTACCCGGTGCAGGTGCTCGGCACCGAGGTGCTGCTGGAGTTCATCGGCGGTCCCGACGGCACCGCCGCGCCCCGGCTGGCCGAGACCCGGCCGCGGGGCGGGGAGCTGGCCGGCCTGTGGGCCCAGCTGGTGCAGGCGCTGGCCGAGCTCGCCCGGCACGGCCTGGCCCACGGCGACATGTCCGCCTACAACGTGCTGGTGCACCATGGCCGCGTGGTCCTGATCGACCTGCCCCAGGTCGTCGACGTGATCGCGAACCCGCGCGGCGCGGAGTTCCTGGACCGGGACGCGGCCAACGTGGCCCGGTGGTTCACCGCCCGCGGCCTGGCCGGCGCCGACCCTGCTCCCGAGGACCTGCCCGCGCTGCTGCGCCGGGAGGCGCGCCTCGGCTAGTACGACAACAGCGTGCCGTGATCGGCGTGGCTGCGTAATCTGATCGTCCCTGGCCGGCCAGGCTTCGGTCATGCTGGCTGTTGTGGATGATGCGCGGGGGCGGGCCGGGCGGGCAAGCCGCGTGGTCGAACTCGTTCCATGAAATGTTCGCGCAGGTGGCCGGGGTTTTCCGGACGCGCTGCGCGGCTAAGGAGTGGAAAGCATGGGTGACCTAGCGGCGGTACTGGCGGTGGAGACGCCGTCATCAGGCCAGCGCCCGCAGATCGCATTACGCTCGCCGGGCATGACGCTCGGTGGTAGCTGTCACCGGGGCCGACGCAGCCCCCGGTCCCGCAAGATCGATGAGACGCTCGATGCAGGATCCGAAGATGTCATCCTGGCTGCGGGGCGGGCCGGCGGCCGCGAGGGCCGCGGCGAGATTGGGGTAGCGACCGCTGGCCGCTGCGCGGGCGAGTGCCTGGATCTGCGCGGCGTTCTGCTGCGCCGTGCTGGCCGCGCCTGGCCGCTCAGCGGGGAGGGCTTGCATCGCGCCGTACATGGTGGCGAAGCCGCTGATCATGGCGATGACTTCCAGCTTGCCTCCGGTACCGAGCCCGGAGCCTGTCAGCAGCCCGAGGAAATAGTCCAGGTAGCGCAGTCCGTTGGGACCCGGCGGCACTGGGCGTTGCATCAGCCCGGCCAGCCACGGGTGCCGCCGCGCGACCTCCCGGGCTTGCCCGGCCAGGTCCGCGATGGCCGCGCGCGGGTCCGGGGCGGCCGTGGCGGGGTAGGCGTACTCGCCGGCGAGCTGGTCGGTCATCAGCTGGGCCAGTTGTTCCTTGGCGGGCACATAGTTATACAGCGACATGACGGCGATGCCCAGCTCGCCGGCGACCCGGCGCATGGTGACCGCCTCCAGGCCCTCGGCATCAGCGATCCGCACGGCGATCGTCGCGATGGCGGCGCGGTCGTGCCGCGGCCTGGGCCCCCGGGTCCCGCGCTCAGGAAGGTCCCAGATCGATGCTTGCGTGCCCTGCGTCTTACCGGCACGAGCCGGGTGGCCACCGAGCTGGCGGGCAGCACCGGCAGGGGGGTCACCGGTCGATGTCATCACCAGCCACCCTACCTTTCATCGTGCACCGTACGTAGTATCCTGGAAAACGGCGTACGGCGCACGTTGAAAAGCGACGGGGCCGTGGCGCGCTCGCGGCCGGTGAGACGACAGGCAGGACAGCGCATGAAGACCATGTCCGCGACCATCCAGATCGACGCCCCGCCGGAAGCCGTGTGGGCGGTGCTGACTGACCTGGGCCGCTACCCCGAGTGGAACCCGCTGTTCCGCGAGGCATCTGGACAGGTCGCCGTCGGAAACAGGATCACGCTGCGGAGCGTCCATCCGGCCAACGGCCGCCTGATGACCGTCAAGCCGAAGATCACCGTCGCCGACCCGGGTGAGGAGCTGAGGTGGGTATCCAGCCTGCCCGGCATCATCAGCGGCGAGCACCGCTTCGCGCTGACCCCAGCAGACGGCGGGACCCGGCTGGAGCAAAGCGAGACCTTCCGTGGCCTGCTGACCGCCTTTTCCGGTAAAACCTTCGCCCGAGCCGAGGCGAGCTTCCGGGCGCTGAACGAGGCCCTCAAGAAGCGGGCAGAGGGCAGCTGACACGATCTTCGCGCGCCCCAAATACCAAGCGCCAGCGTCTCCCGCCGGCAACCGATCGCGGGGAGACGGCACCTGGCACGCGGCAACCATCGGCAGGTCACACCAACCGAAAATCACAGGAAGCTGTTGTCGTGCCAGGCGCGCTCGCTAGGAGGCCACTGAACAAAGGTGGTTTGGGGCGGGAAGAGCGCCGACAATGACCGTCTGTGCGGTAGTAAGCCAGGCCCTCGCGGGCCGGCAACGTGGTCGCCCTTCCCGCCTGTTCCAGCCTGGCAGGGGTGGCGGGATGGGGCAAGCGGGTGCGGGGGTGCCAGGGTGGTGCGTCAGGCCAGCACCCATGCCCCGTTGCGGTGGTCTAGGCCGCGGTTGATGAGGTTGCGCAGGTTGAGGGCGGCGGTGCGGCTCTTGAGCCAGGCGTTGTTTTTGGCGGTGCCCAGATAGCGGAGTTTGAGGCGCCGGCCGCCGCGGCTGGCGACCTGGCAGATCACGCGTTCCACATTGGGGCGGTATTTCTTGTAGTCCTCCCGCAGGGCGGGCTGGGCAGCCCAGCTGGCGCGTGCGGCCCGCAAGATCGCGTCGTGGGGATGCAGGCGCAAGGTCCGCCCTTCTTTGGCGGCAGTGCACCGGGCGCGCAGCGGGCAGGCGCGGCAGGCGGCGCCGAAGATGACGCTGCGGCGGGCGGTGATAGGCCGGGTGACGCCGGCCGGGCAGGTGGCGGTCCCGGCGCCTTCATCAACGGTGAAGTCATCGACGGTGAACCCGCCCTCCACCGCCGGCTGGAGCGGCCCGGGCTTGATCACCGCGGTATGCCCGGCCTGGCTGATCGCCGCGCGCAGGTCCCCGGTGCCGTAGGCCGAATCGCCATACCACTCACACCCCGGGCCGCCGGCGGCAGCCTGGCCGGCCAGGAACTGGCCAGCGACCGAAGCGTCGCTGTTGTCTTCCCCTGCGGCCTTGGTGAGCTGCTCACCGGTGATGATCCCGGTCTGCGGGCAGGCCACCACGTGGGCGCGGTACCCGTCGCGGCGGTTCTCCGGGGACTTGCGGGTATGGCGGGCCTCGGGATCATGCACCGAGATCACCCGGTCTCCGGCGACCCGCCGGGCGATCCGCCACCGCCCATCGGTCCCGTCGCTGCCCTCCGCGGGCTCGACATCCTGCCCCGCGACCAGCGCCAGCAGACCCACCGCGGAGGCGGCCCGCTCCTCAAGCTCCCGGTCCTTCAGCGCCGCGACCAGCGCGTTCGCGTCGGTCACCAGAGCCGATACCAGCGCGTCCTTGGCGGCCGGGTCGTCCCAGTCGATCCGCGGCTTGCCCGGCGCCGAGTAATCATGCCCGGTGCACACCCCGGCGATCATCTCCGCGGCGCCGGGCACCTCCCGCCCCACGCGGCGGACCGCGGCGACCAGCTGGGTGATGGTGTCCTGGGTAGCCACCGCATCGGCCAGGATGGTCGAGTCCACCGCCCGCCGCCGCCGGCCCGCCAGCACCCCCGTCTGCCCGATGACCGTCCTGACCGCATCACTGATCCGGTACGGGCGCTCTGACCTGGCGATCCGCCGCCGCCAGTACACCAGCGTCGAGGGATCGAACCCGCCATGATCCAGCGGGAACCCGCACGCCGCCTTCCACCGCAGATCACACCGCGCCGCCTCGGCGGCCTCCGCGTCGGAGTAATCGTGCAGCACCTGCAGCACCATCACCGACGCCATCACGCTCGCCGGCACCGACGGCCGGCCCTTCCCGACGGGAACAAGTCCGCGAAGTCCTCATCGGTAAACAGCTCACCGCGGCGGGCGGCCAAGAACGCGAACATGCTGCCCCCGGGCACCAAGTGCCCCACCAGCGCCTGCGCGTCCAACAGCTGCCGGCCGGCCTGCTCTCTGCCCTGCATGTAAAGATCATCCCAGGTGATCGAACACACTGCCGGCAGAAACGCTAGAGCAAGCCCCCATTATCTAGAGCAAGCCCCCATTATTCAGTGCGCTCCTAGGAGCGCGTCAGGCGCCGGGAGCGGTCGGCGGCGAAGCTGGCCGCCCCGAGGTTGACCGCGCCGAGCAGAAAGTCGACGAGCTGCTCGGCATACCGGGCGGCGTCCGCGCGCAGCGTCTCGCGCAGCTGTCTGGGCGTGGTCTGGACATGGGTCGTCGCCCCGCCGACCAGGGTGTCCAGCAGCAGGGTGATGGAGGTGCCCTCGGGGATCTCGCCCCGGCGGATGCCGCGGCGGACGATGCCGCGGGCCGCCCGGACCTGGGACGTGCGCAGCGCGCCGAGCTGGTCGGCGAGGCCGGGGATCAGGTCACCCTCCAGCCCGAGGCGCAAGGCGGCGCGGCCGGCGTCGCCGAGGTACAGGTCGAGGATCTGGCGGGCCAGCCTGATGAGATCCTCGCGCAGCGAGCCTGTGTCCACGTCGTCGATGATCCCCACCCGCAGCCGCAGCGCCTCGACCAGCAGGGCTTCCTTGGTCGGCCAGCGCAGGTAGATGGAGGCCTTGCCGACGCTGGCCCGCTTGGCCACCGCCTCGACGCTGAAGCCGGCCCAGCCCGACTCGCTGAACAGGGTGATCGCGGCGTCCGCGACGCGGCGGTCGACGTCGGGGTCGCGGGGACGGCCAGCCTGCGCCGGGCTGGTCGTCACGCTCGCCACCTCCCTGCCGGTCCCCGGGCCGGATCTCCCGATCATGCTCAGGGTACGCGGGGAGGAGGGAAAAGGTTCAGTATGCCGCCTTATGGCGTGGGTCCCTTGCGGCGTCCGGGACCCGGTACGAGATGCTGGTCCCTGCACTGACCCCTTTTTCATCCGTCGACCTCGCGCTCACCGCACGCGGACCGTTATGGGGAGGATGGAAAAGGCTCACTGTCGCGGGCGGATGGAGAGCTGATGGACGAGAACCGGGCACGATCGCTGCTGCAGGCCGAGCGAGCCGAGGTGCAGAGCCTGCTCGCGACGACCGAGGAGTCCGGGCAGGAAGACCGGGAGGCCGAGGACGAGCGGGGAGCCGACGTCGACGACCCGGCCGCGTCGCTGACCGCCGAGGGCATAGACGACGCCGTCGCGGAGAGCCTGCGCGACCGGCTGGACGCGATCGACCGCGCGCTGCGGCGGCTGGACGAGGGCACCTACGGCCGCTCGGTCCGCAGCGGCGTGCCGATCCCGGACGAGCGCCTGGAGGCCGACCCCGCGGCCGAGCTCACCGTGGAGGAGGCGCGCGGATAGTCCGTGGTCTCCGGGGTGGCACCGGGAAGCACCGGGATGTTCAACCACGAGCCGCCGGGATACCAGTGTCCGTTCTGCGCCCTGCTCGAGGGCGGACAGACCACCCGGCCTGCCCAGGACGACATCGTGACCAGGCGCGAGCGGGCCACGGCCCTGATCGCATCGTCCTGGTGGCCGCGCAATCCCGGGCACGTCCTGGTGGTGCCGAACGCCCACTACGAGAACCTGTACGACCTGCCCGGCGAGTACGCGTATCCGGTGCACGATCTCAGCCGCGAGATCGCGATCGCGCTGCGCGGCGCGTACGGATGCGACGGGGTCTCCACCCGCCAGCACAACGGGCCCGCCGGCGATCAGACCGTGTGGCACTACCACATTCACGTCTTCCCGCGCTACGAGGACGACCATCTCTACGGGAGCGTGCCGGCCCTGGCGCCGCCAGAGCAGCGGCGCGCGTACGCCGACCGGCTGCGCACCTGGCTGGCCGGCCGCGCGGACGGTGCTGGCTGACCGGGCCAGCTGAGCTGGCCGGGCTGACCGGGGCGGCTGAGCGGGCCGGCTGGCCGGGCTGGCTGGCCGGCGCAGGCCCGGCCGCGGCGATATTCGGGTGCGGGCCGCGGGGCCGGCCCTACCGTGGCAGGGTGCTGACCCCGCCGGACGGACTGTCCGAGGGCGTGCTGAAGTCCGCGCTGGCCCGCGGCTGGGACGCCGACATGTCTTCCCTGGCCTACCGGGCGGTCGGCTTCGGCAGCCACCACTGGGAAGCCGTCGACACCGCCGGCGCTCGCTGGTTCGTTACCGTCGATGAGCTCCAGACCAAGCAGCGCTCGCTGGATGAGCCGCTGGCGGCGGCGTTCGGCCGGCTGCGCGCGTCCCTGTCCGCCGCCCGGGACCTGCGGGACTGCGGCGCCGCGTTCGTCGTGGCGCCGGTGCCCGCCCGGGACGTCGAGCCGCTGGTCCGGCTGAACGACCGGCTCACCGTGGCGCTCTACCCGTTCGTCGACGGGCAGAGCTTCACCTGGGGCGAGTTCAGCACGCCCGCGCAGCGCCGCGGCATGCTCGATCTCATCGTGGCCGTGCACACGGCCCCGGCCGCGGCGCGCAGACACGCCGGGCGGGATGACTTCGCGATCCTGCATCGTGACGAGCTGGAACTGGCGCTCGGCTCCGGCCGCGATGCCGCGGACGCGCCGGACGGCGGCCCTTACGCGCGCCCCGCCGCGCGCCTGCTGGCCGAGGGCGCGGCCGGCGTCCGCCGGATGCTCGCCCGCTACGACGAGCTCGCCGCGGCGGCCCGCTCCCGGTCCTCAGGCCTGGTGCTCACCCACGGGGAACCGCACCCGGGCAACACCATGCTTTCCGCCTCCGGCTGGGTGCTCATCGACTGGGACACGGCCCTGGTGGCCCCGCCGGAGCGGGACCTGTGGAGCCTCGATCCCGGCGACGGGTCCGTGCTGCGCGGCTACGCCGAGGCGACCGGCGTGACGCCGCGGCGGTCGCTGCTCGAGCTCTACCGCATCGGGTGGGACCTCGCCGACATCGCGGTCACCGTCAGCCGGTTCCGCGGGCCCCACCCGGGAAACCAGGATGACGAGAAGTCGTGGCAGATCCTGCGCTCCCTGATCGCGCAGGCGGGCGACGATGGCTGACGGGAGCGTGCGATGCGGGTACTGATCTCGGTCGACATGGAGGGCGCAGCGGGCGTGGTGGACAGAGATGACGTCAGGCCGGGGGAGGGCGCGTACGAGCACAACCGCGGGCTGCTCACGGCGGAGGCCAACGCCGCGGTCCGCGGCGTGTACGCCAGCGAGCCGGGAGCGCAGGTGCTGGTCACCGAGGCCCACGGGCCGTTCAGGAACCTGGTGCCCGAGCAGCTGGACCGCCGGGCCGAACTGCTGCGCGGCAAGCCCAAGCCCGACGGGATGCTGGCCGGGCTCGGCGACGGCGTGGACGCGGCGCTGTTCATCGGGTACCACGGCAAGGCCGGCACCCCGCGCTCGGTGCTGGCCCACACCATCCACGGGGGAGTGGTCGCCGACGTGCGCTGTGACGGGCGCTCGCTCGGCGAGCTCGGCCTGAACGCGACGCTCGCGGCGCACCGCGGCGTGCCCGCGGTCCTGGTGTCCGGGGATGACTCGGTGGCTGCCGAGGCGGCCGAGGTGGCGCCGGCCATGCACACGGTGGTGGTGAAGCGGGCCCTGGGCGCCAGCGCCGCGGCGCTGCTGCATCCCGACGAGGCCTGCGAGCGGATCGAGCAGGCCGTGCCGCGCGCGCTGGCCGATCGCGAGGCCATCGCCGACGCGATGGGGTCGCTGCGCTCCGACGGCCCGGTGCGGCTGGAGGTCGACATGCTCATGCCGCACATGACCGAGCGCGCGCTGCTGGTCCCGGGCGTCGAGCGCGCCGGGGGCTGCACCCTGCGCTACACGGCGCCGGACTTCCCCACGGCCTACCAGGTCACCCAGCTCATCATCATGCTCGGCGGCATCTAGACACCCACCGTCGTAAGGCTGTCGTGGCTCAAGGTGATGAGGGTCGCTGGCCACGGCCGGGAAGCGGCCGCTAGGGTCTTCCGTCTGGCTAGGCTGGCGATCCGGGGCGGCGAGGCCGCGTCGGCAACCTGGGGCCCGGCGCTGGCCGTGCGGGCGCGTGAGTGCTACGTTCCGGCGCTATGGCAGCCAAGGTCGCGATCGTCACCGGCGGCGGTACGGGCATCGGCCGGGCCTCGGCCCTGGCCCTCGGGCGCGACGGCTACTCGGTGGTGATCGCCGGCCGGCGGCCGGGCCCGCTGGAGCAGACCACGAGCGCCGCCACCGCCGAGGGGTCGCAGCTGGTCAGCGTGGTCGCGGACGTCACCGACCCGGCGGACGTCCAGCAGCTGTTCGACCGCGCGCGGCAGCAGTTCGGCCGGGTAGACGTGCTGTTCAACAACGCGGGCCGGGCGCTGCCGCCGGTGCCGCTCGAAGACGTGCCGCTCGCCGACTGGCAGTCGGTGGTTGACGTCAACCTGACCGCGATGTTCCTGTGCACCCAGGCCGCGTTCCGGGTGATGAAGGAGCAAGATCCCCGCGGGGGCCGGATCATCAACAACGGGTCGATCTCCGCCCACTCGCCCCGGCCGCTCTCAGCGGCCTACACCGCGACCAAGCACGCGGTGACCGGCCTGACCAAGTCCACCTCGCTGGACGGCCGGGCGTACGACATCGCGTGCAGCCAGATCGACATCGGGAACGCCGCGACCGAGCTGGCCAGCATGCTCGCGGTCGGGGCCCTGCAGCCGGACGGCAGCACGCGCGGCGAGCCGATCATGGATGTGGAGCATGTGGCCGACGCGGTCGTGTACATGGCCAATCTGCCGCTGGACGCGAATGTCCAGTTCATGACGCTGATGGCCACGAAGATGCCGTTCATCGGCCGCGGCTAGGCCGCAGGGCCGGGTCAGCGACCCGGCCGCAGGGCCTGCAGCACCAGGTCCACGGCCCGGCCGGTCCGGGCCACGTCCCCGGTGGCCAGCAGGTCGAGCATGGCCCCGCGCAGCACCGCGAGCACGGCGGTGCGCTCCGCCGCGCCGGCCCGCCCGCGGCGCCGCGGCGGCTGGCGCGAAGCGAGCAGGCCGAGCCAGTCCTGCACCGTCTGCGCCGCGAACCCGGCCCACGGACCGTCCGGGTCGACCAGCGACCGGGCGTAGGCCTCGACCCACAGCCCGAGCAGGTGACGGTGGCTCTCGGCGGAGAGCCAGCGCCACACCTGCCGGGCCGAGTCGATCAGGTCGGCCGGGCTGTCCGTTTCCCGGAACGCGGCGACCGCCGCCAGCTCGTCTGCCCGGGCCCGCTCGAGCAGCGCCCGGATCAGGTTGTCCTTGGAGCCGTAGAGGAACAGCAGGACCCGCGGGCTGGAACCGATCGCCTTGGCCAGCGGGCGCAGCGACATGTCGGCCAGGCCGCGGGTGAGCACGTACCGGTAGGCCAGCTCGAGCAGCTCGTCCTGGCGAGCCGACGGCGCCCGCCCGGCCGCCGAGGTCATCGCGACGCGGCGGAAAGCTCGGCCGCCAGGTCCAGCTGGTAGTACTGGCCGGTCAGGTCCACCCCGAAGCTGTGGTGCCGCTCCTCGCTGACCAGCGAGAACCCCGCGGCCAGGTAGATCTGCCGGGCCGCGGCCAGCGGCTCGTTGGTCCACAGCACGACGCGCCGGTAGCCGGCCCCGCGCGCGAACCCGACCGCCTCGCCGACCAGCCGCCGACCCAGGCGCTGCCCCCGCGCGACCGGGTCGACGAGCAGGATCCGCAGCTGCGCGGTTTCCGCGTCCTTCGCCACCAGGAACACGCAGCCCACCCGCCGGCCGCCGAGCTCGGCGATCCACGCCGCCTCCCGCTCCGGGTCCCGGCGGCCCGCGTAGTCGGCCACGATGCGCGCCACCAGCGCCTCGAACTCGGTGTTCCAGCCGAACTCCGCGGCGTACACCTCCCCGTGCGCCATCACCACCCAGCCCAGGTCGCCCGGGCGTCCCAGCGGCCGTACCGACGCCTCGCCGTCCACCGGCATCACCTCCGACATCACAGCCGACATCGCCTGAGACATCACCTGACTGACACGACTGTTTCAGTACAGCCCAGCGTAACCGGCCCGGCCGCGCTGCACCAGTCGTTTCAGTAGAGGTCCCTGTGGCACCTTCAGGCACGCTGCGCCCTTGCAATTCCCCAGGTCACGGTTTATGACCGTAATAGCGGGGATCCCGCGAAAACTCCCGGCTCGGCACCGAGGAGGTTGCCATGGTCGACGCGAGTGCAGCCGTAGAACGCGAGGGCCTGGCGCGAGGAGCCATCGGCCTGCGTGAGGTCCTGTTCCAGGCCGTGACGTCGATGGCGCCCGCGGGCGCGGTCGCCCTGTCGATCTCGCTCGGGGCCACGTACGCGGGCGGGGCGCTGCCGCTGTCCGTGCTGCTGGCCCTGGTGGGGTGCCTATGGTGGCCAGCTCGATCGGGCAGCTGGCCAAGCACCTGCCGTCGGCGGGCAGCATCTACACCTATCCCGCCGCGGGCATCCACCCGCGCTCGGGTTCCTGGTGGGCTGGGGATACTCGCTGATCGAGATGCTGATCGGGCCGACCACGATGGTGCTGTTCGGCTACCTGGTGGCCTCGGTCACGCAGGCCGAGTTCAACTGGCCGTTCACCGCCACCTGGGTGATCTTCATGATCGTCGCGGCGCTGGTGATCGCCGGGCTCAACTTCCGCGGGGTCCAGATCAGCGCCCGTACCGGGACGGTGCTCGGCGCGATCGAGATCATCGTGTTCCTGGCCCTGGCCATCTGGCTGATCATCAAGGCGGGCTCGCGCAACACGCTCTCGGTCTTCACCCTGCACTACGCCACGGTCAAGGGGTACAACGGCTTCTCTGGCGTGGCGGCCGGCTCCATCTACACGATCCTGGCGTTCATCGGCTTCGAGGCGGCCGCGCCGCTGGCCGAGGAGGCGCGCGACCCGCGGCGCACCATCAAGATCGCGGTGGTGACGTCCTGCCTGGCGATCGGCCTGTTCTACGTCCTCACCACCTACGCGGGCGACGTGTACTTCGGGCCCACAAGTTCGAGACCTTCGGCCGCTCAACGGCGGCAGCCCGTGGATCGGGATGGCCCGCGACGTCTGGGGCGTCGGCTGGGTGATGGTGTTCCTGGCCATCCTCAACTCGACGTTCGCGAACGGGAACGCGGGCACGCTGGCCACCACGCGGACCTGGTTCGCCATGGCCCGGGTCGAGGTGCTGCCCCGGCCGCTGGCCGCGACCCACCCGCGGTACCGGTCACCGTACGTCGGGGTGATCGTCCAGCTCCTGCTCACGCTGGCGATCGGGCTGCCGCTCGGCCTGCACTTCGGCCCGGTCACCACGTTCGCGCTGCTGGCGACCATCCTCACCGGGATCATGATCGCCATCTACATCGTCTTCAACCTGTCCTGCATCATGTACTACCTGCGCTTCGCGCGCTCGGAGTTCAACTGGTTCCTGCACCTGGTGGTGCCGGTCCTGGGCATCCTGGTGTTCCTGCCCGCCTGGTTCACCGCGCTCGGCATCGGCAAGTCGGTGCTGAAGTTCGTCTCGCCGCTGTCGTACCCGATCAGCGAGACCGGGCTGATCATCGGAATCTGGTACGCGATCGGCGTCGTGGTCCTGATCTACTTGTACATCCGGCACCCCGCGCGGCTGCCGAAGATGCAGCAGGTGTTCTCCGACGACGCGGTCCCGGCGGCCGCGTCGCCGGTCGGCCAGGAGGGAGCGTGATGGCGGAGGAGGGCTTCATCGAGGTCCCCGGCGGGCGGGTCTGGTACCGCTCGGTCGGCGAGGGCGGGACCCCGCTGCTGTGCCTGCACGGCGGGCCCGGCTTCACCCACTACTACCTGGAGCCGCTGGAGGCGCTGGCCGACCGGCGCCAGGTGATCTTCTACGACCAGCTCGGCTGCGGGCGCTCGGACCGGCCCGATGACCTCTCGTTGTGGACCGTCGATCGTTTCGTGGAGGAACTCGCGCAGGTACGCGCGGCGCTCGGGCTCAGCCGGCTGCACCTGTTCGGCAGCTCCTGGGGCGGGATGCTGGCCATGCAGTACACGCTGGACCGCCGGCCGGAGCTGGAGAGCCTGATCCTGTGCGGCAGCCCGGCCAGCATGATCCGGTGGGTCAAGGACTGCGACGAGCTGCTGGCCGCCCAGCCCGACGAGGTGCGCCGGGTCATCCGCGAGCACGAGGAGGCGGGGTTCACCGCCTGCCCGGAGTACCAGGCCGCGATCCTCGGCTTCTACCGGGAGCACGTCTGCCGGATGACCCCGTGGCCCGCGGGCTTCGAGCGCTCGTTCGCCGAGGCGGGCTACCAGGTCTACAACACGATGAACGGCCCCAGCGAGTTCACCGTGACCGGCACGCTGAAGACGTGGGACATCATGGACCGCCTGCCCGAGATCGCCGTGCCGACCCTGCTGGTCGGCGGGCGGTACGACGAGTGCCGGCCGGGCCACCTGGAGGAGATGCACCGGCGCATCGCCGGGTCGCGGCTGGTCATCATCGAGAACGCGTCGCACCTCTGCTTCGCCGAGCAGCCGGAAGAGTTCACCGGCCTGGTGAACTCGTTCCTGGACGCCCGGGACGCGGGCTGATGCGGCGCGTGGTGACCGGGCCGGCCGAGGACGGCGGCGCGGACATCGTGCTCGATGGCGAGCCGCCGACCGTGGTGGAGTTCGGCCAGTACCGCACGACCGAGCTGTGGGTCACCGATGCCTCGCCGCCGGTCCTCGCCGCCGCGGGCGACCCGTCGACCCGGCCCTGGGAGCTGGAGCCGCCGCCCGGCGGGAGCTGCTTCCGGGTCGTCCGGATCGCGCCCGAGGCCGAGTCGGCCGGGCCGCCGGTCCAGGAGGCCGAAGACCCCGGGTTCCTGGCCGAGCACTCGACCAGCACGCTCGACTACGTCGTCGTGGTCTCCGGCCAGGTCACGCTGACCGTCGGGGACTCGGAGGTCACGCTCGGCCCGGGGGACACGGTGGTGCAGCAGGGCATGCCGCATGACTGGCGGAACCCGGGCACCGAGCCCTGCGTCCTGGTCGGCGTCCTGATCAGCACCCGCCAGCCGTAGTCGCGCAGCGTCCGGCGACTGATCTTTAGGGAACGCCGGCTTGGCGTGAGCTGGCCCGTGGTAGAAGCTATCTACCATGCCAGACTTCCTGACCAGTTACGCGGAGAGCCAGCCCGACAAGCCGGCCGTCATCGACGACCGGGGGAGCGGCGAGCCGCTGCGCTGGACGTACCGCGAGCTGGAGGAGCGGTCGAACCGCCTCGCCCACGCGCTGGCCTCGCTCGGGGTCGGGCCGGGCGAGAAGGTCATCTGGTGCGGGCCCAACTCCCCGCAGGTCGTGGCGGCCATCGGCGCCACGAGGAAGATCGGTGCGGTCTCCGTGCCGCTGAACTACCGGCTGACCGCCGACGAGGCCCGGTACGTCATCGCCCACTCCGACGCCTCGGTCGCGTACGTGGACGCCGAGCACGCGCCCATGTTCGCCACCCTGCGGGGCAGCCTGGACCGGCTGCGGCAGGTGATCGTGTTCGGCGGCCCCGCGCCCGACGGGATGCTCGGCGAGGAGTTCGTGGCCGCGGCGTCGGCGGATCCGCCCCCGGACCCCGCGGGCGAGAACGGCTCGGCGACCATGATCTTCACGTCCGGGACCACGGGCAAGCCCAAGGGCGCGGTGCGGACCGCCCGCGCCGCGGCCGACGCCACGCTCATCGGGCTCATCGTGCTGATCGGCTACACGCCGGACGACGTCTACCTCACCTCCGGCCCGCTGTACCACAGCGGCCCGTGGGGGTTCATGAACGGTGCCCTGGCCCTGGGGCAGACGGTCGTGCTGCAGCGGAAGTTCGACCCGGAGGACTGGCTCCGCCTGGTGGACACCTACCAGGTCTCGTCGACCTTCGCCGCGCCCGCGCCGATCCGGATGGTGTGCGCCCTGCCGGCCGAGGTGAAGGCGCGCTACGACCGGTCGTCCATGAAGCGCATGATCGCCAACGCCGCGCCGTGGAGCTTCGCGCTGAAGCAGCAGTACCTGGCCGACTTCCCCGCGGACTCGCTGTGGGAGGTGTACGGGTCGACCGAGCTGGGCGTGGACTGTGTCCTGGAGCCCCAGGACCAGCTGCGCAAGCCGGGCTCGTGCGGCAAGCCGGCGCCCGGGGTGGAGGTCCGGCTGTTCGACGAGGCGGGCAACGAGGTCACCGGCACCGGCCCCGACCATCCGGGCGAGCTGTTCGTGCGGTCGACCGCCATCTTCGACGAGTACTACAAGCAAACCGGCAGCTACGACTCGGCCCGGCGCGGCGACTTCCACACGGTGGGGGACATCGCCTACCGCGACGAGGAGGGTTACTTCTACATCTGCGACCGCAAGTCCGACATGATCATCAGCGGCGGGATGAACATCTACCCGGCCGAGATCGAGGCGGCGCTGGAGCAGCACCCGGCGGTCTACGAGGTCGCGGTGTTCGGGATCCCGTCCGAGGAGTGGGGCGAGGCGGTGCACGCCACCGTCGTGCGCCGCCCGGGCGCGTCGCTGTCGGCCGAGGACCTGGTCGCGTACAGCCGGGATCACCTGGCCGGCT
Source organism: uncultured Actinomycetota bacterium (assembly GCA_963795055.1). Lineage (GTDB taxonomy): Bacteria > Actinomycetota > Actinomycetes > Streptosporangiales > Streptosporangiaceae > JASHPR01. Next base: position 46,760 of record CAWCGJ010000004.1, read on the forward strand.
ACAAGACGCCGCGTTCGGTGTCGTTCACCGATGAGCTGCCGCGCACCGGCTCCGGCAAGATCCTCAAGAGGGTGCTGCGCGCCCCGTACTGGGCCGAGGGCAGGGCGGTCGGCTGAGCGGGGCCAGTCCGAGGCTGCTGGCCGTCAGCGACCTGCACGTGGGCTTCGGCGAGAACCGGAAGATCGTTGCGGGGATGTACCCGGAATCGGCCGCGGACTGGCTGATCGTGGCGGGCGACGTGGGCGAGCTGATGGCCGACATCGAGTGGGTGCTGGGCACCCTCAGCGAGCGGTTCGCCACGGTGGTCTGGGTTCCCGGCAACCATGACCTGTGGACGCACCGGCGGGAACCGGTCCGGCTCCGCGGCGAGGAGCGGTACCTGCGCCTGGTGGAGTGGTGCCGCGGGCTGGGCGTGGTCACCCCCGAGGACCCGTACCCGGTGTGGGACGGCGCGGACGGCCCGGCCCGGATCGTGCCGTTGTTCCTGCTCTACGACTACTCGTTCCTTCCCCCCGGGGCCACGACCAAGGACGAGGGCCTGGCCCGGGCCTACGAGACCGGCGTGATATCGACCGACGAGAGATACCTGCACCCCGATCCGTACCCGAGCCGGGAAGCGTGGTGCCAGGCCCGGGTGGAGGCCACCGAGCGCCGCCTGGCCGAGCTGGGCCCGGGGATCCCCAACATTCTGGTCAACCACTTCCCGCTGGTACGCGAGCCCACCCGGATCTTGCGGTACCCGGTCTTCGCCCAGTGGTGCGGTACCACCCGCACGGCAGGCTGGCACCTCAGGTTCAACGCCACCGCCGTCGTCTACGGCCATCTGCATATCCCGCTGACGACCTGGTATGACGGGGTGCGGTTCGAGGAGGTCTCGCTCGGTTACCCGCGCGAATGGCGGCGCCGCGACCGCCCGCCGCGCCTGCCCCGCCAGATACTCCCGGCGAAGGCGGCCCCGCGGTGATCGAGGAGATCCTGCCCCCCGAGGTGGCGGCGGCCGAGGCGTTCGACGATGCGGCGTCGGCCGTGCTGTTCCCGGCCGAGGAGGCGGCCATCGCCCGGGCGGTGCCCAAGCGGCGCAGCGAGTTCGCCACCGGCCGGGCCTGCGCCCGGGCGGCCCTGGCCAAGCTCGGCCTGCCGCCGTCACCGATCGTGCCCGGCCCGCGCGGGGCCCCGCAGTGGCCGGCCGGCGTGGTCGGCAGCATCACCCACTGCGCGGGTTACCGGGCGTCGGCGGTCGCGCACCTGACGGACGTGGCCGGTATCGGGCTGGACGCGGAGCCGAACGCCCCGCTGCCCGATGGCGTGCTCGAACGCATCGCCGTGGCGCAGGAGCGGGCCTGGCTGCCCGAGCTGGCCGCCGCGGTGCCCGGCGTGTCCTGGGACCGGCTGCTGTTCTGCGCCAAGGAGTCGGTGTACAAGGCCTGGTTCCCGCTCACCCGGCGTTGGCTGGGCTTCGAGCAGGCGGTCATCACCGTCGACCCGCAGGCCGGCGCGTTCACCGCGGAACTGCTGGAGCCCGCCGAGGCCCTCGACGGCCGCCGGCTGGCCGGGTTCGCCGGCCGCTGGCTGGCCCGCGACGGCCTCGTGCTGACCGCGATCACGGTGTCGGCCTGACCGGGCAGGCACCTGGGGCCGCGCGCCACGGTCGTGGCACGCGGCCCCAGTGCCTGCCTCCGGCGCCGTCAGTGGAAGCCGTAGTGCTCCAGTGCCGCCCAGGTGCGCGGCCCGACCGTGCGGCCGTCCGCGTTCGGCCCGGTCACCCCGGCGCGCCGCTGGAACTCGGCGACGACGGTCACCGTCTGCGGGCCGTAACGCCGCGGCCTTCCCTCCGCACCGGCCGGGCATGACCAGCAGGCAGATTCAGCCGCTCCTCGCAACACAACGCCCGCATGTGAAACCGGGGTGTCGAAGATGTGGAGAACGCGTGGAGACCCGCCCGGCCGCCGGCGGCGCCCGTGCCAGACCTCCGTGCTAGAACAGGCGGATGGCTCGCGATGACCCGGCCGCCGCGGGCGGGCCCGGTTCCGCCCGCGACCAGTCCGGCCTGCGCCTGCGGCAGCGCAGCTTCGGGCCGCGGCAGCTGCTGGTCATGGCGATCGTGAACCGGACGCCCGACTCCTTCTACCGGCCCGGGGTGACCTGGGACGAGGACGCGGCGATGGACCGGGTACACCAGGTCATCGCCGAGGGCGCCGACATCGTCGACATCGGCGGGGTTCCGGCCGGGGCCGGCGCGGACGTGGATCCGGGCGAGGAAATCCGGCGCACGGCCGGGTTCATCGCCGCCGTCCGCGGCGCCTACCCCGACGTCGTGATCAGCGCGGACACCTACCGGCACGAGGCAGCCCGGGAGGCCTGCGCCGCGGGCGCCGACCTGATCAACGACGCCTGGGGCGGCTGGGACCCGGAGCTCGCCGAGGTGGCGGCCGAGTTCGGGGCCGGCCTGGTCTGCGCCCACGTCGGCCCGCAGCAGCCGCGTACCCGGCCGCTGCGGGTTTCCTACCCCGACGTCATGGCCGACGTGCTGGACCGGACGCTCACGCTGGCCGCCCGCGCGGTCCAGATCGGCGTGGATCCGGCCCGGATCGTCATCGACGCCGCGCACGACTTCGGCAAGAACACCTGGCATTCGCTGGAGATCACCCGGCGGCTGCCCGATATGGCCGCGACCGGCTGGCCGGTCCTGGTCTCGGTGTCCAACAAGGACTTCATCGGCGAGACGCTGAACCTGCCGGCCGGGGAACGAGTGCCGGGCACGCTGGCCACCACGTCGGTCTGCGCCTGGCTCGGGGCCCGGATCTTCCGCGCCCACCAGGTCAGGGAAACCCGCCAGGTCCTCGACATGGTCTCGGCGATCCGCGGTGACGCCCCGCCCGCCCGGGCCATCCGGGGCCTGGCCTAGCCGGGTCTGGGACCCCGGATATCTCCTACGACCGGGCCACTGAGATTGTCGTCGGGTCGGGTTTGGGTCCACGATCATGAAAGACATCGCGAGGGAGCCGGGCATGGAGGATATGGGTTTCGCGGGCCGGGCCGTGCTGGTCTTCGGCGCAGGCGGGGCGCTCGGCGCCGGGGTGGCGGAGGCGTTCGCCGCGGCCGGCGCCTCGGTCACCGGGGTGGACCGGGCCGAGCCGCACGATGACCGGAGGCTGGCCGGCGTCCGGTACCAGGCCGCTGACGTGCTCGACGACGGCGCGCTCGGCGCGCTGTTCGACTCGGGCCCGGCGCCCTGGGCCGTGCTGAACACCGTGGGCGGGTTCGCCGGCCAGCGGCCGCTCGCTCAGCTCGACCTGGCCGAGCTGACCGGGCAGGTCGAGCTGAACCTGGTGACCGCCGCCCTGATCACCAAGCACGCGCTCCGCGTCATGCAGCCCGCGGGCGAGGGCCGGATCGTGCATACCGCCAGCCGGGCCGGCGTGGTGAGCCAGGGCTCGGGGTTCGCCTACTCGGTGAGCAAGGTCGGCGTGCTCCACCTGGTGTCGATGGCGGCCGACGAGGTACGCGGCACCGGGATCACGGTGAACTGCGTGGTGCCCAGCATCATCGACACCCCGGCCAACCGGGCCGCGATCCCCAACGCCGACCACGCCGCGTGGCCGAAGGTCCCGGACATCGCCCGGACCTACGTGTTCCTGGCCAGCCCGTCGTCCGGCCTCATCAACGGCGCCGCGGTGCCGGTCTAGGCACGCCGCGCGGTGACCGGCCAGGTGCCGCTCGCGGTGGGCGATCCAGTTACGGCCGCTGTCGCCGTTCCACCGCCGCGCCTGCTCCGCGTTGGCCCAGCCGGTCACGGCAGCAGCGCCAGCTTCCCGGTCACCTGCCGTCCGGCCAGGACGTGCAGCGCCTCGGCGGCGCGCTCGAGCGGGTAGGTCGCGGGGGGAACCGGGTGCAGGCCGCCGGCGGCCAGCCGCCCGAGCAGGTCGGCCATCAGCGCCCGGTTGCCCGCCGGGTCCTGGCGTGACCACGCGCCCCAGTCCACCCCGACCACGGTGCGGTTCTCCAGCAGGACGCGGTTGAGCGGCAGCCGCGGGATGGACCCGCCCGCGAAGCCCACGACCAGGTAGCGGCCTGACCCGCGCAGGCTGCGCAGCGCCGGCTCGGCGAACGGGTCACCGACCGGGTCGACCACCAGGTCGGCGCCCGCGCCGGTGATCTCCCGCACCCGGGCCTTCAGGTCCTCGGTCAGGTAGTCGACCGCGGCCTGCGCCCCGGCGGCGATCGCCGCCGCCCGCTTGGCCGGGCTGGAAGCGGCCGCGATCACCCGCGCGCCGAGCGAGCAGGCCACGTCCACGGCGGCCAGCCCGATCCCGCCGCCGGCCCGAGCACCAGCACCCACTCGCCGGGCCGCAGGGCGGCCCGCCTGGTCAGGGCGAACAGCATCGTCGTGTAGCTCTCGGCGGCCGTCGCGGCCACCTCGAAGGTCACGGCGTCCGGCAGCGGCACGGCCGCCTCGGCCGGGAGCACCTGATGGGTCGCGTAGCCGCCCAGGCCGAAGGAAGAGCCCACCACGCGGGTGCCCGCGGGCAGCCCGGACACGCCGTCGCCGACGCCGAGCACCTCTCCGGCCACGGCCAGGCCTGGAGTGAACGGCAGCGGCGGCTTCATCTGGTAGAGCCCGGCCACGATGAGCCCGTCCACGAAACTGACGCCGGCCGCGCGCACGCGGACCAGGGCCTGGCCGGGCCCGGGCCGCGGATCGGGCGCCTCCTCCAGCACCAGCCGGTCCGGCGGGCCGAACTCCCGGCAGACGATGCGACGCATCTCATCTCCTCCGTTGTGGCGACGGCAGACCCGGTCACCTGGGGTTACCGTACGAAAACCGGGCATTCCGCTGATTCAGTGAGACGTATACTGACGGTGTATCAGTAGCCTGCCCGGGGCCCTGGCAATGATGTGGCAGGAGCGCAGCGATGTCGGTGATCGGGGAGCCGAGGGTGTCGCGCGGCGGGACCAATGGCACACGGGGGACGAGGCCGTCGCTCGGGCTTTTCCTCACCGAGCCGGCCCGGGGACTGGCTGATCTCGCGGGGTTGTGGGTGGCGGCGCCCTGGCTGTCGCTCGCGCCCCGCGGTGACCGGCATGGCGTGCTGGTGCTGCCGGGCCTGCTGGCCTCGGACTCCAGCACCGTGCTGCTCCGGTGGTTCCTCGGCTGGCTGGGCTATGACGTGCGCGGGTGGAGCCTCGCCCGGAATCTGGGCCCGACCGACCAGGTGCTGGACGAGCTGCCGCGCATGCTGTCGGCTCTCGCCGAGCAGACGGGCGGTCCGGTGTCGCTGATCGGCCAGAGCCTCGGCGGCATCTACGCCCGGGAGCTGGCGCGCGACCATCCCGGCCTGGTCCGGCAGGTGATCACCCTGGCCAGCCCGTTCGCGCTGGCCGATAACCGGGAGAGCCGCGCCCACGGCGTCTACCAGCGCCACGCCCACCGTCATGCGCCCGGCGAGCGGGTGCCCACCCTCGAGCAGGTAGCGCGGCCGATCGAGATTCCCTCGACGGCCGTGTACTCCCGGTGGGACGGGATCGTCTTCTGGCGGGCCTGCATCGAGCCGGAAGCGGCGCTGCACGAGAATGTTGAGGTCCGGTGCGGTCACCTCGGATTCGGCGTGGACGCCGCGACGCTGTGGCTGGTCGCCGACCGGCTGGCGGTCCCCGCTGGCCGGTGGCGTAAGTTCCGCCCGCCCCCGGCGCTGCGCGCGCTCTACCCGCGCCGCCGGTGACCGGCGGCTCGCTCGTGACATGGCCTCGCGGGCGGGCGGCCAGGCCGCACTCCGCCGCAGGCCGAGGAGAACGTGATGCAGCAGCTCACCGGTCTTGACGCCTCCTTCCTCTCCCTCGAGACCGCGAACACCACGGGCCACGTGGGCGGGGTGAGCGTCCTGGATCCCAGCCGGGCGCCCGAGCCGCTGACGCTGGCCCGGCTGACCGAGGTGCTGGAGGAGCGGCTGCCGCTGGTCCCGGTGCTGCGCCGCAAGCTCAAGAACGTGCCGTTCGGCCTCGACCAGCCCTACTGGGTCGACGACGCGGACTTCGACATCGAGTACCACGTCCGCGAGATCGCGCTGCCGCGCCCCGGCTCGGACGCGCAGCTCGCCGAGCAGGTCGCGCGGCTGCACGCCCGGCCGCTGGACCGGAGCCGGCCGCTGTGGGAGATCTACCTCATCACCGGGCTGGCCCGGCGCCGCGCCGCGGTCTACTCGAAGATCCACCATTCCGCGATCGACGGCGCGTCCGGCGCCGAGCTGCTGACGGTGCTGCTCGACCTCAGCCCGGGCGGGCGCGAGCTGCCCGCCCGCCGGCCGTTCCGGCCGGTCCGGCCGCCGGGCCCGGTGACGCTGACCGCGCTCGCGGCGGCCCGGCTGGCGTGGCGGCCGGTGCAGACGGTGCGCATCACCACCCAGCTGATCGGGGTCCTGCCCACCCTGGGCCCGGCCTTCAGCGCGCTGGTCGGCGGGATGCTCGGCCTGAACCACGGCGACGGCGGGGTCATCCCGAACGTCACGGGGCGGGCCCCGGCCACGCCGTTCAACCGGCCGATCACGCAGCACCGCCGGGTCGCGTTCCGCACCGTGGACCTTGACCGGGTGAAAGCGGTGAAGAACGCGTTCGGCGTCTCGGTCAACGACGTGGTCATGGCAATGTGCGCGGGCGCGCTGCGGCGCTGGCTCGCCGACCAGCAGGCGCTGCCCGCGGTGCCGCTGATCGCGATGATCCCGGTCTCGGTGCGCGACCCGGCCAGCAAGGGCGCGCTGGGCAACAAGGTGTCGGCGATGCTGGCCGCGCTGCCCACCCACGTCGACGAGCCGGAGCGGCGGGTGCAGATCGTGCACGCCGCCACGAAGATCGCTAAGGCCCAGCAGGCGGCGATCCCGCAGGGCCTGGTCGACCAGATCAGCGATTTCGCCCCGCCGGCGCTGACGGCGCGCGCGGCGCGCGTGGTGTTCGCCACCGGGCTGCTGCACCGGCTGCCGCCCTTCAACCTGACCATTTCCAACGTCCCCGGCCCGAACGTGCCGGTCTACCTGTGCGGGGCCAAGCTGCTGGCCCACTACCCGGTGTCGGTGGTCACCGACGGCCAGGGCCTGAACATCACGCTGGTGGGTTACCTCGGCCAGCTCCACTTCGGGCTGGTCTGCTGCCGCGAGCTCGTCCCCGACCTCGACACCCTCGCCGGCTACCTGGTCGCCGAGCTGGACCTGCTGGTCAAGGCGGCCGGCCAGGTTACGGCGGGCCAGGCGCCCTGACCGGCCTGCGCCCCGGCCGCGGCCCGGCGGACCGCATGATGATCTTCACGTTGCCGTCGCCGCGCCTGCCGACCTCCTCCAGGCCGAGTCGCTGGTAGAGGGCGTAGGCGCGGTGGTTGACGCTGAGGACCTCGAGGACCAGGTCCTGGCCCTTCTGCCCGGCCTCGTCGATGAGGGCGTTGATGAGGCGGCTGCCGATGCCGCGGCCCTGGTAGTCGGGAAGGATCTCGATGCGCAAGAGGTAGATCTCGTCGGGACGGCGCTCGACGCTCAGCATGCCGGCGTCGGCCCCGTTGGCGGTGATGATCTGCCAGCGGCCCGGGGTGAACCCGCGATTGTGGTGATCACGCTGGAACTGCTCGTCCCACCCCCAGATGGCGGCGACGTAGCCGCCCATGGCCGCCTTGTGCAGTTGGTAGCAGAACTCACTGTCGGCGGGCCTGGCCGACCGCAGCGCGACGGCGGTCATGCTGCGGCACGCGCCGGGACGACGCGCTGCGTCATGATCGGATAGTAGATCACCGGGCCGCCGCCGTCGACCGCCCGTGTTCGCCGCTCAGCATCCGCCCGTGACCGCGGCGACCTCTCGCGGCCAGTAGCTGGGCATGGCGTCGTACGGATTCGGCGATCCCGGCAGGTTGGTCACGAACAGGTAGCCGGCCCGGCGGGCCCGGGACAGCCGGACCGCGCTGGCCAGGTCTGACCTCGGCGTCGCGTAGATGACGTGCACGAACTGGTCCGGCTGGTACTGGCTGACCCAGCCGGGCACCTGGTCGGCGAGGTACTGCGCGTACGAGCCCTCGAAGACCATCACCACGTTGGCTATCGACATGAAGCTGGGATCCGGGTAGTCCCCGGGGTTCAGCCAGACCACGGCGCCCGGCACGGTCGCGCGGATATAGCCGGCCAGCGTCCGGTAGTAGGAGAGCTCGCCGGGGGTGCCCTGGGTGAGGTCCAGCAAGATGCCATTGACCCCGTACCACGCCCGGTACTCCCTGACCTCGGCCTCGACCGACCCGATCGGACGCTGGCCGTATTCGGTGGATGAATAGCCCAGGACGGTGATGCCCGCGGCCTGCGCCTGCCGGACCACGGCCCGGAAGTGGGAGAGCGGCGCCGACCCGGGGCCGTTGTCGACGTTCAGCAGCATGACGCGGGGGGCCGGCTTGGTGTCGATGGCCTGAGTCCAGTCGCTGTCCGGGTAGAACATCGACGGAACGTAGGTGTCCTGGCAGCCGCCGGCCGGAGTCGCGGGCTGGATCGGGGTCGGCGACGGCACGGGAGACGGTGCCGGGGCGGGGGCCGCCGACGCGAGGTGCGTCGGGGACCGCTGGGCGGCCGGCGGGGCCGCGGGGCCGCAGGAGCAGGCGGCCACCGCGGGCAGCAGCACGGCCGCGGCCGTCCGCAGGACCGCCGGGAGGCCGCGGAGCATGGTCACGCGCCGCCCCTTGCCTCGCCCAGGGACTTCAGGCGGGCCAGCTCGTCCGGTGCGAGCCGCAGTGCCCCGGCGGCCACGTTCTCGGCCAGGTGCCCCGGGTCGGCGGTGCCGGGGATGGCCAGCGCGTGCGGCCCGCGCTGCAGCGTCCACGCCAGCCGGACCTGCGCGGCCGTGGCCCCGTGGGCCTGCGCGACGGCCAGCACCTCCGGGTGCTCAGGGCCGGTCACGCCCGCCCCGCCGCCCCGGCCCGCGACCGCGAAGAACGGCACGAACGCGATGCCCTGCTCCCCGCAGGCATCCACGAACGCGTGCGCTCCGGGGCTCGCGCCGACGCCGTACCGGTTCTGCACGCAGACCACCGGCGCGACGGCCTGGGCCTCGGCCAGGTCCCCGGCGTCCACGCCGGACAGGCCCAGGTGCCGGATCAGCCCGGCGTCGCGCAGCTCGGCCAGGGCGCCGAAATGCTCGGCCAGCGACTCCATGCTCGGCATCCGGCGCAGGTTGACCACGTCGAGGTGATCACGGCCGAGCTGGCGCAGGTTCTCCTCGACCTGGCCGCGAAGCTGATCGGGCCGGGCCGCGGGCAGCCACTCGCCCGACGGGTCCCGGCCCGGCCCGACCTTGGTCACGATGACCAGGTCGTCCGGGTAGGGCGCCAGGGCCGTGTTGATCAGCTCGTTGGCCGAGCGGAGCGGGGAGAAGTAGAACGCCGCGGTGTCGATGTGATTGACCCCGAGCTCGACCGCGCGGCGCAGCACCGCGATGGCCCGGTCCCGGTCGCCGGGCGTGGCGTCGGCGATGAGGGCGCGCCCGGTCTGCGGCAGGCGCATCGCCCCGAACCCCATCCGGTTGACCGTCAGGTCGCCGAGCGTCCAGGTGCCCGCCGCCGCGGCGGTGATCTGCGCTGAAGCCATGATCGCTCAGCTTAGCCAGCGATGATTCCGCAACGGGCACGGCCGGGGCTCAGGCGTCGCGGCGGGTGATCGCGACCGCGGCGACCAGCAGGATAGCGGCCGGCCAGGCCAGCAGGACCACCAGCGACCGCGCCGGGGACAGCAGGCCGGCCTGCGGGTGCAGGGCCACGACCTGATAGGCGGCGACCGGCAGCGTGAACCGGCCGATCCGGGCGTTCCACGGGGACGGCAGGAACAGGCACAGCGCGGCCAGCAGGTAGATCACCGCGACCGTCGCGGCTATGGCCCCGGCCGTGTGCCGGACGATCGCGCCGAGGCCGAGGCCGACCAGGGCGCAGGCGGCCAGGACCAGGCCGGCGGCCAGCACGGCCCCGGGCACGCCGGGCTGGGTCAGGGACAGGCCGCGGTGGCGCCCCGACAAGATCGCCTGGGTGAGGAAGAACGAGGCGAACGCGAGCAGTTCGCCGGCGAGGAGGGCGGCGGTCCCGGTGACGGCGGCCTTGGCGCCGAGCACCGCCCAGCGGCGCGGCACCGCGGTGAACGTGGTGCGGATCAGCCCGGTGCCGTACTCGGACGTGAACACCAGGACGCTCAGGATGCTGACCGGGAGCACCGTGTACTCGGCGTAGCCGAGGAAGCTCGCGGTGAGCGGGGTGATCGGGCCGGGGGGCGGGGGACCGTGCGTGGTGGCGAAGGCGTGCGCGACGATAACGGTGGCGCCGATGGTCACGACGGCGGCGATGAGCAGGGTCAGGTAGTTCGACCGGGCCGAGCGGAGCTTGGTCCACTCCGAGGCGAGCACGTCGAAGGCCCGGACGGCCAGGAACGGCCCGGCGGCCCGGGCGGCCTGCGCCTGCGGTGCGGTCATCGGCCCGGTGCCCCTTCCCCGGCTGCGGTTCCCGCGCGGTACTCGACGCTGGCCTCGGTGAGGTCCAGGTAGGCCTGCTCGAGCGAGGCGTGCCGGGGGACCAGCTCGTGCACGGGGACGCCGTGCGCGGCGGCCAGCCCGGCGATGGCGGGCGCGTCCAGCCCGGTCACCGCGAGCCCGCCGTCGTCCTGGCGCACTACCACCGCGCCGCGGCCGGTCAGCAGGGCGGCGAGCTCGTCGGCCCGCGGCGATCGCACCAGCACGTCGGCCCGGGCACTGGACTCGACGAACCGGTCCGTGGGCGTGTCGGCGAGCAGCCGGCCGCGCCCGATGATGATCAGGTGGTCGGCGGCCTGGGCCATCTCGCTCATCAGGTGGCTGGAGACGAAGACGGTGCGCCCCTCGGCGGCCAGCGACCGCAGCAGCTGGCGGATCCAGCGGACGCCTTCGGCGTCCAGGCCGTTGACCGGCTCGTCGAACATCAGCACCGGGGGGTCGCCGAGCAGCGCCGCGGCGATGCCGAGCCGCTGCTTCATGCCGAGCGAGAAGCCCCGCAGGCGCCGGTGGGCGGCCGGGTCCAGCCCGGTCAGCCGCAGCGTCTCGGTGACCCGGTGACGTCCGATCCCGTTGCTCTGCGCGATCGACAGCAGGTGGGACCGGGCGGTGCGCCCGCCGGGCACGGCGGTGGCGTCCAGCAGCGATCCCACCTGGCGCAGCGGGCGGATGATCGCCTGGTAGCGGCGGCCGCCGACCAGGGCGGTGCCCGACGTGGGGGCGTTGAGGCCGAGGATGATCCGCATGGTGGTGGTCTTGCCGGCGCCGTTCGGCCCGAGGAAGCCGGTGACCCGCCCGGGGCGCACCGTGAAGCTCAGCCCGTCCACCGCGGTGACCGGGCCGAACCGCTTGCGCAGCTGGTCCACCTCGATCATGGCTGTCCCGGCGGTTCCGGGCGGGCCGCGGGGACCTTGCCGGCGGCCAGGTACATGATGCCGCCGAACGGGATCTGGATCAGGCAGACGACCGCCCAGCCCCACTTGGGCAGGTAGCGCACCTGGCGGGCCCGGGCCAGGTCGGCCAGGCAGAAGGCCGCGAAGCACGCCGCCGCCGGGACGACCGGGACCAGCATCTCCGGGCCGGGGAACGCCCGGCCGAGCCCGACGACCAGCGCGACCACGGCGACGTAGATGACCGCACCCGCGACCACGCGCCGCGCCGGGAAGCCGGCGTGCGGCCGGGGCTGGCCCCCGGGGGAACCCAGGCGGCGGGTGCACCGGGAGATGCCCGCGGCGTAGCCGAGCGCGCGGGCGGAGCGCCGCACCCCGGAGCCGACGCCGGAGCCGACGTCGGGGTCGGCCAGGATCGCGGGCAGCTCGGCGGTCCATTCCCGGTACCGCTCATCGCCGGCCTCACCGGGCAGCCGGCGGCACGCGCGGCGGATCAGGTGATCGGCCAGGCGCTGAGTCCGCGGGGTGCCGGGGAGCGCGGTCACGACGCGCTCCCCGGTGCGGGCCGGGCCGTGCCGTGCGCGGTGCGGGGGGCGGCGGTGCCGGCCTGGGCCAGCTCCAGGCGGGCGGCGCGGATGCCCTCGCCGGTGAGCTGGTAGTACTTGCGCGGCGGCCGCCCGCTGGCATCGTCGGGCGGCGGCTCCCACTCCGAGATGACCAGGCCCTGCTCGTGCAGCCGGGCGAGCATGGGGTACAGGGTGCCGCTGGGCAGCCGGGCCGCCTTCATCAGGTCGTAGCCGTACCGGCGGGCGGAAGGATCGGCCAGGAACACCCGCAGGACGCGTTCCAGGGCGGCGGTTAGCTTCACATTCCGCAGCCTACATGTGTAGGCTACATATGTCGAGCAGATAAGATCGCACCCCACGAGGAGGCCCGGGATGGCCGAGCTGCAGGTACAGGGCGGCGAGCTGGTGCTGCACCTGTCCGGGGCGGAGAGAGCGGAGGCGGTCCACGGCGACCTGCGGGTGCCGCTGTCGGCGGTGCGCGGCGTCGAGATCGTTCAGGACGCGCACGAGCCGGCCGATCACGGCTTCAAGGTCGGGATGAGGCTCCCCGGGGTGGCCGAGGTGGCCATCGTCCGGGCGGGCGGCCAGAAGATCTTCGCCGCGGTCCACCACGACACCCCCCGGGGCGTGCGCGTCCTGCTGCAGGGCACCTCCTACGACGAGTGGATCGTCGGCTGCGCCGACCCCGAGGCGGCCGCGGCGGCGCTCGGCTGGCCGGGGCGGGCCTGATGCCCGCGCGGTTCGTCCTCCTTATCGTCCTGGCCGTCGGGCTCGCGGTGGCCTGGGAGGCCTTCTGCCTGCACGACCTGGCCCGGGCGGACCGCGTGCGCTACCTGCCCAAGTGGGGGTGGGCCCTCGTCTGCCTGGTCTCGATTCCCTGGGGCGGCATCATTTATCTGATTGTCGGCCGGACGGGTGATTGATCGCGGGCATGACGGAGGTCAGCGCCGCGCTGGCCTGGTCGGCCGCCTGACGCTGCTCCTGTTTCTCGTCGGCTCTCGCGGTGGCGGCGGCTAGCCGGCCGGTCATCGTACGCAGCCGGCGGACCCGCGCCCGCGCCTTCACGGCGCGATCGGCCGCGTAGAGCACCAGCGCCACACTGACACAGCCAACGATGAGCCAAACGGCCACGAATCCCGTCCTCTGCTGTAGGGCTTGCGGACCCTCCAGGCTATGCGAGGTCATGCGGAGCAGGCCCGGGCCGCCGAACGGCACCGCGAGGCCGGGCGGGACCGGCTGGCCTGGCCCGCGAGCCAGGTCCGCCGGGAGCCGGTGCGGGTCGGGTTCGCGTGATGGCGGTGAGGGCCCTGTAGCCCGGTTTTCGGGCTGGATATTCTCTTCTCCTGGGCGTCTGCTGAGCTGACCCGGCCGGTCGGGTCGCGGCGCGGGGCAGGCAGGCGAAATTTGCATATGTGTCAGGGAGTGGCCGTGAGTGACCTGTGCATGCAGGATGCCATCGGCCTAGCCGGGCTGCTGCGCCGGCGGGAGGTATCGGCCCGCGAGGTCATCACGGCGCACATCGGCCGGATCGAGGCCGTCGACCCGGCCATCAACGCGATCGTCACCCGCACCTTCGAGTCAGCGCTGGCCCAGGCCGCGGCCGCCGACCAGGCGGCGGCCCGCGGCCGGCCAGTCGGCCTGCTGCACGGACTGCCGGTCGCGCACAAGGATCTCGCCGACACCGCGGGGGTGCGGACCACCTACGGGTCGCCGCTGTTCGCCGAGCACGTCCCCGAACGCGACGCCCTCGTGGTCGAGCGGATGGCGCACGCGGGCGCGATCAGCCTGGGCAAGACGAACACGCCGGAGTTCGGCGCGGGCTCGCACACCGTCAATCCGGTGTTCGGGGCCACCCGCAACCCCTATCACCTCGGCCGCAGCGCGGGCGGCAGCAGCGGCGGCGCCGCGGCGGCGCTGGCCGCGCGGCTGATCTGCCTGGCCGACGGCAGCGACCTGGGCGGGTCCCTGCGCAACCCCGCCAGCTTCTGCAACGTCGTCGGGCTGCGGCCCAGCCCGGGCCGGGTTCCCGACTGGCCGCTCGACGACGTCGCCGATCAGCTCGGCGTGTCCGGGCCCATGGCGCGCACGGTCGCCGACGCCGCGTTGCTGCTGGCCGTCCTGTCCGGCCCCGACCCGCGGGTTCCGCTGGCCCTGGACCAGCCGCCGCCCGCGCTGACCGACCCGGCCGACGTCCCGGCCCTGCTGGCCAGGGACCTGAGCGGGCTCAGGATCGCCTGGAGCCCGGATCTCGGCCTGCCCGTCGAGCCCGGGGTGCTCGAGGCGCTGGCCCCGGCCCGGCAGGTGCTGGCGGGGCTGGCCGGCCGGGTCATCGACGCGACGCCCGACCTGTCCGGGGCGGACGAGGCGTTCCGCGCCTTCCGCGCGCTGCGGTTCGCGACCTTCCTGAGCGAGCCGGTGCGCGAGCACCCCGATCTGGTGGGGCCCAACGTGACCTGGAACGTGCAGCGGGGCCTCGAGCTCACCGTGGACGACCTGAGCCGGGCCACCGTGCTGCGGGCCGCGCTGGCCGAGCGGATCAGCGAGTTCTTCGCCGATCTCGACGTGCTGGCCTGTCCCGTCAGCCAGGTGGCGCCGTTTAAGGTGACTCTGGACTGGGTGCACGAGATCAACGGCCAGCCGCAGCAGACCTACCTGGACTGGATGGCGTCGGCCTACCTGATCTCCGTGACCGGCCTGCCGGCGATCAGCGTGCCGGGGGGCTTCACCGCGGACGGCCTGCCGGTGGGCCTGCAGTTGATCGGCAGGCGCCGGGGCGACTGGGACCTGCTCGCCGTGGCGCACGCCTTCGAGGCCGCCACGGGCCACGGGAGCCGGGCGCCGGTCCTGGCTACCACCGATTCGCCGGAGGGCTGACCAGCGAGGGAAGGGGGAAACCGTTGGGCATCAACGTGGTCACCGCCAACGTGAGAACGACCGTGGCGCGGCTGGCGCGGCAGCAGTACGGCGGCCGGCTGGGCCCGGTCAGCCTGGCCTATATCGGCCGTCCCGTCGGGCGGCCGATACCGCCCCGGTCGTTCGACCCCGGGCACGTCGCCGACCTGGAGTACCGGGCGTGGACCGGCTACTACCTGCGTGACTGGCCCCAGGTGCTGACGGCCCTCGTCCGGCTGGTCCGGGCCGGCTTCGGCATGGACTGGTACCGGACCCTGCACGGCTCCTGGCTGATGGTGCGCGCGGCCCAGCTGTGGGCCCCGATCCCCGACAACGACCCGGACGGGGCCCAGGCCTGCATGCGCCGCTTCTACGCCCTGGTCCGGCTCAGCTACGGCGAGCCGGCCAGCCCGGTGGAGGCGGCCAGGCTCGAGATCGACTGGTGGCGCGTGCACCGGGAGGTCCAGTACTCGACGTCGCCAGCCATCACCGACGACGAGCTGGTCGAGGCGGTGACCCGCCTGTACAGCTACCTTTACGGCGAGCCGGCGGCCGACGTCAGGCCGGCGGCTGAGGGCCGGGTCCGCGCGATGCACCTGTCCGATCAGTGGGTCAGGGAGGGCTGCCTGCCCGACAGCCCCCTGCTTCCGCAGGTACGCGCGGCGCTGGTGCGCTGCTACGCCTCGCTGCTCGCCGCCGTGCACCGCTGAACGGCGGGCTAGGAGGTTCCGGAACCTCCGGGCGGGGGGGACTCATGACTTTCGGTTGGAGGGGCCTCGTGCCGTCCCGGCGGCGGCGTCCCGTCATCGGCGGGCGGCGGGACTCCGTAATCCGTGGGCGGCGGTGGGGGGGGTTCGTACCCTGCCGGCGGCGGCGTCCCGTAGTCGGTCGGCGGCGGCGTCCCGTACCCGCCCGGCGGCGTCCCGTACCCGCCCGGTGGCGTCCCGTACCCGGCCGGTGGCGTCCCGTACCCGCCCGGTGCAGCGGCATCGCCCGCCGCGCCCGGCCCGGGCGCGCCCACGAGGCGGTAGTAGATCAGCGTCACGACTAGGGCGATGAACGGCGCGATGAGCGTTCCGGAGATGATCGTGCTCAGGCCGTCGCGCCAGATCCGCGGCAGCGCCAGGAAGATCAGGCCGAGCACGATGTCCACCACGATCAGGATGATGAACATCAGCACCAGCGTGCCGAAAACGTGCCATCCGTGACCCCGGACCAGCTGCCTGCTGCGCCCGAACGATTTCAGGGCGCCGGACCGCTCGATGACGATGACGGGGATGATCACCGCCCAGATGGTGATGAGCCACAAGCCGGGGACGATGAGCAGGAGGAGGCCGATCGCGATGCTGATGCCGGCCAGGATCGACGCTCCGGCAACGGACCAGATGTACGGCGTGGCCGCGGACACGGTCTCGCCCAGCGACAGGTCGGCGCGCCCGTCCCGCACATCCTGCACCGCCTTGACCAGGGTGGCCTGCAGCAGGAAGCCGGCGAACAGCTCCACGATGAGGGCCAGGAACGACCCGATGAGACCGGCCAGCGACAGCAGTACCGCGACGATGGCGGCGGCCAGGTAGATGACGAACGCGATCGCGAGCAGGTGCGCGGCGAACTTCCGGTAGAGCTGCCACGCCTCGCCTAGTACGCCCGACAGCGGGTTCATAGGCACGACGCTATTGCAGCGCCGGGCCGCGGCGCTACTGTCACATCCCGACGACCGGATGACAGGATGGGCACATGACCGGCGAAGTGACCAACGAGCGGATCGAGGTCCAGCGCACGATCGCCGCCGACCCGCCGGCCGTCTTCCGGGTGCTGTGCGACCCGCAGGGCCATGTGGCCATCGACAGCTCCGGGATGCTGATGAGCGCCGACGGCAAGCCGGTGGCCGCCGTCGGGGACAGCTTCGTCGTGCACATGGACCGCGAGGCGCTGAACGACTATCCCGAACTGGGCCGCTACGACGTGACCGTCACCATCACCAGGCTCGCCCCCGACCGCGAGATTGCCTGGACGGTCCTGGGCCAGATCCGCCCGCCGCTGGGCCACGTCTACGGCTACGTCCTCGAGCCCACGGCCGACGGGACCCTGGTGACGTCCTACTACGACTGGTCGTCCGCGGACCCGACCTGGAAGGAGGCCGGGATCTTCCCGGTCCTGTCCGAGGGCGCGCTGCGGGCCACCCTGGGGATCCTGGCCCGGACCGTGGCCCGCGGCTACCCGGGCTCGCCGGCCTAGGCGCCGAACCTGCGGGCGCTCGGGTAGCGCTGGCCGCCGTCCACGACGACGTTCGCGCCGGTGACCCAGGACGTCCGCGCGGACAGCAGGAAGGTGACCACGTCGGCGACCTCCTCGAGGCGCCCCAGGCGGCCGAACGGGAACTCGGTGGCCAGGAAGGCGGCGAAGTCTTCGGGGTGGGCGCGGGCGAAGGTGTCCCATCCGCCGCCGGGGAACATGATCGACCCGGGGCTAACCGAATTGACCCGGATGCCGTCGGGCGCCAGTTCCTGGGCGGCGGTCGCCGCGAGCTGGATCTCCGCGGCCTTGGCGGCGGCGTAGGCGGTCCGCGGGGCCGGCCGCAGCCCGGTGATCGAGGAGACGATCACCACGGCGCCGCCGCCCGCGGCGCGCAGATGGCTCAGCCCGGCCCGGATCAGCTCGGCGGCGTGGCCCGCGTTGAGGGCGAACGTCGCGGTGAAGTCGCCGGAGCCGGAATTGGTGAGGTCACCGCCGCCGATGGTGCCGCCCGCATTGGCTACCAGGTGGTCCAGGCCGCCGAGCGCCGCCGCGATGTCATCGACCGCCCGGTTCAGCGCGTCCGGGTCGGTGACGTCGGCCGCGGCGGTGGCCACCGGCGTGCCCCAGCGGGCCAGCCGCTCCGCGGCAGCGGCCAGCCCGTCGGCGTGGCGCGCGACGAGCCCGACCGCCGCGCCCTCGGCGGCCAGCGCGTCGGCGATCGCGAAGCCGATGCCCCGGCTTCCCCCGGTGATCAGCGCACGGCTGCCCTGTAGGCCAAGATCCATGAATGCAGGGTATTCCCGCGGGCCGTCTAGCCGGCGCCGCTGGGCAGGCAGAAGTAAATGTGCAGCTTCGCCGTGGTGCGCCCGAGGCTTCGGCAATGCCCGGCGATCCACCTCAGCCGGGGGTCGGCGTTGTTGTAGGCCAGCACCAGGTGGAATTGCCCGGTATCGATGTCGGCCTGCAGCTGCGCCAGGGTCGGTGAGGGGCTCGTGCCGGTGAACCCGCCGATCGGTAGCGCTTCCAGCCCGCTGTCGTCGATGAATACCGAGGCCAGCGCCGAGGTCTGAGCCGCGAGCAGGTAGGGCGCGCCGAACTGGGCGCTGCGCAGGCGCGGAATCGTGAGCGCGACCTGCGCCGGTGTCCGCACGAACAGCGCGTCGATCGCGTTCGCCTCGCGGGCGGACTCGAACGGCGTGTCGAAGGCACCCTGGTGGCGCAGCACGACGTCGGCCGAGGCCACTGCGGGCGCTGCGGACATGGCGGCGAGCCCGGCCGCGAGGGCCGCCGCCAGCAGGGCGGTGCTTCGGACCGCCACAGAAGCCAGCGCCGTGGCCAGCGCGGCGGCGCCCACGGCGATGACGGCGGGAACCAGCCAGCCAGGGGCCTGACCGCCGGCCGAGGCTACCAGCCAGGCGGCGTAGCCCGTCGTCCCGGCGACGATGACGGCCAGGCCGACCCGCCGCCCGGCCGCGGGCTGGCCCGCTGGCCAGAACGCGGCGGCTCCGGCGCCGAGTATGGCCGCCACCGCCGGGGTGAGCGCCGCCGTGTAGTAAGGGTTGATGGTCGTGGTCAGGGAGAACGTCGCGGCCAGCAGCACGAGCCAGGTGCCCCACAGGACAAAGCACGCCCGGAGCGGGTCGCCGCGGGGTCGGCCGCGCCGGCTCGCGATCCCCCACGCGGCGATGGCCAGCGCGGCCGGGATCAGCCAGCCGGTGTCGCGGCCCAGGTCGCCGCGCAGCAGCCGGTCCGGGGCGGCGGCCGGGCTCACCACCGCGGACGTGGCGCCCGCGGACTGCCCGGCCAGCAACTGCAGCGGGGTCTGGTCGCCGAAGCGGCCGAAACCGTTGTACACGAACACCTGCTGGTAGGCGGAGTCGTCCTGGCTGCCGTCGATATACGGCCGGTGCGAGGCCGGCCCGAGCGAGACCGCGGTCATCCACGACAGCGACACCAGGGCAGCCACCGCCCCGGCCACGGCCAGCTGGCGGACCCGCCGCCCCGCCGACCCCGGGGCGCTCACCAGGTAGGCCAGGCCGAACGCCGGGAGCACCAGCCACGCCTCGATCATCTTGGCCTGGAAGGCGAGCCCGACCCAGACTCCGGCCAGGATCAGCCGGGGCTGGCTCCCGCTGGCGATCGCGGCCGACACCGCGTCGGCGGCCAGCACCAGCAGCAAGATCATGAGCGAGTCGGAGATGTTCCCCCGGTTCAGCGCCACCGTGGCCGGGCTCACCGCGACGACGGCGGCCGCGATCAGCCCGGCAACCGGGTCGGCCAGCCGCTGCACCGCCCGGTACAGCACGAGCACGGTGAGGACGCCCTCGGCCGCCTGGGGCACCACGATCACCCAGGTGTGGAAGCCGAAGGCCCGCACGGCGAGCGCCTGGATCCAGAAGGCTCCGGGCAGCTTGTCGAGGGTCACGGTCCCCGCCGGGTCGAAGGCGCCGTAGATGAAGTTGTGCCAGCTCATCGACATGCTGCGGACGGCCGCCGCGTAGTAGGGCTCGAGCGGGTCCTGGCCGAGGGCCCAGGCGTAGGACAGCCCGGCCAGCGCGGCGATCAGGACTAAGGCCGGACGCCGCAGCCAGGCGGGACACTGTGGCCCGGGCACGTCCTCGCGCACCGCGGGCGCCTGCGGTACCGCGACGGCGCTCACGTCCGGCTCGCTGGTCATCAGCCTGGTCCCTCCGCGTCGTTTCCGGCTTCGATCAGCGCCGCGAGCGTCGCCCGGGTGTGCGCCACGTACTCCGGCCCGACCCGCCGGACCAGGTCGGCGTCCACCTGCGCGACCGCCGCCCGGATCTCCTCGGCCGCGGCGTGCCCGCGCCCGGTGAGCGTGATGGTCAGCCTGCGGCGGTCGTCCGGGTCGGGAGCACGGTCCAGGTAACCCCGGGTGACCAGGGTGTCGATGAGCTGCCCGGCGGCCTGCTTGGACACGCCGAGCCCCTGGATGATCTGGCTGAGCGGCGCCCCGGTGCGGGCGATGGCGGCCAGCACGTAGCTGCCGTTGCGCGGCACGTCGTCAAATCCCGCGTAGGCCAGCGCGCCACGAACGGCCGATCCGTAGGCCCTCCGGGCCGCCCGCAGCAACGCCGGGAACGCCGCCTCGTCGAACCAGTCGCGTTCCTCGGCCACGGGCCCACGTTATTGACAACGATCAGGACTGTCAATCTTATTTACGACCGTGCGAGCGGGCGCCGGGCCGGCGCCGCAGGTGGCTCCCGCGGGAGCGCCGTCCCGGCGTCGCGGCATGATGAACGGATGCCCGACGCCTACCTGCATGGTCATCACGACAGCGTGCTCCGCTCGCACCGGTGGCGGACCGCGGAAAACTCGGCCGGGTACCTGCTGGCGCGGTTGCCGGCCGCGGCGCGCGTGCTCGACGTCGGCTGCGGCCCGGGCACGATCACCGTGGATCTCGCGGCCAGGGTGCCCCAGGGCCAGGTAACCGGGATCGACCAGGCCGCAGGCGTGCTGGCCGGCGCCCGGGAGGAAGCGGACCGCCGGGGCCAGCGCAACGTCGGCTTCGCGGTCGGCAACGTGTACCACCTGGCCTTCGACGACGGCGCATTCGACGTGATACACGCCCACCAGGTGCTGCAGCACCTGTCCGACCCGGTCGGCGCGCTGGCCGAGATGCGGCGGGTCTGCCGCGCCGGGGGGCTGATCGCCGCGCGCGACGGCGACTACGGCGGGATGTTCTGGTTCCCCGAAGACCCGGAGCTGGAGGAGTGGCGGGTCCTGTACCAGCGGGTGGCGCGGGCGCTGGGCGGCGAGCCGGATGCCGGCCGGCGCCTGCGGTCCTGGGCCCGGGCGGCCGGCTTCGCCGAGGTCGAGGCTTCGGCGGGTTCATGGTGCTATACGACGCCCGGCGACCGGACCTGGTGGGGCACGCTGTGGGCCGAACGGCTGACCGAGTCGCCGTTCGGGGACCGGGCCGTCGAGCGGGGCCTGGCCACCCGCCGGGACCTGGAGCGCCTGGCCGGCGCGTGGCGGCGCTGGGCCGCCAGCGACGACGGGTGGTTCCTCGTCCCGCACGGCGAGATCCTGTACCAGGTCCCCGACTCCTGATCACCTGGTTCCCATTGTCGCGGTGGGTGGGCGGTCTCGGTCCTCGGGTAAGAGCCCCGGGGTGAGGCGGCGGAATGACCGTACCGCCCGGTGTATCCCGCATCGTTCGCCGATGCCCGGGTAGCCTGAGCCGATGGCGACGACCACGCCGACCGCGCGGGGCGACGTTCCTGCGCGCCCGGCCGTCAGCCCCGGCTCCAAGCGCGCCGCGAAGGTCGCCGACCGCATCGTGGGGGACGTCATGGCGCTGGGCTGGCCGGTCGGCGAGCTACTCGGCTCCGAGGCCGAGCTGCTGGGGCGCTACCGGGTCAGCCGGGCGGTGTTCCGCGAGGCCGTCCGCCTGGTCGAGCACAAGCAGGTCGCGCGGACCCGGCGCGGCCCGGGCGGCGGGCTGGTCATCACCGAACCGACCGTGGACGCCGTCATCGATGCCGTGGTGTTGTACCTGTACCGGGTGGAGGCCAGGCTCGACGAGCTGTTCGAGGCCCGCGTCGCGGTCGAGGAGATCGCCAGCGAGCTCGCGCCCGCCCGGCTCGGCGAGCAGGACCTGACCCGGCTGCGCGCCTTCGCCGAGGCGCCGGACGCGGCCCTGACCCCGGACCCGCGTGCCCTGCACGCGCTGCTGGCCTCGGTCAGCCGGAACCCGGCCCTGGAGCTGTTCGTCGACGTGCTCAACCGGGTGGCCATGCTGTACTCGGCCGGCTGGCAGAGCTTCGGGCCTGCGGTCGCCGCCGACGCCGCCTACGCGCACGCGCGCATCGCCGAGGCGGTGATCGCGGGGGAGCCGGGGCTGGCCCGGCGCCGGATGCGTAAGCACCTCGAGGCGGAGGCCGACTACCTGCGGCAGCGGCGCTCCACCCGGCAGTTGCTGCCCGACAGCGTGGTCGCGGGAAGCGAGCCGAGCAACGGGAAGCGGGCCGAGGCGGTCGCCCGCCGCATCACCCAGGTGGTGGTCGGCGACGGGATGCAGCCGGGCCAGCTGGTCGGCACCGAGCGGGAGCTGATCGAGCGGGAGGGCGTCAGCCGCGCCGTGCTCCGGGAGGCGGTCCGCCTGCTCGAGCACCACCAGATCGCCCGGATGCGCCGCGGGCCCGGCGGCGGCCTGTTCGTGTTCGAGCCGAGCGCGAGCGCGGTCACCGAGATCGTGGCGATCTACCTGGCGCGGCGCGGGATGCGCCTGGCCGACCTGGCGGAGCTGCGGACCGGCGTTGAGGTGGCGATCGCCGGCCTGGCCGCATCCCGCATCGATCGCGACGGGGCGGCGCGCCTGCACGAGGCGCTGGAGCGCGAGGCGGCCAGCCCCGACGACGACCGGGCCGACGTCGTGCACGACGTCCACGTGGCCGTGGCCGGCGCGGCGCACAGCCGGGTGCTGGAGCTGATCGCGCTGGTGCTCATCAGGCTCAGTCGGCTGTACGAGATCGAGCGCCTCGCGCCGCAGGGCAGCCAGAACGTGCGCGCCGAGGTGCTGCGCGCCCACGAGGCCATCACGGCGGCCGTTGAATCAGGCGACCAGGAGCTCGCCCGGCACCGGATGCGGCGTCACCTGGATGCCCTCGCCGCCGTGATGCGGTAGACGGCACGGCCCGCCCCGGCGCCGACGCCGGCCATCACGCGGTCAGCTCATCCCAGAACGCTGCCTCGCCGCCGGCCGCCGCCAGCTCGCCGAGCAGTACCGACCAGTCATGCTCGGTGGTCTCGGCGTCGCGCCAGGCCCAGAGCCGCTTCGTGAACAGGTGCAGCCGGTATTCCGAGGTGACCCCGATCGCACCGTGCAGCTGGTGGGCGAGGCGCGCGGTCTGCGTCGCGGCCCGCCCGGCGATGATCCTGGCCGCCGCGACCGCGGCGAGCGTGCCGCCACCGGCCCGGGCCAGGACGGCGTCGCACTGGATCACGGAGGTTTTGATGATCGCGAGATTGGCCGCCACCGCCGGGATGCGCACGAGCGGCTGGCCGAATTGCTCGCGGGTGCTCACGTAGGCCCGGGTCAGCTCGTAGGCTCCCTCGACGGCGCCGGCCAGCGCGGCGGCCCGGAGCAGGCCGAGCCGGGCCCGCGCGTCCTCGGCGGACGGCGCCGAGCCGAGCGGGGTCAGGGCCGCGGCGGGCAGCCGGACGTCGTCGCAGGGCTCGCCCGCGACGTTGGTGCCCGGCTCGACCGTGACCCCGGGGGCGCTGGTCTCGGCGAGCCAGGCGGCGCCGTGGCGGTAGAGCACAAGCTGGCCGGCGTGCCGGGCCCAGCCGACGGGCCCCCCGGCCGTGATCGTCCGCAGCCCTGGCCCGGCCTCGCCGCGGGAGGCGGCCACGGCCCAGTTCGCCACCGCGCACTCGATCAACGGGGTGCTGATGGCGTGCCGGCCCAGGGCCCGCGCCAGCACGGCCAGGTCGCTCAGTGACCCCCCGGAACCCCCGCGGGCCTCGTCGATCCCGACCAGCGGCAGGCCGAGCTCGACCAGGACGGGCCAGCACGAGGGAAGCTCGCCCGCCGGCGGCTCGGTGTGGGCGGCGGCGATGTCGGCGATGAGCTCGCGAAGTTCGTCGCCGGCGCCAGGCGGGCTGTCGCCGGCGGCGCTCACCGGGCGGCCTCCTGCCTGGCCATCAGGGAGAGCATCACCTCCGCGGCGCCGCCGCGGAGGGAGAAGCCGGGGGAGGCGAGCAGGGTCTCGCGGAAGGCCGGGCTGCCCCGGCCCGCGCCGAAGGCCCTCCGAGCCACCTCGATGACGTCGACCTCGAACGCGTTGCCGAGGTACTTCAGCGTGGCCGCCTCGGTGACCGGTGCCTCGCCCGCGTCCAGGCGCGTCGCCACCTGCCAGGCAATCCGGCGCAACGTGGCCAGCCGCGCGGTCAGCTCGCCGAGCTCGGCCCGGACGTCCAAGCCGCCGCCTTTCGCCTCGGCCAGCAGGTCGGTCAGCAGGGCGTAGCTCGACAGGAACCGCTCCGGCCCCCCGCGCTCGAAGGACAGCTGCTCGACGACCTGCCGCCAGCCCTGGCCCACCCGCCCGAGAACCCGGTACTCCGGCACGAACACGTCGTCGAAGACGACCTCGTTGAAGTGATGCTCGCCGGTGAGGTCCACGATCGGCGAGACCGAGATCCCCGGCGAGCCCATGTCGACGATGAATTCGGTCAGGCCGTGGTGCCGGTCGGCTGCCCGCTCGGTCCGCGCGAGCAGGTAGGCGTGCGTGGCGCGGTGGGCGGCGCTGGTCCAGATCTTGCGGCCGCGCACCTGCCAGCCCCCGGCCTGCCGGGCGGCGAACGTGCGTACCGACGCGAGGTCCGAGCCGGCTTCCGGCTCGGACATGCCCAGGCAGAACACGAAGTCCGCCGAGATGATCCCGGGCAGGATCTCCGCCTGCAGCCGCGGGCTGCCGTGCCGCAGGACCGACGGCCCGATCTGGCGGTCGCCGATCCAGTGCGCGGCCACGGGCGCTCCCGCGCGCAGCAGTTCCTCGGTGACCGCCAGGCGCGCGACGTTCGGCCGCCCGCCCCCGCCGCAGGAGACCGGCCAGGTAAGCCCGATCAGCCCGAGCGACGCCAGCTCGCGGCTGAAGTCGAGGTCGAATCCGCGCAGCCAGCTGTCGTTGCGCGGGACATACCGCCCCTCCGCGCGCCAGCGGCCGGTCAGCTCCCGCACCTGCTGGCGCAGCGCCGCGATGTCCCGGGGCGGCGAAGCGGCGGGCTTCATACGAAGAGTTATATCAATTAACCTTCACGGTTAAGAAGGTGCTGATCAGCGGCCCAGGCGCGGGTCCACGACGAAGGGGGCAGCGTGGGCTGCGACTTCCTCATCGCGTCCGAGCGGGCCATCATCGCCGATACTCACGCCCGGGCCGGGCTCGGGCAGCGCCGGATCGAGGTCATGGCGCGCAACCGCGCGCAGATCGCAGGTGGTCAGAAATGATCACGGGGGAGCGAGCGGGAGGGACCATATGAAGATCGACACCGGGCTGTCGCCCGCGGCGCCCGTCGACACCAGGCAGGCCGCGGTCGCGGCGCAGCGGGCGGGCTACGCGGGCGTGTGGACCAGCGAGACCAAGCACGATCCGTTCCTCTCGCTCGGGCTGGCGGCCGTGGCCGCCGACACCATCGAGCTGGGCACCGCCATCGTGGTGGCGTTCGCGCGCAGCCCGATGTCCCTGGCCGCCCAGGCGAACGACCTGCAATTGCTCTCCCGCGGGCGGCTGCTGCTCGGCCTCGGCTCACAGATCAGGGCGCACATAACGCGACGCTTCAGCATGCCCTGGTCGCATCCGGCGCCGCGGATGCGCGAGTACATCCTGGCCCTGCGGGCCATCTGGAGCTGCTGGCACGACGGCACCAAGCTGGACTTCCGCGGCGACTTCTACACGCACACCCTGATGACGCCGTTCTTCAACCCGGGGCCGAACCCGCACGGCGCGCCCAAGGTGCTGCTGGCCGGCGTGGGCGACCTCATGACGGCCGTGGCGGGCGAGGTGGCCGACGGGTTCTTGTGCCACGGCTTCACCACCGAGCGGTACCTGCGTGAGGTGACCCTGCCCGCGCTCGCCCGCGGCCGTCCCGGCGGTGACCTGGCCGGGTACGAGATATCTGGCACGCCCTTCGTCGCCACCGGCCGCACCGAGCCCGAGCTCGAGGACGCCGTCCGCGGCGTCCGCGAGCAGATCGCCTTCTACGGCTCCACCCCGGCCTACCGCGGCGTGCTGGAGCTGCACGGCTGGGGCGAGCTCTCCGACGAGCTGCACCGGCTCTCGCTGCAGGGCCGGTGGAAGGACATGGGCACGGTCATCGACGACGACGTCCTGCGCGCGTTCGCGGTCGTGGCCGAGCCCGGGGCCGTGGCGGACGAGCTGCTGCGCCGGTACGGCGACGTGATGACCCGGATCACGCTCTACACGCCTTACGACCTCGACCCCGGGGTCACCGAGCAGATCGTCGGTGACCTGCGCGCGGCCGCGGGGCAGGAGAGGCGCCCGGCGTGACCGTTGCGGGAAAGAACCGGGGTCCGGCCTAACGGATCAGGGGATCGCGGGGCAGGCCAAGGATCCGCTCGGCGATCTGGTTGCGCTTGATCTCCGACGTCCCGCCCGCGATCGACATGGAGCGGTTCAGCAGCACCAGCGTCCCGGCGATGGCCCCCGGACCGTCGAGGAACGCGAGGTCGGGCCCGGCCAGCTCGGCCAGGATGGCGGCCGCCTCGTGCCCGTTCTCCGACAGCAGCAGCTTGGTGATGTTGCCCTCCGGGCCGGGGCCGCCGCCCGCCACCGCGCGGTGCGCGCTGCGCAGGTTCAGCGCGGTCATGGCCTGGGTGCTGGCGATGTGCCGGCCGACCCGCGCGGCCCCGCCGGGCAGGCGCTCCGGGTGCGCGTCCAGCGGCCCGATGAGCGCGTCGGGCGGCAGGGACATCGCGTTGCCGGCGCCGCCGCCGATGCTCACGCTCTCGTTGCCGAGGGTGGCCCGGGCCACCGTCCAGCCGCCGTCGACCGGCCCGACCACGTCCTCGTCGGGGACGAACACGTCGTCGAAGAAGACCTCGTTGAAGTCCGAGTGCCCGGTCGGCATCTTCAGCGGCCGAACCGAGACGCCCTTGGCCTTCATGTCGATGACCATCGTGGTGATGCCCTGGTGCTTGGGCGCGTCCGGGTTCGTGCGCACGGTGGCGAAGCCGTAGCGGGCCAGGTGCGCGCCGCTGGTCCACACCTTCTGGCCGTTGACCAGCCAGCCCCCGCCCACCTCCCCATCCCCCCTCACCCGGGTCCCCCTGGTCCGGATACCGGCCGCGTCGGAGCCGGCCCCGGGCTCGCTGAACAGCTGGCACCAGATCACCTCCTGGTTCAGCGCGGCGGGCACCCAGCGCTCGACCTGGTCCGGCGTGCCGTGCTGGATCAGGGTGAGGATCACCCACCCGGTGATCCCGTAGGACGGGCGCTTCAGCCCGGCCGCGCCGAACTCCTGCTCGATGACCAGTTGCTCGACCGCGCTCGCGTCCCGGCCCCACGGCCTGGGCCAGTGCGGCATCAGGAGGCCGGACTCGATCAGGGCCTGCCGCCGGGTGTCGGCGTCGAGGTCACGCAGGCGCTCGATGTCCGGCCGGACCGAGGCCCGGATGTCCTCGGCCTCGGGCGGGAGGTCGATCGCGGCGGCCCGGCGGACGCCCCGGCGGACCAGGCCGGTGACGTCCTGCGCCGCGGCCTCGGCGTCGACCAGGGCCGCGATGGCCGCGGCCCGGCGCAGGTAGAGGTGGGCGTCGTGCTCCCAGGTGAAGCCGATCCCGCCGTGTACCTGGATGTTGAGCTGCGCGTTCGTCACGGCCGCGGGCACGGCGAGCGCCGCGGCGATCGCCGCGGTGTAGCTGAGCTGGTCGCCGTCGGCCGCGGCCGCGCGGGCCGCGTCCCACACGGCCGCGGTCGCGACCTCCGCGGCCACCAGCATGTTGGCGCAGTGGTGCTTCACCGCCTGGAAGGTGGCGATCGGCCGGCCGAACTGCTCGCGCACCTTGGCGTACTCGGCGGCCTGCTCGGTGGTCTCGCGGGCGACGCCGGATGCCTCGGCGGCCAGCAGCGTCCGGGCCAGGTCGGTGAGCACGCGCCGCCCGCCGGGCAGCACAGTGGCGGGCGCGGCCGTGAGGGTCAGCCGGGCGGCCCGCCGGGCCGGGTCGATGTTGGCCGGGACCTCGGCCTTGACGCCGCCGTCGGCGACCTCGATGACCAGCGCGTCCTCGCCGGCCGCGACGATCAGCACGTCGGCCAGGCCGCCGCCGAGCACCACGCCGGCCGGGCCGTGCGCGACGGCGTCGCGGACGGTCACGTCACCGCCGAGCGCTACCGCGCCGACCGCGGAGCCGCTGGCCAGGCCGGGCAGCAGGCGGGATGCGACGTCGGGCGGGGCGGCCGCGGCGAGCACCGCGCTGGCGATCACCGACGGCACGAACGGCCCGGGCGCCACGGCCCGGCCGAACTCCTCGACCACCACGACCAGCTCGGGCAGGCCGAAGCCCGAGCCGCCGTATTCCTCGGGGATGTGCAGCCCGAGCCAGCCCAGCTCGCCCAGCTCCGCCCAGAAGGCGGGCAGCTGTTCGGTCTCCGCATCGAGCAGGGCCCGGGCCGCCTCCCGGGCGCCGCGGGCGCGCAGGAAGTCGGACACGGTCTGGGCGAGCGTACGGTGATCATCGGTGATGGCGATCGACATGAGTGAACAGTACCCTCTATTCAGCCGGCCGGGACGTTTGGCCGGGTTATACCCGCGGGGCCGCCTGCTCTCCCGTCGGCCGCCCGGATCAGGCGGTCCGGTAGACCGATTCCTGCGCGATCCCGGCCGCCAGCCGGCCGTCCCGGCCGAAGATCCGCCCCGTGTACATCCCGCGGCCGCCCGCGATCGATTCCGGCTGCAGGTCCATCAGCACCCAGTCGTCGAGCGCGACCCGGCGGTAGAACCAGACCGCATGGTCGATGCTGGTCGGCGGGCCGACCTGACGCAGGCCCGGCACCGCGGCCAGCCCGGTGAACATGTCGGAGACGTAGGCCAGGGCGCAGTCGTGCAGGGTCTCGTCGGCCAGGCTGTCGCGCGCCCGCAGCCACACCCGGGAGGGCCACTGCTGGCCGGCCTGGGGCTGCTCGGGCAGCCTGATCTCCACCCCGTGCAGCGTGAACCGGGTTTCCAGCTCCGGCAGGCCGTCCGGCCCGGCGACGTCGGGCGCCGGGTGCGCCTGGTAGTCCGGGCCCGGCTCGGTGACGTGAAACGACGCGGCCATGTTGAAGATGACATTCCCCTGCTGCACCGCGATGACCCGGCGGTTGGAGTAGGAGCGGCCGTCCCGGTCGCGGTACACGGTCAGCAGCACCCGGCATGACGCGTCGCCCCGGCTCAGGAAGTACCCGTGCAGGGAATGCGGGTGCCGGCCGGAGTCCACGGTCGCCGCCGCGGCGCGCAGCGCCTGCGCCGCGACCTGCCCGCCGTACAGGCCGGCCGGGCCGTCGCCGTCGTGTACCACGGTGGTCAGGAACAGGTCGGTCTCGACGCGTTCCAGGGTCAGCAGGTCGAGCAGTCCGGGACCGACGCGTTCGGCTGGGCCAGGCATGGGCCATTGATATCACAGGCTGATTGGATAAATTAGTTAACTACTACTCGCCCGAAAGGGATCGGCTATGGGAGCACTCGACGGCCGCGTCGCGGTCATCACCGGCGCCGGGCGCGGCCTCGGCCGCGAGCATGCGCTGCTGTTCGCGGCCGAGGGCGCGAAGGTCGTCGTCAACGACGTCGGCGGCGGCCCGGACGGGGCGGGCAGCGACGCCGGGCAGGCCCGCCAGGTCGCCGACGAGATCCTCGCCGCCGGCGGCGAGGCGGTCGCCAGCACCGACGACGTCACCGGCGCCGACGGCGCGCAGCGGGTGATCCAGCAGGCCATCGACGAGTTCGGCGCGCTGCACGTGCTGGTGAACAACGCCGGGATCCTGCGTGACCGCACGATCGTCAACATGACCGACGGCGAGTGGGACGACGTGATCCGGGTCCACCTGCGGGGGCACTTCATGCCGGCCCGCGCGGCGGCCAGGTACTGGCGCGAGCAGTCCAAGGCCGGCCGCGACCTGCGGCCGTCGATGATCAACACGACGTCGACCTCCGGCCTGTTCAACAACCCCGGGCAGGCCAACTACGGCGCCGCGAAGACGGGCATCACGTCGCTGACGATCATCGCCCAGCGGGAGCTTGACCGGTACGGGGTGAAGGTCAACGCGATCGCCCCGGCCGCCCGGACCAGGCTGACCATGGCCACTCCCGGCATTCCCGAGGATTTCCTGCGGCCCCCGGCCGACGGCTTCGACGCGATGGACCCGGCGAACGTGTCACCGTTCGTCGGCTACCTGGCCACCGCGGACTGCCCGATCAAGGGCCGCATCTTCTACGTCGCGGGCGGCGGGATCCACCTGTTCCAGCCGTTCGCGATCATCGACGGGGTGGTCAAGGACGGCCGGTGGACGATCGGGGAACTGGCGGAGGAGGCGGCCCGCCTGGCCGACGTGCCGCTGCGCCTGGGCCGGCCGTCGTGAACGTCGCGGCCCCCGTGCGCGGCCCGGTCGGCCAGCGCGTGCGGGCCCCGAAAACGGCTGAGCTCATCGCGTCGCACCTGCGCGGCCAGATCGTCCGTGGCGAGCTGGCCACCGGCCAGACCCTGCCGTCCGAGGGCGCGCTGATGGAGACGTTCGGCGTGTCCCGGCCGACGTTGCGGGAGGCGTTCCGGATCCTGGAGACCGAGTCGCTGATCAACGTCCGGCGCGGCTCGCGGGGCGGCGCGCGCGTGGTGGCGCCGGACGTCGCGGTGGCCGCCCGGTACGTCGGCCTGCTGCTGCAGGTGACCCGCACCACGATCGCGGACGTGCAGCAGGCCAGGATGGTGATCGAGCCGGCCGCCGCGGGCCTGCTGGCGTCGCGCCGGACCGGGGCCGACCTCGACGACCTGACCAGCTGCGTCGCCGACCTGGCGGCCCTCGCGGAAAGCGACGGGGCGCCCGCCGCCGCCGAGGCCTGGCTGCGGGCCACCCAGCGGTTCGGTGAGCTGATCCTGGAGCGGGCCGGAAACCAGACGCTGGCCGTCCAGGCCGCGGTGCTGCGCGAGGTCATGGCCGCGCACCTGCGCACGGTGGTGTTGCGGACCTTCGATCGCCCCGGCGCCAGGGAGGATCTCCGCAAGACGGTCAAGTCCTACCGCAGGCTCGTTCTCCTGCTCGACGCCCGGGACGCCGAGGGCGCGCAGCGCCACTGGCGCGCGTACCTGGAGGCCGTCGGCCGCGCGCTGCTCCGCGGCGACGCCGGCGCCATCGTCGACCTGTTCGGCTGACCGGCCTTCCATGATCACGGGGACTTTTCCCGCATGCGGGTCAAATTCCTGCACGATCATGGTTCCGCCGCAGCCGGCCCGTGCCTGCCTTAGGGTTCAGACATGCGTGTTACCGCGGCCCGGCTGGTGCAGCACGGCCAGCCGCTCCAGGTGGAGGAGCTTGACCTCGGCGAGCCTGGTGATCAGGAAGTCGTCTTGGACGTCGCCTACTCCGGCGTGAACCCCGTGGACATGTACGGCGCGCTGGGGCTGGTCGCCCCGGAGGCGCCGGTGCCGCGGACCCTCGGCACCGAGGCAGCCGGGATCGTGGAGGGCCGGCGGGTCATGGTCCGCGGCTACGGCCTCGGCACGATCCGCGACGGCCTGTGGGCCAGTGCCGCGATCGTCCCGCGGGGCGCGCTCATCGACGTGCCCGACGGTGTTGACCTGCGCGCGGCCGCCGCGATGGGCATCGCCGGGGTGACCGCGTGGCGGACGGTCACCGAGGTGGCCCAGGTGGGCGCCGACGACACCGTGCTGGTCCTCGGGGCCAAGGGCGGCGTCGGCAGCATCGTGCTGTCCCTGGCGAGCGGCATCGGCGCCACCGTGGTGGGGCAGACCGGCGAGGCCGAGAACCGCGAATGGATCAAGGCGCACGGCGCGGACTACGCGGTCGTCACCGACGCCGAAGGCCTGGCCGAGGCCCTGGCCGACCTGCGGCCGACCGTGGTGTTCGACGCGCTCGGCGGCGGGTTTACCGGGGCCGCCGTCGAGGCCCTGCAACCCTACGGCCGCCTGGTCCTGTACGGCGCGTCCGCGGGGCCCGAGGGCCTGGTGCCGTTGCGCACGCTGTACCGCAAGAGCATCACGATCCGGAGCTACGCGGGCCTGATGGCCTCCGACGAGGACCTCGCGGCCGCGATCCGGCAGGCGCTGTCGGCCGTGGTGGCGGGCCGGATGACCGTGCCGATCGAGGCGGCCATCCCGCTGAAGCAGGCCAACGACGCGTTCGAGCGGATCCGGCAGCGCCGCGTGCGCGGCAAGCTGGTGCTGGACGCCCAGGGCTGACGCCGGTCAGCCGGAGGAGCCGAACAGCCGGGCGGCCCGGCGGGCGATCTCCTCGCCGGAGACGTGCTCGATGCGCTGGCTGAGCATCCACTGCTGGCCGAACGGGTCGCGCAGCCGCCCGCCGCGCTCGCCGTAGAACTGGTCCGCCAGCGGGAAGATGACCTCGGCGCCCGCGGCGACCGCGCGTTCCCACGCTGCGTCCACGTCCGGCCAGTAGGTGGCCATGATCGCGGTGACGGCCCCGCCGGCCGACGGGGGAGCCTGGGCGGGCGCGCCGTTATCCCCGGCCTCCTCGGTGATCATCACGATGGAGTCGCCGATGCGCACCTCCGCGTGGATCAGCTCGCCGCCCGGCCCGGTGAACCGCTCGCCGACTTCCTCGGCGCCGAACGCGGCGGCGTAGAAGCCGATGGCCTCGGCGCCGCCGCGGACCACCAGCCGCGGCGTCACCGTGTGCAGGTGCCCGGGAATCGGATCGACGGATGTCATTAGTGCCTCACCTCCGTGGCCATCGTGCCGCACCGCCGCCGCGCCGGATTGTACGAATCGGAATCCATAACGGACCGGCCGGGGTCCCGGCGGCTACGCGCCGGCCAGCAGCGGCTTCCTCAAGCAGCCGCCGCCCGCTCGGCGCCGAGTCCGTCACCGCGACCGACGGCGACCCCGGCAACGTCATCGGGCTCTGCCTGCCGCTGCTGCGGCGGATGCTCGCCGACCTGGGAGTGGCGATCACCGACCTGTGGCGGGAGCCCGGCTGACCGCGGCGGCTGTCCGCCGAGACCGGGCGCACGGTGACGGGCCTGGCCTGCGACGTCACCGACGAGCGCGCCGTCGCGGACCTGGTCGACGCGGTCCTGCCCGTCGACGGCGGCTGGACCGCGCACTGAACTGCGCGCGTGCCCCGGATAGGTCTCGGGTATGTCCCCCGGTGCGCCCCGGGCCGGGGCGACTGGATCGGGAGGAGGCCGGGATGGCACGGCGCGATATCGAGTTCGACGCGGAAGGCGTGACCTTGCGCGGCTGGTTCTACTCGGGAGAGGGCAGCGCGAGCGGGGCGACCGTGGTCATGGCGCACGGGTTCTCCGCGGTCAAGGAGATGTACCTGGACAGCTTCGCCGAGGCGTTCGCTGCGGCCGGGCTGAACGCCCTGGTGTTCGACAATCGCTGCTTCGGCGCCAGCGACGGCGAGCCCCGCCAGGAGATCGACCCGTGGGCGCAGGTCCGCGACTACCGGCACGCCATCACCTACGCCAGCACCCTGCCGGAGGTCAGCCCGCAGCGGATCGGGGTGTGGGGGAGCAGCTACTCCGGCGGCCACGTCATGGTGGTCGCGGCGATCGACCGCCGGGTCAAGGCGGTGGTCAGCCAGGTGCCGCTGATCAGCGGCCACGACAACCTGCGCGCGCTGGTCCGGGCCGATTTCATCGCCGGGTTCCGGGAGATGTTCGACGCCGACCGGCTCGCCCGGTTCCGCGGCGAGGCGCCGGCCATGGTCCCGGTGGTGGACCCCGACCCGCTGGCGCCCTCGGCTCTGCCGACGCCGGACTCCTGGGAGTGGTTCAGCGAGACCGGCAAGACCCGCGCGCCCGCCTGGCGCAACGAGGTGACGCTGCGCAGCGTCGAGATGTTCACCGAGTACGAGCCGGGCGTTTACCTGCCCTGGATCAGCCCGACGCCGCTGCTGCTGGTGGTGGCCGCGGGCGATCACCTGGTGCCGTCCGAGCTCGCGATCGCCGCGTTCGAGAACGCACGCCAGCCCAAGGAGCTGGTGATCCTGCCCGACGGCCACTTCGACGCCTACGTGAAGGGCTTCGAGACGGCCAGCGGCTCCGCGCGTGACTGGTTCACGCGCTACCTAATCGGCTGAGCGTCACAGCTCCGCCGCGTAGTGCGCGACGGCCTCCTCGTCCCACTCCAGGCCGTTGCCGGGGACGTCGGGCAGGTGCAGCTCGCCGGAGCGGACCTCGAACGGGCGCGCCAGCACCGGATGGGCCCAGTCCTGCCACTCCAGCCAGTGCCGGGTCGGCGTGACGCGCAGCAGGTGGCCGGAGACCTCCGGGTACAGGTGGGAGGACATCGGCAGGCCGGCCACGTCCGCGATCGCCGCGGCCCGCAGCCAGCCCGTCACCCCGCCGATCCGCATCAGGTCCGGCATGACCAGGTCACAGGCCTGGGCCCGGATCGCCTCATCCATGGCGCGCGGGCCGTAGAAGTTCTCCCCGAGCATGACCGGCGTGCCGATGTCGCGGGCGAGGCGGGCGTGGCCGTTCAGGTCGTCATAGCGCATCGGCTCCTCGATCCACGCCAGGCCCTCCCCGTCCAGGGCGCGGCAACGTTGCAGCGCCTCGCCCAGGTCCAGCCCCTGGTTGTAGTCGGCGACCAGGGTGATCCCGTCACCGACCGCCTCCCTGACCTGGCGCACCGCGGCCAGGTCGTCGGCCGCCAGGGCCCGGCCCACCCGTACCTTCAGCGCGGTGAACCCGCCTTCCGCGAGCAGTTCCAGCGCCTCGTCGCCGGCGGCGGCGGGCGGGATGAGCCCCAGCCCGTTGCTGTTATAGGCGGGCACGGGCTCCAGGGTGCCGCCGAGCAGCCGGGCCAGGGGTATCCCGGCCGCCTGGGCCAGCGCGTCCCACAGCGCGCCGTCCAGCCCGGCCACCGCAGCCAGGGCCAGGCCCTGGTACCCGGCCAGGCTGAACCAGCCGCGGGCCTGCTCGTAGAGCGCGGCCGGGGCGGCCGGCCGCCCGCGCAGCCCGGCGCCGAGGTCACGCAGTACCGGAAGCAGCGCGCCGGCCGCGCGGCTCAGGTAGGGGGCCAGGTAGTTGCGACCGACAATGCCCTGCTCGGTGGTGACATCGATGAGTACCAGGGGCCAGCGAGGGAAGTCTCCCACCCGCGTCGCCAGCGGGCGCCGCAGCGGCACCACGACCGCCCGCACGGTGACATCGCGCACGATCAGTCCGGCGTCCGGACCAGTCATCCCGCCTCCCGCGTGCTCATCAGCTCTCCCGGTGCTCCCTCCATGATGTCCGACGCCGTCCGCCGCGGGCGTGCGTGCGCCGGGTAGCGTCCCCTCGTGACCGATGCTTCCTCACTCCGCCGGGAACCGAAGCGGACGGCGCCGCCCGGCGGGCCGCTACCGGGCGTGGGCAAGACCTCGATCGGGAACGATCCCGGGCCGGCCCTGTCTCTTCCCTGGCTGGCGTTGTCCTGATGAACTGTCTGTAGTCTCGCGCCGGGCCGCGGGCAGGGATCGGGCGATGGGCCGCGCGGGGGCCAGGGCCGCCCTTCTCATGAGCAGGGAGGCACGATATTGAGTTCCGCGTCGCCGGCAGCACCCGCCGAGGACGAGCTCACCTACGCCAGCGCCCGGGGCCGGTGGGTCTTGCTGGCCACCGTGCTCGGGTCGGCGATGGCCTCGGTCGACGCCACCGTCGTGGGCATCGCGCTGCCCGCCATCGGCAAGGACTTCCACGCCAGCCTGTCCACCCTGCAGTGGGTGGTCACCGCGTACACGCTGACGCTGGCCGGCCTGCTGCTGCTGGCCGGGGCCCTGGGCGACCGGTACGGGCGCAAGAAGGTCTTCCTGATCGGCGTGGTGTGGTTCGCCCTGGCCTCGGTCCTGTGCGGCATCGCCCCGAGCGCGCCGGTCCTGATCGCGGCGCGGGCCGTGCAGGGCATCGGTGCCGCGCTGCTGACCCCCGGCAGCCTCGCCATCCTGGAGGCGTCGTTCCGGCCCGACGACCGCAGCAAGGCCATCGGAGCGTGGTCGGGTCTGAGCGGCGTGGGCACCGCCATCGGCCCGTTCCTCGGCGGGTGGCTGATCGCCGCGGTGTCCTGGCGGCTGATCTTCTACATCAACCTGCCGCTGGCGATCGTGGTCGTGGCGGTGGGCTTGCGGCACGTCCCCGAGTCGGTCGACCCGGGGGAGACCGGGCGGCTCGATTACGCCGGGGGAGTGCTGGTCACGCTCGGCCTGATCGGGCTGACCTACGGGCTCATCAACGGGTCGGCGGCCGGCTGGACCAAGCCGGGCTCGGTAACCGCGCTGATCGCCGGCGTGGTGCTGCTCGCGGCGTTCATCGCCTGGGAACGGCGGGCGCCGGAGCCCCTGCTGCCGCTGAGCCTGTTCTCGTCGCTCCAGTTCACCGCCGCGAACGTGTTGACCTTCGTGGTCTACGGCGCGCTGGGCGGGATCTTTTTCCTGCTGCCCCTCCAGCTGGAGCAGGTGTCCCATTACACCCCCCTGGAAGCGGGCATCGCCCTGCTCCCGGTGACGTTCATCATGCTGCTGCTGTCCGCCCGTTCCGGGGCCCTGGCCGCGCGGATCGGGCCCCGGCTGCAGATGAGCGTGGGTCCCCTGGTGATCGGGGCCGGGCTCTTCCTGTTCGCCCGGGTCGGCCCGTCGGCCGGCCCCTCGGGCAACTACGTCACCGAGGTGCTCCCTGCGGTCCTGGTGTTCGGGTTCGGCCTGGCCATCAACGTGGCCCCGCTGACCTCGACCGTGCTGGCCGCTGCCCCGGACGAGGTCGCCGGCATGGCCTCGGCGGTCAACAACGACGTCGCCCGGGCCGCCGGGCTGATCGCCGTGGCCGTCCTCCCCGCGGCGGCCGGCCTGAGCGGCTCGTCGTACCTCATTCCGCACGAGTTCTCGGCGGGCTTCCGCAACGCGTCGTTCATCTCGGGGGCGCTGTGCCTGCTGGCCGGCGTCCTGGCCGTGCTCACCATCCGCAACCCGCGCCGGGCCGAAGCGCCCGTCACAGAGCCGGCCACCCAGTTCCACTGCGGCCTGGACGCGCCGCCAGCGCCGCTTCCGGCGCCGCAGCCCGCCGCCCCGGCTACGGGGTGATGAGCGCGTCGGTGATCGGGTCGATGCCGGCCAGCCTGGCCGCCAGGTCCGGGGTGAGATGGTGGCGGGCGGCGAGCGCGTCCGGCGTGTAGTACGTCACGTTCGTCTGCCCGCGGTCGTCCCAGATCAGCACCTTGAGCGGCAGGTCCAGCGCGGACAGCGGCACCGCCACCATGACCGGAGTACCCGCGGCGGGGCTGCCGAAGAGCACCAGCGTGGTTTCCCGCATGTCGAGTCCGACCTCGCGCGCCGCGGCCCTCTGATCGATCACGTCGAAAACCTTCAGCCCCTTCGCCGCGCACAGTTCCGTCAGCCGCGAGACGGTGTCGGCCACCGAACGCGGGCTCACCTTGGTGACGACGTCAGGCTCGCTCGGGGTGCTGTCTTCGGTCATCGCTCGATCTCCCTTGGTCGTGTCC
Organism: uncultured Actinomycetota bacterium; assembly: GCA_963795055.1. Taxonomy (GTDB): domain Bacteria; phylum Actinomycetota; class Actinomycetes; order Streptosporangiales; family Streptosporangiaceae; genus JASHPR01. Next base: position 84,061 of record CAWCGJ010000004.1, read on the forward strand.
AGCGATTCGCCGGCCGTGCGCGATGGCCGGGCGCGGGCCTCGCGCCGATTGTCGGCCCGCTGCCCGGAGCTGGCCTCTGTCATCTGACCATATGGAGGGAAACGGCAGGCCGCCGGGCGGCCACGGGTACCGGGAATCTGCGGTCGCGGTGGCCCGGACCGGGCCGCGCCCGCTGATCGTGACCGGCGCGCGCGTTACGCGTAACATGACCGCGATGGCTGATACCAGGAACTGCGAGCAGTGCGGCTCTGTCTACACGCCGCGCCGTGAGCACGCCCGGTTCTGCTCGGCTCGCTGCCGGGTGGCATGGAACCGCGAGAATACGAGCGATCACGCAGCCGGGGCCAGCGCGCTCGACTGGTCCATGAGCGCGATGCGTGACGCGACAGGACGGCTGCTGCGGATCACGGCCCGGGACCGGGCGCGCCTTTTCGCGGCGGTGAGCGAGGCCGTGTGGTGGGTCACCATCGTCGATGCCACGCTGGTGCGCTATCACCCGGACACCTACGACGGCCTGCTGACCGGGTGGGCTCCTGCTGACCGCCAGATGATCGAGGAAACCCTGGCCGGGCTGCGCTTCGTGCGGAACCGCATGGGCCAGTACCTCGATCCGGCTGACTTCATCCAGCCCGCGGAAGGCCGGCCCGGCGGCAGCGGCAGCCGTATCAGAGCCTCGACGTGGAAGTCGGTGCCGGAGCCGGAGCTTGCGTTCCTTCCGTCGCCCCGGCAGGCCTGGGAGATGACGAGGTACCGGGCGTACGAGGCGCAGCTAGCGGGCCACAGCGTCGGGGAGACCTTCGAACTGGCCGCCGCGTTCCTCAAGCTCGCCGCCGCCGAGGCCACCCCGGTCGCGGATGCGGGCACCTACGCCGCACGCTGAGCGGCGGATCCACGCGTCAGGCGGCGGTCCAGCCCGTCAGCGAGATGACCTCGGCCGCGATGCCGGCGACGGATCGGCCGCCGATGAACCGCGCCTCGAGCTTTCCCCTGCGAGGACGCCGACTGGCTCGTCTTCGAGCTGAACGGGATCATCCTGGCTGCTGACGCCAGCTTCATCGGGCCGGCCAGCGGGTGCTAGCGTCGGTCAACGCCCGGCTGACGGACTCGGAGGATCCCCGTGGACCTGTTCGATCTCACCGGCAAGGTCGCCGTCGTCACGGGCGGGACCCGCGGGATCGGCCTGATGATCGCGCGCGGCCTGCTGCAGGCCGGGGCGTCGGCCTACGTCAGCTCGCGGAAGCCGGAGGCGGGGGAGGCGGCGGTGGCCGAGCTCTCCGCGTACGGCCCGGTGGTGTCCGTGCCGGCCGACCTGTCCCGCGAGGAAGAATGCGCGCGGCTGGCCGCCGAGGTCGGCCGCTCCGAGGAGCGCGTGCACATCCTGGTCAACAACGCCGGCGCCAACTGGGCCGCGCCCCTGGCGGAGTTCCCCGCCTCGGGCTGGGACAAGGTCATCAACCTCAACCTCAAGGCCCCGTTTTTCGTCACCCGGGCGTTCCTGCCGATGCTCGAGGCGGCCGGAACCGCCGACGACCCGGCCCGGGTCATCAACGTCGGCAGCATCGACGGGCTGCAGGTGCCGGAGTTCCCCACCTACTCCTACTCGTCGACCAAGGCCGGGGTGCACCAGCTCACCCGGGTGCTCGCGCGTGAGCTCGGACCGCGGCACATCACCGTCAACGCGGTGGCCCCGGGCCCGTTCGAGTCGAAGATGATGGCCGCGACCCTGGCCGCGTTCGGCGAACAGATCGCCGCCGCCTCCCCGCTCGGGCGGATCGGCCGTCCCGACGACATGGCCGGCGTGGCCGTGTTCCTGAGCGGGCGGGGGGGAGCGTACGTGACCGGCGCGGTCATCCCCGTGGACGGCGGGATTTGGGCGGCTCGCTGACCGCAGCCCGCCTGCGGGATTCCTGCTGCGACTCGGCCAGCGCCCTTACCTCGCTGGCGAGCGCGGTGACCTGGCGGCTGAGCTGCCGGACGTCGTCACGGCTGGGCACGTTGGCCACCTGCCGGACGGGCCCGAACAAGCCGCTGACCACCCGCGCGACCGCGCCCGCGGCGGCCCGGCGTGCCATGATCCCGACCGCGAGCAGGTTGGCGTAGGCGGGGGAGGTGGTGATGTCCTCCAGCGGGCGCCCGGCCCGGTCCAGCGCCTGCCGCCAGGGCGGCCTGCCTGTGCTCATCGCGCCATCCTATGATCCCGTCTCCCGGTGGCGATAGGTAAGCGCGAGCACTCCGCGGCCCAAGACCCGCGCCCGAGCAGCGCGGGGCCGTCCCCGCGCCAGGGAGCGACGCGCCGCTACACGATCGATGTCTTGTGGCCGGCCCAGTACTCGTCCCGGAGAACGCGCTTATACAGCTTGCCGGTCGGGGAACGGGGCAGCTCGGCCACGAAGTCAACGGTCTTGGGGCACTTGAAATGCGCCTGCCGGTCCCGGCAGAAGGAGATCAGTTCCTGCGCGAGGTCCGGCCCGGCGTCACCGGGGTTCACCAGCTGTACCACCGCCTTGACTTCCTCGCCCATGTCGTCGTTGGGGACGCCGATCACGGCCACGTCAAGGACGGCCGGGTGGGCGGACAGGAGGTTCTCGGTCTCCTGGGGATAGATGTTGACCCCGCCAGAGATGATCATGTAAGTCTTGCGGTCGGTGAGGTACAGGTACCCCTCCTCGTCGACGTGGCCGACATCTCCGACGGTGCTCGCCATCCCGTCGCTCGTGCGGCTTTCGGCCGTCTTGGCCGGTTCCTGGAAGTACTGGAATGCGGTCGCCCCGCGGAACCAGATGGTCCCGTCCACGCCGGTCGGGCACTGGTGGCCGTCGTCATCGAGGATGAGCAGTTCGCCGAGGATGGGCCGGCCGACGGTTCCGGGATGCGCGAGCCAGTGCGCGGAGTCGCAGAACGTGAAGCCGTTGGCCTCGGTGGCGCCGTAGTACTCGGTGACGATGGGGCCGAGCCAGTCGATCATCCCCCGCTTGACGTGCTCGGGGCAGGGGGCCGCGGCGTGCACGATGCACTCCAGCGAGGAAGTGTCGTAACGGGCCCGGAGGTCCTCGGGCAGCCGGAGCAGCCGGCTGAAATACACCGGCACCATCTGGCAGTTGGTCACCCGGTACCGCTCCACCAGGGCCAGCCACTGCTCGGCGTCGAAATGCTCCATCACCACGGTCGTGGCTCCCAGCCGCAGCGACGCGGACACGCTCGCCTGGGGAGCCGAGTGGTAGAGCGGCGCCGGGTTGAGGTAGGTCATGCCGGGCCGGAACCCGAACATCGCGCTCACGAAGTCCATTACCGGAAGCGGGTCGCTGGGCGCGGCGGCCGGCAGGTCGCGCAGGATGCCCTTGGGCAGGCCGGTCGTGCCCGACGAGTAGAGCATGGCCGCTCCGAGGGACTCGTCCGGGATCGGGTCACGCGGGAAACCCGCGACGGCGGCCTCGTAGGACTCCCAGCCTGCGGGCGGGTCGCCCGGGCCGGTGATCAGCATGCGCTCGAGCTGAGGGCACTGCTCTGCGGCCGCCTCGGCCACGTCCCGCCGGGCCGCGGAGCTGAACAGCAGCCGGGACCGCGAGTTGGTCACGATGTAGGCCACCTCGTCCGGCGCCAGGTAGATGTTGATCAAGGTGTAGTACAGGCCCGCCCGCTCGGCGGCTCCCTCGATCTCCAGCAGCCGGAGCCCGTTCTCCATGAAGACCGAGATGTGGTCCCCGCGCTTCAGTCCCGCGGCCCTCAGGAAGTGCGCTGCCTGGTTGCACCGGGCCTCGTACTCGCCGAACGTGACGGCCTCGCCGGATGTGGCCATGATGAACGCAGGCTGGTCAGGGTGGTCCAGGGCATGCTGGCGTGCGTACATGCTTCCCCCTCCGCGGGACCGGTTATTGAAGGTTACCGGCGCCTGCCGCGACGGTCAGCCGGCGGACCCGCTGGCGCGGTCGTGTCAACCGGTACCGGGACTGGCGCGTCATCTATACGACAGCGGCAGCCCGGCCGGGGGGAATCTGGGGGGGTTCGACCGGGCTGCCGCAGTCATACTCTCCGGCGATCAGACCCAGATGCCGACGCTGGTTTCCGCGGGTTCCCGTCACCGGTCATCGCTGCTCCCTATGAGCGCGGCCACCTCCACCACCGGCCTCTTGCCCAAGCGCGGCCAGACGAGCTGACAATGGGGATCATGACCACCGGTGAGCATGCCCGCGCCGACGCCGCCGGACCGTGGCCGGCCGCGGCGAGCCCGGCGGAACCGGGCCCCTTCCTGATTGCCCAGCCGGACGCTGCGAGCCGCACCGGCTTGATCGTTTTCCCGCGCCCGGATGCTCTCCCGGCCGCGTGGGCCGGGGCCGTGCCCGTTATGGGAATTGATCCGGGTGACGCGGCCCGGCTGCTCCGTCTGGGCCGGCCGGGCCCGCTGCTGCCCGAGCACGCGGCAGGCTGGTTCGGCCGGCCGGGGTTGTCGGGCCACCGGCTGCATGCCGACGGCGGCCGGCCCGCGGCCGGGCGCGACTGGTCGCCGCTGTTCCGGCCGACGCGGTACTCCCACGACGGCACGCGGGCGCGCATCGAGGCCGAGGACGCCGCGGCTGGCCTCCGGCTCGTGACCGAGATCGAGGCGGTGCCCGGCGGCGCGATCCGGGGCCGGCACACGGTGACCAACACCGGCCGTCAGCCCTACGTCACCCCTGGGTCTACCTGTGGGAAGCGGTCTACTTTGACCACGATCTCAGCAAGCTGACGTCGCTGGCGCGCCTGGCCGCGAGCATCGGCGTGGAAAGGTACGTGCTGGACGACGGCTGGTTCGCCGGGCGCCGCAGCGAGCGGGCCGGCCTGGGCGACTGGCGGGTGGACGAGGAGGTCTGGCCCGGCGGGCTGCACCGGCTGGTGGATTTCGTCCGGGACCAGGGCATGCAGTTCGGGCTGTGGATCGAGCCCGAGATGGTCAGCCCCGACTCCGACCTGTACCGCGCCCACCCCGACTGGATCCTCGCCACCGGGCAGCGCATCCCGCCGCTGCAGCGCCACCAGCTCGTCTTGGACCTGACCCGCCCCGAGGTCACCGGCTACCTGTTCGAGCGGATCAGCAAGCTGCTGTCGGAATACGAGATCTCCTGCGTCAAGTGGGACTGCAACCGGGATATCACCGACGCCGGCAGCGGCTCGCGGTCGGGTGCCCCCGCCGCGCACGACCAGGCGCGGGCCGTGTACGCGCTGCTGGATGAGCTGCGGCGGCGGCACCCGGACGTGGAGTGGGAGTCGTGTGCGTCGGGCGGCGGCCGGATCGACCTGGCCATGCTGGAGCGGGTCCAGCGCGTCTGGACCTCCGACATGACCGACGCGCTCGCCCGGCAGCCGATCCAGCACTGGACCGGGCAGCTGGTAGCGCCGGAATACCTCGGCGCGCACGTGTCCGCGCCGTTCTCGCACCAGACGGGGCGCTACATGCCGCTGTCGATCCGGTGCGGGACCGCCCTGTTCGGCCACTTCGGCGTCGAGTGGGACATCACCCGGGCCGGCGACGACGAGCTCGCCGAGCTGGCGGCCTGGATCCGCCTGTACAAGCAACACCGCGCGCTGCTGCACTCTCGGGCGCGTGGTCCGGATCAACACGCCGGACGACACCGCGTGGATGCAGGGCGTCGTCGCGGCGGACCGGTCAGCGGCCCTGATGAGCTACGTGCAGCTCGATGAGCCGAGGAACGACCAGCCGGCGGCCCTGCGGGTGCCGGGGCTTGACCCGGCCCGGCGCTACCGGGTCACCGACGTCACGCCGGGGCGGCGGCGGCCCCGGCGGCGGAGCCGGGCCGAGGCCGGCATACCGGGCATGGAAGCCTCCGGCGCGGCGCTGGCGCAGATCGGCCTGGCCATTCCCGCCCAGCGCGCGCTGACCGCTGTTCTCGTGCTGATCGAGGCGCTCTGAGCCATGGCAGGCGCGTCGCGCGCGGCCTGCGGCGGGCCGCCTGCGCCAGCTGGGGCCCCCAGCCACCAAGATCGCGTGGCGCGGACTTTTTTCAGCCGATGCGACTGACAGGCGTCCGTGCTGATTGATCAATAGAGCTCGACGGCGATGAGCCCGCAGTTCGCCGCTGGCTTGCCGCGTGGTCTTGGCGGCCGGGCCCGGCAGGTGCGGATGGGCCGGCTGGGGCCAGCCCCCGACGCTTCCGGTGCTCAGGCCAGGCCGAACTCGCCCGCCTTGATCGCGGCCGTGAATGCCCGCCAGCCGCCCGGGGTGAAAGCCAGCGCCGGACCGCCGGGATCCTTGGAGTCCCGCACGGCGACGACTCCCGGCAGGTGGCCGGCGACCTCGACGCAGTTGCCGCCGTTGCTGCCGCTATAACTGCTCTTGCGCCAGGTGGCGCCTTCTATGTCGTGGCCCATCGCTCCTCAGCTACCTTCCCGATCAGGTCTCGTGAGGCTCCGCGGGGGAGTGCGTCGGCTCTCAGCGTGTCGAAGGTGAGCGAAAGCCGCCCGACCACGGCCGGCGCCTCAGTGGTCTGCCCCTGATCGGGTGACTCCATGTACACAGTACCTGCCGCGTTACCGAAGCTGGCGATGGCAAACCCGCCCAGCAGGCCGGCGTGCGCGCCGATCTCGGCCGGCACGATCTGCACCGTTATGTTCGGGCGGCAAGACGCGTCCGCTAGCGCCAGCAACTGGTCGTACATGATCTTGCGCGATCCGATGAGCCGGTGCAGCACGGCCTCGTCCAGCACCGCCCACAGCGCCGGCGGCGACGGACGATCGAAGATCGCCTGCCTTTCCAGCCGGGCTTCCACCAGTTCCTCTAGCTGATCTTTGGTCGTCTCCGGGTCGGCGGCGAGGATGGCTCGCGCGTACTCAGCGGTTTGGAGCAAGCCCGGTATCAAAAGCGGTTCCCAGGAGCGCAGTGAGATCGCGCGCTGCTCGACGTCGATCCACTCGGCGAACCACGAGGGGTAGCCGCCGTCCCAGCGCCGGGCCAGCTGGTAGATCCGGGCGAACAAGCCGCCCGCATCGGGAAATGTCCGGTCGCAGCCATGGGCAAAGTCTTGCGAGGGCGCGCGCTCGCCCGTCTCGACCTTGCCGACCTGGGCGGCGGAGTAACCCAGCCGCTGCCCTAACTGATCCTGGCTCAGCCCGGCCGCGGCCCGGGCGCGCCGAAGCTCGGCCCCGAAGAACTGCAGCGGTCCCGCGCCCGGGTCAAGCTCACGTGTCTGCGGCACCACGGCCCCGCTTCCCGGACGGTCCGGACGCCATCCGTGACGTTCGGGCACGTCCCGACGACAGCCTGTCTTGGCTAGCGATCCTACGGCCGGGATACCTAGTTCCCGCAGCGTCATCGGGCCGCTTCCTGGCCGGCGGGGCGGGCGGATGGCTGCCGGGTCCTGTTCCACCACAGCGAGAGCGCGAGCGCGGCGGCGATGAACAGGCCGCCGAAGCCGGCGAACCACGCGGCGATGTCGAGGTGCTCGCGAATGATCGTGAACGTGCCGGAGAGGTGGCCGAGGGCGGCCTTGAGCTCGTCGGCGTTCTGCGCGCGGTAGAACTTGCCGCCGGTGATGCTGGCGATCTGCCGCAGCGCGCCGTAGTCGGCGACGAGCGGGTTGCGCCCGCCGAACCCGCCGCCGAATCCACCACCGTATCCGCCCCCGCCGAACCCGCCGAACTGCGAGCCGCTGCACACCAGGGGCGCGGGGTTGGTGGTGCCGAACCCGATCGTGAAGACGCGTACGCCACGGGCGGCGGCCTGCCGCGCCGCGGTCTGCGGGTCGACGCCCGCGTTGTTCGACCCGTCGGTGAGCACGACAATCACGTCGTGCGCATAGCCGCGGACACTCGCGGGGCGCGCGCCGGTCGGCGCGACGGAGGGGTCGACCTGCGCGATGGCGTCGAGCGAGGTCAGGATGCCCTGGCCGATCGCGGTGCCCCGCGAGGTGGACAGGCCGCTCAGGGCGCGCAGCAGGGCGCCCTGATCAGTGGTCGGAGGCACGAGGACCCCGGCGGTTCCCGCGAACGTGACGAGGCCGATGCGCGGCCCGCCCGCCTCGGACTTGATGAAGGCGCTCGCCGCGTCCTCGGCGGCGGTGATGCGGTTCGGGCGCACGTCGGTGGAGCACATCGAGCCCGAGACGTCGAGAGCGAGCATGACCGTACCGGACGACGACGGGACCGGCACGGTGGCCTGCGGGCGCGCGGCGCCGACGCCGAGCACGGCCAGCCCGAGCAGCAGCAGCGCCGCGGGGATGAGCCTGCGCCAGCGGTTGCGGCCGGGAAGGGACGCGCGGACGAGCGCGATCGACGTCACGCGCACCGCCCCGCGGCGACGTCGGCGTCGCGTCCACCACCAGGCCGCGATCACCAGCGGGATGGCCAGGAGGGCCAGCAGCGCCCACGGCCAGGACAGCGACATTCAGATCACCCGTCCCGATCGGACCACGGTGAGAACGGAGCCCGCGGCGAGAAGCACCAGGGCCAGGGCAATGAACGCACCCGCGAGCGGCAGCTGCTGGCTCGTGATCGTCAGCCGGAGCTTGATCGTCGAGGCGATGCGGTCCAGCTCGCTGGCATCCGAGACGGGGTAGTACGTGCCGCGGGTGGCCTGCGCGATCGACTTCAGGGTGCCGGGCTCGAGCGCCGTGAACAGGTGATAGCCGTCAACGTCCACGGTGGTCCCTGCGGTGGTGCCGACCCCGACGGTGTCGACGCGCACGCCCGCCTTCTCGGCAGTTGCGGTGGCCGCGGTGGTGACGCTGGCCGCGCCCTCATCCTGGCCGTCGGAGAAGATCACGATCGTGGCCGACGGCCAGTATCCGATGCCGGGTACCGTGCCGTTGCGTCCGACGGAGATCGCCTTGCCCGTGATCGCGGACAGCGAGGTGATGATGGCCGAGCCCAGCGAGGTTCCGCCGGAAACCGTCAGGCGCCCGATCGCCGCCTCCGCCTCGGCGTGGTCACCATCTGGCCGGTCGGTGATGAGGGCGCCCTCCTCGAAGGCGACGATGCCGATGTCGATGCTGTCCGGCTGGGCCGCGATGAACGACCGCGCCGCCCGCTGCGCGGTCGCCAGCCGGTCTGGGGCGACGTCCTTGGCGCCCATGCTGTTGGACACGTCCATGGCGAGGATGACGGTGCCCGACGCGCGGGGCACCGGGAGCGATGCCGCCGGGCCGGCGACAGCGATCGCGAGCACTGCGATGCCCGCGATCGTCAGCCACACCCCGGTCTGCTGCGCGCGGCTCGGCCCGGCGACGCCGGCCGCCGCCAGCGCCGCGGACCGCCGCCGGGAGACGGCGACGGCGGCGCAGCCCAGGGCCGCGGCGACGAGCAGGCCGACCGCCAGCAGCGCGGGAGAGGAGAAGGTCATGCGCGCCTGCGATGGGTCCGGGTGACGACCTCGATGAGCGAGTCGGCCAGGTCGTCCGCGGTGCTGATGCGCTGCAGGAGCACCCCAGCCCGGCGCGTGCCGGCGTCCAGCCGGGCGTCACGCTCGCCCGCGCCCGCCCGGAAGCGTGCCCGCAGCAGCGGGTCGCCGGAGTCGACGACGAGCTGCTCTCCGGTCTCGGCGTCCTCCACGACGATCAGCCCGGCGTCGGGCAGCTCGTCGTCGGCGGCGTCGATGACGCGAAGGGCGACGACTTCGTGGCGCGGGGTCAGCCGCAGCAGGGAGCGTTCCCAGTCACCGGTGCCGATGAAGTCGGACACGGCGACGATGAGGCTGCGGCGCCGCGCGATCCGCGCTGCCGCGTCGAGCATGGCGGCAAGATCGGTTGTGCTGCCGCGCCGGGCGTCGGCGGTGCGAGCGAGTTCGGCGCCGATGCGCAGGACGTGCCGGCGGCCCGTCCCGGGCGGCACCACGCGCACCATCCCGGTGTCGTAGAACACCGCCCCGACGCGGTTCCCGCCCCGGCCGAACAGCCGGGCCAGGACGAGGGCCAGCTCGGCGAGCACGTCATGCTTCCCGCGACCCGGCGCGCCCACCGCCATGGACGCCGAGCGGTCGAGCACCAGCCACGCGGTGAGCTCGCGGTCCTCGTTGAACATGCGCAGGTACGGCTCGCCCAGCCGGGCGGTGACGTTCCAGTCGATGTGCCTCGCGTCGTCGCCCTCGACGTAGCCGCGCAGGCCGGCCAGATCGGTCCCGGACCCGCGGTGCGCGGTGCGGTAACCGCCCTGCACCCGTCCCTCCAGGCGGCGGATAACCCGCCATTCCAGCCGGAGCAGGAGTCGTTCGGGGACGGTGCGCACGGGCTCACCGGCCCTGCAGGACGACCTCGGGCTCGGGCACGGCGTCCAGCACCCGGGCGATGAGGTCGTCGGCGCTGACGTCGTCGGCGAGTGCCTCGTACGACAGCACGACGCGGTGCCGCAGCACGTCCGCGGCGAGCTCGCTGACGTCGTAGGGCAGCACGTAGTCGCGGCCCCGCAGGAACGCCAGCGCCCGCCCGCCGACGACCAGCGCGATGGAGGCACGGGGGCTGGCGCCGTAGGTCAGGAACCGCTTCATCTCGTCCAGCCCGGCCAGGCCAGGCAGGCGGGTCGCGGCCACCAGGCGGACGGCGTAGTCGGTGATGGCGGGGTCGACGTACAGTTGCTGCACGCGCTCCTGCATCTTGATCAGGTCCTCGGGCGTCAGCATCGCCCGGATCGGCTCGGCCGGGCGCAGCGCGCGGTCGACGATGGCGCGCTCCTCATGGGAGCTGGGGTAGCTGACGAGGACCTTCATCATGAACCGGTCGACCTGCGCCTCCGGCAGCGGGTAGGTGCCCTCCGACTCGATCGGGTTCTGCGTCGCCATGACCAGGAACGGCTCGGGTACCCGGAAGGTCTCGCGGCCGATCGTGACCTGGTGCTCCTGCATGACCTCGAGCAGAGCGCTCTGCACCTTGGCGGGAGCACGGTTGATCTCGTCGGCCAGCAGCAGGTTCGCGAAGACCGGGCCGAGCAGGGTCTCGAACTCGCCGGTGTGCTGGTGGTAGACCCGCGTCCCGGTCAGGTCGGCGGGCACCAGGTCGGGGGTGAACTGGATGCGCTGGAACTGCCCGCCGACCGCCGCTGCTAGTGACTTCACGGCGAGCGTCTTGGCCAGGCCTGGCACCCCCTCCACGAGCAGGTGCCCGCCGGACAGCAGGGCGACCGCCATCCGTTCCAGCAGCAGGTCCTGGCCGACGATGGTGCGTTTGACCTCGAACAGCACGCTCTCGAGCGGGTTCGCGGAATTGGCCGGGCTCATCTGTCCCCTCCGGATGCTTCGGCGGTCATAGCTGAGGCCCGTGCCCGGGCCCGGTGCCGCCCCCGCCGCCGAGCGCGGCGCCGATGGGCACCGCGAACCCGATGCCGGCGAAGGCGTCCTCGTGGGCCGGGTTGGCGATCGAGACGACGATGCCGACGATCAGGCCGCGGGCGTCGAGCAGCGGGCCGCCGGAGCTTCCCGGGTTGACCGACGCGTCGAACTGGATGAGCCCGGAGTAGGTGCCTTCGGCAGTCTGCGCGGTCCGGTTGAGACCAGAGACCACGCCGGCGGACACGCTGTCGGCCAGGCCGAGCGGGTTGCCGACCGCGACCACTGGCGCCCCCACATCGGTGCCGCCGCCGAGCGCCGCCGGTACCACAACCTCCGGGAGTGACACCGGGCTGAGCACCGCGACATCCAGCTTGGGATTGGCGGAGACGAGGGTCGCCGACGTCGTCGTGCCGTCGAAGAACGTGACCGTGATCTGCGTAGCGCCGGCGATGACGTGATTCGCGGTTACGATCGTGCCGTCATCCGCCACGATCACGCCGGAGCCGAGCGCGTCGTTGGTGCGGATTATGACCACCGACGGCCTGACCCGCTGGTAAATGGCCGACACCGACGGGCTCGCGGTCGCGGTGGGTCTGGGCGTCGCAGCGGGACTGGCATTCGTGGTCACCTCGCGGCGGGTCGCGAGCACCGCGATCACCGCCACCACTACCACCGCGGCCGCGACCACCGTGACCGCGGGGAGGGCCACGCGACGACGTCGGCCGCGAGCCGCAGCCGGGCGCGGCTCGGCGTCCGTGACACCAGCAGGCTCGCGATCCATTGCCTCACACAGAGAATAAGTTTGCCTACAGGATAAGAGCGGAACCTGAGGCTCAGCCGAAGAAGAGGTGCAAGCAGGATTGACGCCGCGCCCTGCGCCCCGCCCGGGACGTCAGACCCGTCGGGGCGCCCACCCGCAGCCCGCTGTGCGGCTCGCGGTGCGCTCGGCATCGCAGCCAGATGGCACCGGCTGACGGCGGTGCAGGCACGCCCGGCCGTCATGCCCGACTTGCGGGATAACGCGACGACGCGTATCGTGCCGATATATCAACTCGATACATCGGGCCGACACTTTGCCGTAGCCCGGCTGACGCGGGAGCCGCGATGCGGCGGATCGACTACGACACGGAGCAGTACCAGGACTACGCACGTGGCCGTGCGCTCACCGAGCAGCAGCTGCAGGCATGGATCAGCGCCTTCGGAGCCCAGCTGCCCGCGCGGCGCCCACTGGCGGGGCTGGACGTTGGCTCAGGGACGGGCAGGTTCACCCCCGCGCTGGCGCGAGCGTTCGGGCCGGTGACCGGCATCGAGCCGTCGGTCCGTATGCGCGAGATCGCGCAGGCGCAGTCCCGGCATCCCGGTGTGCGGTACGCGGCAGGCTCCGCCGAGGACATGCCAGTGCCGTCCGGCAGCGCCGACTACGCCCTCATGTTCTTGTCCTGGCACCACGTCCAGGACAAGCCCCGGGCCGCCCGGGAGCTGGCCAGGGTGCTCAGGCCCGCCGGGCGGCTGCTGCTGCGCTCGAATTTTAGCGACCACCATCCCGCGCCGTGGTGGCTGGAGCACTTCCCCCGCGGGTTCGAGGTAGACGCCGCGCTGTTTCAGCCGCTACACGAGGTCATCGCGGCGTTCACGTCGGCCGGCTGGCGCGTGGCCAGCTTCGGCACGGTTACCGAGCCGTCCTCCGGCACCCGCAGTGACATGCTCGAACGGCTGCACCTGCGCACTCTTTCGTTCTTCGCTCACCTCAGTCCCGACGAGCTGGAGGCCGGCTTTCGCCGCCTGGAGCAGGCTGTTGCCGCAGATCCCTGTGCACCAGCGCCGGTGTTTTCTGAGCCGCTGCTCACGCTCGAACGGCGCTCCGGCGCCCAGGCGCATTAGGCGTGCTGGCGCGAGTCGCCCGGTGGGCCTCTGGAACTTTCCTGATGTCTTCGAAGAACTGACGTTCGTCGCCGTCCCGGTGGTGGGCTTCGTGCTGGCATCGCGGCGGCCCGCGAGCAAGATCGGCTGGATCTTCCTCGCTACCGGCCTGCTGCTGAGCGGCGTACATAGTTGGACGTTTCGTAAGATGGAGAGGATGCTAAGTTTCCTGGACATAGGCACGATGGCCTCGGAGGACCGATGCCGCGAGGGCGGACACTCTTCTGGACGATTATCGGAAGCGTCGTAGCTGCGGTAGCGGTAGTAATAGCACTAATCGAAGTCAATCCCGGCACGCCGCCAAAAGCAGCCTCGTCGCCCGTGGCAGGCTCGTCGCCCGTGCCTCACATTTCGGCTAGTGCAAACTCCCAAGCTAGCAAGTCTGCCCCAGTGGTGATTCCGAAGACTTCCAGCTCGTCCTCGTTCTCATATCTCTCAGATCTGGTACCTTCCGGGAATCTCGGCGAGCTGGTGAACCCGGGTCCGGTCAAGATAGACGGATCAATTTATCCCAAGAGCATCTTGTTCTATTGTAACACTGGCGATCCAACTGCTTTTCCTGCATATAAGCTAGAGCATAACGCTCGCCGGTTCCAAGCTACTATTGGACTTGGGGCCAAGTTTCCGCCACAGTTCGAAGCGGCCGTAATACTAGTTGGCGATGGGCACACTCTCCGGACCTTTACTGTCAGCGGCCTTAGGCCAGAAACCGTCGATGTCAATGTAACAGGGGTCCATGCCCTCCAACTCGAATGCTTCGGTTCCGGTCAGTCTTTGTCGGCCGGTTGGGCCATTTCTGTAGCGTGGGGCAACGCACGTGTCGTAGAACGACATTGACCGCGGTTGTCTCGTCGCTGGCTCGGACGTCTCCTCCGGTGATCTTGCAGCGGAACACGAGGGCGATGATGGCGCGGGTCATCACCCCCTGGGCGGAGATACCGGCCTCGTGACACGCCGCTAGCGCGCTGGCCGCGTAGTGATCCTCGACCACGATGAACCGGTCACCGGCGCGGCCGCGGCGTCGAGGAGCGTGTTGGTGTCGATCGTCCTCACTATCGCTCGATTCAAGCGATGCCGGTGCACGCCAGGCGTGGTGGGATCGGGATAAGGAGCAACGCGACCGGAGTCAGGGCTCCGACGATTCCGGACATAGGAGGCCACCATGACCTCGGCAACAACCGGACCAGCCAGGCGCGCGCACGGGCGCCGTGTCGAAGGCCACGGCCTGATCGTGTTCGCGTCGGTCCTGCTGGTGATCATCGGCTGCTTCAACCTGATCGACGGCATCGCCGCGATCGCCCGCTCACACGTTTTGTCGCCAACGCGCACTACGTGATCGGAAACCTGCGGACCTGGGGCTGGATCACGCTGATCATCGGCGCCCTGCAGCTACTGGCCGCGGCCGGGGTGGTGACCGGCAACCAGCTGGCCCGCTGGTTCGCCGTGCTGGTGCTCGGGCTCAACGCGATCGACCAGATGTTCTTCGCCAACCTCGCCGCCTGATACACCGGGCACGAGAGTCGGCCGCGCCTGGGCAAGGGGGGGCTGGTATGAAGACGACAAGGCTGGCGCGCAGGCTGGGCCTGGACGGGAACCCGCTGCTCCGGCGCAGTACCGGCTTGGCCGCGGGACGCACGGTCCGGCTTTGGGTGGACGCGGCGGGCTTACCGACTGGTCCTCCTGCCCGCTACGGTGCGCCGGTGGCCAGCGAGGCCAGCCCTGACGACCTGCCACGCGACCACAGGGGCACCGCGAGGGCTGGCGGCCTGATGGGACAGGCTAGGGCTGGCGGGAGAAGGGGCAGGCGATGAGCACCGACCAGATCCTGTTCGGGGTGGGCCTGATCCTGGTGCTCGCGGTGGGCTCGCAGGTGCTGGCGAGCCGGCTGCGCATCCCGGCACTGATCATCCTGCTCCCGGCGGGCTTCACCGCAGGCGCGCCCGGTTGAACCTGCGGCTCACCGTCGCCGCGAGACTGAGCTTCGTCCAGTCCGCGCGTTGCAAGAGCCCGGCAAGCTCCTGCTCAGTAATCACGACCTAGCCTCCTACGGACAACCAACGGCGATCGCGCCGCGCGGCGACCACTGGGTCGCGTCCAAGATCCGGTGTAAATAAGACGACGGGCGTAGGTTCCCCTTCAAGAGCTACCAACTCATCGAAGGAAGGACCTACACCCGTGCCTGTTCGAGTATCGCCTACCGACCGTATCCGCCACCACATCGACGAGCTGTTCGGTTCGGACCGGCCGTTGCCGGAGATCCTGGAGGAGGTGGCCCGGCTCGGCGCTCAGCTGCTGATGCAGGCCGCGCTGGAAGCCGAGGTCACCGAGTTCCTGGGCCGGGACCGGTACGCCCGCGCCGCGGCGGCCGAAGATGCCCGGCCCGGGTCGCGTAACGGCTACCGGGAGGTGACCGTGAAGACCACTGCTGGGCCTGTCGCGCTGGCCCGGCCCAAGCTGCGTGGCACCGCCGGGGCGTTCGCCTCCCGCCTGTTCGGCGCGCACGTCACCAAGACCAACGCCCTCGAATCGCTGGTCATCGCATCGTTCATCCGGGGCCTGTCGGTGCGGGACGTGGAGGCCACCTTGGCCGACGCGCTCGGCGACCAGGCCGCCATCTCCAAGTCCACCGTCTCCGCCGTGTGCCAGGCGGTCAAGGACGAGTACCAGGCATGGGCCGGGCGCCGCCTGGACGAGATCACCCTGGACTACCTGTTCCTGGACGCCAGCTTCTTCCGGATGCACCCCGGCTCCCCGGCCGAGCCGGTCCTGGCCGCCTGGGGCATCACCACCGAAGGCAAGCCCGCCTTCATCGGCTTGGGCCCCGGCACCGGCGAGTCCTTCGACGCCTGGAAGGACTTCCTTTCCGACCTGCGCGACCGCGGCCTGGCCAGCCCGCTGCTGGTCATCAGCGACGGCGCCCCGGGCCTGATCGGCGCGATCGAGCAGGTCTACCCCGCCGCGCTCAGGCAGCGCTGTCTTGTTCACCGAGCCCGGAACATTCTCGCCAAGATCCCGGCCGGGATGCAGGCTGAGGTCAAGGACGCCTACTGGGCGATCTTCGGCACCGAGGACCTGAAGACGCCACCCGGCCCGCGCCTCGCGGAGATCATCGATCACCGGATCGGCGAGTTCGCCGCCAGGTACCGGGCGCTCTACCCGGCCGCGGTCAAGATCTTGCTCACCGACCGGGAGGGCCTGACCGCCTACCTGCGGTTCCCCGTCGAGCACCACAAGCGGATCCGGCACTCCAACTTCATATGGGTTAACCGGCCATGGGAAGCCCGACTCGCCGAAGCGGCCTGAGGTCCCCGGGCCGGGAGGAGTCCGGGTTCATCCTGAGCCTGGGCGCGGCCCTTGGGGGTTGGCGATGACGGTGGCTGTGAAGCGCAGCGACGGTTCGCACCGGCTTGATGGCACGTGGGCTGGCACCGTGTCAGCGAACGCGTTCTTGTCGCACCTGGAGACCCGGCGGTTCTCTCCGGCGACGGTGCGGGCCTACGCGTTCGACATCTTGTGCCTGGCACGGTTCCTAGAGGACAGAGGCATCGGCCTGGGCGACCTGGTGCCCACGGACGTCTTTGACTGGATTGACTGGCAGTCGGCCCCGAGGCGGCGGGATGGCAAGGTCGTGGCGATTGGTGGCGGGCGGGCGGCGCCTGCGTCGGTGAACAGGCGGGTTGCCGCGGCCCGGGCACTGTTTGAGTATCTGGTTCTGGCTGGTGCGCGGGCCGATAACCCGGTGCCGGCGCCGCGGCGCGGCCAGGGGCTGCGACCGAAGTCGCGCGGGCTGCTGGGGCATCTGGGTCCGGGCCGGGTGCGGGGTGGCGGCCGGCTGGTCCGTCAGGAACGGCGGCTGCCGGAGTCGCTTGACCCGGCTGATGTGTCGTTGTTCCTGGCTGGCCTGGGGTCGCACCGGGACCGGGCGGTCGTGCTGGCCATGGTGCTCGGCGGGCTGAGGGCCGGGGAGGTCCGCCAGCTCCTGCTCGCCGATGTGGACCAGGGACGCCGGGAGCTGCGGGTGCTGGGCAAGGGTGGCCGGGAACGGGTCGTCCCTGTCGATGGCGTGTTCTTCGCCGAGCTTGCTGCTTACCTGGCCCGCGAGCGCCCGCCGGCGCTTGCCACGCCGGAGTGTTTCGTGGTGCTGCATGGGCCAACTGCGGGCAGGCCGCTCACCGAGGCCGGGATGCGCAGCGTGTTCCGTTACCACCGGCAGCGCTCGGGCGCTCTTCGGGTGCGCCCGCACCGGCTGCGCCATACCTATGGCACCGAGCTGGCGGCGGCGGGCATCGACCTGCTGGCGTTGCGGCAGCTGATGGGCCACGCTTCCCCGGAAACCACCGCCGGGTATGTGCACCTGTCCGACGAGCATCTGGCCGCCGAGTACGCCGCAGCCCGGGCGGTGATCGGGCGATGACCGCTCCGGTTCCCCGCTTCGCCACCGATGCCGACCATCTGCTGCTCGAGGGCTATGCCCGGTTCTGCCACCAGGTCGCGCTCCCGGACCGGACCCTGCGTGAGAGGCTCCGCCTGGCCCGGCTGTTCCTGGCTGAACACCCTGATCTCGGTGAGTGGATGGCCCGGCCGACAAGGGGCAGGCTGGCCGACCTGCGCCGGACCAAGGCGTGGCCGCTGCTGTCATGGGCCGGGCTGTCCGGGCTGATCCGCCTGGACCTGGACCTGCTCGCCGCCAAGGATCTTGGGGGCATGAGCGCCACCGTCCGTCAGCTATGGCCGGAAGACTTCGAGCACCTCTGGGAGATCGCGCGGCGGCTGGGGTGGAGCTACTACTGGGGGCGCAGCGTCATCGACCAGTTCGTCCCGGCGGTCATCGCCTGGTCCCAGACGACGATCCCCGGGATCGACGCGCAGGACCTCGACGGCTTCGCCGCCGCCCTCGGCGAGGTCACCAGCGCGTCGGCTACCACGCTCAAGCAGTGGCGCGGACGTTTGTTTGGCCTGCGCCAGTTGCTGTTTGAGTGCGGCCAGCTCCCGCAGCCGCCGCAGCGCGGCCCGGCGGGCGGCTCGGCGGAGGAACGCCTGGCGGTCGTCCCTGCTCCTGGCATCCGCCGGGCCATGGCCCGCTACGTGCAGACCCGGGCTGCGGTGCTGTCACGGTCCTCGGTGGACGGGCTGGTCAACGACCTCATCCCGTTCGGGATGTTCCTCGGCGAGCAGTTCCCCGCCCCCACCTCGCTCGGCCAGCTGGAACGCCACCACATCGAAGCCTTCCTGGCCTGGAACCGGACCCGGACCTGGCGCGGCCGGGTCGCCCGCGACCAGCGGGTCTCGGCCGCAGCCGTGCACGGCGCCGTGCTGACCATCCGGAACTTCCTCGACGACATCACCTTGTGGGGATGGGCTGACCGGCCGCAGCGCCGGCTCATCTTCGCCAGCGACGTGCCCCGCCTGCCACGGCCGCTGCCCCGGGCGCTGGCCCCTGATGCCGACGCCGCGCTGATGGCCGCAGCAGCGAGCCTGGATGACCTGTTCGCCCGCTCGGCGATCCTGCTGCTGCGCCGCTCCGGGCTGCGCCTGGGCGAGTGCCTCGACCTAGAGCTCGGCTGCGTCGCCGACTACGGGCCCACCGGCACATGGCTGCGCGTCCCGCTCGGCAAGCTGGGCACCGAGCGCGCCGTCCCGCTCGATTCCGCCACCGTGGCCGCTCTCGACGCCTGGGCCTGCCACCGCGGCCAGCAGCGGCCCCACCCCCACCCGCGCACCGGCAAACCTGCCGACTTCCTGTTCGCCGAGCACGGCCGGCGGCTCAGCGCCTGGCGGATCCGCGAGGGCCTGCGCGCCGCCGCCGCCGCGGCCGGGCTGGCCGGGCCCGGCGGGCAGCCGCTCAACGTGACCCCCCATCAGCTCCGTCACACCTATGCCACCGAATTGGCGAACGCCGGGATGAGCCTGCAGGCCCTGATGGCCGTCCTCGGCCACGTCACACCCGAGATGACACTGCGCTACGCCACCCTCGCCTCGCCGGCCCTGCGCTCTGCCTACGACCAGGCCATCGGCAAGGTCCGCAAGACCCTGCCCATCGCCCCCGCCGGCCAGCCGATCGTGCCCGCCAAGGTGGACTGGATCGCCTCGGAGTTCCTCAAGACCCGCGTGGCCCACGGCTACTGCTCCCGTCACCTCGCCGCAGGCGCCTGCCCCTACGCCAACATCTGCGAGACCTGCGACAACTTCGTTCCCGGCCCCGAACATCTGCCTGCCCTGCGCGACCAGCTCACCGACATCCGCCAGCTACGCGCCGACGCCGAACAGCGCGGCTGGGACGGCGAGGTCAAGCGGCACGGCCGGGTCATCAGCGCGCTTGAACACCACCGCAGCCGCCTCGAAAACACGACCCAATTTCCCGGCTCCCCTTGACAAGATCACAATGGCCGGTTAATCGAGCGCACCTTCGGCGAGACCCGCCGCCGGGTCAAGGTCATCGGCCGGCTCCCCGGCGAGACCAGCTGCCTCACCCTGGTCTGGGCCGTGCTGGACCGGGCCTCCCGCGGCTGGCGCGGCTTCACCATGACCGCCGCCGGCCTGCGCCAGCTCCAGGACCTGCGCCGCTCGCTGCTCGAACCGCCCGCCCAGCTGCGGCCACGCACCGTGACCGCCGCCCAGCCCGAAGATCACCCCGAAACTGTCAGGGCAACCGCCTAACATCACCATGAAGCCGGAACCTCGCCCGCCGATTTACACC
>CAWCGJ010000005.1:0-395691 GCA_963795055.1 uncultured Actinomycetota bacterium
CGTTCGGAGCAGACTCGCGGCGCGACGACCAGCAAATCCGATCACTATCTGTGACGGCCATGGCTTCGACTTTGTGACCGTCACTGGGCAGATCCACTTCCTCCACTACCAGCGCGACTCGGTGCTTTCGATCGTGGCGGGGCTGGACCAGGAGGCGTGGCAGCGGTCGGTCGGTCGTGCCGTCGGGCTGGACGCCAGCCGGGCTGGTCGAGTACCTGGGCGATGCCCCACCGCAGTACCAGCAGGGGCCTCCGCAGTACCAGCAGGCGCCGTCCCCGCGGCTCCAGCGGCGGCCCCGTCGGTATACGACCAGTTGAGCCAGCTTGCCACCCTGCACGACCAGGGCGCGCTGACCGACGACGAGTTCACGTGGCCAAGGCCAAGCTGCTCGGTACCTGAGCACCACGGGCCGTCGCCCGGCCGCGCGCAGGGCCGCTGGCCACCGGGCGGCGGCCCGCGCGGCCACGGGCTGCGGCCCGCCACGGGTGCGGGCCGCTCGGCCGCCGCGGGCTGGGCCTGCTCCCGCGCCGGGCGGGCCGCGGTAGCCGTGCGTCATTCACCTGCCGCCAGGGCGCGAGCAGGTGAGTCAGGCGTGGCCGCAAGCAGGTCGGCCGGGGCCATGTTCGCCCAGGAGTATCGAGCTCGAGCGGAGCTCAGTAGCGCATGTTCGGGTCGGGCGGGCGCAGCGCCCGCAACGCCGCGTCGAACGCGTACAGCCGGCCGTGCACCACCTCGGCCTGCCGGGGCTCGGCGCCGCCGGGGGCCCTCTCGGCGTCCATGGCCGAACGGACCGCCTGCAGCGCCCCGAGCGCGTCGGCGACCCGGGCCCGCTCGTCCTCGTCCGGGGCGGACTCGCGCATCGCGTACAGCCTCTGGGCCAGGTCGTCCGCGCGGCGCTGGATGTCGGCCCAGCGGGCGCCGCTGTCATCGGCGGCCAGCGCGCCGGGCCGCTCGGCGACGTTCATCGCGTCGTAGAGCGCCGATCCCTGGGCGTACGCGTCGATGGTCTGCTGGCGCCAGTCGCCCGCGGCCGTGGAGCGGCGTCGGGAGGAGGAGCGGGCCACCATCACCAGCACGATGATGCCGATGATCACGACCGCGGCGATGAGGATCCACAGCCAGAGCAGCGATGAGCTGGTCGAACTGGCCGGCGACGGGGAAACGGCCGGCTGAGCCGGCACCGGCGCCTCGGTGGTGGGCGAGCCGCCCGCGTTCGCGCTCGGCAGGGTCGGCCGGGTGATGCTGGGGGCCGCGCTGCTGATCGCGCTGCTGAGACTGCCCCCGCAGCCCGCCGCCATCAATCCGACGGCCAGGGCCGCCGCGAAAAGGACCACGCTCTTGGTCAGGCGCCGCATGACCGGTTCCCTCCGCGCGTTCGCGTTACGGAAACTTCTGGTGGCCAGCACCTGAACCTTTTCCATCTTCCCCCACAGCTGCCCACCGTACTGCCGGCGTGCGGTCGGCGGATGGAAAAGGTTCACTTCCGCCCGGATTATGGATGGGCCTACATCCTGCGCGGGCGCGCTCTCCTACCACGATGACGATCGACCGGCCGGGATCGGGACGATCGAGTGGCTGACCCTGCACGCCGTGGGGTGCCTGGCTGCGACGAGCGGGCCGGGCGCGCCGGATACTTGGCCGGCTGGGCAGGCGGCAGGTCAGGCCCCGGCAGCCAGCCGGATGCCCCGGCCGTCCGGCGTGGTGGGGCTGAGGACGTTTGCGGTGACGGTGTAGGCCGCCTGCTGGCTCAGCACCCCATCACCGCCGCCTCAAGGCGGCCCTGCGGCGACCCCGCGCATCCCACCAGCGTCAGCGTCATCGCAGAGAACGTGATCGTGCCGCGGGCTGCGGCGAACCGGCCGGCCAGCGAGTTGCAGCCGCTAAAGCCCGTCATCTTGGCACCCGGGCCGGACAGCAGGTAAGCCCTGGTCCCGGCCGGAACCGGCGCCGTGCCAGCGAGCGTCACGATCCCTGTGACGATCCACTTGCGGCCGGTCAGCGGCGACTGCGGGCTCCCGGCTACCCGGCCGGACCCGCAGCCCGCGCTGACCAGCGCCACGGCGACAGCGGCCAGCAGCGGTACCGCCCAGCGTCTCATGCACATTCGACGCAGGCCCGCCATGGGGTGGTTCCGGTCACCGGCATCCGGCGCCAGTACCCGGCCGGGCACTGCCTGGGCGTTGTCCCGGGCTGGGATCGGGCCCGGCCCATCCGGTCCTCCGCCAGCACAGGTACGCGACGACTCACCCGCGGTTGCCGGTTCGAGCCCGCCACGCTCGCGCGCTTGCACGACTCACTTCTGCCGCGATGACGTGATGCGGTCGGGCCGTGGCCTGTTGGCAATGCGGTCTCGTGCGGGACGCAGACGGAGGTGAAGCCTTCGCCCTCGCCCAGGGCGTGCGCCAGGTCCACATCGCCCAGGCGGATTACCCGTACCGCGGTCGTCTCGATTACCGCGACCCGGTTGCCCGCCGAATCGATCACTGCCTGGCGCAGCCCGGGCCGGGGCAGCGGTGACCCCTCGTGTTCGTAATCTGCCAGCAGCCCGCTTGTCGTGGTTTTCGTGCCGGCCAGGACCGCGGCGACGAGCTGATCGCGCAGCGGGCCGGGGAAGGCAACTCCATGACCGGCAGTTCCTCCGGCAGCACGACGACAAGCCTAGCGGCCCTGGCCGCACCAGATACGACCGCCCGCGAAGGCCAAGGGCACCGCGGGCAGCGCCTGGCAGCCCCAGAAAGGAGGAGCCTATGCGTCGGCGAAGACTCGTGAACGGCGTCAGGGAGTGGAGTTCCCGATATTGGAAGTAAAGCCCTATTAACTGCCCTGACCGGCTCATGCCGGGGGAGCGCGGCTGATCCGCCCGACCGGTGAGAAGGCGGCGGGACCCGGCCCGGCCCAGCGCGCCGATTGTGTCCTGCTGTGCTCACTCCCGCCAGCATCTCTGTAGCCGTTCAGGCCGGCGGCTTGGCGTGTCAGAGGATCATGACAGGACGTAACTGCTGCCGGGCCGCGTCAGGTTCGACTGGAAGCAGCGACGTCGATCCGGCGCGCTGCCTGTCCGGCGTGGCCAGTGCAGTCAGTGGTCTCCGGACTCACCGGGGATTCAGCGCTTTACGCTGCGGGTGTGGAGACTCTCACGTTTCTGTTTACAGATATCGAGGGCTCAACGGCGCTGCTGCGGCGGGTGGGTGAAGGCGTGTATGCGCAGCTGCTGGCCGATCATCACGCGCTGATCCGGTCGGTTCTGGCCGGGCACGGTGGCCGGGAGCTGAACACGCTCGGGGACGGGTTCTTCGCGGCGTTCTCGTCGCCGCGGGCGTGCGTGGCGGCTGTAGTGCAAATGCAGCAGGCCCTTGAGGGTCATGTGTGGCCTGCCGGGGAGCACGTCCGGGTGCGGATGGGGGTGCATACCGGTGAGGCGTCGGACACGGCCGTAGGCCCGGTGGGCTTGGATGTGCATCGCGCTGCGCGGGTGGCGGCGGTCGGGCACGGTGGCCAGGTCCTGGTTTCTGAGACGGCGGCAGCCCTGGTGCGGGATGCGCTTCCGCCGGACGCGACGCTGATTGATCTGGGCGTGCACCAGCTGAAAGACCTGGGGCGTCCGGAGCAGATCTTCCAGCTGAGCGCCCCGGGCCTGCAAGCCGAGTTCCCGCCACTGCGCACCCTCAGTTCTCCGGCGGCTGCGGCGACGCGGACGCTGCCGCGTGCCGTCGGCAGCTTCACCGGCCGCCAGCCCGAGCTGGCGCGGCTGCTGGCTGATGTGGCGGGAGGCCGGCCGCAGGCACGGATCCGGGCCATCGACGGAATGGCGGGCATCGGCAAGACGAGCCTGGCGGTCCATGCCGCGCACCGGCTAGCCCCAGACTTCCCCGACGGGCAGTTCTTCCTTCCGCTGCACGCGCACACGCCCGGGCAGCGGCCGGTCGACCCGGCGGACGCGCTGGCCGGCTTGCTGATGACAGCAGGAGTGGCGGCACAGCAGCTCCCGCCCGGTCTGGAAGCGCGGGCAGGCCGCTGGCGCGATTACACGGCCGGCAAGAAGATCTTGCTGGTCCTCGACGACGCAGTCGGCCACGAGCAGGTCCGGCCGCTGCTGCCTGGCACCCCGAACAGCCTTGTCCTGATCACCAGCCGCAGGCGCCTGGCCGCGCTCGAAGACCCGGTCGTTATCAGCATGGATGTCATGCCGCCCGAAGAGGCCGCGACGCTGCTGGCCCGCCTGGCCAGGCGCGACGACCTAGACGCTGAGGCTGGCCCGGCCGGGGAGATCACCCGGCTCTGCGGGTACCTGCCACTGGCGATCGGAATGCTGGCCAGCCAGCTGAGGCATCACCCGGCCCGGACCGCCGCCGAACTCACCGCCGGCCTGGCGGCGGCGAGCGACCGGCTGGCCGTCATGCGGGCCGAGAACCTGTCGGTGGCGGCGGCGTTCGACCTGTCCTACGCCGATCTCACCGCGGCTCAGCAACGGCTGTTCCGCCGGCTCGGCCTGGTACCGGGCCATGACATCGACGGCTACGCCGCTGCGGCCCTCGACGACACCAGCCTAGAGAGCGCACGCCGTCTGCTCGACGAGCTTTACGACCATCATCTGATCACCGAGCCCGCACCCGGCCGCTACCTCCTGCACGACCTGCTCCGCGAGCACGCCCGCTCACTGGCCGCCGCCGACGAAGAAGATCCACCGGCCGAAGCTGGCCGACTGGTGGGCTACTACGCGCACACCGCGGCATGCGCCAGCGCACATCGCCACCTGGACCACCGCCGGCGGGCGCCCGCCACCGGGCCTGCCGCCAGACAACGCTCCTGCGGTGGCCTCTTCCCCGCAGGCGGCGGCCTGGCTGGAAGCCGAGCGCCCTAACCTGCACGCGGCCATCAACTACGCCGCGCACGCGATGCCGTTGCACGCAATCGCGATCGCTACCGCGATCGGCGGGTTCCTGAGGGCCCGTGGTCACTGGGATCAGGCCGCGGCTCAATACCGGACGGCTCTTTCGGCGGCACGCGATGCGGGGGACCGGGCCGGCCGGGCCGGCGCGCTGGACGAGCTCGGCCTGCTGCAGCAGCTGACCGGCGACTACCCGGGCGCCACCGACAGCCTGGCCGAGGCCATCGAGTTGTTCGGCGACCTCGGCGACCTTCCCGGCCAGGCCTACGCCCGCAACCACCTGGGCCTAGTGCAGCAAGATCGCGGGGATTACCCGGCTGCCACGGCCAGCCACCAGCAAGCACTGGCGCTGGCCCGGGACGCGGGCGATCCGCTCGCGGAGGCCGTCTCCCTGACCGACCTGGGCCTGGTACAGCAGCTGACCGGCGACTACCGGCCGGCCATCGCCAGCTACCAGCAGGCGCTGCCCCTGTTCCGGAGCGTCGGTTCGCGGTTCGACGAGGCCGACGCGCTGTGCGGGCTCGGCGCCGTGCGGCGGCTGACGGGAGATTACGCCGCCGCCGCCGCCGATGAAAGGCAGGCCCTGGGCTTGTTCCGTAGTCTCGGTGACCGGCTAGGCCAGGCC
The DNA here is from genome assembly GCA_963795055.1 of uncultured Actinomycetota bacterium. GTDB lineage: Bacteria > Actinomycetota > Actinomycetes > Streptosporangiales > Streptosporangiaceae > JASHPR01. The sequence continues at coordinate 5,514 of CAWCGJ010000005.1, forward strand.
TGGGCCCTGGACGAGCTCGGCCTGCTGCGGCAGCTGACCGGCGACTACCCGGCCGCCGCCGCCAGCGTGGCTGAGGCCATTGACTTGTTCCGCGACCTGGGCTCCCAGCACGGCCTGGCCATGGCGCTGAACAGCCTCGGCGAGCTATCACTGCGGACCCTGGCCATCCAGGAGGCCCGCGAACATCACCATCAGGCGCTCGTCATCGCCCGCGAGCTTGGCGCGCCTCTTGAGGAAGCACGTGCCCTGGAAGGAATCGGTAACGCTTATCTCCAAGACGGCCACCCCGGCGAAGGGACCGCGTGCCTGCGACAGGCACTCGCGATCTACCAGCGCATCGGCAATCCCGGCGACCAGCGCGTCCAGGAAACCTTGCGCCAATACCCGCTCTAGCTTTGCCTCACTGCGTAGTGGGTTGATGGAGAGCCGGGCCAGCTGGCCCCAGCGGCCGCGAACCGAGCGGACTGCTCGCAACTGAGCCGACCACGAGTGAGCAGCTCAGCCTGGACGGGACCAGGCTTGGCGGTATGAGGGATCGAGACTATCTCCTGACCGCAAATAGCAAGCATTGATTAACCGGTACGACGTTGTGCCGCTGATGCGAGGTTCGCTAACATGGCGGGGTGATTATTCACTTCATATGCCGGGGGAACTCGTTCAGGAGCATTATTGCCGAAGCCTATCTGAGCTCACTCGAGATTAAGGATTCGAGGGTTCTGTCGAGCGGGACGACTGCGGCGTCGGATAAGGCAAGGAATCTGGCCTACTACAGAATGACGCTCGATCTTCTTGAGAAGCACGGTATACGAGAATTTGCGAAGGACGGCTATGGAGATCAGCTGACGCAGTCGCGTCTGGAGGAATCTGATATTGCGGTGTGCATGAATCAGCGGGTCTACGGCGAGTGCCTGCGGTACGTGACCTTTCCTGCTAGTCCGTATATATGGTCAGTGGCCGATATCGGCGAACCAGGCAGGATTTCCGATGATGTCTCGGAAAGGGAGCTTTATAGGGAAGAGGCCTATCAGGAAATCGTCAGTAATGTTGGGCTGCTGGTCTCGGACATGTCGGCGGCAAGCCTATTTAACACCCGTCACCGATAAGACAGGCACGCTCTCACATCGGCATGAGCGTGAGTCGAGAATCGCGCGAACGCGCTCAGATCAACCATTCGGGTGGGCGGGGCGGCGCACCCAGGCGGTGGCATCGGCTGGGCCACCGCGCAGATCGGCGTCTACGCACGATCATGTTTCTTGACGGAGGTCACGGCTGGTCATTGCCGGGACGGCTCGATGATCAGCGGTAGCGCTGCCGCAGCCCGGCAGGCTAGGAGAACGACCGCCACGACAGGTCAGGCGCGCGGCCCGGGGGCCCCGGAATCTTGGTGGCTTGCTGCGCGGACGAGCCGGCCTGCGTATTAATCACGGCAGACAGCCGCCTGTCCTGGTCTTGCCGCTCATAGGCTGGGAGCTTGACCGCTACGATCCGCCGCTACCGTGACGGTGACCGGGCCGCCGTGTATGAGGTCTGCGTGGAGACCGCGGGCGCGGGCCGGGGCGTGCGCGGCCGGTACAGCACCGATGACCTGGTCCCCGATATCGTCGCCGGCCCGTACCTGTTCCTGGAGCCCGAACACGCCTATGTGCTAGACAACGGCGAGCGCGCTGTTGGTTATGTCATCGGCACGGCCAGCACCCCCGACTTTGTGGCCGCCTACAGGCAACGGTGGCTGCCGCGGCTGCGGGCCCAGTACCAGCCGCTGTCCGGCCCGCCGGTGACCGAGGAGGAGCACCGTCTCGATGTGATGTTCCACCCCGAGCGCTTGCTGCTGCCCGAACTGGCGCCGTACCCGGCGCACCTGCATATCAACCTGCTGGCCGGTTACCGGGGGGCCGGCCACGGGCGGGAGCTGATCGGTACGTTCCTGGCCTCGGTGGCGGCCGCCGGGGCGGCGTCCTGCTACCTCGGCGTCCGCCCGGCGAACCTGAACGCCAGGCGCTTCTACGCCAAGCTCGGCTGGCGCCCAGTCGAGGTCCGCGGCGCGGAGCCTGGGACCTACCTCGTCCATCCGACCGTCTAGCAGGTACATCACCCAGGACAACAACCCGGTCACCCGGCCCGGGCCAGGCCGCCGGTACAGCGTGCCGGGCAACCGCGGAATACATCGCCTGGCACGCCGGCGCACGGCCGCGTTCCGCCCCGGCTGCAAGAGCCCGGCCGACTGCAGGAACAGCCGCCGCGAGAACCTTGGCCGAGCGCCGGCGCCATCATCGGGCTGGCGTGCCTGGCCGCCGACCTGAGGGACTGGCACCGTGCAGCCACGCTGCACGGCATCGCGCAAGCCCTGACGGAACAGACAGGCACCCCGTGGGAACCCTGCGACGAGCGCCGTCGCCAGGAAAGCCTCGACCAGGCACGCCGGGCCCTCGGCGGTGAGCAGCTCCAGCGGGCCTACACCCGCGGGATGACACTCCGCTTCGACCAGGCCATCGACCTCGCCCTTGGGGGAGTCCCGCCAGCCACGTAACCGGTCGTTCCGGGCCCCTGGCTCGCCGGGACAGCGGGCGTTCGCTCGCGACGCTGTGCCCCATCCGCCGGGTTGCCGGGACGACTGCGCCGAGATTGTTGACCGCGGCCTTCCGGGCGCCGATGCTGCATGCTGTGCCCGGTCTTCCGCGCAGGTGAGGAGCATGCATGCCGTACATCGCCCTGAACTCCGCCGAACCGGGAATCCGCGGCTTGCTGCGCTACCGCCCGCAGACGGCCGGCCCGCTCAGCGAGCTGGCCGAGGTGCTGCTGCGCGGGCCGAGCACCCTGACCCGGGGCGAGCGGGAACTGATCGCCGCTTACGTGTCGGCACTCAACGACTGCCGCTACTGCTCGTCGTCGCACGCTGCGTGTGCCGCAGCCCAGCTGCCTGGGGGCATGGCGGTGGTCGAGCAGGTCCGCGCCGACCCCGCCACCGCGCCGGTCTCAGCCAAGCTGAAAGCCCTGCTGGCGATCGCCGCGGCGGTAGCCCAGGGCGGGCACGCGGTCACTCCGGGGCAGGTCGCGCGGGCCCGCGCGGTGGGCGCGACGGATGTGGAGATTCATGACACGGTCTTGATCGCCGCAACGTTCTGCATGTTCAACCGGTACGTCGACGGGCTGGCCACGATCGCCCCCAACGATCCTGCCGCGTACGCCGCCGGAGCACAGCGCCTGGTCACGCAAGGTTACCTGCCGCCCTCGGCAGATCCCGGCCTCCAAGGCTGATCACAGCGCACCGCCGTGGCGGCCACGCACACATGATGAATCCGCCTGGCCAGATGGCGCGATCACCTGTTCACGGGCTGCGGCATGACCGGATGTTCGCACCGAGCAGTCCCGCGTGGCCCCAAGGATGGATGCCGTAGGCGAAGACAGCCCGGCTGTAGCTTGAGATCATGAATCCAGTGATTGCCCAGCTGGACCAGCCGACGCCCGCTGAGCTGGTTGATGTGGCCGAGGTGTTCGACCAGTACCGCCATCATTACGGCCAGCTGCTGATGGCCGGGCAGGTCCTGGCCTGGCTTGCCCAGCAGACCCGTTCGGGGATGCTGACCATCTTTACCGCTCACACGGACGCGGATCTGGCCGGATTCGCCACCACCGTTACTGTGCCGGCCTCGCTGCGACTGGGCTGCTCCTGGCAGCTTCGCGATCTGTACGTCGTGCCCAGCGCGCGGCGCTGCGGCATCGGCCGTGCGCTATTGGGCGCCGTTCGGGCCGCCGCAGCCGCGGCCGGCGCCATCCGCCTGTCAGTCCAGACGGAAGTGTGCAACACCGCAGCGCTCCGGCTCTATCAGAGCAGCGGTTTCCTCCCGGAGACGGGCCTGCAGATCCTCGTGCTCGGCCTCCAGCCCAGCAAGGCGTGATGCGTAATCGGGCTCAACGCCCTCGGCGCGGCTAGATGAGTGCGTCAGCCGAGCGCGTGTGCGATGGACATCAACGCTGGCGGCCGTGGATGCTGGCTGTCATGGACCGGAGTCCCAGCGGTGACGGCGACGGTCCCCCCGCCGTTCCAGCTGTGTACCGCGGAACAGAGGGAAGGCCCGGGCCGGTGTTGTTCACCCTTGACGTCGATGGCGAACGGTTCGCCATTCGCCGGGCTGGGGATGGGGGCACTGCCTACGACTGGCTGAGCGGGCCTAACGAGGGCTATGGATTCGGGTCGAGCGGGACACAGAATCGGTCTGTGGAGGAGCACCAGGAGAGCATTCGCGTCTTCCTCGCCATGATCAATCCCGATACGGGCTACATCGGGGACGACTGAGGGGAGCGTGTAATCTGCCCGAGCCTTTACAGACGCAGGCATCGGCATGAGCGCGTTGTCGGGCTGGCGCTACCGCTGGGTCGTGGCCGGTGCTTAACGCCGCTCGGTCAGGGGCAGGAGCGCGTATCTGGGGCGCAGGGCAGCTCGTGGCGTCGCTGAGCAAAAATGGAGCTTGTCCAGGACCTGCCGGATGACGGAGGGCTGGGGAGCGGTGAGCTTGCAGGAGTCGTGAGCTTCCACTATTACGTTTTCCGATGTATCGTTCTTGGAGTCATCGGGGAGGCGAGGCATGACCAAAGACACGATCCGCGGTTCATCTGACCGCAGCATCCTGATCCTGACCAGCCTGGCTGACTGGCCGAAACACGGATACGCGCTGATCAAGGACATCGAAGGCTTCGCCGGAGTCAAGCTCGGCCCGGGCACCCTGTACGGCGCGCTGGCCAAGCTGGAGCGGGCAGGCCTGGTCGAGGCGCTGCCTGCGGAGGACCGAAGGCGCCCGTACCGGATCACCGCGGCAGGCCGGGAGTTCCTGCACGAGCGGCTGACCGAATCGGCCCGCATCGCCGAGGTCGGCTTGCGGCGCATAGCGGTGGCATCGTCATGAACGGTCATCTGATGCGCGTGCTGCTGGCTTTGTACCCGCGGGCCTTCCGGGACCGGTACGGCGCCGAGCTGGCTAGCCTGACTGATGATCTCATCAGCGCGGGCGAGCTCTCGCCGCTGCTGGCCGTGCTCAACCTGGTCTGGGGCGCGGCCTTGGAGTGGGGGCGCGTGCTGTTCTACTCGCGGCGGGTCGCGCAAGCCATGGCCGCAGCGGCGATCCTGGCGGTCGTCGGGAGTCTGTACGTCACGAGCCAGGCCCGGCCGCAAGGCACGCCAGCCAGCGCCCACGGTGCCAGCGCCCCGATGATGACCTACCAGTCCGGTGGCTGCGTCTTCTGGGCGGAGCCTTCTGGCTACGTGGCCATCCTGCCCCCGGCCATGGCCGGGAAGAAGGCCGCGGCTAAGCCAGACCGCTTCTCCCAGGTCTTCGTGCGACAGACCGGTACCGTGCCTGGCAAGCTCAGCTTCAAGACGCTGCCGTTGTCCGGCGGCGCCATGCACGCCTCACTCCGGCCCAGCCCCGCAGGTCCGTGTGTGATGGTGATCAAGCCCCTTCCGGCGGGATGGACAGTACGCTCTGTCCCGGGATCGATATTGCCCAAGCCTCCCTCCTGACGAAGTGTGACGAACTCACAGAAGACGGTGGCGACAGCATTGAGCTGGACGGCGTGGGCGGGGAAGGCGGCTTGTGCAAAGGCCCGGGCCGCCGGCGTCACAGCCGTTTGACACCCGCGCTGTTGGCGTGCGGAGCTGTGCGTCAGGTCGGGGATAACGTCGGCTGGCGACATCCTCGACGTGCCGGTCAGCGCCGGGGCGGGCGTGGCCGCTTAGGCGGCGGGCTCGGGGTCGGAGATGTCCGCCACGGACGCGTCGAGTGCCCGCAGGATCGCGTCGGCGTCCGCCGCCAGGGCGAGACCGTGCTCGCCCGCGCCGAGGGTGATCTTGCGGCCGCGCACGCGCTCATCGGCGATCACCGGCCAAGGCCTGGCCGACCCGAATGGCGTGATCGTGCCACGCTCGTATCCGGTTGCCTGCCTGGCCACCTCGGCAGCGGGCATGGACAGGCGGCTCACGCCCAGCAGTCGCCGCAGCTTCGGCCAGGAGATGGCGCGGTCGCCGGGCACGAGCACGAACAGGAAGTCATCCTCTCCGCGGCGCACCACCAGCGTTTTGACCACATCGGCGGGCGCCACGCCGCGCGCCCGAGCCGCCTCGGCCAAGCTGCGTACCGGGCCATGCTGGATCACGCAGTACGGAAGACCCAGGGCCTCGGCGGCCTCCAGCGCGGGAGTGGACACAGTTCAGTATCCCGCGCCGACCGACACCCAGCCGGGCACTCGAGCCGCGTAGCAGATGGGCCCGAGCCTAGGGTGAGTCCCGGCCGACGATCACCAAACCTGGCTCGTCGCCTGACCGGCCAGCTGGGCAGACTGCCTCGGTCGTCCAGAATTACTGGCGCGGCTGCTGCCTCAGGCTGACCTGTCACGCGTGCTCGGCTTCGGACTCCATCTCTTTGAGTTCCTCTAGCACTTCCTCCGTCACCTCGGCCAGCTGCTTGGCTTCCTCAACGACCGCCTCAGCCTGGGCCTCCGCGGTCAGGTCAGCCTTCTTCAGGGCGACGTTCTCGGCCTTGATCTCCTCGACCGTGGCCTTCGCCTCGTCGGTCTGCAGACTCATGCCGGCCGGTGCAGCGTGATCCGATAGGTCCGCGTGCTCGCTCGAAGTCGTCATGCTCCGACAGGTGTCCTGGGATCGCCTTTTTACTCGCAGTCAGCCGCGTCAATTCTGGCGGTCCCAGGACAGCGCCCAGGAAGGTCCTCGCGCGGCAAGCCGGCTCGCGGGATCTGGGTGCCGGTCCCGGCGGGGGAGGTGTGGCCACCCGGGGGTTTGGCGTGGCCACGATGTGCCGCCAGGCGCATCATCCCCGAAACGGTGGACGTCCCCCCTCTTCGGCTGAACCATGCGCGACCACCAGCGGACCGTGCTGGCCGTCCGCGATTGACCGGCCGCGGATCGATTACTCCGGGTGTTGCGCGCGGTCTATTCCTGCAGACCGTCACGTCCCAGGAGGTTGCGATGGCTTTGCCGGAGATCGTTTCGCGCGAGGATTGGCTTGAGGCCAGGCTGCGGCTGCTCGCCCTGGAGAAGGAGCAGACCGCCAGGAATACGGGCCTTTACGCCGAGCGCCGCCGCTTGCCGATGGTCCGGATCGACAAGAAGTACGCGTTCGAAGGCCTCGAGGGGCAGGTCACGCTCGCCGAGCTATTCGGCGACCGCGGCCAGCTGATCGTCCAGCACGTCATGTTCCAGCCCGAGTGGGAGGCGGCCTGCCCCGGCTGCACGGCCAGCATCGACGTGATCTCGGAGCGGCTGCTGGCCCAGCTGCATTCCCGCGACACCGCGTTCGTGCTGGTGTCCCGAGCCCCGCTGGCCAAGCTCGAGGCATATAAAGCCGCCCGGGGCTGGGTGGTGCCGTGGTACTCCTCCGAGGGCAGCGACTTCAACTACGACTTTCACGTCACGCTGGACAAGTCCAGGGGCTCGGTGCAGTACAACTACAAGGACCTGTCGGCGGAGCTGGAGGACGGCGAGTCCGACGACGTGCCGGGGTTCAGCTGCTTCCTGCGCGACGACGGCGAGATCTACCACACCTACTCGGCCTACGCCAGGGGCGCGGAACAGACCATCCCCGCCTACGCGCTGCTCGACATGACCGCGTTCGGTCGGTCCGAGGACTGGGAGGAGCCCACGGGACGGGCCAGGATGCTGCACGGCGCCGACCCGACGTTCACGGACTGACCAGTGCAGGAGCCGAAGGGCGCGGTGCCGACTGGCCTGAGAAGCGGAGAGGCCGTTCATCCGCGTGGCTCCCACGGCGGCGAGCCTTACTCACCGCCTGCGTGAAGACGCGGTCAGGCGGGCTGCCACAGCTCGACCCGGTTGCCCTCAGGATCGGTGACCCAGCCGAACCGGCCGACACCCTCCATCTCCTGCGTTTCTTTGGCCACGTCCGCTCCCTTGGCGCGCAATTGCGTGAGCATCGCATCCAGGTTGCGGACCCGGAAGTTGAGCATGGTTTGCTGGGCGCGGGACCCGAAGTAGCCGGTCTCTGACTCGAACGTCGCGAACACCGTCAGCCCGGTTCCCTGACGCCACAGGCCATTCTCATCGGCGTCCAGGCCCAGGCAATCGCGATACCACGCGCTCAGGGCCGCCGGGTCAGCGGCCCGCAGGAAGTATCCACCGATTCCAAGCACACGTTCCATGCCGCTATCGTGCCAGGACGGCGATCGGGCGGGCTGGCACCGCACCATCGCCGCGCTTCATGCCCCGTCTCGGCTGGCATCCCCGTCTTGTTCGCCGCGCGCACCAGGCGCGAGCAGGATCTCTGACCACCTGGCCTCGCTCGGAGGGGCACGAAACCCCAGCCGCACAGAGCGGCCGCCGCCTGGCGATCTCGACGTGCATAGCCCGGGTCTATGCCGCAAGAGCCCACGTCCCCTTTCCCCGCGGAGGTTCGTGAGGTGGACTGGGCAGATGTTCGATGACAGCGGATACGAGCGGCCCCCCAGGCGACGGGGGAGCGGCAACGTAGTGACGCACATCGTGATGGCGTTCCTGGGGGCTGGGCTCGCGACAACCCTGATCCTGGCCTTCTACGCCCCGTCCGGCTCGGGCGTTTCCCTGCCGGGAAGCGGCGCGGTTCCCGCCCCGGCTACTTCGGCTCCCCTGCTGCCCAGTGGCGAGCAGGGCATCGCCACGAAGGTCAAGCCAGGCCTGGTGATCATCAATACCGCGCTCCAGTACAACAGCGAGGCGGCCGCCGGGACCGGCATGGTGATCAACGCCGACGGGCTGGTGCTGACCAACAACCACGTCATCGAGGGCTCTACCAAGATCACCGCCACCGTGGCCTCGACAGGCAAGACCTACACGGCCATGGTCGTCGGCTACGACAAGACCGGCGACGTCGCCCTGATCCAGCTGCAGCACGCGTCCGGGCTGACGACGGTGCCGATCGGGAACTCTTCCTCGGTCAAGGCCGGGCAAGCGGTCGTGGCCCTGGGCAACGCCGAGGGCCAGGGCGCCATCACCGCCACCGCGGGCCACATCACCGCGCTGAACCAGACCATCACCGCCAGCAACGAGGGAGGCTCCACCGCCTCCGAGACGCTGCGCGGGATGATCCAGACCAACGCCGACATCGTGCCCGGCGACTCCGGCGGCCCGCTGGCCAGCTCCGTCGGCGTCATCGGCATCGACACTGCGGGCAACGACGCCAACGACCAGCAGGCAGCGGCCGGGTTCGCGATCCCGGTCAACACGGCGCTGTCGGTCGCGCGGCAGATCGCCGGGGGCCGCGCCAGCTCCACCATCACGATCGGCTACCCGCCGTTCATCGGAATCTTCACCGGCTCCGGATCCAGCAGCAGCCCGCAGGCGCAGGCACAGCAGCAGTCCAATGGCGGCTCCGGCGGCTCCGGAAGCACACCGGCCTGCTACACGAGCAACACTGACCTAACGGTGCCGCCAGCCATCGCGCCGGTCGGCTCCGGAACCTTGATCGTCGGGACGATCTGCGGGAGCCCCGCGGCCTCGGCCGGCATGACCGGCGGAGCGGTCATCACGGCGGTGAACGGACACGCCGTCGGCTCGCCCGACGACCTGGGCAGCATTCTCTCCCGGTTCCATCCGGGCGACACGATCACCGTCACCTGGGTGAGCCCGTCCGGGCACCGCACGGCCAGCAGCCTGCACCTGGCCGCCGGCCCGCCGCAATGACAGCCGCCGATGGCGCGCGGAGCCATTGCTCAGGCTCCGGGCCCGCCAGTGCCGGCGCTGGCGCCGGCGAGGGCCAGCGGCCGGTAGCCGGGTACGGCGTGAGAGCCAGGGGCTAGCGCGTCGGCTGGTCCTGGCTCGTTGGCTGCTGGCGGCGGTGCGACCTCCACCAGGAGCACCGCGACATCGTCGTCGAGCTTGCGGCCCGCGTGGGCGGCCAGCCGGTTGATCAGCCCGTCCGCGGCCGCCTGGAGGTCAGGGTGGCGCAGCGCGTCCAGGTAGTCCTCAGGCCGGAAGTAGCGGCCAGCCCGGTCGCGTGCCTCCAGCAGGCCGTCAGTGCAAAACAGCACCCGGTCGCCCGCGTGCACCGTGAAGGTTGATGGCTGCAGGTCGGGATGCAGGCCGAGCGGCGTGGCGTAGGCACGCGGGCTGAGCGCCCGCACCCCCCCGTTTGCGGCCAGCAGCAGCGGCGGGGGGTGCCCGCAGGTGATCAGCTCCAGCCAGCCGCCCGGGTCGAGCTCGGCGAATACGGCCGTCACGAAGTCCTCCTGGTCCGCGGCCCTGGTGACCGACCAGTCCACGGCCCGGGCAATTTCCGCCAGGTCCAGGCCAGGCCGGGCGCAGGCGTCCCGGAAGCTGGTCATCGCGACGCTGGCCAGGCGCACCGCCGACAGGCCCTTGCCGCGGGTGTCGCCGATCAGCCAGCGCGGGCGGGCGGCGTCAGCCACGACCTCGAGCAGGTCGCCGCCGACCCGTGCCTCGGCCGCGGCGGAGACGTATCGCGAGGCCAGCCTGGCCGCGGTGACCGCCTCTGGGATCTCCCGCAGCAGCGCGCTTTGGGCCACCCTGGCCACCGCGCGGACCTGGCTGAGTCGTCGCTGCGCCACCGTGCGCAGCGCCGAGTTGACGACCGCGAACGCGGCGAGCAGCAGGCACACGCTCAGATGCGAGGCCAGCATGCCTGGCCGGACGTGCCCGGCCGCGGCCAGCCCGGCGGCTAGCAGCAGCGCCCAGCCGGCCAGCGCGGCGGTGACCCGCGGCGACAGCACCAGCGAGGCCAGCAGCGGCCCGACCGCCAGCCAGGCCACCGGGATGATCGCGGGACCAGCGGCGTACTGGGCCGCCGCCACCGCCGTGATGGCTAGTACCAGCACCAGCCCGAGCCACATCCGGGCCCGGTGGGCCCGCGGCTGGGCAGGCCCCGATGGTTCCAGCGCGATACCGCCCGGGGCCGCGAGCTTCGTGCCGCCGCCGACGCGATCCGCCGCCGGCCTGCTGTGCGCCTGGTGCATGAGTCGCATGCCTAGTAACTATCCCGGAGCGGTCTCCGCGTTCGCTGACCGCAAGCTAAGCGCAAGCGCAGAGCCCGGCCGCCGGCGCGGCCCAGGCGACGGCCAGTGCCTGGCGTTACCGCGTCTCCCGCGCGGGTCGTATCTCGGCTGAGGCTCCGGCCAGGTCCCAGCCCTCGGTGTCCTCAGCCGCCGCTTGCTGCAGCATGACCCACGTGACCACGGCCGCCTCGGCGACGTGGGCGGCCTCGACCGTTACCGATACGCGCACGTAGTCGCGGCGCTGCCGCGTCACCAGTTCGATCTGCCGCTCGGTCACCAGGAGGCTTGCTTGCGCGGCCAGGCTCTGCTCGAATGCTGTGGCCGCAGCGCTCCATCCGCGCGTGCCGCTGATACGGGGGATCTCCACGCGGACTCTGTAGCGAGGACGCTCCGGCGGGGCGGTCACGTGCCCGTTATCCCCGGCGCTGGCCATGCGACACCAGGAAGCAGCGGCCGCGAACCGCGCCCGCGGGCGATGGCCTATAACTGGAAGCTATGAGCTGGCGGGCTAGCTGACATGAATATCCCCGATCATGAGATCACGATCAGGCGCGGGCCTGTTCAGTCAGCCGTGCACGTCCGCTTTGTCAGCGCGCACCGGCTCAACCCGCTAACTCGCGGCATGGTGACCGACCTGCTGTCGGCCGCGAAGGAGCTTTCCGACGCTGCGCCGTCCGTCATCACCTTCCAGGGCGGCGAGAACTTCAGCTGCGGCGCCCATACCGGCGAGCTCGCGACGGCGTCGTCGTAGTCCATTTCTCAATCCTCCGGCACTGGGCGTAGGCAAGCGGGCACGTCGGCGCCAGCGCCTGGCGGGTTTGCAGGTCCGCCTCGTAGCGGAAGGTGGTGCGCAGGGGGGGTTGTCATCTGTTTGTCGTGCGCAGCTCTGCCCGCAGCGAGGACATCGCCTGAGCGGCGTGGCTGTTGACCGCGCCTTGGCTGACTCTCATGGCTGAGGCGATCTGGGCGTCCGGCAGGCCGGCGTAGTACGTCAGGATCAGGGCCTCGCGCTGGCGCGGGGCGAGGGTTTGCAGCGCCAAGACCAGGGCGGAGCGCTCGAGTTCGGTGAGCGCGGCCGGGCTGGCGCCTGAGGTGCCCGGCACGAGCGCGGGCAGGATCTTGCCTGCGGCCAGGCGGTGACGCAGGGCCGAGCGGGAACGAGTCACGACCGCCTGATGCAGGTAAGCCAGCGCCCGGTCGGTGTCGGCGAGTCGTCGCCAGGCCGAGTGCATGGCGACGAAGGAATCCTGTACGAGTACTTCGGCGACGTCGATGTCTTGCACCAGCAGCGCGGCCAGCCTGACCAGGGATCGGTAGTGCCGGTCGTAAAGGATGGTTACCGCGCTGCCCGCATCTGGCCCGGGTGATGGGAGCATCGCGACCGGCCCCTCCCATCCCCCCCGACGGTCCTTGCCTTGATCGCTATCATGAGCGACAAAGTCGCACTTTATCCCTAGGACGTCCGTACGTCCAGTCGTCTTGATGACCACCCTGAAAGTAGCCGAATGGCGCTCAGGTCAAGGACATGCCGACCGCTGATCGTTAGGCTTCTGCCCGTGCAATCACCGGGAAGACGCGAACCGATGCCGACGCCCAGCGGCGTGCCCCGTTACCGTCACCTGGCCGACGAGATCCGCAAGCGCATGGACCGGGGCCGCGTCGGCTACCGCCCCGGTGACCGGCTGGAGTCAGAGCCGGCCATCGTGCAATGGAGCGGGTACAGTCGCGAGACGGTCAGGGCCGCGCTCAAGCTGCTGCGAGCCGAGGGACGGCTGAGGGTCGTCTTGGGCGTCGGCACCTTCATCGCCGAACGGGAGAAGTGGCAGGCGCCGTCAAGGGGCTAGCCGGGAAGGGCCCCGATGTCGTACTGGGTGGGGCGGTTCATTCACACCGATGACGGCGAGCACGGCAGGGTGCTTGACCGCAAGGTGTTGCGCAGGCTGAGCAAGCGCCAGCTTGTGGAGCTGATCGAGGCCAAGGACGTCGAGCTGGTCGCCTGGGATGAGGACGATCGGCTGGAGCTGATCGCCGAGGAGTACCTGGCCGACGAGGGCACCCACGTGTCACTGTCCGCGAGCGATGAGGCAGCCAGGCCCCCCCGCAGGCCCAGGACCGTCTTCCCCGTGGCCGTGATCGTCACGTGCCTGGCACTGGGCGCCGGTGGCACGGTGCTGGCCCGGTTGCATACCGAGGCGTCCCGGCTGGCCGCTGTCCCCGTGCACCGGCCAGCCAGGGCCACGCCCGCGCCGGGCGTGGCACCGGGCTCGTCTCCGGTGCGACCGCTGATCCTCGCTCCGTATCCGTTTCCCACGGTCACCAGGATGAGCCCCAGCCCGGTAGCGGTACCCAGCGTGACGGCCTCGCCCAGCCCGAGCCCCACGATGGTGATCACGACCACGTCCGTGCCGACTCCGTGGCCAGATCCCAGCAGCCCTCCGCCCAGCCCCACGCCGACACTCGGTTCCCCGACACCGAGCCCTCCGCCCACCACGCCAGCCCCCACACCAGACCCTGGCTGACGGACGGCCGGGCCTGGCTGAGCTCTGGCTTGCGCTGCCCTAGAGAACGGCTCCGCAAGCTCCGCAGGTGCCGGTCTCGTAGTCCCAGGCATCGGCCGGATGCGCGCACCCGGGCCGGTCCGGTGGCTCGGGCGGTTCGGCGGGCGCAGCCAGAGTGGCGGCAGGCGGGGCCGCCGGGCTGGGCGCGTCCGAAGCGGGTGCCATGGAACCGTCAGCCGTCGCCGCAGGTTGCTGGCCGGCGGGCACGGACTCAGCGGCGGCAGGCCGTCCAGGATCGTGAGTCTGGCCGGGATCAGGCGCCGGGACGTTTCCCGCGTAGTACCGCAGGGCCGACCGGATTATCTCCCGGCACCACTCAGCGCGGGTCCACCCGGCGAACTCGGGCCGCGCCAGCACTTCGTCTATCTGCGCGGCTTCAGCCTCGGCGACGTTGAGTCCAATAGGAACCCGGGCCGAATCGGGCAGCCGGGGATGCTCCATGAGTTCAAGGTACCCACGAACACGTGAGAGTCAGCTGGTGAACGGGTCGGCGGTCGCGGCGCCGGGCGCGCTGGATCTCCGCGTTTACGCGCACGGGTGAGCCTAACGATCTCTGGTCGCGGAGGCGGGCGTGTCTGGCGCGGTAGGATCGCTGCCCCTCGACGAGGTCGGGCATCCGCTGGACGGTGGAATCGCCTTCATCGGCCGTGTAGTCCGAGGGATCCGTGAGGTCTACTCCGCTGGCGATGCCGCGCCAGTGGCAGACCAGGGTGCCCGCCGCAGCGACGGCCAGGTTGACGGCCAGCGCGGCCAGGCCGGCATAAACCGCGAGCCGGGTAGCCAATCCGAGATGGACCAGCGGCCACGAGCTGCCGCCGAAGTGGTGGCTAGTGATCTTCCCGTTCGCGCCCACACTCGGAATCTGGTAGAGCATGAAGATCCCGCTGACCAGCCCGGCCACGAGCCCGGCGATGAGCGCCCGGCGATGGAACCAGCTGGTGTAAAGGCCCAGGGCGACGGCCGGGAACAGCTGCAGGATGAGGACTCCGCCCATGAGCTGGAGGTTGACCGCGAATTGCAGGTTGAGGAGAAGCACGACCACGATCGCGCCCAGTTTCACCAGCAGGGAGGCGTTCCTGCTGACGCGGGCTTCCTGGCCTGGGGTGGCGTCTGGCCGGATGAACTCCCGGTAGATGCTGCGGGTGAACACATTCGCCGCCCCGATCGACATGACCGACGCGGGGACCAGGGCGCCGATGGCCAGCGCGGCGTAGGCCAGGCCCAGGGCAGCGCCGCTCAGCGTCGAGTGGAACAGCTGCGGAATGATCGTGTCGACATTGCCGCCGATGGGCTTGATGTGGGCCGATATCGCGACGAAGCCGAACAGCGCGAAGATACCCAGCATCAGAGAGTAGACAGGCAGCGTCGACATGCTGCGCTTAAGAGTGGCGCGGTTCCTCGCGGCGAGCACGCCCGTTATGGCATGCGGGTAGAGGAAGAGCGCGAGCGCGGAACCCAATATGAGCGTCACGTAGCCGAGCTGGCCGGCCGGGGCCAGCAGCAGACCTCCACCGGAGCCGTGACCGTGGGCCCACTTCGCGGCGGCGGCACCGATGACATCCTCCCAGCCACCTTCCGTCACCCCCAGCCAGAGCAGCAGCATCAGGACGGTGATCAGCAGGAGGAAGTCCTTGACGATGGCGAGCAGAGCGGGCGCCCGCAGCCCTGAGTTGAAGGTAAAGAAGGCCAGGAAGGCAAAGGCCAGCAGCAGTGGCAGGGCGCCGCTGAGGCCCAGCGCCTGGAACACCACTTGCAAGCCGACGATCTGAAGTGCGACGTAGGGCATGGTCCCCACGATGGCGACGACCGCGACGAGCACCGACAGGGCACGTGAGCCGAAGCGGGCCCGCACGAACTCGGAGGTGCTGACGAAACCGTGCACGTGGGCGACCGACCACAGCCTGGGCAACGCCACGTAGACCAGCGGAAAGGTGATCGCCACATACGACACCGCGAAGAATCCGAGGCCGCCCTGCGCATACACCAGGGCGGGCACCGCTACCAGGGTGTAGGCGGTATAGAGGTCACCACCCACCAGGAAGAAGGTGATCGTGCCGCCGAAGGCGCGTCCGCCCAGGCCCCACTCTTCCAGGTCCCACTGTCCGGGCCCAGACGAGGATGGCCGCCTTCGCCACCGCGCGGCGCCGAACCCGAGGCCGGCGACCAGCCCGAGCATGACGATAACGGTGACAAGCTCAGCTCCGCGGCCGGCCAGCGCGCTCATGATCCGCGCTTCTTGGTGGCCAGGTAGACCGCCGTGGTCACACATGCGGCCAGGCCGATGAACGCCATCTGGGACCAGTAGAAGAACGGCAGCCCGAAGAGCTGCGGCTGGACGCGGTTGTACAGCGGTGTCAGCAGAGGTATCACCACGGCGACGACCACCAGCCATTGCCACCGGCTCCGGCGGCCTGCCTGGGGTCGGCGACGCTGGCCCGCAGCGGGCGGCGCACTCTTCGACGCTAGCTGGAGCAGGGTGAGATCGTTGTCTGGTTGAGGACGCCGGTCAGATGCTTCGAACATGGCCGAGTCCACCCCTCCCTGGACTCTTGGACCCCTGGTACCGCGCCTTTCTCACACGCAAACGATTTCAGCGGAGCCCGGTCGTCTGCGCGCACACGAAACGCGGCCGGGGGACTCCGTAGCCCCAGGAGGCTAGCAGTGTCTGACGTCACCCGCTATATCCGTGTAAAGAAACTTTGTATACAGGCATATGGGGATAAGACTAGACGTCCAAACCGGTGACAACCTGTACCGGTAATGTCGCTCTGGAGACATCATTGTTACGGCACGTGAACTTCGGTGACGGTGAGAAAGCGCCTGCTTTCGGCGGGCGCAGCAGGCTGGCGGAGGTGCCCGCCTATTGAGAAGCCCACGAGGAGGCGGCAGGTGGCGAATGAAACGCTTTTTGACACGATCGACTGGAAGACCCATGAGGTAGCTTCAGGGCTGGCCAGCGGGCATGTGCCGGTGCGCATCGGCACGGCCGGGGACCGCGGGCCGGTCGGTGTCCTGATCGCGAGCGTTCATGGCGACGAGGGGCCGTGGAGCACGATCGCCATTAACCGCATGCTCGGCCGGGCCAAGGCGAGCGAGCTCACCGGGACCTTGCGGGTCGTGCCGGTCGCCCATCCGCTCGCGACGGAGGCCGACGCACGGCAGACCGAGCTTGACCTCCTTGACCTGAACAACTCCTTTCCCGGCGATAAGAACGGCACGCATACGCAGCGCCTGGCTAGCCTGCTGGCCGAGAAAGTCCTCGACGGGTCGGATGTCGTCCTCGACGTTCACGGCGGCGGGAGCTGGAACATCAACTGCTTCACGTACCGCTTTCCCGGCAGTCACGAACTGGCGAACTGGATCCGGACGCCGCTGATCGTGGACGGCCCGGACCGCCCGGCCAGCCTGACCGGATACGCACGAGCGCAGGGGGCCGCCGGCGCATGGATCGAGATGGGCGGGCGCGGGGAGTGGGAGGACCAGCGGATCGAGGCGGTAGCGAAGGGTCTGCGGCATGCCCTGGGCCAGGCTGGGGTCATGACGCCGGTCGATGCCGAGGGAGCCGATCCGATCGTGAGCACGGCGATGACCGCGCTCACCACGTCGGCTCCGGGGATCTACCAGCCCGTGATCCGGGAGCGAGGGCTGGGCCGCGTGGTCGGGGCCGGCACGCTGATCGGAGAGCTCCTGGATCCTGTGTCGAGTCAGGTCATCGAGCAGTTTGTGGCCCCATACGAGCGGAGCTGCCTAGCGTTGCTGCGGCCAACCCTCGCGCGCATCGAGGGACCCGGCAAGGTGGTAGCCGTGGTGGCCGACGTGACCGAGGCGACCCGTGGCTGAGCGAAGGAGCGTACGTGGTGAAGTCAATGGATGACAGGGTGGTGTTCCTCACCGGAGCCGCCGAGGGCCTGGGCCGGGAGGTGGCCAGGGAGCTGGCGAAGGCCGGCAAGCGCCTGGCCTTGTTCGATGTGCAGGCAGAAAAGCTCCAGGCGGTCGCGGATGAGCTGGCGTCGGTCACGGAGGTCCTGCCGCTGGTGGTGGATCTCGCGGATGCTGCCGCCACCGAACAGGCGGTTCAGCAAGCGCTGGAGCACTACGGGCCGCCTCGCGCGCTGATCCACGACGCCGCCGTGCTCAAAGAAGTGTCCATGCTCGACGTCACCTTCGAGAGCTGGCGACGTGAGGTCAACATCATCCTGCAGGCGGCGTTCATCTTGTCGCGGGCTGTATGGCCCGGAATGGTCAGCGCGCGCAGGGGAAGCATTCTCTATGTTTCCTCGGGCTCAGCGCTCGGCGGGTTCGTGAAGGAGACGGCCTACACGCCCGGCAAGCATGCCCAGGAAGGACTCATGCGGGTCCTGGAACTGGAAGGACGGGAATTCAATATCGCGGTCAACACCATTACGACCGGGAAGCCGATCGATACGCCTATGTCTCATGGTCATTACACGCCGGAAATGTGGGTCGGCGTGGTGCACCCGTCGGGGTTGGCGCCCGCGTTCGCATTCCTGGCTGGCATAGATGCGAGCTTCGCGACCGGGCAGCGCTTCAACGCTTTCCAGATGTCGGAAGCGATGCGGTCCGTGGTCGCATGAGCCAGGGCCTGCGGCTGCGCCGCGCCACCCGCGCGGCCATCACGGCGCGGCCCCGGCCCTGGCCGCGCCCGGGGCCGTGGGCCGCCTCGCGCCGGGGCCGCTATCAGATTCCCGCAGGACGTCGGCGACCACCCAGAGAAGGCTTGCTCTTTTTTCGCGATTACCGGGCAATAACGGCATAACGCCGGCATGAAGGTCCGCCGGGCAAGAGTGGCCGACACCGATATCGGTAGCAAGCTGTGACATTTACCGATAGAAACTTCCTCGTCGGTGAAACTACGCTTTAAAGCGAACCATAGCCGGGACAAAGGTGTCGCCGGCGCGCGGCGGCCGTGCCGGGGCGCGGATCGATACGCCGGGCGGGCCGGCAGAGAGGCGGCGAGCGGGTGACAAGATCAACGTCACACGAAGCCGGCCGCAGTGGCCCGCGGCAGCGGGGCAGGACAACCTCAGATACCGCAGGTTGGCCCACGCATGCACCGGTAATCGGAGTGCCCAAGCAGGAACCGATGCGCGTACGCGGCAGCACGAAGGGAGCGCCACATGAACCCGTGGAGACGTAAGCTGCGCCTGGCGGCAGTTGCCGGGGTGGTCGCGGTCGGGCTGATAGCGGCCGGCTGCAGTTCCAGCGGCGGCACCAGTTCGTCGGGTCCGTCGGGCACGGCGGTCACGGGCGGGACGGCGACGGTCGCGCTGCCGGCGGGGGTCACCTACAACTACATCTTCCCGTTCTACCCGGTCACCTACGCCAGCGTTTACAACCTGCAGTTCCAGTACCTGTTCGTCCGGCCGCTGTACATCTTCGGCAACAACACCAGCAGCTCGGTAGCCATCAACTACCCGCTGTCAACCGCCTCCGCCCCGGTGTACAGCAACGGCGGCAAGACGGTGGTCGTCAACATGAAGGGCTGGAAGTGGTCCAACGGCGAGTCCGTGGACGCCAACAGCCTGATCTTCTTCCTGAACATGGCCGAGGCGGAGAAGGCCAACTGGTACGGCTACTCGCCGGGCCTGTTGCCCGACAACCTGGTCTCCTACAAGGCCACCGGGACCGACCAGGTGACCTTCCAGCTGAACAGGGCCTACTCCACCATCTGGTTCACCTACAACCAGCTGGGGGAACTCAAGCCGATGCCGGAGTCCTGGGACGTCACCAGCCTGACCGGCAAGCCGGGCAGCGGCGGCTGCACCACTGACAGCGCGGCGGACGGCTGGGCCAGGTGCAAGGCGGTCTTCACGTTCCTCACCGCGCAGGCAAAGAACGCCAACACCTACGCGACCAGCCCGCTGTGGTCGGTGGTCGACGGGCCGTGGAAGCTGTCTAGCTTCAGCACCACCGGCAACGTGACGATCGTGCCGAACACCAAGTACTCCGGCAGCCCCAAGCCGAAGCTGTCGGCGGTCAAGTTCCTGCCGTACACCGCCGACTCGGCCGAGTACACCGCACTCAAGACCGGGCAGCTCAACATCGGCTACATCCCATCGCAGGACCTGCCGCAGAAGCCGGCCAACTCAGACCTGCCGGCCACCAACCCGGTGGGCAGCGGCTACACGCTGCAGCCGTTCTACTTTTTCGGCCTCTTCTACGCCCAGCCCAACTTCAACAACCCGACGGTGGGCTACATGGTCCGCCAGCTTTACGTCCGGCAGGCCCTGCAGGAGGCCTTCGACCAGCCCGGCATCATCAAGGCGATCTACCGCGGGTACGGTATCCCGGCCTCGGGACCGGCCCCGAACTCGCCGCCGGGGAACCAATGGATTCCTCCCATCGAGAACGAGAACAACGGTCAGGGCCCGTACCCGTTCAGCATCGCCAAGGCGAAGTCCACGCTGGAGGCCCACGGCTGGTCCGAGGTCGGCGGGGTGATGACCTGCCAGGACCCGTCCAAGTGCGGCACCGGCATCACCAAGGGCCAGAAGCTGGCGCTCACGTATGTCTACTCGACCGGCGTGGCCGCGACCACGGCGATGTGGCAGACCTACAAGTCGGACGCCAGCGAGGCGGGCATCGACATCAACCTCGTCGGGCAGACGTTCAACACGATCGTCGGCGAGGCTGCGCCGTGCTCGCCGATGTCCTCGAAGTGCGCCGTGCAGGTGTTCGCCTACGGCGGCTGGGCCTTCGACGGCCCCGGCTTCGAGCCGACCGGCGAGCCGCTGTTCGCCACCGGCGCCGGCTCCAACGCCGGCAACTACTCCGACCCGACGATGGACAACCTGATCACCGCCACGCACACCAACAGTGCCATGTCGGCGTTTGACGACTACGCCACGTACGGGGCGCAGCAGCTGCCGTTCATCTGGAACCCGGACAACTACACGATCGAGGCGGTCAGCAGCACGCTGCACAACGTCACGTTCAGCCCCATCTTCACCCTGTACCCCGAGTACTGGTACTTCACCAAGTAGTCGCGGAGCGTTGCGGGTGTGGCCCCGCCTCACGGCGGGGCCACACCTTCCGTCATCTGGATGATCGCGGTGGCGGGAGCGGCGGGCAGCGCGACGGCCCCGTCCTTCCCGCCCTCGAAATCGCGCTCGGCGCCAGCGAAGACGGCGCACGTCTGTACACCTCGAGAGGCTGGCAACGGTGGCGCGGGCCGTCGTCGGTGCTGTCGCCTGATGGGACCCGCCGTACGCCAGACAAAGACGGCGCCCTCTACGTACTGCCGGTGCTCACTCCGGTCGACGTGACCGGCGAGCTGACCTGCGACTGGCGCCCCGGCTCGGTGTGGTAGCCGGAGGCGGCGGCTAAGACAATTACAGTCTTGGAATCCGGGAAAGCCCTTGGGCAAGTCCCACAGACGAGCGCAGCCCTGGGAGGATGGCCGTGTCCGTGACAGTCAGCATTTCGGGTCTGCAAGCAATCGCCAGCCTGGCCTCCGAAGGGTCGATGACCGCGGCCGCACGAGCCCTCGGGTACACGCCGTCGGCCGTATCGCAGCAGATCTCCAAGCTGGAGCGTGACGTCCATCAGGTACTCGTCGAGCAGAACGGGCGTGTCGCCACGCTGTCGGCGGCGGGACGGGTCGTGGCCGATGCGGCTTGTCGCATCCTCAACGAGCTTGAGCAGATGCAAGTGCAGCTGGAGAGCCAGCGGAAGACAGTCTCGGGGACGCTGACTTTCGCGGCGTTTGCCACGGCCACACGCGGCATCGTTCCCGATGCCTTGCACCGGTTGCGGACCAACTGGCCGCGCCTGGAATGCCATCTGGCCGAAGCAGACTCGCATCACGCCATGGCCCTCGTCGAGCACGGAGCCGTCGATATTGCCGTCGTTCACGACTGGCTCGAGATGCCGCTTGCCCTGCCCGCCGGCCTGGTCGGGCGCCGCCTGGGTGATGACATCTCCGACGTGCTCGTTCACGTGGACCACCGGCTGGCCGACCGCGGGTCGGTAGCGATGACCGAGCTCAGAGGCGAGACGTGGTTGTACGAGCCCGGGTCGGTAGCCCACGACTTGCTCATCCAATCGTTCGGCACGATGGCGAACGCGCGGCCGTTCGGGCATGTGGTGGTGGAATACGCGAGCCAGATCGCGATGGTCGGAGCGGGACTGGGCGTCGCGCTGGTGCCACGCATGGGGCGAGGAGCTGTACCCGGCACCGTCCGGGTGCTGTCTGTCGTACCGGCGCCAACGCGGCGGGTCTATGCGGTCTGGCGGTCCCTCACGGGAGCACGCCCGGCTCTCCAAGCGGCGGTGCTCGCGCTCGAGGAGTCCTTCTCGGAAACGGTCGCGGACGCGGACATGTCATCACGGACCGCATCGTTTCCGCTAGCGGGAACGCGCTGAAGCGCCGTCCGGTCGCGAAGCTCACGCCGCAGACGCCAGGGCGGCCGTGATGCGGTGGAGCGCCGCATCCAGCCGGGCTTCATCCTGCGCGTAGCAGATCCGGAGCCTCGCCTTTCCTGAGGGACCGAACTGGTATCCCGGACTCACCACGACGCCCGCCTGGTAGATCAGCCGCGCCGCGTCGAGAGACGTCAGGCCCAGCGCGGAGACATCCGGCCACAGGTAGGCGGTGCCCGCTCCGGGTTCGACGCGCACTCCCGCAATGGCACGCAGGCCCTCCGCCGCCCGTCTCTGCAGGGAGCGGAGGTCGCGCACCCTCTCCCGGACGAACTCTTCGTCGTTGCGCAGCCAGCCGCCCAGGACGTGCTGTGAATAGGCCGGGGCTCTCAGCGCGCTGAACGCGACGACCTGCTCGATCGCGTCCACGATCTCCGCGCTGGCCACGACGGCTCCGATCCGGTAGCCCGTCAGCGATTCGGTCTTGGATCCGCCGAGGAGCGTCACCGATCGCGTGTCCATTCCTGGCTCGCAGGCCAGGTGCGTGAAGCGAGTCCCGTCGTAGACGAGCCGGCAGTAGAGCTCGTCGACGACGACGAAGAAGTCGTACTGCACGGCCAGCCGGGCAATTCCCTGGATTGTCCCGCTGCCGTACACGGTGCCCGTTGGATTGTTCGGGTTGGACGTCAGAAAGAGCCGGATCCCGCTGGCCGCGGCGTCTTCGAGCCGCTGCAGGTCGACGTGCGGCCCGGCGCCCGCGGCATGCAGGGGCACGCGGACCACCTCGGCGCCGAGGAACCGCAGGATCCGCTCGGCGAACAGGTACTCGGGATCTGTGAGCGCGACGCGGTCTCCAGCGTCCACGAGCGCGCTCAGAACGGCGAACAGGCCACCTTGCGTGCCCGTGGTCAGCACGAGGTTCCGCTCGGGGTCGACGCT
The DNA here is from genome assembly GCA_963795055.1 of uncultured Actinomycetota bacterium. Lineage (GTDB taxonomy): Bacteria > Actinomycetota > Actinomycetes > Streptosporangiales > Streptosporangiaceae > JASHPR01. The sequence goes on from CAWCGJ010000005.1 coordinate 28,403, forward strand.
GACCGCCAGCAATTCGGAAATGGCCTGGGCGCACCGGTCGCGGGCGGCCGATCCGCCGCGGTACCCGGTATAGGCGGTCGGCCCGGATTCCGCCGCGCTGACGAACGCCGACAGGGCCCAATCGGGCGCGGGGAACCGGGTGACGTCGAAATGCGTAGTGTCGATCAGTCCATGTGACGCGCCATCGAGACTGAGCTCCACGTCCGCTTGCCGCCCGGAAATGGGAAGTTCTGCGGCGCCATCCAGCATGTACGTTTGCACGAGACGGCGAGAGGCGACCGGGCGGGCTATTGCATCCATTTATCTGCTTTCCCTACGGCACGCGGCCGGGTGCTCGGTGGCCTGCCTGATCAGCGGCGGGATCCCGAGACGCACAGCTTCTCTCCTCGGGCAAGGGTCCCAGGGCAAACCGCGGGCACAGGGTGCGGAAGTGGCACACCGATGGCGGGGTCAACGGGATTTGCTAGGTACCCACGGCAGCTCGCCGCGGGCGCGCGTGCATCGTACTTTACTCTTTCATGGGTTAATATCGCCAATGAGCATACGCGCCACTAAACCGCGGATTGCTTATGCCTCAGCCTGAGGCAAACCGGGCTTTGCGCACAAGCGCGGTTTTCTACACAGAAGCGTTAAGCGTTCCTAATTGTTCACGTCTTGAGCGGTTCTGGCCAAGCTGCCTATATTTGGGAAGGAGGGTGCTCTTCATCTGACCGCCAATGACCTTGAGCCGACGGCCGAGCCGTCGGCCGGGCTACTGGACCCACGTCAGAACCTGCCCGATGAGGCAGCGGCATGGATGGTCGGTATCAACTGGGTCGCCGCGATCGTTGGACCCGCTCGCCTGCCGGCGAACACCGTCAGGTGCTGGCCGAGAAGGCTCCCGAGCTAAGGAGGCACGGCGATGGGGTCGTCGCCAGAGCGGCCGGGCGGATCCGGATCCAGATCCAGGCTGCGCGGCCGGGGGCTCGTCGCGGGCGTGGGCGCGGTCATGCTCGCGCTGGCCGCGGGCGCTTGCAGCAGCAGCAGCACCAGCAGCGGCGCGTCATCGGGCGCGCCGGTCAAGGGCGGTACGGCGGTGATGGCGGAGCCGCCGTCGCTCACCCCCAACTACATCTTCCCGTTCGCCAGCAGCGTCTACGCCAGCAACGAAAATATTTTCGATCTGGACTGGCTGATGTACCGGCCGCTGTACTGGTTCGGCGACGGCGCCCAGCCGACGGTAAACAACTCGCTCAGCCTGGCCAACCCGCCTTCGTTCAGCGGCACCAAGGTCACGATCACGCTGAAGCACTACATGTGGTCCAACGGCACCCCGGTCACCGCCCAGGACGTGAAGTTCTGGCTGGACATGCTGCTGGCCGTGCCGCAGGACTGGGGGCTGGGCAACGGGTTCCCGCAGAACGCGAAGGACATCACGGTGGTCAGCCCGACCGAGCTGACCATGGTGATGGACAAGGCGTACTCGCCGACCTGGTTCCAGTACAACGAGCTGAGCCAGGTCACGCCCATGCCCGCGGCGTGGGACCGGACCGCGGACGGGCCCCAGCAGCTGCGACACCACGGTCAGCGACTGCGCGGCGGTGTACAACTACCTGAACGACCAGTCCAAGGACCTGAGCACGTACGCGACCTCGCCGTTGTGGGGCGTCGTGGACGGGCCGTGGAAGCTCAGCGCGTTCAATGCCGACGGGCACATCACGTTCGTGCCGAACAAGTCCTACTCCGGGCCGGTCAAGCCGAAGCTGGCGGCGTTCGAGGAGGTGCCGTTCACCACCGACACCGCCGAGTACGACGTGCTGCGGTCGCCGAGTGCCAGCACCAGGATCGACTACGGGTACCTGCCCCCGCAGGACGCCCCGGCCAAGCCGGCCGGCGCGTCGGTCGGAGCCAACCCGGTGCCCGGCTACACGCTGGCGCCGCTGTACGCGTGGGGAATCGGCTACTACACGGTGAACTTCCAGTCCACCACCGGCAACGGGCCGATCATCAGGCAGCTGTACTTCCGCCAGGCGCTGGCGTACCTGATGAACCAGACCGCGGTGATCGAGGGTCCGCTGCGCGGCTACGGCGTTCTGACGGTCGGGCCGGTCGGCAGCACCCCGGCGACCGAGTTCCTGTCGCCACAGGCCAAGCAGGGCGGTGACCCGTTCCCGTACAACCCGGGCAAGGCCAAGAACCTGCTGGCCAGCCACGGCTGGAGCGTGGCCCCGGGCGGGGTGTCTACCTGCGCCAACCCGAGCCTGTGCGGTCCGGGGATCAAGAAGGGGCAGCCGCTGAGCTTCAGCTTCTTGTACGCCAGCGGGACCTCGTGGATCCAGTCCGAGGTGACCCAGCTGCAATCCAACGCCGCAGCGGTTGGGATCAAGCTGAACCTCAACCCCAAGCCGTTCAATGATCTGGGCGCGGTGGCCGGCAACTGCGTGGTCGCGAAGCTCCCGTGCAACTGGGACATGGTCAGTTTCGGTAACGGCTGGTCGTACTCGCCGGACTTCCTGCCCACCGGCGACGAGGTGTTCCTGTGCGGCGCCATCAACAACTTCGGGGGGTACTGCGACCCGGCCAACGACGCGCTGATCGACAAGACGCTGACCAGCAGCAACCTGCAGTACATGTACAACTGGCAGAACTACATGACCCCCCAGCTCCCGGTGATGTGGGCACCGAACGCCGCCACCCAGCTGACCGAGGTCGCCAGCAACCTGAAAGGCGCCCTGCCGCAGAGCCCGACGCTCAGCATCAACCCGGAGAACTGGTACTTCGTTAAATAGCCAACAGCGCATTCCGAACACCGGCCTGGGACGCGGAAGCAGCAGGCCACACCGCCAATAATCACGTGATCACGGAGGATGGATTATGGGGTCCGCTCGGATACGACACCCTAGATCACTGTCACGGCTATGGCGCCGGATGGCGCTGCCAGCGGCAGTTGTGGCGCTGGCGCTCATGGCCGCGGGCTGCAGCGGCAACAACACCACGGCGTCCGGAAACACGCCGGTGAAGGGCGGCGTAGCGGTGTTTGCCGAGCCGCCGGACTCGCCGCCGAACTACATCTTCCCGTTTATGACCGCGGCGGACTCAAGCAACGTGAACCTCTTCGACTTCACTTACCTGATGTACCGGCCGCTGTACTGGTTCGGTGTGGGGAGCCAGCCGGTATTCAACCCCTCCCTCAGCCTCGCCAGTGCGCCCGTATTCAGCGGCCGGAATGTGACGATCACGCTTAAGCACTACATGTGGTCGAACGGGACGCCGGTGACCGCGCAGGACGTCATGTTCTGGATCAACATGATGAAGGGGGTGCCGGATGACTGGTTCGATTTCACTCCCGGAGGCTTCCCGGCCAACGTTTCGAACATCAAGGTGGTCAGCCCGACCGAGCTGACCATGACGATGAACAAGGCGTTCTCGCCGACCTGGTTCGTGTACAACGAGCTGAGCCAGATCACCCCGATGCCCGCGGCGTGGGACCGGACCGCGTCCGGCCCCAGCAACTGCGACACCACGGTCAGCGACTGCGCCGCGGTGTACAACTACCTGGCCGGGCAGGCCAAGGACCTGACCACCTACGCCACCTCGCCGGTCTGGGGCGTCGTGGACGGGCCGTGGAAGCTCAGCGCGTTCAACGCCGACGGGCACATGACCTTCGTGCCGAACAAGTCCTACTCCGGTCCGGTCAAGCCGAGGCTGGCCGCGTTCGAGGAGGTGCCGTTCACCACCGACGCCGCCGAGTACGACGTGATGCAGTCGCCGAACTCCAGCACCAAGATCGACTACGGGTACCTGCCCCAGCAGGACGCCCCGGCTAAGCCGGCCAACGCCGCCGTCGGTACCAACCCCCTGGCCTCGAAGGGCTACACCCTGGCCCCGCTGTACACCTGGGGCTATGACTTCTACATCGTGAACTTCCAGTCCACCACCGGCAACGGCCCGGTCATCCGGCAGCTGTACTTCCGGCAGGCGCTGGCCTACCTGTCCAACCAGAAGGCCGTCATCGAGGGCCCGATGCGCGGTTACGGCGAGGCCACCGTCGGCCCGGTCGGCAGTACCCCGGTGAGCAAGTTCCTGTCGCCCACGGGCCGGGCAGAGCTGAACTCCGAAACTGGCCCCTACCCGTTCAGCATCGCCAAGGCCAAGGCGCTGCTGTCCAGCCACGGCTGGACGGTGGCCCCGGGCGGGACCACCACCTGCGCCGATCCGGCCAAGTGCGGCCCGGGGATCCCCCAGGGCAAGACCCTGAGCTTCAACTTCCCGTACGCCACTGGCCTCGGCTGGCTCGCGTCCGCGATGGCCGCCCTCCAGTCGAACGCGGCGCAGGTGGGGATCAAGTGAACGGAGTCCAAGCCGATCAATCAGATCACCGAGACGAGCCTGGCCAACTGCGTGGTGGCGAAGATCTCTTGTAACTGGGACTTTGCCGCCTGGGGCGGAGGCACATTCTCGCCGGACTACCTGCCGACCGGCGAGATACCCTTCCTGACCGGCGCGGCGATCAAATCCCGGCGGCTACAGCAACGCGGAAAACGACGTGATGATCGAGAAGACGCTCACCAGCGGAAACCTGTCCTACATGTACACCTGGCAGGATTACCTGGCGAAGCAGCTGCCCTTTGGGTGGCAGCCGACCCCCGCCTTCCAGCTCACCGAGGTCGCGAACAACCTCAAGGGCGTCCTGCCGCAGTCGTCGACGTTGTCCATCAACCCGGAGAACTGGTACTTCGTGAAATAGAAGCCGATTCGGGTGTCTCAAACACCGGACGTCCGGACTCTTACGTCATGACGAGCCGCTCGGAGGCGACGGGCTGGAGGCCGCGGGCAGCCTGGCGGCACGTCAATGGCGAACACCTGTCGGCGTGAGGAGAGACACGGTGCATCCGATGTTTGTGGAGTTGTACTTGGAAGCCGATGCCGATGAGCTGTCATCCGAGGAGCAGAGGCGCCGTCGTGGGCGGCGGGCCAGGCGCAACCGGCTGGTCATGACGACCCGAGTCCTCAGCTCACCTGCTCACCAGCGCGGGCCAGCTCGATATCCCCGCCGGGGTGGATGAACACCTCGGCGGGGCGGGGACGGCCGTTGTACCGGGTGGCGAAGCAGGATGCGTAGGCGCCGCTGTCGGAGATGGCGACGAGATCACCGCGCCGCAGAGCCGGCAGCCAGTGCACCCCGAGGGTGTCTGAGGACTCGCACACCGGGCCCTCGACGGTCGTCTCCAGCAGTGCCCCTCGCACGCCGCGGCCGCTCACCACGGGCGTAGGTGCCCTCGATGACGGCGCGCGCCCAGCGCATCCGGCTGGCGGCCGTCTCCGGACGCTCGCCGTAGGCGGCGGCTACCTGCCCGGCGCAGCCGCGGACGCCGTTATGGGCGCCGATCGCATGCCGGATCGCGGCCGCGACCTCGATCGTGGTGTATTCGCGCTGGGCCGACAGGTCGCTGGCGAACAACGCCTCGGCCCGCGCCGCGAGGAATGGTTCGTGGTGTAGGGCGGGGGAGCTCATGGTGGTGCCGTCCTTCTCGACTCAGTTGTTCCGCGTGGATGAATCCACTGTCGGCTGGATCGAGACCGCAGTCCCTAGAGAAACTCCCTCGTTCGCCTCCCTAGGAACGCTCCCTAGTGCGGCAGGCTGGCGGGCAGGCCGAACGCGGTGAACATCGACGGCTGCTCGAAGGCGGCGATGTCGACCAGGCGGTCGTCTTCGATGCGCAGCACGGTGAGGACGAACGGGACGAACGCGGTCTCGCCGGGCCGGCGAAGGTACCCGGCTGCGCCCGGCTGCCCGTTGGCCATGATCGGCAGCAGCCGCCACTGGCCGAGGGCGTTCATGCCGTCCCGCAGCGCATCGTCCACCTCCGGGCGGCCGTTCCACTCGCCGACCTGAGAGATGGCCAGCCGTACGTCGTGGCGCAGCACGGCGATGAGCGCCTCCGGATCGGCGTGCTCATGCGCGGCGATGAAGCGCTGGAGCAGGCGGCGCTGCTCGGGATCGGGCTCGGCGGCCGGGGCCCAGTCCAGCCTCCCGCCCGGCCAGCGATCGCGCAGCGTGGTACGGGCGCGCTGGAGCGCGCTGTTGACCGCCGGAACGCTCATGTCGAGCAGCCCGGCGACCTCGGCGGCGGGCCAGCTGACCACGTCGCGAAGGATCAGCACCGCCCGCTGGCGCGGCGGCAGCAGCTGAAGCGTCGCCAGAAAGGCCAGCGACATCGTCTCCCGGCTCACCGCCACCGCCTCCGGGCCCGGCAGGTCGGCGGGCACCTCGTCCAGCAGCGAGTCGGGGTACGGCTGTACCCAGGGCATCGCGGCGACTGACGGTCCCGAGCGGCCGGCGCGCGCGGCGGCGCGGGCACGGCCCGGCGGGCGTCACGGCGCAGGGTGTCCAGGCAGGCGTTGGTGGCGATCCGGTACAGCCAGGTACGGGGACTGGACCCGCCCTGGAAGCGTTCCCGGGAGCGCCAGGCCCGCAGGAACACCTCCTGGACATGATCCTCGGCCTCATCGAAGGACCCGAGCATCCGGTAGCAGTACACGTGCAGCTCGCGCCGGTACCGGCGAACCAGGTCGTCGAAGTTCCCCACGCCCATCCGTGCACCCCTTCGCGTTCGCGCCGACCGGTAGGTCACAGTACCCGCGCATGCTCCTGGGCCGGATGCACCGGTGAGTTTCCCGGCCCGGCACCAAGACCACCAGCCGCGGGGTCGTCGGCCACATCTACCAGCCGTCAGGCCAGCCGCAATACGGCTCGGTCGCCCCCGGGCAGGAAGGTGACGTCGTCACCGACCCCGTGAGCCGGCCAGCCGTCATGCGCGCAGCGCGGCGAAGCAGTCGATGATCCGCCGTACGTCCTGCTCGCTGTTGAAGGCGTGCAGGTCGAGCCGGACGTACTGCAACTCGGGCCACGTCGCTATGCCGTAGTCCGCGAGGGCGGCGACCGCCGCCGCCATGTCCGGTACCTCGACCGAGCACACGCCGGCGCGCTGACTCGCCTGGCGCGGGGTGACCGGGTCGAAGCCAAGCTCGTCGAGCCCGGCCAGCAGCAAGCCCGTAAGGTCGGCTACCCGGCCGGCGATCCGCTCGATCCCGGCCCGGTTGATCAGGCCGAGCGCGGCCTGCGAGCCGGCCAGCGGGATGAAGTTCGGCATCCCGTAACGAATCCCGGCGCCGCCCGGCATCGGCTTGAACTCGGTCACGTCGACCGGGAAGTCCTTGACCGCGGCCCACCCGCTGATCGGGCTCGGTTCGTCGAGCCACCCCGTGCCGATCACGAGGTAGCCGATGCCCGGCGGCCCGAGCAGCCACTTGTAGCAGGGGAAGGCGATGAAGTCGATGTGGTCCGCGTACGGCCCCAGCGGGACCGCGCCCGCCGACTGCGCGGCGTCGACCAGCAGGGCCCAGGGGCCGGCCTGGCGGTGGCGGCCGAGCGCCGCGAGGTCGAGCGCGGCGCCGCTGCGCCAGGCCACGTGCGTCGCGACCACGGCGATGGTCTCGTCATCGGCCCGGGCGACCAGCGCCTCGACGGGGTCCTCATGATCGCCGCGGGCCGCCCAGCGTACGGTCAGCGACGGATGCTGCTGGCCCGCGATCAGCCAGTGGTAGCTGCTCGCCGGATGGCAGTCCCCGTGCAGGACAACGTTGGCCGGCGGCGCGCCCGCGCGCTGCCAGCGGGCCAGCACCATCGCGGTCGCCACGGACATGGCGCTGGAGGTGCTCTCGCTCACCGCGACCCGGTCGGGGCCGCAGCCGAACAGCGTGGCCACTTCCTGGCGCGCCCCGTCGAACACCTCCCACTCGCTGGTCGCGAGCGTGACCGGGTTGTCGTCCCAGGCCGCCATCACCCGGTTGATCGCGGCCCGGACGCTGTTCGCGATCGGCACCTGCCCGCCGGACCAGGCGAAGACGTGGTCCTCCAGGTAGGGAAACTCGGCGCGCAGTTCCTGCCACCAACTCGCGTCGGCGCTCTCCACGTCCCCTCCTCCTCTCGCGGCGGCGTCCGGCTACGCGTCGCAGGCCGGCCGTAGTCCGCGCCGGTCCGGCCGTCAAGGTGCGTTTGCGCTGCTCTTGACGTCATCGGCGGTCTGGTTCAGCATGCTCATTTAAGCGCCTTTGCTCATATGAGCGCTAGAGAGGCAGGCATCATGGCCGCGTCCGAAAGCCAGCGGCTGATGCTGAAGGTCTGCTACCAGGCGTACCGGCGGCACCTGTCGCACACGGAGATCGCGGCCAACCTCGGGATCAGCCGGTTCCAGGTCGCCCGGCTGCTGCGCGCGGCCCTGGATGCGGGCTACGTCAGCGTGAACATCCTCGAGCCGGAGCGCTGGCATTCTGACCTGGAGGTCCAGCTCGAGGAGCGCCTCGGGCTCAAGGCGGTCATCGTCGTCGACGGCGAGGACGTCGGCGAGTCGGAGCTGCAGTCCCGGGTGGCCGACGCCGCGGGCCGGTTCCTGCTGGAGCAGACGCTGGACGGCGCGGTCATCGGCATCTCGCTCGGCGAGACGGTCCAGCGGCTGGTGGCGCAGCTTCCGGCGCGCATCCCGGGCAAGGCCGAGGTCGTCCAGCTCATCGGCGGCCGGGGCCGGGTCACCTCCGAGGTGTCCTCGATCACGCTGGCCATCGACCTGGCCCGCCGGTTCGGGACCGAGCCGCACCTGCTGTTCGCGCCGGCCATCGTGGACTCGGAACAGCGGCAGGTCCTGCTGGCCCACGATGACCTGCGCGCCACGTTCGACAAGTTCGCGCGGCTCGATATCGCCGTCCTCGGCATCGGGTCGCTGACCGAGTCGGCCACCTCCCGGCTGCGTTACGGCGGCGTGATCGACGACGCCCTGCACGCCAAGCTGCTCGGCCGGGGCGCCGTGGCTGACGTGCTGTCCTACGTGCTGAACGACGACGGTGAGGTACTCAGCTCCGGGCTGGAGGATCGCACGATCTCGATCGGGCTGGGCGACCTGCGGCGCACCCCGCACCGGATCGGGGTGGCCAGCGGCTGGCGCAAGAGCCGGGCCGTGCGCGCCGCGATCGCTTCCGGCCTGGTCAACGTCCTGGTCACCGACAGCCAGATTGCGTCCGCGATCCTCGCCGGGGAGCGGTAGATGCTGCACTTCTACGACACGTCCACGGAGCCGACCCCGGCGATGATCGAGGCCATGGCGCACGCCGAACTCGGCGACGACGTCTACCACTCCGATCCGACGGTGAACGAGCTCGAGCGGCTGGGGGCGTCCCTGCTCGGCCACGCCGACGCGGTCTACATGCCGACCGGCACCATGTCCAACCTGAGCGCCGTGCTGGCCGCCGCGGGCCGCGGCACCGAGGTCATCGCCGAGGCCAACTCCCACATCGTCTACTACGAGGCCGGCGGGATGGCGGTCGTCGCCGGGACCATGCCCCGGACGATCCCGACCGACGACGGCGTGCTGACCGCCGAGCGCGTCGCGCCGTACCTGCGCAAGCCCGACCAGCACTACCCCCCGACGTCGATGGTGTGCATAGAGAACACGCACAACCGGGCGGGCGGGACCGTGACCGACGTCGCCACGATGGCCGGGCTGCGGGCCCTCTGCGACTCCCACGGCCTGCACCTGCACGTAGACGGGGCACGGATCTTCAACGCGGCCGTGGCGCTGGGGGTCGACGTCGCCCGGCTATCCGGCCCGGCCGACTCGGTCTCGGTATGCCTGAGCAAGGGGCTCAGCGCTCCGGTCGGCGGGCTGCTCGCCGGGAGCGAGGAGTTCGTGGCGCGGGGCAGGCGCGCCCGCAAGCTGCTCGGCGGCTCGATGCGCCAGGCGGGGGTGGTAGCCGCCGCCGGGATCGTGGCCCTGCAGACCGGCATCGGCCGCCTCGCCGAAGATCACCTGCGGGCCCGCCAGATCGCCGACGGGCTGCAGTCGGTGAGCGGGCTGACCGTGCTCACCCCCCGCCCGGTGACCAACTTCGTCCTGGTCGACGTGGCTCCTTCCGGCCGCACCGCCGAGGACGTGGTCGCCGACCTGAGGCGGCACGGCATCAACGCCTCCTCACGGCCGCCCACCACCATGCGGTTCGTCACCCACCGCCAGATCGGCGACGACGAGGTGGCCACCCTGATCAAGACGCTCACCGAAGTCATGGGGGGACGGCATCCATGACCCGGGCCGCGGACGACACCGCGGTGCTAGGGATCGACCTCGGCACCGGGAGCGTCCGCGCCGGGCTTTACTCGCGGTCGGGGGCGCTGCTGGCGGCCCGCGAGGAGCGCGTGACCACCACCCATCCCCGGCCCGGATGGGCCGAGCAGCCGCCCGCGGACGTCCTGGCCGCCTTGCAGCGGGCGGTGGCCGGTGTGGCGTCGGGCCGGCCGCCGCCGGCGGCCCTGTGCGTGGCCTCCACCGCGGTGACCGCGGTCGCGGTCGACGACGGCGACGTCCCGCTCGGCCCGGCCCTGCTCTGGATGGACACCCGCGCGTCCGCCGAGGCGGCGGAGATCACGGACACGCGGCACCCGGTCCTGCGGTACACCGGCGGGCAGGTATCGCCGGAGTGGATGCTGCCCAAGGCGCTCTGGCTGGCCCGGCGTGATCCGGCCCGGTACGCCGCGGCACGCCGCGTCGTCGACGTGCACGACTGGGTGATGTTCCGGCTGACCGGCCGGTGGAGCCTGGCCCAGGCCACCATCGCCGCCGAATGGTCCTACGACCCGCTGGCCCGGGGCTGGCCGGCTGGCCTGCTGGCCGACCTGGGCCTGTCCGGCCTGCTGGACGGCTGGGATGTGCCGAGGCTCCCGCCGGGAGCGGTGGCCGGCCGCCTGACCCCGGAGGCGGCCGGGAGGACCGGGCTCCCGCCGGGCATCCTGGTCGTCCAGGGGCTGATGGACAGCTACGCGGCCGCCCTGGCCGCTGACGTCTATCAGCCGGGCCGGGTCGCCGTGTCGATCGGGACATCCTCGTCCTACCTGGGGCTCTCGCCGTGGCCGGTGCACGACCCGCGGCTGCTCGGGCCGGTGCTGGACGCCTTCGGCCCGGGCACGATCGCCCAGCAGGGCGGCCAGACCTCCGCGGCCGCGGCGGCCGAGTGGTTCTCCCAGCAGCTCGCGCCGGGCGTGCCGCTGGCCGACCTCGACGCCGAGGCCGCGGCCGTCGAGCCAGGTTCGGACGGGCTGTGGGCCGTCGATACCTGGCAGGGCTGCCGCACCCCGTACCGCAACCCCGCAGCCCGGGGCATGTGGGGCGGCCTGACGCTCGCGCACACGCGGGCGCACCTGTTCCGGGCCACGCTGGAATCGGTGGCGTTCGGTGGCCGCGCCGTGCTGGAGACCCTGGAACAAGCGGGCGTGGCGAACCGTGAGCTCGTCGTGACCGGGGGCGCCGCGCGCAGCAGCCTGTGGATGCAGATCCACGCCGACGTGCTCGGCCGCCCGCTGCTCCGGCTGTCGGCCGGGCAGCCGGTCACGCTGGGCGCGGCCATGTGCGCCGCGGTCGGCGCCGGAACCTACCCCGATCTTCCCGCGGCGGCCGCGGCCATGACCTCCACCCGCCCGGGCTGGTCCCCGGACCCGGACCGGCACCGGGCTTACGGGCCGCTGTACGCCAGCTACCTCCACCGGCTCGCCGCGGCCAGTTCGCTGGACGGAGTGAGCCTCGGCCTACCCGACCAGGGCGCGACGCCGCGGCGCGCCGGACAGGACGGACCATGACCGGCAAGACGACCTGGTGGTTCCCGGACGGCGACCTGCCCGAGCCGGTGGCCGGCGACCGTTTTACCAGCCACGAATCGCTGATGGTGCTCAATCCCAACCCCGATCCCGCCACGATCTCGCTCCTGTTCTACTGGGAGGACAAGCCGCCGACGCCGGTACCGGGGCTCGTCGTCGAGGCCGAACGGGTGCGCTGCATCCGCCTGGACCGGCTCGACGGCGTCACGATCCCCTATCGCACGCAGTACGCCATCAAGCTGGAAAGCGACGTCGGCGTCTTCGTCTCCTACGGGCGGCTGGACACGGCTCAAGCCAACTTCGCGCTGGTCGGCCTCATGGGGAGCACCGAATGACGGCCGGCCGGTTCGACGGCCAGGTCGCGGTCGTCACCGGGGCGGGCAGCGGCATCGGCGCCGCGGCCGCGGACCGGTTCGTGGCCGAGGGCGCCCGCGTGGTCTACGCCGACCGGGATACCGGTCGGCTCGGCCGCATGACCGCGTCCGACTCTGTCCTGCCCGTCGCGGCCGACGTGGCCGACCCCGGATCGGTCGAGCAGTTGGTCGCCGCGACCCTGGACCGGTTCGGCCGCGTGGACGTGGTGGTGTCCAACGCCGGGATCTGGCGCGGCAGCCCGTTCCTCGACACCACCGACGAGGAATGGGACGAGGTCCTGGGGGTCAACCTCAGGGGCACGTTCCTGGTCTGCCGCGGGTTCGCCCGGGCCATGGCCGCGGCCGGGACCGGTGGGTCGATCATCGTCACGGCCTCCACGAACAGCTTCCTGGCCGAGCCCGACAGCGCGGCCTACAACGCGTCCAAGGGCGGAGTAGTGATGCTCGTCAAGTCCATGGCCGTAGACCTGGCGCCGGCCCGCATCCGGGTCAACGCGATCGCGCCCGGGACCATCCGCACCAACATCAACGCCGATGTCCAGTCCTTGCCCGACGGCGGGAGCCCGCTGTACGCGTTCCCGCCCGCACGCCGGTGGGGGGATCCCGTGGATCTCGCCGGCCCGATCACCTTCCTCGCCTCGCCCGACGCCGACTACATCACCGGCAGCGTCCTCGTCGTCGACGGCGGCCAGATCTCGCTCAACGGCGTCGTGCAGTAGGAACGGTCGGCAGCCCCGATCCCAGCCGCTTCAGACCAAAGGACCTTACATGACTGACTCAGCGCAAGCGCCCCTGGTGGATTCCGGCCGCCCCGGCGCTGGCCTGGCCAAGGGAAAGCTCGGCCTCAGTGATGTCCTGTTCCAGGGCATCACGCACATCGGGCCAGCCGTCGCCGTCATCTTCACGCTTCCGTTCATCGTCTCCTACGCCGGCGCGGCCGCCCCGGTCGCACTGATCGGCGCCGTGATCATCATGCTGTTCATCGCCAACACGGTGGCGGAGTTCAGCAGGTACATGCCGTCGACGGGCGGGTACTACTCGTTCGTCCGGCGCGGCCTCGGCCCGCGGTGGGGCTTTCTTACCGGGTGGAGCTACTTCGCCTACGACCCGCTGGGTCCTCCCGCCGTACTCGGGTTCCTGGGCTACCTGGCCGCCAACGTGCTGCAGTCGGGCACCGGGGTGAGCATTCCCTGGTGGGTGTTCGCCCTGGCCGGGATCCTGCTGACCTGGGTGCTGATCTACCGGGGCATCGTGATCTCAACGAAGACGGCGGTGCTGCTCGGCACGCTGGAACTGCTGATCATGGTGGCGCTATCGATCAGCCTGCTGGTCTCGCCGGGGTCGAGCTACGACTGGACCGCGCCGTTCAACGTGTCCAACTCCCTGCAGGGCGCTCACGGCATCTGGTACGGCATCGTGTTCTCCATCCTGGCGCTGAGCGGGTTCGAGTCGGTGGCGCCCCTGGCGCGCGAGACGCGCGACCCCCGGCGCCTGCTGCCGCGGGCGATCTTCGGGTCGATCGCCCTGGTCGGCGTGTTCTTCGTCTTCGCGGGCTACGCCGGCATCGTCGGGTGGGGGGTCGACCAGGCGAAGGAGTTCGCGACGAACCCCAACCCGTACTACGTGATGGCCAAGCGTGTCTGGGGGCTGGGCTGGATCTTCGTCTTCATCGCCATCATCAACAGCACGCTCGCGATCTCCATCGCCTGCAGCAACGCCGTCACGCGGGTGTGGTACGGCATGGGCTCGGTCGGGGTGCTGCCCAAGGACCTGGCGAAGATCCAGCCCAGGTTCAGGACCCCCAGCAACGCCGTTCACCTGCAGATCGCGGTGTCCGTGGTGCTGACCCTCGCGGTCGGCCTGTGGGTGGGCGCGGCCGACATCTACGGGTTCCTCGGGGACATCATCACCGTGGCCATCGTCATCATGTACGGGCTGGCCAACATATCGCTGTTCTTCTACATGCGCCGGGAGCAGGCCGAGCACTTCCGGTGGTGGCGGCACGCGCTCGTCCCGCTGGTGGGCACGCTGCTGCTGCTGCCCGTGCTCTACGTGACATTCATTCCGCTGCCGCCCTACCCGTTCGTCCTGGTGCCGTACATCGTGCTGGGCTGGATGATCATCGGGGCCGGCGTCATGTGGTGGATCGAGAGGCGCAAGTCCACCGACATGATGGCGATGAACGAGGCGTTCCAGACCATGGACGCCGACTTCGACCCGACGGTCCTGTGAGGCCGCCCCGGGCCCCGCTCAGGTCGGCGGCCGAGACCTTCGGGACAGCGCCGACCCCCGGTATTTTGGGCAGTAGATGCTCGCTATTTCCCAAGAGGCGCTGCTGAGATGACCAAGTACCGGCTTGAGCCGACACCGGACACCGTCGCTGATGTATTCAACCGTGACCGGCCGCCGGTGCTCACGATCAGCCCCGGCGATACGGTCGTGGTCCGATCGCTCGACGCTTCAGGCCACCTGGCCCGCCAGCAATCTCCCGGCGACCGGCCGCCCACCATGTTCAACGCGGCCAGGGGGCACTGCCTGACCGGTCCGATCGCAGTGCGGGGAGCCAGGCCCGGCGTGGTCCTCTCGGTGCACTTCACCTCGCTGCGGCCCGACGACTGGGGGTGGACGGTCGCGGGGGCCAGGAGCAATCGGCTGACGCGCAGGCTGGGTGTGGTCGAGGGGCAGCCGTCCTGGCTGCTGTGGAACCTCGACATCGAACAGGGCATCGGGACCAGCAACCTGGGCTACACGGTGGCGCTGGCTCCATTCCTCGGGGTGGTGGGGCTGCCGCCCGAGGAGAGCGGAGAGCACTCGACGAACCCGCCGCGCGCGAAGGGCGGCGGCAACATCGACTGCCGCGAACTGCTGGCGGGCAGCACCCTCTACCTGCCGGTCACCGTGCCCGACGCGCTTCTCTATCTGGGCGACGGGCATGCGGCCCAGGGCGACGGGGAGGTCGCGGGCACCGCGATTGAGTGCGCCATGACTACCGAGATCACGGTGAACCTGATATCGGACCCGCCGGTAGCGGGCATCCACGCCGTCACGCCGACCGCCAAGATCACCTTCGGCTTCAGCACGGACCTCAACGAGGCCATGGGTGACGCGCTCGACGCCATGCTGGCGTGGATGCAGTCGCTGTACGGGCTGGACCGGACCACCGCCCTGACCCTGGCCAGCCCGGCCGTGAACCTGCGCATCACGCAGGTGGCCAACGACGCCTGGGGCGTCCACGCCGTCCTGCCGGACGGAGCGCTGCAACGGGGGAGCTCATGATCGAAGCCGAACGCCTTGCCCTGCGCCAGAAGTACGCGCAGGAACGGGACAAGCGGCTCCGGCCGGACGGCAACGATCAGTACCTGGAGTTCCAGGGCCAGTTCAGCCACCTGCTGGATGACCCCTACACTCCAGGGACCGAGCGCGATCCCCAGCGCGACCACGTGACGTTCGCCTTCGTCGGCGGCGGCTTCGCCGGGCTGGTGACCGGCGCCAGGCTCAGGGAGGCCGGCGTCGAGGACGTACGGATCGTGGAGAAGGGCGGCGGCTTCGGGGGCACTTGGTACTGGAACCGCTACCCCGGCGCGCAGTGCGACACCTCCGCGATGATCTACATGCCGCTGCTCGAGGAAACCGGGCATGTGCCTTCGGAGAAGTACGTACACGCGCCGGAGATCCGCGCGCACTGCGACCGGATCGCCCGGCAGTACGGCCTCTACGACCACGCCTTGTTCCACACCGAGGTCACCGGCCTGGAGTGGGACGATCCCGGCGGCCGCTGGATCGTGCGGACGAACCGGGGAGACGAGTTCACCGCCCGGTTCGTGGGGATCGGCACGGGACCGCTACACGTCGCGAAGCTGCCGGGGATCCCCGGCATCGAGACCTTCGAGGGCCACGCGTTCCACACCAGCCGCTGGGACTACGCCTATACCGGCGGCGACCCGGACGGCGCGCCGATGGACCGCCTGGCCGACAAGCGGGTCGCGATCATCGGGACCGGGGCGACCTCTATCCAGTGCGTCCCGCATCTGGCGAGTGCGTGCGGGGAGCTGTTCGTCTTCCAGCGGACGCCGTCGTCGGTGGACGTGCGGGACAACCGGCCGACCGACCCGGAGTGGTTCGCCGGGGTGGCCGCGCCCGGCTGGCAGGAGCGCTGGCTGGAGAACTTCGTCGCGAACATGGCCGTCGGCGAGTTCCCCCATGAAGACCTGGTCAACGACGGATGGACCGACCTGGCCAAGCGGATCCGCGGCCGGATCACGGCGCCGCGCCCGGGCCCGGCCGGAATGCAGGAACTGCTGGCCGACTTCGAGATCGCGGACTTCGAGAAGATGAGCGAGATCCGCGCCCGGGTGGACACGATCGTGGGCGATCAGCAGACCGCGCAGCGACTGAAGGCCTGGTACCGCCAGCTGTGCAAGCGGCCCTGCTTCCACGACGAGTACCTCAGCGCCTACAACGTGCCGTCGGTGCACCTGGTGGACACCGACGGCCGGGGGGTCGAGCGGATCACCCCCGCGGGGGTCGTCGTGGCCGGGGTCGAGTACCCCGTCGACTGCATCATCTACGCGTCCGGCTTCGAGGTGGGCACCGAGGCGACGAGGCGGTACGGGTTCGACATGATCGGCCGCGACGGCGCGAAGCTGTCGGACTACTGGTCGGGCGGGATGCGCAGCATGCACGGCGTCCACGTCCACGGGTTCCCCAACGCCTTTCACGTCCAGTTGTGGCAGGGCGGCAACGTCGTGGCCAACGTGCCGCACAACCTGACCGACTCAGCCAAGACGGTCGCGGCTGTCGTCTCCCAGATGATCCATAACGGTTACGCCGCGGTCGAGGTCACCAGGGAGGCGGAGGACGCCTGGATGGAGCTGGTGCGGCCCAACCCGGTCATGACGTCGTTCCTGGCCGACTGCACCCCCGGCTACTACAACAACGAGGGCCACTTCGATGACCGGCAGTTCCCGCTGGGCGGCGGGTACCACAAGGGCGCCCCGGAGTACTTCCGCTATATCGACCAGTGGCGCAAGTCCGGCGACTTCACCGGCCTGAAGTTCAGCCGTACCTGACCCCTGGTTCATCGCGCCGGGTGGTGAGCGGGCGGCCGCCGGGGAGCGCGCCTGGACAAAAAGTCTTGGAGCTCGACAGATCATTGACAAGGTCGTAGCTCGAAAGTTAACTTGTTTTTACCAAGGCTTTCAGGAGCCGGAAAAGCAAGGGAGCGCCTATCACCTGATGCGATAGCTCCGTTATCCCGGAAATCTGGGAAGGCCGGACACCAATTCCGGCGGCCACCCTTCCCCGCCCGACGTCAGCGTGGGCAAGCGTGCCCGTCCGGGCCTCCCGAGAAAAGCCCCCAAACGAATGGGAGCGAACGCGCTGATGTCTGACGACAAGTACTTCACGTTCCTGAAGAAAGTCGTATCTGGGCTCGCCAAGCTGCAGGGTCCTCAGTGCGAAGTCGTCCTCCACGACGTCCGGCATCCGAGTTCGTCGATCATCGCCATCGAGAACGGGCACATTACCGGTCGCTCCGTCGGGGATCCCAGCACTAGCCTGGTCCTCCCGATTCTGCGTGATCCCTACGGCGAGCACGACAAGCTCAACTACCGGTCACAAACGCCCAGCGGCCGGCCCTTGAAATCGTCGTCGGTGTACTTCAAGGACGACGCGGGCCGGATCTTCGCGGCAATCTGCGTCAACTGGGACATCGCCAGCCTGATGAGCGCGCAAGATGCGCTGGCCGAGCTGATCAAAACGACCGAGACGGTGAGAGAGGACCATTACTCAGACACGAACAGCTTCCTCGAGTCCGTCCTCGACGACGTCCTCGGCAGCTCGTCGACGCCGGCGGCGCTCCCCCGGGCCGAGAAGCTCAGGCTCATGGCCGTCCTGAAGGAGCGGGGGGTCTTCGAGATCCGGCGGGCCGCCGACCGGGTGGCGGTCAGGCTCGGGGTGTCCCGGGCCAGCGTCTACTCGTACCTCAGCGAGGTGGAGACGCGGGCCGACGCCCGAGCGGTGAACAACTACTGACAGCCGTCCGGGTCACCGAGGCCGGTGGCGCCACGGGAGAGGTGGAGACACATGGAGCAAGCCGTCGCCATCGTGACGGGAGGCGCATCCGGCATCGGGCGCGGTATCGCCACGCACCTGGCCGAGCGGGGCGTGTCGGTCGTCGTGGCGGACGTCCGGGATGACGACGGGGAGGGCGTCGCTCAGCACCTGGGCCGCCACGGCGCGCACGCCATGTTCGTGCACGCGGACGTGTCCAAGAAGGCTGAGGTGGAAGCGCTCGTCGCCGCCGCAGCCGAGCGGTTCGGCCGCCTGGACTACCTGGTCAACAACGCCGGCATCGTCACGATGACGCCCTTCCTCGAACTGCCGGAGGAGGAGTGGGACCGCGTCGTCGACATCGACCTGAAGGGCCAGTTCCTCTGCGCGCAGGCCTTCAGCCGGGAAGTGATCCGCCAGCAGCACGGGGGCGCCATCGTCAACATTGGCACGGTGGAGAGCGAAGTCGTCTCGGCCAGCGGCGAGCACTGCCAGGTGCATTACAGCGCGGCCAAGGGCGGCGTGAAGATGCTCACCAAGGGCATCGCCTTCGAGCTGGCCCCGTACCACATCAGGGTGAACGGCATCAACCCCGGCACCATCGAGACCGGCTTCGCCGGCGACATCGCCGGATCTCCCCAGGTCATCGAGCATCTCATGAGGCGGGCGCTGATCAAGCGCTTCGGCCAGCCCGCCGACATCGCCCGGGTGGCGTGGTTCCTGCTCAGCGATGACTCCGCCTACATGACGGGGACGATGGTCAACGTCGACGGAGGCTGGCTGACCCAGTGAGCCCCCCGGGAACGCGTGACGAGCTGCTGGGACGGATGGCGGAAGACCGCATCCGTCGCCTGCAGCTGGAGTTCACCGACTTCATCGGCGTCTCCCGCTGCGGCTCGTGACGCGTGAGGTGCTGGCCCGGGACGGCCTGCCCAACTTCCCCTGGGTGAACATCGCCCACGACGTCGACGACGGTGAGCCCGACCCCGAGCACATGGGCCCGGGCAGCTCGACGTTCTGGCTGAATCCTGACCCGGCCACGTACGCGCCGCTGCCCTACGTTCCCGGGGTGGCGTCGGTGCAGTGCACGCTGGTGAACGCCGACGGCTCCCGGTACGCGGGGTGCGCCCGCAGCCTGGCGGCGGACTACGCCGAGCGCCTCGAAGCCGAGGGCTACACCGTGGCCATGGCGTTCGAGCCGGAGGGCTCGGTGCTCCGGCAGGAACCGGACGGCCGGTGGGTGTACGCCAGCAGCGCCCCGATCTTCAGCACGACCCGGATCGCCGAGCTGAGCGGCTTCGTGGACCTCGTCATTGACTACGCGCAGGCCATGGGCGTGACGATCGAGAAGGTGTCCGCCGAAGCCGGGGGCAGCATGGAGTTCAACATGCCTCCCTCGGCGCCCGTGGCCGCCTGCGACCGCATGGTGCAGTTCCGCGCCGCGTTCAAGGCGGCCGCCCGGCAGTGCGGCTACCTGGGGACGCTGGTGCCCCGCGCCGTCACCGACGGGCCGACCTGCGGGATCCATGTCCACCTGTCCATGCTGCACACCGGCAGCGGGCGCGACGCCCTCGTCGACCCGGCCACGGGCGGCTGGAGCGGCACCGGCCGCGACGTCCTGTCCGGCCTGCTCACCCACGCGGCGTCCGTCACCGCGGCGGGATCAAACTCGGTGAACTCGTTCAAGCGGCTGGTGCCGGAGAACAGCTGGGCTCCCGCGTACGCCACGTGGGGGTTCGGGAACCGCTCCTGCTGGGTGCGGGTCGTCGACGATCCCCCGTTCCTGACCGGCGACCGCCGGGCGCAGGGCGTCCGGAGGCTGGAGGTGCGGTGCGCGGACGGCACGTGCAACCCGTACGTCTTCGCCGGTTGCCTGCTGGCCGCGATGGTGGCCGGACTGAGCGAGCACTACCCGCTGGCCGAGGGGAGCGACGTCGACTGGGGCCGCAGCCGCCCCGCGGGGGAGCACCCGGCCGCTTTGCCGCGGACGGTCGACGAGGCCCTGCTGGCCCTGGCCGGCGACAAGCTGATCA
This sequence comes from uncultured Actinomycetota bacterium, assembly GCA_963795055.1. Lineage (GTDB taxonomy): Bacteria > Actinomycetota > Actinomycetes > Streptosporangiales > Streptosporangiaceae > JASHPR01. The sequence goes on from CAWCGJ010000005.1 coordinate 48,538, forward strand.
GCAGCGCTCTGGGTGACGTCCTCGTGCGCGGCATCACCCGGGCCCGGACGTCCGAGCGGCGCGCCTTCCAGGGCATCGTCACCACCTGGGAACAGGACCACCTGTTCCCCCGGTATTAAGGGAGTTGACCGCATGAGCCACAGCGTCAAAGCCGGCGGTGCCGACACGCTGGACGACGTCGCCCAAGTCGAGCGATTCGGGTATCGCCAGACCTTGCGGCGGAGCATGGGCTGGTTCTCCAGCTTCGCCGTCTCGTTCTCCTTCATCTCGATCACCACCGGCATCTTCGCGAACTACGGGTTCGGGATCGACCACGGCGGCTCGCGGTTCATCTGGACCTGGATCCTGGTGGGCATCGGGCAGACGCTCGTGGCCATCTGCCTGGCCAACCTGGCTCCCCGGGTGCCGCTCACCGGCGCCATGTACAACTGGGGGGACAAGCTGATGGGGCGCAGCTACGGGTGGTTCACCGGGTGGTTCGTGCTGGCCGGGTACCTGGCCGGGTACGCCGGCGTGGCCTACGCCTTCTCCAGCTACTTCGCCCCGTACGTGGGCATCGGCTCCAGCCAGGAGACCATCGTCCTGACCACGGTCGCGCTCATCGTGGTGGTGGCTCTCATCAACATCGCCGGCATGGCCTGGGCCGCCCGCGTCAACAACGTCTCGGTGGTCACCGAGATCGTGGGCATCACGGCGGTCGGGGTCGGGCTGCTCATCTACGTTCTGGTCAAGGGCAACGCGCACACCGGTTACCTCGGTTCGAACATCGGCCTGTCCGGCAGCGGCGCCCCCATCCACACCGGGTTCAGCGGCCTGGCCGTCTCCCTGCTGATGGGGGCCTACACCCTGATCGGCTTCGAGTGCGCCGCCGACCTGTCCGAGGAGACCCGGGGGGCGGTCCGCCGGGTGCCCCGCTCGATCATCTCGTCGGTGGTGATCTCGGCCGTGCTGGGATTCTTCGTCCTGCTCGGGTTCACGCTGGCGATCCCCAACCTGCACGCGGTCGAGGCCAGCGGCACCCCGCTCCTGGTCATCATGCAGTACTACCTCGGATCGGTGGTCACCAAGCTGGCCATGACGATGGTGTTCATCTCGATCTTCGCCTGCACGCTCATGAACACGGCGACGCCGGCCCGGCAGCTGTTCGCGATCGCGCGCGACGGTAAGATCCCGCCGAGGGACGGGCTCGTGCGGGTGTCCCGCAGGGCCAGGAGCCCCTACGTGGTCATCATCGTGGTCTCGGTCATCGCGATCCTGTTCACCCTGATCGCCAAGGTCGAGGCCATCATCACGAGCGTGTCGTCGGTGGCCATCTACCTGGGATACGCGCTCGTGATCATCGCCGGGCTGATCAACCGGCGGGGGTTGCGGAACCCGAAGGGCACGTTCAACCTCAACCGCTGGCAGATGCCGGTCTCCGTCGCCGCCCTGGCGTGGCTGGTGATCGCCATCGTCGCCCTGACGCTCCCGGCGCCGGGCCACAACGCCTTCTACGTCTTCCTGGGCGTCGTCGTTCTCGGCGTGCTCTGGTACTTCGTGTGGGTGCGGCGGCTGCCCGAAGGGCAGGCGGCGGTGGCCGCCGAGGACCGCCTGGACGGCAGCACCGCTGGGGGGACGGGACAGGCCGCGGCGGACACCCCCGACGCCGGCACCTAGGAGAAGGGATGGCACTCCAGCCCGACGGCCTGGTGATGCGGCCCATCACCAGGCCGGAGATCCCGATGTTCGCCGTCCTGGTCGAGCGGACCTTCGGCGGCTCGCGCCTGTCCGACGCCGAGATCGGCAACCGGCGCGGGGTCCTCGAGCCTGCCCGCACGCTGGCCGTGTTCGACCGCGACGAGCTGATCGCCACCCTCGCCGTGCACGGCCTCACCATGTCGGTGCCCGGGGGAGAGGTCGCGGTCGGCGGGGTCAACAACGTGGCCGTACGGGCCGACTACCGTCGCCGCGGCCTGATGACGTCGATGATGACGGCGGCGCTGCGCGACATCCAGGAGCGGGGCGAGGCCGTGTCGGCGCTGTGGCCGTCGGAGGCGCCGATCTACGGGCGGTTCGGGTACGGCCTCGCCAGCCGGCACGCCCGGCTGCTGATCGACGGCCAGCTCGGTGCCGCCGACTCGGCGTCACCCGGGGAGATCCGGCTGCTGCCCGACGCCGCCGCAGCCGACGTCGCGCTGCTCGACCGGATCTACCGGTCGTGGTACGAGGCCCGGCCCGGGTCGATCGTCCGCTCGGCCGAGCGCTGGCGCCAGCGGCTGGCGCCCCGGGAGGATGCGGGCGGGGGGGCCACCGACGTCGTGTGCCTGCTGCACCGCGACGGCGAGGAGGTCGACGGCTACGCCCTCTACCTGACCCGGCCCGACTGGTCGCAAGGACACCTGCCGAAGGGCACGACGGTGGTGCTCGAGGTCTGCGTCCGGACGGCCCGTGCCCTCGCCGCCCTGTGGAGCCATCTGCTGTCGGTCGACATGATGTCCAGGACCGTCGCCCCGATGATCCCCGTCGACGACCCGGGCATCTGGACCCTGCGCGACAGCCGGCAGTGGCAGACCGAGCTGACCGACAACCTGTGGATCCGCCTGCTCGACGTCCCGGCCGCCCTCCGGGCGAGGGCCTACGCCCGGGACGTTGACGTTGTGCTTGACGTGCACGACGACCTGCTTCCCGACAACGCCAGGAGGTACCGGCTCAGCGGTGACGCCACGGGGGCGTCGTGCGATCCGACCACGGCCCCGGCGGACCTGCGGGTGACGGCCGCCCAGCTCGGTGCGAGCTATCTGGGCGGCACCAGCCTGGCCGGCTTCGCGCTGACCGACGGCCTGGAGGAGAAGCGGAAAGGGGCGCTGCGCGAGGCGGCGACCGCCTTCTCGGCCCCGCTCGCCCCCTGCTGCATTGACCCGTTCTGAGCCCGCGAGCAGCCCGCCGGGCCCGCGATCAGGAAAGGAAACCGAACGCCATGGGTGCCGTGCCGAAAATCGCCGTGGTAGGCCTCGGGATCTGGGGCAAGAACCACGCCCTGGCGTACGCCGACTACGACCGGTGCGAACTCGCCCTGGTCTGTGACGCCGACCCGGCGAGGGCCCGTGCCACCGGCGAGCAACTCGGCGTCAGGTGGACGGACGACATCGCCGAGGTGGCCGCTTCCGACGTCGACGGGGTCAGCATCGCCACCCCCGACCACCTGCACACCGCGGTGACGATGGCGATGCTGGGGGCGGACAAGAACGTCTTCGTGGAGAAACCGCTGGCGACCAGCGTGGAGGAGGCCGAGCAGCTGACGGCGGCGGCCGCGAGGTCAGGCCGGATCGCGATCGTGGACTTTCAGAACCGCTGGAACCCCGCCTTCATGGGCATCAAGGAGTCGGTGTCGAAGGGGGAGATCGGCGCGCCGGTCATGGGGTACGCGCGCCTGTCCGACTCGATTGCCGTCGCCGAGTCCTGGCTCAGCTGGGCCGGAAGGTCCGGCCCGGAGTGGTTCTTGTTCCCGCACACCATCGACATTGTCCGGTGGATCACCGGGCAGGAGCCGGTTTCCGTGTACGCCCTCGGCAAGCGCGGGATCCTGTCCAGCCGGGGCATCGACTGCTGGGACGCCATCCAGGCGCTCGTGCAGTTCGAGTCGTGCTTCTTCACGTTCGAGACCTCGTGGGTGGTCCCGGCCGGATCCCCCAGCGTGGTGGACTCGCGCTTCGTCCTCTACGGAGAGTCAGGCAAGGTCGACTACGACTGGACCTACACCGGCCTGACGTTTGTCCGTGACCGGGTCGAGTACCCGTGGATACCGATAGGGACACGGGACCGCTACGGGCACCTCACCCACTTCGTCTACGAGCCCATGCGGCATTTCGTCGACTGCCTGGCCGGAACCGCGGTCCCGGAGGCCAGCTTCGGCGACGGCCTGCGCAACGTTGTCGTCATCGACGCGATCAGGCGGAGCCTGGCCGAGAAACGGCCGATCGATCTGGCCCGGGCCTGACGTCAGGCAGGGATCACTCGGCGATCGCGGGCCTGGGTCTCAGCCCTGGCGGTGGTGGTGCTCCGGGGGCGGTATGTCGAGGGCGGGGTTGCCGTCGAAGAAGCCGTCCGCCCGGAGCTGGAAGCCGACGCTGGTGACCGGCATCACCGGCCAGTCCTCCGGGCGTACCACGTGGTGGGCGGTGAACGTGTGCCAGAGCACCAGGTCGGTGTTTTCCAGCGGCCGGTCGGCCGCGGTCCAGGCCGGCAGGCCGTCCCCGCCGGGATGCTGGTTGGGGTATTCGCCGGCCGGGAACCGCTGATCGGGATCGTAGGCGGTGACCCACAGGTGCTTGGCGGCGAACTGGGCCCGCCGCATGATGTGGGTGCCGGGCTGGCCGAAGGGCAGCACGCTGTCCTGGGGCACCAGCTTGTAGGCGACCGCCTCGCCGGTGGCGTTCCGCCGGCCGGGATTGGTGATCTTCCAGTAGCGGGCGGCGCGCCCGTCGGCCACCCGCTGCGCCTCGGACTCGCGGCGCAGCGGGGTCTGCCGCACCACCCAGGCGTTGCCATACGGGTTCGCCGGGCCGGGCGGCAGCGTGACCGAGTCGCACTCGTAGATGGTGTTCTGCGGGCCATCGACCATCATGTCCAGCCGTACGCAGAAGATGTGCTGGTGGTGGGGACCGTAGACCTGGGGGGCGACCAGGGTGCCGTGGGCCGGCTTCTGTCCCGCGGGCAGCGCCCCGTTGGAGATCACGCCGGTGAGCTTGACCTCGTATTCGATGGTGCCGTCCTGGTAGAGGTACCAGAAGTAGCCGTATTCGTAGTTCCCGACGGTGGCGATCATCGAGATCACCAGCCGCCGTGCTCGCCGGACTTCGGCCTTGCCGGTCCGCCAGTCGGTGTGCTTCCACGACATGCCGTGGTCTTCCTCGTGCAGGCAGATCGCGTTCTTGATCAGCTGCGGGCGGCCGTCGTTGTCGTTGAGCCAGGCGTCGAAGTAGTAGATCTCGCCCAGGCAGTCGCAGCCCAGCTCCAGGCTGTTGGCGAGCACCCCGATGCCATATTCACCCATGTCGAAGACGCTCTTGCGGTAGTGCGCGGGGTTCGGATCCCCGTAGGGGATGAACATCTCGGTGAGCGAGGCGCGGTAGATGACCGGCCGGAGCGTTCCCTGATCCTGGTGGCCCACCAGGTAGAGAACCAGTCCCTCACGAGGGGTGAAGCCAACCCGGAACCGCCATTTCTGCCAGCGCACCTCGTGCCCGTCGACCGTGAAGCTGGTGCCCTCCGGCTGGGTGATCTCCACGGGCTTCAGGTCCTGCCGGGGGCCATCAGGAAAATGCGGGACGTTTCCGGGGTCGCGGATCCCGTCGGCCGTGTAGTTGCCGCTGCGGGGCGGCAGGGGCACCACTCCGTGGTCCTCGATATCCACCACTTCCATGCGGTCGAGGTCGAAGCGGACGATCAGGCCCTCCACCGGGCGGGCGTATCCGTTGTCGTCGGGGTCCCCCTGGCGCACCCAGGTCAGCGGCCGGAGGAACCGGCCCTGTCCGGCCGCGTCGTCGGGGCCGTTGTAGCCCACCGACCAGGGGTCGATCATCACCATGTCGAAGTCGGTGATCCCGCGCCGGCGCATCGCCTCCTGCCAGCGGGCGTCCTTCTTGACCGCTGCCTCGGTGGCCAGGAACTCTTCGAGCATGATCGCCGGCTGGACGCCGGGCACCTCCCGCCACAGGCGCACCTCGCCAGCCGTGATCGAGACCACTGCCTCGTAGGTCTTGCCTTCGGCCCGTTCCCGGAGCACGACATGTGCCTCGCGTTCGAACGCCTCGCCCGGCCGGTAGCCCAGAACCGCGTCCTTGGCCGGTTCGGCCAGCGTGACGTAGACAAAGCGCGCACTCGCGGCCAGGCCGCGCTCCTGCTTGAGTATCCGGCTGACGGCCTCGATCTCCTCCGCGGTCAGCGGGTCCAGCGGGTGACGCATCCCGCGTATCCCCACCGTGGCGTGCTCAGCCGTCTTCATCATCCGCTCCTTCCCTGGCCCCGAAGCCGCGGACTTTAACCCTCTTCATCCGTCGACCTCGGGCCCCAGAGTACGTGGGCAGCCCTGGGAGGATGAAGAAGGTGCATCGCTCACGACAGTGGGCGTCATGCCACCGCGACAGCGAGAGTTTGGCGGGAGTGGCCGGTTTCTTCCCGGTCGTACCTCAGGCGAATTGGTACGTCAAGACGATGACTTCATCGTGCTCAGCGCGGCCGATGTGGCGGTTCCACCCGAATTTGACCGGGATTGTCGGCATCACAAAGCGACCCGCGAGGGGCCCCGTAGAAGTCCTCAAGCTCATCGCTGCCGAGCGTGTTGTTCTCGTCAGCTATCGCGCTCATCGCGTACATGAGGGTCCACTGGCTCAGCTCGGCGGCCAGGGTCCGCAACCAGTTCTCCCGGTGCCTGGGTAGCTGCACCGTGTCGGGGGCATCGGGCGTCGTGGTCTTGAGCCATACCCGATCGTCGGCAGGCCCGACGCCGAACACGAGATCACCATCACCCAGCTGCGCCGAGTTCGGATCGAAGACCGGCCGCAGGAAGCCAGCCAGCACATCCTCCCGCAACGCCGCCGAGACCACTGGCTCGCTGGCGAGGCTCCAAGGAATGATCATTACGCCGATGTGGCTGCCGTCCGGGCGCTCGTAGTCCCGCACGTCGTGCAGGACATCGCGGCCCGGCCACCCGGCCAGATCGTCGTCACTGACGAAGCCCTCACGATGCATGATTTCGAAGAACTCGGCATCGGTCTGGGCTATCCGCTGCCAACGGGCGTTCTCCTCGTTGCGATTCGGTCGCGTGCTCATGCCCTTCTCTTCCTGCGCGCCGCGTAGGCGGCGACGCCGTAGCCGGTCGCGCCCGCAGACGCCTCGCGGCGCACGACCCTGTTTGCCCGTGGTCCAGGGTGGTGCGCGTGCGCCAGCCTCAGCATCTCCCGCGTCTGGGCCATCACCGTTTCGGGTGACAGGCCCGCAGGGCGCAGCCTTCAAGGTAGGCGATGACCTGGGGTGCCACGTCCCGATGAACAGATCACTGATAGCCGTACCGACCAGCTAGGTCTCAGCGAGCGTCTGATTATTTGCGAGCCTGTCCTGGCCGTGGCTGTCTCGCCGCGATCACGGTGTGTCGTGCCGGGCAGACGCCAGACGCGGGCCCCATCATCCCGATGTGCGACGACCAGGAAGACACCAGAGCCCGCGCGTGCCGGGCGGGCGCGCCGAGCGCAGCCTAATCTGCGAGGAGGACGCCTCCGCCAGCTGAAGGCCGTTATGGCAGGCCCTGCTACTGAATGTGCAGATGTTTGCAGGAAGGGCGCGTTGCATGAGTGAAGACGCACCGGAGCTGACCGCGGAGCTGGTGGTGGACGGGGCCGTGCCGTCGCAGCCGGTGGTCTCGCCAGATGGGTGCTGGGTGGCCTATGTCGTGGCTCCGGTGGGGCGCAGGGCTGAGCGTGTTAGGTGCGCGCTCTGGGTGGCCGCTGCTGACGGTGGCTCACCGCCGGGGAAGCTGACCGCGGGTATGGCGGCAGATTTTGCCCCGCGATGGGCGCCGGATTCGGCGTCGGTGTTTTTCTTGTCCGATCGCACCGGATCGGTTCAGCTGCACCGGATATGGCTCGGCGGCGGGGAGGCCGAGGTCTTGACGGACTGGCACGGCGAAATCTGCGATGCCCGGCCGCTCGCGGACGGCCGGCTGGTCGCCATGGTGGCCACCGACGAGCCGACCGAGGAAGACAAGCGCCGGCGCGCCGAGCGCGACGACGCGATCGTCTGGGGACAGCAGCTGCGCTGCGGCAGGCTGCGGGCGCTTGATCTAACCAGCGGCGAGCTGCGCACGGTGGACGGCCTCGGCGACCGCCACGTCGTGGAGCTGGCGCCGCGGCCAGAGGGGGGTGCGCTGGCGGTAATCAGCTGGGCCAGCCCGGAGAAGGACCCGGGCCTTACCACCAGCGAGTTGCATGTGGTCGATCCGCAGACAGGGACGGTCCATGATCTGGGCCGCATCGGCCCGCGGGCGCGGTCGCCGGTCTGGTGGCGGGCCGACGGCCGCTGGCACCTGGCCTATCTGGCCAGGCCCGAGCCGTTCGGTGGCTACGGCGGCTACGCCGTCTATGACGTCGCCGTCACCGCGGCCGCCGCTGTGCATCGTGACCTGACCCAGGGCATGGCAGTCTGCCCGGCCGACTTGGCGCAGGTCGCGGACAGCCCGCCGCTGGCCCTGTTCGCCGATGGGCTCGATACCGCGATCTACCGGCTCGACCCCGGCCCGCGACGGTTCCGGTGCCTGTGCGCCCGGGACGGCCTGGCCGACTCGCTTACCGCCAGCCGCTCCGGCGAGATGGTCGCGGCGCTCGCGACCACCTCCTGCGAGCCGGCGAACGTCTACGCCGGACCGCCCGGCGGGCCGCTCATCCGGCTCAGCGACACCCGGCCTGCCTTGCGCGCGATCAGATGGGGCACTCAAGAACGCCTCTCTTACCAGGCATCAGACGGCCTCGACCTCGACGGCCTGCTCGTCTTGCCGCCCGGCCGAAGCCGCGCGGACGGCCCGTTCCCGCTCATCACCTGGGTGCACGGAGGCCCTCCTGCCCGGTACGCCGACCAGTTCCTGCTCGGGCCGCGTTCTCCGGGACAGTGGCTCGCGGCCGCGGGATACGCCGTGTTCTTGCCTAACCCGCGGGGCGGGGTGGGCCATGGCCGTGATTTCGCGGCGGCGGTCGTGCGCTCGGCAGGCGGCGCCGTTGGCGGCGCCGACTGGAGCGACATCGTCAGCGGGATCGACCTGCTGATTACCGAGGGGGTCGCGGACCCGGACCGGCTCGGAATCGGCGGGACCAGCTATGGCGGGTTCATGGCCGCCTGGGCGATCGGGCAAACCGACCGGTTCAAGGCCGCGATCATGGACGCCGGGATCAGCGACTGGGGCACGCTGCTGGCGACCAGCGAATTCGGAACCATGGATGCCGCGCTCGGCGGCAGCTGCGGCTGGGAGGGCACCGGCCCGCACCCCCACGATCAGGTCAGCCCGATCTCGTTCGCGTCGAAGGTCCGCACCCCGGTGCTCATCGTGCACGGCGAGGACGACACCAACGTGCCGGTCAGCCAGGCGATCTACTTCCACCATGCGCTCCGCTGGTTCGGGGTCGAGCATGAGCTAGTCATCTACCCGCGCGAGGGACACCGGTTCGAGGAGCGTAATCACCAGCTCGATCTGCTCTGGCGCACGCGCGCATGGTTCGAACGGTGGCTTCGTGACGGAGCATCCGCTGGCCGAGGATTAACGGCTTGACCAAGCGGGCGACCCAGAACTCACCGGCGCAACCGGACATCACTACCGTGGCGGTCATGACCGAGACATGGACCGCTCCGCAGGTAAAGCGCACCGACCCGGGGCTCATCCTGGGCGAGCGCCAGGCGCTTGAGGCCTGGCTGGACTTCCATCGTGAGACGCTGCTGCTCAAGTGCGCCGGCCTGACCGCGGGCCAGCTGAAGGAGCGAGCGGTTCCGCCGTCCCGGCTCTCCCTGCTGGGCCTCGTGCGGCACATGACCGAGGTTGAGCGCTGGTGGTTCCGCATGCACGCGGCCGATACCGACCTGCCCTTCCCGTACGACCCGGAGCAGACCGGCCAGGACTTCGAAGCGCTGGACGACGCGGACGCGGCCGCCAACATCGAGGCCTTCAAGCAGGAGATAGAGCAAGCGCGTGCCGCCGTGGCCGGAAAGCAGCTCGACGACGCCGTGCCCAGCCACGGTGACCACCCGGAGCGCACCCGGGACATCCGCTGGATCTACCTGCACATGATCGAGGAGTACGCGCGCCACAACGGGCACGCCGACCTCCTCCGGGAGCGGATCGACGGCGTGACCGGCGACTGACGCTCACGCGGGACCGCTGCCGGCGCTGGCCGTCGGCGCGCTGCGCGCGGTGAGTTCGGCCGACGCCGGGAGCGGCTCCGTGTGCATAAATCTGTGGATGACGTGTGCAAAACGGCGCTGAAGCTGTGCGCACATGTGGAAATGCTGGGGATTAGAACGACGGCCCGTGGCTATGACAGGGCTGCTACCGGCGAGAACGCTATTCACACCCTGTGCACAACAGGAAAACCGAAATTGTCCACACGACACGCTGCAGCGACTCGCAAATGATCTGAAAGTTTACCGTAAATTTATTGGTCTGTGATCTAGGATCAGGACTGTAAGACTCTGAAGCCCAGATGGTGAGCCCGGGGTGCTTTGAAAGGGAGGCAGGCGTAATTGCGGCGGGTGCGCACCGGGGCGACAGGCGCTCCCTGAGTGCGGGCCACTTTTCTGGTATGGCCAGGGCAGCAGCTCGGCATGACGTGCGGTCGGCCGTGCTGGCCTCGGTACGCCGGGACGACGAGGGGTCCGGTCAGTGCGTGCCTGTACCCCCGGTCGGCGAGCCCGGCTTATCCGGTGCTGACCTCTGGCTGAGCGGGAGGGTCCTGACATGAAGATGGAGATCTGGCCGGACGACGTCAGCATGCCTGAGATGACCGACTGGCTCGCCGAGCTGCGGGATGACGGCGGGGCCGAGCAGGCTGAGGACGGCCCCCATGGGCGGGCCAGCGTCGGCGAGGCCAGCCCGGAAGTCCTCGTCCCCGCGCAGCCGGACCGGCCGGTATCTCCCGATCAGGCCAGTAACCCCGCCAAGTCGAGCCCCGTGGGTCTCGGCTGGCCCGCCGCCGAGGCCGATTCCCCGCGCGCGGCCTGGCCTGCCGCCGAGGCCGAGTCCAGTTCCGCGCGCCTGGCCTGGCCTCCCGCCGAGTCCAGCTCTCCGCGCCCGGCCTGGCCTCCCGCCGAGGCCGATTCCCGCGGCCCGGCCTGGCCTGCCGCCGAGGCCGATTCCCCGCGCCCGGCCTGGCCTCCCGCCGACACCAGTCCGACGGGCCGGATTCGGGTTCCCGCCGAGGCCAGCCCTACAGGCCAGACTCGGCCCCCGGCCGAGGCCAGCTCCCGGAGCCGCACCCGGCCCCCCGCGAGGGCCAGCGCCCCCGCCGAGATCACCGAGCGGGCCGTGATCGGCGACCAGCTGCGGATGCCGATCGTGTGGTGCGAGATGGGTTCCTGCATTTCCTGGCATGCCGATCGCGCAGCGCTCGGCGAGGCCGACATCCGCGCCCGCGCGATCGGGTCCGGCTGGCGTGTCGACGCGCTCGGCCGATTGGCTTGCCCCCGATGTCAGCAGACCGCACCCGGCTTCCGGGTCTCCCGCCCGGTCGTGCTGTGGGACCGGCACGCGGCCATCACCAGGGCCGCTCGGATGGCGGGGCTGCACGGTAACGGCGCCGCCGGGGAGCGCGGCCGTGACCCGCGCCCTCCAGCTACCCACCATCTCCCGGCCAGCCACCGTCTCCCGGCCAGCCCGCCGGAGCCAGAACGGCGCCGCGAGCATACGGCCGCCAAGACCACGGTCGGCCGACACGCGCGATGAACGCCGGCCTGCACCTCCGTTCCCGCGGCGTGGCGCAGGCGGGCCGGACGGCGACGGCAGTGCACCCGGTGCACCAGGCAGACAGCGCCGACTGCCGCTGGCTGATGCTGGCCGCGGAAACGGCCGGCCTGACCCATGACAGCGGGCGGCCAGCGTCGGATGCCTGCTCCACCGGCCGTACCGACCTGCCGCGGATCGCCACGTGCGCGCCGGACACCGACGCCGGATCGGTCCACGCGGCGCGAGACTTCACCCTGGCCACCCTGCAACGGTGGGAGGCGGCAGAACGCGGCGAGGACATCGCGATCGTCGTGACCGAGCTGCTGACCAACGCGCTGCGGCACGCCCTGCCCTGGCCCGGCGACTCCCCGCCCCGGCGGCCCATCCGGCTTGGCCTGTTGCAGCCGGGATCTTGCGTGCTGTGCGCGGTCGCCGATCCCTGCCGGGCGGTTCCGGTGCCCCAGGGACGGGGTTCCCTCGCCGAGAGCGGCCGCGGACTGCAGATCATCCGCGCGCTCAGCGACATGTGGGGCTATACCATGCTCAGCGACGTCGGCAAGGTGGTCTGGGCCGCGTTCATCCCGCGGCCCATGCCGCCTCCCCAAGCCCGGCACCCAGGACGGCGACCTGCACCGATAGACGCCGGCCCGGGTTAGCGTGGGCCGGTGGGCGCAGCGCGGCTGATCTTGATCGAGGGAATGATCGGCGCGGGCAAGACCACCACGGCCCGGCAGGTCGAGACCTGGCTGACGAGCCGGGGAGAAGACGCACGGGCTTTTGATGAGTTCGCGCAGGACCATCCCATCCGCACCAGGGCCGTCGACCAGTTGCGCGCCCACTACCGGGAACTGGCGGCCGGCGGAGACGGAGCAGCCGACGGGGACGGGGCGGCCGACGGAGAAGGGACCCAGCCACCCGGCACCGTCGAGCCCGCCGACGGGGCCAGTCCGGGCACCTACGCGGCCGGTCAGTGGCGCCGGCTGGCCGAACGCTGCCGGCACGGCCGGCGGACGATCATCCTGGAAAGCGCCTTCCTGCAGAACTCGGTCATGCCGGCCTTCATCGACGGCGCGCCCGCGGAGGCGGTGACGGAGATATCCACGGTGATCGAGCGCGAGGCCGCAGCCGCCGAGCCGCTGCTGATCTACCTGCGGCCCACCGATATCGCGTCCGCGATCGCGCGGGTGCACCACGCGCGAGGAGAGGCATGGGCCGCGCAGAACATGGCCTGGGTGGCCAACCGCCCCTGGGCCCGCAGCCGGAACCTGCGCGGCCGGGAGGCGGTGGTCGAGTTGTACCGGGCCTGGGAGGGCGTGGTGGACGAACTGTACGGCAGGTACCCGTTTTCCAAGCTCATGATGAGCGACCCGCAGCTGGACTGGGAAGCGGCCCTGGCCCGCATCTACCAGGCCGTGCGCCCGTGACCGTGCACCGGCCGGATCGGGTTCAGTAGTACCAGGGGAAGCGCGTCCAGTCCGGCGCGCGTTTGTCCAGGAAGGCGTCCCGGCCCTCGGCCGCCTCGTCGGTCATGTAGGCCAGCCGGGTCGCCTCGGCCGCGAACACCTGCTGGCCGACCAGCCCGTCGTCGACGAGGTTGAACGCGTATTTCAGCATCCGCTGCGAGGTAGGGCTCTTGGCGTTGATCTTGGCGGCCCACTCCAGCGCGGTGCTCTCCAGGTCGGCGTGCGGCACCACCGCGTTGACCATGCCCATCCGGTGGGCCGCCTCGGCGTCGTAGGTCTCGCCGAGGAAGAAGATCTCCCGCGCGAACTTCTGGCCCACCTGACGGGCCAGGTAGGCCGAGCCGAAGCCGCCGTCGAAGCTGCCGACGTCGGCGTCGGTCTGCTTGAACCGGGCGTGCTCGCGGCTGGCCAGCGTGAGGTCGCAGACCACGTGCAGGCTGTGCCCGCCGCCGGCGGCCCAGCCCGGCACGACGCAGATGACGACCTTGGGCATGAACCGGATCAGCCGGTGCACCTCCATAACGTGCAGGCGGCCGCTGCGAGCGGGGTCAATCGTCTCGGCCGTCTCACCGGAGGCGTACTGGTAGCCGTCGCGGCCGCGGATGCGCTGGTCACCACCGGAGCAGAAGGCCCAGCCGCCGTCCTTCGGCGACGGCCCGTTACCGGTCAGCAGCACACAGCCCACGTCGCCGGTCATCCGCGCGTGATCGAGCGCCCGGTACAGTTCATCCACCGTGTGCGGCCGGAACGCGTTGCGGACCTCGGGCCGGTTGAACGCCACGCGGACGGTGCCGCCGTTCACGGCGCGGTGGTAGGTGATGTCGGTGAACGAAAACCCCGCTACCTCGCGCCACAGCCCGGCTTCGAAGATCTCAGAGACCATGCCCCCATTCTGGTAGACCGGTCTCATGACTTCCTCAACCGGCACGGACACGACCAGGGAGAGCATCTTCACCTGGGGCGCGCCGCCGCTGAAGTTCGGTCCGGGCGCGGTGGACGAGATTGGCTTCGACATGGCGCAGTACGGAGCCAGGCGGGTCCTCATCCTCACCGATCCCAGGGTCAACGAGCTCGGCGTTCCGGCGCGCATCGCCGACTCGCTGGCCCGGCACGGGATCAGTTCGGAGATCTTCGACGGCTGTCACGTCGAGCCCACGGACGACAGCATGGACAAGGCCGCCGGTTACGCCCGTGAGCAGGGCCCGTGGGACGGATTCGTCGCCGTGGGCGGCGGGTCGTCCATCGATACCGCCAAGGCGGTGAACCTGCTGACCACCGACGAAGGCAGCCTGATGGATTACGTCAACCAGCCGATCGGCCAGGGCCGTGCTCCCCGCCGCCAGCTCAAGCCCCTGATCGCGGTGCCGACCACGGCCGGGACCGGCTCCGAGAGCACCGCGATGTGCGTGCTCGACGTGCTGTCGATGAGGGTCAAGACCGGCTTCGGCCACTGGCGGATCCGTCCCACGCTGGCCGTGATCGACCCGTTGGTGTCGCTGACGCTCCCGCCGGAGGTCACCGCCTCGGCCGGCATGGACATCGTGTGTCACGCCCTGGAGTCGTACACCGCCCGCTCCTACACCGCCTTCGAGCGCAAGCAGCCCGAGCAGCGCGTCACCTACTGCGGGTCCAACCCGGTCTCCGACCTTTGGTGCGAGAAGGCGCTGTCGCTGATCGCCTCCTCATTCCGCGCGGCGGTCCGCGACGGGTCCGACCTGGAGGCGCGCAGCAACATGATGATGGCGGCGACCTTCGCGGGCATGGGCTTCGGCAACGCCGGCGTGCACATCCCGCACGCCAACGGCTACCCGATCGCGGGCATGGTGAAGGACTACCGGCCGCGGGGTTACCCGCAGCAGGAGCCGATGGTGCCGCACGGGCAGTCGGTCTCGCTGACCGCGCCGGAGGCGTTCCGGTTCACCTTCCCCAGCGCCCCGGAGCGTCATCTGCGGGGCGCGGCCATGCTGGCCCCGGGCCAGGAGACGCTGCGCACGCCGGCCGAGCAGCTTCCGTCCGCGCTCGTCGGCCTGATGCGGGACATCGGCATCCCCAACGGCATCGGAGCCGTCGGCTACACCGAGGCGGACATCCCGGACCTGGTGCCCGGGACGATGAAACAGCAGCGCCTGCTGGCCACGTGCGCGCGCCCGGTCACCGAGGAGGACATCGCCGGGATATTCGCCCGGTCGATCCAGAACTGGTGAAACCGCTAGCCGATGAGCGCCACGGCCCGGGTCGGGCCGCCGTGCGCGCCCTGGAGCTTGAGCGGGAACCCGGCGAAGGTGAACCGGGTGTTGACCACCTGATCCAGGTTGGCGAGGTTCTCGTAGTGCGTGATGTGCTCCCGGCGGCACATCATGTGGCACGGGTAACTGGTACTGGCCGGGTTGTCCGGCGTCGGGCTGTCCACGCCGAACGTCTTCACCTGCCGCCGCACGATCCATTCGCTGCCCGACTCGCCCAGGCCGGGGAACTCGGTGAGATAGCGCTTGTCCCCGGCGAAGCGGTTCCAGGTCCCGGTGTGGAACAGGACGATGTCCCCGGGCCGCACGTCGACGGGGGAGGAGGCCTCCACGCGGTCGAGGTCCTCGGCCGTGATGTCGGTCCGCGGCGGGAAACCGGTGACGTCCAGGCACACCGCGGTCCCGTAGAACAGGTCCAGCGGCATCTGCTCGATGGTCTGCGCCCCCGGGTCGGGATCCAGGTGGGAGAACGAGTCCACATGGGTGGGGCCGTTGTCGTTGAGGATGAATCCGGTGGTCTGGAACGAGAAGCCGCCGTCGAACCGCGGCTGCGTCTCCTCGTGCGTCGCGTGCTCGAACTGCACGGTCTTCAGATGGCCGGGGTACACCTTCATTCCCTCGTAGATGTCCTGCGAGAGGTCGACGATCTGCATCGGTCTCCTTCCCGGGCGATCAGTACATAACGACGCCAGCCGCGACGTTCAGGTCCTCGCCGGTGACCGCGGCGGAGTCATCCGAGGCGAGGAACGCGCACGCCGCCGCCACCTCAGCGGCTTCCACCAGCCGGCCCAGCGGCGACGCTCCGGTGAACGCGGCCCGGGCCTGTTCCTCGCTGATCCCGCGCGCGGCCGCCTGCTTGCGGATCACCTCGTCGATCCGCGGGCCGGCGACGGGGCCCGGGCAGACCGCGTTGACCCGGATGTTGTACCGCCCGAGTTCGGTGGCGAGCGTGCGGACCAGCCCGATCACGCCCATCTTGGCCGCGGCGTAGGGGGTGCGGCCGTGCAGCGGGCGCTTGCCGGTCATGGACGAGATCGCGATCAGGCTGCCGCCCCGGCGCTCGATCATGGCGGGGATGAACGCGCGGAACGTGAGGAAGACACCGTCCAGGTCGGTGGCGAGGGTGTCACGCCAGTCCTCCAGCGTGATCTCGTGCAGCGGCCGGGTGGGCCCGGCCACGCCGGCGTTGGCCACGACCGCCTGCACGGGCCCGAGCGCCTCGGCCTGCGCCGCCATCGCCGCCACCGAGGCCTCGTCCCGCACATCGCACGCGAGCGGGACCGCCGTGCCGCCCGCCTTCCCGGCCTCCGCGACCGTGTCGGCCAGGCTCGCCGGGTCCCTGGCGCTGGCCGCGACGGTGAACCCGCTGGCGGCCAGGCCGACCGCGATCGCGCGCCCGATGCCCCGGTTGGCCCCGGTGACGGCCGCCACCCGTGCGCTCAACCCGCCTGCCCGGCATCGCGCAGGGCGGACAGGATGCGCTCGGGGGTCATCGGCAGCTCGGTGAGGCGGACGCCGAGCGGGGCCAGGGCGTCGTTGACGGCCGCGTTGATCGCCGCCGGCGCCATCATCCGGCCGCCCTCCCCGCCGCCCTTGACCCCGTGCGGCGTGTACGGCGACGGCGTCTCGACGTGCCCGATCGACAGCTCGGGGACCTCCATCGCCGTCGGGATCAGGTAGTCCAGGTAGCTCGACGAGAGCAGCTGCCCGTCGTCGTCGTAGACGTACTCCTCGTACAGGGCCGTCCCGATGCCCTGGGCCGTCCCGCCGACGATGTGGCCCGCGAGCGAACGCGGGTTCACCAGCGTCCCGCAGTCGTGCACCGCCGCGTAGTGCAGGAAGGTGACCGCGCCGGTCTCGATGTCCACCTCGACGACCGGGATGTGGCAGGCGTGGCCCATGAACGGGTAGAAGACGCCGAGATCCTTGCGGTCCGCGGACGGCATCGTGGTGTAGGGGTGGTCGAAGACCTTCGACGCTTCCAGGCCGCTTTCCGTCTCCTCGGGGAAGGTGTGCTTGAACAGGTGCAGCATGATCGCGATCTCGCCCAGCGACTTCCGCTGCTGCGGGTCGCCCCGGACCTGGAAGCCGCCGTCGGCCCACTCCAGGTCGCCAGGCGCGATCTCGAGCAGGTGCGCCGCGGCGGCGCGGGCCTTCTCCTTGATCTTCGCGGCCGAGCCCTCGACGGCGCCCGCCAGCATCACGGTGGTCCGCGAGCCGCCGGGCCCGGTGGCCGGGAGCCCGCCGCGGCTGCCGTGGTAGACGATCGAGACGTCGTAGGGGTCGCAGTCGAACTCTTCCGCGACGAACTGCGCGACCATCGTCTCGGGGCTGTTGCCCCAGAACGCGCAGGAGTACAGCGTCGCGGTGATCCCGCCGGTGGCATCGACCGAGAGCGTCACCGACTCCGGCGTGGACGTCACGGGCGCGCCCGGCTCGTCGAACCAGAACCAGAACTCGGTCGCGGAGAACACGCTCCGCTCCTGGGCTGAGATCACCCCGATGCCGATGTAGCGGCCTTCCTGCTCGCGGAGCCGCTTCTGCTCGGCCCGCCAGTGATCGTAGCCGGACAGCTCCAGCGCCTTGTCGAGCACCTTGTCGTAGTCACCGGAGTCGTAGACATTGCCGGTGGGGATGAAGTGCGGGAACTCCCGGATGAAGTTCTTGCGGCGGACGGCGACCGGGTCGAGGCCGAGTTCGCGCGCGGCCTTGTCCACCATCTGCTCCAGCATCCAGTTGTTCACCTCGGAGCCGAACCCCCGGTAGGCCCCCTGCTGGTTCTTGTTGGTCAGCGCCGCCCGGACCCGGTAGCGCACGCTGGGAATCGTGTACGGGCCGGTGACCTGGGCCAGCGCGTTGCCGTGATGGCCCACGCCGAACTGCATGTAGGCGCCGTAGTCGTCGATGACGTCGATGCTGATGCCGCGCATGGTGCCGTCCCGCATCATCGCGAGCTCGACTTCGTAGACGCGGTCGGAGCCGTGGTGGTCGCAGTTGGAGATGTTGTCGGTCCGGTCCTCCAGGTAGGCCACCTTCCGGCCGGTTTCCCGCGCGCACATGGCGGCGATCACTCCGGGCTTGTTGGCGAAGAGCTTGGAGCCGAAGCTGCCGCCGGCCGGCACCGGCCTGATGTCGAGCTTGTTGGCGGGCACCTTCAGCGTGTTCGCGGCCATGAACAGGTAGCTGGTGAAGCTGAGCGTGTTGGTGTCGATGGTGAAGCTGCCGGTGGACGGGTCGTACTCGGCGATGGCCCCGACGGTCTCCAGCGGCTGGCCGCCGGAGCGGTGCCAGCGCAGGCGGTCGGTGACGATGACATCGGCCTCGGCGAAGTCGCGCCCGACCTCGCCGAAATCGAAGGAGCGCTCGTAGGCGCAGTTGGACTCCAGGGCCTCGTGCACCAGCGGGGCCCCGTCGGCCAGCGCGCGCTCCGGGTCGACCACCGCCGGCAACGGCTCGTAATCGACATCGATCAGCTCCAGCGCGTCCTCGGCCAGGTACCGGCTGTCCGCGACCGCGACCGCGACGCCCTCGCCCACGTAGCGCACCTTGTCCGCGGCCAGGCAGCGCCAGGTATGCCGGGCCGGGTCAGGGCCGAAATCGGGCATCGGGTCGCAGAGCTCCGCCGCCTGCCTGCCGGTGATGACCGCGTGCACGCCGGGCGCGGCCCGGGCCCGGGACACGTCCATGCGCAGGATCCGGGCGTGCGCGTGCGGGCTGCGCAGCACGGCGGCGTGCAGCGTGCCGGGGGTAATCCGGTCGGCGATGTAACCGCCCTGGCCGCGCAGGAACTTCGGGTCCTCGACGCGGCGGATGGACCGGCCGACCCAGCGCCGCTCGGCGGCGTGGTCCCGGACCGGGGGAGCGGCCGCCGCGCGGCTGGTGGTCACGGCGCGACCTCCTTCGGCTCGTGCATCCGCGCGGCCGCGGCGAGCACGGCCTCCGCGATGAACTGATATCCGGTGCAGCGGCACAGGTTGCTCGCGATGGCCTCGCGCACCTGCGTCGGCGTCGGATCGGGATTCTGGGCGAGGATCTCGCACGCCCGCATGAGCATGCCCGGGGTGCAGTATCCGCACTGCAGGCCCTGCTTCTCCGAGAACTCGTCCTGAAGCGGGTGCAACTCGCCGCGGCTGGCCAGGCCCTCGACCGTGCTCACCTCGGCACCGTCGGCCTGCACGGCAAAGGTGATGCAGGAGCGGATGCTGGCCCCGTCCAGCAGGACCGTGCAGGTGCCGCAGACGCCCTGCTCACAGCCGATATGGGCGCCGACCAGGCCGAGATCCTCGCGCAGGAAGTCAACCAGCAGCTTGCGCGGCTCGACGTCGGCGGTCACCGGGCGGCCGTTGACGGTCAGGCTGATGGGCCGCGTCTGCGATGCCACCGTTCCTCACCTCTCGTTCTGCGCTCGGGAGATCGCGAGCGCAAGCGCCCGCCGGACATAGGTGCGGGCCAGCGCGAGCCGGGTCGCCGGGCTCGCGTGCAGATCACCGGCGGGCGCCAGTCCCTCGACCGCGGCGTCGGCGGCCGCGGCGACGGCCGCGGCGCCGCCGGCGGCTCCGGCCAGCGCCTGCTCGGCGGCTCGGGCGCGGATCGCGGTCGGGGCCACCCCGGTGAGCGCTAGCGCGGCGCGCTGGATCCGGCCGCCGTCCAGCGTGACGAGCGCGGCCACCGCCACGACGGCGAAGTTGGCGTGGATCCGGGCGTACTCGACGAACGCGTGCCCGCCGCGCCACACCGGCAGCCGGATCTCCGTCAGGATCTCGTCGGGCTGCAGCGCGGTGCTGAACGGCCCCTGCAAGAATTCCGCAACGGGAACGGTGCGGGGCCCGGCCTGCCCGACGGCGACCAGTTCGGCGTCAAGCGCCAGCGCCGCGGCGGGCAACTCGGCCGCGGGATCGGCGTGGGCCAGGCTGCCTCCGATCGTTCCGCGGTTACGGATCGGGGTGTGCGCGACCAGCCCGACGGCCTCGGCCACCAGGGGAGCGGCCATCGCCACCTCGGGGGAGCGCTCCAGATCGGCCATCCGGGTCATGGCCCCGACGGCCAGGACGTCGCCTTCCCGCCGGATGCCGCTCAGCCCGGCAACCTTGCGCAGGTCGATGAGATAGCCCGGCTTGGCCAGCCGGAAGTTCATCAGCGGTATCAGGCTCTGCCCGCCGGCCAGCACCCGCGGCTCGGCCTCGGCGTTCTCGGTGAGCAGTTGGATGGCCTCGGCCACCGTCTCGGGTGCGGCGTAAGAGAAGGGTGGCGGTTTCACGGCGACCTCCTGGCATCGCGGCTGCTCCGACGCTTGGGCTTGTCAACACGCGCTGTGACCGTGACGTGCGCCACTGACATCATCGATGCTGCCGCCGCCGGGCCAGGTCACGCCATGTGCACCGGCCCAGCAAACCCCCGTGTGCCCTGTTCGCTCGCACAGGACTGGGCTGCCTGGCGCCGCCGTCAGCGGCGCGGCTCGGTCGGGTCGACCCGGACGATGTCGCGGATCATCAAGGCCAGCTGGAGCTCCAGGCGGACTCCGTTGTCGCGCAGGCTGCGCCGGGTGAGCTGCTCGATGCGCCCGAGCCGGTAGCTGACGGTATTGCGGTGCACCACGAGGGCTTCCGCGGTGGCGGCCGTGGAGCAGCCGGCCGCCAGCCACGCCTGGAGCGTCCTGAGCAGGTCGCCACCGTGGCGTTCTTCGTGAGCCTCGACGCGCCGCAGGGCGGTGGCGGCGAAGCGCCGCAGCGCATCCGGCGCGCCGGTCTCCAGCAGCAGGGCCGACAGGCCGAGCCTGCGGACGTCGACGAATCCGCCGGGACTGTTGGCCCGGCGCAGCGCCGCCGCGCCCTTGGCCACCCGGAACGCGGTGGCGTACTCGGCGAGGTCGCGGGCTACCGGCCCGGCGACCACCGTCACGGCGCCGCGCGAGCCCACCGCGCGCGAGGCCTTGGCGAGGATGCGGCGCAGCGCCTTTCCCGGATCGGGCTCGGCGGGCAGGAGCAGCACCACGAGCCCCTCGTACGGGCCCGCCAGCGGGCACGGGCCTGGTGCGCCGGCGGTCCGGGCCAGCTCAGGCAGCCGCACCGCGGGGGACAGCGGGCCGTCCACGACCAGGACGGCCACGACGTGCGGCCGGGAAAGGTCATGCCCGATCGTCGCGGCCCGCTCGAGGACGGCCTGCGGGCGGACGGGACCTCCGTCCCGCAGCAGATCGCCCAGCAGGTCGCCAGAGAGCTGACTCTGCACGTTGAGCAGATGCCGCTGCTGGAGCAGCGCGAGCGCGACGACCAGGGCGAACCGCTCGATCACCCGTAGCTGCACGGGTTCGGGCTCGGCGGGCGGAGCGGTGACCCACAGGCGCCCGGCCAGCTCGCCGCCCAGCATCACGGGCGCCGCCCACGCGGCATCCGTGGCCCGGCCGGGCCAGCCGGCGCCCGCGGGGCCTTCGGCCTGCGGCACGGGGACCCTGGCCACCGTGTAGCGGCGGCCGGATGACTCCTGGGCGGCCAGCGCCGCACGCACCGGGCGCCTGCGCCTGACGGCTGTCCCGGGCGGCGGGCAGTAGCCCGCCGCGGGCGCGCTGGCCAGCACCCGGCCTTCGGCGTCCTCCACGGTGACCGACGCCTGCAATGTCGCGGCCAGCGCGCTGACCAGCCCGGGTAGTTCGACCTCGTCGAGCACGAGCTGCATCAGCTGATGGTGCTGCTGTTCGGCCCACTCCAGGACGGCCCGGCCGCGGCGCAGCTCGTGGTTGGCGCGGGATAGCTCGCGGATGACCTCCTGCTGCTCGGCCCGCAGCCGCGCCGTCTCCAGGGCGAGCGCCGCCTGGCCGCCGAGCAGCTCGATGAGCTCAAGCTCCGGCTCGCTGAACTCGCGGGCCATGACCGAGTAGGCGACGATCACCCCGGCGAGCTCGCCCGAGCCCCGCAGGGGTGAGGCCAGCAGCGCCTGGTAGCCCTGGGTCGGTGCGAGGTGGCGCAGCCGGCCGTAATGGGGGGCGTCCCGCACGTCGGGGACGACGATCGTGCGGCCTTCGCGGTAAGCGCGGGCGGCCGGCGTGTCCAGGCCCGGCCCGGGCGGGTGGATCATCAGGGAGCGGCTCGCGCTGACCTGGGCCAGGTAGTCGGCGGTCAGGCCGCTGCAGCCGGCGATATGCAGGCGCTCGCGCCGCTCGTCGGCCAGCATCACCGCGCAGAACTCGAAGCCGATGAGCTCGCAGGCCTGGACCGCCACGCGCGTGAGGACGTCCTCGGCAGGCTCGGCGGCGTTGACGGCGCGGACGATCTCGCTCACCGCGGACATCCACGGCCGCAGCGAGGCGGGCACGTCCAGCAGGCCCATGCCGTCCACCCTTCACAGCCGGGCCCGCATGCGCAAGGGCGATGTCGCTTAAGACGCGGCGTCGCCCGGCTGCCTTAGGGTGGCGCTGTGCAGTACGAGACCGTCGCCGAGGCCTACCGTGACCTGGAGCAGGTTAGCGGCCGGCTGGCGCTGATCGAGCGCCTGGCCGTACTGGTGGCGGCGACCCCGCCCGGGTTGCTGCCCACGGTCTGTTACCTGTGCCAGGGCCTGATCGCGCCGGAGTTCGCCGGGGTGGACCTCGGGGTGGCCGAGAAACTGGCCGTGCGCGCGGTGGCCGCCGCGACCGGCGCGGCCCCGGAGCAGGTCGCCGCCGGCCTGCGGGAGACCGGCGACCTGGGCCAGGCCGCGGAGCAGTTGCTGGCCGTCAGCGGATCCGGCCGTCCGGCCAGCTTGTCGGTCACGGTCGTGGTCGACACCTTGCACCAGATCGCCGAGGCCGAGGGGCCGGGTTCGCAGGGCCGCAAGCTGGATCTGCTGGCCGGCCTGCTCACCGAGGCCACGCCGCTGGAGGCCCGCTACCTGCTGCGCCTGGTCACTGGGGGGTTGCGGCTGGGGATCGGCACGCCCACCATCCTGGACGCGCTGGCCCAGGTGTACGCGGGCGGGCGGGCCGCCCGGCCGGTGGCCGAACGCGCCTACAACATCTGCTGCGACCTGGGCCAGGTGGCCGCAGCGCTCGTCGGTGGCGGGGTGGCGGAGGTGGAGCAGATCCGGGTCCGCCCGGGTAACCCGGTGCGGGCCATGCTCGCCCAGCGGCTGTCGGACGCCGGGGAGATCCTGGCCAAGCTGGGCGGGGAGTGCGCGGCCGAGTACAAGTACGACGGCGTCCGGGTGCAGGCCCATCGGACGGCCGGCGGGGCGATCGAGCTGTTCACCCGGCGGCTGGAGCGCGTCAGCACCCAGTTCCCCGACGTGGTCGAGGTCCTCGCGGCGGGGCTGGGGCCCCGTGAGGCGATCGTGGAGGGGGAGGTCGTCGCCTACGATGCCTCCGCGGGGGAGTTGCGCCCGTTCGGCGAGGTCATGTTCCGGCGGCGCAAGTACGGCATCGCCGAGGCCGTGCGTGACGTGCCGGTGGGCCTGTTCTGCTTCGAGCTGCTCTACGCCGACGGCCAGGACCTCACCACGCTGCCCTATCCGCAGCGGCGGGCCGCCCTGGCCGAGGCGATCACCCCCTCGGCCCAGCTGCGGCTGACCACCGCCGCCGAGGTGACCGCCCCGGCTGCCCTGGACGCGGCGTTCGAGCAGGCGGTCACCGACGGCTGCGAGGGGCTGGTGTGCAAGTCGGTCAGCCCGGCCTCCGGCTACCAGGCCGGTGCCCGCGGCTGGCAGTGGATCAAGCTGAAGCGGGACTACCGCACCGAGCTGTCCGACACCGTCGACCTGGTCGTCGTGGGCGCGTTCTACGGGCGCGGCCGCCGGGCCGGGGTCTACGGAGCGGTGCTGCTGGCCGCCTACGACCCGGACGCCGACATCTTCCGGGCCGTCACTAAGTGCGGGGCCGGGTTCTCCGACGCCGACCTGGCTGCGCTGCCCCCCCGGCTGGCGCCGCTGGCCCGCCCGCAGCGGCCCGCCCAGGTCGACGCACGCCAGCAGCCCGACGTGTGGTTCGAGCCCGGGCTGGTGCTGGAGATCCTCAGCGCCGAGCTGACCCTCTCGCCGAACTACACCGCCGGCTGGGGACAGGTAAAGCAGGACGCCGGCCTGGCGATGCGCTTCCCCCGGTTCACCGGGCGGTGGCGCGACGACAAGGCCCCGCAGGACGCCACCACCACCGGCGAGCTGGTCGGCCTCTACCGCGCCGCGCGGCGGGCATCCGCGGCCACGTGAAGTTCACGCCCGGCCGTCGCCCTTAGATCCCCCTCCCTCGGCGTTGTCCCGGCGCAATCGGGCCACGCCCGCGGGCGGTTTCGCGCCGCGTCCCGGGGCAACGCGACGCAGCTCACCCGCTACCTGGTGAGCGGGGCCAGCATCTCCCGGTCGGCGCCGAGGATCGAGAAGTGGCCCTGACCGGGGTGGAGCTGAAGCTGCGCGCCCGGTATCGCCCTGGCATACAGGCGGGCGTGCTGGGGCGGGACCGTGGTATCCGCGTCCCCGTAATGGATCGAGGTCGGAACCCCGATGGAACCCAGCTCGAAACCCCAGGGCCGGGTGAGCACCCGCAGGTCCTGAGCCACTCCCCAGCTCCCGCGGCGGAACGCCTCGACGTAGTTGGCCAGGAAGGGGTCGCGGACGCCGGGCTGCTGTAGCGCGCGACGGTCGACGTCGGGCATTTCGCTGGTGGCCAGGCGGAGGAACAACTGGGGAGAGCGGCGCTCCAGCGCGGCGAGGCGGCCGAGAAACCAGCCCCCGAATGCGGGAGCGCGCCTGGCGATCTCCAGGGAGAGCCGCTCCCCAGCCGCCATCCCGCGGGTCGGCCACCCGGGCGAGCCGAGCGGCGAGACGAGCATGAGGCTGCGGACGCGACCGGACATCCTGGCCGCGCACGCCGCGGCGAACGGGCCGCCGCCGGAGACCCCGACTACCGCCGCTGAGTCCGCTCGCACCGCGTCCAGCACCAGCGCCGCATCCTCGGCCCAGTCCGCCAGCCGCCGCAGGCGACGAGGATCGGTTCCGCCGGTGCCGGGGCGGTCGGGGGCCACGATGCGCAATCCCAGCTCCCGCGCGACCTGCGCGAACGGGCGCGCCGACAACCGCGAATCGGCCAGCCCGTGGCAGAACAGGACCGGTGTCGCGTCCGGCTCGCCGACCACCTCGTACGCGATCACGCTGCCGTCGCCCCGGGTTACCTGCATCCCCTCATGATCGCGCGTTCCCGTCGGCCCGGGCCAGCCCGTCGGCCCGAAACGCCTCTGTGACCAGGCGGAACTGCGCTCAGCCGGTGTGTACGCGGCCCCGCCGGACAGCAGCGCGGGGGTCTGGGCGGGACCAGCTGGACGCGGCCGGAGCTTCCCATATCCGTCAGCTGACCGATGTCTTGCGCTGCAACTTGCAAGAGAGTTGTCACGCAAATGCCGGCGCGATGTGGTCCCCCGGGCGCCGGCGGCCCGGCCCGGCCACCCGCCCGGCCGGGTCGGCGGCCGGCGCACCGGGTTCGACCGCTTGGCGGCGGGAGAGGCGGGATGGTGGACGTTGCCCGGTTGCGTGAGTGTTTTGCCGCGGTGGCGGCGCATGGTGATGAGCTGGCGTTGTTCTTTTATTCGGATTTGTTCTTGCGGCATCCGGAGGTTCGGGAGCTGTTCCCGGTGTCGATGGCGGCGCAGCGGGGTCATTTCGCTGACGCGCTGGTGAGGATCGTGGCGCAGGCCGACCGGGCCGAAGAGCTGACCGGGTTCTTGCAGGGACTGGGGCGTGATCACCGCAAGTTCGGCGCGGTGCTGAGCCATTACGACGCGGTCGGGACCAGCTTGCTGGCGACGCTGCAGCATTTCGCCGGCCCGGCCTGGTCGGCGCAGGTGGCCGCGGACTGGAAAGAGGCTTACCAGCTGGTCGCCTCGGTGATGAGCCGGGCCGCGGTGGCCGATGAAGCGGAGCGGCCGGCGTGGTGGGCGGGCACGGTGGTGGGGTTCGAGCGGCGCGGGTTCGACGTGTGCGTGCTGTCGGTGCGCCCCGAGCCGCGGCTGGAGTATGCGCCGGGGCAGTCGGTGGCGGTCGAGTGCCCGGCGCGGCCACGGCTGTGGCGGTATTACTCGATGGCCGGCGCGCCGCGCCCCGACGGGCTGCTGGAGTTCCATATCCGGCTGGTCGACGGTGGCGCGCTGAGCATGGCCCTGACCAGCGAGCAGATCGAAGGCAGCCAGCTACGGCTGGGGCCGCCGGTGGGGGCGCTGACCCTGGACGGCACGTGCGGGCGGGACCTGCTGCTCGTGGCCGGGTCCACCGGCCTCGCGCCGCTGAAGGCCATTCTGGAGCAGGTGGCCGCCCTGGATGACCCGCCGCAGGTGGACCTGTTCTTCGGCGCGGCCACCGCCGAGGGCCTGTACGACCTGGACGCCCTCGACAAGCTGGCCGCCCGGCACCCGTGGCTGGCCCTCACCCCGGTGATAACCGGCGGGCCGGCGGCCGCCGACCCCGGCTTCGCCGGGCAGACAGGAACCCTGCCCGAGGTGGTGGCCCGGTCGGGTGACTGGTCTGGGCGCGAGGCCTACCTGGCCGGCCCCAGCGACATGGTCCGGGAAACCGTGACCCGGCTCGCTTCGGCGGGCCTGGCCCACGAGCACATTCATGTTGAGGACTTCGGCTGGAGCGAGCGGTGACCACGGTGCAGTTCGACGGATCCTGGCTGTCGGGACAGGGCAGGCTGACCCCCGACGACCTGCAGGCCATCACCTTCCCGGTCAGCAGGCTCGGCCGGCGCGGCTACGAAGAAGAACCCGTCCGCGCCTTCCTGGGCCTGGTCCACGCCGAATTCACCCGCCTGGTCTCCGAACGCACCTCACTGTGGCAAGAAGTCCAAAGACTGCGCCGGCGCATCCTGGCCGGCGAAGACCCCGCCGACCCCCGCGCCGTCTTGTTCGGCGAGCAAGACGCCCACGTCCACGCCGTCCAGATCCTGTCCACCGCCCAGGCCACCGCCGACCGCTACGTCGCCGACGCCCAGGCCTACTCCTCCCGCGTCACCGAAGAAGCCCGCCGCCGCCGCGACGACATCCTGGCCCAGGCCCAGCAGCACTCCGCCATGCTCCTGGACGACGCCCACGCCCGCGCCCGCGAAGCCGCCGTCACCGCCCTGGACCACCCCCCGCCCCCCCAGACCAGCCACCAGCGCCAGGCCGCCGCCGCCGAACTGGCCTACCTGCGCACCTACACCGACGTCTACCGCTCCCACCTGCGCGCCTACACCGAAGGCATCCTGCGCGGCATCGAAGAATGGGAACGCAAAGAACAAACCACCCTCCACGAAGCCACCAGCCAGCAACAAGCGGCCACCCTGCCGCCGACCGCTCCCCCGAACGAGGTACCACCCGAGGGAAACGGCCACCGGGGCAACGGCCACCGGAGCATCGGCCCATGACACCGCGCGCCGGCCCGCCCACCCGCGGCTGGGCCCGGTCGGTGACCGCGCTAGCGGACTTAGTGCAGCAGCGCGGGCGCCGGGTGGCGGTAGAAGTTCGGCGCCTGGTCGAAATCCAGGTAGTACCGGTGAAACACCGGAGTCGCCGACGACGCCGCGGGCGGCACGATCCAGGTCCAGTCGGCCGGGCACGCCCGGCCCTGCCGTTCCTCCCGCTCCACGTGCTGCAGAAAGCGCACCGACTCGGTGTGATGATCAGAAATCGTCACCCCGGCGGCGCTGAACGAATGCAAGACCGCCAGGTTCAGCTCGGTCATCGCCTTGTCTTTCCACAACGTCCGGTCGCTGGCCGTGGACAGGCCCATGCGCTTGGCGATCACCGGCAACCGGTCGTAGCGGCCGCTGTCGCCGAGGTCGCGCGACCCGATCTCCGTGCACATGTACCAGCCGTTAAAGGGCGCGGCGGGGTAACAGACGCCGCCGACGTCCAGGTACATGTCGCTGATGACCGGCACGGCATACCACCGCAGCCCCAGGTCGGCAAACCAGCCGAACTCCGGGTGCCCGATGGGTACCTCGAGCACCTCTTCGGCGGGCAGTTCGTGCCGCGTGACCGGCGCGCCGGCCTCCTGCACGAGCAGGGGGAGTATGTCGAACCGGCCGGCCGGGCGGCCGCCGGGCCAGCCCAGGCCATGGGCCAGGTGGGTGATGTCCGCGTTCGCCGGGTCCCCGAGCACGGTGCCGTCAGCGGCCTGATAGCCCGCGTACCGGATCAGCTGCGAGCTGAGGATCCGAGGGCCCGGGCGGCCCGGCGCGTCCGGCGCGAACACGGTGATCACCGGCCGGATCCGGCCGCCGTTCGTCGCCTGGCGCAGGTGCCGGACCGACTCGGCGGCGATGTCGGCTGCCGCGGTGACCTCGCGGCGGTCGCGGACCCGCAGGCTGTGCCAGTACAGCCGCCCGATGCACCGGGAACTGTTCCGCCAGGCCACCCGCGCGCCGAATTCCAGCTCGGCTGGGGTATGCCAGTAGGTGCCCGTCGTCTCGATCTCGTGACGGACCTGCCGGAGCCGCCGGTCAGGCGGACCCGCCTGGTTCTCGCTGTGGAACATCGTGATGAATCGCTCGGCGATGACCAGCAGGCTGTCCAGGGCGAAGGAGTCGCAGTCCGCCAGGGCCGGCCCGGAGCGCACCCAGGTCGGCGGCGAAGCCGGTGCCGGGTTCCCCCATGGGGAGCGCGTCCAGGCTGGCCGCGAAGCCGGGGTCGGCTTCCTCCGCCGGAAGCACGTCCAGGTCGGCGGCGAGGCCGGGACCGGCCTCCGCCACCGCCACCGGGCAGGCCTGGAACGGGACGACGGCGGGCTCCCGGACCGGTTCCTGGGGGTGGGCGCGGCCGCGCGACCGGCCGCGGCGGGCCATACGCCAGCGAGATTCCAGACGGTTTTGATCCCGGTTCAGACCCATCAAGACCTTCCCGTGTCGGCGCGCGCAGCTATCGTCAACTACCAGCCTGGACGCCGGGATTGCAGTCGCCTTGACGCTTGCCTTGCACCCCAGGTCACGCGGCCGGGCCGGGGAAACCGGCGAGAGTTCGCCGGGCTAGGAAATGCGCAGGCCGGCCGTCGGGTCGAGGGTCTCGATGCGGATCCGCGCCGACTCGGCCTCGGGCACCCCCAGCCGCTCGAAGATGTCCAGCGCCTGCCGGAACACGATCCGCGCGGCGGCGGGCTGCTGCGTGCTGAGCGTGGATTCGGCGATCCCCTCGAGGATCTTGCCCTCCTCGTACGGGTCGCCGATCTCCCGGGCCAGCCGCAGGGCCGTGTGGTACTCGTCGAACGCTTCGCTGTACCGGCCCGAGCAGCGGTGGATGTCGGCCATCATGCGCAGCGCGATCAGCTGCTGGGACAGGTCCCCTATCTCCTCGGCGATCAGCCGCGCCTTCTGGTGGTGGACCAGCGCCTCGTCGTAGCACGCCGCGCTCTGGTAGATGGCGCCGATGTCGTTGAGTACGTCCGCCTCATCCGGGAGGTCGCCGATGCTGCGGTAGATCGCCAGCGCCCGCCGGCAGGCCGCGAGACCCTCGTCGAAGCTGCCCTTGTAATGATGGACGCTGCCGATGTTGTGGTACAGGATCGCCTGGTTCTGCGCTCCGCCTATCTCGCCGAAGATCTCCAGCGACCGCTCGTAGGCATCGAGCGCGTCCCGGTGATAGCCGCAGTACAGGTGAATCCGGCCCAGGTTGTTGAGGGTCTTCGCCTCCCCGCGCCGGTCGCCGGCCTCGCGGTAGAGCAAGAGCGCGTTCTTCAGGTGCGCGGTGGCCTCGGGGTAACGCCCGAGATGCCAGCAGGCGATCCCGGAATGGCCCAGGGCGCCGGCCACGCCGTGATGGTCCTCGGCGTCGTCGTACAGCAGCCGGGCTTCGTGGAAGTAGGCGAGCGCCTCACGCGACCTGGCCGTGCGCTGGTGCGCCAGGCCCAGCTGGTCGAGCGCGTCGGCCTGCCCTCTGGGGTCGGCCAGCGACCGGTAGATCGCCGCGGCTTCCTCGGCCAGCTGACGCGCCGCCTCGTGGTGCCCGGTCTGCTGTCGGACCGCGCCGAGGGCCAGCGACGCCTGCGCGATCCTGGCCGGGTCATCCAGGTCACGGCCGGCCTGCAGGGCCAGGGTGTGGGCGGCGATCGCCTCTTCCCAGTACGTGCGGATCTCCATGAAGTCGGCCAGCACGTGGGTCAGGTCGGCGCACTTCTGTTTCCACTGCTTCCACTCGTGCCGGCCTGCGTACTGCGCGGCCTGCAGGATGTTGCGCCACTCCGGTTCCAGCCAGCTCTTCGCGTCTTCCTCGCTGGCCACGGGCGGGATCGCGACGGGCGGCTGGCTGACGGCCACGGGCCTGCGGTGCCGGAACGGGTGCAGCACCCGGTCAGCCTGGTCGGCTGCGTCCAGGTAGTAGTCGAGAAGCCTGCCGACCGCCTGCCGCTGCTCGGCCTCGGGGGCATCCCGGGCGGCGCGCACCGCCGCGTACTCGCGGATCAGGTCGTGGAAGCGGAACCGGGCGTCGCCGTCCCGGGTCAGCAAGTGGTAGTCGAGCAAGGTGGCCAGGGCCTTCTCTGCCTCGGCCAGGGTGCAGCCGTCCAGGGCGGCCGCGGCCTGCACGCTGACCGAGTCGCACGGGCTGGCGCCCAGCCGCCGGAAGAACCGCTGATGATCGGGCTCCAGCGCGTCATACGACAGGTCGAAGGCCGACATCACCTCCGGGCAGGCCGCGCCGACGCGGCCGGGCCGGGCCGGAGGCTGCGACAGCTCCTCGATCAGGTCGGGCAGGCCAAGCCGCGGGTCCTGCGCGACCCGGCCGGCGGTGAGCTGGATCGCCAGCGGCAGCCAGCCGCACAGCCGGACGACCTCCGCCACCTGGTCTGCGTCCCGGGCCCGGTCCTCGCCCGCGATCTGCCGGAACAGCGTGACGGCATCATCGGCGGCCAGCACGTTGAGGGTCAGCGTGCGGACGCTCCCCAGGCCGGCGAGCCGGCGGCGGGTGGTGATCAATATCAGGCACCGGCCCGACGCAGCCAGCAGCGGGCGGACCTGGTCGGGCCGGGCCGCGTCGTCCAGGATCACGATGCAGCGGCGGCGGCTCAGCTGGGCCCGCCACAGCGCGACGCGGTCGGCGACGGTGTCCGGTATCTGCGTGGCCGGCACGGACATCATCCGCAGCAGCCGGTGCAGCGCCTCGGCCGGGTCGAGCGAGAGGCTCCCGGGATCGCCGGAATGAAGGTTCAGGTAGAGCGTCCCGTCTGGATAGTCCCCGCTGATCAGGCGGGCCGCGCGTACCGCCAGCGCGGTCTTGCCCACGCCCGGCATGCCCTCGATGACCGCGATCGGCGGGGAGCGGCCGGGCTCCCCGGTGAGCTCGCCGAGTTCCTCACGCCGGCCCACGAATTCCGGCATCTCGGGAGGAAGGGTGTCGGGCGGCGCGGGCGCCTGGCCCGGGGGGTGGCCGGAGGGCCTGACCGCCAGTTCGGCATCGCGCCCCAGGATGCGCTGATGCAGTTCGGACAGCATCGCGCCCGGTTCGGCGCCCTGCTCATCGACCAGGCGGTTACGCGTCTCCCGGTACAGGCTCAAGGCGTCGGCCGGCCTGCCGCTCCGGGAAAGGGCGGTCATCTGGTGGGCGACGAGCGTCTCGTCCAGCGGGTACTGAGCCAGCAGGGGGCGAAGCTCACCGACCAGGTCGGCGTGCCGGCCCAGCTCCAGCTCGCACCCGACCCGCTCCAGGATGGCCGCGCGGCGCTCTTCTTCGAGACCGTCCCGCATCCGCGCCACCCAGTCGCCGCCGATCCCGGCCAGCGCCTGCCCGCGCCAGAACCCGTCCGCCTCGCGCAGCAGGATGACGGCCTGCTCGTGGTCGCCGCTGGCGGCCAGGGCATTGGCTTGCCGGCGCAGCCGGCGGAACTTATGCACGTCGACCGCCTCGGGGTCGACGTCGAGCATGTAGCCCCGCGCGCGTCCCACCAGCTGCACGCCATCACCCACGGCCTGCCGAAGCGACCCCCGGAGCCTGGCGATGTAGACCGAGAGGCTCTCGCGGGCTTTGGGCGGAGGCTGCGTATCCCACAGCCGGTCAATAAGGGTGTCCGCCGGCACTATCGTGCGCGGCGTCAGCAGCAGCATGGCCAGGATGCACCGCGCCCTGGCCGGCCCGAGGTCCTGTGGCTGCCCAGCCGACCAGAGCTCAATCGGCCCGAGCGCCCGGAATTCCATCATCGCCTTGCATGTTCTACCGCTCCCGGACGGGGGCTCCGCAGCGAGATGTGCCGCAGCATTCCGCTGCGGTAATACCCGTTGCGGGTAGTTCTCACCCGCATTGTAAGGGAATTAGCGGAACAGGAAAAGAACTGATCCTTCGCCCGTATGCGCGCAATTTCATGGCAATTTCAAGAAAATTTCATTCTGCTGCCCGCCTGCCAGGGAACGCATTCGCGCCGTGGCTGGAGATAGCCTGGCAATACTAAGTGGCAGGCGAGACTGCCGTGAGAATTGTGACTAGCAGGATGCCCGTTACTGTAGGGACCTAGCGCTCCGGCCGCGCTATCCATCCTGAACGACACCGTTACGGCTGGCCCGGCCCGGCCAGGTATTCGTCGGCCGTCACCCGGTAATCACCCGTCGCCAGCGCGCGGTTTTCTGCGGAAACGCCTGGCGGAGATCGGCGCAATACAGCGTGACCGGGCACGTTTGTGTGCGCACAGCGGACGATATCAAGCAGGGCTAGAGAAATTGTCGCGCGGATTTCTCTGAAAGCCCAATCCAGAGGCGGCTGACGGTGTAGTCTTTCTTTTAAGAGACCCTGCAGGCTCTGCTATCGAAGTTAGAGATGAGGGGATCAGTCCGATGAAAGCTCACAGGCAGACACTGCACGTCGCCAAGCATGCACGAACCGTTCCGGCCAAGGGCCAGACGGGAGCGCCGCGAACCGATCCGGTCGTCCGGGCAACGGGCGGAATTCTCGTTCTGGCCGTCGCGCTCGGCAGCCTCGGCGCCGAAGTGGCTGAATTGTCGAGCCACGGCAACTCCGGCCATGCGAGCGCCCATCAGCAAACGGGTAGCATTCACCTCGCGGCCAGCGCCAGCACCGTTCGCATTTCCAATAGGCCCTGGATGTATTAATCCAATCCTGGCGGCTACCGGCACGGCTCAGCTACCGTATGTGACATCCTGGCCGGACCAGGCAGGCCAGGCGGCCCGGGACTGGATATCGATAACTCTGTCCAGGTCATGGCCATTCTTCGAAACGGTGAGCCGATGGTCATGCCTGCCCTGAAGCCGGGTCCGCGGGCTCCGTCCGGCCGGGCTGGCCGCCTGCCCGGCCGGCAGATTGCTACCGGACAGGAGCGCCCAGGTCATACGATGGCGGCATGTATACGACGCAGATCCGTGGTCACGTGCGGGCTCCGCGGCCGTCTGTTTACCGGGCGCTCTTGGACGCGGACGCGGTAGCGAAATGGCGTGTGCCGACCGGAATGAGCAGTCATGTGCATGAATTTAATGCTCGCGAAGGCGGCTCATTCCGGATCTCGCTGACCTACGACGCGCCGGACGAAACCGGCAAGTCGGCGGCGCGTACCGACACCTATCACGGCCATTTCGTCAGGCTCGTGCGGGACCGGAAGGTGGTCGAGGTCCTTGAATTCGAGACCGCCGATCCGGAGCTTCGCGGCACGATGACGATGACGACCACGCTCACCGACGCGGGCGACGGCACCGATGTCGTCATCGTGCACGAAGGAATACCCGATAGCGTGCCCGCCGCCGACAACGAGACGGGCACGCGAATGGCACTGGCCAACCTCGCCAAGCTGGTTGAACCCACCAGCGGCGCATGACAGGCTCATGCTCCATGATCGATGAATTCGCGAAAGAGTACCTGCACGACGATCTGCGCTGGATCCGCGAGGCGGTGCTCTGGAAGCTCGACGGGCTCTCCGAATACGGCATCCGCCGCCCGCTGAGACTAACCGGCACGCCGGACACGCCGACATCCTGCGCGAACAGCTCGACGGCGCGGTCGGGACCGATCCGCAGAGCGCGGCCCGGCAGGAATACGACGCGGCTTACTTTGAGAACCACCGCGCGAAGATCGAGCAGGCCGCCCAAGCAGCTGATCCCTCCGGCGCCTGAATGTCTTTAGCCGGGGCCATCCGGGTCGGCGCTCCCCGCTTGGCTGCCCTCCGCGCGGCGCAGGCTCTCGCTGGCCGACCGGTGGATCACCGCGGCCACCGTCGACGTCAGGCTGATGTCGCGCGCGCCGACAAGCTGCCAGGACCTCGCGATGCCGAACAGGAAGAAACCAATCAGCAGCGCCCCTTGCCGGCCGACGTCGCTGACGTCGTGGGGGGAACTGGTCAGTTGCAGGGCGCTGGCCAGTCGGCGGTGCCGGACGCCCGCTGGAGGCCGTCGGCGACGCGGTAGAGGATCTGCGCCATGGCCGGATCCACGGCCGGGCCATCCTGACCCCCGGCTAAGACACGCCAGCTAGAGCACCCCCGACCCCGCCTGATACCTCGTGGGGCGTACGTTAAGAGCCTGAACTGGGGTTATGCGGCCGCAGCGTCGGGGCCGCCCGGGTTGCCGGGTGCCCGGGCGTCTGAGTGCCGCGCGAGCGGAAGGGCGTGCTATGCAGCCAACAGCAGATCGGATCCTGACCACGCACTCGGGCAGCCTGCCGCGGCCGACGGAGTTCACCTCGCTCGTGCTCGCGCGGGAGGCGGGCGAGCCCGTCGATGAGGCCGAGTTCGCCGATGAAGTACGGGCGGTGGTGCGGAAAACCGTGCAGCTCCAGGCCGACGCAGGCGTCGACATCCTCAACGACGGCGAGGTGAGCAAGCCCAGCTACGCCACGTACGTCAAGGATCGGCTGACCGGCTTCGGCGGGGAGGGCTCGATCGAAGAGGTCGCGGGCTCGGTGATGGGATTGGACGAATTCCCCGATTTCGCCCAGAAGATGGCCCAGACCATGGAGTCCGTGGCGACGGTCAGGTTCACGACCTGCGACGGTCCGGTCTCCTACGTGGGGCAGGATGCGGTCCAGGCCGACATCGATAACCTCAAGGCAGGCACGGAAGGCGTTTCCGAGGCAGCCACGTTCATGAGCTCCGCCTCCCCGGGCGTTATCTCCGTATTCTCGCCCAACCGGTATTACGGCAGTCAGGAGGAATACCTGGGCGCGCTCGCCGAGGCGATGCGCGAGGAATACGAGGCGATCCACCGCGCCGGCTTCATCCTCCAGGTGGACTGCCCCGATCTGGCCATGACCGCGCCGGGCGCAGGCTCGCTGGAGAACTTCCGTCGGCAGATGGAGATGAACATCGAGGCGCTCAACCAGGCACTGGTGAACATCCCAGCCGAGGCCTCACGCATCCACATCTGCTGGGGCAACGCGGAGATGCCGCGGACGACGGATGTCGAGCTCAAGGACATCATCGACATCATCCTGAAGGCCAAGCCGGCCGGCTTCATGCTGATGGCGTCCAACGGCCGGCACGCCCACGAGTGGAAAGTCTTCCAGGACACGAAGCTGCCGGAGGGCAAGTACGTGATCCCGGGAGTTCTCGATTCCACCTCGAACATCGTCGAGCACCCCGAGGTGGTCGCGGACCGGCTGATCCGCTACGCCGACGTCGTGGGCCGGGAGAACGTGATGGCGGGCACCGACTGCGGGTTCGGGACGTTCGTCGGCATGGACGTGGTGGTCCCCAGCGTCACGTGGGCGAAGTTCCGGGCCCAGGCCGAGGGAGCCAGGATCGCCTCAGAGCAGCTGTGGGGCTAAGTGCACCTCTTCGTAAGTTCCTCAGGGGTCTTACGAGGTCCTCGCGGTGGGGCGAGCGACTCCCCGGCCGACCGTAGCGGTCGGCGGGGCGGGCAGGTGCCTGCCAGGGGACCCGCCGCCGGCGCCGCGATGAGGGCGGCGGCGCGGGTCACGTCGCGCCGGGGACACACCCGGAAGGTGGTTCCCGGCGCGGCGGTGCGTGACGCCGGCCGCGGTCACGGCCGACGTGATCCCGCCGCCCGCGCGGGCGGCGATGTTGGCCGCCGCGATCAGGTCGCGGTGGCCAGTCAGCCCGCAGCGCAGGCAGTAGAACACCCGGCCGCGAGGTTTAGGGACCCGGGCCCGGCACGCCGGGCAAGTCGAGGAGGTGCCCCGCTCATCGGTCAGGATCAGGGCGATCCCGGCCTGCCCGGCCTTGTCGCGAAGCACGCTGATCAGCCGGCCGACCCGCCAGTCACGGGTCCGCCGGTTATGCCGCCGCCCAGCATCGATGTCTAGCACACCGCGCGGGTCGCCCGCGGCTAGGGTGCCGATCCGGCGGGCGGCGGCCCAGCCGACCACGGCGGCCGCGGCTTCGTGCTGGGCCTGGCGGACCCGGCGGGCGTGCCGCGCCTCCACTATCCGCTGGCGGCGCCGGTGGTGCCGCCAGCGCCGGGACCCGCGCTGGCCAGGTTTCGGGGCGCGGCGGGCGACGGCCCGGTGTCGTGCCTTGGTGTCTTTGAGGTGCAGGTGGTGCTCGGCGCGGATCGCCCGCCCGGACACCAGCAGTGCCTGCCCGTCCGGCCCGGCGACGGCGTACGGGTGGATGATGCCCAGGTCCACCCCGGCCACCCGGGCCGGATCCGGCTCCGCGCCCGGCGGGTAAGCCGTGACCGGGACCTCGGCGGTGACGTCGGCCCACAGCCGTCCGGCGTCATACAACACGGTGACCGACCGGACCTGGCCAGGCGGGTATGGCAGGTCACGGTCCAGCCGGACCCGTAACGGCGGGCAGCCCCGGGCCACCGGGATCCGCAGCCGCCGCCCCTCCAGCGTGAAGGTGCCGTGATACCAGCGGACCGGCATCATCTTCCTGCGCCGCCGCGGGAACCGAGCTGAGCCGTCCCCGTTCCTGCGGCGGGCAGCGGCGGCGAACCAGGCGTCGGAGTAGCGGCGCAGCACCGACCGGGCGCCGGCGCTGTCCAGTTCCCCGAAACACCCTGGGCCCGCCGCGGCCAGTTCCCGGCACAACGTCTGGTACGACACCAGCGGAGCGTCCTGGCGGGCCCGCCGCCACGCGTTCAGTTCCAGCACGCAGGCCCACACGTCCCCGGCCGAGACCAGTAACCCGGCCAGCCGCCGCCGCTGCGCCCGGGTCAGCCGCAGCCCCGCGCGGGCGGTGCGGTGCACCACCGCCGGGGACTGCGGCGCACGGTGTCTGGGCATGCTGCAATTCCACCAGCAGCCACCGACAAAACAACCACGCCACCCGGCCCGGCCCGCACCCCACCCCACCAACGCAACGCTCGGCTGGACCAGAACGGAACTCCGTCCCTCGCCCAGCGCCAGCCGCCCACCCCCGACGAATAAACGGACGCGACCACTGAGCCGCCTGGTCAGGCCGGCAGGCGGGAGGTGAGCTCGGCGACGATCTTGGCGGCTGGCTGCGTGCGCTTCGCCAGCGCGACGCTCTGTCCCGCCCACAGCGAGAGGGCTTCGATATCCCCGGTGGTTCCGGCGAGCGGCAGCGCGGAGGAATAGCGCACGACCGGGTGGCCGGCCGGTCCGCGCGCGATCTGCTCGCCCTCGCCGGGCCGGCCGCCGGGCCCGGGGCGGCCCGCGGCCTCCCAGGTCTGCGCCGTTGAGTTGCGCAGCGCGCGGTGCGGAGCGTCCGGCCAGCCGGCCTCATACAGATCGGCGTACCACTGGGCGTCGGTCTCGGCCGCGGCGATGAGCCGGAGCCGGTAGTCCTCGTGCACCGGGCTTTCCTCGGCCAGGAGAAACCGCGTGCCCAGCCACGCCGCCTGCGCACCGAGGGCGAGCACGGCCGCCACGCCCCGGGCGTCGCCGATTCCTCTGGCGGCGATCACCGGCACCGGCGCGACCGCGTCGACGACCGCCGGGACCAGCGGCAGCGTCGCGATACGTCCCCACACGTGCCCGCCGGCCTCCCAGCCCTGCGCCACGATCACGTCGACCCCGGCCGCGACCGAGCGCCGCGCCTCCTGCGCGCTTGCGACCGTGTGCACGACCAGGGCTCCGGCATCGTGGACCCGGTCGACGTAGGCCGCGGGATCCCCCCAGGCGAGCGACACGATCCGCAGCCCCGCCTCGAGCGCCTCGTCGAGGCGGCGATGCTGGTCCCACGCCAGGACCAGGTTGCCGCCAAACGGACGTCTAGTGAGCTCGGCTGTCTCACGGATCACGCTGGCGACGTCAGCGGCCCAGGAAAGCGACACCATGCCGAGCGCGCCCGCATCCGAGACGGCCGCCGCGAGCCGGGGAACCGCCGCCGTTCCGACCGGGGCCTGGACGATCGGCTGCTCGATCCCGAGCAGCTCGCAGACCGGCGTACGCACGAACAGAAGCCTAAGCCTGGGCCGGCGCAGGCGGCAGGCGCGATGCGCGGGCACGGCCAGACCGGGCCGGCGCGGTGCGGCTAGGCTTTTGCGTGCTCGCGACCAGGATGGAGAGCGACGGGAAATGTCAAGTTCTGGCCAGGGTGGCGGGGCCGACGGCGTCGCGGCGGAATGCCGGGACATCCTGCACGGGCAGGCGGCGGCCTACGCCCGCCTCGCGCTCACCAACATCGGCAGGGAGTTCCCGTCGCTGCTGGTCCGCATGATGACCGGTCCCGGCGACTTCCCGAACCGGCCCGCCGACCGCACGCCGGTGTTCTACGGCAGCCTGGACTGGCACTCCTGCGTCGAGATGCACTGGCTGCTGGTCCGGCTGCTGCGGCTGGCCGGCCCCGTGGTGCCGGCCGACGAGATCAGGGCCGCGCTCGACGCCCAGTTCACGGCCGAGAAGCTGGCGGCCGAGGCCCGCTTCACCGCCAGCGAGGACGGCCGGTTCGAGCGGCCGTACGGCTGGGCCTGGGCGCTCGCGCTGGTGCACGAGATCGCGAGCTTGGACGACTCCGGCGCGCGCCGCTGGCTGGCCGCGACCGCGCCGCTGGCCGACGCGCTGACCAAGGGTTTCCTGGACTGGCTGCCGAAGGCTACGTACCCGGTCAGATCCGGCGCGCACGCCAACAGCGCGTTCAGCTTCTCGGTGGCGCTGCCGTTCGCGGCCAGGCAGGCGCAGCAGGGCCGGCCGGAACTCGCCGCGGCGATCGAGGCCAGCGCGCTGGGCTGGTTCGAAGACGACGCGGACTATCCCGGCCAGTACGAGCCGTCGGGGCATGACTTCCTCTCCCCGGCGCTGACCGAAGCGGAGCTGATGAGCAGGCTGCTGGCCCAGCCGGAGTTCGCCGCCTGGCTGGCCCAGTTCTTGCCGGGGATCGCCGACGGGGAGCCGGCCGAGCTGTTCACCCCGGCCGTGGTCTCGGACGCCAGCGATGGGGGCATCGCGCACCTGCACGGGCTTAACGCCAGCCGGGCGTACTGCTGGCGGCGCATCGCGGAGAGCCTGCCCCACGGCGACCGGAGGACCGGGCCAGCGCTGGCGGCGGCCCGTACGCACCTGGCCGCGGCACTGCCGCACGTGATCGGCGACGACTACATGGTGGAGCACTGGCTGGCCGCCTACGCGGTGCTGGCGCTGAGCTGACCTGGTATCAGCCCGGGATGTTGGGCTTACCCTGCAGGCGTGACCAGGAGCGGCCACCCCGACTCACCGGCCCGGCGAAGCCGCCGCAGACGTTCGTCGGGCGGCCGGCGCTCGCCTGTCCTCTCGCTGGCCCTCAGCGCAGCGGCCTTGCTGGCGGCCGGAGGGCTCACCGTCGCCTGGGCCATGACCGGGACGGCTCCGGCCCGCTCCGCTCGTCCCGAGAGGCCGGCCGCGCTCAGCCCGACCCGGGTCGCGCCGAGCCCGACCGCGGCCGGACGCCCCAGCCCGCCGGTGCGCCTGCCGGTCGGCACGATCGGCACTTACCAGGTCGCCGAGCACGAGCTCGTCTTGGTCGACCGGACCCGCGCCGGCCTCGGTCCACGCATCCTGCCGACGTTCGTCCGGTACCCGGTCATCCCGGCGGCGGCCGCAGCGTCCGGCCGGCTGGCGCGCGGCTTGTTCCCGCTCGTGGTCTTCGCGCCGGGATACACGCAGTGCCAGGGCAGTTACGCCACGCTGCTGAACACCTGGGCCAGTGCGGGCTACGTGGTCGCGGGGGTCGATTTTCCGCGCACCAGCTGCCACGTCGCCGACCCCGACGAGAACGACCTCGTGAACCAGCCGGCCGACATGTCCTACGTCATCCGCCAGATGCTGGGGGCCAGCGGACAGACACATGGTTTCCTGGCCGGGCTGATCGCCCCGGGCCGGGTCGCCGTGGCGGGCCATTCCGACGGCGGCGACACCGTGGCCGCGATCGCCGCGAACTCCTGCTGCCGCGACCCGGCGGTCACGGCCGTCATGGTGTTCTCCGGGGCGGAGTGGCCGTGGGTGGCCGGCTCCTACTTCACGACGGCGACCCCGCCCATCCTCTTCGTGCAGGGCGACGCCGACGACATCAACCCCCCGGCCGACAGCGTCGCGATGTACCAGGCCGACACGACGGGGCCGCGTTACTACCTCGACCTGTTCGGGCAGGGACACGCTCCGCCCTACGAAAGCCGGGTTCCCGCGGCGATCGTGGTGGCCCGGGTGACCACCGACTTCCTGGACCGCTACCTGGCAGGCACCCCTGGCGCCGCCACCGCGATGCGCCGGCACGCCGACGTCGCCGGGGTGGCCACCCTGGTCAGCGGGAGCCAGCTCCCTCCGTGACCGCTGCCGGGGCCGTTCGCCAGGTGCGGTTCGATGACCCGGCCACCAACACCGGGTACGTGTCAGAATGGGCCGCAGTTCCAGGGAGGTGGCCGGCCGTGAAGGAGAACTTCGCGACGGTGCTGGAAACCGTGGCGGACGTCCGCGCCGACCACACGGCGGTCACGCACGGCGACCGCAGCCTGACCTGGCGGCAGCTGGACGATCGGGCGTCGCGGCTCGCCGCGTTCCTGGTCGGCCGCGGGGTCGGGGCCGAGGACCGGGTGGCGATCGCCCTGTACAACGGCCCCGAGTACCTGGAGAGCGTCTTCGCCGTGCTCAAGCTGCGGGCCATCCCTGTCAACGTCAACTACCGTTACCAGCCCGAGGAGATGCTCCACCTGTTCAATGACGCGCAGGTCGCTGCGGTCATCTTCGACTCCTCGCTCGGCGCGCGCGTGGCGCAGGCACAAGCGGGCGCGGCGGCACTGCACACCATGGTGCAGGCGGGCGGAGCGGCCGCCGCCCCGGTGAGCGACTACGACCAGGTGATCGACGGCACCGGGCCGCTGCCCCGTACGCCACGCGGCGTGGATCACTGGCTCATGTACACCGGCGGGACCACGGGTAAACCCAAGGGCGTGCTCGTCAGCCATGCGTGGCTGTACGCGGTCACCTGCGCCAACGGATTCCGGCTCATCGGCGAGCCGGTCCCGGACTCGCTCGACGCGCTGCGGGCCGCGACCCAGCGGCTGAGCGCGCACGGCGGCGACGCGGTCGTCTGCCTGCCGGCGCCCCCGCTCATGCACGCGACCGGCATGTACACGACGCTGGGCGCGCTGCTGGCCAGCGGGCGGGTCGTCTACCTGACCGTGCGCTCCTACGATCCCGACGAGCTCGCGCGCACCGTGGCCGAGCAGCGCGTGGACACGGTCTCGATCGTGGGTGACGTGTTCGCCCTGCCGCTGGCCGACGCGCTGGACCGGGCGGCGCAGGCCGGCCGCCCCTACGACCTCTCCAGCCTGCGCCGCATCCTGAGCGTCGGCGTGACGTGGAGCGCAGATGTGAAGCGCCGCCTGCTGGCGCACGGCGACTTCGTCTGCCGGGACCTGGTCGCCGCGTCCGAGGGCGGGCCGTTCGCGGTCAGCGAGACCAGGCGCGGGGACGACGTCATCACCGCGCGGTTCACGCTGATGCCCGGCGCCCGCATCATCGACGACGCCGGCCGGGACGTGGTCCCCGGCTCGGGCCAGGTCGGCATGCTCGCCGCGCCCGCCGACGACGAGATCGGCTACCTCGGCGACGAGGCGAAGACCGCGCAGACGTTCCGGACCTTCGGCGGCCGGCGCTGGGTCGTCCCCGGCGACCTGGCCTCGCCCGAGGCCGACGGCTCGATCACGTTCCGCGGCCGCGGCAGCCGCGTGATCAACACCGGTGGCGAGAAGGTGTTCGCCGAAGAGGTCGAGCAGGTCCTCATCGAGCACCCCGGCGTCCGTGACGCCCTGGTGGTCGGGCTGCCTGACCCGCGCTGGGGGCAGCGGGTGACCGCGGTCGTCGCGCCGGCTAGCGGCGCCGAGCCGACCGCGGACACGCTGGTCGCTCACGTCGGGGGGCGGCTCGCCGACTACAAGAAGCCGCGCGGCATCGTGTTCGTCCCCGAGGTCCGGCGCAGCCCGTCCGGCAAGGCGGACCTGCGGTGGGCGCAGGCCGTCGCCGGGGCCGCGCCCGCCGCCGAAGACGAGCCGTGACCGGCGGCTGGTAACGCTGGGCGCCCGGCGGTCAGCGGCCGGCGTTCTGGCCGCCGTCGGTGCCCAGCGCCGGACGGTTCGCCTGGCGGGCGGCCGTGATCTTGCCGTGCAGCGCCTTGAGCCCGGCGACGTAGATTTCGGAAAGGGTGGGGAAGGGCTGGATGACATCGCGCAGCACGTCGAGGGGGACGCGTGCGCGGATGGCCAGCGTGGCCTGCTGCAGCCATTCGCCGGCCTCCGGGCCGAGCGCGTAGGCGCCCGTCAGGTGCTCGCCGTCGGACAGGAGGGTCAGGAAGCCGTTGGACTCGGCGTAGCCGCGGGTGTAGATGGCGGTCTTGGCTACCTCGGACACCAGAGTGGTCACGCTGAACCTAGCCTCGGTGGCGCCGACCGCGGCCGCCTGCGGGTCGCTGTAGACGACGTCGGGGATGGCCTGGTAGTCGGCCTCGCGGGGCTCGCC
The DNA here is from genome assembly GCA_963795055.1 of uncultured Actinomycetota bacterium. Lineage (GTDB taxonomy): Bacteria > Actinomycetota > Actinomycetes > Streptosporangiales > Streptosporangiaceae > JASHPR01. The sequence goes on from CAWCGJ010000005.1 coordinate 91,466, forward strand.
GAGGATGTTGGCCGCGACGATCTCGCCCTGGTATTTGCCGACGTGGGTCAGCAGCCGCACGCCGGTGACGTCGCCGACCGCCCACAGCCGCTCGCCGGCCCGCAGGTGCGTGTCGACCGGTATGCCCCGCGGGCCCGGCGTGACGCCGACCGTGTCCAGGCCGCCGGTCGCGCCCGTGAACACCCGGGCCGATGCCCGGGCCGGTACGGCCAGGCGGCCCGGGGTCCCGACGTCAGCGCCGTTCTAGCCCCGGCGAGCGGCCCCCGGGTGCCGGTGACGATGCCGCAGGGCCTCGTCGAGCTCGCGACGGGAGCTGATGTCGAGCTTGGCGAACACCTTGCGCAGGTGCCACTCCACCGTGCGGGCGCCGATGAACAGCTGGGCGCCGATCTCCGGGTTGGTTCGCCCGCCCCGGGCCAGCAGGGCGATTTCCTCCTCCTGCGGCGTCAGTTCAACGCGAGCGTCGTCGCCGCGCCTGCGCACCTTCTCGCCGGTGGCCTGAAGCTCTCGCCGGGCGCGTTCGGCAAAGGCCTGGACGCCCATGGACGCGAACGCGTCGAACGCGGGCCGTAGCTGATCGCGGGCGTCGACGCGCCGGTTTTCCCGCCGCAGCCATTCGCCGTAGCTCAGCCGGGCGCGGGCCAGGTGCGTCGCCATCCGGGTCTTGCTCAGCAGGTCGATGGCCTCGCCGTACAGGTCTTCGGCGGCGCGTCCCTCGGCCAGCAGCGCGCGCGACCGCGCCGCCGCGCCACGGGCCCAGTTGCTGCCGCTCGCCTCGGCGATCCGCGACAGCCGGTCGGCCGCCGCGCGGGCCCGCTCTCGCTGGTCGCCGCGCACCGCGGCTTCCACCAGCTCATACAGCGCCCACGGCGAGACAACGACCTCGTCGGCGGCGGCGGCGCCGTACGCCGCGTCGGCGGCCCGGGCGTAGTCGCCGAGGCCGTTGTGCAGCACGGCCCGGGCGTAGTCCGCGTAGGTGAGCGCCGTGCCCTCGCCCCGGGCGTGGGCGCCGCGCGCCATCGCCTCGGCCAGGTCGCCGGCGTCCGCCGCGTCCCCGCGCCACGCGGCGAGCAGGAGCGGGACGTAGGGCAGCGTGGCGGCCCTGGTACCCGGGTCGATGCGCTCGCGCTCCAGCATCAGCGCCGCGGCCTGGGATAGCTCGCCGGCCTGGATGTGGATCTCGGCGAGGTAGTCCAGGGCAAAGGGGAGCCAGCTGAGAGTGCCGTTCGCGCGCGCCAGCCGGACCTGGTCCGCCGCGAGCTCGAACCAGGCCTCGTCGTCCCACAGGTCCATGGCGACCAGGTTGAACGACACGCACAGCCAGTCCAGCTCGGGCGGCTGCGCGCGGTAGCGGCACAGCGCCTGCTTGAGCGCGGGGGCGCCGGCCAGGTATCCATCCGTCAGGCGCAAGGCCAGGCCGCGCAGCAGCAGCTGCGGGTGGGCCAGCGGCTCGGGTCCGAGCGGCGCGGACCTGGCGGCGAGGGCGACCTGCCTGGCGTCCGGTCCGCGGGCGAGCCGGCCGGCGTAGATCACGGCCACGAGGGCCTCGAGGTAGGTCTGGCGGGCCAGCCCGGCGTCCAGGGTCTCCAGGCGCTGCGCCGCCCGGAGCAGGAGCGGTGGCGCGTCACTGCCCCGGCTGAGGGCAAACGCGATCTGGGCCCGCATCCGCTGCACCTGCGCCTGGCCGAGCTCGTCCAGCGGCCCGATCTCGGCCGCGACCAGGAGGGCCTGCGCGGCCTCGAAATCCCCGGCCGCGAACTTCGCCTCGGCTGCCGCGAGAGCCCGCGAGGCGCGCTCGGCCGGATCCGGGGTCAGCGCCACGGCTCGCTCCCGGAAGGCGGCGGCCGCGGCGACCCCGCCCCGGCGCAGGGCCCGCGTGGCGGACGCGATGAGCTCCCGGGCCACCTCCTCATCGGCCCCGGCGGTGGCGTGGGCGCGATGCCAGGCCCGGCGGTCGGGATCGGCCCGCGGATCGGTGGCCGCGGCCAGAGCGTCGTGCACGGCCCGCCGGTCCTCGACGGTCGCGGATCGGTAGGCGGCCGAGCGCACGAGGGGATGCCGGAAGCGCACGCTCGCGCCGATGTCCAGCAGGCCGGCCTCTGCGGCGAGGTGAGCGGCCCGGAAGTCCAGGCCGAGTACCTGAGCCGCCCGCAGCACCAGCGCCGAGTCGCCGACCGGATCGGCGGCTGCGAGCAGGGCCAGCCGCCGGACTTCACCCGGCAGCTCACCCAGGCGCGCTGCGTAGCGGTCCTCGATGCGCGCAGGCAGGTCCCCGGTATCAGGGAGCGCGAACCCGCCGGCGAGTTCGGCCGAGCTCAGGCTCCGGCCGAACTCGAGGAGGGCGAGCGGGTTGCCACGGGTCTCCTCGATGATCCTCGCGCGGACGCTCTCGTCGAGCGGGCCCGAGGTGACCGTCGCCAGCAGCGCACGGGCCGGCCCCTGGCCCAGTCCGCTCAGCCGCAGTTCCGGCAGTCCCGTCAGATGATCCGGTGAGGCCGTCGGCGTCCGGGCCGCGAACACCAGCGCTATCGGCTCGGCCAGCAGGCGGCGCCCGACGAACCCGAGAACCTGGGCCGAGGCCTGGTCGAGCCACTGCGCGTCATCCACGACACACAGCAGCGGCTGCTCCTCGGCCGTCTCGGCCAGCAGGCTGAGCGCGCCCAGGGCGACCAGGAACCGGTCCGGGCTATCTCCCGAGGCCAGCCCGAAGGCCACGCTGAGCCCGCGCCGCTGCGGCTCGGCGAGCGAGCCGAGCCGGCCAAGCATCGGGCCGCACAGCTGGTGCAGCCCGGCGAAGGGAAGCTCCATCTCCGATTCGACGCCGACCGCGCGGGACACCCGGAAACCGGGCGCCTCGCCCGTCAGGTAGCGCAGCAGCGCCGTCTTGCCGATCCCCGGTTCCCCCCGCAGCACGAGAACGGCGCTGTGGCCGTTCCTCGAATCCGCCAGAAGCTGTCCCAGGATTTCCGATTCGTCGGTCCGGCCGAACAGCTGGGGCGGGGGATTCATCGTATGGCCGGCTCTTAGGGCAGGGCGATCGGAGAATTCACGGTGGACCTCACAGACGCCGGCCGGGTGGCCCATACGTGGCTAGGGACGCTACTTACGCTAACTCCCTACTTTGCCGAGGGGCAACGCTGGGAAGGGCGCAACCCCGGGGGCGATGCCGGGCCGCGCTTACGGACATCCGGAATACCGAACGTGGCCCAGGTCAGGGAAGCCGGGCAGCGGCATCGCCGCCAGCCGGCCGCCCTGCTCGTAGTCGATCGTGAACTGGACGGGCAGTGGCTGCGGGCAGCTGACCAGCACCTGGAAGGTGACGGTGAACCAGGCGCTGGCCCCCGGCGCGAGCGTAGGGGGGAGCGCATTGCCCGGTGCTTCGGCCGCGCCCGGCAGCTCACCGCAGGGCCCCCAGGCCTGCGAGATCACCCTGAGCCCGCCCAGCGGAAGCACCACCGTGACCCGGCGAAGCGTGACCGGCGTCGCGGACAGGTTCGTGAGCTCCAGGCCCAGTTGCAGCCGATGATCGATCTGCGCGGAGCACCCCGATTCGGACTGGCTCAGCGGGAACCCGCCTGCCGTGAACAACGGCGCGGTCTGCGAGGCGACGGCGCGGGGCGGGGAGGGCGGCTTCCCGGCGTGCCGGACGCCCGCGGCATAGCCGGCCGCCAGGCCGACCAGCAGCCCCACGGCCCCCAGCGCCAGCGCGGCCCGCGGCAACCGCCACCGCGGGACTGGCCTGCGCCGGCTGCCCTGTTCCAGGACATCGTCACCCGTCGCAGACCCGTCACGGTCCGGAACCTCCACTCAGTTACAGTAACTGGGATGCCGCCGAGGCCCAGCGGAGCTCAGCACGTCCAGCCGGGCCGGACGGCCTTTCGGCCCTGGCCGGGTTCACCCGGACGTTCGCGATGTCAGCCTGGTTCCTGGTGGGCTGCGTGATCGCCGGGCTGCTCGTCCCCGCCCGGACGCCGCCGGTCAACTCCCTGCAGCCCGCGGCCAGCTCGGAACCGGTTTAATGGGCCGGGCAGTCAACCAGAATTGGTAGATTGGAAATAACACGGCGTTGATCCGGCTATCTCCGGTGAGCCTCCGGAAGAACGAGTGACCCGCCTGCGCGGGGACTTCAGTAGAACCGGACGGGCGGGCCCGTCACAGCCTGCGAATGAGCGATTCCGGCCCCTCCGATCCGCAACGGGACGGGCCGGGATAAGCGAGGTGGTACCGCGGTGCCGCCCGGCCCGCAGCACGGCCCGGGCGATGTCGTCCTCGTGGACAGGACCGACCGTGGAGGATCACCGATGAGCTACCCCAAGGCCTCGACCGACGAGGCAGCCCAGGCCGACGGCGCCAGCGCCGGCGTGCCGGCCAGCCCGCGCTTCCCCGAGATCGAGGAGCGGGTGCTCCGGTACTGGGCGGCCGACGACACGTTCCGGGCGTCAGTGGAGAACCGCCCGGCGGGCCAGGACGGCGCGAACGAGTTCGTGTTCTACGACGGCCCGCCGTTCGCGAACGGCCTGCCGCACTACGGCCACCTGCTGACCGGCTACGTGAAGGACCTGATCCCGCGCTACCAGACCATGCGCGGCAGGCGGGTGGAACGGCGCTTCGGCTGGGATACCCACGGCCTGCCCGCCGAGCTCGAGGCGATGAGCCAGCTGGGCATCAAGACCAAGGAAGAGATCGACGAGCTCGGCGTGGCCAAGTTCAACCAGGCGTGCCGCGACTCCGTGCTGCGGTACACCCAGGAATGGCGTGACTACGTCACCCGGCAGGCCCGCTGGGTCGACTTCGACCACGATTACAAGACGCTGGACCTGACCTACATGGAAAGCGTCATGTGGGCGTTCAAGCAGCTCTACGACAACGGCCTGGCCTACGAGGGCTTCCGCTGCCTGCCGTACTGCTGGAACGACGAGACCCCGCTGTCCGCCCACGAGCTGCGGATGGACGAGGACGTCTACCAGATGCGGCGGGACCCGGCGGTCACCGTCGGGTACCGGCTGGAGACCGGGGAGCTCGCGCTGATCTGGACGACGACGCCGTGGACTCTGCCGTCCAACCTGGCCATGGCCGTGCACAACGACGTCGACTACGTGGTGGTGGAGTCGGCCGTCACCGGGCGGACCGAACGCTACCTGCTGGCCGAGGCCCGGCTGCCCGCCTACGCCCGGGAGCTCGGCGAAGGCGCGGGCGCGCGGATCGTCCGCCGGTGTAAGGGCTCCGAGCTGGTGGGACTGCGGTACACCCCGCCGTTCAGCTACTTCCTCGGGCACCCGAAGTCGCACGTGGTGCTGCACGCCGACTACGTCACCACCGCCGACGGCACCGGCGTGGTGCACCTCGCGCCGGCCTTCGGCGAGGAGGACAAGCTGCTCACCGACTCCTACGACATCACGCCGGTGGTGCCGGTCGGCCCGGACGGCAAGTTCACCTACCCGGTCAGCGACTACGCCGGGATGCACGTCTTCGACGCCAACCACGCGATCATCGACCACCTGAAGGCCCGGACCCGCCTCGACGCGGGCGGCCCGGACCCGGGCGTAGGTTCCACCACGGGCAGGTCCGCCCCGATCGGTTCCACCACGGTCGGAGCCACCACCGGCGGCACGGTCCTGCTGCGGCACGAGACCTACGAGCACTCCTACCCGCACTGCTGGCGCTGCCGCAAGCCGCTGATCTACATGGCGGTCTCGTCGTGGTTCGTCTCGACCACGGCCATCAGGGACCGGATGCTCAAGCTGAACGACCAGATCACCTGGGTACCCGAGCACGTCAAGCACGGCCAGTTCGGCAAGTGGCTGGAGAACACCCGCGACTGGTCGATCAGCCGCAACCGGTTCTGGGGCAGCCCGATCCCGGTGTGGAAGTCCGACAACCCGCAGTTCCCCCGGGTCGACGTGTACGGCTCGCTGGACGAGCTGCGGGCGGACTTCGGCGTGGAGGTCACCGACCTGCACCGGCCGGCCATCGACGAGCTCACCCGGCCCAACCCGGACGACCCGTCGGGCCGGTCGGTCATGCGCCGGGTCACCGACGTGCTGGACTGCTGGTTCGAGTCCGGCTCGATGTCGTTCGCGCAGGTGCATTACCCGTTCGAGAACGCCGGCTGGTTCGAGTACCACTTCCCGGGCGACTTCATCGTCGAGTACATCGGGCAGACCCGCGGCTGGTTCTACACCATGCACGTGATGGCGGCGGCGCTGTTCGAGCGGCCGGCCTTCAAGACCTGCGTCAGCCACGGCGTCGTGCTCGGCTCCGACGGCCAGAAGATGTCCAAGTCGCTGCGCAACTACCCCGACGTGCGGGAGGTGTTCGACCGCGACGGGGCCGACGCGATGCGCTGGTTCCTGATGTCCTCGCCGATCCTGCGCGGCGGCAACCTGGTGGTCACCGAGCAGGGCATCAGGGACGGCGTCCGGCAGGTGCTCATCCCGTTGTGGAACAGCTGGTACTTCTTCCAGCTGTACGCGAACGCCGCCGGATACGAGGCGTCGCCGGGCGCGCACTCGGCCGACCTGCTCGACCAGTACCTGCTGGCCAAGCTGCGCCAGTTCGTGGAGACGACCGCGTGGCAGCTGGATCACTACGAGGTCGCGAACGCCTGCGAGTCGGCCCGCGCGTTCATCGACGTGCTGACCAACTGGTACATCCGCCGGTCGCGGGAGCGGTTCTGGGACACCGCCGGGGCCGACCCGTCCGCGGCGCGGCAGGCCTTTGACACCCTCTACACGGCGCTGGAGGTCACCTGCCGGGTGACGGCTCCGCTGCTGCCGCTGACCACCGAGGAGATCTGGCGCGGCCTGACCGCCGGCCGCTCGGTGCACCTGACCGACTGGCCGGACGTGTCCGGGCTGCCCTCCGACCCGGGCCTGGTGGCCGCGATGGACCGCACCCGCGAGGTGTGCTCGGCCGCGGCCTCCCTGCGCAAGGCCAGCGGGCTGCGGGTGCGGCTGCCGCTGCCGGAACTGACCGTGGTGGCCGCCGACGCCGAGTCGCTGGCCGACTTCACCGCGCTGATCGCCGACGAGGTGAACGTGCGCGAGGTGACGCTGCTCGACGTGGCCGACGCCGCGGCGCAGCAGGTCGGCATCTCGCAGCGGCTGACCATCAACGCGCGGGCGGCCGGGCCCCGGCTCGGCCGGGACGTGCAGGCGGCGATCCGGGCCAGCAAGTCGGGCGACTGGTCGGTGGACTCATCCGGCGTCGTGACCAGCGGCGGCTTCGAGCTCAAGCCGGGCGAGTTCACGCTGGAGACCGCGATCGCCGACGACGCGGGCGCGAGCGCGGTGCTGCCGGGCGGCGGTTTCATCCTGCTCGACACCGCGGTCACCCCGGAACTGGCCGCCGAAGGGCTGGCCCGCGACGTGGTGCGCGCGGTGCAGCAGGCGCGGCGCGCGGCAGGCCTGGGCGTGTCCGACCGGATCGGCCTCACGATCGCCGCGACCCCGGCCGCGCAGCAGGCGGTGCGGACCCACCAGCAGCTGATCACCGGCGAGACGCTCGCGACGGCCCTGGATCTGGCCGGGCCGGGCGCGCTCGACGAGGACCCGCTGGCCGGCCCGCCCACCCCGGTGGGCGACGGCGAGTCCGTCCGGATCCGCCTGACGCCCTGACCGGCGCGGCTCAGGCGCCGGTCACCGTCTCCACGAACCACGCGGCCTGGGCCAGCGCGCTGTCGGCGGCCGCGAGGAGGCCGGGCTGCAGCGCGAAGTCGTGCCACATGCGCGGCCACCTGGTGTAGGTGACGTCCACCCCGGCCGCCGAGGCGCTGGCGGCCAGGCGCTCGGCGTCGGGGGCGAGCAGCTCGTCGGAGCCGGCCTGGATCAGCAGCGGCGGCAGCCCGCCGGGGGCGGCCAGCAGCGGCGATACCGAGGGATCCGCCCGGCCCGACGGGGCGTAGGCGGCGGCGCAGGCCTCCAGCCAGCCCGGGCTGAGCAGCACGTCCCGGCGGACCAGGTCGGGCCGGTCCCGGCGGTCCCGGCCGAGGTCGAGCCACGGCGACACGAGGATGCAGCCGCCGGGAAGATTTTCCGAGCCATTACGCAACGAGAGGATCGCGGCCAGGGCGAGGCCCCCGCCGGCCGAGTCGCCCGACACCACCACCGAGGTGGGGGCGACGTCGCTGAGCAGCGCTTTCATGATGGCGCGGGCGTCCTCTAGCGCGGCGGGATAGGGATGCTCGGGCGCCAGCCGGTACTCGGGCAGCACGACCCGGCACCCCGCCCGGGCGCTCAGGTGCGCCGCCCAGGCCCGTGCCGTGCGCGCCGAGCCCACGCAGTAGCCGCCGCCGTGGAAGTGGACGACCGTGCGCTCCGGGCGCGCCCCGCCGGCCGTCACCACCTCGGTCCGCACCCCGTTCAGCGTGCTCTCGGTCACGGTCGTGCCCCGCGGCACCACCGCGCCCCGCGTGACCTGGTCGAGGCGCCGGCGCTGCACCTCCCAGGTCAGGCTGGGATCGAGGACCCGCCGGCCGAGCTGCTGCGCCCCGAGGCGCATCAGCATCGGTGGTACCCGCATGCTTTCTGCTCGCCGCCGGGCCGCTTTTACATTTGTATTCGCTCGCCTCCGGGCCGCTTTGAGGCGCCTCCTTCCCTCGTCGCTCGGTCGCAGGCTCCCTCGCTCCTCAGTCCAGTCGGCGCCGCGGCCCTTTGGCTCGCTCATGCGTCCGCCCCCGCCGGGACGGCGACGGGGCGTCTTGGCATGACGTGGTATTGGGCGAGGTCGAAGCGGCGGACCCGGTTGCGGTAGAGGAAGGTCTGGACGGGCCAGTTGTTGGTGTTCCGTCCCGAGGCCGTCGTGTACCAGCTGGTGCAGCCGCTCTCCCACACCGAGGTGCGGCTGGCCGCGGCCACCCAGGCGTTGAATGCGCTCTGCACCTCGGGGCGCACGTCGAGCCAGTCGAGGCCCTCCTCGGCCAGGGCCGCCACGGCGCCGAGCACGTAGGCGATCTGGCCTTCGAGCATGTAGATGATGGAATTGCCGCCGAGGTTGGTGTTGGGCCCGTAGAGCATGAAGAAGTTCGGGAACCCCGAGACCGTGATCCCGAGGTATGCCTCGGCTCCCTCGCGCCAGGCCTCGCGCAGCCCGCTCCCGTGCAGGCCGGTCACCGACATCGGGGCCAGGAAGTCGAGCGTCTGGAACCCGGTGCCGTAGATGATCACGTCTGCCTGCCGGGTGGTGCCGTCGGCGGCGACCACGCCGTCGGCGGCGATCCGCCCGACCGGGTCGGTGACCAGGTCGACGTTCGGGCGAGTGAGCGTCGGGTACCAGTCGTCGGAGAACAGCACCCGCTTGCAACCCATCACGTAATCGGGGACGCACTGGGAGCGCAGCTGCGGGTCGGTGATCTGCGACTCGAGCTGGCGGCGCCACTGCTGCATCGGCGCGGCCAGGAGTTTCTGCGACACGACAAAGCCGCTCGTGAGCAGCTCGCCGTACAGGAACGTGCGCAGCCGGTCGGCCTTGCGTACCGCCGGGAGCCGGTCGCGCAGGACCTGCTCGGCCTCGGGGTAGGCCCGGTCGGACTTGGGCAGTATGTACGGGGCGCTGCGCTGGTACACGTCGACGTGGGCGGCGTCCTTGGCGATCTCGGGCACGAACTGGATGGCGCTGGCCCCGGTGCCCACCACGGCGACCCGCAGGCCGGCCAGGTCGACGCCGTGATCCCATCGGGCGGAGTGCCACGACGGGCCGGCGAAGTCGTCCCGTCCCGGGATATCGGGCAGGGCGGGCCGGCTGAGCTGCCCGACCGCGGAGACGACCGCGGTCGCCTGCAGCGAGCTGCCGTCCTCGAGGGTCAGCTGCCACCGGGCGCGGCGCTCGTCGAACTCGGCGGCGGCCACGCCCGCGCCGAAGCGCAGGTGCGGGGCGAGCCCGCGCTCCTCCACCAGCGCGCGCAGGTAGGTCAGGATCTCCTGCCGCGGCGGGAAGCGGCGGCTCCAGCGCCACGGCCAGAACGAGAACGAGTACAGGGCCGACGGCACGTCACAGCACAGGCCGGGGTAGGTGTTGTCCCGCCAGATTCCCCCGAGGTCATCGCCCCGGTCGAGGACGACGAAGTCCTCGATGCCCGCCTGCTTGAGCGCCGCGGCCATGCCGATCCCCGCGAACCCGGCCCCGATCACGACCACGCGGTACGGCGACTGCTCTGGCATGAGTCCTCCCGTGATCTTCATTAGTGTGAAGCCAGTTACCTGGCCTGTCCAGACGAGCCCGGTCAGCCGTGGTCGCAGGTACGGCGCAGGCCGCCCGGGGTCAGGTCGGCCAGGGTGGGGTAGCCGTCCACGGCCATGACCAGGTCTGCCTCGGCCAGGATGCTGCGCAGGACGTGGACGACGCCGTCGACGCCGCCGATCGCGAGGCCGTAGGCGTAGGGGCGGCCGATGCCGACCGCGGTGGCGCCCAGGGCAAGGGCCTTGATCGCGTCGGCGCCGGATCGGACGCCGGAATCGAACAGCACGGGCGTGCCGTTCGCGGCCTCCACCACGCCAGGCAGGCAGTCGAGCGCGGGCAGCCCGCCGTCGGCCTGCCGCCCGCCGTGGTTGGAGCAGTAGACGCCGTCCACCCCGCCGTCGATCGCGCGGCGGACGTCGTCCGGGTGGCAGATGCCCTTGACCAGCAGGGGGAGCGGGGTGAGCGAGCGCAGCCAGGGCAGGTCGTCCCAGGTGAGCGGGTTTCCGAACAGCTGCGCCCACAGCCTGACGGCTGCGGTCATGTCGTCGGCGGGGTCACGGCCGAGGCGGGAGCGGAAGACCGGGTCGGTGGTGTAGTTGGCCAGGCAGTGACCGCGCAGTTGCGGGAAGTTGCTGGCGGCCAGGTCCCGCGGGCGCCAGCCGGTGATCCACGTGTCGAGGGTGACGACGATGCCCTTGAAGCCGGCCGCCTCGGCGCGGTGCACCAGGCTCTCGGCCAGTTCCCGGTCGGTGGGCGTGTAGAGCTGGAAGAAGCCGGGAGTGCCGCCGAACCGGGCGGCGACGTCCTCCATGGGATCGACCGAGAGCGTCGAGGCGACCATCGGGACGCCGGTCCGTTCCGCGGCCGCGGCGGTAGCCAGGTCGCCGTGCCCGTCCTGAGCGCACAGGCCGAGCACGCCTATCGGCGCCATGAGCAGCGGGGACGGCAGCTTCATCCCGAACAGCTCGACGGACAGGTCGCGCTCGGCGGCCCCGACGAACATGCGCGGGATCAGGCCCCACCGGCGAAAGGCGCTGACGTTGGCCCGCTCGGTGTGCTCCGCGCCCGCGCTGCCCGCGACGTAGGACAGCACCGACGGTGGGAGCGCCTGCGCGGCCCTGGCCTCGAGTTCGGCATACGCCATCGGGAAGCTGGGCAGCACCCCCTCCAGCCCACCCAGGTAGATCTCGAGCTGGTAGTCACCGAACGCGGCGGGCCGCGGGCTGGTCATCGGGAGCTCCTCTCCGCAGAGGCGAACGGGGTCACCGCCGCCGTGGGCGGCCGGCTAGGGCGGCGGCCGCCCTAGCCGCCCGCCTTGGGCAACTGGGACACTAGGCACCACAGCACGCGCGCGGCGTCAGCTCAAGCCTGAGCGGCCTGAAACCGCGGTGAAAGGGTGACCGGACCGGAATGCACACGGGGAAGCACGTGATGACCCCGCTCGCGGCCGTGGCGGGAGGCGTCCTGGCCGGGGTCGTGGGCACGGTCTGCCTGGACACGGTGTGGTACCTCAGGCACCGCCGCGCCGGCGGTAAGAAGAGCCCGCTGGAGTGGGAATTCGGCCCGGTGGACAGCTGGGAGAATGCTCCCGACCCGGGGAAGGTCGCCCAGCGCGTGATCGAGGGCTTCACGCAACGTACCCTCCCTGACCGCTGGGCCTGGCCCATCAGCACGGCCATGCACTGGGGCTTCGGATCGTCGGCGGGGGCGGTCTACGGCATCCTGGCCGGATCCCTGCGCGAGCCCTACCCTCTGTACGGCCTGCCGTTCGGGGCGGCGGTCTGGCTTACCGGCTACGTCATCCTCCCGGAGGGAATGATCTACAAGCCGATCTGGGAGTACGACGCGAAGACCCTGGCCCGGGACCTTAGCGCGCACCTCGCCTACGGGGCCGGGACCGCAACCGCGTTCTGGCTGTTCGCCCGGCTCTGGTAGCTCAGTCCGGGGCAACCGCCGGGCCCTTCGGTGCGGGTGCGATGCGCGCGGCCAGCCCGGGGGTCGCTCGCTCGAGTGCGGGCCATCCGTTGTCCCGCGCCCGCTCGGCTCGCTCCGCCTTCCCCCCGCCGCGCAGCCCGAACAGCCGCTTGGCGAACAGCAAGTAGATCACGATCAGCACGTTGATCGCGAGCGTGAGCAGCTTCAGCCAGGTGATGCTCTTGGTCAGCTCGTAGATCTCGTAAGGCACGAAGACGACCGTCGCGACGAAGGTCAGGTACTCGGCCCACCGGCGCCCCAGCCACAGCCCCACCGCCTCGGTGCCCTCCAGGACCGCGTAGGCCGCCGCCGCGGCCGCGAGCAGGTAGAGGTTCGTGATGTTGACGGCGAACAGCCGCCGCAGGTCGTGCACGACGCCGTGGCTGCTGGTGTTGACCGGGCCGCCGACTCCGCCCTGCAGGTCGTTGAGGATGCGGGTGAAGTCCTCGTTCAGCACGGCCCGGTCGCGGGCGAACAGGAACAGCGCCACGGCCAGGGCGGTGAGCACCAAGAAGTGCAGCACCCGGTCCAGGGCGATCAGCCGCAGCACGTACCGGTCCCGGAGCGCGCGACCACGCAGGGGCAGCATCACTTCCTCCCGGCGTGGCGGGTACGGCGTGCTCGGCTTGGCCGGCGGGCTCAGCGCGACCCACGAGTCGCAGCGCAGGCAGCGGTACCAGCGCAGGCCGTCTCCCTCGCGGGCGAACAGGGCATCTTCGTCGCGCAGCCGGGCGGCGTCGGTGCCGAGCAGCTCGTGGCCGTGCAGGCCGCAGTCGATCAGCTCGTACCGCAGCTTCGGCCGGTATCGCCTCGGGCGCTCGGTTCCCGGCGGCGCCACCAGCCCGCCCGGAGCTTCGGCGTCCATTGCAAAGGGTTACCCCGGCCTCCGCGAGACTTAACCGCCTCGCCCCCCGGGTATAGCCGGGCAGGGTGAGGTCTTATCCGGCCGCTCTCCGCTCACGGGGACACCGATCACGGCCCGAGGAGAAGGAGCAGACGATGGCGAGCACGGTAGCGGAGATCACGGTCGCGACGTTGAAGGCGTCGGGCGTGCGGCGGGTGTACGGGATTCCCGGCGACTCGCTGAACGGGTTCACCGATGCGCTGCGCCGGGCGGGCGGCATCGCCTGGCAGCACGTGCGTCACGAGGAGGCGGCCGCGTTCGCGGCGGCCGCGGACGCGGCGATCACTGGCCAGCTCGCGGTGTGCGCGGCCAGCTGCGGGCCGGGCAACCTGCACCTGATCAACGGGCTGTACGACGCGAACCGCAGCCGGGTGCCGGTACTCGCGATCGCCTCGCACATCCCGGAGGACGAGATCGGCTCGGAGTACTTCCAGGAGACGCATCCGCAGAACCTGTTCGGTGAGTGCAGCGTCTACTGCGAGCTGGTCAGCGAGGCGGGGCAGATGCCGCGCGTCCTGGAGATCGCGATGCGGACGGCGCTGGCTCGCCGCGGGGTCGGCGTGGTCGTCATCCCGGGCGACGTGTTCTTCGAAGACGTCTCGTCCGACGCCCAGGCGGTGCCGATCTGGCCGGCACCGTCGGTGATCCGGCCGGATGACGCCTCGCTGGCGGCGGCGGCCCAGATGCTGAACTCCGCGCAGCGGGTGACGATCCTGGCCGGGGCGGGCTGCGCGGGCGCGCACCAGCAGCTCATCGACCTCGCGGGAGCCCTGCAGGCGCCGGTGGTGCACGCCTTCCGCGGCAAGGAGTTCGTCGAGTACGACAACCGGTTCGACGTGGGGATGACCGGGCTGATCGGCTTCAGCTCGGGTTACCGGGCCATGGAGCACTGTGACGCGCTGCTCATGCTCGGCACCGACTTCCCCTACCGCCCGTTCTTCCCCCGGGGCGTGCCGGTGATCCAGGTCGACGTGCGCGGCGAGCAGATCGGCCGCCGGGTGCCCGTCGACGCCCCGCTGGTGGGCACGGTCAAGGACACCGTCGACGCCCTGCTGCCGCTGATCACCGCCAAGACCGACTCGGCGCACCTGGACCTGATGACCGCGCATTACCAGCGAGCCCGCGCCCGGCTGGACCGGCTCGCCGAAGAACGCCGGGGCCGGTCGCCGCTGCATCCGCAGTCGGTCGCCGCCGCGCTCGACCGGCTCGCCGCCGACGACGCGGTGTTCACCGCGGACGTGGGCACGCCCTGCATCTGGGCCGCCCGCTACCTGAGGATGAACGGCAGGCGCCGGCTGATCGGCTCGTTCAACCACGGGTCCATGGCCAACGCGCTGCCGCAGGCCATCGGAGCCCAGGCCAGCCAGCCCGGGCGGCAGGTCGTCTCGCTGTCGGGTGACGGGGGACTGGCGATGCTGCTCGGTGAGCTGATCACCCTCCGCCAGCTTCAGCTGCCGGTGAAGGTTGTCGTGTTCAACAACGGCGCGCTGTCGTTCGTGGAACTGGAAATGAAGTCCGCCGGGATCGTCACCTACGGCACCGATCTCGACAATCCCGACTTCGCCCAGGTCGCCCAGGCCGTAGGGCTGTTCGGCGCGCGGGTCGAGAAGGCGGGCGAGCTTGACGACGCGCTGCGCGCGGCCTTCCAGCACGACGGTCCGGCCCTGGTCGACGTTCGCACCGACCGCAGCGAGCTCTCGCTGCCGCCCAAGGTCACGTACGGCCAGATCAAGGGGTTCACGCTGTACGCGACCAGGACCATCCTGTCCGGGGGCGGAGACGAGCTCATCGAGCTGGCCAAGTCCAACCTGCGCGACCTCAAAGTGGAGTAACCAGGCCGGCCCTGCGGTAAGGGGACAAAAGGGGACCACCGCCCCCGAGCTGACTAAGCTGGTCGCGTGTCGGTGACCGAGCCAGACCCGGATCCGCTACCGCTCGACACGAGCGTGGCGCATCCCGCGAGGATCTACGACTACTGGCTGGGCGGCAAGGACAACTTCGCCGCGGACCAGATCGGCCGGTTCTTCGAGGGCCTGGACCTGGTCGAACCCGGCCTGATCTCCACGCACCGCTGGCGCCGGGCCCGGACGAGCCGGACACCGAGAACGACTGGCCGGTCCGGTGCGGGGTGGCCAGGAAGCTGTAACCGCGGCGGGGCTCCGAGCCCGGGCCGCTCAGGGCCCGGTGGCTGGGCCGGCCCAGGTCAGGTCGGGCAGGTTGACCACGATCGCTTCCTGGGTGGTGCGGGCGATGACGACCACGGCCTCGACGTCGGGATCGGGGTTCTCCTCGCGGTGCGGCACCCAGGGCGGCACGTAGACGTAGTCGCCCGGGCTGGTGCGCAGCCGCCGCTCGACGGGCTCCCCGGCGGTCTCGTCGAGGAACACGAACTCGGGATGGCCGCTGACCACGTAGATCCCGGTCTCGGAGATCCCGTGGTGGTGGTTCCCCGACCCGGTGGCCGGGGCGACATGCGTCTGGCCCATCCACAGGTCGCGTGATCCGACGGTCCGGCCGGAGATCGCCTCCAGCCGCCGCATGCCGCTGGTCTGCGCGGTCTGCCCGGACAGCGCCACGGGCGCTACCTGGTGCAGGCGGCGGTGAAAGCCGTCGTGCGCGGCCGTCGTCACGTAGGAAAGTCCAGCAGCGCGCGGCACACGTCGGCGATGTCGACGATCCCGATCAGGCCGGTGTCGCCCACGACCGGCAGGTGCCGGAAGTGGCCGGCCAGCATGGCTTCGGCCGCCTCGCGAACGGTCGTATCCGCCGTGATGACCGTCGGATTCATGGTCATCAGGTCACGGATCCGGACCTGCTCCAGGTCCTTCTTGTCCGCCACCGCCCGGACGATGTCCGCCTCGGTGATGAGGCCGAGCGGCCGCCTGGCCAGCTCGTCGTCCACCACCACCAGGGCCGTCGCTCTGGCGTGCCGCATCAGGTACGCCGCGGCGGCCGCGTGGTCCTCCGGCTCGACGGTGGCCAGCGCCGGTTCCATGACGTCCGCGGCCCTGGGCGGAATATGCGACGGTTGCTGCGCAGTGCCCTCGGTCATGAACCTCTCCGTTTCCCGGGGATCTCGACTCCCATCATCCCCTGACGGCCCGGTCATGTTCACCCGGAAAACCGGCGTGATGCGCGCGACATTCCGCCACCCGGATCCCGGGGTACACGTTATTCCGCCACGTGGATTCCCCGGAATCTCCGGGGTACACGTTCCCTGGGCCGGGTGCTCGGCCGCCGCGCAGCGTCACGAGTCTGGATCTTGACGCTCAGGACTAATGGAACAATACTCGGACCAAAGATCCTTGGAGGTCGGCGATGGCCGCGGGCGGGAACGTGGAGATCGGATGCGTCCTTGCGGCCGCCGGGGCTCCCGGCGCGAGCGACCATGAGCTTTACCGGGACCTGCTGGCCGACTGCGCGCTGTTCCGGGAGCTCGGTTTCGGCACCGTCTGGGTGCTCGAGCATCACTTCAGCGACTACTTCCCGGCACCCGACCCGGCGGTGCAGATCAGCTACCTCGCGGGCCGCTTCCCCGAGCTCGGCTTCGGCACCTGCGTGGTGGTTACCCCGTGGCACAACCCGCTGCGGCTGGCCGGGCAGATCGCCATGCTGACCCAGCTCACCGACCGGCCGCTGCACCTCGGCCTGGGCCGTGGCACGGCGAAGTTCGAGTACGACGCGTTCGGCCTGGACATGGCGCAGGCCAGGGACCGGTTCCGGGAGACCTGGGAGATCATCCGGCTGGGCCTGACCGGCGAGCCGTTCAGCTACGCGGGGAGGTACCTGTCGGTGCCGGAGAAGATCCGGATCCGGCCCGCCCCCCGGACCGGGAACCTGCATTTCTACGGCGCGATCGGCAGCCCGGACAGCGCGGCGATCATGGCGGCGCTCGGCCTGCCGCCCATCTGCACCACCATCGGCGACCTGGACCAGCAGGCCAGGACCTTGCAGACCTGGGCGCACGCCGCCGCCGCCGAGGGCATCGACACCTCCGGCGTGACCTACCCCATCATGATCGACTGCATCGTGGCCGACACCGACGACGAGGCCGTGCGCGAGGCCTGCCAGTACAAGCCCCGGTTCATGCAGGCTCAGATCGATCACTACGCGCCGCACGCCACCAACTGGGCCGGCACCCCCGGCTACGAAGCCTGGCAGCGCATCTTCGCCGGACTGGAGCAGCGGACCCGGCCGGAGAACATCGTGCCGTGGTGCGAGTGGCAGCTCATCGGGTCGGCCCCGACGGTGCGGCGCAAGCTACAGCGGTATCTCGACATCGGCTTCAACCACGTCATCCTGCACTTCTCGACGCCGGGTATTCCGGTGGACGTCCGCCGCGAGTGGGCGACCCGGTTCGCCGCCGACGTAGCCCCGCATTTCCGAGCCGTGGGCGAGACGGCCAGGTGACCGGCCCGGGGCGGCTCGCCGGGCGGGCGGCGCTGGTCACGGGCGCGGCGTCGGGGATCGGCCTGGCGGTCGCGCGGCGCTTCCTGGCGGAGGGCGCGCGGGTCGCGGCCGCCGACCTGAACCGCGACGGGCTGACGGCCGAGTTCGGCGGGCCCGCCAGGGGGAACACCGGGGAGAGCGCCGGGGCGGTCACGGTAGCGGGCGACGTCTCCCGGCCGGACGATGCCGCCCGCATGGCGGCCGCCGCGGCCGAGGCGTTCGGCGCGGTCGACATCCTGGTCAACTGCGCGGGCATAGCCCGGTACACGAACTTCCTGGACCTGCCGCTGGCCGAGTGGCAGCTCGTCCAGGACGTCAACGCCACGGGCACGTTCCTGATCGCCCAGGCCGTCGCCCGGCACATGGTGACTGAGCACCCCGAGGGCCGGACGCGGGCGATCGTCAACATCGCCTCGATCGAGGCGCACGTCGTCATGGCCAGCAGCGGGCACCCGCAGGTGCACTACAACGCGTCCAAGGGCGCCGTGCACATGATCACCCGGGCGCTGGCGGTGGAACTGGCCCCGCACGGGATCCGGGTCAACTCCATCTGCCCGGGGGTCACCGAGACCCCGCTGGCCTCGTACGCGCTCGCCAGCCCGCAGCAGCGGGCCGGCATCGAGCGGCAGGTGCCGCTCGGCCGGGTGGGCCAGCCCGAGGACATCGCGGCCGCTGCCCTCTTCCTGGCCTCCGAGGACGCCAGCTATATCACCGGCGAGGCCCTTGTCGTGGACGGCGGATTCATGGTGCAGTGAGCCGTTGGGCTGGAGCGCGAGGAGGGGATGGCGATGACGCAGGAGATCCGCGCGGGCGACGTCACGTTCTCGGTCGAGGACGCCGGAACGGGCACGCCCGTGGTCTTCATTCACGGCTGGAGCATGAGCGGCCGGTTCTTCCAGCGCCAGCTGGCGCCCTTCGCCGGGACGCACCGCGCCATCGTCCCGGACCTGCGCGGGCACGGCCGGTCGGAGAAGACCACCCGCGGCCATACCGTGCCCAACTACGCCGCCGACCTGCACGCGATCCTGACGGAGCTGTCGGTCGAGCGGCCGGTCCTGGTGGGCTGGTCGATGGGCGCGATGGTGGCCTACGAGTACCTGCGCGCCTTCGGGCCGGACAGCGTGGCCGGCCTGGTGATCGTGGACCAGCCGCCGTCGGACTTCGCCTGGGACGGCTACGAGTTCGGCGTGATCACGCTGGACACGCTGCGCGAGATGAACGAGCAGCTGCAACTCGACCAGCCCGCGGTGGTCGCCGAGTTCACCGAGCTGATGCTGCACGAGCCCGACGAGCAGACCATGGCCTGGATGAGCGCGGAGATCCTGCAGGTCCCGCCGGTGATCGCGAGCACGATCCTGGTGGACCAGACGCTGCGGGACTACCGCGAGTTCCTGCCGCAGATCGGCGTGCCGGCGCTGGTCCTGTTCGGCGAGGACGACAAGCTCACCAGCCCGAAGGCCGGGCGGTACATCGCCGACCGGATCCCCGGGGCGCGGCTGCAGACCTTCCCCGGCTCCAGCCACTGCCCGTTCTGGGAGGAAGCCGAGGCCTTCAACGCCGCCGTGGCCGCGTTCGCCGCCGAGGTGGCCGGCTGACCGCCTGACCCACCGCGAGGCCGGTGATCACGCAGACGGAGAGTCGGCCAGCTCGGGCTCCTCGGACTCGATGAATACCTTCCCGGTGTCCCGGATCCGGTCCGGGTGGCGTATCGAGAAGTAGATCATCAGGCCGATCCCGATGACGTACCAGGCGATGATGATGGGTCCGGCCAGGTTCAGCGGGTAGCTCAGCTTGCTGATGAACTTGAACACCGGGATGCCCAGGCCGGTGAAGAACCCGGGCACGAACAGGGCGATGCCGAGCACCGGGACGATCAGGTGCAGGAACCAGTTGAACTCGCCCCGGCGCTCCCGCCAGTAGTACACGATGCAGGAGATGTTCACCGCGATGTAGATCGGCAGGATCGCGCCGGTGATGAGGGTGCCGACCAGCGCGAACGCGATGGTCGGGGTGTACTGCTCGCCCAGCCACAGGGTGAGGACCAGGCCGATGCCGAAGATGGCGATGACCGCCACGTAGGGCGACCTGAACCGGGGCTGGGTCCGGCCGAAGGCCTTGGGGAGCACCCGGATGCGGCCCATCGCCCACACGCACCGCGCGGCCGCGCACCCGCCGCCGTTGGAGCAGGCCGCGTTGGAGTTCAGGAACGCGATGAACAGGAACACCCAGCCGATGCCCCAGACCGCGGTGGCCATGAGGTTCCACGGGTTGCCGCCGCCTGCGGTGAAGAACTGGACGAATCGGTTCGGGCCGAAGTACACGGTGGCCGCGTAGGTGGTCAGCACGTAGAACAGGCCGACCAGCAGGCACGAGCCCACCACCGCCCGGCTCACGTTGCGCCTCGGGTTCCTGGTCTCCTCGGCCAGCGGCGCCGCCGCGTCGAAGCCGATGAAGGCCAGCACCCCGTACACCGATCCGGCGATGATGCCGGACATGCCCTTGAACCCGGGCACGGTCGCGTAGTGCGTGGTGAACACGGCGAACGTGTTGCGGTGCCCGGCGCTGACGATCAGTGTGATCGACAGCGCGATCATCACCAGGATCTCGAAGGAGCCCAGGATGATCCCGAAGCGGGTGCTGACCTGGATGCCGAAGTAGTTCAGCGAGCCGACCAGCACCACGCAGAAGATCGACCCGATCGGCCACCACAGGGCGTAGGACCAGCCGAAGTGGGCGTTCAGCGTGCTGCCCAGGATGCTGCCGAACAGCACGCTGACCAGCGGGACCACCAGCGGGTAGGCGAAGTCGAACCCCCAGCCGGCCAGGAACCCGACCTTGGTGCCGAGGCCGCGGGCGATGTAGGTGTACATGCCGCCCGCGGTCGGCAGGTGCTTGGCCATCTGCCCGATGGACAGCGCGGTGCACAGGCAGCCGGCCAGCGCGATGAGCACCCCGGCCGACAGGGCGCCGCCCGCGAACAGCGCGCCGACCGTGATCGAGAACGCCGCGCCCGCGGCCGGCGCCATCGTCGTGACCGACGTGAACAGCACGTCGGGCAGCCCGACCGCATTGCGGCGGAGTCCCTCTTCCTGGTGACCGGCGATCGCTTCGGCCGTCATCTCGGACCCCCTTGCGGTGAAGCGCCGACGTGAGGCGTCGGTTGCCGACATGGCCCGGCACGCTGCGTCGCGTAACGGCTGGCAGTAGGTCTACTTTACGGACCTTTGGGCCGGAGCATAAGTACCGCGATCATCGGGTGTCAAGACCCTGCCGGGCGGTAAGGCGGCAGTTGGCCGGGCGCGGCTAGCCCGGCGGCCGGGCCGCCGCGATCCTGATCAGGTCGGTCCGGGTGACCTCGATGTGCGCGGCCACGTGGCGCTCCGCCGCCTCGGGGTCGCCGCTCTCGATCGCGGCCAGGATCTGACCGTGATGAAGCTGGGCGGTCCGGAAGACGTTCTCGGCCACCTTGTCCACGGTCATCCAGAGGAACGCGCGCGCGTCCGCGATCGAGCGCTCCATCCAGTCGTTCCGGGCCGCCCGGGCGATGCCCTGGTGGAACGCGGAATCCGCGGCCCGGAACCGCTGGGTCTCGCGGCCCTCGGCCATCGTGGTGTAGGCCGCCCGCAGGCTGGCCAGGTCGGCATCGGTGCGGCGCAGGGCGGCCAGCCGGGCCGCGCTGCACTCGACCGCCAGCCGGAAGTCGATGGCCTGCTCGATCTCCGGCAGCCTGGCCCGGATGACCTCGGCCAGCCGGTCCTCGGTCTGGGCCCGGTCCAGCACGATGATGCCGCCGCTGGCGCCGCGCCTGGTCTCCACGTACCCCTCGCCCTCCAGCACGCGGATGGCCTCGCGCACGCTGGCGCGGGACACGCCGAGCTGCTTGGATAGCTCACGCTCGGGCGGGAACTTGTCGCCGGGAACGAACGAGCCGTTGTGGATCGCGCGCCGCAACTGGTCCACGACCAGGCCGTAAACCGGGACGTGCTCGACTCGCTCGATCCCGGCCGGGGCGGGGCTGGGGGCCACGGCGCTCATAGGTCCAATGCTCTCACAACCGGCCAGGCCGGACGGCCAGGGTGATCTCCGGCGTGATCGCCAGGGTGATCGTCGGCGCTGCGGGGCGCGCTAGACCGCATGGTGTACCGGTGGCGCGCGGCGCGCTTGACCGCGTGATGTACCGGTGGCGCGCGGCGCGCTTGACCGCATGATCTAATGGTCCGACAATCGCACCATGTCCTCCGCGGAGCAGCTCGACGCGCTGCTGGCGTCGCTGGTGGCGGCCGGGCGCCCGTCGAGCATGTCCCTGCCGCGGCCGGAGGGACTGCAGAACTTCACCGAGCTGGCGCGGTGGCTGGCCGGCCCGGGCTCCGGGCAGGCGGGCGAGGACATCAAGATCGACGGCCCGGCCGGGCCGGTACCCGTGCGGGTCTACCGGCCGACCCCCCAGGCCGGGCCGCCGCCCGGGCCCGCCCCCGGGTCCCGGCCACCCGCCGCCGTGTTCTTTCACGGCGGCGGGTGGGTACTCGGGGGGCTCGACTCGCACGACACCCTCTGCCGTGAGCTGGCCCGGCAGGCGGGCGTGGTGCTGGTGGCCGTGGACTACCGGCTCGCCCCCGAGCACCCGTATCCCGCCGGGCTGGACGACTGCGCCGCGGCGACCCGCTGGGTGGCTGCGCACGCGGCCGACCTGGGCGCGGACGGCCTGCGCCTGGCGGTGGCGGGCGACAGCGCGGGCGCGTCGCTGGCCGCCGGCGTGGCCATGCTGGCCCGGGACGAGGGCGGCCCGGCGCTGGCCTTCCAGGTCCTGGCCTACCCCGCGCTCGACCCGGCCATGGATACCGGGTCCTACGCCGCGAACGCCGACGACCCGTTCCTGTCGCGCGGCGAGATGGAGTCGTACTGGTCGCTCTACCTGGGGGACACCAAGCCTGACCGCCTCGCCGCGCCGGCCCTGGCGCCGGACCTGGCCGGCCTGCCGCCCGCCTACGTCCTGGTGGCCGGGCGTGACGTGCTGCGTGACGAGGGGATCGGCTACGCCGAGCGGCTGGCCGCGGCCGGCGTGGCCGTGCGGCTGCGCCGCCGCGATGACATGGTGCACGGCTTTCTGCTCTGCACCGGCTGGCTGGATGAGGCCCGCGAGGCCGTGGCCGATGTGGCCGCGGCGCTGCGCGCCGGGCTCGGCCCGGCGCCCGCCGACTAGCGGTAGCGGGTGGCGACTGGCCGCGACAGCCGGGCGGCCGCGATGTAGCAGCTGGCACTGAACGGCCACTGGGATACGATGCGCCCGCCGCGAGCCCGGAAATAGCTCCGGGTCTCGGCCCATACCGTCCTGGCCAGCCGTGATTGCAGCCAATCGTTGTAGCGACGGGTAATCGCGGGCGAGACCTGCACCGCGTGCCTGCGGCGCAGCCCCGAGATCGCCCGGGCGGCGAAGCGCGCCTGGGCCTCGTAGAAGGACACGAGCGGGGCACTGTTGGTGTTGGGACCGTACAGCATGAAAAAGTTCGGGAAGCCGGGCACCATGAGGCCGAGGAACGCCTGCGGCTCACCGACCCACTGCTCGTGCAGTTCCACGCCGCCCTCGCCGGTAACCGTGAAATTCCCCAGGTAGTTCGCGGCGTCAAAGCCGGTGGCCATGACGATCACGTCGAGGTCGTGCTGGTCACCGTTGGCGTCAATGGCCCCGTGCGTGGTCAGGCCCTTGACCGCATGGGGTATCAGGTGCACGTTCGGTCGGCCCAGCGTGGCGTAGTAGGTGTCGCTGATGACCGTGCGCCGGGCCTCGACCGGGAACGTCGGGGTCACGAGCTCGCGCAGGTCGGGCAGGCCGGCCAGGGCGGTTTCCAGGAACTCCCGGGCGGCGCGCTGACGCCGCCGGTTGGCCCGGCCGCCGCTCCGGGCGTGGCTGGCCCGGATCTGCCGGAGGTCGTAGCGCAGGTAGAGCCGTCGGCGACGCCACTGGTAGACGAGCGCGTGGCGGCCGCGCCTGCGCTCGGCGACGGTGAAGTCGCGGTCGCCCTTGGGCAGCAGCCAGTTGGGCTCGATCTGGAAGATCTTCAGCTCGGACACGACCTTGGCCGCCTCGGCCACCACCTGGACGGCTGAGGAGCCGGTGCCCAGCACGGCCACCTTCTTCCCGCTCAGGTCCAGGCCTTCGGGCCAGGCGGAGGTGTGGCAGATGACGCCGCCGAACCCGGTGTCGCCCCGCGCGAACGGCGGGATGAGCGGGATGTTGAGGAATCCCACGGCGCTGATCACCGCCCGGAACGGGCCGTGCGGCGCTCCGGACGAGGTGACGATGTCGTACTCGCCCCGGTCTTCGGCCCAGGTGATGCTCTCCACCTTCTCGCCGAGGACCAGGTGCGGCCGCAGGCCGAACCTGTCGACGACCGACTCGAGGTAGCGCTGCAACTCGTCCCAGCGGGCGTGCGTCCGGGTCCAGTCGGCGCGCGCGTAGGAGAAGGAGTACAGGTGCGATTCCAGGTCCACCTCGGCGCCGGGGTAGCGGTTGTTCCACCAGGTCCCGCCGATGCCCGCGCTGAGCTCGAAGATCGTGAAATCGGAGATCCCCTGGCGCTGCAGGGCCACGGCGGCGGCTATGCCGCTGAAGCCAGATCCGATGATCGCGACCCGGACGGGCCTGGCGGCGGGGCGGGCCGGCGGTGAAGACCTCATTAGGTAAAAATAATAGACCTAATAACCCCATCGCCGTCAAACGCCCCCGCCCGGCCGGCGCCGATGACCTAAGCTTTGCCCACCAGAGGGATGGACCTTTTCATCCCCCAACCCCGGCCCACGTACCCCTGAGCGTGGACCGGGGGATGAAAAGGTTCACTTGGAGCCGGTGATGCCCCCAAGCACGGCGAGCGCGCCGCGGATCGAGCCGGTGCAGCTGATGCTCGCGCACGAGCTGGTCCTGGAGCAGCTGCGCACCGCGCTGGCGCTCGGCCGGTTCCGGGCCGGCGATACCCTGCCGCGCGAACGCGACCTGGCCGAGATGCTCCAGGTATCCCGGCCGCCGGTCCGGGAGGCCCTGGCCGTGCTGGCCAGCGAGGGCGTCATCGAGATCCGCCGCGGGCGCGGCGGCGGGCTGTTCGTCACGGGCCGCCCCGCGGACGAGGCGTCCAAGGTCAAGCTGCTGCGCGAGAACCGCGAGCGGCTCCGCGAGACGTTCGAGTACCGCATCGTCATCGAGTCGGCCGCCGCGCGGTACGCCGCGCACCGGCGCACCCGGTCCGAGCTGGCCGAACTGCGCCGCATGGTCACGGAGATGCAGCGGCTGAGCGACTCGCTGGCCGAGCGCCACGACGCGAAGCTGCTCGGCGACTTCCTCGCGGTGGACAACGACTTCCACCTCGGCATCGCGCGCGCGTCGCGCAACGACTGGCTGTCCAAGGCCACGCTGGCGGCCCGGATCGAGATGTTCCGGCCCGTCGGCTCGATCTTCGACCGGCTGGAGCCCCAGGCCAACCACCTGCATGAGCAGATCGTCACCGCCATCGCGGACAAGGACGGCGACGGTGCCGCCCGGTGGATGTCGGAGCACATCGGGGAGACCCTCGCGAGCATCGAGTCGTGGCTCCAGCCCCGAAGCCGGGCCCGGCGTGAGCCCGCGGCCCGCCCCGGGACCAGGCCCGGCGCGAGCGCCGGAGCCGACGACCTGCCGGCCGGCACCTAGCCTCCGGTTCCGCCAGGCCTTCCATGATCGTGGAGGATTTGTCCATGTATGGAGGGTTCGTTGCTATCCGGATTCAGATGGGTGGTCAGCGGCAGGCCGGTACCCGCGCCGGGACATCCCGGAGCAGCCCGCGCTGCTACTACGGTGGCTCGCTCAGGACTGCTGCCCGCGTGCCGCTGCCTGCCAGGCCGTATGGTCCTCCCGGACGAGCCCGGCCAGCTGGTGCGGCGTGTCGGCCGTGATGATCGAGATTCCCCCGCCGAGGCGGCATGCCTGCCAGATGCCGTCGATGATCTCGATCTTGTAGCGGTCCTCCCAGGTCCGCCGCAGGTCATACAGCGCCGTGGCGTCCGTCGCGCTCATAGGATGATCCACAACAGCTCCTAGCAGGGGCCAGGGCGCCGGGTCACCTCGCAGCCTCATCTGCGAGCCGGTGCCCGCTTGCCGCGGCAGCCGCTACACCTGTGGTCGCCGCAGCAGGCTAGGCTGCCCTGGGCCCAGCCTACCGTGTACTGCCGTGTACTACCCAACACTGTCATAATCGCTGGTGTTGGGTATCTAGGCACCATGGGGGGCGTGATCATGCGAGACAGCCCCGTGCCGCCATGGAGACAGATCCTCACGATCATCAAGAACAAGATCGAAACTGGCGAACTCCCCAGCGGCAGCCGCCTGCCCTCGATCCGCGGCCTCTCGCAGGAATACGGCGTGGCCATGACCACGGCCCAGAAGGTTCTAGAGGCGCTACGAGACGAGCAACTGGTCGTGACCAGCCCCATGGGCACGTTCGTGGCCTAGTCCCGGTGAGTCGTTTCTCACCGGTCTGGAGGCCGCCCTACGCCGTGGTTTCGGCGCATGCAGCGGCTCGAAGACCTCATCGCGGCCGGCGTCGACCGAGGACAGCTCACCCCCTGCGACCCCGCCCAGCTCGCCTTCGAAATCCAGGCCCTGTTCAACGCGGGCGGCCACCACTACCGGCTCTACCACGACCCCAAGGCATCGGCGCGGACAAGGACCGTAATCCGCCAGCGCCTAGAGCACCTCCGCGGCCCGCATTTCCCGCGTAGCGAGGCCTCGGGCGAGCTCCTATTCAGGCAAAAGTGTCCGTGATCATGAACAATGCTCAGCGGAAGGCGCCCGGAGTCCCCTTAAAGGTCTTCAGGTCTAGATTGTTGACCTAATTGGCCGGGCTGAAGTAGCGTTCCCCCATCCCGCGGCGGCGGGCGGCCCGCGCGATCGGAGAGGATGCCCATGGCCGGCCAGGTGGTGGTCACCGGGGGCGCGGGCTGCATCGGCCTGGCGATCTGCCGCCGGCTCCGGGCCGCCGGGCGGACCGCCGTGGCCCTCGACCTGCCCGCGGCGATCGCCGCCGTGGACTGGGACAGCCCGGCGAACCAGGGCATCGCGGCGGTGCCCGGCGACGTCACGGCCCGGCCCAGCCTCGAGGCCGCGGCCCGGTCACTGGCCCCCGGCGAGCCGCTGGCCGGGCTGGTGAACTGCGCCGGGATCCTCAGGGACACCTTCCTCGGCCGGGTCTCCGATGACCAGATGGAGCTGATGTTCCAGGTCAACGTGGCGGGCATGGCGCGGGCCACCGACGTGTTCGCGCCACGGCTGGCCGACGGGTCGGCCATCGTCAACATCGGCTCGCTGACCGGCCAGATCGGCCGGTTCGTCGGTGCCTCGGTCTACGGGGCTACCAAGGCCGGGGTGTCGGCCTACACCACCTACCTGGCCGTGGAACTCGCCGCCCGGAACATCCGCGTGAACGCCGTCGCCCCCGGGGTGATCCGGGCGCCGATGAGCCCGTCGATGGCCGCGGTGTCCGGCGGGGAGGAAGCGTCGGCGGCGCACACGATCCTGGGACGGATCGGCGAGCCGGAGGAGGTCGCGGAGGTCGTCGAGTTCCTGCTGTCCCCGCGCGCCTCCTACATCACGGCGCAGACGATCCTGGTCGACGGGGGGTTCGTGGCCCGATGACGACCCAGAGCCAGGCCCGCGCGCAGGCCAACGCCGAGGCCGTGCGGCGGCTGTGCGCGGCCAGCCCGGTCGTGACCGACGTCGGCGTGGCCCTCGACGTCATGCCGGGGTACGCGAAGAACCTGATCCTCACCTCCGGTGCCCCGCTGCCCTGGCCGGAGTACACCGGCGGCCAGCGCGAGGCGATCATCGGCGGTGCCCTGTTCGAGGGGCTCGCGGCCAGCCGCGAGGAGGCGATCGCGGCCCTGGACCGCGGCGAGATCACGGTCGCCGGGTGCCACGATTACGCCGCCGTCGGCTCGCTGGCCGGCATCTACACCGCGTCGATGCCGGTGTTCGTGGTCCGCGACGAGACCCACGGCAACGTCGCGTTCTGCAACTTCTACGAGGGGAAGGACCCGCGGCGGCTGAACTACGGCTGTTACGACGAGGGCGTCCGCGCGCGCCTGCTGCACGTGAACACGGTCTACGCGCCGGTGGTCGGCGAGGCCGTCCGCCGCACCGGCGGCGTCCCGCTGAAGCCGCTGATCGCCCGGGGCCTGCGGATGGGCGACGAGGGCCACAGCCGCAACGCCGCGTCCACCCTGTTGTTCAGCCGGGAACTGTTCGGCGCCGCGCTTGACATGACCGGCCCCGGCCGCGACAGGGTCCGCGAGACGTTCCTGCACATCGCCGAGAACGACTACTTTTTCCTGCGCCTGTCGATGGCCGCGGCCAAGGTGACCGCGGACTCGATCGCCGGGCTCGCGGGCTCCAGCGTCGTGTCGGCCATGGGCTTCTCCTGCCGGGAGTTCGCCATCCGGGTGAGCGGGCTGGGCGACGAGTGGTTCCGCGGGCCTACCCCGGTCACCGAGGGCAGGCTGTTCCCGGGGCACGACGAGTCCGAGATCACCTGGATGGGCGGCGAGAGCACCATCACCGAGACGATCGGGCTCGGCGGGTTCGCGCAGGCCTGCGCGCTGTCCCTGCAGGAGTACCAGGGCGGCTCCCCGGAGATCATGATCAGCCGCAATCAGGAGATGTACCGGATCACGGCCGGGGAGAACACGGTCTTCAAGATCCCGTTGTTCGGCTTCCGCGGCACCCCGACGGGGGTGGACATCTTCAAGGTCCTCCGGGAGGGGGTGCTGCCGGTCATGGATGTCGGGCTGGCCGGCCGGGACGGCGGGCAGATCGGCGCCGGCGTCATCCGCGCCCCGCGGGAGTGCTTCGAACGGGCCGGGGCTCGCTGGAACGACGTCTACCCCGAGAGTTAAATGGGCGCCATGTCTGTCTCGCTGACCGGCCGCACCGCGCTGATCACCGGCGCCACCCACGGCATCGGCCGCGGCATCGCGGAGTACTTCGCGGCCGCGGGCGCCCGGACCGTCTTCTCCGGCCGGGACGCCGGCGCGGGCGCGGAGCTGGAGGGCAAGCTCCGCGCCGCCGGGGCCGCAGCCACCTTCGCGCGCGCCGACCTGCTCGAACCCGGCGCCCCCGCCGCACTCGTCGAGCGCGCGGCCGGCGAGCTCGGCGGGCTGGACGTCCTGGTCCACTCCGCGGGCATCTATCCGGCCATCCCGCTGGCCGAGCTGACCGTCGAAGCCTGGGAGCGGGTGTTCAACACCAACCTCACCGCGGCCATGCTGCTGACCCAGGCCGCCGATCGTTTTCTGCAACGGTCCGGCTCGGGCCGGGTCGTCATGGTCTCGTCGATCACCGGCCCGCGGACCGGCTTCGCCGAACTGGCCCACTACGGGGCCACCAAGGGCGGCCTGGAGGGGTTCGTGCGGTCCGCCGCGGTGGAGCTGGGCCGGGCCGGGATCACCGTCAACTGCGTCGCGCCCGGCACCATCATGACCGAGACCCTGGGCGGGCTGCTGGACGACGCCACGTGCCGCATGCTGGAGGAACGCATTCCCGCGGGCCGCATCGGGCTGCCCGCCGACATCGCCGCGGCGGCCGCGTTCTTCGCCTCGGCCGAGGCGTCGTTCGTGACCGGCCAGTCGCTGATCATCGACGGGGGCCAGACCCTGCCCGAGATCCAGTGAGCCCGGACCGAGGACAGGTGCGAGCCACCCGCGAACCCGGACGCACTGTGGAGGGCCCGTGACCCCGTTGACCATCGGCCCCGGCGGGCCGCTCACCCTGGATCAGTACTGCGAGCTCGCCGACGACGGCGCCATCGACACCGTCGTGTGCGCGACGCCCGACCCGTACGGGCGGCTGATGGGCAAGCGGCTCACTCCGCGGTCGTTCCGCGCCCTGGCTCTCGACGGCGACGGCGTCCACGCGTCCGCGTACCTGTTCGCGACCGACATCGACATGGAGCCGATGAACCTGCCGGTCGCGGACGCCAACAACGGGTGGGCCGACTTCCGGATGGTGCCCGACCTGACCACGATGCGCCGGATCCCGTGGGAGCCGCACGCGGTCATCGTGCTGTGCGACGCCTACGAAGAGCAGTCCGACCGGCTGGTCGCTGTGGCCCCCCGCTCCATCCTCAAGGCCCAGCTGGTCCGCGCGGCCGGCTACGACCTGGTGTTCCGGTTCGCGTCGGAAATCGAGTTCTACCTGGCCACCGCGCCCAACGCCGGGGCGGACGGCGCGGCCATCGAGGACATCGCCCGCACCTCCCGGTACCGCATGGACTACAGCATCCTGCAAAGCGCCCAGGACGAGTGGTTCATCCGGCTGCTCCGCAACGGCCTGGACCGGTTCGGCATCCCGGTGGAGGCCTCCAAGACCGAGTGGGGCCTCGGCCAGCAGGAGATCACCATCGAGCACGCCCCGGCCCTGCTCATGGCCGACTACCACGCGCTGTTCAAGCACTTCGTGAAGCAGCTCGCCGCGGCGGCGGGCATGACCGCCTCGTTCATGGCCAAGCCGGGCATCGACGAGATCGGCTCCTCGTGCCACATCCACGCCAGCCTGTGGTCGCAGGCCACCGGCGAGCCCCTCGGCTGGGAGCCCGCCGCGCCGGGGCACCTTTCCGAGCGCTTCGGTCAGTTCGTGGCCGGGCAGATCGCCTACGCCCGGGAACTGGGCCTGCTCTGGGCCCCGACCGTGAACTCCTACAAGCGCTACCTGCCCAACAACTTCGCCGGCACCGCGCTGGTCGTCGGAGACGACAACCGCTCCTGCGGGTTCCGGCTGGTGGGGGAGGGGCCGTCCTTCCGGGTGGAGAACCGCATCCCCGGCGCCGACGTCAACCCCTACCACGCCTACGCCGCGACGATCGTGGCCGGGCTGGACGGCATCGACCGCCAGCTTCCCATTCCCGACGTCTACCGCGGGGACGCGTACTCCGATCCGACGCTCACCGGCATGACCACCACGATGCACGAGTCGATCGCAGAATTCCGGCACAGCAGCCTGGCCCGCAAGGCGTTCGGCGACGATATCCACAGCCACCTGGCCGCGTTCTCCGCGGCGGAACTGGCCCGGTTCGAGCACACGACGGTGACCGACTGGGAGGTCAGCCGGTACTTCGGCCGGATCTGAGGGACCAGGGAGACGCTGATGTGGCCGAGGTACGCTGAGACTCGCCGTCCTGACGGGAGCCGTGACGATGGCCGCCGGGAGCTACGCCCTCATGCGGGCGTCAACCACAGACCGGGATCGCTCGATCGAGGTCCTCAAGGCGTCCTTTGTCGAGGGCAGGCTGACCAGGGACGAGCTGGACCTGCGCCTAGGCCAGGCCTTCGTCTCCCGTTTTTTCGCGGAGCTGATGACGATCACCGCCGACCTGCCGGTCGGAACCTTCGGCAGGCTGCCCGCGCACCCGGTCACCCCCCCGTATCCGCGGACGAGCCGGCTGGCCGCGGCGGCGGCGCTGATGATCGCCGGGCTCGCGCTGGCCGTCGCCGTCGCCTTCATGCTCGCCGCCTGACGCGCCCAGGCTGATTTCGGGGTTGGGGGCGGCCGGGGCGGGGGTAGGGAAGGGCTCGGAGAGCGGGGACACGCCAGCCGCGCGTGTCAGCCACCGGTGCGACGGGAGGATCCGATGAGCGAGTTCAGTGGGCTGGAGCACGAGGCCGAATCCCTGGCCCAGGACCACCCGCAGGAGGCCGACAAGGCCATGGATGCGGCCGGCCAGTTCGCCGACAAGGAAACGGGCAACAAGTTCGACAGCCAGATCCAGGACGCGGAGGGTGCAGCCGAGAAGGACTTCGGCGGCCAGGACCAGGGACAGGGCCAGCAGAACTAGGACCGGGGCGACGGCAGGCCGTAGTAGTTCTCGTAGATCGCCTCGGCCTGAGCGCGGGCGGATTCCCAGTCCCACGTGCGCGGGAGGTACCGGGCGGGGCTGAGGGACCGGACGTACGGGGACGGGTCGGGCTGCAGGCTTTCCAGCACGTGCTGGGCGAGGCCTGCCGACCCGGAGACGCCGTGCGCGTTGCAGGCCGCGGCCATCACGAAGCCGCGCAGGCCAGGCACCGGCCCGACGATGAAGCGGCCGTCCGGCGAAAACGCCGGGAACCCGCGAAAGACCTCGCGGACCTCGGCCTGCGTGACCGGCGGCGCGAGACGGGCGAAGTCGGCGGCGAACCCGGACAGCACGTCCCAGTCCGGTGGCACCGCCAGCCGCTGCCCGATGGCCACCTGGCGCGGGTCGAGGCTCAGGCCGTCCGGTTCCCAGCCCCCGCACAGGATGCCCGGGCCCTCGGCCCGGACGTACAGGCGCAGGTCGGGGACCCGGAGCACCGGCAGGCCGGCGTGCCAGCCGGGCACGGCGCGGGTGACGAAGTACTCGTGGCGTACCGGCACGACCGGGAGCTGCTGCCCGGCCAGCCGGGCCACGGCGCCGGCCCATGGCCCGGCGGCGTTGATGACCCTGTCGGTCGCGACGGCCCGGCGGTCGGTGCGGACGCCGGTCACGGCGCCGCCGGTGATGCGCAGCCCGGTCACGGTGGTGCGGGTCGCGAACGTGACTCCCCGGTCGCGCGCGGCGCGGGCGTACGCCGTCACCAGGCTGTTGGGCTGGAGGTAGCCGTCGGTGGGGCACCACAGGGCGGCCGTTACTCCGGTGGTATCCAGCATCGGAAACCGTCCGGCCAGCCGCGCGGCGGTGAGGAACTCAACCTCGAGGCCGGCTGACCGTGCCACCGCGGCCAGGGCGCGGAACTCGGCGGCGCGCTCCGCGGTCATCGCGATGCGCACGCTCCCGGTCGGCCGCCAGTCCGCCGGGTACCCGGTCTCCCGCTCGATCCGGGCGTACTCGGCCACGGACGCCATCGCCAGCAGGCACCGCTCCCTGGTGGACCGGACCTGCCCGACCAGCCCGGCGGCCTGCCCGGACGTCGCACCGGCCAGCTCGCCCTGCTCCACCACCTGGATGTCCCGGTAGCCCGCCCGGACCAGGGCATAGGCCACGGCGCACCCGATGGCCCCGCCGCCGACGATCGTGACCTCGGCATCCCTGATTTCGGCCACAGGAACCCCTTACGTCAATGCATGATCTACCCTGCCGCGCATGCGTATTCCACCTGGCGCGCGGGTCTACCTGACCACCGCGATCAGCCTGGCCGGGGTGGCCGTGACCCCGATCGCTACTTCGCCGACGCCCGCCGGCGGGCCGAGCAGGAAATCATGCAGCCCGGTTCCCCGCTGTCGGCCCTGTCGCACCACAAGTAGCGCCGGGGCGGCCCGCCGCGGTACGCGCCCGGTTTCCCTGCTGCGCCGGGATACGGGGCATAGAGTGCTAGGGCCATGACCGACAACCCCGTCCCCGTGCCCACCGCCGACCTGGTCGACAGGTACGGCTCCGCGCTGCGCGTGTGTGACCTACAGTTCCGCCAGTTCGGCGGGCGCCGCGCGTTCGCCGGCCCGGTCCGCACGGTCTCCTGTCACGAGGACAACGGGCTGCTGCGCGAGCTTCTGCACACCCCCGGGGCCGGGTGCGTCCTGGTCGTCGACGGCGCCGGATCGCTGCACACGGCGCTGGTGGGTGACATGATCGCGGGCGCGGCCGTCGACAACGGCTGGGCGGGCCTGGCCCTGCACGGCGCGGTCCGGGACAGCAGTGCCCTGTACCGGCTCGACCTCGGCATCAAGGCCCTGGGCACGAACCCGCGGACCAGCGCGAAGGCCGGCTCCGGCGCCGTCGACGTGCCGGTCACCTTCGGCGGCGCCACGTTCTACCCTGGTGACATCCTGCACGCCGACGACGACGGGATCGTCCTGCTGCCGCGGTAATGGGCCCTTCTCATCCGCGGGCCTCGGGCCCGGAGTGCGTGCGCAGCCATGGGAGGATGAAAAGGGTTCACAGCGCCATGAACTTCCGGTGCCGGATCTGTGGCTGGCGGGCCGAAACTCGTACGGTGGAGGCGTGCCGGGACCCCCGGATGGGCCGCGACGACCGGAGGCAGGACGATGAAGCCTACCGAGGCGCTTCACGAGCGAGGGCAGAGCCTGTGGCTCGACAACATCACCCGCAGCATTCTCGATGACGGCACGATCCAGAGGTACATCGATTCCTATTCGGTGACCGGGCTGACCTCGAACCCGTCCATCTTCGACAAGGCGATCGGGTCGGGCTACTACGACGACGCCATCCGGTCCAGGGCGGGAGCGGGGCTGTCAGCGCAGGACCTGTTCTTCGAGCTGGCCATCGAGGACCTGCGCCGCGCCGCGGACCTGTTCCTGCCCAGCCACGAGCGGACCGACGGGGTGGACGGGTGGGTGTCGCTGGAGGTGTCGCCGCTGCTGGCCTACGACACCGCCCGGACGGTGGAGGCGGCCAAGAGCCTGTGCGCGCGGGCCGGGCGGTCCAATCTGTTCATCAAGATCCCCGGGACCCCCGAGGGCCTGCCGGCCATTACCGAGTCGATCGTGGCCGGGGTCCCGGTCAACGTGACGCTGCTGTTCTCCGCCGACCAGTACCTCGCGGCGGCGGACGCGTACCTGAAAGGCGTCGAGCGCCGGATCGCCGACGGCCTGAATCCGGCGGTGGGCTCGGTCGCCTCGCTCTTCATGTCGCGCTGGGATGTGGCCGTGGCCAAGGAGGTGCCGGCGGACCTGCAGGACCAGCTGGCGCTGGCGGTAGGGCTGGACGTCTACCGGGCCTACCGGCGGCTGATGGAGTCCGACCGGTTCCAGCGGCTGGAAAGTGACGGGGCGAGGACGCAGCGGCTGCTGTGGGCCAGCACCAGCACCAAGGACCCGGCCGCCCCCGACACGCTGTACGTGCACGGGCTGGCCGCCCCGTTCACGATCAACACCATGCCCGATGCCACCCTCAAGGCCTTCTTCGACCACGGGGAGGTGGGGGATCCGCTGCCGGCCGACGGCGGCGACGCCGACGCGATGTTCGCCCGGTTCGCCCAGGCCGGCGTGGACCTGGGCGGGCTGGCGACCCAGCTGCAGCGCGACGGGGCCACGGCGTTCGTCGACTCCTGGAACCAGCTGATGGACCGGATCGAGGCGCAGACCTCCGCGGTCAGCTGAATGACCGGACACCGACCGTGCCGGGACGCGTCAGGAGAGGAGACAGCACATGCCGATTCCGCCGCTGCGCGACCGTCGGGCGCTGAAGGAGCAGGCCCGCCATGCACCATGACCTCCAAACGCTGGCCGACCCCGGCGCGGTGGCCGCCGCCGGGGCGGCGTTCGTGGCCGAGCGCGCCCGCGCGGCGGTGGCGGCCAGCGGCAGCTTCCGCTTCGCGGTCAGCGGCGGGCACACCCCCTGGGCGATGTTCGCCGAGCTGGCCACGGAGGAGGTCCCCTGGGACCAGGTGGTCATCTACCAGGTGGACGAGCGCGTGGCCCCGCCCGATGACCCCGACCGGAATCTGAGCCACCTCACCAAGGCGCTGGGCTCCGCCCCGGCGCAGGTACGGCCCATGCCGGTCAACGACAGCGACCTCGTGGCCGCGGCCGCCGCCTACGCGGCCGTGCTGCCCGAGCACTTCGACCTGGTTCACCTGGGTCTGGGTCCCGACGGGCACACCGCTTCGCTGGTGCCGGGGGATCCGGTCCTGTCGGTCACCGACCGCCTGGTGGCCCTCACCCAGCCTTACCAGGGGCGGGTGCGGATGACGCTGACCTACCCGGCGCTGGCCCGGGCCCGCCAGATCCTCTGGCTGGTCACCGGCAGCGACAAGAAGGAGCCCCTGGCCAGGCTCCTGGCCGGCGATACCACGATCCCGGCAGGCCGCGTGGAAGCCGCGGCGTCACTGGTGATGGCGGACCGTGCGGCGACCTGAGGCCCGTCCGTCAGGACGTGGCACCGTTGAAGTCGGTCCGGCCGACCGACGTGCCCCGGCCTATCAGGACCACCGCCACCATCTCGGGCGGGAACAGGCCATGCTCGACGAGCCCGGGCGTGGCGGACAGCCGGACGGCCAGCGCCGCCGGGTCGTCGACCGGCCCGTGGTAGTCCGCGATCACGCCGCCGTCGGGGCTGGGCGGGACGTCGCGCAGCGACACCGGGGCGACGCGGCGCATCGTGGCGCGCAGCCCGAAGGAGAGCAGCTCCAGGGGAATCGGGGCGTGCAGGGCCTCGACCGGCTTGGAGGAGTCGGCGATGACCACGAACCGGTCCGCGGCCGCGGCGATGATCTTCTCCCGGGTGTGCGCGCCGCCGCCGCCCTTCACCAGCCAGCCGTCGGGAGCAACCTGGTCCGCGCCGTCGATGGTGATGTCGAAACGGTCGATGCTCGCGACGTCCTCGATCTTCAGGCCCAGCTCGCGCGCGGCGTGCTCGGTGCGCGGCGACGTGGCGGCGCAGACGATATCGAGCGACCGGCGCGCGAGGGCCGGGAGCAGGTACGCGACCGTCGAGCCGGTGCCCAGCCCGACCGTCATGCCGTTTTCGACCAGCTCTGCTGCCGTCTGCGCGGCGAGCTGCTTCTCCCGCTCGATGCTCATGGCTCGTTGACTCCGGGGGCGGTTGCGGTGCTGGAAAGGAATTGCGACGCCGAAAGGGAGAAAGCGATGAGCCTAGGCTACCTACCGGACTGACCCTGGAGGCAAGATGGCCCCCCCACCGATCCGACTGATGCTCGCCGACGTCGACGGCACGCTGGTGACCCAGGACAAGGTCCTCACCGACCGGGCTATCGCCGCCGTGGCCAAGCTGAAGCAGGCCGGGATAGTGTTCGCGATCACCAGCGGCCGCCCGCCGCGCGGCATGTCGATGCTCATCGAGCCGCTCGGTCTCACCACGCCGATCGCGGCCTTCAACGGCGGGGTGTTCGTCCGTCCCGACATGTCGGTGATCGAGCAACGGACCATACCCGACGACCTGACGCCGGCGGTGATCGAGGTGCTCGGAGGCCATGGGACAGACGTGTGGGTCTACCGGGGCGCGGACTGGTTCGTGCGGGACCTGCACGGACCGCACGTGGCCCGGGAGGCCTGGACGGTGAAGTTCGACCCGGCGCTGGTCGAAAGCTT
This sequence comes from uncultured Actinomycetota bacterium, assembly GCA_963795055.1. Lineage (GTDB taxonomy): Bacteria > Actinomycetota > Actinomycetes > Streptosporangiales > Streptosporangiaceae > JASHPR01. The sequence goes on from CAWCGJ010000005.1 coordinate 128,005, forward strand.
CGCCTCGGTCACCGGCGGCGTGGCCAAGGTCGTGGGGGTGAGCGACGACTTCGACATGGTCCAGAAGGCCGTAGACGCGGTACGCGAGCGCTTCGGCGACCACGTGTCGGCGGCCAGATCCCAGCCGTACTACGCCGACGTCACCCACCCCGACGCCAACAAGGGCGCCGTGGTCCAGTATCTCTCCAAGGCCTACCAGATCCCCGAGGAGCAGATCGCCACGATCGGTGACCAGCCCAACGACGTGCTGATGTTCGCCCGCTCCGGGCTCAGCATCGCCATGGGCAACGCCAGCCACGAGGTGCAGGCCGCTGCTCGCCGCGTCACCACCTCCAACGAGGACGAGGGCTTCGCCCACGCGGTCGAGCGGTTCGTCCTGCCCTGACCCGACCAGGACCCTCCCCGAGCGGGTTGGCCCGGGGCCCGAACCCAACGGGCCCGGATTACGTGTTTGGGCTCAGCGGGGTAGTTGCTTGCGGGTAAACATATATTGGGCTGATTGACCAGCCGCCGGGCCGCCGCGGAGATCCCGGGGCGGCACGTAGCAGGAGCCAGGGTGGGGAACTCAACCAGGCCGCGATTCAAGCTTCTCACGGTGGCGGCCGCCGTGGTCGCCGTGGTCGCGCTGGCCACGGCGTGCTCTCAGGCGCCGCCGCCGAAGCCCAAGCCGCACCCGGCGGCCGCCCCGGTCAGCACGCCCGCGACCGCGCCGCCCGTCGGCCCGCACGGCGGCGTGGACCTCAACGTGCTCGTGGTGACCGACGGCTCCGGGGCGGTCGAGGCCATCCGCCAGCAGCTGACCACCGAGGGCCTGCCGTCCACGGTCATCGACCTGCGCGACTCCTCCCGGTCGGCCATCACCCGGGACTTCCTGGCGCGCCAGCTTCCGGACGGCACGAGGGGGGGCAACTTCGACGGGATCGTGCTGCCCAGCGCGGCCCCCCAGGCGCTGTCCGCGGCCGAGGAGGCCAACCTCGCCTGGTACGAGCGCAAGTTCGGGGTGCGCCAGGTGGACGCCTACGCACCGCCGGATCCCAGCCTGGGCATGAGCTCGCCGCCGGCCTACAGCGGACCGCTCACCGCGGACGCGGGCGTGACCCCGGCCGGAGCCCGGGCCGGGTTCGGCTACCTCAACGGGTCGTTCCCGTTCAGCGGGGGGCCGGCCGACCCCGCGCCGTTCGGCTACCTGGCCCAGCCGCTGCCCGGCGGCGGGGCCACGCCGCTGGTGACCGCGAGTATCCCGCACTCGTCCGGCTCCGCCACGCTCGTGTGGCGGTACGACAACGGAGGGCGCCAGCAGCTCGGGATCGGCTTCGGCTACAGCTACGGCCAGGCGCAGTTCCACTACCTGGCGCCCGGCATCGTGGACTGGCTCACCCGCGGGGTGAACCTCGGCGACTGGCGCAGCTACCTCGACATCGCCTACGACGACATGTTCCTCGGGGACTCTCAGTGGAGCACGGTCGGGCACTGCACGCCCGGCGTCACTACCTGCCCCAAGGGCACGCCGATGACGGCGACGATCCGGATGAAGCCGGCCGACGTGACGTACGCCGTGCAGTGGGAGCAGCAGCACCACTTCACGATCGAGTTCCTGTACAACGGGGGGGCGTCCGCCAGGTTCGCGGTGCATGGGGTCGACGCGCTGCTGGTCGCCACCCGGCCGGTGGCCAAGGACTTCTACTGGGTCAACCACACCTGGACCCACGCGTACTTCGGCTGCCAGCAGAACTTCAAGGTGGTGCCCTGGCAGTGCGTGCGGTCGAACGGGCACATCGTGTGGGCGGCCGGCAGCGGCCTGATCAACAGCCAGGTCGAGAAGAACTTCGCCTGGGCCAGGAAGAACCGGATCCCCGCCGAGCCCGGGGTGCTGGCCAGCGGCGAGTACTCGGGGCTACGGCTGCTGCCCCAGCAGCCGGTGGACAACCCCTACCTGGTCACCGCGATGAGTACCGACCACATCCACTGGATTGTCCTGGACGCGTCGCGCGAGCCGGCCATGCGTCCCGTCGGCGCGGCCCTCGGCATCCCCCGGCACCCCATCGACGTGGGCGAGGACGTCGACACCGTGGCCGAGGAGGTCAACGAGTTCAACTGGTACAACGACTCCAAGGCCGACGGCGGCAGCGGGCTGTGCCAGACCAGCACGACCACGGCCTGCCTCAAGCCGCTGAACGAGCAGACCGGGTGGACCTCGTCCATCGTGCCGGCCCAGGTCGAGATCGTCTTCAACGCGCTCATCAACAACGACCCGCGGCCGTTCTTCATGCACCAGTCGAACCTGACCGGCGACCGGCTGGGCTACCCGGTGATGGACGGGGTGCTGTCCGCCTACCGGGCGGTCTACGGCCCGAGCGCCCCGATCGAGAACCTGCCGACCGACCAGGACGGGGCGGTGCTGCGCGACCAGCAGCTGTGGGCCCAGGCGCGGCAGGCGGGCACGGTCACCGCCTGGGTGCAGGGCAACACGATCACGATCTCCGGCCCGCCCGGCACCCCGGTGCCCGTCACGGTCCCCGCGGGGACCACGGTGGGATCGGCGGCCGGGCCCACCTACGGCTTCTCGTACGCGGGCGAGCGGTCGGGGTTCACCACGCTCGGCTCGCAGCCGCTCAAGCTCGTGCTCGGCTCGGCTCCGTACACCGGGTGACGTTCAGGCCGGCGGGCGCAGCGCGGCCTGGTCGGCCAGCGCGATCGCGAGCTGGCCGAGCACGGTGGGGTGGAACGGGGCCGCCGCGCCCAGTCCCTGCACGTACGGCTGCGACGTGCAGAGCTGGTGCCCGGTGAAGTCGGGCTGCGGCGAGGAGAAGTCGAACTGGGCCGCGCCGTCGGCCAGCACCGTGTTCAGGGTGGCCAGGCGGGACGTCAGCGTCTGCAGGTTGGCGGCGCTCAGCCCGGCCCGGGACAGGCACCCGGGCTCGGGCCCGAACGGGTCGTAGTACTGGTTGATGATCACCTGGGGGTGCGTGGGCAGGGCCGCCAGCCGGCTCAGCAGGTCGAGGTAGTCCTTGCTGAACGAGGCGAGCTGCTGCTGGAAGTACGCGGTCGTGGCGCGGTCGTTGCAGCGCGGCGTGACCGAGCAGTAGCGCACCTCCGCGGCCCAGTTCAGGTCGTCGGCGCCCACGCTGATGATGACGGCCGACAGGTGCACGGCCCGCTCCGCCGCCGCGAACTGCGCCGGCAGGACCTGGCCGTCGTGGTCCTGCGGCCCGAGCAGCCCGTCGCTGATGGTGGCGCCGTCGCAGGCCAGGTTCAGCACCCTCCAGCCGTTGGCGACGGAAAGGTCGTCGGCGTAGGAGTCGGAGCTGCGCCCGCAGGCCCGGGCCGTGCCGGAGGAGCCAGGCAACGGCACGAGCCCGGCTCCGGCCGCGGTGGAGTCCCCCATGACCACGACCTGGACCCCGGGCAGCGGCGGGCCGTTCGGCTTGATCCGGGGCAGGTGGGTCTGGCTGCCGACGAGCTCGTTGAGGGAATGCACCTGGCGCAGCAGCCCGGGCGCCGTGTACGCGGTGATCATGATGGCGCCCAGGTTGATGGCCTCGGCCACGACCAGGCCCGCGACGAGCAGCTGGATGGTCGTGCGGTGCGGGATGCGGCGCCACCCGGCCACGGCGCCCACCAGGAGCAGCGCGCCGGCCCCGGCGATCACGGTCTCCCAGGCGAAGTAGCGTTTCCAGCCGTCCGCGAGCCTGGAGCCGAGGATGCGTTCCGCCTCGGCCGGGTGGTCGCCCTGGACGAACGTGGTCAGCTGGCTGTTGATGGTGATCTGGGAGAGCTGCAGCCGGGGGCGCACCGGGCCGGCGAAGAGCAGGTTGGTCGGCAGGCTCTGGCCGAACAGGTCGACCTGTCCCGGCCCGGACAGGCTCAGGCTCGGCGCGCTCACGCCCACCTGGATGACCTGACCCGCCACGGTGACCGTCTGCATCGGCGTCACCAGCAGCGCGACCGCGATCCCTGCGCCGGCCGACACGACCAGCAGAACCAGCCCCGCCAGCCACCGCCGCGTCAGCCGGGCCCATCCGCCGGTCAGCAGCATGCCGCCAATCGTTCCCATACCTACCCTCAGGGTAACGACCGGCGGCGGTTTCCCCTACCGTCCAGCGCGTCGGCCTGGCGCTTCGAGGATGACCCGGCGGGGAGGCACGTGCCCATCCGGCGGGTCACCCCAGGCGGGTGAGGGCAGGTACGGCCGCGACCGCTCGGCGTGGCGCAGAATCCGCGCCTGGCTGGCGCGGACTCACCCGACGAGCGGGACGCGGACGTGTTACCGGCGGGAAACGCGCCGTGCGGTACGCCGCCCGGTCCGGCGGGCTACCCTGCGTGCTCCGAACATCTCATCCCTCCGATCTCTGCTATCGGCGAGAACCTCTTTCATCCGTCGATCTCACGCTCAGAGTACGTGGGCACTCGCGAGAGGATGAAAGGGGTTCTCTTACGCGCGATCAACTGGCGGCGTTCTCGGTCTCCATGGCGTGGAGTTCCTTGGCCTCTTCGGCCGTCATCATCCCGATCGCGACCAGATCGAGCGGGCTGATGAACCCGTCGCTGATGCGGAAGCCGCCCGCCCGGGCGATCGCATCTCGCAGCGGTACCGCCCAGTGGTGCTCCAGCAGGACGAGCGCGGCCGCGGAGTCGTTCGGGATGTCCTCGAGCACATCCCACTCCTCCGCCCCCGACAAGGGGTGGATGCCTTCCTCGGCGGCTTGCTCGGCGCCCAGTTCGGCGCCGGCTTCCATCCCTTCCTCGCCCTCGATGCCGAGCCCGATGAGCGCCCCGATCTTGGTGCCGTACTCGATGGCCTCTTCCTGGGTGAGGTTGCTCAGATGCTCGACCTCCAGGTTGCCGTCCGCGTCCTTGTAGACGGCGATGGAGTCGATCACCCGCACCGTGTCGCTCTCGCGCAGCCGCTCCAGCTCGGCGATCACCTCACCGTGGAAGTTGGGGTGATTGAACCCCAGAACGATGAGCTGTACCGGTCCGATTGCCATCCAGATTCCTCCGTCCAGTCCGGCCGGGTGCACCTCGCCCGGCCGTGGTATCCCCGGGCTAGTGCGGCCCGGGGCTTGCTCCTGCCCCTGCAGCATCGTTCACGCAACGCCCCCGCACATCACCCCACAGGGGTGTGAGCCCGGCCTTCACTCCGCCGGGCCGCCGTGCAGCCGCCGTACCTCCACGACCTCCGCGCCGAACATCTCCAGCCTGGCCAGGAGCCCATTCAGCGCCGCCTGGTCCGGTATCGGCCCGTGCAGCACGGTCTTCACCGGCTCCACCGAGACCATCAGTCGCTCGAAATCAAGCAGTGCGTCGGGCGGCAGGGTTCCGCCCACCCGGATCTCGTAATACACCGACGTCACGATCGCCACCTGCCCGGGGCAGAGGGTACAGTTGCCGTCTTCCACGATGCCGCGCGCCGTCCCCGGGCGCTCCACTCGCGCCGGGTGATAGTGAACTTCCGGTAAACCCGTCACCCCGGTGCTCCCAGGTGCTACGCGGGTGCTTTTCGGTGCTCCTAGATGCGCGCTAGCGGGCTTTCCCCCGCATAACGGGCGAATCTCCGAATCTCACCCGGGTGAGAACAGCGACAGGTGAGTACAACCGCCCGCGGCGGGGCAGAGAATGGAACGGCAGCCACCCTGGCCGTAGCGAGGCTCTGCGTTCCCCATAGTCGCGGCCAGGTGGCTCTGACGCGACAGCCGGCTGGGGGCTGATCAGGCGGCCCTCCGCCATGGGTTGAGGGGAACGCGCATGCCCGTGACGCCCGCGCGCGCGACAGCGCGCCGTGTACGGCGGACCGCCAGAGCCGATGACTCCGTCCTGACGTCCAAGATCACGGTGCCTGCCCTGCCCAAGTGGAACGTTTCCCGTGAACGGGTCCAGGCACTGATCGCCAACGGGTCGCGCGGTCCCCTCACGGTGGTCACCGGGCCGCCGGGCTCGGGCAAAACGATGGCACTTGCCTCCTGGGCCGCGGCGGAATCGCGGTCCGGGCCCCTCGCGTGGGTCACCGTCGACCGTTTCGACAACCGCCCCGAGGTCTTCTGGTCCCACGTCATCGAGGCGCTCCGGCGCGCGGGCGTGGCCCTGCCCGCGGAGCTGCCGGCCGCCTCCCGGCAGCCCAGCCTGTTCCTGCATCACTTCGCGTCGGCCCTGGCCGGCCAGGACCCGGTGGTGGTGACGCTGGTCCTGGACGACGTTCACCTGCTGACCAAGCCGCGGTGCCTGGACGGGCTCGACTACGTGCTCCGCAACGCGAGCGGTGGCCTGCACCTGCTGGTCGCCTCGCGGATGGACCCGCTGCTGCCGCTGCACCGCTACCGGCTAACCGGAGAGCTGACCGAGGTCCGGGCCTGCGACCTGGCCTTCAGCGTCACCGAGGCCGGGCTGCTCATGGCCCAGCACGGCATTACCCTGCCCCCGGACCTGCTGGAAACAGTAACCCGCCGCGGCGAAGGATGGGCGGCGGGCCTGCGCCTCGCGGCGATCTCCATGGACGGGCATCCCGATCCCGGGCAGTTCGTCAAGGAACTGGAGGCCGAGGACGGTCCCATTGCGGGCTACCTCATCGACGAGGTCCTCAACCGCCAGCCCGCCCAGGTCCGCGACCTGCTCCTGCGGACGAGCATCCTGGATCGGTTCAACGTCGAGCTCGCGGGCGAGCTGGCCGGCGCGAGGGAGACCGGTGAGATCATCCCGGCGCTGGCCCAGGCGAACGCGTTCGTCCAGCCGATCGGGCACGGGTGGTACCGGTACCACTCGCTGTTCGCCGATGTCCTGCGGCTGAAGTTCCGGCATGAATCCCCGCACAAGGTGACGCAGCTGCGCCGCCGTGCGGCCCGCTGGCTGTGGCGGAACGGCACCTTGCTCGAGGCGGTCAGCCAGGCCGCCGCGGCCGGCGACTGGGCGCTGGCCGCCCGGATCGCCGTCGAGGAGCTCGCGGCCGGCACGCTCCTCGACCCGCGGGCGGGCGGGCCGCTGGCCGAGGCGTTCCGGCCCATGCCGGCCAGCCCGGCGCCGCAGGAGCCGCCGCAGTTGATCGTCGCCGCTGCGATGGCGCTGCGCCGGGCCCAGGACGATGCGGGCGCGACCCGGCTGGCCGGGGCGGAGCGCCTGCTGGAGCGGCTGCCCGACGGCGAGGAACTCCCGTCCCGGATGGCGGTGGCCCTGATCCGGATGGCCCTGGCCCGCCACGACGGCGATTTCGCCGCGGCGGCCGAGGCGTCCGCGCGAGCCGGGCGGCTGCTCGCCCAGATGCCGCCGGACCTGCTCAGCCGGCATCCCGAGGTCCGCATGCAGGAACTGTCCGCGCGCGGGGCCGTGCAGATGTGGTCCGGGCGCCTCGATGACGCCGCGGGCACGCTGGACCAGGCCGCCGCGGTCATGTGCGGCTCCTGCGACTGCTTCGGGCTCCGGGCGCTGGTGGAAGCGCTGCGGGGCCGGTTCACCCACGCCAGCAAGCTCGCGGCCACGCCCGGCGCCCCGCCGGGCGCCGGGAGCGCCTGGCACCACGGGGCGGCGGCGGAGGTCGCGCTGGCCTGGGCGCACCTGGAACGCAATCAGCTCAGCGAGGCGGCCGGCCGTCTGGCCCGCGCCGAGGATGCCCTGCACGCACAGCCCGACCGGCTGATCGGCGCGGTGGCCTGGCTGGTCGCGGCGCGCCTCAGCCTGGCCCGGGGCCGGGCCGAGGCGGCCGCGGACATGATCGCCCGGGCCGGCGGCGGCTGGCCGCTGCCGCCGTGGCTGCAGCAGCGGATGGCGCTGGCCGCGTCGCACGCCCACGCCGCGGCCGGTGACGTCCAGGCCGCCCTGGAAGCCGCCCGGCACGCCGGGCCGCCGTCGTCGCTCACCGGCGCGGTGGCGCTCGCCCGGGCCCGGCTGGCCGCGGCGGATCCGCGGGCCGCGGCCCAGGCCCTGGCGGGTGCGTCCGTCACCGTGGCCGACCAGGCGCCGGACCTGCTGAGCCTGGAAGCCGGGCTGCTCGAGGCGGAGCTCGGCTACGGCGGCGGTGGCCCGGACCGGGGACGCCCGGCGCTGGAGCACGCGCTGAAGCTGGCCGAGAAGGAGCGGGTGCTGCTGCCGTTCGCGATTCAGCGGGCCTGGATCGAGCCGGTCCTGCGGCGCGACGCCGGCCTGGCCGAGGACTTCCGGCGCCTGTTCCAGCCTCCCGCCGCCCCGGGCCGGGCGCTGGCGCCGCCGTCCGCGGCGGGCCAGGCCGCGCCGGTAATCGTGGAGCAGCTCAGCGGCCGCGAGCTCGAGGTGCTCAGGCACGTATCGCGGATGCTGAGCACCGCCGAGATCGCCGAGGAGATGTACCTGTCGGTGAACACCGTCAAATCACATCTCAAGAGCATCTTCCGCAAGCTGGGCGTGAGTCACCGCCGCGAGGCCGTCCGCCGCGCCCGGCAGCTCGCCCTGCTCTGAACGGCCAGGCGCGCGATCCGGGTGATTCATCCGCGGTGGTGGTCCGGCCACCGGGCCAGCAGCGGCAGCGTCAGCTTCCCCACCTCATTCATCAGCCGTGGCCCCGCGGGAACCTTTTCCAGCTCCGGCTCGCAGTGCACGAAGTCATAGCCCAGCCGCCGCGCCAGTATCCCGTCGGTGAGGACCTGATCGCCGATCAGCGCTCCGGGTGTGGGAAAGTCCTGGTAAGGCGAGACCCGGAACGGCTTGCGCGCCGCGGCCAGGTAGACCACCCGGACGCCGGGGCAGGCCAGGCTCACGGACGGGCGACGCAGCGAGTTGGTGGAAAAGCACACCACCAGCACCCCGGGGACGGCGGCGGCCTCGCTGAGCACCCGCGTCAGGCCCTGGTCGAGAGCCTGCTGGCCGCTGTCCCAGTAGGCCACCAGGGGCTCCACGTCGAAGAGCAAGGTCTTCGCCGAGCGCTCCCTAGCGACGCGCAGCGCATCGCCCAGCGTCGTCACGTGCGCATACTCGTTCCTCATACCCGCCACCTCAGCACACGCGCAGGCTGACGTCAGCCCCAGACGTCAGCGTCTCCTCCCGGCCCGGGGACCGGCTCACCCGCCACGGGTGGGGCGTCAGGGCGGCATCCGGCGGGCGAACGGCCGAAACTCGGGACGTTGGTCCCTAGGCAGGGCCCGGCCGCGGCCTTAAGACTGGCCGTACCTGCGGGACGAGCGAGGAAAGCCGGACCGGGCGGGACGCAACCGGGCGCAAGCCCGGAAGAGGCCCGGGTAAAGGCCGCACGGCGGCGTGGCGACCTCCGTTACCCGAGCCGGTCAGGCCGGCAAGGGGGTATCGCCTCGCAGGTTTCTCGTTCCGGTCAGCAGCTTCCGCGTGGTTCTCGCGGTCGCCCCGCTAGAGACCAGCGACGACCTGGGGGAGCCGGCGCCGTGATCGAGCTGGTAGTCGAGGTTGATGGCGGCGCTGATCAGCGACAGGTGGCTGAACGCCTGCGGGAAGTTGCCCAGCTGGTCGCCGGTGCTGCTGATCTCCTCCGAGAACAGACCCAGGTGGTTGGCGTAGGTCTGCATCTTCTCGAAGACCAGCCGCGCGTCGTCGAGCCGCCCGGCGCGGGCCAGGGCGTCGACGTACCAGAACGTGCACAGCGAGAACGTGCCCTCGTCGCCGGCCAGCCCGTCGGGTGACGCGCTGGGGTTGTAGCGGTAGACCAGGCTGTCGGAGACCAGCTCGCGGTCCATCGCCTTCAGCGTGGACAGCCACATCGGGTCGCGCGGGGCGATGAAGCCCATCAGCGGCATCATCAGCAGCGAGGAGTCCAGCACCTCGGTGTCGTAGTGCTGGGTGAACGCGCCGAGCTTGGGGTTCCACCCGCGTTCCATGATCTGGTTGTAGACCAGGTCGCGTTCGACGGTCCACCGGTTCACGTTGCCGGGTCGGCCGCGGCGGGTGGCTATCTTGATGGCGCGGTCGAGCGCGACCCAGGTCTGGAACCGGCCGTAGGTGAAGTTCTTCTGGCCGCCGCGGGTCTCCCAGATGCCCTCGTCCGGCTGGTCCCAGTTCTCCACCAGCCAGTCGATCATGCGGGCTACCTGGGTCCAGCCGTCGTGGCCCGCCTGCAGGCCGTTGGCGTCGCCCAGGTATATCGAGTCCATGGCCTCGCCGTAGATGTCCAGCTGGAGCTGGTCGGCAGCGCCGTTGCCGATGCGCACCGGGCGGGAGCCGCGCCAGCCTTCAAAGTGGTCCAGCGTCTCTTCAACCAGGTCCGAGCTGCCGTCGACCCGGTACATGATCTTCAGCGGGTGGCCGCTGCTTCCCGCGCTTTCGCTGGCCCGGTCCCGGAGCCAGACGGCGAAGGCCGCGGCCTCCTCGGTGTAGCCCAGGCCGAGCAGGGCGTAAATGGAGAACGATCCGTCCCGGATCCAGGTGTACCGGTAGTCCCAGTTGCGCTCGCCGCCGGCCTGCTCGGGCAGCCCGGCGGTCGGAGCCGCGACGATCGCGCCGGTGGGCCGGTAGGTCATCAGCTTGAGCGTCATCGCGGACCGGTTCACTATGCCCCGCCAGCGCCCGGTGTAGCGGGACTGGTGCAGCCAGCCGCGCCAGAAGTGCGCGGTCTCTTCCAAGAGCCGCTGTACCTCGTCGGGCGCGATCCGCCGGGGCGTGCCCCCCATCCATTCGAGGACCACCCCGCCGGTCTGGCCCTCCCGCAGCGTCCGGGTCCAGCGCATGCCGTCGCCGTGGCGCTCTAGCGCGACGCCCTGATTCTCAAGCGTCTGGTCCGGCGTGGCCACCGCGTGCACGGTCAGCTCCATGCCGTCCGCCTGGAACACCGCGCCCTCGTCGGTGATCTCCAGTTTGTGCGGCTTGCGGGCGTAGTCGAACCGCGGCTGGAGGTCCATCGCGAACCGCATGGTGCCGCGCACCACCTTCAGCTGGCGCACCAGGCGGTGGCGGTCGGTGGCGGTCGGGCCGGCGATGGGCATGAAGTCGTGGACCTCGCCGACCCCGTCCGGGGTCAGGAACCGGGTGATCAGGATAGCGGTGTCCGGGAAGTACAGCTGCTTGCTCACGTAGTCGTCCCGGTCCGGCGTGATCCGGAAGTGACCGCCGCGGTCCGCGTCGAGCAGCGACGCGAACACGCTCGGCGAGTCGAACCGGGGGCAGCAGAAGAAGTCGATGGTTCCGTCGGTGGCCACCAGCGCGGCGGTGTGCAGGTCACCGATCAGCCCGTGGTCCTCGATGTTGGGGTAGCGGTCCATGGTCCCTTCCTCACGTCGTCGGTACGTCGGCGCTCCGCGGGCGCCTCAGGTCATCCGGCTCAGCAGGTGCTCGCCCACGCGGATCGCGTTGGCCATCGCGGTGAGCGCCGGGTTCACCGCGCCGATGCTGGGGAAGAAGCTCGTGTCCACCACGTAAAGGTTGTCCAGTTCGTGGGCCTTGCAGTCGACGTCGAGCACCGACGTGGCCGGATCGGCGCCGAACCGGCAGGTGCCGGCCTGGTGGGCGCAGCCCGCGAGCGGGATGTTCATGGCCATGTAGTAGTTCTTGGCCAGGATGTGGTGCTCGGCCAGCCCGACGTGGTTGAGGATCTTCCGCAGCTCCTGGTAGAGGCCGTTCATCTCCGCGTCGTTGGACATCTTGTAGGCCAGGTGCACGTTCCCGTCCCGGTCGACGGTGACCCGGTTGTCCGCCCGGGGGATGTCCTCGGTGCTCAGCCAGAAGTCCACGGCGTGATGGGCGGCCGTGTCCAGGCTCCAGTGCGGGGCGAGCATGGTGAGCTTGGGCTCCTCGCCCTTCATCGCCTGCGCGTTGGACTTGCCGATCATCTGGATGTTGCCGAGCGGCCATTCCCGGCCGTCCCCGGCGAAGTAGAAGTCGTTCAGCGCCAGCGTCTTCTGGAACCTGGTCTCGTTGGGTTCCTTGCCGAACGCGGCCACGGCCTTGCTGTTGTGGTACATGTAATTGCGGCCCACCTGGTCGGACCCGTTGGCCAGGCCGGCCGGGTGCTGGTCGGAGGCCGACCGGAGCAGGATCCTGGCGCTGTTCGCCGCCCCCGCCGAGATCACCACGATGTCGGCTTCGTACTCCTCCCGGGCGCCGTCCCTGGTGACCTCGACCCGGGTGACGGTCCGGCCTGTCGGGTCCGTCTGCAGCCGCTCGACCTCCGCGTTCACCAGCAGGGTCACGTTGGGCTGGTCGAGTAGCGGGCGTACCGCGATGGTCTCGGCGTCGGACTTCGCGGGCACCAGGCACGGATAGCCATCGCAGGTGGCGCAGCGGATGCAGGTGGTCTTGGACGGGTCGGCCTCGTCCAGCAGGATCCCGCACGGCGCGTGGAACGGGTGGTAGCCGCCGGCGGTCAGCGCGTCGGCGATCTCCTGGATGCGCGGCTCGTGCGAGACCGCGGGCCACGGGTACTGCCGGGACCAGTGGCCCTCGGTCGGGTCTTCGCCGTGGTCACCGTGAACCTGGTAGAGCCACTCGGCCTTGGTGTACCAGGGCTCGAACTCGTCGTAGGACAGCGGCCAGGCCGGCGACGGGCCGTCGGCGTGCTTCAGCTCGCCGAAGTCCCCGGGGCGCAGCCGGTACAGCGCGGCCCCGTACAGCTTGGTGGCCCCGCCGACGAAGTAGTGCACCTGCGGCTGGAAGGGCTTGCCGTCCTCGTCGTACCAGGTGTCCTCGGAGATGTACCGGCCGTCCACGAAGACCGCGTGAGCATCCCAGTTGTCGGGTTCGCGGGGCAGGAAGTTGCCCCGCTCCAGCAGCAGGATCCGCTTGCCCGACGGAGCCAGCGTGTGGGCCAGCGTGCCCCCGCCCGCGCCGGTCCCGACGATGATGACGTCATAGTGCTCGCTCATGAACCCACTATCCGCGGCGCCGGGCTCGCGGCGCCTCACTCGCCCCGGGTGAATGCGTTGGTGGCATCGCGGACCGAGGGCGCCGTCGTGGCGCGCGGGCAGCGGGCGCTGAGGAGACCACGGCCGCGTCTTACTCCGGCCGAGTAATCACCCCGTACGGAGGATGCCCGGCGGCTCTTCCGCTACGAAAGTAGCGAGCGGTGGCCAAGGCTGAGGACGGTGACCTGGCCGACGTTGCATCTGGCCAGCCTGGGTGAGCACGCGGACCCGAGGGAGTAGATCGTGAACGTCGAGCTCGCGCGGTGGCAGTTCGGGTTCGTGACCGTCAACCATTTCTTCTTCGTCCCGGTCACGATCGGGCTGGCCTTCCTGACCGCGCTGTTGCAGACCACGTGGTACCGCACTAAACGCGATGAGTACCTGCGGCTGACCAGGTTCTTCGGCACGCTGCTGGTCATCAACGTGGCCATCGGCGTGGTGACCGGGCTGGTGCAGGAGTTCCAGTTCGGGATGGACTGGGGAGCGTACTCGCGGCTGGTCGGCAACATCTTCGGCGCCCCGCTGGCCATGGAGGGTCTGGCCGCGTTCTTCCTGGAGTCGACGTTCCTCGGGCTGTGGCTGTTCGGCTGGGACAAGCTGCCCCGGCTGATCCACCTGCTGACGATCTGGGCGGTCTTCCTCGGCAGCGTGCTGTCGGGGGCGTTCATCATGGCGGCCAACTCGTGGATGCAGCACCCGGTCGGCTACGTGATGGTCAACGGCAAGCCGCAGCTCAACGACATCTGGGCGCTGTTCACCAACCCGGTGTTCGTGTGGGGGTATTCGAAGGTCATATTCGTGGCGCTGGTCACCGGTTCGATGATCATGCTGGCGGTCTCGGCGTGGCAGCTGCGGCACGGCAAGGACACCGAGGCGTTCACGCTGTCGGCCCGGCTCGGGCTGGTCGTCCTGGTGCCGGCGATCCTGTTCACCCTGCTGGTCGGCGATGAGCTCGGAGTCATCGAGGGCACGTACCAGCCGATGAAGATCGCCGCGGCCGAGGCGCAGTGGACCACCTGCCAGCCCTGCTCGTTCTCGCTGTTCCAGATCGGCGGCGGCAACAACGACCAGACCCCGACCGAGATCATCGCGATCCCGCACCTGCTGTCGCTGCTGGCCACCAACCACTGGAACGGCAAGGTGATCGGGCTGAACCCGCTGCAGTCGCAGTACGTCAAGCAGTACGGGCCCGGCTACTACGTGCCGAACGTGTTCATCCAGTACTGGTCCATGCGGGTGATGGCCTACCTGGGCGCGATAGTCCTGCTCATAGCCCTGTGGGGGCTGTGGCTGCTGCACCGCAAGAAACTCGCGACCTCCCGGCGGTTCTTGCGGGTGGCGATCTGGGCCGCGGTGCTGCCGTTCATCATGAACACCGCGGGCTGGTTCCTGACCGAAATCGGCCGCCAGCCCTGGATCGTGCAAGGCATCATGCTGACCAAGAACGGGATCTCGCCGTCGCTGTCGGTCACCTGGATCGCGATCAGCCTGGCGTTCTTCGTCGTGCTGTACGCCGTGATCGCCACGGTTGACCTGTTGCTGATGCTGAAGTACTCACGCCAGCCGCTCCCGCCCGCGCGCGCCGAGGCCGACGCCGACGCGCCGGTGCCGGCGGTTCAGTACTAGGGGGCACGATGGGCAGTCTGGTCCCGTTCTGGTTCATCGTCATCGCGTTCTTCTGGACCGGGTTCTTCATCCTGGAGGGGTTCGACTTCGGCGTCGGCATGCTGCACAGCCTGGTCGGCACCGACGACGCCAGCCGCCGGGCCGCGATCAACACGATCGGGCCGCTGTGGGACGGCAACGAGGTCTGGCTGATCGTGGCCGGGGCCGCCATGTTCGCCGCGTTCCCCGGCTGGTACGCCACGATGTTCTCGGCCCTCAACCTCGCGCTCGTGCTGCTGCTCGGGGCGCTCATCGTCCGCGGCCTGGCCTTCGAATACCGCGGCAAGCGCGACTCGGTGCGCTGGCGCCGCACCTGGGACGCGGCGCTGACCGTGGGCAGCCTGGTGGCCCCCCTGCTGATCGGCGTGGCCCTCGGCGACCTGCTGCACGGCCTGCCCATCAACTCGGCGCAGAACTACACCGGGTCCTTCTGGGACCTGCTGCAGCCTTACGGGATCTTCACCGGGATCACCCTGGTCCTGGTCTGCGCGCTGCACGGCGCGACGTTCCTGTGCCTGAAGACCACCGATGACATGCGCGAGCGCTCCTGGCGGCTGGCCCGCCGCATCGCCCCGTTCACCGCCGCCGCGGTGGTGGCGTTCATTATCTGGACCCACGTGATCCACACCACGACGTTCTTTCTCAACCCGATCGAACTGCTCGCCATCCTCGCCGTTCTCGCCGCCGTGTGGCTCGTCTGGGACCACCGCGAGGGCTTCGCGTTCGCCGCGACGACGGTCACGATCGGGTCCTGCATCGTGGCGATCTTCGTCGGCCTGTACCCCAACGTGATGGTGTCCACCACCAACGCCGCCTACAACCTCACCGCGCGCAACACCGCATCCGGGGCGTATTCGCTCAAGGTGATGACCGTGGTCGCCATCCTGGTGCTGCCGGTGGTGCTCGCCTACCAGATCTGGAGCTACTACGTGTTCCGTCGGCGCGTCAGCAAGCAGCAATTCCAGGCGTCGCCTGCGCCGTCACCCGAGCCGGGGCCGTCGGCGGGCACGCGCCCGCCGACCGCTACCCCCGGCGTCACCGCCACATCCGGTGACTGACCGCCGTCGGCGATCTCACGATGATTCTGATCCCGTGCCTGCCCGCGAACGCCAGATGACCCGCTGCAGGCGGAGTGCGACCACTCCGACCGCGATCAGCAACACCACGTTCAGCAGCAGTTGCTCCGCCGAGCCCCCGGCGCTCGTCCAGTCCTGATAGGCCAGCGACAGGCCCAGGGCCGCGGCCGCGGGGATCGTGGTCACCGAGATGAAGACCCCGATCAGCGCGTTGGCCCGCGACTCGGTCAGCGATACCACGCCGACGATGCCGGCCAGCACGGCGACAATGACGGAGAACAGGTTCGGCCGGTTGATCAGGGCAGCGACGGGCCGCACGCCGGCCAGGAAAGCCTCGGGCGTGTCCCCCGACCACCGGATCGCGATGCCGAATATGACCGAAGCGGCGATCGCCATTCCGAAGCCGCACGCCAGAGCGGCCAGCCCCCGGCGCACCGGGCTGGCCCGGCGCCGCTCGATGCCGAGCGCGACCGCGATGATCGCGCTGTACTCCGGGCCTACCACCATGGCCGCGACCACGAGGATCTGCGAATTGGTCAGGATGCCCACGCACGCGATCAGCCCGGCGATGATCAGCAGGCCGAAGAAGCTCGGCGCGTAGACCCCGCCCGCCCGGATGCCCGCCTCGACCATCTCCCAGACCGGCGCGACCTCCCCGAGATACCGGCCCCGGCCCGCGGCCGGGCGCTCCGGATCGGAGATGGCGGCGTCGACGGCCTCGACCATGACCACGCCCCGGCCGTCGAGCTGAAGATCCCGCAGCTGCTGGAAGACCGGGTTGGCCGAGCGGGTGCGCAGGTCGAACTGCACGGCGTCGCCGTCCGGCCGCCGGGCCACCCCCCGCAGCACCACCAGGTTCAGCACGCCGGGGTCCGCGGCCAGGGCGTCGACCAGGCGGCCGGTCACGTCGGGCGGGCTCGCGATGCGGACGTGGAGCACGGCCAAATTGTCGGCTGGCCGGGGGCGCGGCGGCATCACCCGCGATGAATGACTGGCGGGGCGCGCCGGAGCCCGCTGGCACGGTGCCGCTCCCCGGCAGCGATCCCGGTGATGACCGGCCACATCACCCTCCCGGAGTGATGGCCTGCCGCCGAAGCTGCGCTCGGATAGGTACGTGGGGAATCGGCAGAGGAGCTGACATGGCGGATCAGATAGACGCGCTGGTGATCTTTGGTGCCACCGGTGACCTGGCGAAGATCGAGACTTTCCCGGCGCTGGTGGGGCTGGTGCAGCGCGGGGTGCTGGACGTGCCCGTGGTCGGGGTGGCCAAGAGCGGGTGGGGCCTGGAGCAGTTCCGCAACTACGCCGAAGCGTCGCTGAAGCTCAACAACATGGACCCGGGCACCCCGGCGGCGCAGAAGATGCTGGGGCTGTTGCGCTACGTGGACGGGGACCTCGGGGACGAGGGCACCTACAAGGCGATGTCGGACGCGGCGGGTCCGGGCGGCCCGCTGCTGTTCTATATGGAGGTGCCTGCCCAGCTGTTCGGGCGCATCGCCGAGGGTATCGCCGGGGCCGGGCGGGCCGGGGACGCGCGGGTGATGGTGGAGAAGCCGTTCGGCACCGACCTGGCCAGCTCGCGGACGCTCAACGACACCATGCACAAGTACTTCCCCGAGGACGCGATCTTCCGGGTGGACGACTGGCTGGCGTTCGATCCGGTGGAGAACGTGCTGTTCGTGCGGTTCGCCAACTCGGTGCTGGAGCCGCTGCTGAACCGGACCTACGTGGAGAGCATCCAGATCACGATGGCCGAGGCCTTCGACGTGTCCGACCGGGGCCGGTTCTACGACCGGACCGGCGCGATCCGCGATGTGGTGCAGAACCACATGCTCCAGGTGCTGGCCACGGTGCTGGCCGAGCCGCCGGACGGGCGGGCCCGGCTGGAGTCGTGGCCGCCGGCCAAGGCGCGGGTGATCTCGGCGCTGCGGCCGCTGACCGCCGCCGACACGGTGCGGGGCCAGTACCAGGGGTACCTCGACGTGGACGGGGTGGACCCGAAGTCGACCACCGAGACCTACGTCGCGGTGCGGACCGAGTGCGACACCTGGCGGTGGGGCGGGGTGCCGATCCTGATCCGGGCGGGCAAGTGCATGCCGGTGACCGCGACCGAGGTCGACATCAAGTTCAAGCAGCCGCCGCACGACGTGTTCGGGGTCGAGCCGGTGGGCAACTCGCTGCGGTTCCGGGTCTGGCCGGAGACCGCGGTCACCATGGAACTGGCCGGCAAGAAGCCGGGCGCCGGGCTGGAGCCGACGCAGGAACTGCTCACGTTCTCTGGGGAAGTAGGCGCGGACATGCGCCCCTACGACCGGCTGATCGGCGCGGCGCTGGACGGGGACCGGTGGCTGTTCGCCCGCCAGGACACCGTCGAGGCGGCCTGGGAGGTCGTGGACCCGGTGCTGGGTGACGCCACCCAGGTGCACCCCTACGCGCGGGGTTCATGGGGCCCCAAGGAAGCCGACCGGCTGCTGCCCGGCCGTGACACCTGGCACAACCCCGAAGGCTGAGCACGCGGAGCGGAGCATTCCGATGACTGACGAATCCGGGCCGCACAAGGTCGTAATTGTCGGCGGCGGCTTCGCCGGGCTGTTCGCGGCCCGTGCCCTGAGACGCAGCAGCGACATCTCCGTCACGGTGATCGATCGCAACCAGTACCACCTGTTCCAGCCGCTGCTCTACCAGTGCGCCACGGGCATCCTGTCCGAGGGGAAGATCGCCGCCCCGCTGCGGGACGTGCTGAAGAAGCACAAGAACGTCGACTGCGTGGCAGCCGACGTGATCGACGTCGACACCGAGCGACGGCAGGTCATTGCGCTCCGCGTCGGCGGCGAGCACATCGAGTTCCCCTATGACGATCTCATCATCGCCGCCGGCGTCCGGACGTCCTACTTCGGCCATGACGAGCTCGCCCTCTGGGCGCCGGGCATGAAGACCATCGGGGACGCGCTGGCGATCCGGCGCCGGGTGTTCGGCGCGTTCGAGCTAGCGGAAACCGCGTCCAGCCCGGAAGAGCGGCAACGCTGGCTCACGTTCGCCCTGGTCGGCGCGGGCCCGACGGGCGTGGAGCTCGCCGGGCAGATCCGGGAGCTGGCCACCAAGACCCTGCGCTCCGAGTACCGGAACATCCAGCCGGAGGAGGCGCGGGTGATGCTGTTCGACGGCGGCAGCGCACCCCTGGCCAGCTTCGGGCCGAAGCTGTCCGAGAAGGCCGCGCAGACCCTGCAGAAGCTGGGTGTCGAGCTGCACATGCACTCGATCGTCACCAATGTCAGAGTGGGCTTGCTGCAGGTCCGCTCGGCCGACGGCTCGACCACCAGCTACGACGTCGGAACCGCCCTGTGGAGCGCCGGCGTGGAAGCGCCCCCGCTCGCCGCGGCCGTGGCCAAGGCCACCGGCGCCGAGCGCGACCGAGCCGGGCGCATCCTCGTGGCGGACAACTGCACCATCCCAGGGCACCCCAATATTTACGTCGCCGGGGACATGATGAGCCTGCGCAAGTTGCCTGGGGTGGCCGAGGTGGCCATGCAGTCCGGCCTCTACGTGGGGCACCGCATCCACAAGCAGGTCGCCGGGGAACAGACGGACAAGCCGTTCAGCTACCACGATCTCGGCTCGGCCGCCTACCTGTCCCGCGGCAAGGCCGTGGTCTCGGCCGGCCCGCTGAAGACCGGCGGCTTCCTGGGCTGGTGGGTCTGGCTGTTCATCCACATCGGGTTCCTGACCGGCTACCGCAACCGGGTCGGGGCCGTGCTCTCCTGGTGGTTCGCGTTCACCCGCGACCTGCGCCGCGAGCGGACCTTCACCACCGAGTACATCGACACCACGCGCGATATCTATACGTCGACGCCCCCGTTGCTCGAGGACACGCCCACGGCACCGCCGGAGGCGGACCCGTCCCGATAGCGATTACTCGGGCGCCTGGCTGTCGCCCTGGAGGCGGCGTATCTCCAGTACCTGCACGCCGAGCGTCTCGAGCCGGGCCAGGAGCCCCTGGAGCGCCGCCTGGTCCCGGAGCGGGCCGTGCAGCACGGTTTCCACGTGGTGCACGGACGCGCGGAGCCGCTCGAAGTCCAGCAGGGCCTCGGGCGGGAGGGTCCCGACCACGCGGATCTCGTAGTAGAGAGATGCCACAGCAAGGCCCCAAGGTTCTCGGCGAACAACAGTGACTCCACGCTCCTACGGCTCGGCTCGCGGCGCCCCACTCGGGACGGGTGATTCCCGTGGCGGGGTGATCACCCTGGTGAGATCGCAACAGGGTGATGACCAGTCACCCAGGTCCGTGTGACAACTGGGCTGGCGATCGTGGTTCGCTGATCCGAGAGGATGAAACCGCATGGCGACCAGCGCGGCCATGCCCGCACCGGCCAGCCCGGCCCGGCCGGCCACGGGGGCTCACGACCCGCTCCTGACGTCCAAGATCACCGTGCCCGGCGGGCCCGCCTGGCTCGTTCCCCGCCCGCGCGTCGAGAAGCTCATCGCGCAGGGCGCCGAGGGCCCGGTCACCACGGTCACCGGCCCTCCGGGCGCGGGCAAGACGATGGCTCTCGCGCTGTGGGCCGCGGGCCGCGCGGCCGCCGGCCCGGTCGCGTGGGTCACCATCGACGACTACGACAACCGGCCCCGGGTGTTCTGGTCCTACGTCCTGGCCGCGCTGGCGCGGGCCGGCGTTTCGGTCCCGAGAGGCATGTCCGCGACGGCACGGCGGTACGCGATCGACCACGACTTCCTGCTCCGGTTCGTATCGCTGGTCGCGGCCCAGGACCCGCCGGTGACGCTGGTGCTCGACGACGTTCACCTGCTGACGGCGCCCAAGGTCCTGGACGGGCTGGCCTACGTGCGCACGCACGCCGGACCGGGCCTGCGCCTGGTGGTTTCCTCGCGCATGGACCCGCTGCTGTCGCTGCACCGGTACCGGCTCACCGGGGAGCTCACCGAGATCCGGGCCGGCGACCTCGCCTTCACCATCCCCGAAGCCAGGCTGCTCATGGCGCAGCACGGCATCACGCTGTCGGCGCAGGCGCTGGAATGCCTCACCCGGCGAGCCGAGGGCTGGGCCGCGATCATGCGCCTGGCGGCCATCTCGATGGACGGGCACGCCGACCCTGACCAGTTCGTCAAGGAACTGATCGCCGACGACAGCGCCGTGGCCGGCTTCCTGGTGGAAGAGGTGCTCAACGCCCAGCCCGCCCACGTCAGGGATTTCCTGCTGAAGACGAGCATCCTGGACCGGGTCAACGAGCACGTGGCCGGCGCGCTGGTCGACGACAGCCGGTACGCGGCCGTCCTGCCCGATCTCGTGCGGGCCAACCCTCTGGTCCAGCGGGACGACAGCGGCTGGTACCGCTACCACTCGCTGTTCGCGGCGGTCTTGCGCCTGAAGCTGCGGCGCGAGTACCCGGGCGAGGTGACGCGCCTGCACCTGCGAGCGGCCCGGTGGTACCGCCGCAGCGGTCTGCTGGCCGAGGCGGTCCGGCATGCGGGAGAGGCGGGCGACTGGGTGTTCGCGGCCCGGACGGTGGTCGATGAGCTCGCCCTAGGCCAGCTGATGGATCCGCGGGGCAACGAGTCGCTGGCAGAGGGCTTCCGGCGCATGCCCCGGGACCGGGAGGGGACCCAGGCGCAGCCCTGGCTCGTCGCGGCGGCGATCGACTTCGGCCGAGCCCGCGACGCCGCCAGCGAGGCCGGCCTGGACGCCGCGGAGCGCCTGCTCGGGCGGCTCCCGGCCGGAGACGAAGTCCCGTCCCGGCTCGCCGCCGCGCTGATCCGCCTGGGCCTGTCCCGCCGCGGCGGGGACCGGGATGCGGCGGCGGCCGCGGTGTCCGCCGCGCGGGATCTGGTGGAGGCCCTGCCCGAGGAAGAACTGGCCCGCCACCCGGGAATCCGTGCGCACGTACTGGCCGGACACGCCGCCGTGGAGTTCTGGTCCGGCCGCTTCGATGCGGCGTCGGCCCTCTTCGAGGCGGGAGCCGCGGCCGGGCGCACCGCGGAGCGCGAGCGCGAGCAGGCCGACTGCCTCGGGCATCTCGCCTTGATCGAGATGCTGCGGGGCCGGCTGAGCCGGGCCGAGGAACTGGCCGCCGAGGCGACGGGCCGGCCGGGGGACGACATCGACCGGTCGCCCGGTCCCACGAGCCAGGCGGCCGAGGTGGTGCTCGCCTCCGTGTACCTGGAGCGCAACGACCTGCCGCGCGCGCGCCGCTGGCTGAAGCGCGCGCTGGACGCCCTGCGCGCCCGGCCGGACCCCCTGATCGGCGCGGCCGCCTCCCTCGTGGCGGCCCGCCACAGCCTGGCCGAAGGCCGGGGGAGGGCGGCGCTGGAGATCGTCGACCAGGCGGCGCAGGGCTGGTCGCCCCCGGCCTGGATCGAGGCCAGGCTGACGGTGCTGCGCGCGCAGGCTCACGCCGCGATGGCCGACTTCCGGTCAGCCATCGACACGGCCAGGCAGGCCGGCCCGGAATCCTCGCTCGACGCGAGCGTCACGCTGGCGCGGGCCCTGCTGTCGGCCGGAGACCCGCAGGCGGCCAGGCACGCGCTGCCCCGTACCCTGCCCGCGCGGCCCAGCGAAGCGGAGTCCGACCGGTTCCTGCTGGCCGCGTGGCTGCTTGACGCGCATCTCGGTTACGGCAGCGGCGACCCCGCGCACGGCCGCCGGTCACTCCAGCACGCGCTGCGGCTCGGCGAGCCCGAGCAGTTGCGGCTGCCGTTCGCCATGGAGCGGAGGTGGCTGCGGCCGGTGCTGCGGCGTGACCCCGAGCTGGCCCAGCCCTACCGTCGCCTGCTCGAGCCGGAACTGGTTGATCCCGGCGCGGGTAGCGCCCGGCCGCTAGGGGACCGGCTGCCGGGGACCCGGGCACCCGGCCCCGGGGCCGACGCGCCGGTGATCGTGGAGCCGCTGAGCGAGCGCGAGCGCGAGGTGCTCGAGCACGTCTCGGCCATGGAGACCACCGCCGAGATCGCGGCCGAGATGTACATCTCGGTGAATACCGTCAAGACCCATCTCAAGAGCATCAACCGCAAGCTGGCGGTGAGTCACCGTAGCCAGGCGGTGCGCCGGGCCAGGCAGTTCGGCTTGCTCTAGCCCGCGGCGGCGCGGTCGATGGCCCCCAGGATGGCGGGCCTGGCCGCAGTGGCCGCGTCCTGGCCGGGCCGCAAGGCGACCAGCATGCCCGCGATCTCATCGCGAGTCACGCCGTGGTCAAGCGCGGCCGCGACGGCCTGGTCGTACCCGGCCTGGGGGTCGTCGGCCGCCACCAGCGCGGCCAGCTGCACCAGCCCGAGGGTTCTCATGTCGAGCCCGGGCTGGCCGACCGCGTCGGCCTCGGGGCTGGGGCCGAGCTCGTTGAGGCTGACGATGTGCAGGGCGAATTCCTGGAACCGTTCCAGCAGCCCGTAGAGCTCGGATTCGTCGCGTACCGAGGCCATGACGCAGGTCCAGCCCCGGCAGGTCCCGACCAGCAGCCCGTCGAGGATGCCCGTCAGCAGGTGCTTGCACTCACCCCGAAGGATGATCCGGTACCGGCGGCCGGGGCTGGCGGGCGGGGTCATGACTGAGCATTCCTCCGGTGGTCGGGCTTGGCTGGGGCGCGATGCCTGCACTGCCCTGGCCGGCCGTTGTTACACGCAGGTACGCAACCGTTTGTACGCAACGACCGGGTGAGAAATTGTCACCCGCTGGGAAGGTTCACCCGGGTGAGCTGGCGGCGTAGCGGTTGCGCGCTAGAGCCCCAGCTGCTTGCCCCGCTCGACCGCGTCGTGCCGGGTGGACACGCCGAGCTTGCGGTAGATCGCCTGCGTGTGGGTCTTGACCGTGTTCGCCGACACGTACAGCTCCTGCCCGATCTCGCGCAGCGACAGCGAGCCGCCGAGCAGCCGCAGCACCGCCACCTCGCGCTCGGTGAGCGGCTCGGCCAGCGACACCACCCGCGACCGGCCCGTGATCCACCGGTCGAGTTCCGCCAGCCGGGCCTGCAGGGCTCCGGTGCCGTCCGGCAGCGCGGTCAGCACGTCCCTCGCCTCGGCGGCCAGTTCCGCGGCGCCGGCCCGGTCACCCAGGTCGAGCCGCACCCGGGCCAGCAACAGCAGCAGTTCGAGCGTGGGCCACGGGCTGATGCCGAAGAGCCGGCGGCGGGCTTCCAGGACCGGCTCGAGCTCGCCGCGGGCTTCCGTCGAGCCGGCCCCGCTCGGCATGGACCGCACCCATCGCGAGGCGCGCCACTCCGCTCTGCGGTGACGTGCGGAAGCCGCTGCGGCTGCCGAGCAACGCTGCCGCCTGCGCGAAGTCCTGCGCCTTCGAGACCCGGCCTAGCTCGACCGCGACCAGGGTCATCGCGGAGAGGGCGAACATGTGAATGAGAGGAATGGACGACTCGCTCTGCACCGCCTCCTCCAGCGGCCCTGCCGCCGCCTCGGGATCGCCGGACAGGTAGAGGCTGAAACCGAGCGCCGCCCGCGCGGCGGCGTACCAGGGCGACGCCGGGTCGCATTCGAGGTCGGCGGCGGTGACCGCCGACTCGTGCATCACGCGGAGGCCGTCGAAACCGAACACACCCCGCAGCAGGGCGGCCGAGGACCGCAGGGACTGGATTCCGTCGGGCAGCGGGCCTTCGGCAGGCCCGCCTCGATGAGCGGGAGCCAGCGGCGCACGGTTTCCCGGTCGCCGGTGAGAGCCGCCGCCCAGGCGGCGCAGTGCGCGGCCAGCGGGTGAGTGGCGATCCGGTCGTCGCCGAGCGAACGCATCCACGCGCGCACCGTCGCCGTGCGGCCGGTATCCACGTAGGAGAACCAGCCACGCGCGATCAGATCGACGGCTCCGGCGATGTCGTCCGCCGCCAGCGCGTGGCCGATCGCCTCTTCGGCCAAGCCCGACCGCTGGTACCAGGCACTCGCCCGCTGGTGCAGGGAGCGCACGCTGTCCGGTTCGGTCATCGCGAGCTGGCTGCGCAGCAGCTGGGCGAACAGGTGGTGGTAGCGGTACCACTGCCGGTTGTCGTCCAGAGGCACCAGGAACAGGTTCTCCCGCTCCAGCGTCTCGATGATGTCCGCGGCGTTGGCCGAGCCGGTGACGGCGTCGCACAGCGGGGCGCAGAACCGGCTGAGGATGGAGGTCCGCGCGAGGAACTGCTGGACCTCGCCCGGCTGGCGGCTGAGCACCTCATCGGCCAGGAAGTCAACGATGAACCGGTTATCGCCGGTGAACTCGCGCACGAAAGCCTGCGGCGACGGATGACCTCGCAGCGAGAGCGCCGCCAGGTAGACCCCGGCCGGCCATCCCTCGGTGCGTTCCATGAGATCGGCCAGGTCAGCCTCGCCGAGCCTGACATCGGCCACGGCCTGTACGAGCGCGGCGGCCTCCTCGGGCGCGAAGCGCAGCTCGCGCGCGCGGATCTCGATCATCTCCCCGGCCGCCCGCAGCCGGGCCAGCGGCAGCGGCGGGTCAGCCCGCGTGATGAGCACGATCTGCGCCGACGGCGGCAAGTGTTGCAGCAGGAACTCGATCTGCTCGTGACAGCTGCGTTCCTTGATCACGTGGTAGTCGTCCAGGACCAGGACCACCGGCGCCGGGAGCGCGGCCAGCTCGTTGGCGAGGACCGGGAGTACCGTCCCGGTCACCTCGGGGGCCTGCACCCTGAGTTCCTTCAGCAAGGCCTCGACGCCGATCTGCGGGCAGGCCCGCCGCAGGGCGCTCACGATGTACCACCACAGCCGGGCGGGATCGTCGTCGCCGCGGTCGAGCGAAATCCAGGCGAACGACCGGCTCTCCAGCGCGCTGGACCGCCACTGCGCCACGACCGTGGTCTTGCCGAAACCCGCGGGAGCGTCGACCAGCACCAGCTTCACCGAGGAACGGGCCAGGTACCCGGTGAGCTCGGAGCGCTCCATCCACTCCGGTCGCGGGTTCGGCGCGTGGAGCTTGGTCTCGATCGGCACGTCGAGGCCGACGCTCGCCCGCGGCACCGCCGGGACCGCCGGCTCCGCAGGAACGGCGCCTAGATGGCGTCCTGATCGCTCTGCGCCCCCCAGGCCCGTGCCGCGCTGCACCCCCCGAGCTTAATAAACGCAATTGATCTTGCTAGGGACGGGTGGGGCGGCCGCGCAGAGACGGGGCGGGGCGGCCGCCCGGGGACGGGTGGCACGGCCGCGCAGGGACGGGCGGGGCCGCCGCGCAGGGACGGGCGGTACGGCGGCGGGTCACCCGTGCCGGGCGAGGCCCTTACCACTGGTTCCGGGCCATCGTTAAGCTCGGAGAAGGAGGTGGCAATGACTATCGGCGGCAGCATGGCACTCATCGTCATCGGCGCCATTCTTAAGTGGGGCATCACCTGGCATCCCCAAAACGTGGACCTGCAGCTCATCGGCGTGATCCTGATGATCGCCGGGGTGGCCGGCCTCATCATTGCCATCGCGTTCCAGGCCATGCGGCGCCGGCAGCGCGCGTCGGCGCAGGTCTACGAGGAGCGCCGCTACACGCAGCCGCCGCCCTGAGCGTTGCGTATCACCCGCGGCAGGTGGGGCCGGGCCGTCACGAGCCTGGTGAACTAGGCGCACCGAGCACCTGGGAAGGAGACAGCCCGCATGGCTGAACTGATCCAGGACGCCTTGCCCGGCCAGAGCGCCGGGTAACGCGGATATCAAAGGGGGTAACCCATGTCAGCAACGTTCTGGGGGATAGGGCTGGGCATCCTGTACCTGGTCCTGCTGTGCACCCTGGCCGTGATGAGCTTCCGCAAGGGCCACTGGGTCCTGGGCCTGATCGGCTTCATCTTCCCGATCCTGTGGCTGATCGGGGCGATCCTGCCGGCCAAGAGGTACCGCCGGGCCTGAACTCCGGGGTCACCCCGCAGAGGTGAACCGCTGGCACCCGCCTGGCGCGAGGATGGGTTGATGGCCGTTCGAGATGACCCGCCGAGGCGGGGCGGGCCCGGCACGCCAGCCCCGCCGGCGTCGAAGAGTCCGGGGGCCGCAGCCACTCCGCCGGCCGCGACGACTCCGCCGGCCGCGGCCGCTCCGTCGGGTGGCTCGCCGGATCCGGCGGCGATGCTGCGCAGCCGGGCCTATATCAGGCTGCTGATCGTGGCGGCGATCCTGGGCGTGCCGATCTCCGCGGCCGCCTACGGCTTCCTGGCCCTGGTCAGCTACCTGCAAAAGGAGCTGTTCACCCACCTGCCGCACGGGCTCGGTTTTTCCACCGTGCCAGGCCTGGTGGCCGCTGCCGATGCTGCTCATCGGCGGCGTGCTCACCGCCCTGGCCATCCGGTACCTGCCGGGCACCGGCGGGGCGTCACCGGCGGCCGGCTTCGCCGTGCACCCCCCGCCGAAGCCCATCGAGCTGCCCGGCGTCATCTGTGCGGCGCTGGCGTCGCTGGCGTTCGGCGTCGTGATCGGCCCGGAGATGCCGCTGATCGCGCTGGGCAGCGGCCTGGCGGTGCTGGCCACCAAGGCGGCCCGGCGGCGCCCGGTGCCGCCGCAGGGGGTGGCGGTGCTGGGGGCGGCCGGGAGCTTCGCGGCCATCAGCACGCTGCTGGGATCGCCCCTGACCGGCGCGTTCTTGCTGATGGAGGCGTCCGGGCTGGGCGGGCCGATGCTGAGCCTGCTGCTCGTGCCGGGTCTGCTGGCGTCCGGGGTGGGCGCGCTCATCTTCGTCGGCCTGGACAGCCTGACCGGGCTGGGCACGTTCTCGCTGGCCATCCCCAGCTTGCCGCCCTTCTCCCGGCCGGACCTGGCTCAGTTCGGCTGGGGGATCGTGATCGGGCTGGCCGCCGCGCTGCTCGGCCCGGCGATCTTGTGGCTGTCGATGTCGCTGCACCGCTACGCCGAGAAGTGGACCATGATCGTGCTCCCGCTGGCCGGCCTGGTGGTGGCCGTGCTCACGATCATCTACACCGAGGCCACCGGCAAGCCGTCGTCCAACGTACTGTTCTCGGGGCAGAGCGATATCGGGCCGCTGATCCAGCACGCCGCCAGCTACTCGGTCGGGGCGCTGCTGTTGCTGCTGGCCTGCAAGAGCGTGGCCTACGGCGTGTCGATAGGCAGCTTCCGCGGCGGGCCGATCTTCCCGGCGCTGTTCGTCGGCGCGGCCGGCGGGGTCTTGATGTCGCACCTGCCCGGCCTGCCGCTGGTGCCCGCGGTGGCCATGGGCATCGGCGCGATGACCGTGGCGGTGATGAAGCTGCCGCTGGTCTCGGTCCTGCTCGCCAGCCTGCTGATGCTCTCCGACGCGGTCAAGGTCATGCCCCTGGTGATCGTGGCCGTGGTCGTCGCCTACGTCGCCGTCGCCCACGTCACGCCGCGGCTGACGGCCCGGGCCAAGGGAAGCGAGCAGGCGGGCGGGGCCGCCGGAGCCGCGCCGGTCAGCTGACGAGCAGGAAGATGCTCTTGCCCGCCAGCCAGAACCCCAGCAGCAGGAAGACCGCGACGAGCACCTGGTCGGTGTGCGTGTCGAGCCAGGCCCGCAGCTTCCGCAGCCGGATCTCGGCCGCGGCGGGCGTGAACGTCGCGTAGAGCTCCAGGTACAGAAAGCTGGACGTGGCTAGCAGGCAGAACAGGAGAAGCACCAGCCAGGTGGCCGCGTCGGACAGGTTGGCCTGCACGATGGTCGCGGCGCCCGCCGCCACCAGCGTCCAGGGCTGCAGGAAGGCGGCCAGCCCGGCGCAGGCCAGCAGCGAGAGCCGGTCCAGCCGCGCCATCCAGGTCGGCGGCTTGCGGGGGCGGCCCCGGCGGTACCACTGGCGCCCGGCGAGCAGGATCAGCACCAGGCCCAGCGCGAGCTTGACGGCGAGGGCGGCGTCCGACGGCGCGGTGTCCGGGGCCGGCGGCTGGCCCCCGGTAGCCGCGAGCACCGCGGCGATCACCACGACCAGGCACGCCAGCCAGCCCAGGATGTAGGCCAGGCCCTTCCTGGTGCCCTTCTCGGCCCCCAGGAGCAGGATGAAGGCCGTGATCGGGAACGGCTCGAGCGTGATCCCCAGGCCGATCAACAGCAGATCGACTACCACCCGCACCACTCCCGTATCGGCGGCGCGAGCAGCGTAGCAGGGCTCGCCCGGACTAGGTCAGATTCACACGCCCTGCTCGGCCATGATCCGCCCTGACTTGACGGCGTCTACCAGGGCGTCATGATCTTTCTCGTTCTGGTCGGCGTAGGCCACGGCGAACTGGGCGATGGCCTTGTCGAAGACGTCCCCGTTGCCGAGGTAGGAGGCGATCGCGATCCGGTCGCCGGACCGGGCGTGCGCCCGGGCCAGGGTCCAGCCGCAGAGCTGGCCGTACTGTCGCATGCCGTCCGGGACCATGACCGAGATGTCAAGGGAGAGCTTCCAGTCCCGTAGCTGGCGGACGTAGAAGTCGCGCTCCCGGCCGTCGAGGCCGGCCACGATGTGCACCCAGCCGAGGAAGATGTCGCTGGCGGCCTGCATCAGCCGCTGCCCCGCGACCACCCGCTGGCCCTGGTTGGCGTACTTGCTGGCCCCGACGAACCGGCTCAGCACCGACTCCTCGGCCTCCTTCACCTGCAGGAACAGCGGGTCGGAGTCGTCCCGGCCGAGCATCAGCACGATCCAGCAGCGGGTCCCGACGCTGCCGACCCCCACGACCTTGCGGGCCAGGTCGCAATAGTCGTACTGCTCGAGCAGGTACCTACGGTCGGTCTCCATCGTGCGCCGGTACTTCGCGATCAGGTCGTTTATCTGCGACAAGAAGGTCGCGAAGTCCTGCGGGGACTCGGCCAGCTGCTCGGCCGGGACCAGCAGCGGCGGGTCGGCGATGATCCGCGGCCGCCCGTCCACCAGGTGGGTCAGCTTGGCCACCTCCTGCATGCTGTCCCGGGTCCGCGCCTTGGCTATGCCCTTGTCCAGCGCCTTGCGCTGGCGCGCCTTCATCTGGGCGTCGAGCTCGGCCCGCAGCTGATCGATATCGGCGCGCGCGTACCAGACATCGAGGTTGGTCATGCCGGCAAAGCTCCGCATGGCCTGCCGGTAGCCGGCGGCCGTCGCGGTGACGATATCGCGGCGCTCCTTGTCGGCGAACCCGTTGTCGCGCCCGGCCACCTCCAGGCTGGCGGCCAGCCGCTTGACGTCCCACTCCCACGGGCCGGGCAGGGTCTCGTCGAAGTCGTTGACGTCGAAGACCAGGCGGCGCTCGGCCGAGCCGAAGATGCCGAAGTTGGACAGGTGCGCGTCACCGCAGGCCTGCACGGCCAGCCCGGAGACCGGCGTGGTGGCCAGGTCGCTGGCCATGGGCAGGGCCGCCCCGCGGTAGTACGTGAACGGCGAGACCATCATCCGGCCGTACCGGACCGGCACCAGCTCCGGCAGCCGCGTCTTGGCCTGCTCTGCCAGCAGGGCGACCGGGTCGGGCCGGTCCGGCCCCGGGTCGAACTCCGCGTGGCTGGCCCGGGGCACCTCGGCCCGGGCCGTCTTGCCCCGGGCCGCCCGTTCGGCCGGAGTCAGGTGACACAGGTGCGTCTCCAGCTGGTACTTCAGGGTGCGGCGGGGCGGAGCCTCGGTCAGCGCGGTCATCATCGGCTCCTCTCTGGAACCTTCTTCATCCGTCGATCTCGTTCAGGGCAGGCAGGCAGTCACCGGGAGAACGACAAAGGTTCATCGGCTATGCATGGGTCATTTCCCTGTCGTTGGCCTTGTGAAGCGCGTGCCGGATCAGGAACCCCCCGATGATCTCGAAGATGCCCATGACGACGAACCAGATGCCGAGCAGCGTCGCGAGCACGTCCAGCGAGGAGGCGGGGGCGGACACCACGACGATCCCGGCGATGAGGCTGACCACGCCGAAGATGATCCACCAGGCCCTTCCCTCGCGGACGCCGCCGGAGATCCCCCCGATCAGCGCGGTGAGCCCCTGGACGATCCAGGTGAGCCCGATCACCAGGCCAATGATCGACCTGGTCAGGTGCAGATGGCGGATCAGGATGACGCCGATGACGATGAACAGCAGGCCGGCGATGCCGAGCCAGACCCGGTGCCGTTCCCTCGGGTCGAACACCCGGATCAGGTGGAAGAGGCCCGACAGGATCATCAGGATGCCGAGCAGGACCGCGAGCACGTTCAGCGAGGTGGTCGGGTGAAAGGTCACGATGAGCCCGAGGATCAGGGTCACCACGCCCAGGAACAGGGCGGCCTGCCACGAACCGGCCAGCATTCCGACCGCGGCGGGCTCGTCATCGTAGTCGTCGGAGGCCATGGACGCTCCTTGTCGGTCTTAAGGATCTCATGTCGGGCGGCGTGGCTCTCCGGCGAGCCAGCCCGACCGTGACCGGCCCCCGGCGCCCTTGCTCTTGATGCTCAATTCACAACCTGCGCTTGTCGTCACCCGGCACGGGTGATAGCGATCTTCTGGCTGCGAACGCGAGAATCGGAGCATGCCCGGTACCCGCACGCCCCAGCCCCAGCTCAGGAACATGACCCGGATCCCGGGCGGCACGTTCTGGATGGGCTCGGCCGAGTTCTACCCCGAGGAGCGGCCGGTGCACCAGGTCACCGTCGACGTCTTCTGGATGGACACCCGCCCGGTGACCGTGGAGGAGTTCCGGCGCTTCGTCAAGGCCACCGGGTACGTGACCGTGGCCGAGCGGCCGCCCGACCCGGCCGACTACCCCGACGCCGACCCCGCCCTGCTGGTGCCGGGGTCGCTGGTCTTCCAGCGCACCGCGGGCCCGGTGGACCTGCGCGACTACCGCAACTGGTGGGCGTACGTACCGGGCGCCGACTGGCGTCATCCCGCGGGGCCGGGCAGCGACACCCGCGGCCGGGAACGGCACCCGGTGACCCAGGTCGCCTACTCCGACGCCGAGGCCTACGCCGCGTGGGCGGGCAAGGAACTGCCCACGGAGGCGGAATGGGAGTACGCGGCGCGCGGCGGCCTGGACCGCGCGGTCTACGCCTGGGGCGATGAGTTCGCGCCCGGCGGCCGCATGATGGCCAACACCTGGCAGGGCCAGTTTCCCTGGCAGAACCTGCTCACCGACGGGTTTGCCGGAACCTCGCCGGGCTCCTTTCCCGCCAACGGCTACGGCCTGCACGACATGACCGGCAACGTGTGGGAATGGACGTGTGACTTCTTCACCCCGCGCCATGCGTCCCCGGCTCCCGGCGGCTGCTGCGCACCGCATAACCCCCGGGTGAGCTCACCGGCCCCGGGGGTCGTGATCGCCGGGCCGGGGTCCCATCTGCCGCGCAAGGTCATCAAGGGCGGCTCGCACCTGTGCGCGCCCAGCTACTGCCTGCGTTACCGGCCCGCGGCCCGGCAGAGCGAAACGCTCGAAACGGCCACCGGCCACCTCGGCTTCCGGTGCGTCATCCGCGGCGAGAGCAAGATCCCCCATGACGGGTGAAGCCCATCGGCCCCGCGAACGCGATTCTTGTGGCAATGTGCTGGCCACCAGAAGTTTCCATAACGCGAACGCGCGGGGAGAACCGGGCATGCGGCGCCTGACGAACAGCGTGGTCCTTTTGGCAGCGGCCTTGGCCGTTGGGTTCCTGGCGGTCGGCTGCGGTGCGGCCAGCAGTATCGGCAGCGCGATCAAGAGCGCGGCCCCCAGCGTCACCCTGCCGACCCTGCCGACCAACGACTCCTCGCCGACCACCGCCCCGCCGACCACCGCGGCCCCGACGACCGAGGCGCCGACGACCGTCCCGCCGACCACGGCACCGCCGACCACGGCACCGCCGACCACAGCCGCGCCTACCGTTTCCCCGTCGCCGGCCGCCTCGACCACCTCATCGCTGCTGTGGCTGTGGATCCTCATCGCCGCGGTCGTGATCATCGGCATCATCGTCCTGGTGATGGTGGCCCGCTCCTCCAGTCGCCGCCGCTCCACGGCCGCGGGCGACTGGCGCCAGCAGACCATCGACGCGTACGCCCAGGGATCGGCGCTTTACGACGCGATGAACGTCGCCGAGCGGCCCGGTGCGCTGGCCGCCGATGACAGCGGCGCCCGCTGGGCCGACATCCAGCGCCGCGCGGACGACCTGGCCCAGAGGCTGTACGCGATGCGCGAGTCCGCCCCGGACGAGGACGAACGGGCCCGGGTCGCCGATACGCTCGGGGCGCTGCAGGCGGCCCGGTCGGCCATGGACGCCGAGAGGGCCCCCGGCGGCGCCGACCCCCGGCAGGCCGAGGTGGTGCGCGGCCGGCTGTACGCGTTCGACGCCGCGCTGCGGGCGCTGCGCCCGCCCGACCCGACTCCGCGGTACTGAGCCGCCCGGGCTCCCCTCGATTACTCCCGGGCGAGCATGGCCTCGGCCTGGCGCTCGAGGTCGAGGTAGGGCTGCGTGAACCGGACGCCGGAGGCCGCGATCCGGTCGATGTTCGGCGTCTCGATCGGCCCGCCGTAGCAGCTCATGGCCGAGAAGCCCACGTCGTCGAGCACGATGTAGACCACGTTGGGCGCGCCGTCGGGCGCCTTGGGCGGCTCGAACGGCGTCCAGTCCGGCACCGAGTCCCGGATGTCGGCGTTGACCGTGCCCTTGAACGCCTCGCCCGTCTTCCTTCTCCCGTCCCGGACGTGGCATGCCGACCTGGCCCGCCCGCGTCTTGGCGCGGGCAGGCCAGCGCACGGCTAGCGAGCCGCCCCGCCCTGGTGGCGGCTATCTGCGCTCAGGTACCGAGCAGCTTGGCCTTGGCCGCGGTGAACTCGTCGTCGGTCAGCGCGCCCTGGTCGTGCAGGGTGGCCAGCTGGCTCAGCTGGTCGTAGACCGACGGGGCCGCCGCGGGAGCCGCGGGTGGCGGCGCCTGCTGGTACTGGGGCGGGGCCTGCTGGTACTGCTGGTCCGGTGGGGCCTGCTGCGACTCAAGGTCTGAGATGCGCTGGTCCTGCTGGGCCTCGTAGGCGGCCTGATCGTTCGCCTTGTTGGCCATGTGCTTGCCCGCGATGTACGCGCCACCGCCGACCGCAGCCGCGCGCAGCAATGGGCGTCGCCGTCTCAACATGAATGCCTCCTACATTTGCTTCCGGCTGTGCTGGGTCAGGCCGACTACTACTCCGCGCCTTCGGGCAGGGCCAGGCCCATGGCGATCATGATCTCCGGCGCGGCTGCTACCACCCTCGGCCCGCCGACCTGCGGGGCGATGGCCTTCAGCACGCCCAGGAGGTCTTCCGGCGTGCACCCGGCATCCAGCGCGTTGGCGACCTGCCAGAGGTAGGAGGTGGGCGGGGCGTCGAGGGCGATGAGAGCAGCGATCTTGACGAGCGAGAAGCTGCGCGGATCCAGGCCGCTCCGCTGCTGCCAGTCGGCCCGGGCCTCTAGGCCCTCCAGCAGCAGGTCCGGATCGCTCAGGGCCAGTCCGGCCAGCGCCTCCCTGGTGCCGTCGCCAACCTCGACCTTGGTGGGCATGTTCATGATCGGAATCCCTCTCTCGGTTGATCGGTCGGTTGCAGGCGGATCACTGACGCCCAATCCACCTAGGGTTTAACTATTACCGCTCCGCGCCCGGCCGGGCGTCACCCATGGAGGATGGTTCTAGGAGCTGCGGGTCGCCGGGCCCGGCCTGCCCGCGGGCGCTGGCTGCGTCGGCGATCGGCTCGGCCTGGCGGGCCAGGAACCGGAGCTGGGCGGCTCGTGCGTCCCAGGCGTAAACGACGGCGGTCCCGGCGATGAGGTCATACACGGCCCGGTGCTCGCGCTGCACGAGGATGCCCAGGAAGCCCAGGCCGAGGGTCAGGAAACCGAGCGGGAACGTCAGCGAGCGCACCCATCCGCGCCAGGGCTCCATCCTGGCGCCGTCGGCCCGGACGACGTGCACGCCCAGCAGCGACATGCCCAGGGTCTTGCCGTTGGCCGCCCACTGAAAGCCGAAGTAAACGAACTGCCAGAGGACGTAGATGATGGTCACGACGATGCTGCCGTGGTGGTAGGAGATCCCCCGGCCGGTGAAGATCGACGCCACGAAGGAGATAGCCGTCAGGGCCAGTTCGAAGATGACCGAGCTGACGATGAGGTCGATCAGGTACGCCGCGAGGCGGGACACCGAGCCCGCGTAGTGGCCCTGGGCGCTCACCCAGCGGCCCGGGTGGGTACGGACGCTCATGGCTGGACCTCCGCGTTCAGCAGCGCGGGCGGCGCCTGCGGCCCCGGGGTCTTGCGGCGCAGCAGGCGGGTCATCCAGCGGTCGATGCCTGGTCCAGCCCGACGGCCCCGCTGCGCGCCGCGTCCAGGGCCTCGGTCGCGATCCCCCCGGTCGACCGGGCGATGATGGCGCCGAGGTCGGTCTGCGCGACGAGCTTCTCCATGTCGATGCGGCCCATGACTTCGTTGAGGTCGACGCGGTCCAGTAGCGCGTCCATGTCGACGTGCTCCAGCAGCTCGTTGAGGTCGACCTGCTTGAGTAGCGCGTTGACGTCCACCTGCTTGAGCAGAGCGTTGAGGTCGACCTCCTTGAGCGGCGTGTTGAGGTCGACCTGCTTGAGCGGCGCGTTGAGGTCGACCTGCCGGAGCAGCTCGTTGAGGTCGACCTCCTTGAGCGGCGCGTTGAGGTCGACCTGCCGGAGCAGCTCGTTGAGGTCGACCTCCTTGAGCGGCGTGTTGAGGTCCACCCGCCCTAGCAGCGCGTTGAGGTCCACCGTCTGGAGCAGCGCGTTGATGTCGATGGCCTGGAGGACGAGGTCGATGACCCGCTCCGCGGCGCGCTGGGCCAGCGCTTCGGCCGAGACGGTCACGCCCCTGCGCGCCGAGCGCAGCCGGTCGAGTGGTTCCACGAGATCAGTATGGCTGGCCGGCCGGGCCTGCGGGAATCATCCGGTGCGGGTGAAGCCGGACCGGCGTGGTCACCGCGGGCCCGTCACTTGATGACCGTGAGGCCGTAGATCCCGTTGCCGACCATGATCAATCCAACCACGATCAGGACCACGATGACTATGGCTCGGCCGTGCGCGCGCAGCCAGCCGTTGAAGGCGTTCAGGTAGCGGGTGGTCCGGTTCGGGAAGATGATGTGCATCACGATGGGCAGCCAGACCAGCAGCACATTGATGACCACGACGATGATGATCGCCAGGGCGGTTTCAAAGTCGCTGGCATTGGAAGTCGCGATCACCTGGAGCGCGGCCAGGAACGTCACGCCCGGGGCGAAGATCAAGAGGCCGGCCACGAACGCGGTCCACGGCACCGGGTTGGCGACCAGCTTGTTCACGATTCCCGACGCCGGCTTGTCCGGATCGGGCGGCTTCGGCTTGCGCCGCGCGATCACCAGGGCGGCCAGCAGCAGCAGGATGCCCAGGCCCAGCCGCAGGCCGTAGCGCGGGGTGTGCTCGTTGGAGTGGTTCAGGTCGGCGGTGCGCAGCAGGACCAGGATCACCACGCCGGTGATCAGGCTCATGGCCACCGCCCCGATCAGGTAGAACGTGGCGGTCAGCCGGGGCCGGGCCGTACCCAGGTACACCGCGGCGACCAGCAGCGCGGTCGGGGACAGCGCCGCCAGCAACGCGAGCCCGGCTGCCTGCACCAGCACCGGGCGGCCTACCCGCGGACGGGGCGCGGGCGGGGGGCGGCGCGCACCGGGCCGGGCGATGTCCTGGTCATGGCTGCTCCGCCACCTTGGGCCGGGCCGGCGGCCGGCCGATCAGCTCGATCAGCCCGAGGAGCACCAGCAGGAGCACGGCGAGCCAGATGACCACCGCGGCGGTGGGCCGGCCCCAGAACACGAAGAGCAGCGCGACCAGGAACACCGCGCCGATGCGCAGCGCGTGCCGGTACCGGTAGGTCCACCGGCCCACCGGCCCGGTGGACACGCCCCGGCGCTCGCCCGCCCCGCGAATCCAGTCGAATCCCGACTTGACCGCCTCCCGGGACCGGACCGCGGTCACCGAAGGGCCGCTGAAGAACGCGCCGATCGCGACGACCAGGCCCGACCACGAGCAGCGTGCGCAGCGCTTCCTTGATGAACCGCACGAACGTGTCGAAGATGACGGCCGCGGCGTTGCTGGGCAGCACGTTGTTCGGGACGGTATTGAGGTAGATGCCGCGGAAGATCAGCAGGCCCAGGCCCAGCACGAGCATGGAACCGGCGAACCCCAGTCCGGCCGCGATCAGGGCGCGCCGGTGGCCGCGCGCGATGTACACCCCCGCGGCGAGCAGCAGCAGCGTCAGGATCGGCAGCACGATCTTCAGGTCGTTGATCAGCCGGTACAGGGTCTGCGCCCGGACCAGGTCCTTCGACGAGAACAGCGCCAGGTTCGGGTGGATCGGCGGCAGGCTGTTGACGATCGAGAAACCGCGCGCCACCAGGGCCTTCTTGACGATCACGATGAACGGGGCCAGGTCGATGACCACCTGCCCGTTGCTCACGCTGACCGCGCCGTTGCCCTGTCCGGACAGGGCCTTCACCAGTTCGGCGTGGGCCGTGGTGTTGACCTGGATCCAGGTGTTGGCGAACTGCGGGCTGGTCACGATCTTGCTGACCTGGGTATGGATGAACCCGGCGACCGCGCTGGCGATCGACGGGCCGAAGGTCTTCAGCAGCGTGGCCACCCGGGACAGGCCCTTGCTGTTCAGCAGGCTGGCGGCCTGGTTGGTGTAGCCCACGATGTTGAGGTGGCTGGTGATCGCGACCGTGACCTTGTCGGTCAGCGCACCCTGCACCGCCGGATCATGGATCAGCGGCTCGATATTCGCGATGTAGCGGTTGGTGTCGGAGACCTGGTTGGCCGTCCATACCCCGACCACCGAGATCGGGGCGAGCAGGCAGCCGAGCACGATCAGCACGCTGGCGACCGGGGTCCGCCAGCCCACCCGGTGCCGCCGGGCGCCGCTGACGACGGCGGCCTCCCGGTCGCGCACCTCGGCCTCCCGGACGTGCAGGTCGGACTCCTGCCGGCGCAACCCGGCCTCCTGCTGGCGCAACCCGTCCTCCCGGCTGCGCAGGTCGGCTACCTCGGCCCGGAGGCGTGCCAGTTCCGCCCGTTCGCCCTGGGTGAGGTCGGGGTCCGGGGTTCCCGCGACCGGGGCTTCCGGGTCCGGCGTTTCCGAATCCGGGGCTCCGGCCACGGGCCTCACCTCGCCACCCGCGTCAGACAAGGTCACCTCCTGCAGGCTCCCGCGCCCGGCGCGGCCGCTGGCACGGCGAATCGTCGCGCAGGCTTCGTCCTCGCATCCAACCACGTTTCTCCGAGCAGCCCGAGAGCGCCTCACCCGGCCCGGGTGAGTCAGCGCGGGATGCGCCGCAGACGACTGATCACTCCGTCCGGGCGAGCCACTATAGCGGCGGTCGGCTCGGGTAGGGCAAGCTAAGAAAACGAGGCCCGCGCCGTGCAGGATATGATGCCCGCGCCGTGCGGCGGGTACGAGGCCCGCGCCGGGCCGGTATCCAGTCCCGCGCGGCCGCGAGGCGGCGGCCGACGCCAGCGGAGGAGGCTGTCATGACCATTGGCGGGAGCATCGCGCTGATCGCCCTCGGCGCCATCCTGCGCTGGGCCATCACCTGGAACTCCGCATACGTGGACATCAAGGCCATCGGCGTGATCCTGATGATCGCGGGCGTGGTCTGCCTCGGCATCTCGATCTGGGCCGTGGTCGCCCGGCGGCGGCGGCGTGCC
The DNA here is from genome assembly GCA_963795055.1 of uncultured Actinomycetota bacterium. Lineage (GTDB taxonomy): Bacteria > Actinomycetota > Actinomycetes > Streptosporangiales > Streptosporangiaceae > JASHPR01. Next base: position 166,104 of record CAWCGJ010000005.1, read on the forward strand.
TCGGCCGAGGTGTACGAGCAGCGCCGCTACGTCGAGCCGCCCCGCTGACCTGAGCGGCCGGCGCGGTCGGCTCCGGCCGGCCTGCGTCAGCGATGTCCCGGCGCCGGCGCCGAGGAGGCCGGGGCGAGATCCTGCGGCGCTGTCCGTGACAGCGCGGTGATCCCGGCAGCCAGGACGGCGAACGACAGGACCGCGATGGTGATCCTCGCCGGGCTGTCGGTGAAGCGCTCGTCGAACAGCCACACGCTCAGGACGATGCTGGCCAGCGGGTTGATGATGACCAGCAACGGCTGCGACACGCTCAGCGGCCCGACGTGCAGCGCGGCCTGCTCGAGCAGCGTGCCGGCCACCGCCGCGCCCGCCAGCGCATACACCGGCCAGCGCGTGAGCGTGCCGGCGAGGCCGAAGACGGCGAGTGTGTCGGTCGTCGACTTGATGAACACCGCCATCAGGGCCCACGCCAGCGCGCCCGCCACCGCGAACGCCGCGGCCCGGCGCGCCGGTGAGCCCCGTGTCCCTGCCGCCGCGGCGGCGGCGATGGCCCCGCCGAACACCAGCAGCGCGGACAGCCATTCCGCGGTGGCGGGGGTGGGCTTCCCGCCGGTCGGCTCGGCCACCGTGAGGAACACGGCCAGAGCCACGCAGACGACCAGCACGGAGACCCACGCCGCGCGGGCGATGTCCTGGCGGATCCACACCCGCCGCAGCACCAGCACGAAGACCAGCTCGGTGACCAGGAGCGGCTGGACGATCGACAGCTGGCCGTCGTGCAGGGCGAAGGCCTGGAACACGAACCCGCCCACCGCGGCGATCCAGCCGAGCAGCCACAGCGGCTGCCGGAACAGGTAGCCGACCAGCCGCCAGCCCTTCTCCCGCTTCGGGGCGGCGATGCTCGCCTTGTGCTGGGTCATGACGTTGACCGCGTTGGCAAACGAGGCGGCCAGGGCGAACGCCACGGTGAGGATCATGTCCCCGCTTCCAGCCCGGCGATCACGGCGTCAGGTCCGGGACTCGGCGAGGTACATCGTGATGACGGAATCGAAGTCGGGATCCGGGGTCAGTCCGAGCCGGGCCGCCCGCTCCGAGCGGACCCGGCCGGGCCAGGTCGCGAACATCCTGGCCACCGCCGGGTCGGGAACCCAGTCGATCAGCGCGCTCACCTCCGGCCCGGCGACCCGTTCCAGCGCAGCGGCCATGCCGGCGACGGTCATGGTGAGCGCGGGCAGGTTGACCCCGGTGCGGCCGCCCCAGGCCTGGTCGGAGGACGTGGCCGCGCGGAGCAGCCCGCCGATGGCCTTCGCCGGCGAGGCCAGCGCCACCTCGGTCTCCGGGGCGACCGGGCAGACCGCGCGCTGGCCGGCCAGCGGCTCGCGGATGATGCCGGACAGGAAGCCCGACGCCGCCGCGTTGGGGCGCCCGGGGCGCACGCTGACGGTCATCAGGCGGATGGCCCGGCCGCGCAGGAATCCCTTCCTGGTGTAGTCGGCCAGCAACTGCTCCCCGATGAACTTCTGGGTGCCGTAGCTGGTCTGCGGGTTCGGCAGGGTCTGGTCGTCCACGACCGCGGGCAGCGGGTGCTCCGCCGAGTCCCCGAAGACGGCGACCGAACTCGAGTACACCACGACCGGGCTGGTCCCGAGCGCGCGGCACGACGCGAGCAGCGACTCGGTGGCGTGCAGGTTGGCCCGCAGGCCCAGATCGAAGTCCGCCTCGCATTCCCCGCTGACCGCGGCCGCGAGATGGAAGATCACGTCGGTCCCGTCGAGCACGTCCCGCCCGGAGCCGAGCAGCTCGCCGAGGTCGCCGCGGATCGCGGTCACCCGCTCGTCCGCGGCCAGGTCACCGGGCACCGGTGCCTGGTCGACCAGCGTCACCCGGGACAGCGGGCGCGCCCCGCCGCCTGCCACCTCCAGCGCCTCCGCGGCCAGCAGGGCCCGGGCCAGGCGAGCCCCCAGGAAGCCGGCCCCGCCCGTGACCATGACCCGCACCACGGCGCCTCCCTCTCCCGCCCTGAGACGTCGGATACCAGCGATCTTAGGCGCCGCGCCCGTTCTCTATGCTCGGCGGTATGAGCGAGCATGCGCGGAGCCCGGCGGACTATGCGGCCGAGATCGACCAGGCACGAGAACGGCTGGTCGCCTTCGCGGACGGCTGCAGCGATGAGCAGTGGCGCGCCGCGCCGCTGGATGGCGACCCGCGCCCGGTGGGGGTGGTCGTGGATCATGTCGCGCACGCCTACGAGTACCTGGCCGGCTGGATGCGCGAGATCCTCGACGGACAGACGGCGACGGTCAGCAGCGAGGTCGTGGACGCGCTCAACGCGGAGCACGCGGCCCGGGCCGCGGCGGTGACGCGGGCCGAGGCGGTCGAGCACCTGCGCCGCAGCGGCGCGGCCATCAGCCAGCTGGTGGCCGGCTGCTCCGCCGGGGACCTGCAGGTCGGCGAGGGGCGGGTGGAACGCGTCGCCCAGATCGCGATCCGGCACGCGGACGACCACCGCGCCGAGATCGAGGCCGGGCTCGCCGCCTCGTGATGTGAGAGCCTGGGCGAGATGACCGACTCCTTTGCCGCCCGGTTCGCGGCGGTGCGTGCCCGTTGCGGGCCGCTGGTCTGGGGGCTGGACCCGTCCGCAGACCTGCTGGACGCCTGGGGCCTCGGCGACAGCGCCGACGGGCTGGACCGCTTCGCCGACATCGTGCTGGACGCCGCCGTCGGCACGGTCGGGCTGGTGAAGCCGCAGTCGGCGTTCTACGAACGGCACGGGTGGCGGGGGATCAGGACACTGCAGCGCCTGGTCGCCGACGCCCGCGCGGCCGGCCTGCTGGTGATCCTGGACGTCAAGCGCGGGGACGTGGGGACCACCAACGACGCCTACGCCGAGGCCTTCCTCGGCGCCGGGGCGCCGCTGGAAGCCGACGCGGTGACGGTGCACCCGTATCTCGGGCTGGGCGCGATGAGCGCGTTCGTGTCCCGCGCCCGGGACGCCGGCGCGTGCCTCCTGGTCGTCACCCGGTCGTCGAATCCCGAGGGCCGGGCGGTGCAGGCGGCCCGCGGCCCGGGCGGGCGGAGCGTCGAGGAAACGCTGCTGCGCGAGATCGGGGAGCTCAACGCGATGCTGGCCCCGGGCGCGATCGGGCCGGTCGGCGCGGTCATCGGCCCCACGCACCTGGAACCCTCGCTGGACCTGCCCGCGGCGCACGCCCTGTTCCTCGCCCCGGGTCTCGGCGCCCAGGGCGCCACCTGCGCCGACGTGGCGCGGACCTTCGCCGCGTGCCCGGACCGGGTCATGCCCAGCGCGTCCCGCTCGCTGCTGGCCGCCGGCCCGGACCTGGGCGCGCTGCGGGACGCCGCGACGGAACTGGCCGGTGACTTGCGGGCCGCGCTGCCCGCGGTCCGGCCGGACCCGGTTCCCGGCGCCGCGACCTGACCCTGGTCTAATGGGCACGTGGTCGATGGGGGGACCGAAGTACTGATCGTCGGCGCCGGGCCGTCTGGCCTGTTCGCCGCCGCCGAGCTGGCGCGCCACGGGGTGCGGGCCCGCGTCGTCGAGCGGCAGCCCGAGCCGCACCGGCAGGCCCGGGCGACGGCGGTGCAGCCCGCGACGATGGAAATCCTGCAGCAGGCCGGTATCGCCGACCGGGTCCTGGCCGCATCCGAGCACCTGGACTTCGCGCGCGTCTACGACCGGGAGCTCCGGTGCATGGCCGAGATGGCCTTCGCCGGCGCGGGCTGCCGGTGGGAGTTCCAGACCAGCCTTCCGCAATGGCGTACCGAGCAGATCCTCGCCGAGCGGCTCACCGAGCTGGGCGGCGCGGTGGACCGGGCCGTGTCGGTGGAGTCGGTCCAGCAGCGCGACCGTGACGTCCTGGTCACGCTGCAGCGCGCCGGCGGAGCGACGGAGACCGCGGAGGCGGACTGGGTGATCGGGGCCGGCGGCGCGGCCAGCATCACCCGGGGGTCCATGGACGAGTCCCTGGCCGGCACGACCTACCCCGGCCCGGCGCTCGCGGCCGACGTGCGGGTCCGGTCCAGCCTGCCCCGCGACTGCTCGGCTCTCATCGCCTCCCCCGAGGGCTACGTGCTGCTCGCGGCGCTGCCGGATGATCACTGGATCACGTTCATCGGCGACCTGGACGAGGTCGAATCCGCACGGCTGGAGCGCGACCGGTCGGTCGCCGCGGTGGCGGCGACGATGGGGCGGCGGATCCCCGACGAGGTGGTCCACGTGGAGGAGGTCGCGTGGGCCTCCCCGTTCCGCATGCACCGCCGCCAGGCCCCGCGCCTGGCCGACCGGCGGCGCTTCCTGCTGGGCGACGCCGGGCACCTGTCCAGCCCGTTCGGCGGCGAGGGCCTGAACTCCGGGCTGCAGGACGCGCACAACCTGGCCTGGAAGCTCGCGCTGGTCCAGCGCGGCCGGGCCCGTCCGATCCTGCTCGAGAGCTATGGCCCCGAGCGGGCCGCCGCCGACGCCCACGTCCTGGAGGTCTCCGACCGCCTGCACCAGCTGGCCTACGGCGCCGTCGAGTCGGCGCGGGCCGGGGCCTTCCCCGACCCGCCCTCCGAAGAACGCGTCGCCGCCCTGGTGCGGTCCCGCTGCATGCTGGACGTGTCCTATGCGGGCACGCCGCTCGTCGGCGAGTACCGCGCACCGGGCCTGCCGCCGCAGGCCCCGCCCCGGGCGACCGCTATCCCGACCGCCTGTCCCTGCCGGGGACGCGGCATCACCTGATCGTCTCCGGCCGCGCCGACGACGAGGAGCTCGCCCGCTTGCGCCGCCGGTGGCATGACCTCGTGGATGTCAGCCAGGCCCCGGGCGAGGATCCGGTGGCCCTCCTGGTCCGCCCGGACGGCTACATCGGCTTCCGCGCCGCCCCGGCCGACCAGGCCGGCCTCCGCGCCCTCGACACGCACCTCGCCTCCTATCTCGTTCCGGCCTGACGGCCCATATTTTCATTGGTTCGGTGGGCACAAACCGGGGCATTTCATCCCAGGGAATGACTGGAACCAATGAAAAGTCGAAAATGATCACGGAAATGCGCTCGCCGGGCGGGCGAGGCCGAACCTGGGTGCGTGGGAGGGTGGGGGGATGACAACTAGCCCAGTGCCCCGCAACGTAGCCGTCGAACGGATAGCCAGCGGCAGGTTCGAGGCCGTCAACAGCCGGGGCGGCCGGATCGCGTTCGGCACCGGCGGCGGCACCGATTTCACGCCGACCGAACTGCTGCTCGCCGCGCTCGGCGGCTGCACCGCGATCGACGTCGACGTCCTGACCTCGCGCCGGGCCGAGCCGGACAGCTTCGAGGTGCTGGTCGACGCGACCAAGATCCGCGACGAGAACGGCAACCGGCTGACCGACATCGGGATCACGTTCCGGCTCACGTTCCCCGCGGGCGAGCGGGGCGACGAGGCCCGGGCGATCCTGCCCGACGTGGTGGCAAAGTCACACGACAAGCTCTGCACGGTGGGCCGTACGGTCGAGCTGGGCACGCCCATCACGACCAAGATCGAGTAGCCGACCGCGCCGGCCGGCCGAAGGCTCAGTGAGCCATTTAATCCTCCCCGCGGCCGCCCGCGGACTCTCTGGCCTGAGGTCGACGGACGAAATGACTCAGTAGCCCGGCGTGTTCCTGATCACGATCAGCCTGACGATCTTCCCGTTGCGGACGGTGAGGTAGTTGGTCAGAATGAGCTCGTCCGGCAGGCTGGTCTTGTCGAATTCGCCGTCGTAGCGGCCGCGGACGATGACGTCGCCGTGGTGGTCGATGACCTCGGTCACCTCGATCGTGACCTTGTCGCCGACCATCTCCCTGGCCACCCAGCGGCGGATCGCGGCGGAGCCCCAGAACTCCCGGTGCGCGTCGTTGACCAGCGCGTCGTCGGCGAACGTGGCCACGATGGCGTCCTCGTCGAAGGCGTTGACGGCCGCGACGTGGTCGGCCACGACCCCGGTGAGCCCGGTGACATCGGACATGGTGGTTCTCCTTCTCGACCGGCGGTACGAACGCCGCGAAGGGCGGCTGTCCTCAGGCTCGGCGCTCCCCGGGCGGGAGGGTCAAGGCCCTCATCTCGGCTTGACTGTGCCCTAGGGGGAGAGTTGAGGATTTTGCCGTGAGCGCCGCGCTGACCATAGGGGACTTCTCCCGGGCCACGCACCTGAGCGTGAAGACGCTGCGCCACTACCACCGGGTCGGCCTGCTCGAGCCGAGGTCCGTCGACCCGGACAGCGGGTACCGGTACTACAGCGCCGACCAGATCCCGGCCGCGCAGGTCATCGTGCGGCTGCGCAACCTGGACATGCCGGTTCCCGCGGTGAAGGCCGTGCTCGCCGCGGACGGGGCGGCGGCGCGCAACGCCATCATCGCGGCCCACCTGGATCACCTGGAGACCGAACTCGCCCGCACCCGCGAGGCGGTCCGCTCGCTGCGGAGCCTGATCGACCGACCGGATGACCCGCGGCCGGTGGAGCACCGGACGGTGCCGCCGACGCCGGCCATCGCCGTCCGCGACGTGGTGCACCGCGCGGACATGCTGCCCTGGTGGCAGGGCGCGCTCGGCGAACTGCACGCGATCGCGAAGGCGCAGCGGCTGAGCCCTGCCGGGCCGAGCGGCGGGCTGTTCGCCAGCGAGATCTTCCAGCAGGACCGCGGCGAGGCCACGGTGTTCATCCCGGTCGACGGGGCGGTGCGACCGGTCGGGCGGGTTGTCCCGATCGTGGTGCCCGCGGCGGAACTCGCGGTCGTGACGCACCACGGATCCCTGGACGACGCCGACATCACCTACGGGGCGCTGGGCTCCTACGTGATGCGCCACGAGCTCAGCGTGGACGGGCCGCTGCGCGAGTTCTACCTGCGCTCGGCCCAGGACGTCGACGACCCGGGCGAGTGGCAGACCCAGATCGGCTGGCCGATCTTCCGGGCCGACCCGGCCACCTGAACGCCGCTCACCACGGCAGGACGCCGCAGCCCCCGTCGCCGCCGGAGGTCCACAGGTGACCCCAGAGCACCCCGGTCGGCCCGTCCGCCGGCAGGGTGGCCAGGTGCACGCTCACTTCGGCACCCTGCTCCGGGGCCCGCAGCCCGCTGCGGCCGTTGAGGTCGGTCGCGCAGTAGCCCGGGTTGGCCGCGTTGACCTTCATGGGGGTATCCCGCAGTTCCTTGGCGTACATCGCGGTGATCATGTTGACCGCGGTCTTGGACGAGGGGTAGGGCACCGAGGCCATCGGGTACAGCGGGCTGTCGGGATCCGTCATCGAGGTGATCGAGCCGACCTCGCTGGACACGTTGACGATCCGGGCCGCGGCCGCCCGGCGCAGCAGCGGCAGCATCGCGTTGGTCACCGCGACCACCCCGAACACGTTGGTCTCGTAGACCGCGCGCAGCGTGCCGACCGTGGTCTCGCTGGGCCGGCCGCGGCCATCCCCGCGGGCTATGCCGGCGTTGTTGACCAGGACGTCCAGCACGCCGTACTCGGCGTCGATCCACTCGGCCGCCCGGGCTACCGACTTGTCGTCGGTCACGTCCAGCGGCACGAACCGGGCGTCGGCCCCGCCGGCGAGCAGGTCACGCTCGGCCTGCCGGCCCCGGCTCTCGTCCCGGGCGCCGGCCAGCACGGTGATGCCGCGGGCCCCGAGCAGCCGGGCGGTGGCGAACCCGATGCCCTTGTTGGCCCCGGTGATCAGCGCAATCGTCGTCATGGGAGCCAGCCTTCCCGACCCGGCCGCCGGCCGGGAGAGGCCCGCCGAGGCTGGGACCGGCGATACCACCCTGGCCCGCCCGCCAGCGGCGGATCGTGCGGCATGCTGGAAGGCATGAACCGCGGCGACCTGGCTACGTTCCTGCGCACCCGCAGGCACCGCCTGCGCCCCGCCGACGTGGGCCTGCCCGGGTCGGGCCGCAGGCGCACGCCCGGACTGCGCCGGCAGGAAGTGGCCCAGCTGGCCGGGATGTCGGTCGACTACTACATCCGGCTGGAACAGGCCCGCGGCCCGCGTCCGTCCCGGCAGGTCCTGGCCGCGCTGGCCCGGGCCCTGCTGCTCACCGCCGACGAGCGCGAGTACCTGTTCCGGCTGGTCGGCGAGAGCCCGCCGCCCGCCGCCCGCCCGTCCCGCGAGGTCAGCCCCGGCCTGCGCAACCTGCTGGACAGCCTGCCGGAGACGCCGGCCTACGTGGTCGACGCGAAGTACGACATCCTGGCCTGGAACCGGCTGGCCACCCACTTCATCGGGGACCTGTCCGGGTTGGCCGAACCGGACCGGAACATGATCCGCTGGATGTTCCGCCTGCCCGCCGCGGCGGGCCCCTGGTCCGACCCGGAGGCCGCCCGGTTCGCCCGGTCCACCGTGGCCGAGCTGCGGGCCGCCTACGCGCGCTACCCGGCCGACCCGGGCATCGGGGCGCTGGTCACCGAGTTGCTGGGGGTCTCGCCCGAGTTCGCGCAGATGTGGGCGGCGCACGAGGTCGAGTCCCGCCGGCCGCTGATCAAGCGGGTCGATCACCCGCTGACCGGGCCGCTCGAGTTCGAATGCCAGATCCTGCACGTAGCCGACACCGGCCAGCGGCTGATCGTCTACTGCGCCGCGCCCGGCTCGGCCACCCAGGCCGCGTTCCGCCGCCTCGCGGAGCTCACGAGTGCCGGCCTGCCGGTGTCCCCGGGGTGACCAGGGCCAGCGCGAAGGTGGCGACGCTCAGCGCGATGTTGACGGCCAGCGCGACCTGGAAACTGTGGCTGAACGCGGCCGCGAGCGCTGGCCCGCTGTCTCCCGCCGGGTGGAGAGTACCGAACAGGACGGTGCCGACCACGGCGATGCCCAGGGCGCTGCCAATGCGCTGAGCGGTGTTCAGGACCCCGCTCGCCGACCAGCCGGAGCATCACCGCGCTGGGGTTCGCGGGCGCCGCCCCCCGCTAGGGATCTGGCCCGGCCGGCTCAGCAGGCGCCGCTCACCGCGGCCAGCACCCGGCGCACGTCCATCAGGTGATGCTCGCCCTCGTGCACCGTGTGGCGGCCGACCCAGGCCACGTCCCGCTCGGTGGCCTCGGGCCAGGGGTAGACCAGGCGGCGGGCCAGGGCGGCCTCGCCCAGGCCATCGAACACGGTGGCGCACAACTCCGCGGCCATGGCCAGCTGGTCCAGCACGTCCGGAACGGGGTGCGCGTCGTAGCGGCACACCGCCACCCGCTCGTCGCGGTTCATCCGGGCGACCCGGGGGTTGTCCTGCACCTGGGCCAGCACCGCGCGCTCCCGCTGGACCAGGAACACGTCCCGCACGTGGCAGGCGTACTCCAGCGCCGACCACACCGCGGGCTCGGGCCGCCGCGACACCGTGGCCGGACCGGTCCCGGCCAGCGCGCCGGCGAAGCGGGGGCCGAACGACCGCAGCCGGCCCGGGATCTCGTCCGCCGCGACGAGCTCGTCGCGGAATCCGCATTCCTCGCAGGTCACTGGCTGACCGTACGGTGTGCCCGCCGCCGGGCACAAGGTGCGGCGCGGGGAGCGGCCGGCACCCGACGACCGGACCGCGCGGGTGCCGGGGTCGGCGATGACCCCGGCCCGCGCACGCCCCCGCCCCGGCCTCTACCACGAAGCTAGGCCCGCCCCGGCGGCTGGTCATGTCACCCAACCGGGGGACACCGGCCTCACGCCGGGTATTCGTCGGTCACCTGGTCACCCCACTCGGCCGTCTTCCCGTTGACGGCCTGCTGCACGGCCAGGTGCGTCATGAACGTGCGCGGGCCCGCTCCATGCCAGTGCCACTCGCCCGCCTCGGTCCACACGGTGTCCCCGGCGCGGATCTCGGTGACGTCCCCGCCCCGGGCCTGGACCAGGCCGGCGCCCTCGGTGACGTGCAGGACCTGCCCGCGCGGATGGGCGTGCCAGGCCGTGCGGGCCCCGGGGGTGAAGTGGACGCTGTAGACCGCGACCGGTGCCGCCTCGGACGGTATGGCGATCTTGTCCATCCACGCGGTCCCGGTGAAGTTCTCCGCGGGACCCTGCTCGCTGTCGCGGCCATGACGGACGTGCATGCGCGTTCCTTTCGCTGGGGTACTTCGCGTCGTCACCATCGTCGCCCGGCCGGACCCGGCGCGCGCCCGGAGCGGCCAAAGGCGCCGCTACGGGCCGACGAGGCCCGCGTCGTGCGCGATCAGCCCGGCCTGGGTGCGGTTCGCGCAGCCCAGCTTGTCCAGCATCCGCGACACGTAGCCCTTGACCGTGGCTTCCGACAGGTACAGCCGCGCCGCGATCTGCGCGTTCGACAGGCCCTCGCCGAGGCAGGCCAGCACCTGCGCTTCGCGTTCGGTCAGGACCGCGACCAGCTTGCGCGCGCGGTCGCGCGCGGACTGGCTGTCGGCCGACGCCGCGACCAGCCGGCGGGCGGCGGTCGGCGACAGCACCGTGTGGCCTTCCGCGGCCACCTGCACGAGCCCGATCAGGTCCTGCGGCGGCGTGGACTTGACCAGGAACCCGGCCGCCCCGGCGCGCAGCGCGCGCAGCACGTACTGGTCGGCGTCGAAGGTGGTCAGCACCACGACGACCGGCGGGTCGGCCAGCTTGCCGATGCGCTCGATCGCGGTGAGCCCGTCCACGCCCGGCATGCGCAGGTCCATGAGCACCACGTCCGGCCGGCTGCGCACGACCGCCGCCACGCCGGCCGCCCCGTCGTGCGCCTCCTCGACCACCTCGATCGTGCCCGACGCGCCGAGGATCGTGCGCAGGTGCGCGCACACCATCGGCTCATCGTCCACCACCACCACCCGGATCACGGCGCCGCCGCCGATTCCGCGGTCGGCACGTACGCGGGCAGCGTGGCCGCCACGCAGAACCCGCCGTCCGGGGTCGGCCCGGCGCGCAGCGTGCCGTGCACGAGCTCGATCCGCTGCCTCAGGCTGGCCAGGCCCAGGCCGGAGCCCGTCTCGGCCAGCGCGCCGCCCGTCGGGCCCGGCGGCGGCGTGTTGCGGATCTCCAGGTGCACCTGGGTCTCGCCGTAGCTGACCCGCACGGTCACCCGGGCCCTGGGCGCGTGCTTGCGGACGTTGGTCAGCGCCTCCCGCACGATCCGGTACGCCGTGCGCCCGACCACCGGCGAGGCGAGCGCCCGGTCACCCTCCTCGACCAGCTCGGCCGGCGTTCCCACCGCGGTCGACTCCGCGACCAGCGCGGCGAACTGCGGCGTCGACGGGGCCTCGTCCCCGTCCGGCTCGGTGCGCAGGATCCCGACCAGGTCCCGGAGTTCGTCCAGCGCCTGGACGCCCTCGGTTCGCAGTTCCTCGGCCGCGTGCCGCGTGGCCTCGTCGGGCGCGGTCATCTGCAACGCGCCCGCCTGCAGCACCATCAGGCTCACCCGGTGGGTCACCACGTCGTGCATCTCGCCGGCCAGCCGGGCGCGCTCCTCGGCGCGGGCCTGCTCGGCGAGCAGGTGGCGCTCGCTCTCGGCCCGCTCGGCCCGGTCCCTCAGCGCATGCACCATCCGGTTGCGGGCGTCGAAGTACAGCGCGAGCAGCGGCCCCAGGGCGGTACGGAGCAGGCCGATCGTGATGACCGTGACCGACGGCTGCCACGGCCGGCAGACGACGATGACCAGGATGGCCAGCGCGAGGTACGCCTTGCGCCGGTTGTGCTGGTAGAAGAACGGCCCGTACGCCGCCACCACGGTCCCGAGCGGCGCCCACACGTTAGCCGAGTGCGCCGGCGTCAGCGCGCCCGCCGGCCAGATCAGCAGCGTCACCGCGAGCGTGAACGCGGACAGGACGGCGACCACCGCGATCGGCGCGCGGCGCCGGACGACCAGCGAGGAAACGGCGGCCGCCTGCACCGCGAGCATGACCCAGGCGAGCGTGGTCGGCTGGGCCGGCCACCACGAGGCCCCCACCAGCGTCAGGACCGTGTCGAGCAGCACGAAGAACACCGCGATCGCGACGTCGATCGCGACGCAGTGCCGCCGGTACCACGGTGCGTAATTCACGCGGTATTGCCGCTGGTACCACGGTGCGCCACTCACGCCGCCACGGTACGTCATCGCGGCGTGCGCGAGCCGGACGGCGAACCCTTCGTGGGGGCGGAAACCTACGAAAGTCGCATGCCGCCCGCTACGCGCCGACCTTCGTCGCGCCCGGACCCTACCGCTCGCGCTGCCGCCCGCCACCCCGGCCGCGATGCGATGGGGGACATGACCACACAACAGGACCACCACGCAGTGACCACACCCCACCTCGGCCGGTACGAGATCGATGCCGGCCGCTCGGCGGTCACGTTCCGGACCCGGCACCTGTTCGGGCTCGCCCCGGTCCGCGGCCGCCTCGCGATCCGGGGCGGGAGGGTCGACATCGCCGAGCCGCTCGCCGCCTCGGCCGTCCACGCGGAGATCGACGCGGCGAGCTTCCGCACCGGCAACCCGGCCCGGGACGCCACCGTGCGGTCGGCGCGCCTGCTCGACGCCGGCCGGTACCCGGTCGTGACGTTCACCTCGGAACGCGTCGACGGCCAGGAGCTCACCGGCACGCTGACGGTCCGCGACGTCACCCGGCCCGTCCGCCTGTCCATCGAGCGGTCCGCGGTGTCACCGCGGTCGTTCACCGTCCGCGCCACCACCCGCATCGACCGGACCGAGTTCGGCGTGACCGCCTACCGCGGGCTGGCCGGCCGCTACCTCGACCTGTCCGTGGAGGTCCAGTGCGTACGGAAGTGAGGGACGACGTGAGGAATCAGGTCCCGGTCGTGCGGTCACGAGCGTCCGGCGCGGTCGTGGTCGCAGGGCTGCGCAAGAGCTACGGCACGGTGCAGGCCGTGCGCGACGTGAGCTTCACCGTCGAGGACGGGGAGATCTTCGCGCTGCTCGGGCCGAACGGCGCGGGCAAGACCACCACGCTGGAGATCCTCGAGGGGTTCCGTGCCCGGGACGCCGGGCGGGTCGAGGTGCTCGGCGCCGATCCCGGTGACCGGGCCACCGGCCGGGCCCTGCGCGAGCAGATCGGGCTGGTGCTCCAGGACATCGCGGTCGAGCCGTACCTGACGGTCCGCGAGACGCTCGCCCGTAACGCCGGCTACTACCCGGCCCCGCGGGACGTCGGCGAGGTGATCGGCCTGGTCGGCCTGACCGGGCAGGAACGGCGGAAGGTCAAGGCGCTGTCCGGCGGCCAGCAGCGGCGGCTGGACCTGGCCCTGGGCCTGATCGGCGACCCGAGGCTGCTGTTCCTCGACGAGCCGACGACGGGGTTCGACCCGGGCGCGCGCCGGGACGCGTGGCAGATCGTGCGCCACCTGCGGGACGCCGGGACCACCATCGTGCTCACCACGCACTACATGGACGAGGCCCAGGCGCTGGCCGACCGGGTGGCGGTGATGTCCGGCGGCCGGATCGTGGCCGAAGGCCCGCCGTCGACCATCGGCGGGCGTGACACCGCCCGGGCGCGGATCCGGTTCGCCCTGCCCGACGGGTACACGCCCGCCGACCTGCCGGCCGCCGCCGTGCCGGGCCACGGCCTGGTCACCGTGGAGACCGCCGATCCGACCGCAACGCTGCACCAGCTGACCGGCTGGGCCCTGCGGCACGGGGCCGTGCTCGACCGGCTCACCGTGGACCGGGCCAGCCTGGAGGACGTCTACCTGCGCCTGACCTCCGACTCCGACTCCGACCATGGCGCGCCGGAGGTATCGACCGGAGGGAGCACCCGATGAGCACCGCCGCCTACCGTGCCCACCGCGCCCGGCGCGGTGATCTCGCCCTGCTGTGGCACCAGGTCCGCTACGAGCAGCTGTCGTTCTGGCGCAACCCGCAGAACGCGATCTTCACGTTCGCCTTCCCGGTCGTGTTCATCGTGATCCTCGGCGCGCTGTTCCGCGGCGGCACCGGGAGCTCGTACTTCTACGGGCTGTCGACCCTGCAGTACTACGTGCCCACGATCGCCGCGCTCTCCGTGCTCGGCTCCTGTTACGGCCAGCTGGCCGTCATGCTCGCGGCGCGGCGCCAGAACGGCATACTCAAGCGGGTGCGGGCCACGCCGCTGCCGGCCTGGACGTACTTCCTCGGGCTGCTGGCGCACTGTGTCATGGTCAGCGCCATCGACGTCGCGCTGATCGTCGGGATCGGCCGGCTGTACGGCGTGCCGCTGCCCGCGAACTGGCCCGCGGTCGCGATGGCGCTGATACTCGGCGCGGCCTGCTTCTGCGCGCTGGGCGTCGCGGTGGCTTCCGTCATCCGCAACTCCGAGGCCGCGCCCGCGGTGGTGCAGCTGATCCTGTTCCCGCTGGTGTTCATCTCCGGCACGTACCTGCCGATTCACTCCGCCACGCTGAACCAGATCTCCGGCGCCCTGCCGGTGCGGCCGTTCAACGAGGTGCTGATCGGTTCGTTCACGCAGCCCTCCGGGCTCGACTGGAGGAATCTCGGCGTGCTGCTGGCCTGGGGCGCCGTCGGCGCGTTCGTCGCCATCCGCCGCTTCCGCTGGGATCCCCGCCCCGAATGAGCATCTCCATAACGGGTCGGCGGGCCGGTCACAGGCGTTCGGCGAGCCAGCCGCTCAGCCGCGCGACGGCGGGGCCGACATAGACCGGGTTGTCGTACAGGTCGATATGGTTGGTGGTGTCCAGCCACAGGAATTCCTTGTCGGCGGACTGGGCGCGCCGGTAGATGCCGTCGGCGGCCTCGGGCGAGCAGAACCCGTCCCGGCGGCCGTGGATGAACAGGGCCGGGGTCCCGGCGAGGAAGTCCGCGCCGATCGCGGCGTCGAAGGTCAGCAGCTCCCGGAGAGACAGGCGGGTGACCCGGTTGGTCCAGCCGGGGGCGGCCGACCGCTCGGTGCCGTAGTAGTCCCACGGCTCGCGCCCGGGCATGGCCGCCTCCCCGCCGTCGCCGTCGACGGCCGGCAGGTACTCGATCTCACCGGTGTCGAACTGGCGCTGCTCGATCGCGGCGAAGGCCCGCATCTGGTCCCGGTACCCGGCGTCTCCCATGCCCTCGCGCATCGCGCGCGGATCGTTGAAGGCCGCGGCCACGAACGCGACCGCGCGGAGGCGCGGGTCGAAGGCGCTGTGCCGCAGCGCGTAGCCGCCGCCGAGGCAGACCCCGACGCAGCCGAGGCGCCCGGCGTCGACCGAGGGCTGCCCGGCCAGGGCGCTGGTGGCGCCGCGGAGGTCCTCCAGCTTGGCCGCGGAGTCCTCGTGCTGGCGGGGCTCGCCGCCGCTGGCGCCGAAGTTGCGATGATCGAACACCAGCGTGGCCAGGCCCGCGTCGGCCAGCCGGCGGGCGTAGACCGAGACCACCTGCTCCTTGACGCCGGTGAACGGGCCGGTCAGCACGACCCCGGGGACCTGGGCTCCCGGCCGGCCGCGCGGCGAGCGGAGGATGCCCGCGACGCGCTGGCCGCGCACGGAGAACTCCACCGGCACCGTGTCGTGGCCCGCCGAGGTCGTCGTCATGGGGACATAGAACCACCAACCATCCGCCGGGCGCGTCGGCCATTAGACCTAGGTCCCCGTCGTCGGCCGTCCCCAGGCCAGGTACGCCACCACGTCCATCTCGAGCACGCCGCCGACCGCGTAGGGCGCCACGATGTCCGCGACGGCCCGGTCGAAGGCGGCGGACTCCCCGGCGGACATCCACTCCCGCGCCAGGCTGGCGGTCGAGTGGAGCTGCTCGACGTGGGACTGCACGGGCTGGCGGAACGATACCGGCGCGGTCGTGGCCCGGCCGGTGATCTCGAGCAGCCCTCCGGCGGACAGCGCGCCGGGCAGCCAGAAGCTGGGGTCGTAGAGGGGACTGCGGGAGTGCCGGGCGATGACCTCGGCCACTTCCGCGCGCCAGGGCAGGTCGTGGTAGCCGTGCTCGACGATGGCCAGGAACGCGTGGCCGGTCATCGCCCCGGCCACCCGGGCCAGCGTGGGCGCCCAGGACATCCAGTGCAGGCTGGCCCCGGCGGTCACCAGCGCGTACGGGCCGCCGAGTTCGGCGGTCTCGGCCGCTCCGACGATCCAGCGCAGGTTCGGCCGGCCGCCCCGGCCGGCGGCGCCCCGCCTCGACCATCGCCGCCGAGACGTCCAGCGCGTCCACGTGGTCGACGCGGCTGGCCAGCGGGCGGGCGAGCGCGCCTTCGCCCGCTCCGAGGTCCAGCACCCGGCGCGGCCGGTCGGCGGTGATCCGCTCCAGGATGTCGAACACCTCGGGCGGATACGGCGGCCGGTGCTGGTAAGCGTCCGCCACGCCCGGGTGGCCGAAGGCCGCGGCCAGCTGGTCCCGGTCGGCCGGCCGGTAGCCCATGTCATCACCGTCCTCGTCACATCCTGGGCCGATCCTGCCCGCCGCCCGCTACCATCACCCGGAAAACCGGGACATGCGGGACCGGGAGCAGGGGAGGTGGCCCAGTGGGCCGAGGGCGAGAGCCGAGCCCGAAAGCGGGTCGAGGGTCGGGCCTGGCAGCAGGCCTGGCGCGCCGGGCGGGCCGGTCCGGCGTGGCCCGGGCGGGCCGGTCCGGCCTGATCGGGGCGGCGCTGTCGGCCGGGTTGATCGGCGCTCTCGCTGCCTGCGGCTCCGGGGCGGCCAGCACCAGCCAGGCGCCCGCGGCGCCGGCCGCGACCAGTCCTCCGGCCGCCGCCGCCCCGAGCGCGGGCGCGGCGGCGTCCGCGGGCACGACGGCGTTCGTGCCCATCGTCGAGCCGTTCGACCCGGGCCATCCGGCTCGCAGCCCGGCCCCGGCCGCCTGTGGCGGCCAGGCGACAGCCGGGGCCGTCCGGCAGTGCTACGAGGCCAAGACCGAGAACGCCGACGCGACCATCGATGCCGTGCAGCTCGCCCGGTACCAGGACGGGTCGGCCACACAGCGCACGACCATCCTGGCCGACGACAGCGCGTGGCTGGCCGCGCGCCAGCCCGTGTGCGCCGCGGGGTTCCCGGGAGGCGGGGTCACCGCGCAGGCCGACAACGCGGCCTGCCTGCTCGGCGAGAGCACGGCCCGCCTGGAAGCCGTGCGGGGGATAACTCCGCCGGAGGCGGTGCTCAAGGCCACCGACAACACCGATCCCCGGGCCTGGTCCTGGTACACCACGCCGGAGGGCTCGCGCATCGCGATGGTGGACACCCAGGGCGACGGCACCGGCGGGGCGATCATCGCCTGGATGATCATCGGCGGGGCCGCCGGGTTCGTGGTCAACCCGGCCCAGTTCTACTTCAGCGACGGGTCATTCACCGACCACGGGGTGGTCGAGCCTCCCGATCCCAGCTTTCACCGGGTGCTCCCGGGGACCGAGTACCAGTTCGCCATCGACTACAGCCACCTGTCGTCCGACCCCAACGCGGCCAAGGGCACCGGAGGCTACGTCTACGTGCCGGGCCTCCCGGTCGCCATCTGGAAGTAATCAGCCAGCAGCGCCTCCGGCGCGCGTTCCACCCCCCGACGCTCCGGGACGTGTCCCAGCGCGGACGGGGCCTCCAGGATCGCGTACCTGGGCATCCGGCATGACCTCCCTCGGGTGCGGGTGGCGCGGCGGGGGCCGCCCGACCGCGCCCGGTCTGATCAGCAACGACGTCGCCGTCAGCCAGAGCGCGGCAAAGATGAGGCTGCCCAGGATGTCGGTCGGGTGATGCTCGCCCCGGTACAGGCGGGCCAGCGCGACGAGGACCGGCATGACGATCGCCGGGATTCCGAACAGCCACCGCCACCACCCGCGGGCGGAGCCGATGACCAGGATCGCGATGGCCACATAGAGGCAGCAGGTGGCCGCCTCGTGCCCGGACGGATAGGCGGAGGTCGGCAGGTGGTGGTCGAGATGCGTGACATCCGGCCTGGGCCGCTTCACGACGGCGGCGGCGGCCAGGAACGCCGCCAGTTCCCCGGCCATGACGACGGCGATGAAGACGACCGGCCGCCAGCGGCGGGTGATGGCGAGAAACACCACCGCGGTGGCGACCGACACGACGAGGATCGCCTCGGTCGCGCCGCTATTGCTGACGATCAGGCTCCAGCGGGTCAGGCCGGGCGTGCGGTGCGCGGCGAACCAGTGCGGGATCGTCCGGTCACCCAGCACGTTGCCGTTCCCCGCCTTGGTCACCAGTTCCCCGAACCCGACCACGAGGCCGAGGATCAGCACCCAGGCGATCACGATCCCGGCCGCGATGCGGCCGCGCTGGCGCAGGCCCGCGGCGGGCTCCGGCCGGGCCTGCGAGGTCGGCGCGGGCCTCGGGCTCCAGGCCCTGGGTCACCGGATCGGTCACCGGCTCGCCCGCGGCGCGCCTGCCCACCTCGAAGGCGAAGGCCGTGAGCCCGAGCCAGGCGATCCCGAGCGACCACGCCCCGACGACGTCGGACAGGTAGTGCACGCCGAGCAGGATCCGGCTGATCCCGATCAGCGCCACGAGCGTGACGGTCGCCGTGATGAAGACGGCACGCCACCTCCCGCGGGCGGCGGGGAGGAAGACCAGGAGCACCGCACCGTAACAGACGATCGAGCCGAGTGAATGGCCGCTGGGGAAGCTGTTCCCGGCGCCGTGGGCGACCGGGTGGGCCACCACCGGCCGCAGCCGGCCGACCAGCGACTTGAGCACCGGGTCCAGCACCAGCGCGCCCGCGCCGGTCACGAGCAGGTAAGCCGCCAGCCGCCAGCGCTTGCGCAGCGCGAGAACGACCGCAGCCGCGCCGATCACCGTCCACAGCACGCCGTCGCTGCCCAGCCAGGTCACCGCCTTGATCACCGCGACGAGCGTGCTGTCGCCGGCCACCAGGACGTTGAGGCGCGCCGCGGCATCATGATCGGCGGATTCCAGCGGAGGCCACTGCAGGCGCACCAGGATCAGCAGCACCGTGAACACCACGGCCGCGGCGGTGACCGCGATCAGCGGTGCGAGGCTGCCGTCGCGGCGGCTGAGAGTACGGCTCGACATGGCCGCCAACTGCCCGCCGCTGCGTCGTTCACACACTCGGCCGGTCCCGGCCTCCCGGGTCCCCGTTCGCCGACCGGGGCGGGACGCAGACCGTGACCGACCCGGGATGGACCTTGATCCGCATGTCCCGGACCGCCTTGCGCGCGCCGCCGTCAAGCTCGTACGGGAGCTTGCGGTCGAACCGGACCCGGAACTTCTTCCCGCGCGTGACCTCGACGAACGGCGACCGCTCGGCCCGGCCGAGCGCGACGCTGCCGAACGTGCGGGCCCACTCGACCGGGTTCTGGGCGGTGACCACGCCGAGCTCCAGGAGCCCGTCGTCCGGCCGGGCCCCGGCGAAGGCCTCGATCCCGCCGAGGGTCTTCCCGACGTTCCCGGCCAGCACGCAGGAGACCTGGCCCTTGAAGAACCGCTCGCCGTCCACCTCGACGGTCGCGGCGGCCCGGCGCGCGCTGAGGTTCCTGGCCGCCGTGTAGACGTAGGCCGCGCGGCCCAGGCGGTCCTTCAGGCCCCGGTCGGCGCCGGCGATCATACGGGCATCCAATCCCGCGCCGGCCATCACCGCGAAATGCTCGCCGTTCACCGATCCGGTGTCCAGCGGGCGGCGGTCGCCGTGCAGCCCGACGTGCACGGCGGCGACGAGGTCGCCCGTGGGGATGCGCAGGTTCGTCGCGAGCAGGTTCGCCGTGCCGGCGGGCAGGATCGCGATCGCCGCGCCCGTGCCGGCCAGCGCGTCGATGCAGCGCTGGACCGTGCCGTCGCCGCCCCATACGAAGACGACGTCGGCGCCCTGCTTGAGGGCCCGGCGAGCGCGGTCGGGCGCCTGGCGGCTCTTTTTCACCTCGTACCAGAGCGGATCGGTGACGCCGCCGCGTCCCAGTACCCTGCGCAGCTCGGGCAGGCCGCCGCCCAGGCTCTTGCGGGCATGCGCCACCACGGCGACGTTGGCCATCCCGGGCCCTCCATTCTCCGGTCCGTTGCGGATGCGGGTTAGTCCGGCACGACGCGGAAGGGCTCAGACCCTGCGCCAGCGGGCCTCGCACAGCCCGTAGACGCCGAAGGTGATCAGGCCGAGCGCGGCCAGGATCACCAGGAACTCGCCGAACGGCTGGCCGCGCAGCGTGAGCAGCGCCTTGTCGATGCCGCCCGACTTCGCCGGGTCGTGCGTGACCGCGGCGTCGATCACCAGGACGCCGGCCAGCGCGAAGACCACGCCCCGGGCGACCGACCCGACCGTGCCGAGCCAGCGGACGACGCGCCGCGTCCTGGGGCTCATCTGCGACGTCCGCAGGTACCTCATGAACTTGCGGCGGACGCCCTCGACCGCCAGTACCGCGCCGACGACGACGATGATCACGCCGACGATGCCGACCAGCCACCGGCCGGCCGGATGATGCATGGCCGTGGCGGTGAGGTCCTGCTGCCGCTGGGACTGGCTACCGCGGCTACCGGAGATCACCTTGAACGTCAGGTAGGCAAATCCGGCGTAGACCAGCGCCCGGCCCAGCGACTTCAGCCGGGGTCCGGCGCTGTTGCGGTCACCGGTCACGCCGAACGCGGCCTCGCTCGCGCGCCACAGCGCGTAGCCGGCGAAGCCGATGCCGAGCAGCCAGAGCGAGACCAGGCCGTAGGGCTTGCTCGCGAGCAGCTGCAGGGCGCCCTGCTGGTCGGCTTCCTGCGCACTGTGGCCGATCGCGACCAGGATCGCGACCCAGCCGATCAGGATGTAGATGACGCCGCGGGCCGCGAGCCCGGCCCGGGCCAGCAGCCGCGCGGCCGGGCTCTCGGCGGCCTGCCGGGCCGTGCCGGTGGCCCGCGCTGTCGATGTCGCTCGCATGGCCGTGCCTACTTCCCCGGGCGCGCGGAAACATGCATGTCCGCGCCGGTCGCGTGGCCGGACGGGCAGGATGGGCCGGGTGAGCCAGGCCGGGCGCCCGGGAGTTAGCCGACGATCAGGGAGGTCGAGCTCGGCCCCGGTCTGATGGCCGCGACGGCGAGGCGGGCGGCGCCGGGGCGCCACGAGGCGACCTGAACCCTGGCCGTGAAGCTCAGCTCCGCGATCAGGGTGTCGCTGGCCGCGGGCCACCCGAACCCGGCCATCGCGTCGCTGCTGACGAAGGTCCGCGGCACGACGGTCAGCCGGCCGGTGGCCACCGAGACCACGTCGAGCTGGGCCGCCAGCGCGCCGTCATCCCCGTTGTTGTAGAGGCTCACCTCGATGGCGAGGAAATCGCCGTCGGGGCTGAACGCGCCGTTCGCGGGCGAGCCCGCCCCCGGCAGCTCGACCATGGTCTGCCGCCCGGTGACCAGGTTCAGCACCTGCACCCGGCAGACCGCGGCGCACCCGGCCGCCCAGGCGACCTCGCGTGCGCTCGCCGCGACCACCCCGGTAAGCCTGCGGTCCGCGCGTGCGGTGGCCGGGTTCCACAGCTGGTACGGCGTGGTCCCGGATGGCCGGGCCACGGGGGCCAGCAGCAGGCCGCGGTCGGTGGCCTGGGCGATCACGTACCCGGCCGGGAGCCTGACCTGCGGCCCGAGCGGCGCGCCGGTCACGCTGACCTCCCGCGCCGTGCCGGCCGCCGTGCTGGCGTCCGCGCCCGGCGGGTAGCTGGTCACCCAGACCGTGCCCGCGGCCGCGCCGGGCGCGACCCCGTTGGCCACCCCGACCTGGGTCACGGACTGCGCGCTGTCCCCGAGAAAGTAGACCGGCAGCGGCGGGCCGGCGCAGCCGTCGCAGCCGGCCGGGGAGCCGGAGAGGGCCTGGACCGCCCAGCCGCCGGCGACGCGGGTGAACTGGTAGCCGTACCGGTCCCGGGACAGGCCGCCGATCGGCTGCACGCGGCCTGTGGCCGGCCAGAGCCAGAGCGGCTGTTCCCCGGTGACGGGCAGCCGGAGGCTGGCGTCCCAGGGCAGGGTCTGCCCGATCAGCCCGCTGGCCTGGTCGGCCAGGCCGGGCGCGAGCGCGTCGGAGCCGGGGGCCGCCGACGGCGCCAGGCTCGCGGCGCCGGCCGGGTGCGGCCGCGACGGGCCCGGCCGGTGACGGGGCAGGTGCGTCGCGATCACCGCGGTGACCAGCAGGAGGACGGCGACGGCCGCCAGCCGGCGCGGCCACCGGCGGGATTCGCGGTCCCCGCCCTGGCCGAGGATGTCCGGCATGGCCGCACCGCCTGTCCCCGCACTGGTCTGTGGCCACGACGATACTTCGCCCGGCCCGGCGCAGCCACCGGCCGGCGGCCCGGTCAGGGTCTACGAGCGGTCCGGCGCTCCCGCCTGGGCCGGCCGCCGGGCCCGGCGCCACAGCCGGGCCAGGGCGATGCCGCTGAGCAGCAGGGCGCCGAGGGCCACCGCCAGCACGCCCGGCGCGCCCAGGCCGATGGCGATCAGGGCCAGGCCGGGGGGCTATGTGCTGGTCCAGGCGCGAGGCGTAGCGTTCTGTATGCCCTTGCCCGGCTATACCGGAGGCGTTATGACACAGGACCCAGACCAGCCAGCCGAGCAGTTCCACCGCAACCGCCGCGAGCACGGCGGCTACCCGGACCGTATCGACGAGGACCGGCTTGACCGCCTGACCGAGGAGGAGCGGGTCGAGGCCGGGGTCGACGCCTACGACCCGGACGAGGTGCCGCCCGCCACCGACACGCCGCCGCAGCCCTGGGACGTCACCCAGACCGACGAGTACCAGGAGGCGCAGGCCGAGATCCGCCGTGAATACGACAAGGATGAGCTGCAGGTCGAGGGCGAGCGGAATCCCTTCCCGCCCACGCACTACGACCCGTAAGGCGCCAGCGCCGGGTTGACAGCGGCGGGACGATCAGGGTGTGGCGGAACAGATGACCGGCGACGCGGCGGGGCCCCGGCCCGCCCGCGTGCCGCCCTTCGGCGACTTGCCCATGGCCGACGACCGGACC
Source organism: uncultured Actinomycetota bacterium (assembly GCA_963795055.1). Lineage (GTDB taxonomy): Bacteria > Actinomycetota > Actinomycetes > Streptosporangiales > Streptosporangiaceae > JASHPR01. Next base: position 188,875 of record CAWCGJ010000005.1, read on the forward strand.
GCCGCCTACGCGACCATCCGTAACGCCGGGCCGGTCATCCGCGGGCCTCGCGGGAGGTACGTGATCGCCTCCGGCGAGGCCGTTGAGTTCGTGCTGAAGCATCCCGAGCTGTTCTCGTCCCAGCGGGCCTCTGACGCCGCCGGCAGCCCGCTGCCGATGGTCCCCCTCGCCTTCGACCCGCCCGAGCACACCCGCTACCGGCGGATCCTGCAGCCGTTCTTCAGCCCGAGGGAGACGGCGTCCTGGCTGCCCGTGGTCCGCGAGCTGGCGGGCGCGCTGATCGACAGCTTCGCCGACCGAGGCGAGTGCGACCTGGTCGCCGAGCTGGCGGTGCCGCTGCCCGCGCACGTGTTCCTCACCCTGTTCGGCCTTCCGCTGCGGGACCGCGACCGCCTGATCGCCTGGAAGGAGGCGCTGCTCAACTTCGACTTCCAGGGCGGGGAGCCGGTGCCGGAGCGGACCGCGCGGCTGGGCGCGGAACTCTACGAGTACCTCGTCGCCCACATCGCGCAGCGGCGGCGCCGCGGCGGCACCGGGGACCTGCTCGGCCAGTTGCTGGCGGACGCCAGCGACGACCGGCTCAGCGACGAGGAGATCATCGGCCTGTCCTTCCTGTTCGTGCTGGCCGGCCTGGAAACGGTGACCTCCGCGCTGAGCACCGCGTTCGCGGCGCTGGCCGCCCAGCCCGCGCTGCGACGGCAGATCGCGGCCGACCCGGCCCTGATACCGTCCGCGGTCGAGGAGCTACTGCGCTTCGACGGACCGGTGGTGTTCGTGCCGCGCATCGCCATCCAGGACGTCGAGCTGGCCGGGCAGACCATCCCCGCGGGCTCGTACGTCATGGTCACCATCGCGGTCGCCAGCCGCGACCCGGCCGAGCACCCGGACCCGGACACGATCGACTTCCAGCGCCAGGAGCGGAACCTGGCGTTCGGCGTCGGCCCGCACCGCTGCCTCGGCTCGCACCTGGCCCGGATGGAGATGCGGGTAGCGCTCGCGGAATGGCACCGCCGGATACCGGAGTACGAGCTGGCTCCGGGGGTGACGCCCCGGGTCAGGTGGCCGGCCGCGGTGGTCGGCATCGACAGCCTCCCGCTGGTCTGGCCAGCCGGGTAACCGGGGTCAGCCGCCCGCCGCGAGCCGGTCGCGGGCCCGCGCGCGGAGCACGTGCTTCTGGATCTTGCCGGTCGACGTCTTCGGCAGCGCCTCGAAATACACCCGGTCCGGGGCCTTGAAGTGGGCCAGCCGGGCGCGAACGAAGTCGGTCAGCTCGCGCTCGGTCACGCCGTCGCGTCCGGTGGCCACGAACGCGACCGGGCGCTCGCCCCACCGCGCGCTGGGCACCGCGACCACGGCCGCCTCGATGACGTCGGGGTGGGCCGCCAGGACCTTCTCCACCTCGACCGACGCGATGTTCTCCCCGCCGCTGATGATCACGTCCTTGCTCCGGTCGGTCAGCTCGATGTAGCCGTCCGGGTGCATGACCCCGAGGTCCCCGGTGTGGAACCAGCCGCCCCGCAACGCCTCCCGCGTCGCCGCCTCGTCGTCGAGGTAGCCGGCCGCGACCGTGTTGGACCTGACCAGGATCTCGCCGACCGTCTTCCCGTCCGCCGCGACCGGCCGCAGGTCCTGGCCGGCCACCTGGACGTCGGCGACCGAGACCGTCGGAACTCCCTGCCTGCTGATCCGCTCGGCCAGCTCGTCCGCGGGCAGCTCGGACCAGCCCGGCTGGTACTCGCAGACCAGCGACGGCCCGTAGGTCTCGGTGAGGCCGTACAGGTGGGTCACCCGTATCCCCATCTTCTGCACCGCGGCGATGGTCTGGCTGGTCGGCGGCGCGCCGCCGACCGCGGCCCGGACCAGGCGGCCGGCCGCGAAGCCGCGCTCGGCGCCGGCCCGCGCCAGCTCGCTGAGCACCACCGGCGCGCCGCACAGGTGCGTGACCGGGTAGCGTTCCATCAGCTCCAGCGCCCGCCCGGCGTCGAACGACGGCAGGCACACGTGGGTGGCGGCGACCGCGGTCGCGCCCCAGGTCAGTGACCAGCCGTTGCAGTGGAACATCGGCAGGGTCCACAGGTAGCAGCTAGACGCCGAGAGCTCGAACTCCAGGGCCGCGCTGACCGCGTTGAGATAGGCGCCGCGGTGGGTGTAGACGACGCCCTTGGGCCGGCCGGTGGTGCCGCTGGTGTAGTTCACCGCGATCATGCTGTTCTCGTCGCCGGGCGGCTCGACCCCCCGGCCGTCACCGCCGTCGCCGCGGGCCAGCCAGTCGGCGTAGGGCACGGCGCCGGGCAGCACGGGGCCGGGCAGCACCGTGTCCGCCGCGTCACCGGCGCCGGGCAGCAGGACCACCCGCTCCGCCGGCAGCTCCCCGGCGCTGGCCACGCCGAGCGCGCCCGCGAGCCCGGGGGAGACCAGCAGGATCCGCGCCCCGGAGTGGGCGAGGATGTCCCGGTACTCCGCCGCCGCCAGGCGCGAGTTCAGGGCCACCAGCGCGGCGCCCGCGCCGGGCACGCCGAAGTGCGCGGCCAGCAGCCACCGGGTGTTGAAGTCCAGGACCGCGACCCGGTCGCCCGGCCGGATGCCGCCGGCCCGCAGCGCGGCGGCCATCGCGTCACAGTCCCGGCCCAGCTCGCCGTAGCTGACCTCGGTGCCGTCGGCGTCGACGACCGCGAGCTTGCCGGCGAAGGCCCGGCGCGCCCGGGCCAGGAAGCTGAGCGGAGACAGCGGGACGTGATTGGCCTGGCTCATCATCAGGAAGGCTAAGCCACGAGCTCGACCAGCGCCGACAGGTCGACCGGGTGCACTCCGGCCAGCCCGCCGCCGCGCTTGCCGACCGGCGTGCGCACGGCCTCCACGATTACCGCATCACGCATCGCTGCCTCCCTCGCTCTCGGCTCCATCCTCACCGCTGTCCAGCTCGCGCACCAGAGCCACGAACCGCTCCAGGGTCGCCAGCTTCTCGTGGGTGGTGGCGCCGTCCGGCTCGGCCCGGACCGTGGTGATGCCCGCGGCGCGGAACGCCCGGAGCCGGTCGCGCACCATGTCGTCGGTGCCGACGAACGCCGAGCGCCGCGCCATGTCGTCCGGCACCGCCTCGGCCGCCTCGGCGCGCCGCCCCGCCAGCCACAGCTCCTGGACGGCCAGCGCGTCGGCCTCGAAGCCCGCCCGCTGGCAGGCCAGGTTGTAGAAGTTGTGCCGGCGCGAGCCCATGGCGCCGAGCCGGAACGCCAGGCTGCGCTTCACCTCGCCAGCAGCGGGCCGATGTCCGCCCCGAACTTCACCGGGCCGCCGGCCTGCAGGTCAAGGTCGGCCAGCCAGCGGCCGGCCTGCTGCGCGCCGCGGCGGATCGGCTCGGTGAAGGCCGACGCGGCCTCGGGGATGAAGGTGCTGGCCAGCCACCCGTCGGCGCGGGCGCCGGTCAGCTCCAGCCCGCGCGGCGCCAGCGCGGCCAGGTAGACGGGGATCTTCCGCTCGGCGCGCTGGGTCAGCCGCAGCACCTTGCCCTCCCCGCCCGGCCGGGGCAGCACGTAATGCGATCCGCGGTAGGCCAGCGGCTCGCCGGCGAAGGCCAGGTCCAGGATGTCGAGGTACTCGGTGAGGCGGCCGAGCGGCTGGCCGAACGCCACGCCCTGCAGGCCCTCGACGACCTGCGGCCCGCTCACCCCGAGCCCGAGCACGAAGCGGTCACCGGAGATCGCTGCCATGGTCAGCGCGGTCATCGCCGCCATCGACGGCACCCGGGCGCTGATCTGCATGATGCCGGTGCCCAGGCGCATCCGCTCGGTGCGCGCGGCCAGGTAGGCCAGCGGGGCGACGCAGTCCTGCCCCCACGCCTCGGCGGACCAGCAGAAGTCGGCGCCCAGCCGCTCGCTCCCCACGGCGAACCGCACGACCTCGGGCCAGTCGCGCTCGGCCCCCGAGGCCGCGCCGCCGATGCCGACGGCCACCCTGAGCGGCGACATGAGACCTCCCGGGCTCAGAAGATGGCCAGCGGGTTGACGGCGCTGCTGGTCGAGCCGGTGAACGGCAGCGGGGCGAGCACGAAGAAGAACTCCCACCGCCGGTGCCGCTCGCACTGGCGGGCCAGGTCCTCGAAGTCGGCGTTGTCGAGCAGCGGCAGGCCCATGGCCACGATCCCGACCGCGTGGACCGGGAGGCGCACGGCCGAGTAGCCGGACGGCACCACGTCCTGGGCGGTGTCGGCGCCCACCATCGACACCCCCCACTCGTGCAGGCTCGGCAGGCACGAGGCGTGCCATCCCGCGCAGCCGGCCGCGGGAGGGTCGGCGCCCTGCTCCCGCCGCTTGCGGCCGTAGCCGGTGCGCAGCAGCAGCGCGTCGCCCGGGCCGGCCGTGATCCCGGCCGCCTCCAGGATCGCCCGCAGCTCGGCGCCGGTGACCCCGTCGCCGGGCTCCAGCCAGGGCACGTCGCGGTGCCGGGCGGCGTCGACCAGGATGCCGCGGGTGACGATCCCGCCGCGCACGGCCGTGATGTCGTGCTCGACCGCGCCCCGGTGCGCGCTGACCCGCGCGGCGGGCCTGCCGTTGTACATCATCCGGTCCCAGAAGATGTGCGAGAGCCCGTCCAGGTGGGTGATGCGGTAGCCGTGCGCCGCGTACCCGAGGTACTCCGCCGCGCCCTCCTGCCGGTCGCCGAGCTCGATCCCGTCCCGCGCCACCCGGTCGGGGTCGGCGAGCCCCTGCCCGGTGCGGAGCATGAACCGCTGCGGCGCGATCCCGGTCGGCCCGTCGTCCGCGGATGGCCCCGGGATGATCGGCCTCGCGCACGAGACCGTGACGCCGCTGCGGATCAGCCCGGCCGCCCGCGCCCGACCGGAGTCGGTGATGTGGTTGACGGTCCCCAGGCTGTCGCCGGGCCCCCACCGGCCCCAGTTGCTCAGCCGCGTGAAGTAGCCGAGCAGTTCCTCCTCGGTGGGGTCTGGGCTCATCGCTTCCTCACGCCTGGTAGTGGTCGACGCCGTCGACCCGGGCCCGGCGCAGCGTGCCCTGCGTCACCAGGACGGTCAGGTGCGCGACGGTCTCCAGCACCGCGAGCATCTGGTTGAACGGGTCGAGTTCCTCGAGCCGCCGCTCCCGCCTGGTCCACCGCAGCTGGCGGGCCACCTCCAGGCCCGTGTCGGCGCCCCGGGCCACCGCGGCCGCCGAGGCGGCCAGCCGCTGGTCGTGGTGGGCCAGCAGCTCGTCGGCGCGCTCGTGGGTGCTCGCGGTGACCGGCCCGTGCGCGGGCAGCAGCTGCCGGTCGGGCAGCTCCTTCATCACCGCCAGCGACCGCAGGTAGTCGGCGAGCGGCGAGGGAGCGGGCGCCATCTCGAACCCGATCGACGGGGTGATCCGGGGCAGCAGGTGGTCTCCGGTGAACACCGAGGCGGCCGTCTCGTCGGCGAACACGACGTGCCCCCGGGTGTGCCCGGGCGTGGGTATGCCGTCGAGCGAGCGGTCCTTCAGCGCTATCTGCTGGCGCCCGTCCAGCCACTCGTCGGGCGGGTCGGAGAATTCCAGGGTCCGGGGGGGCCTGGGCCCGCGCGAGATGGTGTCGGCCAGGTCCGCGGCGCCGGCCGCCCGCAGCCGGTCCACCGACGAGTTCACCGCCTTCCCCTCGGCCATCAGCCGGATCGCCTGCAGCGTGTCCGCCTCGCCGAGGCCCAGCGCGATGTGCGTGCCCCACCGGCGGCGCAGCTCGACCGCGTAGGAGTAGTGGTCGCGGTGCACGTGCGTGACCAGGATCCGGCTGATGTCGGTGAACCGGTAGCCCAGTTCGGCCAGCCCGCGCTCCAGGGCCGGGGTGGTCTCCGCGACCGCCCACCCCGCGTCGATGAGGGTCAGGCTGTCGCCGTGGTCGATGGCGTAGACGTTCACCGCGCGCAGGCCGTCGCTGGGCAGCGGCAGCGGAATGCGGTAGACCGACGGCGCGACCCGGTACGCCCCGGCGGCGGTCCAGTCGGCGGGCGGCTGGCCCGCGCCCCCGTTCATGGCTGTCATCTCGATGGCCTCCACGGCGCCTTCCGGCGTCTTCTGGCGGGGCAACGCCAAGATCGCGCAAATCCTTCCGGATCTGGTCCCGGGGGCGGATGAAAGGGTTCACTGGTTCTGGCCGGCGATGTCCGCGCGCCCGGCCGCCCGCCCCGCGGCCGCAGTCCCGTCACGAGGAGACGCTCATGCCCGCCTATCAGTACCTGACCTACGAGCTACTGGACGAAGGGACCATCGCGAGGATCACGCTGAACCGCCCCGAGGCCAGGAACGCGCAGAACCGGGGCCTCCTGGTCGAGCTCGGCGACGCGATGCTGGCGGCCGAGGCCGACGATCAGGTGCGCGTGGTGATCCTGGCCGGAGCCGGGCCGCTCTTCTCCGCCGGGCACGATCTCGGGTCGCGCGACGCGATGGCCGAGCGCACCGCCGGGCCCGGCCAGCACGGCACCTACCAGCGGTACGGGGGCAGCCGCGCCGGCGCCGAGCAGCGGATGCTGCAGGAGTGGCATTTCTACTTCGAGAACACCCGCCGCTGGCGCAACCTGCGCAAGATCACGGTCGCCCAGGTCCAGGGGGCCGTCTACGCCGCCGGCCTGATGCTGATGTGGGCCTGTGACCTGATCGTCGCCGCCGACAACGTCGTGTTCGCCGACGTCGTCGGGACCCGCCTGGGCATGTGCGGGGTCGAGTACTTCGGGCATCCCTGGGAATTCGGCCCGCGCAAGGCCAAGGAACTGCTGCTCACCGGGGATTCCATCGACGCCGGGGAAGCTCACCGGCTGGGCATGGTGTCGAAGATCTTCCCGGCCGGTGACCTGGCCGAGCGGACGCTTCAGTTTGCCCGCAGGATCGCCGCGCTCCCGACGATGACCGCGCTGCTGATCAAGGACTCCGTCAACCAGACCGTAGACAACATGGGGTTCTATAACGCGCTGAACGCCTGCTTCACGCTGCACGAGCTCAACCATTCGCACTGGGCCGAGATCCATTCCGACAAGACGGCCCGCGGCCTGCCCGAGGACGGCACCCCGGACTGGCGCTCGGCCCCGCCCATCGTGCCCGCCCGCCCGGATCTGGTCCGGGCCCCGGAGGCGTAGCCGCCGCGACCGCCAGGATCCGGGATCGGCAGGGCGCTCCGGTCAGCGTCGCTGGATCATCCTGATGATCCAGGGGATGGCGATCACGGGGATGACGGCCAGCCAGATCAGCGATGAGTGATGGTGATTTCCCTTCGCCACCGTGCCGATGAGGATCGCGAACAGGGCGATGCCGGCCGTGACCAGGTAGCCCTGCCAGGTCCGCGGGCCGTAGCCCACGCCGAACGCCTTCCGCCCGAACCAGGCCTGCTTGTTCTGGCTGCCTGGGGGACTTTGATCCCCCACATCGAACTGATCGTCGTCGTTCACGGATTCCTGCCTTCTCCCCGTTCTCCGTGTGCCGTTCGCCCGGGCTACCGGCCCGCGGGCCGGATGGCCAGCCCGGCGATCTTGCCGTCGTGGTCGAAGCGGACCATCCCGGCCGCCTCGGCCGCCTCGAAGTGCAGCGGGACGGTCACCACGGTGTCGTCGCCCGCCTGGCGAGCGACCGGCTCGCCCATCCGCTCGAGGGCGCCGATCATGCCGACCGTGTGCGCCCAGCCGGCGGCCAGCCGCGCAGCGTCCAGGCGCTCGCGCAGGTTCTCGTCGAAATCCCGGCGTGTCTCCTCCCACCGGCCCTCCGCGTAGTGGACGAAGATCGCGACCGCGCGGTCCGCCACCGCGGGCGGGGCGTCCCGGACCATCGGCTGGCCGGTGCGCGGGTCGACCGGCCGCCCGAACCGCTGGAACGCCGCCTGCCGGGTGGTGCCGAGGACATCACCGATCTCCCTCCAGCTGTGGCCGGCCGACCGGGCCCGGTCGACCGACTCCTGCAGGGCCGCGTCCGCGGCGGCGGACAGTTCCCGTGCCGCTGCCATCGCGCCGAGCGGCGAGCCGCCGCCGGGACGAGCAAGCTCGCTCACGAGCCGACGGGCCGTGTCGCGGATCCTGATGGCCACGGGGCCGGTCACGCCAACCCCGTCGTCGCCGTCAAGATTCTCATGACAGTCGCTGGTTGTCAAAGAGTCTTTCGCCCGAATCAGCTCCCGGTCGCGCCGGGCCGCACTCCGGCAGGTGGCGCCGCAGTACCGCCGCCGCCGACCCTTCCCTTGCTGGGGTGGTAGCAAGCGCCCGCACGCCTCGCAGGCCACCGGTCCCGCCACATCCGCCATGGCGCCACGATACCACTATTACGTGCTCAGATGCTGGCACGTATTTACCAGAAAACGTGCCAGCAGCCTGGCACGGAATATTCGCCTTCCGCGTGATCGGTAACGATGTCGGCTCGGGCTCAGGCCAGCGCTGCTGGATCATCCCGATATCTTCCCCGGCCAGCGGGGCAGGTCCAGCCTCAGGTGCGCGGCGGGCTCACCGCCACATGACCGGTGACCCTGCGCAGCCGTCCGTCGCGGACCAGGCCGTCGACGAGCCCGCCGGACCAGTACCACTGCCAGGAGAACCACCGCCGCAGCTCGGCCTCGGGCGCGACGACCGCCGCGCGCACGCCCGCGACCAGCAGGTCGGCCAGCGCGCGGGCCGGATCGGTCCCTGTTTCGCCGTCCCCCGGATAGGCCTGGTCCCAGCGCTCCAGCTCGCTCGAATGCTGGTGCCCCTCGCCCGCCGTGACCAGCACCGAGCGCGAGATGATCGCGCCGCACCGCTCCAGCGGCGCCCGCAGCGACCTCAGCTCCTGGCGCTTGAGCCCGAGCTCGGTGCGCAGGTCGTCGAGGCCGGACGGCCCGGCCGCGGCCAGGTGGTCGAGCAGCCGGGCCCAGCCGCGGTCGGCGGCGCGCATGCGCCCGATTTCCGCCCGGCAGATCGGGTCGAGCAGCCGCGCCGCCTCACCCGAGACGAGCAGGTTCTTGCCGCGGTGGACCGCGGTGACCAGGTAGCCGCGCCCGGCGAGCTCCCCGAACCACGGCCACTTCGTGGCCGGCCACGTCGCGAAGCCCTGGCCGCCGGGCTGGTACGGCTCCTCGTGGCACGCCTCGTACAGGCTCGGCAGCGCGCAGTCCGGCGTGCGGGTCAAGAACCCGCGGTCGCCCAGGAACGCCTCCGCCTCGTCGAGCGAGCCCAGCGCCCGGTCCGGCGACAGGCGGCACTCGAACGCCCGGCGCTCCTGCAGTTCGTCCTGCGACTCCACACTGTCATCCTCCTCCCGGCGCCGCCCGGGCGGTCGAGTCCGGGCGTTGCGAATAATCGGGCGCCCGGGCGAATCACCGCCGCCAGCAGGGGTACGGCAGGGTTCATGTCTATTACGGCCAGAGAAACAGAAACCAAATACGAGATGCCCGAGGGCGCGGCGCTGCCGTCGCTGGACGAGCTGCCGCAGGTGAACGGGACCTCCGGGCCCGACGAGCAGCAGCTCGAGGCCGAGTACTACGACACCGACGACCTGCGGCTGCTCCGGGCCGGGATCACGCTGCGCCGCCGCCGCGGCGGCAGCGACGCCGGATGGCACCTGAAGCTGCCGGAAGGCCCCGGCACCCGCCGCGAGATCCGGCTGCCGCCGGGGCAGCGCCGGCAGGTGCCCCGCGAGCTCGCCCAGCTGGTCCGCGTGTACACCCGCGGCGCGCCGCTCCGGCCGGTGGCCCGGCTCACCACCCGGCGGCAGACCCTCGTCCTGCTCGGCGAGGGAGGCGAGTCGCTGGCCGAGGTGGCGTCCGACGACGTCTCCGCCCAGACCATGGGCGACTCGACGACCGTGTCCCAGTGGCGCGAGCTTGAGGTCGAGCTGACCGGCGGGGACCGGCGGCTGCTCAAGGCGGCCGACGCGCTGCTGCGCCGCGACGGCCTGCGCCCGGCGGGCCGGTCGGCCAAGCTGGAGCGGGCCCTCGGCGGCCAGCTGCCGCCGTCGGCCGGGCCGCGGCGGCTCACCCCGGCGTCCCCGGCCGGCCAGGTCGTGCTCGCCTACCTGCGGGACCAGGCCGAGACGCTGAAGTCGTTCGATCCGATGGTGCGCCGGGACGAGCCCGACTCGGTACACCAGATGCGGGTAACGACGCGGCGGCTGCGCAGCACGCTCCGCACGTTCAAGCGGGTGATCGGCGGCGGTGACCACCTGGCCGCCGAACTCAAGTGGCTCGGCGGGGTGCTGGGCGAGGCGCGCGACGCCGAGGTGCTCGAGGACCACCTGCGGGCCGTCCTGGGGACGGTCCCGGTGGAGCAGCTCATCGGCCCGGTCCAGGCCCGCGTCCAGGTCCACTTCGCCCCGGTACGGGCCGACGCGCGTGCCGCCGTGCTCGCCGCGTTGGATTCACAACGTTACTTCTCGCTGCTGGACGAGCTGGACCAGCTGATCGCCGAGCCGCAATTTAGCCTGCGGGCGGCCAAGCCTGCCAAGAACGTGCTGCCCGGGGAGGTGCGTCGGCCCTACCGGAAGGCGGGCCAGTGGATGGCCCGGGCCCGGAGCGCCGAGGCCGGGCCGCCCCGGGACGTGGCCCTGCACCAGGCGCGCAAGGCCGCCAAGCGCGCTCGCTACGCGGGCGAGGCGGTCACCCCGGCCCTGGGCCGCGAGGCCGCCCGCTTTACCAAGCAGGTCAAGCGGGTCCAGTCGGTGCTCGGTGATCACCAGGACGCGGTCATCGCCCGCCAGGCGGAGCGCGAACTCGGCATCGAGGCGTATCTCGCGGGCGAGAACGCGTTCACCTACGGGCTGCTCCACGAACGCGAGAACTGTGACGCCCAGAAGTTGCGCGCCCGGGCCCGCAAGGCCTGGAAGAAGGCATCCCGGTCCCGCTACCGGAACTGGCTGAGCTAGCCCTGGCCTTCGATGCCAGCCGGCCGCCCGGCGCCTTAACCACGGCAAGATGGTGGCATGCGGGAACAACGGCTGGTGTTCGGCGAGGTGGCCGAGTTGTACGACCGGGTCCGGGCCGGCTACCCGGACGCGGCCATCGACGACGCGATCAGCTTCACCGGGTCGGGCGGCCGGCGTCTGCGCGCCCTGGAGGTCGGGGCGGGCACCGGCAAGGCCACCGTGGCCTTCGCCGCCCGCGGGCTGGAGATCGTGGCGCTGGAGCCGAGTGCCGAGATGGCGGCGGTGGCCCGGCGGAACTGCCGGCCGTTTCCCAGGGTCCGCGTCGAGTCTGCCTCGTTTGAGGACTGGCCCGTTGCGGCCGGCGATTTTGACCTGGTCTTCTCGGCCCAGGCCTGGCACTGGGTCACCCCCGAGGTCCGGTACCGCAAGGCGGCTGAGGCCCTGCGCTCGGACGGCACGCTCGCCCTGCTCTGGAACCGCGTCCGGTGGCAGGGCGAGCCGTGGCGGGACGACCTGGAGAATCTCTACCGCCGCGTGGCGCCCGACCTGTACGCCCGGCGGCCCGGGTTTCCCGGCCTGACTCCCCGCCCGGAAGACGGCAACCGGGTCGGCGAGATGCGCGGCACGGGGCTGTTCCGGGATGAGACCGAGTTCACCTACCGGTGGCCGGCGACCTTCACCGCCGACTCGTTCATCGATCTCCTGCAGAGCCAGTCGGACCACCGCCTGCTCGCCGAGAACTCCCGGACCGAGCTGTTCGGCGCGGTACGGGAGATCATCGCCTCCTACGGCGGCGAGATCGAGGTGCCCCACATCACCCTCCTCGTCCTGGGGCACCTGCGGTTTGCCGGCCTCGCAACCGGGTAGCAGCGGAGCGTTCGGTCAACGGCCGGGAGGTACCGAGATGTTCGCGCCCGCGGGATTCTCACTGACAACCATCCGCGGCGTACCGGTGGTCGGCACCCCGCCCGAGATCGACATCGCCAACGCCGGCGAACTGGGCGAACGGCCGGCGATCGCGATCCGGCCGCGACGCCCGGACCCGCACGCCGAGGCGTTGGCCCGGGCCAACGCCGCGACCTAGGCGGCGGCTCGGCCGCACCCGCCCGGCCCGTTACGGCGGTCCGGACCCGGCTCCGCGTGCCCCATCATCGCAATCGACCGGTGGCCGGAGGTGCGCATGCACATTGGGACGCTCCTGCTCGTCATCTGGCTGATCATCGGCGCCATCGCCGCAGGCCAGCGTCACGACTACACCTCGCCGCCCGCGAACTGCAACCAGGCGGCCACCATCGCGGTGACCATCCTCGCGGGACCGCTGAACTATCTCGGGGTGGACCCGAAGATTTCCTGCCACCTGCCGCAGCCCAGCCAGTGACTCGCGCCCGGCCGGGCCCGACGTCGCCGAGAGCCGGGCGCGGGGGGCCGCGCTGGCGATGACCCTGATCTGCGCCGCGCAGTTCGTGCTCCAGCTCGACTTCAGCATCGTGAACGTGGCGCTGCCCACCATCCAGCGTGACCCGCATCGTCATCGCAGCGGGACGCTGAGATCGCAGACCGGGGTGGCGGGGGTGGCGGTCCGCTGATCGGCGATCAGGACCTGGCGCAGCGCTCCCGCTGGTTCGCGCCGCTGTTCACGCATCCAGGCTCATGACCGGAGGGGCATAGCTCAGGCCGGGCAACGAGCCGTGTCGTGGATCTTTACCGAAACGCTCGAACAGGACACACTAGTCATCTACATAGATTCGAATACCTGTACGATTAGGATATGAGAATGCCCTGCGGATTCTGCAGCACTGACGACTGCCATCTGTGCCCGGAGACGATCAAGATCGGCTCGGGGGAGGCGGCCAGGCTGTGGCACTGCCCGTGCGCCCAGAAGGATCACCGGCTGGCGGGCCGAAGGGCACGAGGTGATCACCGGGCGAACCAGCGAAGTGCCGCCCGGTGACAAGCTGGGCGGGCTGCCCGGGCTTGCCATACTTGCCGCGTGAGCTTCGACCCTTACGCTCCCTACGGCCCGGTCGTGGAGTCGGCCGTCCGGGTGGTGACGTGGAACGTCTGGGGACGGTACGGATCTGACTGGGAAACGCGGCAGGCCGCCTTGGAAGACTCTCTGGCCGAGGTTGAGCCAGACGTGATCTGCCTGGCTGAAGCCTGGCGGCACGGCGAATCGAGCCAGCCCGGGCGGATCGCCGAGCGGCTGAGGCTGCAGTACCACCACTTCGTGGGCGACTGGCGGCAGGAAGACTGGGTGTCAGGGATCGGCCTGGTCAGCCGATGGCCCATGAGTGAGCCGCAACGTCGCCCGCTGCGTTCCGCGGACGGCTCGGGCGCTGGCCAGGCCGTGCACGTCGCCGTGGACGGTGAACGCGGGCCGATCCAGCTCTTCGCCGTGATGCTCGACTACCCGCTCGACGCCAGTGACATCCGCCAGCAGCAGGTCAAGCAGCTCGCTCACTTCGTCCAGGAGATCGCCCCGCAACGCGATCCGGTCATCGTCTGTGGTGACTTCAACGCCGGCCCCGACTCCGACGAAATCAGGATGCTCACCGGCCGCTGCGCCGTGGCCAGTCCCGGCATGGTGTTCTACGACAGCTGGGAGCTGGCCGGTGACGGCACTCCCGGTTATACCTGGTCCAACCGCAATCCGCTCGCGGCCATCGGCCTGTACCCGGACCGGCGCTTCGACTACATCTTCTCCGCGTGGCCACGGCGCGGCGGCGTCGGGCATCCCATCCACTGCGCGCTGCTCGGGGTCCGCTCCCCGGCCCAGACCCAGATATCCGATCACTACGGGCTGCTAGCGGATCTCCGCTACTGAGCGCCGCATCGAGGAAGAGCAGCACAACCGGTGACGTCCGCGGCTGAGCGGACGGATTCTATCTGGGCTCCCGGGACGGCCAGCAGGAACTCGCCCGCCAGCAGCCTGAGCCGGGCGCGCCGCCCGTGACGCCCGCCGGGGCACGGCTCCGCAAATGCTGAGAGCCCGGCCGACCCCGGGACGGCGGCGGGTGCGGCATAGGATGATCTGCCGGGCGCAGTGAAGGAGACACGATGGCGATGCCGGTCCGGATCGTGGGCCTGGGCGGGTCCCTCCGGGCCGAGTCCACCAGCCGTACCGCGCTGCGGACCGCGCTCGACGGGGCCGCCGCGAGCGGGGCCGACGTCCGGCTGATCTGGCTCCGTGACCTGGGCCTGCCGCTCTACACCGCCGAGCACGCGCCGCCGCCCGGCGCGCACGAGTTCGCGGACGCCGTGTACGCGTGCGACGCGATGATCTGGAGCAGCCCGACCTACCAGGGGTCGGTGAGCGGCTCGTTCAAGAACGCGCTGGACTGGCTGATCCTGCTGGCCGACCGCACGCCGCCGTACCTGTCGAACAAGCCGATCGGGCTGATCTCCACGGCCGGCGGGGTTCAGGGCCTGCAGACCGTCAACGCGATGGATTTCATCGCCCGGTCCCTGCGCGGGTGGAGCGTTCCGCTCGTCATGCCGGTGCCGCAGTCCTGGCATACATTCGACGCGGACGGGCACTTGGTGGACGAGGCGGTGACCACGCAACTGCGGGCGCTCGGTGCCGAGGTGGCGCGCGCGGCCCGGCAGTTCCAGGCCAGCGGCACCTGCGACTACGCGGAGGACCGGCCCGTCGCGGCGGAGAGCGGCAGGCCCTGACCCATCATCATCGACGGCTGGAGGAGACCGGCATGGCCGTGCACACCCTGGACGATATCCACGAACTGGCCCAGCAACTGCGGGTCGACTCGATCCGGTGCAGCACCGCCGCCGGATCCGGCCACCCGACGTCGAGCATGTCCGCCGCCGACGTGATGGCGGTGCTGATGACCCGGCACCTGCGCTACGACTGGCAGCAGCCGGACAATCCGGCCAACGACCACCTGATCTTCTCCAAGGGGCACGCGTCCCCGCTGCTCTACTCGATGTTCAAGGCGGTCGGCGTGGTCTCCGACGACGAGCTGATGAACGGGTACCGGCGATTCGGCTCCCGGCTGGAGGGCCATCCCACGCCGGTGCTGCCATGGGTCGACGTGGCCACCGGCTCCCTCGGCCAGGGGCTGCCGGACGGGGTCGGCGTGGCCCTGGCCGGACGGTACCTCGACGAGCTGCCATACCACGTCTGGGTGCTGTGCGGCGACAGCGAGATGGCCGAGGGGTCGATGTGGGAGGCGTTCGACAAGGCGGCCTACTACCGGCTGAACAAGCTGACCGCGATCGTCGACATCAACCGCCTCGGTCAGCGCGGCCCCACCGAGCTCGGCTGGGACCTGGACACGTACGCCAAGCGGATCGAGGCGTTCGGCTGCCACGCCATCCCCATCGACGGGCACGACCTCGGCGAGATCGACAAAGCGCTCGGCCACGCGGCCGAAGCCGACCGGCCCACCGTGATCCTGGCCCGCACCCGCAAGGGCCGCGGGTTCGACGAGGTCGAGGACCGCGAGGGCTGGCACGGCCGGCCGCTGCCCGCGGACATGGCTGAGCGGGCCATCATCGAGCTGGGCGGGGAACGCCAGATCACGGTCATCGGGCTGCCGCCGGAGGCCGGGACCCCCCGGACCCGGCCCAACGGCGAGGTGAGCCTGCCCCGCTATGAACTGGGCGCCAAGGTCGCCACCCGGCTGGCCTTCGGCCAGGCGCTGGCCGCGATCGGCGCACGCGGCGACGTCGTCGTGCTCGACGGGGAGGTGGGCAACTCGACGCACGCCGAGGAGTTCCTCAAGCAGTACCCCGAACGCTACTTCGAGATGTTCATCGCCGAGCAGCAGCTGGTCGCCGCCGCCGTCGGCCTGTCCGTCCGCGGATACGTCCCGTTCGCCGCTACCTTCGCCGCGTTCTTCTCCCGGGCCTTCGACTTCATCCGGATGTCGGCCATCTCCGCGGCGAACATCCGGCTGTCCGGGTCTCACGCCGGGGTCGAGATCGGCGCCGACGGGCCGTCGCAGATGGCCCTCGAGGACATCGCGATGATGCGGGCCGTGCACGGGTCCACGGTCCTGTACCCGAGCGACGCGACCAGCGCGGCCTACCTGGTTCAGGAGATGGCCGAGCGCAGCGGCGTCGTCTACATCCGCACGACCCGCGGCGCGTACCCGGTGCTGTACCCGCCGGATGAGACCTTCCCGGTCGGCGGCGCGAAGGTGGTCCGGTCCAGCCCGGACGACCACGTGACACTGATCGGCGCGGGCGTGACCCTGCACAACTGCCTGGCCGCGGCGGATGAGCTGGCCGGCGACGGCATCAGTGCCCGGGTCCTTGACCTGTACTCGCTGAAGCCGATCGACACCAAGACGCTCGTCGAGGCCGCCTCCGCGACCGGGAACCGGCTGGTGGTGGCCGAGGACCATTACCCGCAGGGCGGCATCGGCGGCGCCGTGCTCGAGGCGCTCAGCGACGCCAATCACCGGGTCCACCTCATCCACCTGGCGGTCCGCGGCCTGCCCGGCTCCGGGACCCCCGCCGAGCTCATGGAGGCGGCCGGGATCTCGGCCGGCCAGATCGCGCAGGCCGCCCGGGGTCTCGTCAGGGGCTGACGCGGTTCGGCCGGCTCACCCGGCCGAACCGCGGCGCAACAGCGCGGCCACCGGCTCGCCGGCCAGCGGTCCGGTGCGGTCCGGCAGCAGCACGACGATCGCGTCCTGGTGCAGGGCGGCCCAGGCCAGGCCGTCCTCCAGCGGCACCTCGACGCCGGTGTCGGGGTCGTCGACGAGGAACTCGGTGGGCCGGATCCCGGTGCGATAGCTCGATCCGGCGCCGTCGTCCCGGGACACGTCGGCCGCGACCAGCAGCACCGCGACCTGCTGCTCGGCCAGCTGCTCGGCGACGGCGCGGATGCCGCGGACCGCGCCCGGGCTCGGCCCCCCGGCCAGCGAGGCGACCTGGTCCCCGACCGCGCCGATCGCCGCGGTGGTGATCTCGTCCAGGGCCGCGCCGATCGCGGCGCCGATGTGATCGTCGAGGCCGTCGGGATGGCGGCCGCCGGCGATCGTGGTGATCGGCCCGACCGAGTCCGGCAGGTGAGCCCCGACCGCGTCGAGAATGTGCTGATCGCCCGTGCCCAGGACCACGTGCGCGCCCACGCTGTCCGCGGCCTGGGACACGCGCCCGGCGATGAACTCGGCGTTCCGCTGGCCGCCGCTCTCCGGCTCGCTGTCGGTCACGTGCCGCTCGCCGTGGAGCTGCATGGGCGGCCGGTCCGGATGAGGGTCGCGCTGCGCGCCGGGGCGGTGGTCGGCGGGGAACCGCTGCGCGGGCAGCTGGTCACCGCTGGCGTGCGCGATGACGTCGCTGCCGTGCCGGTCGGCCAGCACGACCACGTAAGCCGGCCGCCGCGCCGCCGCGGCAGCTGCCTCCAGCAGGTGCGGCAGCGGGCCGACCCGCACCTCGCGCGCGGCGGCCCCGGGCGCGAGCCACCGCGCCAGCAGTACCTCGCCGTGCGCCGCGACCGCGATGCGGGTGCCGCCGACCGCGCGGGTGCCGCCCGCCAGGGCATCTCCGGCGCCCCCGGACAGCGCCTGGACCGTGGCCTGATCGGCGCCGAGCTGGCCGGCCTCGCGGACGGCGTCAGCCCAGGCGACGCCCCACGTCTGCGGTTGGTCAGCCGGCTGATCCGGGACGGGAACGGTGGCGGTCACCACGAGGCCGGTGGCGGCCGAGCCCGGCTGGAGGTCGCGCAGTCCGGGGCCGAGCTCGAGCCGGCCGAGCCTGAGCAGCGGAAGAGTAATCGTCGGTGCGTCTGCCATGTGCCCATCTCAGCCGGCCGCCCATCGCCGGGCAACGCCGGGGGCGGGCAACGCCGGGTGGGGCGGCTGGGCCGCGGGCGGGTTCGGTCATGGCCGGCCCGGCCTGGCCCGGCCGTCCCGAGTACGTTCTGATGGGAGAGACGGCCCGCACTGAGGCGACCAGGAGGAAACCGGCCATGACTGATCCCTACGAACCGCCCCGGCCACGTGACTACGCCCTGCAGGAAGAACTTGACTCGCTGCACGAGCAGGAACGCGAAGGGCATGCCACGCCGAAGGAGCAGCGCCGGGCCGAGCAGCTGGAGCGCCGGCTGCACGCCGACGAGCACGAGGCCGAGGTGCGCGAGCAACGGGAACAGGAGCGCGAGGACCGCCAGAAGGAGAAGACACGCCGCAAGCCCGGTCACCACTGAACTGGGCGATGGCGACCTTTGTCCTGGTGCACGGCGCCTGGGGCGGCGCGCACGGCTTCCGCAAGGTGCGCGGTCCGCTGTGGCGGGCCGGCCACGAGGTGTTCACGCCGAGCCTGACCGGCATCGGTGAGCGCGTCCACCTCACCAGCCCCCAGGTCTGCCTGACCACCCACATCACCGACGTCGTCAACACGGTCTGGTACGAAGATCTCCGCGACATCGTGCTGCTCGGCTTTTCCTACGGCGGGTTCGTGGTCACCGGGGCGCTGGAGCACCTCGCTGACCGGGTCCGGCACCTGGTCTACCTGGACGCCTTCGTGCCCGGTGACGGTGACCGGATCGACGCCAGCCGGAGCACCGCCGGCCGGGGCGTGGTCAAGCTGGGCGGCGACTGGCTGGTGCCGCCGAGGCCCCGCGAGTTCGACGACCCGGCCGAAGCGGCGTGGGCCAGCGTGCGGCGCGCGCCGCAGCCGCTCGGCTGCTTTACCGAGCCGGTCCGGCTGGCGCGCCCGCTGGAGGACTATCCGTTCACGCGCACCTACATCAAGGCGACCGGCGAGCCCCGGCCCGAGCCGGGCGGGCCGTTCTGGGATGCCGCCGACCGGGCCAGGAACTCGCCCGCCTGGCGCTACCGGGAGATCGCCACCAACCACATGATCCCCAGCAACCGGCCCGATGACCTGATCCGCCTCCTCCTGGAGCTGACCTAGCCGAGCGCGGTCAGGCCGCCGTCCACGACGATGTGGGCGCCGGAGATCCACTCGGACTCGTCCGAGGCGAGGAACAGGGCGAGTCGCGCGACGTCCTCGGGCTGGCCGACGCGGCCGAGCGGAATCCGGTCCAGGACCATGCGCTGGAAGAAGATCGGCGGGTTGGAGATGACCGGATCGGTGGCCGGCGTGTGGATGAGCCCCGGGCAGATCGTGTTGGCGCGGATGCCCAGCCGGCCCCCCTCGGCCACGAACTGAAGGGTCAGGGCGGCGCAGCCGGCCTTGGCCGCGCTGTGCGCGTTCTGCGCGGTGAACTCGACCCCGCGGATCGCGGCGATGGACCCCACGTTGATGATCGACCCGCCGCCCCGGACCCGGCGGTGCTAGGCGGCCGCCAGCGCCGCTAGGAGGGCCTTCATCCAGGGACCGAGGTCGGCCGGGGTCCTGGCCGAGATCAGGTTGCCGTCCACCACGGTGGCCTGGTCGACCCAGTCCACGCCCGCGTTGACCATGTCGTCGCGGATGGCGCCCACGCTGGTCGCCCGGCGGCCCTTGAGGATCTTCGCCGAGATCGGCACCCAGCCGGCGTGACAGATGAAGGCGACCGGCTTCCCCGCGCCGTCGAAGGCCCGCACCAGGTCAAGCACGGCTTCCGAGCGCCGCAGCTTGTCGGGCGCGTAACCGCCGGGGATGACCAGGGCGTCGAAGTCGCCCTCGGCCACCTGGTCGACGGTGGTGTCGACAGCCACCGGGCCGTGGCCCTTCTTGCCGGTCACCGGGTGGTCGTCGAGGCCGGCCACGGTCACGGCCACGTCCTCCTCGACCAGCCGGTAGAGCGGGTACAGCAGTTCCATGTCCTCGAAGTCGTCCGCGGCCAGAAGAAGCACCGCGCGTCCTGCTAGCTCCATGCCGCCGACCCTACGCCGGCCGGCCTAGCCCATGGGGTAGCGGCGGAAGCCGACGGCGTACTGGCACCCGGCGCCCAGGCCGACGTACCCGGCCATCTTCCGCAGGAAATCGTCGGGATCGAAGTCGCCGCCCAGGCCCTCGATATAGGCACGGTGCTCGCGCAGCGAGGCGATGCCCGCCTCGATGGTGTCGGTGACGTCGGCGTAGTGGGTCGGGTTGCCGGTGCCGGCCACGTAGACGTCGCGGATGTTCTTGCAGGCCGGCCCGGCCAGGGGGAACACCCACTCGTTGGCGGCGTCCCGGCAGGCGTCCAGCACGGCGAGCCCCACCGCGCGATGATCGGCGTGGTTGACCGGCCCATCCTCGCCCCAGGTGAGGTCGAAGCTCTGGGTGATGACCACCTCGGGCTCCAGCCTGCGGAACACGGTGGCCAGGTCGCGCCGCAGCGGCAGGCCGTACTCGACCAGCCCGTCCTCATGGCTGAGGAACTCGACCTCGCTCACGCCTACCACCGCCGCGCTGCGCCGCTCCTCCTCGACCCGCAGCAGCCCGGTCCGGCCCGGGTCCATGCCGGCGATGCCCGCCTCGCCCCGCGTGGCGAGCACGTAGGCGATCTTCTTGCCCTGCTCGGTCCAGCGGGCCACCGCGGAGGCCACCCCGTATTCGAGGTCGTCGGGGTGCGCAACCACGGCCACGGCCCTGGTCCAGTCCTCTGGTATCGGCTGCATGAACCCCGCCCCTCTCTGGATCACAGATCGCCGGACCGTTCCTAGGGTGCCCAGCCACGGTGGCATTGTCGCGCGTCGAAAGCTTAGGCTGCCAGCGTGCCTACCTCCGTCGAGAACCTGGCGACCGTCTGGGCGTCCGTGGACGGCGTTTGCTCGGGCCTGAGCGACGGCGACTGGGACCAGCCCACCGGATGCCCGGGCTGGACCGTCAAGGACCACCTGTCGCACCTGGTGGACTACGAGGCGCGCGCGCTGGGCAGGCCCGCCCCGGAGCACGACCCGGGCCCGCGGCCGTACCTGAAGAACGACATGGGCCGGGCCAACGAGGTCGGCGTCGACGCGCGCCGGCCGGTGCCCGGCCCCGCGGTGCTGGAAGAGTTCCGCGAGGTGACCGCCGGGCGGCTGGCGCAGCTGGGCCGGCTGACCGAGCAGGATCTCGCGGGGCAGACGATGACCCCGGCCGGGCCGGGAACGCTCGCCGACATGCTGACGCTCCGCGTGATGGACAGCTGGAGCCACGAGCAGGACATCCGCCGTGCGGTCGGCCGCCCCGGCGACGAGGACGGCCCGGCCGCGGAGGAGTCGCTGGACTACTTCGCCCGCTTCCTGCCCTACGTGGTCGGCAAGCGGGCCGCCGCGCCGGAAGGGTCCAAGGTGGTCTTCCGCATCGGCGGGCGCGGCCCGCTGCCGGTCGAGGTCACCGGCGGCCGGGGCCGGGTCGCCGCCGATCCCGGCGACGCCACCGTCAGCCTGGAGATTCCGGTGGCGAGCTTCGCGGCGCTGGCGTGCGGCCGCGGCGACGCGCCCGATGACGTCGTGATCACCGGTGACCTCACGCTCGGCCAGCGGGTGCTGGACGCGATGGGCATCATGCCCTGACCCGGCCCGCGCGCCGGCCCGGCCGGGCCGCCCATCGTGCAATGGTCAGGTAATGGCCGGGGAACGAACTGGTAAAACCCGCTGCGTGCGGTGAACCGTGTCCCGACGGCAATCGTGTGCATCTCGGGGAGAGTGTTCCCCTTTTCCGGACACTCTTGGGGAGGAGTGGGGATGAAGGACCTGATCGACATCGCGGTCATCGAGGACAACCGGATGTTCATCGACGGCCTGCGAGCGTGGGCCGAGACGGAACCGGACATCCGCCTGGCCGCGGTCACGTCGTCAGTAGACGAGCTGCTGGGAGCCGCCATCGACGACCACGGGCTGGTGTTACTGAACCCGGCGCTGCGGACCGACCCCGATCCGGCGCTCAACGTGCGCCGGCTGATCGACGCCGGTCATCACGTGCTGATCATCGACGGGTCGGCCGACCTGAGCATGGTGGCACGGATCCTCGCCGCGGGCGCGCATGGCTATCTCACCCGTGACCACGACATGGCGGCTCTCGGCGACACGGTGCGGGCCATCGCCTCCGGCGGGACGGCCTGGTCCATCGGGCCGGCCCTGGCGGCCGAGCCCGACGGGTCCCCGGGACGGCCGCCCCTGTCCGAGCGCGAGCACGACGTGCTCATGGCCTACGTCTCCGGCCTGACGCTGGAGTCGGCGGCCCGGCGCCTGGGGATCAGCCCGGAGACCGCCAAGACCTACCTCAAGCGGGTCAAGGCCAAGTACCAGGAGGCGGGCCTGCCGGTCTACACCAAGCTCGACCTGGCCGAGCAGGTTCGCGCCGACTGCGCCGCGGGATCCTGCCGCCGCACCGACCCGTAACGGCGCGGCGGCCGCCGCGCGGGCAAGATGGACCAATGAACAACGCCCGCGACACCGCCCTGGACCTGATCAAGTTCGTCGACTCGTCACCGTCGCCCTACCACGCTGCCGCCGAGGCCCAGCGCCGGCTGATCGCGGCGGGCTTCACCGAGGTCCCGCTGGGCGGGGAGTGGCCGTCGGGCGCCGGGCGCCACGTGACGGTAGACGGCGGGTCCTTGTTCGCGTGGGCGGTCCCCGAGGCGGCCGCGCCCCACGCGCCGTTCCGGCTGCTTGGCGCGCACACCGACAGCCCCACCCTCCGGGTCAAGCCGCGCCCGGACACCGGCCGGGCGGGCGTCCGCCAGCTCGGGGTGGAGATCTACGGCGGCGCACTGCTCAACTCCTGGCTCGACCGCGACCTCGGCCTGGCCGGGCGGGTGGTCGTCCGGACCCCGGACGGCCCGCAGGTCCAGCTGGTGCAGGTGCACCGGCCGGCCCTGCGGGTGCCACAACTGGCGATCCACCTCGACCGGGACATCCGCGAGAGCGGGCTGAAGCTTGACCCGCAGCAGCACCTGGTCCCGATCTGGTCACTCGGCCCGCCGGACGCCGGCGCGTTCCGTAACTTCCTGGCGAAAGAGCTGGGTGTCTCACCGGACGACGTGCTCAGCCATGAGGTGGTCACCTACGACCTGGCGGGCGGCACGCTCGCCGGGGTCGACGAGGAATTCGTGAGCTCGGGCCGGCTCGACGACCTGGGATGCGCGCACGCGAGCGTGATGGCGCTGGCCGCGGTGGCCGCGCAGCCAGCGCCCCAGCACGTCAGCGCGCTGGTCCTGTTCGACCACGAGGAGATCGGCAGCGTCGCGGCGACCGGCGCGCGGGGCGCCTGGCTGGGCCGGCAGCTGGAGCGCTCGGTGCTGGCCCGGGGCGGCACGCGGGCCGACTTCCTGCGGGCGGTCGAGGAATCCCTGCACGTCTCGGCGGACATGACCCACGCCACGCACCCCAACTACCCGGACCGCCACGAGCCAGAACACCAGATCGCGCTCAACGGCGGCCCGGTCGTGAAGGTGAGCGCGAACGTGCTCTACGCCACGCAGGCCCGCACGCACGCGGCGTTCCTGCTCGCCGCCGAGCAGGCCGGGGTGCCGGTGCAGTATTTCGTCAACAAGAGCGGCGTGCGCAGCGGGTCGACGATCGGGCCGTTCGTGGCCGCGGGACTGGCGGTGCCCACGGTCGACGTGGGCAACCCGGCGCTGGCCATGCACTCCGCGCGGGAACTGTGCGGCGCCGCGGACTCCGAGATGCTGATCGCGGCGCTGCGGGCGTTCCTGGTCCCCGCGTAGCCGGCCCGGAGCCCGCGCCAATCCGGGCCTGCCAGGATCCCGGGTTCGGGTTCATGTCGCAGGTGACCATGGCCGCCTGGGGCCAGCGCCCCTAGGCCATGGGTGTGACACCAATCCGCTGATACGTTGGCTGGAAAGACACAAGGCCCACCAGGGAGATGCCGATGCCGAGCACGGACGGGGCGCTGAACGCCCAAGACCTGGAGATGTTCCGCAAGGACTTTTCCGCTAGTCCCGCTTACCGTCTCGCGCAGAACGCGGTGACCCGGGTGACCGTCGATGACGTGGCGATCAACCGGGAGATCATCAACACCACCGAGCACACCTTCTCCACGCTCCTGGACGACTGGAAGGTCACCAACCAGCAGCGCAGCGGCCGGTGCTGGCTTTTCGCCGGGCTCAATCTGCTGCGCGTGGGCGCCATGCAGAAGATGGGGCTCAAGGACTTCGAGTTCTCGCAGAACTACGCCATGTTCTGGGACAAGATCGAGCGGGCCAACTACTTCCTCGAAGCGGTCATCGAGACGGCTGACCGCGACATCGACGACCGGACCGTTGCGTTCCTCCTCGACGCGGCGGCCGAGGACGGCGGCCAGTGGAACATGTTCGTGGCCATCGTCCGCAAGCACGGCCTGGTGCCCAAGGCGTTCATGCCCGAGACCCAGAGCTCCTCCGACACCGGCAAGATGAACTCGGCGCTGCGCAGGCTGCTGCGGCAGGGGGCCAAGTCGGTGCGCGAGGCCTGCGCCCGCGGCGCCGACGCGGCCCGGGCCGAGAAGGCGGAAGTCCTGCGCGTGATCTACCGGGTGCTCTGCATTCACCTCGGCACCCCGCCGGACCACATCGACTGGCAGTGGACCGACAAGGACCGGGAGTTCCACCGCGACGGCGTGCTCACCCCGCTGGAGTTCGCGGCCCGGTACGTGGACCTGCCCATTGACGACTACGTCTGCCTGGTCCACGACCCGCGCTCGTCCAGCCCGGCCGGCCGGACCTTCACGGTCCAGTACCTCGGCAACGTGCTCGGGGCTCCGCCGGTCATCTACCTCAACGTCGACATGGCGCTGCTCAAGAAAATCGCCGCGCAGGCCCTGGAGCGGGGCGAGCCGGTGTGGTTCGGCTGCGACGTCGGCAAGATGATGAGCAACGAGTACGGCGTGTGGGACGCCAACCTTTACGACCTGCCGTCGGTCTACGACGTGGCGTTCACGTTCGACAAGGCCGACCGCCTCGTCTACCACGAGACCCAGATGACGCACGCGATGCTGTTCACCGGGGTGGACGTGCTGGACGGCGTGACCCGCAGGTGGCGGGTGGAGAACAGCTGGGGCCCGGATAAGGGCAACGACGGCTTCTACACCATGAACGACTCGTGGTTCGACGAGTACGTCTTCGAGATCGCGGCGCGGCGCGACGCGCTCCCCGAGGCGTTGCGCCAGGCGCTCGACGCCGAACCGATCGTGCTGCCGGCCTGGGACCCGATGGGCTCGCTCGCCCGCTAGCCGTGGAGGGCCCGGTGCCCGCGGTGCCCGAGCCGTGGAACCACAACAGCCACTACCACCGCGTGGTCTTCCAGGCGGTCCCGGCCGGCTGTGACAGCGCGCTCGACGTGGGCTGCGGCACCGGGCGGCTCACCCGCGAGCTCCGGCGCGTGATCCCGCGCGTGACCGGCATCGACCGGGACGAGCAGAGCATCACCGCGGCCCGCGCGCGCAATGCGGCCGGAGACATCGACTACCGCTACGCCGACTTCCTGGACCTGCCGCTCAGGCCCGGGGGCTTCGGCCTGGTCACCGCGGTAGCCTCGCTGCACCACATGAACACCGCCGCGGCCCTGAACCGCATGCGGGAGCAGTTACGCCCGGGCGGCGTGCTGGTCATCGTCGGGCTGGCCCGCGACGGGTGGTCGCCCGTGGATCTCGCGTTCGAGGTCCCCGCCGCGGCCAACCTCAGGATCCAGCGGGCCCGGTACCGGTCGCGGCCCGGCCCGGACGGCTACCAGCCGCCCATCGTCTGGCCGCCGGCCGAGACCTACCGGCAGGTCCGCCGCCTCGCGGGCACCCTGCTGCCGGGCATGCGGTACCGGCGTCACCTGCTCTGGCGCTACTCGATCTGCTGGGTGAAGCCAGGCTGAGGCTAATCGCGGCCTGACGCGAGCACCTCGCGGAGCGTGGCGGCGAACCCGTCGGGGTGGCTGTCAAAGCCGCCGTGCCCGCCGGGGAACTGGGCCGGCTCCCCGCCCAGCTCTTCGGCCAGCGTGTACGAGGTCTGGAAGGTCATCTGCTCGGGGGTGGACGCGTCGCCCACGCCCACCACGATCCGGGTCGGGCTGCGGCGCAGCGCCTCCATGTCCGGCGGGTAGTTGCCGATAATCGGGATGAGGCGCCCGGCGAACAGGTCCAGGTTGCCACTGGTCCTGGCCATGGCCTCGGCGGCCTCCGGGGTCTGCTCGCCCGGGCCGGCCCGGGCCCGTCGCCGAACCCCACGCCCGCCGCGAACTTCTGCAGCGCCGCGAACACGCCGTCGCTGCGGTAGGTGTCACCGATCTCCAGGTTGAGCGCATGCCACTTCGCCGCGTCCGGCAGCAGTTCCGAGACCGGCGGCTCGTGCGCGACCAGCGTGCGCACCTGGCCCGGGTACCGCGCGACGAGGTCCAGGCCGTACGTGGCGCCGCCGCTCGAGCCCAGCACGTCGGCGGGCCCGGAGCTCACCGCCTCTAGCAGGCGGTGCGCGTCGTCCGCGAACAGGCCGACGGTCAGGTCGTCCCACGATCCGTCGTACCGGCTTCTGGAATTGCCCCGGCAGTCGTACGTCACCACCGTGTACTCGCCGGCCAGGCGATCGGCGAGCGCCGCGAACCCGCCCGCGTCCATGGGCCCGCCGGGGATCATCAGCAGGACCGGACCCGATCCGCGCACCTCGTAGTACAGCTCCGCGCCCGGAACCGGCAACGTATCCGTCTTCATGGTTCCTCCGTTTCCGGTGATTGAGACGGCGCTGCGGCCCGGAATCCATCGCTCCCGCCGCATGTTCCGCCGAGATGACCGATCCGCCGCTGCCGCCCACCACGGACGGGCTCGTTATGGTACGCGCTCCAGAACCCGGTGACGCGCGCGTGCTCATCGCCGGGCGTGACGAATTGTTCCAGCGCTTCCTCGGGCCCGGGCCCGAGGAGCCGCAGCCCGTCGGATGCATCCACGCCGGAGGGCAGATCGCCGGCTGGGTCGACTACGACACCGACCAGGAGTGGCTGGAGCCCGGCGAGGTCAACGTCGGCTATAACGTGTTCGCGCCGTACCGGGGCCGAGGCTACGCCACCCGGGCCGTGCGACTGCTCCTGCACCACCTGGCCGTGCGGACCGGGTACACGATGGCCTCCCTGCTCATCGACCCGGCCAACGCGCGCTCCCTCGCCCTGGCCGAGCGGATCGGCGCTACTGCGGCCACTCACCCCGGCGGCCGGTATTTCCGGCAGCCGGTCCCTCCGCTGTCCTACTCGGACGGCGTGGTGACCATCCGCCCGGCCCAGTCCGGCGACGTCGGCTGGTCCCGGCGCGAACCCTTCGGAGCCGGGCCGAGATGGGCGTTCTCGGCCGATGCGGCCGGCACCCGCTGCGTCGGCCACGCCGAATGCGATCTGGCCAGCGACCGGGTGCCGCCCGGCGAGGCCTGCATCCGGGTCGCCTGTCAACCCGAGCACCGAGGGCGGGGCTACGAGCACCGGGCCGCGGGCCTGGTCACGCGGTTCCTGCGGGACCACACCGGCGCCAGGCAGCTTCCTGTGGTCCGCTTCGGCGTGGACCGCTGACCGCCCAGGGCCGGTACGGTCGCGACATGGGGAACACCGAGAAGCCGTTTCAGAACGATCTTGTGGTGGTCACCGGGGCGGGGAGCGGCATCGGCCGGGCGACCGCGCTGGGGTTCGCCGCCAACGGAGCCCGGGTGGTCGCCGCCGACCTGAACCTGGCCGCGGTGACGTCGGTAGCCGGGCTGATCAGAGGGCGAGGCGGCGAAGCGCACGCCCGGCAGGTGGACGTGGCTTCCGCGCTCAGCATGGAGCGGTTCGCGGGCTGGGTCCGGGCCGAGGTGGGCGTGCCCGATGTGGTGGTCAACAACGCCGGGATCGTGATCACCGGGTCTTTCCTCGATCATTCCGAGGAGGACTGGCAGCAGATCGTCGGAGCCGCGGCGGTGATGCGCGCCGTGCTGCGGGACCGGGCGGTCGTGCCGGTGAACGCCGAAGCTAAGGCGGCCCGCGCCCTGTCTCTGCTGGCCCCCGGCACGGTGCGCGTCCTGTCCCGGCTGGGGGATCGGCGCATGCGCAGATGGCTGAAGCGGGAGAGTGCGCTCCCGGCCACGCGCCCCGATGAGCCCGGATGCGGCGGGCCAGCTTTTAGAATTGCGTTCTAGTAGGCTCGATGCTGTCCGTAAGCACGCGAACCAGGCTGGGGAGGGCGCCGTGGCTTGGGACTTCTCGACGGAGCCGGAGTTCCAGGAGCAACTCGACTGGGTCGAGGAGTTCTGCCGTACCGAGATCGAGCCGCTCGACCTGGTCTTCCCCGGCGCGGCCTACTCCCGCGACCCGAAGGCCAAAGCGCTCGCCGATCCGCTCAAGCAGCAGGTGAAGGACCGGGGGCTGTGGGCGCTGTTCCTTGACCGCGAGCTCGGCGGGCCGGGCTTCGGCCAGCTCAAGCTGGCGCTGCTGAACGAGGTCCTGGGCCGCTACCGGTCCGCGCCGGTGATCTTCGGTACGGCGGCGCCCGACACCGGGAACATGGAGATGCTGGCGGCCTACGGCACCGACGAGCAGAAGCGCCGGTGGCTGTACCCGCTGATGGACCAGGAGATCTTCTCGGCCTACTCGATGACCGAGCCGCAAGGCGGGTCCGACCCCAGCCTGTTCCAGACCCACGCGGCCCGCGATGGGGAAGAGTGGGTCATCAACGGCGAGAAGTGGTTCACGAGCGCCGGCGCCCGGGCCGACATCATCTTCGTGATGTGCACCAACGGCATGTTCGTGGTGCCGCGCGACACCCCGGGCGTGGAGGTCATGGAATACCCCGCGCTGCACAACCACATCCGCTACACCGACGTCCGCGTCCCCCTCGACCACCTGCTCGGGCCGGAGGACGGGGCCAAGGTGCTGGCGCAGCGGCGCCTGGGCGGCGGCCGGATTCACCACGCGATGCGCACGGTGGCGCAGGTCAAGATGGCCTTCGACATGATGTGCGAGCGGGCGCTGAGCCGCGAGTCGCACGGCAAGGTGATCGCGGACCACCAGATGGTGCAGGAGGCGATCGCGGAATCCTACGCGGAGATCAACATGCTGCGGCTGCTGGTGCTGTGGACCGCGTGGACCATCGACAACTCCAGCACCCGCGAGGCGCGCACCCAGATCGCCGCGTGCAAGTACACGTGCGCGAAGGTGCTGCGCGAGGTGTCTTATCGGGCGCTGCACATCATGGGCTCACTCGGCACCACGAACCTGACGCCGCTGCAGGCCATGTGGGCGAGCGCGCCGACCATGGCGATCCTCGACGGGGTCGACGAGGTGCACAAGGTCACCGTCGCCCGCAACGTGCTCAAGGGCTACCAGCCGCATCCGGGACTGTGGCCGAGCGAGTACATCCCGGCCAAGCGCGAGGAGGCCCGCAAGAAGTACGCCAGCCTGCTCGCCGCCGACCCGGACCTGGCCGCGTGGGCCGACCATGCCGCGCGGGCCACGGCGCGCGGGCACTGACCGTGGACATCAACGGGCGGGTCGCGGTCGTCACCGGCGGCGCGAGCGGCATAGGCCGCTCGCTCTGCCTCGCTCTCGCCGAGCGGGGCGCGGCGGCGGTCGTGGTGGCGGATGTGGACGCCGGGGGAGCGGCGGAGGTGGCGGCCGCGGTCGAGGCCGGCGGGCGCACGGCGCTGGCGGTAGCCGCGGACATGGCCCGGGAGGCCGACGCCGAGGCTCTGGTCGCGCAGGCCGAGGACCGGTTCGGCCCGGTCGACCTGTTCTGCTCCAACGCGGGCATCATCGTGGACGGCGGTGTCGAGGTCCCGGACGGCGCGTGGTCCCGCATCTGGGCCATCAACGTGCAGAGCCACGTCTACGTGGCGCGGGCCCTGCTGCCCCGGATGCTGGCCCGGGGCGAGGGGTACCTGGTGCTGACCGCGTCGGCCGCCGGCCTGCTCACCGAGCTGGGCTCGGCCCCGTACTCGGTGACCAAGCACGCGGCGGTCGCGCTCGCCGAATGGCTCTCGATCACTTACGGCGACCGGGGGCTGCGCGTCTCGTGCCTGTGTCCGCAGGCGGTGCGCACCAACCTGATCGCGACGAGCCACCGCCAGGTCAGCGCCATGCCAGAGGTACGCACCGGCCTCGGCACGCCGCAGGCCTCGGTGGACGGCGTGCTCACGCCGGAGCAGGTCGCCGCGGTCGTCATCGACGCCATCGCCGATGAGCGCTTCCTGATCCTCCCGCATCCGGAGGTAGCCATGTACGAGCAGCGGCGGGCCGACGACCGGGAACGCTGGCTGCGCGGGATGCGTCGGCTGCAGGCCCGCCTCAGCGGCCAGCAGCCGGCCTGATACGACTGAACACTTTTCATCCTCCCTGGCTACCCAGGTGCTCTGGCCTGAGAGGGCGGATGGAAAGCATTCACTGCTCGGGGCAGCCCGCGTCGGCCAGCGGGCCGGGGCGCGGGTTCTGGGGGTGGTGGACGAGCAGTTCGGACTGCTGGTCGCTGCCGCTCCTCAGCCCGGCCACCAGCGGGGAGTGGGCGAGCAGGACCGCCCCGGCGAACATGACCAGGAGCGACAGCGCCTCCAGGGGGCCCCAGGCGCCGTTGGTCCGCAGGTCATCCCCGAAGAGCCCGACGCCGATCAGGATGCTGGCCAGCGGGTCGACCAGCACGAGGGTCGACTGGGAGGCGACGATCGGGCCCGCGTGGAAGGCGTTCTGGGCCAGGAACACGGCGAGCACGCCGAAGAAGGCCAGCGCGTAGGTCTGCCAGTGCCGGTAGAGCGTGGTCCAGTCCGACGCGGCGAAGCCGGACACCACCTTGGTGAAGGCGGCGGTGAGGGCGAAGCCGATCGCCGCCCCGGTCCCGAACATGGCCGCCCGCCACCAGCGCGGGCCGCGCAACGCGAGCAGGACCGCGGTCACGATGGCGGCGCCGCATGCCCCGATGGCCACGGCCCAGGCCCACAACGGCGGGGCCAGCGAGCCTTCCACCGGGTCGGCGAAGTACAGGAACCCGGCCAGGCCGGCGCTGACGGCCAGGACGCCGACCCACTCGCGCCGGCCCATCGTGAACCCGAACCAGGTGACCAGCACGATGACCAGGAACACCAGCTCCGTGGTCAGGATCGGCTGCACCTCGGAGAGGCGGCCGAAGTGCAGAGCCACGGCCTGCAGCAGGAACGAGACGATCATCAGCGCGAACCCGGCGAGCCAGATCCCGCGGCGCAGCGCGTAGGTGATCAGGCTGAGCCGCAGCGTGGTGCCGGCCGGGGCCGTCTGAATGCCCTCCCGCTGGAAGACGCTGGTCAGGGCGTTCGCGAGCGCAGCGCCGAGGGCCAAGGCAAAAACCATCGAGTTCCCGCTCCGCCTGCTCCCGTGTACCCCGCCATGGTTCGCCCGCCCGGACCGCGGACACATGTATCATACAGCTATCTAGTCGTAGCATACCGGACAGCGATGGGGCTGGGATCGGCGCGGTGGATAACGAGGCAGGCGGAGCGGACGCCATCGGGACCATCGAACTGGAGCTGATCAAGCTGGTCCGGCACCTGGAGACCTTCGCCCGCCGCAGTTCGCTCTACGCGCGCGTGGACCGGGCCGGCTACCTTGCCATGCGCATGCTCGACGACCTCGGGCCGGTGAGCACCAACGCGCTGGCGCAGGCCCTGGGCCTCGATGCCTCGACGGTCACCCGCCAGATCGCGGCCCTCGAGCGCGGCGGATTCATCGCGCGGCGCCCCGACCCGGCCGACGGCCGCTCCTCCGCCATCGCCCTGACCCCGGAGGGCCGCCGGGCCATGTGCGAGGTGGAGGAGGAACGGCGGCGGCGCATCGAGGCCTTGGTCCGCGACTGGGACGCCACCGAGCAGGTTGGCCTCGCGGCCGCGCTGACCAGGCTCAACTCGTCCCTGGTGCAGAGCGTCGCCCGCTCGGGGAAGCGTCCGCGCGGGTAGCACACCGTACAGCAGATCGTTCGGGACCGGTAAGACCCGGAACTGGTCCAACCGGTGGAGGTCTCAGTGACGGCTGCCTCCCGCTGGTGACCAGTTAGGGAACGGCCGGGTCCTGGGGCCGGTCCGGCACCGTCTGGCCGGCCGAGGCGAGCACCTCCTCGGTTGGCCGCGGGCTGGTCCGCACCCCGGCCGCGATGCCCCGGACGAGCGCCGACCCGAGCGCCCTCCGGTCGCGCGACTTCGCGAACGTGCGCGCCCAGCGGCGCAACGTCGAGCCCCCGTACAGGACCCGTTCGGCCGGGGCGAGCGACCGCGTCCGCAGGGTCCAGATCTTGTTCCTGACCTCGTAGAAGAAGCGCGGCCCCGGGTCGGTATCGGTGGTGCCGAAGGTGGCGGTCTTGTGCACGACGACGCTGGCCGGGCAGAGCAGGCCGGACTGGCCGCGCAGCAGCCGGGTGGTGTACTCGAAGTCGTCGTTCCACAGGAAGTAATCCGCCTGCGGCAATCCCCGCTCCCGGCTCACGTCGGCATCGACGAGGATCGAGACGAACGAGGCAGAACGGATGGGAACGCACCCGGTCTCCGCGGCGGCGGCCCGCTCGGCCTTGGTGGCGAACGGCTTGGTCCGCGGGGTGTTCATCGGGTGCGGGCGCCCGTCGGTCCAGATCACGCGGCTGGCGACCACCGCGGGAGGCCGGCCGGGGAGGCGTCCGCGGGCCTCGAGCAGCGCCCGCAGCGCGTGCCGCTGCGGCACCGTGTCGTCGTCCATGAGCCAGACGAGGTCCGCGCCATCGGCCAGGGCCAGCGCCATCCCGCAGGCGAACCCGCCGGCCCCGCCGGTGTTGCGCGCTAGTTCGGCGAGCGTGACGGCCGGGTACTGGCTGCGCACCGCCGCGGCGGTCTCGTCGGTCGAGGCGTTGTCGACCACGATCACCGCGTCGGGGGCCCGGCTCTGGGCGTGCACCGCCGCCAGGGACTCGAGCAGCAGCTGCCGCCGGTT
This sequence comes from uncultured Actinomycetota bacterium, assembly GCA_963795055.1. Lineage (GTDB taxonomy): Bacteria > Actinomycetota > Actinomycetes > Streptosporangiales > Streptosporangiaceae > JASHPR01. The sequence goes on from CAWCGJ010000005.1 coordinate 221,444, forward strand.
GTACGTGACCACGACGGCGATCACGCGGACAGAGCCGCGGAGCGCGTCCCGCCGGGCCGCGGGGGGCTGGTGAGCGTCGGCCATGTTAGGAACGCCCGGTCCCGTGGCGCGGTGCCCGGCGGCGCTCGAGAACCTGCCACGCCAGGATGCGCAGGCGGCGCACGGCGGAGGACCGGCTGCTGAGCTCGCGCACCGTCCGCTTGAGCCGCGGCGAGGACGCGACGGTCGACTCGACCCGGGCGGCCAGCCCGCGTGGCCCGCCGGAGCCGGGCTGCGGCTTGGCCGCCGGGAACGCCTTGCGGTACTGGCTGACGACCAGCGCCGACGCGGCGGCTACCGCGGCGTCGAGCACCTGCTCGGCCGGCTGGCCGGCGGGACTGGCGTACGGCTGCGATTCCGCCCGGGGCCGGAGCTCGTCCAGCTCGCCGACCAGGTCGTACCGTGAGTCGTTCAGGCCGGCGATGAGGATTTCCGCCTGCTCCTTGGCCCAGGCATCGCGGTCGGCGGGGAGGATGAGGCGGCTGCCGCGCGGCCGCGCGGCCAGGGCCTGGTGCGCGACCGCCTCCTTGACGTTCCACATGTAGAACCAGTCCGGGACCTCGTCGGGAAGTACCTGGTTCAGCCGCCGCAGGAACTCGACCTCGGCCATCCCGAGCGAGGCGTTCGGCCGCGCGCGGGTGAGGTCGACGCTGCCGGGATCGACGCCGAGCAAGGCGGCGAAGCGCTCCCACAGCAGCGCGTTGCCCGACCCGCGCACCGGGGTCGTGATCACGTGCACCTGCTCCGGGGGCACCAGGCGAGACCAGATGCCGAGGACCGCCAGCGTGTCGTGCACCCGCCAGAACCAGAACTGGCGCCGGTCGGCGGAGGACGACTCCCGGTCGATGACGTCCTCGAGCCAGTCCTCCCAGCCGCGGCCGTTGCGGTGCTTCACGGTCTCCTGCCACTCGGCGGGCAGCAGCGTCGCGATGTCCCGCACGGTGAGCACGATGTGCACCTCGGCCGGCTGCAGCGACCGGACCGCGCGGTCGGCCTGCTCCGGGTCGGCGGCGGAGAACAGCTCGTGGGAGATGACCGCGACCCGGGGGGCCTGCCGCGCCTGCCGGGCGACGATGTCCCACTCGCCGGTCCAGGACCCCGCCGGGTCTGAAGCCAGCTTGGGGATGCCGCGCAGGTCCTGGCTGGCGCGGTAGTGGTCCTGCGGGTGATGGCCGGGCAGCACCACCCCCTGGGCCGCCAGCTCGCTGCGGTTGCGCCACATGACCTGCTGCAGGAAGGTCGTGCCGGTCTTCGGCTCGCCGACATGCAGGAAGACCCTGGGGAGGCCGCGGGCGGAGCCGCCGGGGGAGCCGCCCGCACTCCCGCCGGCCTCGGCCGGACCGGGCGTCCGGGGGGACTCATCGTCGGCGTGCCGTGGCATCCGGGCAACCTCGCGGGTCGTGGGTGGTTGCGCCTGCCACCAGGCTGACCAGGTACGGAAGGTTTTCAGCCCGACTGCAGCGCGCTTAAACAGAGCCAAAGCTATCGTAAGGTAGCGTTGATCGACCGGTGCGTTTCGCGGTGCGCGTTTCTCCCCCGAGATGGAAGGTCAAGTCTCCTGCCTATGCATGAGCCCTTTTCCCTCTTGGTGTCGGTTTATGACGGCGACCGGCCCGATTACCTCCGGCGGGCGTTCCGCAGCGCGGTCGACGACCAGACCGTGCGCCCGGACCAGGTGATCATCATCCGGGACGGGCCGGTCCGCGACGAGCTGGCCGGCTGCCTGGATGAACTCCGCTGCAGCAGCCCGGTGCCGGTCACCTTCATCCCGTTGGAGGACAACGGCGGCCTCGGTCCCGCCCTCGACCGTGGGGTGGCCGCGAGCTGGTTCGACGTGATCGCGCGCCAGGACGCCGACGACGTGTCGATGCCGCACCGCTTCGAAGTGGAACTGCCGCTCATTCAGGACGCGGACATTGTCGGGGCGGGCCTGCTCGAGTTCGTGAACGACATTGACGACATCGTCGGGCAGCGTATTCCGCCCACGGACGCGGCCCAGATCCAGCGCTACGCGCGGATGCATGATCCGTTCAATCACCCGACCGTCGTGTACCGGCGGCGCGCTGTCCTCGCGGCGGGCGGCTACGGCGAGCTCCCGCTGATGGAGGACTACGCGCTGTTCGCCCGGATGCTGGCGGGCGGCGCGCGTGCGATCAATGTGCCCGAGCCGCTGGTCTACTACCGGGTCGGCCCGGAGGCGTTCAAGCGACGCGGCGGGACCGGGCTGCTGCGCTCGGAGTTGCGGCTGCAGCGCGAATTCCGGCGGGAGGGGTTCACCTCAGCGGCCGAGTACGTGCGCAATGTGGCGGTCCGCGGCGGCTACCGGCTGATTCCCTGGTGGTGCCGCCGTGCGGTGTACCGCCCGATGGTCGCGCACTACACCGAGCGCCTGGACGAGCCGCCCGCGGCCGCGAGCCCCCCGCCGCCCAACCCCGAGCGGCCGGAGCCCGGCCAGGGGCCGGAGCCCGGCGCGAGCGAGGGCGTGCCGGAGTGGGACTACCGGCAGACACCAGCCGCCAGCCTCGGGCCCGACCAGCCGCGGTCGGTGCGCTCGTGAACACCGACCTCGTGGTGGTCGGGTCGGGCTTCTTCGGCCTGACCGTCGCCGAGCGGTGCGCCCGTGACCTGGGCCTGCGCGTGCTCGTGGTCGAGCGCCGTCCGCACATCGGCGGGAACGCCTACAGCGAGCCCGAGCCGGAGACCGGGATCGAGATCCACCGGTACGGCGCGCACCTGTTCCACACCTCCAACGCCCGTGTCTGGGAGTACGCCAACCGGTTCACGGCCTTCACCCCCTATCAGCACCGGGTGTTCTCGATCTACAAGGGCCGGGTGTACCCGATGCCGATCAACCTCGCCACCATGTGCGAGTACTTCGGCACCGCGCTGTCCCCGGACGAGGCGCGCAAGCTGGTTGCCGAGCAGTCGGCCGAGGTGCCGTCCGGCCGGGCCGCCAACCTAGAGCAGAAGGCCATATCGCTGATCGGCCGCCCCCTTTACGAGGCGTTTATCCGCGGCTACACCTACAAGCAGTGGCAAACCGATCCGGTCGACCTGCCACCCGAGATCATCACGCGGCTGCCGGTGCGTTACACATTCGATAACCGCTACTTCAGCGACACCTTCGAAGGGCTGCCGGTCGACGGCTACACTGCCTGGCTGGAACGCATGGTCGACCACCCGAACATAGAGGTGCGGCTGAACACCGATTTCTCGCCGCTGCGATCCGACATGGTAGGGAGGGTGCCGGTCGTGTACACGGGTCCGCTCGACGCGTACTTCACCTTCGCCGCGGGCGACCTGAGCTGGCGCACCCTCGACTTCGACATGGAAGTCCTCCCCACCGGGGACTTCCAGGGCACGCCGGTGATGAACTACGCGGACGAGGACGTCCCGTTCACCCGTATCCACGAGTTCCGGCACTTCTACCCGCAGCGCGACTGGTACCCGAAGGACAAGACAGTGATCATGCGGGAGTACTCGCGGTTCGCCGACCGCGGCGACGAGCCGTACTACCCGATCAACACGGCCGAGGACCGGGCGCGGCTGCTGACCTACCGGCAGATGGCGGAGCGCGAGGCCGGCGTGCTGTTCGGCGGGCGCCTGGGCACGTACAAGTACCTCGACATGCACATGGCGATCGGCTCCGCGCTGAGCATGTACGACGGCCGCCTGCGCCCCCACTTCGCCGACGGGCAGCCGCTCACGAGCGGGACCGCGGACGATGAGTAGCGCCAGCGACGCGGGGAAGACCCTGCGCACCCTGCAGCGGGTCGTGTTCCCCGGCGACGACCTGGACGTGGTCCCGCTGTACGTGGAGACCCAGATGGACCGCGGCGCCTCCGAGCTGGCCGCCGAGATGGCCGCGGAGGAACTCACCGGGCGCAAGGTGACCGGCGGCACGTCCACGGCCAGCGCCGCGGTCGGCGAGGCACAGTCCAGCGTCCGTTTCGGCGCCGACGTGCCCGGGTTCCTGATCGAGCAGGTCGGGCCGGGGCGCAGCGCCGTGATCAGCGCGGGCCGCCGGGTCTCGTTCGCCACCTACTTCAACGCGTTCCCGGCCAGCTACTGGCGCCGCTGGACCACGGTGAGCGAGGTGACCCTGCGCATCCGCCTGGCGGGGGAGTCCAAGGTCATCCTGTACCGCTCCTCGGCGCGGGGGCACAGCCACCCGATCGAGACGATCCATGTCGAGTCGGACGACCCGGACACGATCGAGCGCAGGCTGCCGCTCACGCCGTTCATCGACGGCGGCTGGTACTGGTTCGACATCGTGGCCAGCCCGCGGGGGACCACGCTGATCGAGGCGGACTGGCTGGCGCTGACCGACCCCGCCCCGGCGGGCCGGGTCAGCATCGGCATCACCGCCTTCGGCGCGCCCGACGACCTGGTCCAGAAGCTGCGGGTGCTCGGCGAGGCCACCGAAATCCACCCGCTGCTCGACACGGTCTACGTGATCGACCAGGGCGCCCGCCGGGTCAGCGACTACCCGGGCTTCGAGGACGCGGCCAAGCGGCTGGCGGGCCGGGTGCAGGTGATCGAGCAGGGGAACATAGGCGGATCGGGCGGGTTCTCCCGGGCCATGGACGAGACCGTGCAGGCCGGCCAGAGCGACTACGTCTTGCTCAGCGACGACGACGTCGAGATCGATCCCGAGGGCATCCTGCGCGCCGCCACCTTCGCCGACCTGGCCCGCAAGCCGACGATCGTCGGCGGGCAGATGTTCAGCCGGTACGAGCGCTCGGTGCTGCACGCGTTCGCCGAGGCGGTCGGGCCCTACCGGTGGTGGTGGGGGAACGCGCCGAACACCAAGAGCCGGCACGACTTCGGCCGCCGCAACCTGCGCAACACCCCGTGGCTGCACCGCCGGGCCGACGGCGACTACAACGGCTGGTGGATGTGCCTGATCCCGACCCGGGTGATCAAGGAACTCGGCCTCGCGATCCCGATCTTCATCAAGTGGGACGACGCCGAGTACGGGGTGCGGGCCCGCGACCGCGGCATCCCGACGGTGTCGCTGCCCGGGGTGGCTTGCTGGCAGGCGCCGTGGACGGACAAGAACGACGCTCTGGACTGGAACGCCTACTACCACCTGCGCAACCGGATCGTGGCCGCGCTGCTGCACTCGCACGAGCCGCACGGCGGCCAGCTGATCCCGGAAAGCCTGGAGCGGCAGCTGCAGGCCCTGCTGTCCATGCAGTACTCCACGGTCGCGCTGCGCGCCCTGGCCATTGAGGACGTGCTGCGCGGACCCGCGCACCTGCACGCCGAGGTCGGCACCAAGCTGGCCCAGCTCCGCGAGTTCCGGCTCCAGTACGCCGACGCTCAAGGCCAGGCCGACCTGGACAGCTTCCCCCCGCCCCGGCGGCGGGCCCCGGAAGCGGTGAAGGCGTCCACCACCCCGACCAACAAGCGCAACCTGGTGACGAAGGCCCTGTCGGGGACCGCGCGCCAGTTCCGGCCGCCGCGCAAGGGCGCCCGGCAGCGGCCGCAGATGGCGCTGCCGCAGCAGGACGCGGGCTGGTGGGTGCTGGTCACGCTGGACAGCGCGCTGGTGTCGACGCCGGACGGCACCACCGCCTCCTGGTATCAGCGCGACCCGCGGCTGTTCCGCTCGCTCGGCCTGCGCAGCATCGTCCTGCACGCCCGGCTGCGCCGGCAGTGGGCGCGGCTGGCCGCGGACTACCGGGCCGCGGCACCCGAATTCACCTCCCCCGAAAAGTGGCGGGAGACCTTCGCGGCGTCGCTCGGCAACCGGCCGGGTGCGCCGTGAGCTCGGCCCGCACCGACCCGCAGGCCGGCGCCGGCCCGCAGGCCCCCCCGACCAGCAGGCCCGCCCCGCCGCGAGCGGCGGGGGGTGGCGGGGCGCCGCCACGGCGTGGCTGCCGATCGCGTTCGCGTCCGCGATCATGGCCGTGCTCGGGGTGTGGGGGCTGTCCCGCCACGACGCCATGGGCAACGACGAGATCGTGACCCGCTACGCGTCCACGCTCAGCCTCGGCCAGCTTGCCCACCTGCTCGAGCACACCGACATCTACCACGGGTTCTACTACGTGCTGATCCACCCGTGGGTGGCCGTGTTCGGCACCACCCCGAGCGCCATCCGCGTCCCCTCGGTGATCGCCATGACCGCGGCCGTGGGGCTGATGGTGTACATCGCCCGGCGGCTGTCCGGATCGGCCTGGACCGGGCTGTTCGCCGGCCTGATCATGGCGCTGACCCCGGAGATCAGCTTCTACGCGCAGACCGCGCGCGAGTACGCCACGATCGTCGCGGTCGTGCTCTGCGCCACGCTGGCGCTGGTGCGCGCGATCGAGGCCGAGATGGCGGGCGCGCCCGCCGACCGGATCAGGACACGGTGGCTGGTCTACGCCCCGCTGATCACCCTGTGCGGTTACCTGAACGAGCTGACGCTGGTGGTCCTGGCGGCGCACATGGTCACGGTGCTGCTCGCCCGGCCGGGACGACGGGCCTTTACGCACTGGGCGGTGGCCGGAGCCGTCGGGGCGTTCCTGGTCCTGCCCGTGGTGGCCATCAGCATCCATCAGGACTCCGCCGCCAACTGGATCACCCGGCCCACCGTGCACGACCTGGGGATCCTCTTCCACGACTACTTCGGATCGATCAGCTGGGTGGCCGTGCTCCTGTTCGCCTGCGCCGTGGTCGCGGTCCTGCCGGACCGCCATCCCGCCTGGTGGCGCCGGGCCGAGATCTCGCTGCCGTCGGTGGCCGCGCCGCTGCTGGTGGTGCCGGCCGGGCTGCTGATCGTGGAGTCGGTGGTCGGGCACCCGCTGTACGTCGACCGGTACGTCCTGTACGGCGAGGCCGGAGCGGCCATGCTGGCCGGCGCGGGGGTGTACAGGGTCGGGCGGTGGCTGGCGGCCTGGCTGGGCCGGGCGCTCGGCAGCCCGGTCGACTGGCGGGTCATCGTCGCCGCGACCGGCGCGATCGTGTGCCTGTGCGTGTTCATCTTCCAGCTCGGGCCGCAGCACCGGGCCCGGACCCCGCTGACCCGCCAGTTCGACTACGGCGACCCGGCCTTCTACGTCGGCGCGCACGCGCGGCCGGGCGACGGGGTGCTGTTCTTCAACTCGTTCTTCCGCAAGGCCAGGCTCGGCTATCCGCAGGACTTCAAGGACACCACCGACTTCGCCATGTCGGTCTCGCCGCTGAAGTCGGGCACGCTCAACGGCTTCGACAAGCCGTTCTCGGTTGTCGGCCCGCTGATGCTCACCTACCAGCGGATCTGGGTGGTCGGGCGGGCGCCGTCGGCGGATGTCTCCAGCGCGGCCATCCGGGCCGAGGGCGAACTGCTGATGCGCCGCTTCACCCTGATCGCCGAGCGGCACTTCAAGGGCGTGGTCGTCACGCTCTGGCAGCGGCGCTGAGCCTCAACCGCCCTTAAGTGCCGGGCGGGGGCGTGGTGCAGCCCAGGCACGGGGGCTTGCCGTGGAAGTAGGCGGGAATCGTCGGCGAGTCGGTCGGCGGGTTGGTGGGCAGCAGGACCGGCGGGCGCGGCGGCTGGTTGAAGTCGAAATCCTGTATCCAGGTTGCCGAGCACCGGCTCGTCCTCGCGGACGTCGGGCCTGGGGTCCGGGCGGCCGTCGGTACCGGGGTCCAGCCGGGCGCCGTCGAGGAAGTCGTCCTCGATGAACTTCAGGTAGGCGTCGCTGCTGAGCGTCTGGTCGTCGATGAAGCCCTGCTTGGCGTACGGCGAGATCGTGATCCCCGGCACGCGCAGCCCGTAGCCGTTCTCGTCGACCGCGGGCGGGACCACGTTGTCGTAGAAGCCGCCCCAGTCGTCCCAGGACAGGAAGATCGCGGTGGACTTCCAGTCCGGGCTCTCCATCGCGGCGTTGATGATCGAGGTGACGTAGGCCTGGCCCTGGTGCACGCTGGCCGGGGGATGCTCGCTGTTCGAGCCGGACGGGGTGATCCAGCTCACCGACGGCAGCGTGCCCGCCTTGGCGTCCCGGAAGTAGGAGCCGAGCGGCCGTATGTTGTTCAGCTGGTGGTCTTGCTGCACGTCGCCGAACAGCGGCAGCGGGTTCCAGATGCCCGGCGTGCTGGCGCTCTGCTTGACCGCGGCGCAGACCTCGGCCGAGTCGTCGTCGCAGTCGGGCTGGGTGCCGGTCTCGATGTAGTACGCCCAGCTGACGTGCCGGGCGTACAGCAGCCAGGTGATGTCGGTCCAGGCCAGGTCGATCGAGGTTTTCCCGTCGGCCAGCTCCTTCTGCACGGCCGCGTCGAACTGGTTTACCCCGTACGGCCCGACGATGTCGTTGACACAGCTCATGGGCGAGCGGGTGCGGCATCGGGCCGACCAGGCCGACACCATGTACAGGTGATCGGGCAGCGACCACGACTTCACCGGCTCGAACATGCGGTCGTCGAGCACGAAGTCCTTGGCGTACGTCCAGTAGTTGGGTATCTCCGCGGCGGTGTGGTAGCCCATCACGTCGGGCGGGCCGCCCGAGGTGCACGCGGGGTCGTCGGGGTTGTTGCAGTTCGACAGGGCCAAGTCCCGTTGCCGGATGAACCCGTTCATCTTGCCGCCGTTCACGTCGGCCACCGCGTTGGCCTCGCCGTGCGGGCCGCCGCCGTTGACGTCGGCGGTGTCGTGGTAGGGCCGGGTGCATCCGCTCCTGGGGTCCGGCACGCACACCGCCGGCTTCCCGCCGGCCATCGGGATGCCGACCGCGCCGGGGAAGGTCCCGAAGTAGCTGTCGAACGACCGGTTCTCCTGCATCACGATGATCACGTGCTTGATCTTGTGGATCCCGGAGGACACCAGGTACGTGCCGTCCGGGCCGCCGCGGACGATCTCGCCCGAATGCTTGGGCGAGGGCACCGGCTTGGACGCGGACGTCGTCGTCGACGTCGACGTGCACGCGGCCAGCAGGGCAGTGACGAGCACGCTGGCCGCCACGACGCGACCGGGGAGTGATTTCACGTTCTCAGGCAGGCCGATCTTTAAAGCGTCACCGGGGGCCACAGGTCGTGCTGCGCGGCGATCGGGTCGCCGGCCCACTCCTGCATGGCGTCCAGGTTGTCACGAGCCGGGTACTTGGCCGCGGCCGGGCCGTCGGCGAACGCGCGCAGCACATTGGCGGTGACGCGCCTGACGAAATCGCCCCCGCGCCGGTTCACGCCGAATTCCCGGTACGCATAGGGAGTGAATGCCCCCACCCAACGCATGGTACCGGTGTTGAATACGCCCGCGCCGCTGGCGTGCGTGTAGTACGCCGAGTCCGAGTAGCTGTTCACGCCGCGGCAGGTCAGCGGTGAATGGGACAGCACCTCGATGGGGCGCTCGACCGGCGAGTCCGGGTTTACCCGGTCGTACTCGATGCCCACCAGGCCAGGGAACCTGGTGCCCTTCGCCGCCCCGGTCCCGGCGAACAGCCAGGAATCGGGGGAGGCGACCACGTAGTCCGCGTTGGTGGGGTTGGACTCGTACAGCGTGCCGGTCATCGACGACTCGGGATCCGGGTCCGGCGGCTCCCGGAAGTCGTTCGTGACCAGCGCGTTGTCCTTGCCGTACAGCGGGTCCTGCGGGTAGCTGGTCTTGTAGCAGATGACCTGCCGCTGCGGGCCCAGCTTGCTGCTGGCCAGCCTGATCCGCCGGAAGCAGCAGTTCGCACCCAGGAACGCGACGTTCACGCCCGCGTCCCGGGCCGCGGTCACATGGGCCCGCTCCTGCGGCGTCCAGTACTCGTCGTGCCCGAGCGAGAAGAACGCGCTGGCTCCGTCCAGCAGGTTCGGGTCGGTGGCGGTCTCCATGCTGGTGACGTACGCCAGTGGCAGCCCCATGCGCTCGGCCAGCTCGATCAGCGCCCGGTCGTGGGCCAGGAACATGAACGCGCCGTCCAGGTCGTAGGGCCGGTCCAGGCTCACGACCAGCGACCGGTTGTCGTAGTCGGACAGGCCGCCCGGGCCGTTGTACAGGTCGTAGCCACCCCAGGTGTTGTACGCCTGCCAGGTGGATGTCGAGGCCTTGAGCACCACCTTGCCCGCGGTACTGGCCGACCGCACGGTCACCGGGACGAACCGCTGCGCGCCGGTCTCGGCGTCCATCCGCAGCAGGTAGGCGCCCGCCGGCCAGCCGTCGGTCGGGATGGTCAGCGACGGTCCCCAGTCGGTCTCTACCGTGTTGGTCTCGGGGGTCAGTGAGGACGGGCCCTGCCGGCGCCCGGGCACGCTCGCCGACCGCCACACCAGCCGGGCCTGATCACCCTGGTACCACCCCATCCGGAACGCCTTGACCGTGAACTCGCGCGCGGTCGTCGAGGCGTACAGCGTGATCTGTTCGCCGGGCAGCACGCTGGACTGCCCGGCGTAACCGACCATCGCATCGGGCTGGCCGAGATGGCTGATGCCCCAGTTGGCGTCGCCCGGGAGCTTGTTCTCGCTCACCACCTTGCGGCGCGGCGCGGACCCCTTGGCCGCGGCGGGCGCCGAGCCGTCCGGCCCGCCCGCCTGGCAGGCCGTGGCCACGGCCGCGGTGCCCGCGGCGGCCGCGGCCAGGCCGAGGAAAGCCCGGCGCGAATGGGAGCGCGAACTCATCCATATAGGATTACACTGGTCCGGCTCTGCCGGCCGCTCATCCAGGTAACAACACGGGAACTTACGGGCAAAGCGTTTGGCGCGATCAGCCGAATAGCGGCCGGCTTGATTCTTGCCTTTGTCCCCTGTCATCAAGGAGAGTCCTGGCGGCATGACCGAGCCGAAGCTCGCCACTGCCGAGGGCGCGCCGGAAAGCGTGCCGCCGCCGCAGCGATGGCCGGCCCGGACCGCCCGGCTGCTGCGCCGCCACTGGCTGGTGTCGGTGCTGCTGGCCGCCGGGCTGGTGCTGCGGGTGCTCGCCAAGGTCGCCTACAGCCCCGCGCTGATCTACGTCGACACGCTCAAGTACCTGTACGGCGTTTACCCCGGGTCCGACCCGCTCGGGTACCGGGCGCTGCTGAAGGTCGTGCTGCCGTTCGGTGGCCTGCCGGTCGTGGCCGTCCTGCAGAGCCTGCTCGGCCTGGCGGTGGCCGTCACCCTGTACGTCGTGCTGCTGCGCCGCGGCACCGTCCGCTGGCTGGCCGCGGTGGCCGTGGCCCCGGTGCTGCTCGATGCCTACCAACTGCAGATGGAACAGACGATCATGCCCGACGTCTGGTTCGACGCGCTGATCGTGGCGGGGCTGGCCGTGCTGCTCTGGCGGCCGGTCGTGAGCGTCCGGTTCGCGGTCGCGGCCGGCCTGATCCTCGGTTTCTCGGCGACCTTCAAGGCCGTGGGGGAGGTGCTGGTCCTGCCGGCGGTGCTCTTCCTGCTGGTTTGCGGTGGCGGGTGGCGCCGCGCCGTCGGTCATGCCGCCGCCCTGGCCGCCGCGTTCGTGCTTCCGATCTTCGCCTACTGCACCTTCTCGTACGTCGACACCGGGCATTTCTGGCTCGCTCACTCGCAGAGCACCAGCGGCCGGCTGGCCGCCGCCGCCGACTGCGCCACCCTGAAACTGCCCGCGGACCTGCGGCCGCTGTGCCCGTCCCCGGCCGTGCAGGCCCAGGGGCCGGACTGGCTGGTGCATTCCAGCGCGTCACCGCTGCACTCCGCGGCCATCCCGCCCGGGACGAACCGGGCCAAGCTGATCGGGGCGCTGAACTCGGCGATCGAGCACCAGCAGCCGCTGCGCGTGGTGGTGTCGATCGCGCAAGATTCGCTCCGGCTGTTCGCCGTGACCCGCACGCCGACCCCGTGGATCTCGCCCATCTCGCGCTGGCAGTTCCAGACCAGCTACCCCACCTATCCCCACTGGGTCACCCTCGGCCGCGGGGACGTGATCATCGTCGGCCTGCAGCGCAAGGCGTTCGGGATGTTCCGGTTCCACCCGCTCAGCCCGGCCTACGGCGGCCCGGCCCGGGTCGACCGGCCGATCGCGTCGTTCCTGCGCTCCTACCAGCTCGGCGGCGGTTTCACCCCGGGGCCGCTGCTCCTCCTGTTCACCCTGGCGGGCCTGGCCGGCTCGGTGCTCACGCTGATCCGGCGAACCCGCGGGGCGCGGGGTCGCCAGCTGGGCCTGGGCTGCCTGCTGTTTACCGCCACCGCCGTGGTCGTCCTGCTGGTACCGGACGTCCTGGAGTTCTCCTGGCGCTACCAGCTTCCCGCCCTGATCACCCTCCCGCCCGCGGGCGTGCTCGGCATCAGCGCGATCCTGGCCAGCCGCCAGGCCCGCCGGGAGGCCCGGGCCGGCCAGCCCGCCGACCCGGCACCCGACCCCGGCTGATCAGCTGGCGCGCTTGTAGGCGCGGACGGCGAGCGGCACGAACACGATGAAGATCCCGGCTATCCAGGCGATGCTCTTCCACAGGTTCGCCTCGATCGGCCCGCCGAGCGCCATGCTCCGCATCGTGTTGACCACATAGGTGAACGGCTGGTTGTTGGCGAACGCCTGCAGCCAGCCGGGCATGGTGTCGGTCGGCACGAACGCCGAGCTGAGGAACGTCAGCGGGAACAGCCAGATCAGCCCGAACGCCTGCACCGACTCCTCGTCGCCGATAGCCAGCCCGGTGAACGCGGCGATGCAGCAGATCGCCACCCCGAACACTATGGCCAGCACGATCATGGACACGGCCAGGAAGGCCCCGTTCTGGAACCGGAAGTCGACCGCGTAGCCGACCCCGATCACGATGAGGATGGTCACGGTCATCCGGGTGGTGTCGGCGACCAGGCGGCCGGTGAGCACCGCCGAGCGCGCCATCGGCATCGACCGCAGCCGGTCGATCACGCCCTTCTGCAGTTCCTGGGCCAGCGCGATGGCCGTGCCGAAGGTGGCGAACGCCGCGGTCTGCGCGACGATCCCCGGCAGCAGGAACTCGACGTAACTTGTCCCGGGCACCGGGATCGCGCCGCCGAAGACGTAGCGGAACATCAGCACGAAGATGACCGGCTGGATCACCGTGAACACGATGTAGGCCGGCACGCGCATCCAGACCAGCAGGTTCCGCCGGGTGATGACGAGCGTGTCGCTCACCCCCCAGCGAGCCCGGGTGAGCAAGCCCGGACCGCCCGGCGCGAAGGAGGTGCCGGCCGGGGCGGCCGGCGCGGCGGCGGTCATGACGTCACCGCCGTGGTGTTGTCCTGGCTGCCCGAGCGCCCGCGCCGTCGGCCGCGCTTGCGACCGCCCAGTTCCCCGTCCTCTTCAGCGGCGTGCCCGGTCAGGGCCAGGAACACGTCGTCGAGCGAGGGCCGCCGCAGCGACAGGCCCTGAATCTGCACGCCGACGCTGTCCAGCCCGCGCACCGCCTCGATCAGTGCCTCGGAGCCGCGGCCCCCGACACCCACGTTGATCACCCCGGTCTCCTTGTCCGCGTGCGGCTCCCCCTCGCCGATCCGGGCGATCGCCTCGGCCGCGTCGGCGAGGCGGTTACGGTCGGGCACCGTGAACTCCAGCACGTCCCCGCCGACGCGCCCCTTGAGCTCCTCGGACGTGCCCGCGGCGATCACCAGGCCGTGGTCGATGACCACGATCTCGTCAGCCAGCTCGTCCGCCTCGTCCAGGTACTGGGTGGTGAGCAGCAGTGTCGTCCCCGCGGCCACCAGCGACCTGATGATGTCCCACATGCCCAGCCGGGATCGCGGGTCCAGGCCGGTCGTCGGCTCGTCCAGGAACAGCACCTTCGGGTCGCCGACCAGGCTCGCAGCCAGGTCCAGGCGGCGCTGCATGCCACCGGAGTACGTCTTGGCCGTCCGGTCGGCGGCATCGGCCAGGTCGAATCGCTCCAGCAGTTCGATGGCGCGGCTGCGCGCCTCCGGCCAGCTCAGGTGGTAGAGCCGCCCGACGATCTCCAGGTTCTCCCGGCCGGTGAGTTCCTCCTGGATGGCGGCCGACTGCCCGGACAGGCCGATCGAGCGGCGCACGGCCGCGGCCTGCCGGACCACGTCATAGCCCTCGACCAGGGCCCGCCCGCCGTCCGGGCGCAGCAGCGTGGTCAGGATGCGCACTGCGGTGGTCTTGCCGGCGCCGTTCGGGCCCAGCAGGCCGAGCACCGTTCCGCGCGGCACGGCCAGGTCGATGCCGCGCAGCGCGCGTACCTCCCCGAACGACTTGGTCAAGCCCTCCACGAGGATGGCCGGACCAGAACTATCCGATGACACGAATCCTCCCCAATCAGGCCGTCAGGCCATCAATTCCCCGGTCTTTCGAACTTACCGGGCGCCACCGACATCGGCGAACGGATAACCCCCGGCGGCCAGCCATCCGCCTTCCTGGGGGCCGCGCCGGCTACCGCGTTGCGGATCTCCCGCTAGGTTCCGGCAGCATGACAAGTGTCACGGGCGGAACGGGACGGAGCGCATAACCGGATCGGCCCGCGCCGCCTTACGTTGGTAGTGCGCCGCCGGGGGAAGGCGGGGCGCGGCAGGCCGCAGACCGGCCCGCGGCAAGCTCCCGAGGAGGTTAGAACCGTGTCCGTCGCCGTCGACATCGTCCTGGGAGTCGTCATCCTGGGCCTGCTGATCTACCGCCAGCTGAGCAGCCGCCCGGTCAACGCCACCGGGCTGCGCATCGTCGCGATCCTCGCCGTCATCGGCGTGATCCAGGCCTACCAGTTCCTGGACAAGCATCACTCCGGCGCGGTGACCTACGCCGCCCTCGGCGGGAGCCTGGCCCTCGCCGCCGTGTTCGGCGCGCTGCGGGCGGCGACCGTCCGGGTCTGGCTCCAGGGCGACCAGCCCTGGTCCAAGGGCAACTGGCTGACCGCGGTGCTCTGGGTCATCGCCCTGGCCGCGCACCTGGGGTACGACGCGCTCGTAACGCCGGGCCGCGGCAGCAGCGGCCTGGGTGCCGCCACCGTGATCCTGTACCTGGCCATCAGCCTGGGCATCCAGCGCGCGATCACGCAGGTGCGGGCGAACCGCCTGCAGTCCACGGGCACGTTCCGCTAATAGGCGGGCGTCACCCCAGGTCACGGCGCGGCGGTGCGCCCGCGGCGCAGCCACTGGCCGCGGCCGGGCTCCGCCACGACCTGCCCGTCCTCCAGCACGATCTCCCCGCGGCTGACCGTGAACCGGGGCCACCCGTGCACCTCGCGGCCGTCGTAGACCGAGTAATCGGCGTTGGACCGCATCGACCTGCCGTCGATCGTGCGGCGAAGCTCCGGATCCAGCACCACGAGGTCGGCGTCACTGCCCACGGCGATCGTTCCCTTCCGCGGGTAGAGCCCGAACAGGCGGGCCGGGTTCGCCGACGTCAGCGCGACGAAGCGGTCCAGCGAGATGCGCCCGGTCCGGACGCCCTCGGAGAACAGCATCGGCAGCATCGTCTCGAGGTCGGCCACGCCCTGCCGGGCCGTGGTCACGTCCAGCGAGCCGTCGATCTTGTCGCGTAGGAGCCAGGGCGCGTGGTCGCTGCCGACCGTGTGCACGGACCCGTCGGCCAGGCCTGCCCACAGCGCCGCCAGGTCACCGGGCCCGCGCAGCGGCGGGGCGCCGATGTACCGGCCGCCGCGCGGCTCCTTCAGCGCGCCGCTGGTCAGGTGGAGGTACAGCGGCCGGGTCTCGACGAAGACCGGCAGGCCGCGCTGCTGCCCGCGGCGGGCAGACCGCAGGGCCGACCGCGACGACAGGTGAACGATGTAAATGGGTGACCCGGTGGCCTCGCAGATCGCGACGGCCCGCTCGACCGCGGCCCGCTCGGCGAGCTCCGGTCGGCTCTCCGCCCAGCCCGCCAGGCCACCGCGCCCCGATGCCAGCAACTGCTGGCCGGCGAAGCGGACCAGGGCCCCGTCCTCGCAGTGGATCAGTGTCAGCATGCCGAGCCGTCCCGCCGTGGCGATGGCCGCGATCATCTCGGTGGCGTGCGTCTCGAACGCGCCGAACGTCATGAACACCTTGAGGCTGGTGTGCCCCGCCTCCGCCAGCAGCGGCAGTTCGGCCAGGGCCTCGGGCGAACCGCTGTTCAGCACGGGGTGCAGCACGTAGTCGACGGCGGCAGCACCCGAGGCGGCCGCCAGATCCCGGTCCAGGGCCTGCCGCAGCGACTGGCCCGTCCCGGGGAATGTCATGTTGCCGATCGTGGTCACGCCGCCGGCGATGGCCGCGGCCGAGCCGCTGGCGAAGTCGTCAACCCAGCCGGGCACGCCTGGCTCGGGCGGTTCCGGAGAGGAGAGGTGGACGTGCATGTCCAGCCCGCCGGGCAGGACGAGGGCGCCGGTCGCGTCGATCTCCCGGCGGCCGCGCATCCCGCCGCCGATCTGGCTGATGCGGCCCTGGATGATGCCCACGTCACACTCGGCCGAGCTTCCTGCCGTGGCCATGGTGCCGCCGCGGATGACCAGATCACACTCGGAAACGTCACGACACGCCATCGGCCTTACCTCATCTCCGTCGGTAATTCCCGCATGATGGTGGGAATGGCTTACCGAGTGTCACCGGCACGGACGCTCGGCAATGAAAAGCAATGAAACGTCAGCGAAATGCGGAATGCGGCGGAGGGGTCCGTGGCCGGTGTCACGCCTGACCAGGGCGATGGTTCCATCTCGTTCGTGAACCGTCGGCGGGCGCTGCTGGCGGTCGGCGGCATGGCCCTGACCGCCGGCCCGGTGCGCCACCTGCTGCTCTCCCAGCCGGCCGCCCAGGCATCGGTTCATCGCGCCGTTCCCGTGCATCACGCCGTGGCCGCGCAGCCTGTCTTGTCCTACCCGGGGAACCGGCCGCTCTACTACGTTCACGACACTTCCAAGTCGATCGCACTGACCATCGACGACGGTCCCGATCCGGTCTACACGCCGCAGGTCCTGAAGCTGCTGCACCAGTATCACGTGACCGCGACCTTCTCCATGATCGGCGAACACGTGGCGGCTTACCCGCACCTGGCCCGGGCCGTGCACGAGGCCGGGCACCTCATCGCCAACCACACGTGGACGCACGCCGACCTGGTGGGCCTGCCGGCGCACCGGGTGCACAGCGAGCTAACCCAGGCCAGTGCCGCCATCCACGCGGCGACCGGCGTGCACCCCGTCCTGTTCCGCGCCCCCTACGGAGCATGGACGGCGGCCGTGATCAGGCAGTGCGAGCGGATGAAGATGATCCCGCTGGACTGGTCGGTCGATCCGCGTGACTGGGCCGAGCCCGGGGTGCGCCGGATCGTCCGCCGCATCATGACGCAGACCCGGCCCGGGTCGATCATCCTGGAGCACGACGGCGGCGGCAACCGCTCCCAGACGGTGGCCGCGCTGCGCATCGTCCTGCCCCGGCTGCTGGACGAGGGCTACCACTTCGCCGTCCCGTGACGGCTTTCTGCTCTTCGCCCTGCCCATAACGGTCCCGGCGCCGCCCGGGCTAGGTTCTGGGGTATGGCCGCTGCGGTAGAAGTCCAGGTCGGGACCCGGACGGTACGCATCTCCAACCCCGACCGGGTGTACTTCCCGGCTCGCGGGGAGACCAAGCTCGACCTGGTCCGCTACTACCTGTCGGTCGGCGACGGCGTCGTGCGCGCGCTGCGGGACCGGCCGTGCATGATGCACCGCTTCCCGTCCGGGGTGAGCGAGGGTGCGGAGGGCGGGGGAAAAGTGCACCAGAAGCGCGTCCCGCACGGCGCGCCCCCGTGGCTGGAAACGGTGCGGGTGGACTTCCCCCGCTACGGGCGGCACGCCTACGAGCTGTGCGTCACCGAACTGGCCAGCGTGGTGTGGGCCGTGCAGATGTCCACGGTGGAGTTCCACCCGTGGAACTCCCGCCGGGCCGACACCGAGCGGCCGGACGAGTGGCGCATCGACCTGGACCCCATGCCGCGCTGCGGGTTCGACGCCGTGCGCCGGGTCGCCCGTGTCGTGCGGGAGATACTCGGCGAACTGGGCGCGACCGGGTGGCCCAAGACCTCCGGCGGCCACGGCATGCACGTGTACGTGCGGATCGAGCCGCGGTGGGGCTTCGCCGACGTCCGCCGGGCCGCCCAGGCCTTCGCCCGGGAGGTCGAGCGCCGCGCCCCGGACGACGTCACCACCACCTGGTGGCGCAAGGACCGCGACCCCGCCAAGCTGTTCGTGGACTACAACCAGAACGCCCGGGACCACACGATCGCGAGCGCCTACTCGGTCCGCGGCGTTCCGGAGGCGACCGTGTCCACCCCGGTCACCTGGGACGAGATCGACGACGTCGACCCGCGCGAGTTCACCATCGCCACCGTGCCGGCCCGCTTCGCCGAGCTCGGCGACCTGCACCGGGGCATCGACGACGTCGCCTACTCGCTGGACACCCTGCTGGAGTGGGCCGACCGCGACGGCATCGACTTACCGGCCGAGTAACCGGCCTCCAGACGGGTAGCTGGCCAGGGGTGCGACTCAACGAGTGGGCCAGCTGCGCAGCTACCCCACGCCCCGCATGTCCGCCTGGACCCGGTCCTGGGCGGCGCTGCCCTGCCGGTTCATCTACGACCCCGACGGACGGCCGTGGTCATGGCGCCGGGCCGGCCGGTTCTGACGGCTTCGGGCCACATGCGAGCGATTGCAGTGGAAAGATCCCTGGCAGGCCCTCCGCTAAAGGAGTGATCCCGCATGCTGCGCGGACAGGTTGCAGTCTTCTTGTCGTGCTCGGAGAAGTTCAAACCGAAGCTCGCGTGGCCGGTTCGCGATGCCCTGGCCGGGGCGGGACTGCACGCCCTCATCATGAGCGACGAGCCGTCGCTGCCCGACGTCCGGGCCAGCGGCGGCACCGGCGGCGAACAGACCAGGACGGGGCGGTACCTGGACGCGGCGTCCGCGTTCGTGGCCCTGTGCACGGCGGACTACGAGCTCAGCGACGGCTCGCAGTACCCCAGGGCCAACATCATCGACGACATCCAGCAGGCCGGCGCCTGCCCGCACCTGCGAGACCGGTGCCAGATCCTGAAGGCGCCCGGCGTCCTGCTGCCCAGCGACATCATCCCGACCTATGACCGTCTCGACGTGGCCCGGCCCGCGGAGGCGGCCGACGTCATCCTGGAACAGCTCCGGCGGTGGCAGGTCACGCCCGAGAGCGTTCCGGCCGCGCCGCATCCCGTGGGCGCCGCGGCCGCCGACGACGTGGACGCCTTGTTTACCGGCCTGCGGCCGGGCGAGCGCGACGAGGCCCGCCGGCGGGTCTACTCGCTGCTGCGCGACCGGGGCGAGAATCGGCGCCGGTGGATCGTCCGCGAGCTGCACCGCGAGATCACCGAATCCGAGGACCACGACCGCGCGCTGGTCGCGGCGCTGCTCCTGGAGGCGGCGTGGGGCCTGGACGCCGCGCTGGTCCCGGGCGAGATGGTCGAGACGCTCGCCGCGCACCCCCGGTACCCGGCGCGCTCCTGCGCGGCGAACCTGCTCGCCCGCCGGGCCGCGGTCGCGCCCCTCGACGTCCCCGTTGAGGTGCTGGGGCGGCTGGCCTGGCCCAGCGGGGAGGACTGGTTCGTCTGGGCGCCGGCCATGGCCGCGGTGGCCGAACTGGTCCGCCGCCGGCCCGACGCCTGCGTGATCCTGGAATCGCTGGCCGCCAGCGCCGACGCCCGCGACCGGTACGAGGCGGCCGCGGCGCTGCTCGGCGTGGCCAGGATCCAGGCCGCCGCGGTGCCCGCGGGCCTGGCCGGGCAGCTGGCGGGTGACGCCGACCCGCTGGTCGCCGCCAAGGGCCAGGAGGTCGTGACCGCGATCGAGCAGGCCGCCGACCCCGAGCGCGCGGCCCGCCCCCGGCAACCGGAAGCGTTACCGAGGCTGCACGCGGTCAGCGCCTAGTCCCAGGCCCGGCCTGCGCGGATAATCGGCAGTGCCGCACTGTCCGACGAGCGGGGATGTTCATGGCGCCAGGCCCGGATCAGCAGGACGACGGCCGGGGTGACCCGGCCGCCGACGTCACGGTCACGCTCGGCGAGGACTTCGTCGCCACGGTGGAGTTGCGCCGCCCGCCGGACAACTACTTTGACCGCGCGCTGATCCGGGCGCTGGCCGACGCCTACCAGGCCCTGGACGCCGATCCCCGGTGCCGGGCCATCGTGCTGTGCTCGGAGGGCAAGAACTTCTGCGCGGGGGCGAACCTCACCGGGGACAGCCTGGACGGCGGGCCCGGCTCCCTGTACCGGGAGGCGATCCGCCTGTTCGAGGCCGTGACGCCGGTCGTGGCCGCGGTGCAGGGCGCGGCGGTCGGCGGCGGGCTGGGCCTGGCCTGCTCGGCCGACTTCCGGGTCGGCTGCCCGCAGGCGCGGTTCGCCGCGAACTTCGCCCGGCTCGGCTTTCACCACGGGTTCGGTCTCACGGTGACGCTGCCCGCGATCATCGGGCCGCAGCACAGCCTGGAACTGCTGTACACCGGGCGGCGGATCGGCGGGGACGAGGCCGAGCGCATCGGCCTGTGCGACCGCCTGGTGCCCGCGGACCAGGTCCGCGACACGGCGCACGCGCTGGCGGCCGAGATCGCTGGCTCGGCCCCGCTGGCCGTGCGGTCCATCCGGGACACCATGCGCGGCGACCTGGCCGGCCGGGTGCGCGCAGCCACCGACCGGGAGGCCACCGAGCAGAACCGGCTGCGGCAGACCGCCGACTGGCGCGAGGGCGTCGCCGCCATGGCGCAGCGACGCCCGCCGCGGTTCGAGGGCCGATGACCGACCTGGACGAGGTGCGCGCGCAGGTCGCTTCCTGGCTGGCGGAGGCCTGGGACCCGGAGCTGAGCCTGGCGCAGTGGCGGGCCCGGCTGGCGGACTCCGGCTGGGGCTGCCCGGCGTGGCCGCGCGAGTGGTGCGGCCGGGGCCTGCCGGCCGCGGCCACTGGCGTGGTGGCGCAGGAGTTCGCCCGGGCCGGCGCGGTCACCGCGCCGGAGGGGGTCGGCATGAACCTGGCCGGGCCGACCATCCTGGAGCACGGCCCGGACGAGCTCAAGCGGCGCTTCCTGCGGCCTACCGTCACCGGGGAGATCAGCTGGTGCCAGCTGTTCAGCGAGCCGGGAGCCGGCTCAGACCTGGCCGGGCTCCAGGCCAGAGCCGAACGTGACGGCGACGGGTTCGCCGTCTCCGGCCAGAAGGTGTGGAACACCTCGGCCCACCACGCCGACTTCGGGCTGTTGCTGGCCCGCACCGACTGGGACGTGCCGAAGCACCGCGGCATCACCTACTTCATCCTGCCGATGCGCCAGCCGGGCGTCGAGGTCCGGCCGCTGCGGCAGATGAACGGGCACGCGTCGTTCAACGAGGTCTTCCTCGACCGGGCCCGGGTTCCGGCCGGGAACGTGATCGGCGAGCCCGGCCAGGGCTGGACCGTGGCGCTGACCACCCTGGCGCACGAGCGACGGCTCGCGCCGCCGGCCCGGCCCCGGCCGGCGCCCCGGCGGGGCGGGCCGTGCGCGAGGCGGCGGAGGAGTCGGAGCGGGCGATGGCGCCCTACCGCTGGTACCCGCAGCGCGCCGGGCGGCCGGACCTGGTCATCGAGCGCGCGATCGCGGCCGGCCGGGACACCGACCCGCTGGTCCGGCAGGAGATCGTCAAGCTGATCACGCTGGCCTGGTCCGCGCGCTGGACCGCGCAGCGGGCCGCCGCGGCCCGGGCGCTCGGCCGGCCGCCCGGCCCGGAAGGCTCGGTCGCCAAGCTGGCCAGCAGCAACGTC
Organism: uncultured Actinomycetota bacterium; assembly: GCA_963795055.1. Taxonomy (GTDB): domain Bacteria; phylum Actinomycetota; class Actinomycetes; order Streptosporangiales; family Streptosporangiaceae; genus JASHPR01. The sequence goes on from CAWCGJ010000005.1 coordinate 243,070, forward strand.
GCCCGGGCCGCGGCCCGGGTGCACGCGATGATCGCCGGGCCGGCCGGGATGCTGGCCGGCGCCGACGACCCGTCCGGGGGAACGGTCAGCGAGATCTTCCTGTCGGTCCCGGCGGTCTCCATCGCCGGCGGAACCGACCAGATCCAGCGCACCATCCTCGCCGAGCGGATCCTCGGGCTGGCCAAGGAGCCGGCCGCGGACGCGGGCGTGGCGTTCCGGAAGGTGGTCGCAGCGGGCAGCGGGCCCAGTTCGGCCTGGTCGGTACGATAACGGCGGGAGATCGGAGTCGCAGTGGAAGCTTCGGGGAGTTCGGTGCGCCAGGAAGCGCGCGACTGGATCGAGGAAAATTTTGACCCGCAGCTCAGCCTGCGGGCCTGGCTGGAGCGGCTCGCGGATTCCGGCTGGGCCTGCCCCGCCTGGCCCGCGGACTGGTACGGCCGGGGGCTCCCGCCGGACGAGGCGGTGGCCGCCTACGCGGAGTTCAACCGCGTCGACGCGCCCGGGCCGCCCGCCGGGCTGGGCGTCATGCTCGCCGCGCCCACGATCATCGCCAACGCCAGCGACGAGCTGAAGCGGCAGTTCGTCCGGGCCGTGCTGGTCGGCGACCATCTCTGGTGCCAGCTGTTCTCCGAGCCGGGCGCCGGCTCGGACCTGGCCGGCCTGCAGACCAAGGCCGAACGCGACGGCGACGAGTTCGTGGTCAACGGGCAGAAAGTGTGGACCTCGGGGGACAGATCGCCGACTACGGCATGCTGCTCGCCCGCACCGACCCGGACGTGCCCAAGCACCGCGGCATCACGTACTTCGCGCTGGCGATGAACCAGCCCGGGGTGGAGGTGCGGCCGCTGATCCAGATGACCGGCGAGTCCGGCTTCAGCGAGGTGTTCTTCACCAACGCGCGGGTGCCGGCGTCCGCCATCATCGGCGAGCTCAACGGCGGGTGGGGCGTGGCCCTGTCCACGCTCGGCTTCGAGCGCACGTCGCTCGGCACCGCGACCGGGCTTGGCTTCCGGCTCACCGCCCCCGGGGGCAGCCGGTTCCTGGCCCAGCAGGAGGTCTCGGTCGGCGAGTTCATCGCCGCCTCGAAGGCGAACGCCCGCAGCTACGGGGTCGGCGGCACCGCGATGACCGCGGGCGGCATCATCCCGCTGGTCGCGCTGGCCGCCGAACTCGGGCGCGAGCGTGATCCCGAGGTCCGCCAGCAGATCGTGCGCCTGTACACCCTGGCCTCGGCCAACACCTGGAACGGCCTGCGCGCAGGAGCCAAGCTGCGGGCCGGCGGCCGGGCGGGCCCCGAGGCCTCGCTCGGGAAGCTGATGGCCTCGCGCATCGGCCGGCAGTGGCGCGACACCTCGTCCCTGATCGCCGGCCCGCAGGCGATGCTGGCCGGCCAGGACGGCCCGCTCGGCGGGCGCCTGGCCATGCAGATGCTGGCCACGCCCGGGCCGTCCATCTACGGCGGCTCCGACCAGATCCAGCGGAACATCATCGGGGAACGGGTGCTCGGGCTGCCCCGGGAGCCGGACCCGTCCCGGACGATGCCGTTCCGCGAGCTCAGGGTGGGAACCCAGATGGCTGAAGCCCGGACGGCCGGGGCGGGGGAGGGGTCATGATCTTCACCTTTACCGACGAGCAGAACGAGCTCGCCGCCACCCTCCGCCGCTTCCTGCAGGACAAGTCGCCGTCGTCCGAGGTGCGGCGGCTGATGGCCACCGAGCCGGGGTACGACCCGCAGACCTGGGCCCAGCTGGCCACCCAGCTCGGGCTCCAGGGCCTGGTCATCCCGGAGAAGTACGGCGGCGCCAGCGCCGGCCCGGTCGAGCTGGCCGTCGCGTGCGAGGAAATGGGCCGCGCTCTGCTGTGCGCGCCCTACTTCGCCACCGCGGTCCTGGCCGTGCACGCGATCCTGGCCAGCGGGGACCAAGCCGCAGCCGAGGACTACCTGCCCGCGATCGCCGACGGCACCACGATCGCCACCCTGGCCGTCCCCGAGGCCGACGGCGCGTGGGCCACCGAAGGGCTGCAGACCCGGGCCCGCCGCTCCGGCGACGGCTACCGGCTCGACGGCCGCAAGTCCTTCGTGCTCGACGGCCACGTCGCCGACCTGATCCTGGTCGCCGCCCAGGCCGACGGCGGCCCGAGCCTGTTCGCGGTGCCGGGCGACGCCGACGGGCTCGTGCGCCAGCCCCTGGCGACGCTCGACATGACCCGCAAGCAGGCGGCGCTGGAACTGGAAGGAACGCCGGGGCGGCTCATCGGCGCCGAGGGCGACGCCGCCGACGTGGTCGCGCGGACGTTGCGGCAGGCGGTCGTGGCGCTGGCCGCCGAGCAGGTCGGAGGGGCGCAGCGCTGCCTGGACATGAGCGTCGAGTACGCGAAGATCCGGATGCAGTTCGGCCGCCCCATCGGCAGCTTCCAGGCGATCAAGCACATGTGCGCCGACCTGCTGCTCGAGGTGGAGTCGGCGAGGTCGGCGGCCTACTACGCGGCCTGGGCCGCGCAGGACGGATCGGACGAGCTGCCGCTGGTGTCGAGCCTGGCCAAGGCGTTCTGCTCCGAGGCCTACTTCCGGGCCGCGGCCGACAACATCCAGATCCACGGCGGGATCGGCTTCACCTGGGAGCACGACGCGCACCTGTACTACCGGCGGGCCAAGTCCACCGAGCTGATGCTCGGCACGCCCGAGGAGCACCGGGAGATCGCGGCGGGCTACCTCATCGACCGCCCGGCTACGCCCCGATAGACTCCGCCAGGTCGTTCAGGGCCTGCGCGGTGGGCAGCGCGGTGTCGATGGCCAGCAGCCGGGGATCCTGCTCGCCGCGCAGCACGGCGTCGATATGCCCGGTGAGGGGCGTGAACGACAGCTCGTCCGGGGCGGCCGCCACCGGGCCCTGGTCCGAGCCGGGGCGGATGACCTGATAGCTGTCGTCCGGCCCGGGATGGAACGGGTTGGTGACGTGGATCTGCCCGCCGGTGCCCTCCAGCGTGGTGAACGTGTCGTAGCTGCGGCCGAACCCGCACGAGAACATCAGCCGCCGTCCGCCCGAGTAGCCGAGCACCCCCCAGGTGTCCACGTCGACGCCGTCGCCGCCCGCCCGAGCCCGCGCCCAGGCCGACTCGTGGTCCGGGCCGAGCAGCTCCTGGGCCAGCCGGACCGGGTAGCAGCCGACGTCGAGCAGGGCCCCGCCCTGCAGCTCGCGGGACAGCCGGATGTTGGCCGGGTTGCGGACCGTGAAGTGGAAGTTGGACTTGATCTCCATCAGCTCGCCGATCGCGCCGTCGGCGACCAGCCTCTTGAGCTCCTCCAGTTGCGCGTGAAACGGGAACGAGAACGCCTCCCAGAGCAGGGTCCCGGTCCGGCGGGCGGTGGCAAGCACGCGCTCGGTGTCCGGCAGCACGCCGCAGAGCGGCTTCTCGCACAGCACCGGCTTGCCCGCCTCCAGGGCGCGGATCGTCCACTCGGCGTGCAGCGCGTTGGGCAGCGGGATGTAGAGCGCGTCGATGTCGGGGTCGTCGATCAGGGTCTGGTAGCCCACCACGCTGCGGCCGATGCCGTTGTCGCTGGCGAACTTCGCGGCGCGGCCGGAGTCCCGGCCGGCCACCGCCGACGCCTCGCCGCCGGCCTGGCGCAGGCCGGGCAGGAACACCGCGCGGGCGATGTTCGCGGTGCCGATGATGCCCCAGCGCACCTGCCCGTTAACGGGCATCACCGGGCCTGGCTTTCCGTCGCGCCGAGCGGCGCGTCGATGGGCAGGCTCACCCAGCGCCGCTCGTGGTGTGAGATCTCCACCGCGTTGATGACCTCCTGGACCCATAGCCCGTCGTCGAAGTTGCCCTCGTTGCCCTCGATCTCGCCGAGGACCTCGCCGGCGAAGTTCGCCGTCAGGTTGGCGTAGTACAGCGTCCGCCACGACTCGCGCGGGCTGCCGCCCGGCGGGTAGTAGCGCGCCGGCACTTCGACCTCCCGGAACTCCACATCATCCGGCTTGGCCAGCTTGAGTGTCTCGCAGATGCCGAATTCCTCGACCAGCCGCGCGATCCCGGCGCCCTCGCTGCCGTAGACGCGGACCTCGATCCCGGGATAGTTCCCGACGGTGACGAAGCTGCTCTGCACCGAGCAGATCGCGCCGCTGGCGAATTCACCGATGAAGATGTCCCCGTCGTCGATGTTGGTGCGGGCCATCTGCCCGGTCGCCGCGATCAGCCGCTCCGGGATGAAGTTGCGCAGCACGCCGACGACCGCGGTGAGGTCCGATTCCATGAACCAGTGCCCGATGTCGATGACCGGGGCGCCGTAGCCCTCCAGCGACGCCACCCGGATCGGGCCGTCGTTGGCCCGCTCCTGGCTGCGCAGCGCCGACTGCGGGTTGAGCCACTGGGAGTTCTGCTCGTAGGCGTTGTAGATGAACGGGGTGCCCAGGTCACCCCGGCTGATCAGGTCCTTCAGGTACCGGACGGCGGGGCTGTACCGGAACGTGAGCCCGACCTTCGTCTTCAGCCCCTTGGACCGGGCCAGCTCCGCGACCTGCCGGACGTCGCGGTAGTCGTGCGCGACCGGCTTCTCGCTGAGCACGTGCTTGCCGGCCTCGATGGCCGCGCGGTTGATCGGGAAGTGATCGCTGTCGCGGGTGACCACGTCGATGATGTCGATGTCGGCGCGGTCCAGCAGTTCGCGGTAGTCGCCGGTGGCGACCTCGGCGCCGTAGCGCTCGGCCGCGGCGGCGGCCCGCTCCGGGTCGAGGTCGCAGACGCCGACGATCCGGCACCGCTCGTCCCGCGCCCAGCCGGGCAGGTGCGCCAGGCCCGCCCAGCGGCCCGCGCCGACCACGCCTACGCCGAGTCGCTGCCCTGTAGCCATACCTGCGACCTCCCGATCTCATCGTGCCGCCAGCAGCGGGCCGCGTGCTCGCGCTCCCCGGTGTCCAGGAGCTCGGTGTCCCAGGACCGGCACTCGTCGGTGACGTACCGGCACCGCGGGGCGAACCGGCAGCCGTCCGGCACGTCGATCAGGCTCGGCGGCGAGCCGCCGATGCTGTGCAGCTCCCCCCGCTGGCCCTCCTGCGGCAGCGCGTCCAGCAGTGCCTGGGTGTACGGGTGCTTGGGCTCGGTGATGATGTCCGCGGTCTCGCCCTCTTCCACGATCTGGCCCGCGTACATGACGATGACCCGGTCACAGACCTCGGTGATCACTGCGAGGTCGTGGCTGACCAGGATCATGCTCATGCCGGTGTCCTGCTGCAGCTCCAGCAGCAGGCTGAGGATCTGGTCCTGGATGATCACGTCGAGCGAGGTGGTCGGCTCGTCGGCCAGCAGCAGCCGCGGCGAGGAGGCCAGCGCGATCGCGATCAGCGCCCGCTGCAGCATCCCGCCGCTGAACTGGAACGGGTAGTCCTTCATCCGCCGGGCCGGGGCGGGAATGCCGACGCGCTGCAGCAAGCCTATGGCCCGGGCCTGGGCCTCGGACCGGGACAGCTTGGCGTGCGCGTTGACGGCCTCGAGTAGCTGATCGCCGATGGTGCGCACCGGGTTGAGCGCGGTCATCGGGTCCTGGAAGATCATCGCCAGGTGGGCGCCGCGCAGCGCCTGCCACTGGGCCGGGGAGGCGTCCAGGAGGTTCTGCCCGCCGCTCGGGTGGTAGATCACCTCGCCGCTGGTGTGCAGGATGCCGGCCGGCATCAGGCCCATGATCGTCCGGCAGGTGACGGTCTTGCCGCAGCCGCTCTCGCCGACGATGCCGAGGATCTCGGCCTCGTGCACGGCCAGCGACACCCCGTCGACCGCGCGGACCACGCCCTGCCCGGTGGCCAGGTAGCTGCGCAGGTCGCTGACGGTGAGCAGCGGCGCGCCGGCCCCGGAAGCCGGCTGCCCCGTGGTCTGTGCTGGCCCGGGGGGACGACCCCCCCAAATCCCCCCGCTCACGGCTGGCCCGCCCGGAGCAGGTCGGCCAGCCCGTCCCCGATCAGGGCGAAGGAGATCCCGATGTAGAGCACGGCCAGGCCGGGCATGGCCACGAGCCACCAGGACGTCAGGATGTAGTTCTGGCCGTCGGCGATCATCGTGCCCCACTCCGGGGACGGGGGCTGGGCGCCGAGCCCGAGGAAGCCGAGCGAGGCGGCCAGGATGATGTTCCCGACCGCGTCGACCATCGAGAAGATGATCACCGCGGAGGCCGTGTTGGGCAGGATGTGCCGGAACATGACGCGCAGCCGGTTGTACCCGAGGGCGCGCGCGGCCAGCACGTACTGCTGTTTCTTGGCCACCACGGCCTGCGCGCGCATGATCCGCGCATAGGCCACCCAGCTGGTGATCCAGATCGCGACGAACATGTTGAAGATGCTGGGCCCGAGCATCGCCACGATCGCGATGATCAGGACCAGGAACGGGAACGCGAAGACCACGTCGACCACGCGCATCATCACGCTGTCCGCGCGCCCGCCGATGTACCCGGCGATCAGGCCGTAGAGCGTGCCGAAGACCAGGGTGACGGCAGTCGCGCCGAACGCGATGGCCAGGTCGATGCGGCCGCCGTACAGGATGCGGGCCAGGATGTCCCGGCCGTACTGGTCGGTGCCGAGCAGGTGGTCGGGGGTGAGCGGCGGGGCCAGCGGGTGCAGCGGGTCGATGGTCGTGGGGTTCTGGCTGACCAGGACCGGGGCCAGGAATATGGCCAGGATCGCGATGCCGAGCAGGACCAGCCCGACGATCAGCGTCAGCCGGCGCCGGGTGACGCTGCGGCGCCGGCCGGCGGCCTTGGTGGCCGCGCGCATCAGCAGGTCGGACGGGCTCGCCGCCCACGCCGTGCTCATGTGCCCGCTCGCCTTCGGGGCGCTTGGCGGCGCTCCCTTCCCTCGTCGCTCGGTCGCAGGCTCCCTCGCTCCTCAGCCCAGGCAGCGGCGCGCCCCTCCGGCTCGCTCATCGCTCGCCGGGAAACCACCGGCTCGCTCAGCCTTTCCGCTCGCCTCCGGGCCACGAGCTTGTTCATGTGCCTATTTCCTGTCCGACCCGCGGGTCCAGCGCGGCCTGGGCCAGGTCGGTCAGCAGGTTGATGCAGACAATGATCACCGCGAACAGCAGCGTTATCCCCTGTACCACGGGGTAGTCCCGTTGGTTGACCGAGCTGACCAGCAGCGTGCCCAGGCCGGGCAGCGAGAAGACGTTCTCGACCAGGACCGTCCCGCCGACCAGGTAGGCGAGGTTGACGCCGTAGACGGCGACCACGGCCAGGATCGCGATCCGGAACACGTGCCGCCAGAGGATCTGGCGCCACGGGATGCCCTTCATCCGGGCCGTGTCCACGAACTCCGCCTGCAACGCGGAGATCGTGGCCGTGCGCAGGCTGCGGACCAGCACGGTCGAGAACCCCAGCGCGATCGTCAGCGCCGGCAGGAACAGGTAGTACAGGTGTCCGATGAACCCCGAGCCGAAGCCGCTGATCGGGAAGACATGGGTGTGCACGCTGAACAGCAGGATGAAGATGATCCCCAGCCAGAACGCGGGCATCGCGAAGCTGAGCGTGAAGAAGATCCGGCCCGCCTGGTCGACCGCCCCGCCACGGCGCAGCCCGGAGATGAAGCCGATCGGGAACGAGATCAGCGCGGCCAGCACCCCGGCGTACACGATGAGGAACACCGTCGGCGCGACGTGCTGCAGGATGACCGTGGTGGCCGGCTCGTCGTAGTAGAACGAGAAGCCCATGTTGCCGTGGAAGAGCCGCCCCATGTACAGGCCGTACTGCGTCCAGATGGGCCGGTTCAGGCCGAGGAAGTCATCGATCGCCACGGCCCGCTGGTGGGTGTAGCTGCTGCCCAGGATGGCCAGGGCGGGGTCGCCCGGGATCAGCCGGAGCAGGAAGAACGTCACCAGCGTGATGCCGAACAGCGCGATGACCGTGTGGAAGAGTCGCCGCGGGAGCGTCCCGAAGCGGTTCACGGGGCTGCCGCCCTACGGGGTGCTCACCGTCAGCGTCTCCAGCGACAGGTCGTAGTTGCCCAGCGGCGTCACGTGGAACCCGTGCACCCAGTCACCCACTCCGTACCGGTAGGGGCTGTAGTCGATGACGATGAACGGTGACTGCTGGTAGACGATCTGCTGGATCTGGTTGTACATCTGCTGCCGGGTACTGTCGTTGAGCTCGCCGCGCGCCTGGGTGACCAGGGTGGTGGCCTGGTTGTTGCACCAGTAGCTGTTGAACGCCTCCGCGCCGCCCTGGCAGTCGGCCCCGAACGTGGCCACCTCGTCCGGGTCGATGATGTCGTTGGTCCAGTACCGCTCGCCCATCTCCGAGTGGCCGCCGTCTTCCTTGTCGTAGGCGGTCAGCAGCTCGTAGGACTGGATGCTGACGTTGATCCCGACGGCGGCGAGCTCGGACTTGAGCACGATCGCCTCGGCCTGGCCGGCCACGTCACCGCTGACCGTGATGAGGAACGTGTTGAAGCCGTGTGGGTAGCCGGCCTGCGCCAGCAGTTGCTTGGCCTTGGCCGGGTCGTACGGGTACGGCGTGATGCTGGAGTCGTAGAACTTCATCTTGTAGGGCATGAACGAGGCACCCTCAGTGGCGTGCCCCTGGTAGGCGAGCTGCACGATCGCCTTCCGGTTGATCGCGTAGTTCAGGGCCTCGCGCACGAGCTGGTTCTTGAACGGGGCGAAGTGCTCGTCCAGCTGGACGAAGTCCACCCGGGTGGACGGGTAGAGCTGCACGCTCAGGCCGGGCGTGTTGTCGATCTGGGTGACCAGGTTGCCCGGCGGGTTCTCGATGACGTCGACCTTCTTGCTCTCCAGCATCAGCACCCGGGTGTTGTCGTCGGGCACGATGAGGACCCTGACCTTGCTGATCTTGGGCTTGGTCCCGTAGAAGTACGGGTTGCGGGCCAGGTCGATCTCGCTGTCGGCGCTGTAGGAGGTGACCATGAACGGGCCGCTGCCCACCGGGTGCTGGAAGAACGAGCTGCCCTGCGCCTTGACCAGGCTCTCCGGCACGATCGAATAGGCGTACATGGCCAGGTCGGCGAGCAGCGGGGCGTGCGGCTGCGACAGGGTGATCACGACTGTGTGCTGGTCCGGCGCGGTGATGGTCTTGACCGCGGTCAGCAGGAATCCCCAGCCGCCGGCGAACGCGCGGGACCGGTCGATCGAGTAGACGACGTCGTTCGCGGTCACCGGCGTGCCGTTGGAGAACTTGGCGTCCGTGCGCAGGTGGAAGGTGTAGGTCAGGCCGTTCGGGGCGATAGTCCAGGACGAGGCCAGGTCGGGCAGCAGGCCGGTGCCGGTCGAGTTGGGCTGGAGCAGCCGGCTGTACAGGTTCTGGTCCAGCCAGATGGACTCGTTCACCGAGTTGGCCTCGGGGTCCAGGGTGTCCACCTTGACGGCGTTGGCGATGACCAGCGTGTTGACGCTGGACCCCGAGCTGGAGCCGCCGCTGCTGACGCCGCTGGGGGTGGCCGAGCCACCGCAGCCGGCGGCGGCGATGGCGAGCGCGATGACGCCCGCGCTGAGGATCCGGGACCGGGTGGCTCGGAACATCGCGCGCCCCCTTCGTCGATTGTCGACAACCTGGCCTTACTGTAGAAACGTGCTCTCGGCCCGTCAATACTCAGCGTCCGTCCGTTACACCCTCTTTACAGGGCACGGGCGCTACCTTGCAGGCAGGTACCGCCCGGAGGGCGCCGCGTGGCCTGCCGGGCCGCACGGGCTGCTGCGCACGCTGGCCGGTATTGACTTCGAGGTACCCGAACGGCGACAATCGTTGATTGTCGACAATCGGTCGGTTTCCGGCACTGCAAACGAGGGTGGATGACGTCCGACGGGATCACCGGGACCGCCGGGGGGATCAGCGGGGGGCCCGGCGGGGGAGGCCCCGCAGGCATCGTCACGGTGAGCGTCCTGGTGGCCACGCCGCTGGAACCGGAACACGCGGCCGCGATCGAGGCCGCGGACCCGCGGGTGTCGGTGCTCTACGAGCCGGACCTGCTGCCGGTTGCGCGCTATCCCGCCGATCACGGCGGGGTGCCCCGCGAGCTGACCGCGGCCCAGCTTGACCGCTGGTCTGCTCTGCGGCGGCAGGCCGACATCAGCTTTGACTTCGACTGGCAGGCGCCGGGCGACATGCCCCGCAACTGCCCGCGGCTGCGCTGGGTGCAGGGCACCAGCGCGGGGATCGGCGGGTTCCTGGAGCGGACCGGCCTCGCGCGCACGTCGCTGGTCTTCACCACGGCCAGCGGGGTGCACGGCACCCCGCTGGCCGAGTTCGCGCTGCTCGGGTTGCTGTACTTCGCGAAGGGCATGCCGCAGCTCGCCCGCTGGCAGGAGCAGCGGCACTGGCAGCCGCACGCCGCCGGCCAGGTCGCGGGCTCCCGTGTGCTGCTGGTCGGGCTGGGCGGCGTCGGCCGCGCGGTCGCCCGGCTGCTGTCGGCGGCCGGGGTCGAGGTCGTCGGGGCCGGCCGCCTTCCGCCCGCCGAGCGCGCCGCCGACGTCTCCGGGGTGGCCTCCTGCATCGCGGTGAGCCAGATCGACCAGGCGCTGCCGGACGTGGACGCGCTGATCCTCGCCTGCCCGCTCACCGAGCAGACCCGGCACCTGATCTCCGAGCGAGAGCTGCGGCTGATGCGGCCCGGCGCGATCGTGGTAAACATCAGCCGGGGCCAGGTGATCGACGAGGACGCGCTGATCGGCGCGCTGCGCCGCCAGCACCTGGGCGGCGCGTTCCTGGACGTGTTCGCGGCCGAGCCGCTGCCCGCCTCCTCACCGCTGTGGGAGATGCCGAACGTCATCATCTCGCCGCACTCGGCCTCCACGGTCGCCGCCGAGAACGGCCTGCTCACCGAGCTGTTCACCGACAACCTGCAGCGCTGGCTGGTCGGCCGGCCGCTGCGCAACGTCTACGACCGGGCCGCCGGGTATTGAGCGGGCTCCGGGGGGCGTCCCAGGGAACGCGCCCCGGCCAGCACTGAGCGAGAGGCAGGAACGCACCATGACGGGAGACAGGATCCGGGTCGCGGTCGTCGGCACCGGGCGCTGGGCGCAGGTGGCGCACATCCCCGGCTGGCAGCGGGACCCGCGGGCGGAGGTCGTGGCCCTGGCCGACGTCGACGAGACCGCGCTGGCCGCGGCGGCCGCCAAGTTCGGCGTGGACCGGACCACCACCGACTACCGCGAGCTGCTCGGCGACCCGGGTATCGACGTCGTCGACGTGGTGACCGGGAACCGGCCGCACTTCGGTGTCTCCTGGGACGCGCTGTCGGCAGGCCAGCACGTGCTCTGCGAGAAGCCCGTGCACATGGACTACCGCAAGACGCGGCAGGCCGCCGAGCTCGCGGCCTCCCGTGGGCTGCGGACGAAACTCGGGTTCACCTTCCGTTACGCGCCGGCCGTCCGGTACGCCAAGGAACTGATCGACTCTGGATTCGTCGGGGAACCGTACATCTTCAACGGGTACGAGCAGAACAGCCAGTGGATCGACCCGGCCACGCCGCTGCGCCAGTTCGACCCGGACGCGGACCCGGCGCGGATCGCGGTGTCCTCGATCGAGGGCTACGGCGCCCCGGTCATCGACATCATGCACTGGTGGCTGGACCGGCCGCTGACCGCGGTGGTGGGTGCCATGCGCAACTTCGTGCCCGAGCGCGTGATCCGCGACACCGGCCAGATGACCCGGGCCAACATCGACGACGGCGACATGTGGATCGCCGAGTTCGGCCCGGACGTGCTGGCCTCGATCCAGTCCTCCTACGTGACCGTGGGCAACTACCCGGGCATCGAGGCGCGCATCTACGGCTCCGAGGGCGCGCTGATCGTCCGGCTGGTGGACGAGTTCGGCATCTGCCAGACGATCAGGACGGCGACCAAGAACGCCGTCGAGTTCGTCGAGCAGGAGGTCCCGGCCCGGTTCTTCCCGTCCGGCGGCCACTCCGGCGAGCCGTGGGACTACCTGTTCTACTCCAACCTGGTCAGCGACTTCACCAGCGAGATCCTCGACCCCGGGCGGGTCAGCCAGGGCGACTTTGCCCAGGGCGCGCTGGTGCAGGAGACCATCAACGCGTTCGAGGCGTCCCACCGGGCCCGCGCGTGGGTGAGCTTCCCGCTCGACGCGGCCGAGACGGCCGGCACAGCGGGCGCGGCGTGAACGTCACCACCAACGCGGATCGGCTGGTCCGCCAGGTGCTGGCGGGGGAGGTCTGGCCCGCCCTGGCCGACCGTCACGCCTACCGGGTGGGACCCGACGGCCAGCCGTTCGTACTGCCGGGCATGGGCGGGGTCACGCTGGGCGTGCACTGCGGGGACCCGGCCACCGGCTACGCCTCCGACCACCTGGAGCCCGGCGCGTCGGTCCGGCACCGCGACCCCGGCGCGAACATGGCGCTGCAGTTCCTGACGTGCGTGGGCAACGAGGTCCGGGTGGCCTCGGGACCCGCCGAAGGGGCCGTCGGCCACGTAGTCGGGCAGCACGCGTACGTGCTGGCCGACTTCCCCGAGGCGGCCGCCGCGGACCTGACCGTCGGCGACACGGTCACCGTCCTGGCCTGCGGGCAGGGGCTCGCGCTGCCAGGGCATCCGGCGATCACGGTCAAGAACTGCGACCCCGGCCTGATCGAGCGGATGCCGGGCGGCACCGGGCCGGACGGGCGCCTCGAGGTGCACGTGGCCGCCCGGGTCCCGGCCGAGGCGATCGGGGCGGGGACCGGGATGGTGTCGGAGTACGCCAACACCGACCTGATGGGCGCGTACGCCGGGCTGGGCGAGGACCTGTCGCTCGGCCTGGAAGGGCTGCGGGTCGGCGACATCGTGGCGCTGGCCGACACCGACCACCGGTACGGCCGCGGCTACCGGGCCGGCTACCTGACCATCGGGGTCATCTCCACCGGCCAGTGCCTGCTGTTCGGGCACGGGCCGGGTCCGAGCACGCTGCTGAGCGGGCCGGCGCAGGCCTTCCACGTGGTGGACGACCCCGACGCGAACCTGGCCAGCTGGTTCCACCCGCACCCCGCCGCCATATCCGGAGGGGAGTCCCGGTGACGAGCGAGCCCAGGCCGGTCGCCGTCAACCTGCTCGGCGTGGTCGAGCACCCGGCGCTGGACGGCGGCCCGTGGCGGATTGACCGTGACGGCGCTCCGTACGTACCTGTGGGGGACGGCGGGATCGTGCTGGACCTGCAACTCGGGGACTCGGTGTTCCGGCTGGCCGGCGACCATGCCGCGCCGGGTGCCTGCCTGACGCACGCGGACGTCGCGGCCCGGCACGCGCTGTCGGTCTACGCCTGCATCGGTAACACCGCGCGGGTGCGGACCGGCCGGGCCGCGGGCGCGCGCGGCGTGGTCCTCGGCCAGCGCGGCGAGGAAGGGCGCGTGATCGTGGGCTTCGGCCAGGCCGACCTGGCCCGGATGCGGCCCTCCAACCAGGTGACCGTGCGCGCGTTCGGCCAGGGGATGCGGCCGGAGGCGCTGCGGCCGGACGTCATGGTGATGAACCTCGACCCCGGCGCGCTGGCCCTGCTGCCGGTCGCGGTGCCGGGCCGCCGCGACGCGGCGGTGACCGTCGGCGTGCGGATGACCGTGCCGAGCAAGCTGGCCGGGAACGGCATCGGACGGCCGGCCGCGGGATGGGACCTGGACCTGCAGCTGCCGCCGCCCGGGCCGGACGGTGCCGGAGACCTGCTGCTGGGGGATCTGGTCGCGGTCACCGACCTCGACGCACGGTGGAATATGGGGTATCGACGGGACTGGATGACGGTCGGCGTGGTGGTCCACGGGGACAGTCCGCAGCCCGGGCACGGGCCGGGCATCACGCCCGTGCTGACCGGGCCGGCCGGGGCGTTGCAGCCACAGCCGGATCCGGCCGGTCACGTCGGCTTGACCGGGGCGGTGCTAAAACTACAGTGACTGACGACACCCCCCGATCCGGGTGAGGGAGAGTGGGAGCCATACTCGAGCACGTCTCGCTGCCGGAAGCGGTAGGCCGGGCCCTCCGGCGCCGCATCCTGAACAATGAGCTGCCCGCCGAGACCCGCCTCGTCGAAGCGAACCTGGCCGCCGAGTTCGGGGTCAGCCGGGGGACCATCCGGGACGCCATGCGCAGCCTGCAGGCCGAGGGCCTGATCGCGATCGTGCCCCGCCGGTACACCGTGGTGACCAGGATGTCACCCGATGACGCCGAGGACGTGTGCTTCGCCAGGTACGTGCTGGAGCACGCCGGCTTTGACGGCGGCTTCGGGCCGAACCGCAAGGAGCTGGTCAGGAACCTGCGGCTGGCGCTGGAGCACATGTCGGTCGCCGCGCGGACCGACGACATGGACGCGCTGGTCGACAGCGATACCCGGTTCCACGAGCTGCTCATCGACGTGTCCGGGCGGCGCCGGCTCAAGGACCTCTGGTCCATGCTCAACAGCCAGATGGGCGCGGTGATGCGGGAGGAGATCGAGCGCCAGGGCATCAGCCTGCTGGACGCGGCCGAGCGGCACCGCGCCATCTTCGACGCGGTCAGCGACGGCGACCTCAGCCGGCTGCGCCGGGAACTACGGGTCCACTACCTGACGGGGTTTCCTGACCGGGACGGTCCTGCGCCATCACCTCCGGATCGTGCAGGTGACACGTGACCGAACGGCCGCCCGGCAGCTGAATCAGCGCGGGCTCGCGCTCCCGGCAGACCGGCATGGCCATCGGGCAGCGCGGGTGGAAATGGCAGCCCGACGGGCGCTCGATGGCGTTCGGGATGTCGCCGGTCAGCGCGGGCTTGATCGCCTTGCGGTGGGTGGTGAGCCGCGGCGCCGCGCGGACCAGCGCCTGGGTGTACGGATGCAGCGGCTCGGCGAAGATCGCCTCCGTGGGCGCCTGCTCGACCACCCGGCCCAGGTAGAGCACGGCCGTGCGCTGGCTGATGTGGCGGGCGACATCCAGGTCGTGCGTGACGAACAGGTAGGTCAGGCCGCGCTCCTCCTGGAGCCGGATCATCAGGTTGAGCACCTGGGCCTGGATCGAGACGTCGAGCGCGGACAGCGGCTCGTCGGCGATGACGACCTCAGGCTCGACGGCCAGCGCGCGGGCGATCCCCACCCGCTGCCGCTCCCCGCCGCTGAACGCGTGCGGGCGCCGGGCCGCCTGTGCCGTGGACAGCCCGACCGTGCGCAGCAGCTCGGCCACCCGGTCCGCGCGCTCCTTGCGCCCCACCACGTGGTGCACCTTGAGCACCTCGGTCAGCGACTGGCCGATGGTCATCGTCGGGTTCAGCGACGAGTACGGATCCTGGAACACGCCCTGGACCTGCCGCCGCACGGCACGGGCGGTCTCGCTTTTGCGGTCGAGGATGCTCACGCCGCGGTAGCGGATGTCGCCGCTGGTCGGCTGGTACAGGCCGAGCAGCAGGCGGCCGAACGTGGTCTTGCCCGAGCCGGTCTCGCCGACCAGCGCGAGGGTCTCGCCGCGCCGGATCGTCAGCGACACCCCGTCCACGGCCTTGAGGCTGGGCCGGGTCCGGCCCACCGCGTCGCGCCCGGCCGAGAAATGCTTGGCCACCTGCACCGTTTCGATGATCGGCACGTCGGCGCCGGTCGCGGCCTCCGCGGCCGGGACCTCGCTACCCGCGGTCACTGCTCTGCCCCTTCCCGGCGTGGGCGTGCAGGGAGAACCGGCCCGCGTTGGAGCCGCCGTCCACCTCCAGCACCGTGCCGGTGATGTGGCCCGCGTCGCGGGACGCCAGGAAGAGCACCGCGCTGGCGATGTCCCGCGGGTGGCCGGCCTGGCCGAGCGGGATCGACCGGACCAGCGCGGCGCGCAGTTCCTTGGGCGCGCGGTCGGGGTAGGCGTCGCTCCAGCCCCGGACGTCGATATACCCGGGGGAGACCACGTTCACCCGGATCCCGTGCGGCCCGAGCTCCATGGCGAACACCTTGCTCATGGTCTCGACCGCCGCCTTCGACGCGCTGTAGGCGGCGCCGGCCGGGCGGGGGCTGCGGGCCGACCCGGTCGAGATGCTGACCACGGCGGCATCCCGCGCGCCGCGGCCCACGCAGTGCCGGGCGAACGCCTGGGTCATCATGAAGGTGCCGGTGACGTTCACGCTGAAGACCCGCTCCCAGGCGTCGGCGGGCATCTCGAGGAGCGTGCCGTCGGGATAGGAGGCCGCGTCGTTGACCAGGATGTCCGCCTTGCCCCAGCGGCTGACCGCGGCCTCGATGACCTGGTCGGCCAGCCCCGGGCGGCCGATGTCCCCGGTGACCGTGGCCACGCGCGGGTCACCGCCGAAGTACCCGGAGTCCATCAGGTCGCAGACCAGGACCTGGGCGCCCTCGTCCGCGAAGCCCTGCGCGATGGCGCGGCCGATCCCGTTGGAGCCCCCGGTGACCACGGCGACCATGCCCTCGAAGCGCGCACCCGGCACCGTGCCGTCCGAGCGTGCCTCCGGCACCGTGCCGTCCGAGCGTGCCTCCGGCACCGTGCCGTCCGAGCGTGCCTCCGGCACCGTGCCGTCCGAGCGTGCCTCCGGCACCGTGCCGTCCGAGCGTGCCTCCGGCACCGTGCCGTCCGAGCGTGCCTCCGGCACCGTGCCGTCCGAGCGTGCCTCCGGCACCGTGCCGTCCGAGCGTGCCTCCGGCACCGTGCCGTCCGAGCGTGCCTCCGGCACCGTGCCGTCCGAGCGTGCCTCCGGCACGACGCCTCCCGCACGCAGCTCATCGCCGCATTGTCGATTGTCGACTAAAGTCACTATAGGGGCCAGCGCGCGGGTCTGGCCAGAGCCGGCAGGGCGGAGCCGCTGATGGAGTTGTTCACCGGAGTCGGGGTAGCCCTGGTCACTCTGCTGGATGACGACGGCGGCGTCGACGCGGCCGCCACCGCCTCGCTCGCGGCCGATCTCGTCGGCCGGGGCATGCGGGCCGTGCTGGCCTGCGGTACGACCGGCGAGGCGGGCACTCTGACCGACGCCGAGCGCAGCGAGATCATCCGCGCGGTGCGCGATGCCGTGCCGCCGGACGTCCCGGTGCTGGCCGGCACCGGTGCCACCAGCCCGGGCCGCGCGGCGGAACTGACGGCGGCCGCCTCCGCGGCCGGCGCGGACGCGGTGCTGGCCTGGCCGCCACCCGGCTCCGAGGATCTGGGCGGTTACTACGCCACCGTGGCCAAGGCCGCTGCGGGCCTGCCGGTGCTCGCTTACCACATCCCGTGGATCTCGTCGCCGGGCGTCCCGGTCAGCGCGCTGGCCGACCTGCCGGTGGCCGGGCTGAAGGACTCATCGGGCGATCCGGACCGGCTGCTGGCCGAGGTGGCGCGCTACCGCGGCTGCACCTACGTCGGGTCATCGGCGCTGCTGGCCCTGGCCGGGCCGCTCGGCGGTACGGGCGCGATCCTGGCCGTCGCCAACGCCGAGCCCGAGCTCTGCTGTGCGGCGTTCGCCGGCGATCCCGGGGCCCAGCATCGGCTGATCGACGTTCACCTCGCGGTCCGCGAGGGTGGCGTGCCGGCCCTCAAGCGGATCCTGGCCGAGCAGCGCGGCACCCCCGCGCTGACCCGGGTCGGCTGACCCGAACACCACGTCCCCGGACGGCGTCTGGTGCGGCTGACCGTCGGCCGGACGGTATAACGGTCTTCTGGATCGCCGCTGACGAGGAGTGCTGCCTGTGACCGGACTCGCCCGATCGCCGTCCGCCGCCGAGGAGGCGCCAGGGCTGGCGCTGATGACCGGAGCGCCGCCGTTCGGCGAGCAGTCCAGGGTGACGCTCGCGAACTGGCAGGACCCGCCGTTCAACCGGTGGGCCTTCCAGCACATCCGCGAGCTGATCCCGACGGCGAGGATCGCGCGGGCGCCGGGGGCGCCGTGGCCGCTGCCGCGCGCGGAACGCGACGTCCTGGGTTTCCGGTTCCGGTACGCAGAACGTGAGCTGAGCGTGGCCGAACTGCTAGCGGAGACCTACACCGACGGCTTCCTGGTGCTGCACCGGGGCCAGATCGTGGCCGAGCACTACTTCAACGGCCTGGCCCCCGAAGTCCCGCACCTGCTGATGTCCGTGTCCAAGTCGGTGACCTCGGCGATCGCCGGCGTGCTGGTCGGCCAGGGCGAGTTGGCGGTCTCCGCCCGTGTCGAGGAGATCGTCCCGGAACTCGGCGGTACCTCGTTCGAGGGCGCGACCGTGCAGGACCTGCTGGACATGCGGGCCGGGACCCAGTTCGACGAGAACTACGACAACCCCGAGGCCGACGTGCGCACCTACGAGCGGGTGTACCTGTGGCGCCCGGACAACGGTCAGCCCAGGCCCGCGGACGCGCTCGGCTACTTCGCGACGCTGCAGAACGACGGCCCGCACGGCGGCCCGTTCCGGTACCGCTCGATCCTCACTGACGTGCTGGCCTGGGTGATCGAGCGAGCGGCCGGGGCCCGGCTGCACCAGCTCATCGCCAGCGAACTGTGGCAGCCGATGGGCGCCGAGTTCGACGCGGAGATCACGGTCGACGCCCGCGGCAACCCGATGGCCGACGGCGGCATCTGTGCGACCCTGCGCGACGTGGCCCGGTTCGGCCAGCTACACCTGCAGGGCGGCCGGGTCGGCGACCGCGTCATCGTGCCCGGCGCCTGGATCGACGACACGATCCGGGGCGCCCCCGACGGCGCCGAGGCGTTCGTCGGCGGGGACAACCCGCCCGGCTACCTGCCCGGGGCCCACTACCGCAACTGCTGGTGGGTCAGGGACCCGGCCGTGCCGTTCTTCCACGCCTCGGGCATCAACGGCCAGAACATCTTCGTGCACGTCCCGTCTCAGACCGTGGTGGCCAAGCTGTCAACCTGGCCCACCGCGCTGAGCCCGGCCTTGGGGCCGACTGTCCAGGCTGCGCTCGCCATAGCCAGTGCCCTGCAGGCCGGCGATCTTCGCGGCTAGGCCGGCTGCAGGGCACTGGGGCTTGGGGTAGGACCGGCGCGTTCCTTACGCGGCCGGGCCCGTGGCCAGGGTCACGGTGGCGGACTGGGCCTGGCCGGACTGGTCGGTCCAGCCGATGCGGACGCTGTCCCCGGCGCGGTGCTGCTCCATCGCTGCCTGCAGCGCGGACGGTGAGGAGACCGGCTGGCCGTCGACCGAGGTGATCACGTCGCCCGCGGTGATGCCGGCCTTCTCGGCGGCGCCTCCCGGCAGGACCCCCGCGATCATGGCCCCGCTGCCGGACGGCACGCCCTGGGACTCGGCGTCGCTCGCGGACGAGACCTCCACCCCCAGGAACCCCGTGGTGCCGATGTGCACCGTGGCCGAGGCGTCGCCGGCCTCGATCTGCCGGGCAATGGAGAGCGCCTCGTTGATCGGGATCGCGAAGGCCTCGGTCGCGGTGGTCTGCGCGGTCTCGTTCGGCGAGCTGGACGAGGACGCCGCGGTGTCGATTCCGATCACCTGCCCGGCCGTGTTGACCAGCGGCCCGCCCGAGTCGCCCGGCTGGATGGGAGCGTTGTCGTTGATGAGCCCGCTCAGCTGCTCCGAGGTACCGGATCCCTCGTCCGAGGCCGTGATCGAGGAGTTGAGGCCGGTGACCTTGCCGGTGGCGACCGATGGGGTGCCGCCCTTGCCCTCGGCGTTGCCGAGCGCGACCACCTTCTGGCCGACCGCCACGGTCGAGGAGTCGCCCAGGCTCACGGTTTGCAGCCCGGAGGCTCCCTGAAGCTGCAGGACTGCGACGTCCTTGGTCGTGTCGTAGCCCACGACCTTGGCCGTGTAGGTGCGGCCGTTGCCGATATCGGTGACCTTGATCGAGGTGGCGCCGTTGATGACGTGGTTGTTGGTCAGCACCTCGCCCGACGAGGTCAGCACCAGCCCGGTGCCGGCCGCCTCGGCCTGCTGGTAACCGAGCGTGGAGACCACGTCGACCAGGCCGGGATCGGTCTGCGCGGCGATCTGTGACGTGGTCAGCACCGCGCTGTCCTCGCCGATGCTCGCGGCCTGCACTCCGAAGAAGGTGGCCAGGCCTACCGCGAGGGCGACGCCGGCCATCAGCGCGGGGCGGCGGAAGCGCCGGGCCGGGCGGTTCGGGGCCCGGTGGCTGCCTCCGCTGTAGGCCGCCGGGATGCCGTAGCCGCCGGGATAACCGGGGTCGGCCGGGGCGCCCGGGCCGCCGGGATAACCGGGGTAACCGGGATCGCCGTAGCCGACCGAGCCGCCGGGGTAACCGGGGTAACCGGGATCGCCGTAGCCGACTGAGCCGCCGGGGTGACCGGGATGACCGGGATGGCCGGGGTGGTCGTAGCTGGCTGAGGCGCCGTAACCGCCAGGGTGCGCGGGCCCGGCCGCACCGGCGGCGGGCTCGGACGGCGCGGGCTGGGCCTGCCCCGCCTCCGCCGAGGTCGGCGGCTCGTGGTTGCTGCTCATCGGGACAATCCCCTCGGTACGCATTCGACGTTCTTCGTTCCCATGGTCGGCCGCGTACCTGGAAGAAAGCTGAAAGCTTTCTGTTCACTGACTATGTCTTTGCTGACGCTGGTCACTATTCGGAAAAAAGTGTCTATTTGCGACCTCTAACGGTGGTTGAAGAAGTGCACCATCGGGGGAACTTGCCGGTATATGTACCGGATGGCTCGCTATAGGGCGTTGTGCTGAAGGGTAAAAGGCGGTGCTATCTGCGGAGCCGGAGCGGTGCCGGAGTCTGGGATCGGGGTGTGGGCGGGGTCGTTGCCGGTGAGGTCAGCCAGCACCAGGCGGGGCCGGGGCCGAGCCGGCCGGTCTGCACGTACCCGGCGCGGCGCCACCGGGCGACGACCCCGCGTGCGCTGTCGGCCGCACGCTCAAGAACGCGGCCAGCTGGTCGTAAGGGGCGCCGCACAGCAGCAGCAGCCCGGCGACATCCCGCCCGCCCAGCCGCACGTGTCCGGCGTCGGCGCGGCGGACCGGCGGCCCGCCGTCCACGGCAAGCGTGCTAGCAGCGTCCATGACCTCTGATGCATGGATCGGCCCCAGCCGGTTCTCATCCACCGCGTGCGACCCTCCGGGCCATGGGGATCTAAGCAGCTACGGCCATGGCGCTCACGGCTTGCCGGGGCTGTCGAATTCTCCGCGCCGCGCTCCTGCGAGGAATGCGCGCCATCCGGCGGATGTAAATCGCAGGATCGCCGTTTCGGGGTTCTTGCTGTCACGCACGCCTACCTGGCCATCAGGCAGGCGCGCCACCTCGACGCAGTTGTTGTTGGCGAAGCTGTAACTCGACTTGATCCACATCTGGGGCTCCTTAGCCGTGATAGTAGACATCGGGGGCCGTCAGCCCGGCGCGCTGGCGGCGGTCGTGCTGCAGCACGATCGTGTGCTACCAGCCTGGGCGCTCACCTTGCACTCGCCTTGACGCCTGCCTTGCGCCCCAGGTCACGGGCCTGGCGGTCCGGGATCCGCCGGGAGATGCCGCTGCTTGCCGACACGGTGGCCAGCCCGGCGTACACGTCAGCGCTGACGCCGTGCAGGGGGGCGTGATCGGGCCGCCATTCGCTGACCGGGACCACCCCGGGCGCCACCAGCGAGAGCCGGCCGATCAGGCCGGTGACCTCAGCGTGGCTGCGGGCGGTGACCCTGGCCGGGACCAGCGCGTTGTACGCGGCCACTGCCGATGACACTGCCTGCGGGGCGAAGTCGGCTGTCAGGTGCGAGACCGCCACGAAACTGCCCGGCGCCAACGCGTCGGCCAGCGTGGCCACGACGCCGGCCGGGTCGTCGGCGTCGGGAAGGAAGTGGAGGACAGCGGCCAGGATGACGGCCGTGGGCTGGGTGAAGTCCAGGGTCTGGGCGGCGGCTTTCAGGATCGCCTCGGGGTCGCGCAGTTCGCCGTCGATGTACTCGCACATCCCCTCGCGGGTGCTGGTGAGCAGCGCGCGGGCGTGTGCGAGCACGAGCGGGTCGTTGTCCACGTACACGACGCGGGACTGGGGGGCGACGGCTTGCGCCACGGCGTGCGTAGCACCGGGCGCGGGCAGGCCCGGGCCGATGTCCAGGAACTGCCGGACCCCGCGCTGCCCAGCCAGGTACCGCACGGCGCGGCCGAGGAACGCCCGGTTCGCCTGCGCGCTCGCCACTACCTGCGGGCGATAGGCGGCAACCTCCTCGGCGGCTTTGCGGTCGGCCGGAAAGTGATCCTTGGACCCTAGCCAGTAGGCATACACCCGGGCCGGATGCGGCATTGCGGGGTCGAACCGGGCCGCTGCCGGGCTGAGGGTCCGGCGCGCGGCTGCCGGGGGCTGAGCGGAGGCACCGCTGAGCGCTGTCCGCAGTTCGCCGAGGTCGGCAGTGACCACCGTATGCGGGTGCTGGCCGCGGGCTATGTAGCGGATCTGGCCGCCGTCATCTTCGCGCCAGATCTCGTGGTGAGGGAAGTCGGCGCGGAGGGCTGTAAGTGCATGGGCGGCCGTGGCCGTCTCAATGGCCTCGGGGACGTTATCGCGGGCGGTCACAGGGGGGGGGGTCCTTGTCGGTCGCGCCATTGTTTGCTCACGTGACCGTACGGCCTGCCCTCGTGATCGGCAGGGACGAGTTGTCCCCCTGCGCGGGCTGTTACTTGCCGTGCGGGAACCTTGCGTCTCAAGCGTCGGCTCGGGCCAGTGGGTAGTCTCCGGTATGGAGGGCCACGATGGAGATGCCAGCAGATTTGACCACGGGCGAGCGGATCCGGCATCTGCGCGAGCGGCGCGGGATGACCCGCGTTGTGCTAGCAAACTTGGTGGGCTACTCGGCGGACTGGCTGAAGCGGATCGAGGCAGGCCAGCGCGGGATCTCAATACCGGCCCTGGTGCGCTTGGCGCAGGTTCTGCGCGTGGACGACCTGTCGGTGCTGATCGATGGCACGACCGAGATACCGATAAGCACATGGGAGGGGCCGCAGCATCCGGCCGGCGAAGCAGCCCGCAAGATCGCAGGAGTCGGGTCGTTTCGCGGTGCCGGCGAGGCCGATCCCCCTGACGTGGCCGCACTGGCCGAGGGCGTCGCGGCTGCCTGGCGGGACTGGCACGCCCTGCCCGACAACCACTCGGTGGTCGCCGCTGTGCTGCCCGACCTCATCAGCGAGCTGGACCAGGCCACAGTTGTACTGGATGGCCCGCAGCGGCGAAAGGCCAGCGGTGCTCTGGCCAGCGCTTACGGCCTGGCGCAGCATCTGGCGGTTGACCTGGTAGAACCGGAGACAGGGCGGATTATCGCCGACCGGGCCGCGCGAGCCGCGCAGGCCGCCGACGATCCGGTAAGCCTGGCGTTCGGCGCCTGGACGCAAGGGCACGTGCTGCGCAGCGTTGACGCAGACGCGGCGCAGCGGGTGGTGGCCGAGGCTGCCAGCGAACTGGAGCTACACATGGGCGCCCCGGACGCGATGGGCCTGTACGGCAGCTTGTGCCTGCACATGGGGATCAGCGCGGCCTACCAGGGCGATGACGGCGACGCGTGGCGGTTCTGGGACACCGCCGACCAGCTCGCCGACGCGCTCCCGGCGGGCTACTTCCACCCCCAGACAGTCTTCGGCCGGGCCAACGTCGATATTCACGGGGTCAGCATCTCGGCAGAGCTTCGCCGGTTCGGCGAGGCCGTGGGCCGCGCCGAACGGATCGATCCAGGCCAGGTGCCGTCGCGGGAGCGCCGGGGACGCCTGTACGGGGAGATCGCGGCCGGCCACATGCAACGCCGGGAGCTTGACCAGGCTAAGCACTTCCTGAAACGGTCCTATACCGAGTCACCGGAGACAGCGCCCTACTCCCCGCTGACTCGGGGAGTCGCGGTGGAACTGGTCCGCACCGCAACCGGCTCGCTGAAGACAGAGGCCGTCGCGCTCGCGGAGCGGATGGGAGTCCTCCCGGCGGCTTGATCACTGAGCGCGACGAATGAGTGGCGCTGCTGAGTGTGGCGATGGACTGGCAGGTATAGCGCGATGATGTGATCGCCGTACGCGTGGGTGGGGTGGAGCTGATTGTGCGCCGCTGGCGACATCGTTAGGACAGGTGACCGGGAGGGCCGGCTTAGGTTAGCCCTCCCTTGTGGATTGGCCGATCTAGCTCTAGTAACTATTAGATAACGGCAAAAGCCATACTCGGCGCGCGCCTGGATAGAGTTCTCTGGACTCATGGCGCGCGGCTGATCAGGCTGTTTGCACATGGCCACCGCGTCGGCTGGTCTCGGCAAAGCCCAATGGCGTTAAGTTAGGGGTCCTAAGCGGAGGCACCGCCGCCAGTCTCCTTCACCACCTGCCACATTCGGGCTTGCTCGGCAACGGACAGGTGGGGATCCGCCACCTTCCATGCCACCACGTCATTTAGATGTTGTTTGACCACGTCGACATCAAAGGAGTCAACGAAGCTCTTCACCAAGGCCGAGCGAGCGCGGCCGAGGATCATCCCGATAAACCGGCCAGTGGGTACCTCACCTGCCGCCATGATGACCCAGGCGAGCGCCACATCGACGGCGGGATCACCTCGGCACGCGCCGGCCCAGTCGATGACGACCGGACCTGTTGGGCTCATCATCACGTTCAGCGGATGGAGGTCGAGGTGGAGGAGCCGGTCTCCACGACCGACGGGGGCGTCGCGCAGCCAGTCCGGAACTGTCAGCTCATGAAGCCGGCGATGGAGATCGGCCAGCACCCGGCCCTGACGAGGGATCGCCCATGGGTGCTTGGACATCAGTGCCACCATGTCAGGGCCGTCGATGCGTTCCATGACCAGGTTGAGGCCGTCGTCACTGACTTCCTCAACCGCGGGGGCAGGGAAGCCCTGGGAACGGACATACTCCATAACTTGAGCCTCTCGTGCCATCGAACGTCCCTGCCGGGAGCGCCGCAGCACAAGTCCAGCGCCGTACTCGAAGATGTCGGCGTCTCGTCCCGCCGCCAGCAAGGGTCCGGGGTCCATCACCCCGGTCAGGGTAATTGCTGCCATGCCACCGTGCCAGCGAGATCGGCTTGCGGCCCGGGCCGGCGTACCGCGATGGCGTTAGGCGGCGGTGGCAGCGGCCAGAAGCTGATCTTCGTCAGGGGCGTCAGCCGGCTGGACTGGCCGTGCGTGCGGGTCTTGTACCGGCCCCCGGCGCGCTTGGTCTCGCGGGCGTATCGGCGGCCGGGCCGGTCGGGCACGAGGTTGCGGGGAAGGGTGATCTCGAAGGCCAGGCCGGCGAGCGCCTCGTCAAGCTCGGAGGGGAAAATGAGCCGGGGTCGCTGATGCGCCTGCGGACCGCGTCGCGGGCGGCGGTGAAGGAAACCCGGCGGGGATCTAACCCGGAGTCGTCCGCCGCGTTGCTGATCAGGGCGCGGATCGCCTGGTAGCAGCAGAGCATGGCGTAGATCTCCTGGCAGATCATCGGCGGGGACTTCGACCGCAGCACCACCGTGGCGCCGCCGCGGACGGAGGTTTCCAGCTCGCCGAAGCAGGTCTCCAGCTGCCAGCGGGAGGCGTAGCAGGCGGCGGCCTGCTCGCAGCTCAGCAGCGCGGGGTCGAGGATGTCGATGACCAGGGCGAAGGTCTCCGAGGTTTCGGTGCCGTCCTCGCTTTCGACGGTGTACTCGATGACCCTCACCGGGATGCCTGGGATGTCCTTGGGGCCGGCGCCCTTGCGGCGCATGCGCCGGGCGGGATCGGGGCCGGCGATCCGCGACCTGTAGGTGCCGTCGGCCAGGACCTGCAGCACCGGCAGGTCCACGTCGCTCCTGGCGCGCCACAGCACGTGCACCCCGGCGTCCAGGACGTCCTGGAGCAGGCCGTGGGACAGGAAGTTGCGGTCAGCTAGCAGCGCGTCGCCGGGCGACAGCTTCGCCAGCAGATGGCGCAGCAGCGACTGCTCCCCGGTAGCCAGCGGCGACAGTTCCGCGCCCAGCACCGCCCGGGTGCCGCACTCCCCGATCCCGACGACCCGGACCTGCGGGAACGGGCCGCGGCCGGCGTCGTTGGCCGGGTAGCCGAACTCGGCGGCGTTCTGCGCGGTGTCGGGCAGGTCCAGGCACATCCCGTCGGCCGCGACCAGCCGCATCCCCGAGCAGAACGCGGCCTGCTGGCCGCAGCCGGCCAGCGCCCCGGCAGTCTCGGCCAGCAGGGCCTGCATCACCTGCCAGCCCAGCCGCTGCCGCGCGTAGGTGATCGCCGCCGCGGTCGGCTGCATGCCCAGCAGCATCCGGGCACGGAACCGGCGCGCCTAGTCCAGGCCCGCGACCAGCTTGTTCCACACCTCGGCGTAGCCGGACTGAAAGAACAGCACCTTCGCCAGCACGTAGTACACCATCACCCGGGCCGGCAGGGAGCGCGCGCGCTGCTCGCGTACGCCGGCTTGCTCGATCACCCGGTCCACCATCTCGGGGGTGAACACCTTCGTCAGCACGCCGACCCCGATCTGGTCCGCCAGCCGGTCACCCGCGACGACCTGCTGCGGGCCGTGGCGGCGGCCGCCGGCGCGAGGCGCGGGTATCTGCCTGGGTGCCTCCTTCGGAGTGGTTGCTGCTGGAGTCGGCTGGGCTCGGGGCTAAGCTCAGGTGCGAGCTAGCTGCGCGGCCTCTGGCGTCACCCTGTGGCGGCGGCGCGCTGGGTTGCGGCGAGCCGGGCCGTTCACTCGATGACGAGCCGTCGGGCCGGGTCGGCGGGCATGATCTTTTGCCCGTTGACGCAACGCCCTATAACCGGCCTAACGGTACATTAGCGAGCATCAGCCCCGGAACGGACGCAGCCCGGTCGTTCCGCACGGCGCGGAGGCTGGCCTTTCGGCGCCCAGAATCCGGCATTCCGGGCTAAGGCCCGACCAGGCCACCCGACCAGCCGGGCCGGGCCGCTTCCGATCAGCCGAGTGGCACGCACCGGGCCTGCCCGTGCGGCAAGCTGGCCTGGTGAGCATGCCGTTCCCCGAGCCCACCACGCCCGCGCCGTCGCGGGCCGACGTCTTCCTCACCTATCTCGACTACTTCCGCTCCCGGCTGGTGGACAAGCTCGACGGCCTGCCCGACCGCGAGCTGCGCAGCAGCCGGCTGCCGTCGGGCTGGACTCCCATCGAGTTGCTGAAGCACCTCACCTACGTGGAGATGCGGTGGCTCGAGTGGGGCTTCGAGGGCCGTGCCGTGGCCGATCCGTGGGGCGACCGGCGCGACGACCGCTGGTACGTGGCGCCCGAGGAGACGCTCGGTGACCTGGTGGCCGCGCTGCACACCCGGGCCACGCGCACCCGGGCCATCGTCGAGTCGCACGACCTCGCCGAGATCGGCCAGCCAGGTCCCCGGTGGGACGGCGCGGATCCCCCGTCACTCGAGCGGGTCCTGTTCCACCTGCTCCAGGAGTACGCGCGCCATGTCGGCCACCTCGACATCGTTGCCGAGCTCGCCGACGGCCAGACCGGCGAGTGAGGCACCGTGAAGTACGCCTAGAGCGCTGGTTCGTCCGGGATCGCGGTGCGGGTCACCCGGCGCCCGGCCTGCCGGGCGAGCGAGGCGAAGGCGGCCGCGTCGTGCACGGCGGCGCCGCCCGGGTCGTTGTTGAAGAAGGCGAACACGTCCGCGTCGTCGGGCCAGGTTGCGGCTATCCGCTGCACCCAGCTGCTCAGCGCGCGCTCCCCGTAACGCGGCCACGGCTGCGCCGCGCCCTCGTGCAGGCGGAGGTAGCCCCAGTCGGCCGTGCGCCACAGCGGGCTGGCCGGGCGGCCGAGCCGGTCCGCCCAGCACAGGGCGGCGTCGTGGCGCGTCAGCACCTCCCGGATCTGTCCGGTCCACCACGACTCGTGCCTGAATTCCACCGCCACCCGCACCCGGACCGCCGCTGCGCTGCTCGCACCGGGCTCGCCCGGCATGCGGAAGGCCGCGAACTCGCGCAGGCAGTCCTCTAGCGCCCCCGGATCCGCGGGGAGGTTCGGGGGCAGCTGGAGCAGCACCGGGCCAAGCCGGTCGCCGAGCCCGGCGGCCGCGCCCAGCAGGCGGCCGACCGGCCCGGCCGCATCACGCAGCCGCAGGACGTGCGTGAGATAGCGGCTGGCCTTGACCGCCATCACGAAGTCGGCGGGCGTGCGGGCACGCCAGTCGGCGAAGGTCTGCGGGCTGGGCAGCCGGTAGAACGCGCCGTTGTTCTCGACCGTCGCGTACTGGCTGGCGTAGTACTCCAGCCACCTGCGCTGCGCCAGGCCGGGCGGGTACAGCACCCCCCGCCAGTCGCGGTACTGCCAGCCGGAGGTGCCGACAAGGACAGGCATCGCCGTACGCAGCCTTTCTCCGGCATCCGGGCCTCAGCAACATCATGACAGCTTTAGCCCGGGAGCACGGTGACGCCGGAGCGCTCGACGAGCTGCTGCAGCGCGGCGACATGCTGCTTGAACGCGGCCAGGCGGCCCGGGTGAGCCGGGCCGAGGTGCGCGGCCGCTTGCCGATGAACGCCTTGCGGATCTGCACGTAGCCGGCTTCCTCCAGCGTCGACAGCTGCTTGGAGAGCGCCGAGTCCGATAGTCCCACCTGGTCTCGGATGACCTTGAATAACCGTTGGCGCCGGCCGCCGTCCCTGGGTTAGCTGGCCGCATGGACCTGCAACGGTTCGCCGCGGACCGCGACAGCGAGCCGGTACGCGCCTGCTACGAGATCTACCTGTCGGGGATGCCCGCCGACGACCCTCGCGTGCCGCCCCTGTCGCTGCGCAGCTTCACCGGCTGGCTGGTGCTGGGCTGGACCGAAGACCCGTCGGAAACCTGGCTGGCCCGCGACAGCTCCGGCCGGCCCTGCGGCTGGTACCTGCTCACCCTGCCGCGGCGGGAGAACCGACATCACGCCGACCTGAGTCCCATGGTGCACACCTCCCGGCGGCGCGCAGGCCTGGGCACGGCGCTGCTCAGGCACGCGGCGGGGCGCGCGGATCGCCGCAGCCGCACGCTGCTCACGGCCGAGGCGAGAGAGGGCTCGCCCGGCGCGGCGTTTGCCGCCGCACTCGGCGCACGGCGCGCAGCCGGCTCGTCCCGCCGGGTGCTCGACCTGACCGCCGTTCCTGCCGGGCACCTGGCCACACTGCGGGCCAGGGCCGAGCCGGCCGCGCGGGGATACTCGCTGCTGTCCTGGGCCGGGCCGGTACCCGGGGACTGGATCGCGGCGGTCGCCGCCATCAACGCGGCCATGGCCGACGCGCCGCGGGACGCCGGGCACGAGGCGCAGCTCTGGGACGCCGAGCGGGTACGGCAGGACGATCATCGCCGGGCGGTCCAGGGCTGGCGCAGCTACGTGGTCGCGGCCCGGTCGCTGGTCACCGGCGAGCTGGCCGGGCTGACCCAGGTCTCGGTCGATCCGGCCTATCCCGCGTGGGGCCTGCAGGAGCTGACCGCCGTGGCCGGGCCGCACCGCGGGCACCGGATCGGGCTGCTGGTCAAGGTGGCCATGCTGGAACTGCTGGCCGGGCGCGAGCCTCAGCTCACCCGCATCGTCACCGGGAACGCTGACGGCAACGAGCACATGATCGCGATCAACGATGAGCTGGGCTACACCGTCCTCGACCGGTGGCCGTCCTGGGAGATGGAGGTCGCGCGGGCGCTGGCGCCGCCAAGAGGCGAGGCAGATTATCTGTCCCAGTATTGAGGTATTTCGTAGGCCAATTACCGAAAGGCGGGACTCTGTGCGCCGTGGCAAGGGGGGAGGGGGAGGAAGCGACCGAACGGTGTTACAGGTACACAACTTCGCATATGGTCTGCTAACGCCCGTACTTGGATGCGTTATGTCCTGTATGGGGGCATTCATTGGCCTGCGTTGCACCACCCGGGCCCGCCCCTTCCGGGGAGTGGCCCGGCCCCGGCGGCTTCTGCTCGGCGGGGTGTCGATCGGCATCACCGGGGTCTGGCTGATGCACTTCATCGCCATGCCGGGATTCACGATCCCCGGCGAGACGATCGCCTACAACGTGCCGGTCACCATCCTCAGCCTGCCGGTGGTGGTGGGGATCGTGCGCGTCGGCCTGCTGATCGTCGGCTTCGGCCGGGACCAGTACACCTCGCTGCTGCTCGGCGGCGTGATCACCGGGATAGGCGTGGCGGCCATGCACTACCTGGGCATGGCCGCCACGCGGATGCCGGGCCGGATCACCTATCCGCCGGCGCACCCAGCCCCAGCGGTAGCACTGTTTCCGGACGGCGGCTAACCCGGCCCGGCGCCGCCGAGCAGGTCGGTGCGCTGCTCGTCGGGTTCCGGGCCGCCCAGCTCGTCGGTGGCCGGCTCCTGGCCGCCGAGCAGGTCGGTGCCCTGCTCGTCGGGTTCCGGGCCACCGAGCTCGTCGGTGGCCGGCTCCTGGCCGCCGAGCAGGTCGGTGCCCTGCTCGTTGGAATCCGGGCCGCCCAGCTCGTCTGAGTACTGCCCAGACGCTGGATTATCCGTCATGTCAGCCTCCTGTTAGCCCTGCGCCTAACAACGCCAGCCCGGCCGCTCAGGCGCCTCCTGTTAGCTCTGCGCCCAACAATGCCAGCCCGGCCGCCCGGGCGCACTACCCGCCCCACCGCACGCGGCTTAGCCGGCCGTCTCGCGGCGGTCCACTACCCGCACGGCCTTGCCTTCGCTACGCGGGATGCTTCCCGGCTGGACCAGCACCACGGTGATCCGCAGCCCGGTGTGATCGCGCAGCCGCTGCTCGAGCCGGGCGCGCAGCCGATCGGGATCCTGCCCGCCGGCCGCGGGTTCGCACTCGACGGTCAGCTCGTCGAGCGGGCCTGACCGCTCGACGATCAGGCGGTAGTGCGGCGCGGCGCCACCCGCGCCGAGCAGCACGTGCTCTACCTGGGAGGGATGGACGTTGACGCCGCGCACGATCAGCATGTCGTCGCGACGGCCGCGCAGCCCGGTCAGGCGGACCATGGTGCGGCCGCACGCGCACGGCGCGTCGGCCAGGCACCCGATGTCGCCGGTCCGGTAGCGCAGCAGCGGCAGCGCCTCCTTGGTCAGGGTCGTGAACACGAGCTCTCCCTCGGTCCCCGGCGCCACCGGCTGCCCGTCGCCCGGGTCGATCACCTCGACGGCGAAATGATCTTCCTGGACGTGCAGCCCGTCGCGGGCCGGGCACTCCGCAGCGACCCCGGGCCCGCACATCTCCGACAGGCCGTAGAAGTTGACGGCCGTCAGGCCGAGCGCCCGCTCGATCTGCCCGCGCATGCCCTCGGTCCACGGCTCGCCGCCGAACAGCCCGAGCCTGAGCTGCAGCCCGCCGCCGTCGGCTTCGGCGACCGCCTGCGCGATGGCCAGTGCGTAGGACGGCGTCGAGACCAGCACCTGGGCGCCGAGATCACGCAGGAGCAGCGCCTGCCGCGCGGTGAAGCCGCCCGACACCGGGACCACCGTGGCCCCGATCCGCTCGCCGCCCTGGTGAAACCCGAGGCCGCCGGTGAACAGCCCGTAGCCGTTCGCGTTGTGGATCACCATGCCGGGCCTGACGCCGGCCATGGTCATGCACCGCGCCATCAGCTCGGTCCAGTTCTCCAGGTCGGCCCGGGTGTACGCCACGACGGTGGGCTTGCCGTGGGTGCCGCTTGAGGCGTGCACCCGCACCAGTTGCTCTCGGTCCACAGCCAGCAGGCCGAACGGATAGTGCGCGCGAAGATCCGCCTTGTTGGTAAACGGGAGGCCGGGGAGGTCGGCCAGGGATCGGATGTCCTCGGGCGCCCTAACGCCCACGTCGGCCAGCCGCCCGGCGCCGAACGGCTGGCCGCGCAGGATCCGGGCCACCGTCGAGCGCAGCCGCTCCAGCGCCACCGCCTCCAGCCGCTCCCGCGGCAGCGTCTCGGCGGGGTCCCACGTCACCGCGCTGGCCCGGGGGGGCACGGTAGGCCCCGGGACAGTGCCTCCCCGGGGGATGCCCCCGGACCCCCATGGCCCAGACCCCGATGGCCCCAAACCCCCCCGCTCAGAGGGCGCGCTCGCGGGCATTCCAGTGCACCTCCAGGTTGCGGACCAGCGCCGGGCTGAGGTGGCAGCGCGCCTGCTCCACCGAGAACGTGGCCATGTACTCGCGGAACAGGTCCAGTGGCTCCTGGCCGGCCCGCAGCGCGCTCCGGTTGGCGGCCGCGTTCACCAGCCCGGAGTTGGTGAGCGCCTCGATCCGCGCGCTGAGCGCCCGGTCCATCTCATCGGGCGGCACCACCTCGTCGCACAGCAGCGCCGCGTCCGGCTCGCCCGCCGTCCACTCCCGGCCGGACAGGATCGCCTGGCGTGCGGCGCGGTCCCCCACGAAGCGCGGCAGGCGCAGGTTGGACGCCCCCGGGATGATCCCTTCCTTGCGGGCCGGCAGGAACAGCCGCGACCCGCGGGTGGCGATCACGTGGTCCACGACGTGCAGCAGCTGGCAGGCACCGCCGACCGCGTAGCGCTCCACCGCGGCGACCCACAGCTTCTCGATCACCCGGTCCGGCGCCCCCGCGTCCGGCGCCGCGCGCATGATGCCGCGGTAGATCTTGTTCACGTAGCCGAGGTCGCGCACCAGGTAGAACAGGAAGTCGATGCGCCCGTGGTAGAGGCGGGTGAGGTTGATGCCCGAACCGAAGACGCGCACGCCCGGGTAGCGAGGGTGCTCCACCACGCCGCCGCGGATCACGCCGACCTCGATGTCCGGGTCGAGCAGGATCAGGTCGACCGCGCATTCGGTCAGGCCGAGCGTCTGGTCGTCCTCGGCGTTGAGGTGCCGCGGGTTGGTCAGCTCGAGGATCCCGGCCCGGCCCCGGCGGGTGACTCGCACCGGGCCCAGGTCGATCTCGCCCCTGGCCCGCAGCTCTCCCAGGTGCCCGAACGCCTCGGGGACCGGGTGCAGCATCGCGCCGACCAGGTGCCGGCCGGGCCGCGGCAGCGCCAGCACGTGCGCCACCAGAAGGCCCTGGGCGAACTCGATGCCTTCCTTGTCCGGCAGCATCCGGGCGCGCTCGGCGTCCATCTCGGCGCGGGTCGGGGTCAGGCCGGGAACCACGGCGGCGGATTCGTAGACGAGCTCTTCCACCCGCAACGGCTTGGTGCAGCGGTCGGTGAGCGCGTCATAAAGCCCGGCCGCGTGCGATCGCAGGAACGTATCGCGGGCGTCGTTCATGATCCCGGTGATCGCCTGGCGAGCGGCCCGCTCGTCGGGCGTGCCGCGGGCGCGGCCGGGCAGCCGGCGGGTCAGGGCCTGCCCGCGGATGAGGAAGCCGCTGACGGCGTCGGCCGCCGCCCGGAACGAGCCACCGCGGGCGGGGGCTGCCGCCGCCCAGCCGGCCACGTCGGAGGCGGAGAGCCCGGCCCGTTCGAGCAGCCCCTCCGGAAGGTGTGCCGTGGTCATCTCTCCATCATCACCGGGCGCCCGGCCGGACCGGAAGCCACCGGTACCGGCGGGATCGCGCGCAGACGCCTGGGGCCCGGGTGGCATCGCTGCCACCCGGGCCCCAGGCTGGCCACGCCGATCGGTCAGGCCCCGGGCTGGCCGCTGCGGGCGGCGGCCTTGGAGCTCGGCGCCTCGAGGGCCCGGGCCGGCAGCCGGGACGCTCGCGCGCCGAGGGCGACCGTGCGCACCAGGATCATGGCGATGGCCATGAAGATCAGCCCGTCGGCGAGGGCCGCGACGCTGACCTGGTGCGCGATGCCCCAGCTCACCAGCGGGGCGGTGAACCAGTGCACGGAGCCGTAGGAGAAGGCCGCGCGGGCGCCGATGATGGCGGTCCAGAAGATCGCGTACGGTAGCCCGGCCCGGCTGACCGGCTTACCGGTCGTCGGGCTCCGGTAGACACCCATCAACGCGCTGGCGGCCAGCCCGCACAGCAGGCCGGCGACCACGCCCGCGATCTCCACCGCCAGGGCCATCCCGTGGGTGGCCGGCCAGTCGACGAAGAACGGGATGATCACCGCGGCGGCGATCACCGGACGCAGCAGCCGCAACTTGCTGATCTTGCGCGCCGGGCCGAGGTCGGTGGCCAGCACGGTGGCGAGCACCACACCGTTGACGATCATGGCTTCGGTTAGTTCGGAAAGCATCTCGCGCTCCCTCCTGAGTGGGTTTCGTTAACGACTCCACATTCGCCAATTGCGCTGATGAGCGCGTCGGAGCAGGGGCTGGTCCCCGGCATGAGAATGACGGGTACGCCCTGGTACCAGGCGGTACCAGGACCGGGTCCTCGGGTCAGCCCGGGATTCAGTCCCGCGGGCTGACGTGCCGCTACCGCGCTCCGGCCGATACTGGAGGCATGTCGCGCACGGTCAACTGGCTGGCCCGGGCCCTGGGCTACGCGTGGCTCGGCCTGCTGGCGTTCCTCGTCGCTCCGCCGAGCGCGCCGTGCGCCCTGCCGGTTCAGATCGCGGGCTACATCCTGCTCGGCTTGGCCCTGCTGGCCTGGGCCGTGCTGGAGGCGTACCCCGCGTCCAGTCCCGCCACCGCGCGATACGGCACCTGGGCGCTACCCGTGCTCCGCGGGGTGATGGCCGTCGCCGCGGGGTTCGCGTGCGCCGCCGGCGGCGGCGGCACGGCCATGGTGGCCTTCGCGTTCGTGGCGGCGATGGCTGCGGGCGTCAACAACGGCCTCGCGGCGGCCCTGGCCGTGACCGCGAGCGGGCATACTCGCGATCGAGGTCAGCGGGCTGGCTTTCGGCCAGGGTCTCGGCACGCTGCTGGGGCTCCCGGCGATCGTGCTGGCCGGCCTGGTCATCGGGCGCAACTGGGGCGCCTACCGGGTCGAGGCGGAACAGTCGGCGGCGCTGCTGGCCCAGCGCGAGCAGTTGCAGGCCGAGCAGCGCCGGGCCGACCTGCTCGACGAGCGGGCGCGCATCGCTCGGGAGATCCACGACGTGCTGGCCCACTCGCTCGGCGCGCTCGGGATCCAGATCCAGGCGGCGCGGGCAGTGTTGCACAAGGACGCCGACCAGGCCGGTGAGCTGCTGGCCGCGGCCCAGCAGATGGCCGCCGAGGGCCTGGTGGAGACCCGCCGCGCGGTCCATGCCCTGCGCGCCGACACCCTGCCGCTCGACGAGGAACTCGCGTTGGTCACCGACACCCACGCGCAGCGGTATCACGTTCCCGTCAGCTACGACACCGGCGGCGTCCCCGCGGCCCTGCCGCCGGACGCCACGCTCGCGCTGCTGCGCATCGCCCAGGAGGCCCTGGTCAACGCGGCCAAGCACGCGGCGGGGCAGCCCGTGGCGGTCCGTCTCGACTACGGCGACGCCGATGTCCGGCTCACCGTCCGCAACGGCCTGCCCCCGGGCGCCGGCCGCCGGCGGACGTGAGCACCGTCAACGGCGGCTACGGGCTCACCGGCATGCACGAACGGCTCCGGCTGCTGAACGGGACCCTCGAGGCGGGGCGCCGCGACGGCCAGTGGATCGTGACCGCCGAACTGCCGCGCCGCCAGCCTGAGACCATGGCCTCATGACCACCCCAGCGGCTGCGGCGCCGCTGCGTCTCGTCATCGCCGACGATCAGGCCAGCGTGCGCCAGGGCCTCGTGCTGCTGCTCGACGCGGTGCCCGACATCGAGGTGGTCGGCGCCGCCGCGGACGGGGAGCAGGCCCTGGACCTCGTGGCCGAGCGCCACCCCGACGCGATCCTGCTCGACCTGCACATGCCCGTCCTGGACGGCATCGGCGCCATCCGCCGGCTGACGGCGGAGCACCCCGAGGTCGCGGTCGTCGTGCTGACCACGTACGCGGACGACAGTTCGGTCCTGGACGCGCTCCGGGCCGGCGCGCGCAGCTACCTCACCAAGGATGCCGACTACACCGAGATCGCCCGGGCGCTGCGCGCGGCGGTGAGCGGGCTGACGGTCTTCGACCCCCGCGTGCACGCGACACTGCTCGCCGCCACGGCCGCACCGCCCCCGCGCGAGCCCACCCCGAGCGCGCTGCCCCCCGACGGCCTGACCCAGCGCGAGGCGGAGATCCTGGGCATGATCGCCCGCGGGATGACCAACCCGGAGATCGCCGCGCAGCTGTTCCTGAGCAACCACACGGTCAAGACCCACATCAGCCGGATCTTCGCCAAGACCGGGTCGAGGGACCGCGCCGCCGCGATCGGCTACGCGCACCGCCACAACATCGGCTGACCGCGAGCCCCCACGGCCACGGCCGCCGCCGCCGCGCCTGCGCGGCGGGATAGGGGACACAACGGGAACGCACGCGGTAGAACTTGGACAGTGCCGGGCAGCGGGCCGGCTGAACAGAACGCGACTCGGGCGAAAGGGACTAGCCATGATCGAGCCTTACCAGGCCCTCGGCCTGGTGCCCACCATGCGTGGCATCCGCCGCCGCGAGGACATCGCGATCAATCTCGAGCACCTCTCGCACCTGATCAAGGCCGCGTCGTGGCTGTCCAGCCTGGACCTGCCGGTGCGCCTGATCGCCATACCCGAGGGCGCGCTGCAGGGCTTCAACGACGAGGTCCTCGACCTCAACCACGAAGAGTTCGCCCGGGAATGCGCGATCGACATCCCGGGGCCCGAGACGGACTATCTCGGCCAGCTGGCCCGGCAGTGGAACGCGTACCTGATGGCCCAGGCCAAAGCCCGGCACCCCGAATTCCCCGGGCGCTTCTTCAACGTCGGCTTCGTCCTGTCGCCCGACGGCGACGTGATCCTCCGGCACCACAAGGTGGCTCCGCTGCTCCCGGTGGAGCACTCGGTGACCCCGCACAACGTCTGGGACAGGTGGATCGAGCTGTACGGCCGCAACCTGGACGCGTTCTACCCGGTAGCCGACACGG
This sequence comes from uncultured Actinomycetota bacterium, assembly GCA_963795055.1. Lineage (GTDB taxonomy): Bacteria > Actinomycetota > Actinomycetes > Streptosporangiales > Streptosporangiaceae > JASHPR01. Next base: position 279,657 of record CAWCGJ010000005.1, read on the forward strand.
AGATCGGCCGGCTCGGGTTCCTGATGGCCAACGAGGGCTCCTACCCGGAGAACGCCCGCGGCCTGGCCATGAACGGCGCGGAGGTCGTCTACCGGGGCCCGTACCCGCACCCGCACGTCGGCAACGGCCTGTTCGAGATCCAGAACCGGGCGCGCGCCCTCGACAACAACCTGTACCTGATCGCGTGCAACGTCGGCACGTATTACCTGCACCCCGACTCTGACGTGCCGATCGACACGTTCGGCGGCGGCTCGGCCGTGATCGACTACCGCGGGCAGATCGTCGGGCGGCACGACTACAGCGGCGGATCCTCCTGGGTGGCCGGGACCATCGACATCGAGGCGCAGCGCCGGTTCCGCGCGAACGCGCAGTGGGACAACTGGATCAAGGATCTGACCACCGAGCAGTACCAGCTCATCTACGAGCAGCCGGTCTACCCGAAGAACCTCTACCTCGACCGGGCCCCGTACGCGCACGGGGAGTACCGCCGCGAGGTCATCGACAAGCAGATCGAGCTCATGCACGATCGCGACATCTGGGCCCGCCCCGACAGCGGCTGACTTCCGGCGGCGGACGCGGCCACCAGCACGGGAGAAGATCACGACAATGCCTGCTCACGCGTCCACCCCGCCCGCGCAGCGCGGCCTCGGCGGCCAGGTCAACGACCTGTTCCCGTTCGGCGACTGGATCAGGCACCACTCGCTGCGCAGCTGGCCCGTGCTGCTGTTCCTGGTCCTGATCTGCGTGCCGTCGATCGCGCTGGTCATCCTGGGCGGCAACCCGAGCGCCAGCACGTTCGACCACGTGGCCTGGATCTTCGCCGCCTACTTCGCGCTGGCCTGGCTGCTGCTGCTGGGCGTCATCATCCGGCCCGAGCACGTGACCAGGACGATGCTGGTGGTCGTCACGGTGATCGCCCTGGTGACGCAGGTCCCGCTGGCGGTCACGCTCGAGGTCGCGCTGCACGCCAACAACGCGGGCCTGGGCCCGAGCATCTACAGCGTCGGGATACCCGAGGAGCTCGCCAAGGCCCTGCCGGTGGTGGCGGTCGCGCTGATCTACCATCGCCGGCACGGCCTTGAGCCCCGGGACTACCTGTTCCTCGGCGCGGTCAGCGGGCTGGTCTTCGGGGCCGCCGAGGTCGTGCATTACTTCACCGTCAACGGGGTCGACCAGTTCTACGTGATCGTCCGGTCGGCGGTTCCGGTCATTTCCCAGCTGATCAGCTCCGGGCACTCCGCGCCGACGTCGGTCTTTGCCGTGCTGATCGGCCCGGTGCGGTATTTCATCCTCGACTTCGTCTGGCGCTTCCTCACCGACCCGATCACCCACGCCTGCTGGGCGGGCCTGACCGGTTACTTCATCGGGCTGGCGGCCACCGGGCGGCACAAGTGGTACACGGTCGGCTGGATCGGGCTGGCCGCGGCCGCGGTCCTGCACGGGCTTAACGACTGGGGCCGGGTCAACGGTCACCCGGCGTGGATCCTGGTCGACCTGGTCAGCGGGATCCTGTTCCTCGGCTACGCCAAGGTCGGCTCCCGCAGCGCCCTGCACCTGTTCGACGGCGGCTCGCCGCCCCCGGAGCCGCCCGGCCCGGCGGCCGTGCCGCCCGCCCCCCGCCCGGTGCCCGCGGGCAGGCGCGGCAGGCCCTGGTGGGAGCACTGACGCGGTCGGAATGATCGCCGCAGGCCCGGGGTTGCCGCCTGCATGACCACCGTGGGATTCATCGGCAGCGGAAGGATCGGCGGCACCGTCGCCCGGCTCAGCGTCGCGGCCGGGCACCGGGTGGTGCTGAGCAACTCGCGCGGCCCCGACACGCTGAAAGACCTGGTCGACGAGCTCGGGCCGCTGGCCCGGGCGGCGACCGGCGAACAGGCGGCCGCCGCCGGGGAGATCGTGGTGGTCGCGATCCCGCTGCGCGCCTACCGCACCGTCCCCGCGGAGCCGCTGGCCGGCCGGGCCGTCATCGACGCCGACAACTACTACCCGCAACGCGACGGAAACCTCGCCGAGCTCGACAGCGGATCGGCGACCAGCAGCGAGCTGTTGCAGCGGCACCTGGCCGCGTCGCACGTCGTGAAGGCGTTCAACAACATCTACTACCGGCACCTGCAGTCCCTGGCCCGCCCGGCCGGGGCCGCCGACCGCACGTTCCTGCCGATCGCCGGTGACGACCCGGGCGCCAAGCAGGCGGTCACCGCGTTCCTCGACTCGATCGGCTACGGCGCCGTCGACGTGGGCTCGCTCGCGGACAGCTGGCGCCAGCAGCCCGGCACGCCCGTCTACGGAGCCCCGTACGGCCCCTTCGAGCCGTCTGCGGGCACGCCCGCCAGCGCCGAGACCATCCGCGCGGCGCTGGCCGCCGCCACCCGGTAACCAGCCCGGCCCGGTCAGCCGGACGGGAGCCGGACGTCGATGACCCCGCAGCGGCCGTCGGCCTCCAGGCCGAGGCAGTAGTCAAGCGCCGCGGGCAGCTCCTCGGGGCTGCGCACCACCCGGCCGTCGCCGCCGTAGGCGCGGGCGAGGTCGGTGTAGCTGGGCGCGGGATCCAGGTCGGTCTCGGGGAAGCTGCCCTCGGCGTCGGCCGCGCCGCCCGGGTACAGGCGCTGCACGGGCAGCTTCGACGCCCGGTAGGCGCGGTTGTTCAGGATGACCGCCACGAACGGGCCACCCGCCCGCTGGGCGGACCAGATGGCCGCGGTGGGCACGCTGAAATTGAACGCGCCGTCGCCGCAGATCGCGATGACCGGAGCCTGCGGCCGGGCGAGCTTCACGCCCATGGCCCCGGCGACCGCCCAGCCGAGGGCCGGGGACCCGGTCGCGTAATAGCCGCCCGGCTCGCGGACGATCTGCCGGAGCACGGCGGGGCGGTTGGTGACCGCCTCCTCCAGCACGATCGCATCCGCCGGCAGCACCCGGTTGAGCGCGTGCAGCATCACGTCGGGCGCGGCGGCGGGCTCTGCCGAACGCGCGAGGGCGGCCCAGGACCGGCGCAGGTCCCCGAGGCGGGCCGTCACCCGCTCGCGCCGCGCGGTCCACCGTTCCGCCCGCGCCGGGGTGAGGAGCTGGCGCAGTTCCTCGGCCAGCATCGGCAGGGCCACGGCGGTGTCGGCGGTGGCGGACAGGTCGACCGGATAGGCCCAGGTCGGCATGCTGGCCTTCACCGGGTCGATGTCGATCTGCAGCACGGTCGCGTCCGGCGGCGGCGCCGCGTGCACGGGAATCCACGGCACCTCGGTGTCCAGGATCAAGACCACGTCGGCGTCCGTGAGCACCTCGCCGGACTCGCCCGCGTACAGCGGGTGGCCGGGCGGGAAGCTGAGCCGGTCCCGGTGGTCGAGGACCGGGCAGCCGAGTATCTCGGCCACCTCGACCAGGGCCGCGACGGAGGCCGGCCGGGCCCCGGTCCGGCTGGTGACGATCACCGGGCGTTCTGCGCCGGCCAGGCACCGGGCCATCTCGGCCAGGGTGGCCGGGTCGGCGGCCGCGGGCGCCGGCGGCGGCAGCCGCCGGGCCAGCCCGCCGCCGGCGGGGTCCATGAGCGCCTCGCGGGGCAGCATGACGTAGGCCAGTCCCCGGGGGTCAGACCGGGCCACCTGGTAGGCCCGCCGGACGATCAGCCCGAGGTCCCGGCCCCGGGGCACCTCCATGGTCCACTTGCCGAAGGCCCGGACCACGGCCTGCTGGTCGAGCTGTTCCTGCTGCCAGTGGATGTAGGTGTCCCGGTGACCCGGGATGCCGGGCGAGGTGGCGTACGGCGAGCGGCCGGCGAAGATGACCGCGGGCACGCGGTTGCGCTGGGCGTTGTGCAGCGCACCGCCCAGGTTGAGGGTGCCGGCGTCGACGTGCACCATGACCGCCTGCGGCGTGCCGCTGGCGAAGTAGTGGCCCATGGCCGCCGACAGTGCCACGAACTCGTGCGTGCACAGCACCGCGCGAGGGCTCGGCGCCCCGTCCTTGCGGGCCGCGGCCAGCGCCTCCTGGACCGGGGCGGTGTCGGTGCCGGGGTTGATGAACAGGTGCTGCACGCCCTCGTCGGCGAGGGTCCCGACCAGCTCGGCTGCGGCGTCCATCAGCGCACTCCTATCCTCATCGAGCCGATCCGGCTGATCCGGGTGGCCAGCACGTCGCCGGGGTGGATGGGGCCCACGCCCGGCGGCGCGCCGGTGAAGATCAGGTCACCGGGCAGCAGGGTCATGATCCGGGACACGTAGCAGACGATGGCGGGGACCGGCGTGATCATGTCGCGGGTGCAGGAATGCTGGCGGTGATCATCGCCGTTCCGGACCAGGTCGATCTCCAGGCTGGCCGGGTCGCCCGCCTCGTCCGCGGTGGTGATCCACGGCCCGACCGGCGCGAACGTGTCGTAGCTCTTGCGCCGGGACCGGTCGGCCGCACCGCGCACGGTGATGTCGAGCCCGGCGGTGAAGCCGAGGATGTGGCCGGCCGCCTCCGCCTCGGGGATGTCCTTGCCGCCCGTCCCGATCACGACGACCAGCTCGGACTCGTGGTGGATCTCCTGGCCCGCATCGAGTACCTCGCGGGGCAGGACAATGTCGTCGGCCGGCCCGCTGATCGCCGACGGCGCCTTGAGGAAGACGTCGAAGTTCATCATCCAGTTCTCGACGCGCCCGAGCGTGCGCTGCTGCACCGCGTGCATCTCGGCGACGTGGTCGCGGTAATTGCTGGCGCAGGCGATGACCTTCGAGGGGTTCAGGGCCGGGGCCCGGAGCCGCACCTGCGCCAGCGGACGGGCCGGGCCCGCGTCCGCGGCCGCCTGCAGGCCGCCGCGCAGCGCCGGGAAGTCCCGGCACAGGGCCCGCCACCAGCCCGCGGTGACGGGATCGGCGTCGTGCGCGGGCAGCGCGCCGGTCACGTCCACGATCTGGTCCCCGGTGACCACGCCCAGCCGGAAGTCGTCGAACAGCGCGAGCCTCACGTCCGGCCGTCCCCGGCCGGGCGCAGGGCGGGCATCACGCCGTCGGCGAACAGCCGGACGCTGCGCTCGAACTCCTCGTGGCCGAGGCTGCCGAACTGGCCGATGCCGCAGAAGATCCCGAACCCCAGCTCGCTGGCGCAGCGCTCGAGCTGCTGCCGGATCGTGGCCGGCGAGCCGACCAGCGCGTACCCGCGCTCGATCAGCTCGGCCAGGTCGTTGCGGCCCTCGCCCAGGCCCCGCTTGGCGCCCAGCACGCGCGGGGCGGACGCCATGGTCAGGTAGCCGGGCGGGAAGAACATGTCCCTGGGCATCCGCAGCAACGTGTTGAACAGGAAATCGAGGTGCGGGGCGGCTTCCCGCCGCGCCTGCTCGTCGGTGTCGGCCAGGTAGACCGGCGCGGCCCAGCCGAGCTGCTCGGGCGCGGCCGTGTAGCCGTACCGCTCGGCCGCCTCGCGGTACTCGGTGAACGCGCGCCGGAGCGTGGCGATATCGCTGTAGGTCTGCAGGTAGGTGTACCGGTGGCGGGCGGCCCAGTCGACGGTCTCGGCGCTGCCCTGGGACGGGCTCCAGATCGGCGGGTGCGGCTGCTGCAGCGGGCGCGGCCACGGGTTGACGTACCGCAGCTTGAAGTGGCGGCCGTACCACTCGAACGGGCCGGGCCGGGTCCAGGCCTCGACGATGAGGTCGTGCGCTTCGTGGAACCGGCTCCGTGACTGGGTCGGATCCAGCTGGAACGTCTGGTACTCGGCGCCGATGCCCCGCACGAAACCGGAGATGACCCGGCCGCCGGAGATGACGTCCAGCATGGCGATTTCCTCGGCCACCCGCAGCGGGTGGTCGCGCAGCGAGATCGCGTTGCCGAGGACGGCGATCTTCCCCCTGGTCTGCGGGACCAGCGCCGCGGCCACGACGTCGGGAGCGGGCATGAGGCCGTACGCGGTCTGATGGTGCTCGTTGACGCAGACGCCGTCGAACCCGACCTGGTCGTAGAGGACCAGCTCTTCCAGATAGCGCTGGTACAGCTCGTGGCCTCGCCGCGGATCGAAGTTCTGGTTGCTCAGCGTGATCCAGGAGGAGTCGCCGCTGCCGCGGTGCTCCTGCGTGAGGTACGGGTAGGGCATCAGGTGGAAGCCGAAGAATTGCACGGGTCAGCTCTCCCCGCAGAAGGTGAGGATGGCCTGGAGCGACGCGCCGGGCTGCTCGGCCAGCGGGAGGTGGCCCGCGTCGTCGATGACCGTGACCTGGGTGCTGGGCAGCAGCTCGGCCCAGCGGCGGGCGTGGCGCACCGGAAGCAGCCGGTCCTGCGCGCCCCACAGGATCAGCGCCGGCGCGGTAGCCCGGTGCAGCCGCCGGGGCAGCTTGGGGTCGTGCAGGTACGGATTCCACCCGAGGTGCGCCGTGGCGCTGCGGTTGCGCAGGTACCGCTCGAAGCGGCCGGGGTCGTCGGCCAGCTGCTCGGCCTGCTCCCGGGCGGCCGACCTGGCCACGTCGGTGTGGTAGGTCAGCTCCGCCAGCTCCGGAGGGCTGAGCAGGAAGATATCCGGGACGTGCTCGTCGGTGCGGATCCCGCGGGGGCCCGCCAGGATCAGCCTGCTCGCGCGCCGCGGATCGATCGTGGCCAGATCGGCGGCCAGCCAGCCGCCCAGGCCGGCACCGGCCAGGATGACGCGGTCCAGGCCGAGCTCGTCCATCAGGTCCAGGTAGAAGAAGGCCAGTTCGTGGACGCTGTCGATGTCGGCGCCGTCCGCGCTGGCGTTGAAGCCGGGGTGGTCTGGCCGCCAGACCGCGTAGTGCCCGGCCAGCCCGGACAGCCACGGAGCCCACTGGCCAAGGTCACCGGAGTCGTGCAGGTACAGGAACGGATCGCCGGCCCCGGCGCTCAGCACGCGGACGCGGGTCTCGTGCACGGTGAGGTCTCGCTCGGCGAACCCGGCGGCCGTCTGGGTGGCCTCGGTGCTCGTCATGCCGCTCCTCGTCGTCGCCATCGCCTGCCGCCCTTCCTGACGCTAACAACGCGCCTGGCCCGCGCCAATACGCCACATCTAGGATGAGTAGCACAGATCCGGCCGAGGGAACCCCATGACATCGCCAGACGCAGCGGAACGGGCCTGGCCAGCGGCCGGGCCGGAGCAGGACCTCACAACCCGGCGGGCGGAGTTGTACGCCGCCATGGGCAAGGTGAACATCCAGGCGCTGTGGACCCAGGTCACCGACCTGATGCCGGGTCAGCCCGCTCCCCGGGCCGTGCCCTGGCTGTGGCGGTGGGATACCGTGCTGCCCCTCGCGGCCGAGGCCGGGGAGACCGTCCCGGTGGGCCGCGGCGGCGAGCGGCGGGTCCTGGCGCTGGCCAACCCCGGGCTGGGCGGGCTCCCGTTCGCCACCCCCACCCTGTGGGGGGCCATGCAGTACCTCAACGCGCACGAGAGCGCGCCCGCGCACCGGCACACGGCGTCGGCTATCCGGTTCGTGCTGCAGGGGCGCGGCGTCTGGACCACCGTGAACGGCGAGCCGTGCCCGATGTCCCCCGGTGACCTCGTGCTGACGCCGAGCATGACCTGGCACGAGCATCACAGCGGCGCCGACGAGCCGATGGTCTGGTTCGACGGGCTCGACCTGCCGCTGGTGAACGGCCTGGACGCGGGCTTCTTCGAGCCTGCGGGCGCCGAGTACCTCGACACCGCGGGGCCGCCGGTCGAGTCGCGCAGCGCCGCCCTGTACGCCCACCCGGGGTTGCTGCCCGGCGTCAGGCCGGACACCGACCGGCATTCGCCGCTCATGGTCTACCGGTGGGAGCACACCGTGCGCGCCCTGGCCGAGGTGTCCGCGGCGACCGGGAGCGGCGACACGGAGCTGCGCTTCGTCGACCCGGTCCACGGCGGCGACGCGGTGCCGACCATGCGCTGCGCGATGCGGCGGCTCGCCCCGGGGCTGCGCACGCCGACCACGCGGACCGTGGGCAGCAGCATCATCGTGGTGTTCTCCGGCCGCGGGCGGACCGTCATCGACGGAATGACGTTCAGCTGGGGGCCGGGCGACACCCTGGCCGTGCCGAGCTGGTGCGCGGTGGACCACGAGGCGGCCGAGACCGCGCAGCTCTTCGTGCTGAGCGATGCGCCGGTCATCGAGGCGCTGCGGCTCGACCGCAGCGAGGTCCTGGACGACCACCAGCCGGTCACCGGCACCTGGGACGGGTAATGCGCTGATCAACTCAGCGCGGGGATGACCGCGGGGACCGGCGGCACGATGAGGTAGGCCAGCGCGGCGGCGCCCAGGGTGCCGATGCTGGCGGCAGTGGCTACCGCGATCAGGTGTGCGGTCTGGGCGAGGAAGGGCCCGGCCACGGCGCCGGTGAGGGTGGCTGCCGCCTCGCTGGTGAGGAATACGGCGCTGACCCGGCCGAGTGCCGTGTTGGGGATGACCCGCTGCATGGTGGTCTGCGGGATCACCAGCGACATGGAGCCGGACATGCCGACGGCCGCCGCGGCGGGCAGCGCGGTGGCGAGCGATGTTGAGGTAAAGAGCAGGAAGTACGCGGCGGCGGTGGCGGTCAGGCTGGCGGTAAGCAGGTGGCGGGGCTGGGCCCGGTCCAGCAGCGGGCGGATGATGGGGGCGCCGATCAGGAAACCCGCGCCCAGGCCGGACAGCAGGTATCCGGTGTGCTCGCTGCCGCCTAGCCGCTGGATGCCCAGCGGGATGAGGACGGCGCTGAGCGACGCGTTGGCCGTCAGGAAGATCACGGTGACGGGCAGCAACGCCCTCGCGAGGGGCTGTGCGCGCAGCACGTGGATCCCGTGGATGAGGTCGCGGGCCACGCCGCTGATCGTGGTCTTGCGGTCCGGGCGCTGGCCGCCGGCCCGCGATGTCAGGAACATGGCGGCGGCGGACAGCAGGTAGCTGAGGATATCCGCGCAGATCAGCCACCTGATCCCGCAGGCGGTGAAGAGGATCGCGCCGGCCGGGCCGCCGATCAGCCGGACGGTGCCGCTGCTCAGCGAGTTCAGCGCGTTGGCGCTACTGAGCCGGGGGCCGGTGCCGACGACGGCGGGCGTGCACGCCTGCAGGGCGGGCGCGTAAAGCACGGCGCCGCTGTTCTCGGCGACTAGGGCGGCATAGAGCACCCAATACCGGCCCGGGCTGGTGCCGGCCAGCATCACTGCCACCGAGCCCGCGCAGGACAAGTTCGCCGTGATCATCAGGCGCCGCCGGTCACATCGGTCCGCGACGACGCCCGCGATCGGGCCGAGCAGCAGCAGTGGCAGGTATTCGGCGGCCAGAGCGAGCCCGGTGTCGCGTAGTGAGCCCGTGGCCATGAGGATGTGCGCCGGGATGGCCAGCACCAGCAGCCAGGAGCCGAGGGAACTGATCAGGCTGCCGGCCCACAGCAGCCGGAAATCTGGTATCCGCAGGGCCTGGAGCACCGCGCTGCCTCCCTCCAAGCTATTCTCTGAGAATAAGCATTTGGATTATTAGCCTGTCAAGACAGGAGCGCGCGGGTGGAGCAGTCAGCGATCGGCCACCAGCTGCGGGCACGGCGGACCGCGGCGGGCCGGACCGTGGCCTCGGTGGCCGCTGATGCGGGCCTTTCGGTCCCCTACATCGCCAACCTGGAGAACGGCAGGGGCAACCCGACCACGGCCGCGCTGGCCCGGCTCGCCGAAGCCCTGGGCATGCGCCTGATCATCACGCTCGTGCCGGATGAGGACAGTCAGCAGGCCGCCGGGCCTGCATCACCGGCCGTGCCTGCCTCGCTGGTCCGGCTCGGACGCACCGCCAGGTTCCGGCAGGCCGTCAAGGCCATGACCGCGGCGCTCGACGATGATGCCGGCGAGTTCTCGGCCCGGCTCGTGACCGCCCTGGCGGCCCTGGCGCACTCGGTGGACAAGGATCTCACCGAGCCGGACTGGTGGCGCATCCTCGACGCGCTGGTGCTGGTCGCCGCCCATCCCGCGGCCTCATAGGCGGCGCTTGGCTTCCTCGTACAGGTCCGGGGGCAGGGGGCCCTTCTGCGCTGCGGTCAGGTTCTCCAGCAGGTGGCTGACGTGGGACGTGCCGACGATGGTGCTCGACAGGTCCGGATGGCTCAGCGTGAAGCGGAGCACGAACTCCATCGGGGTCATGCCCTCGTCGAGCAGGTCGTCCACGCCCGACGCCTCCCAGCGGCGCTGGCCTTCGCCCTCGGCCAGGCCGAGCGGCCCCCGCCGCCAGTCCTTGTCCTCGGCCGGGGCGCCGCGGGCCGCGCCACCCCGGATCAGCGTGCCGGCGCCCGCCTTGGCCGCGGCGGTGATGAGGTCCTCGTGCTCGCGCTGCACCGCGGAGTACGGGATCTGGAAAACCTCGAAGACGCCCATCGCGATCTGGTCGGGCAGGTTGGGGAGGATGCCTGACATCCCGATGAAGCGGACCTTGCCCTCGTCGCGCAGCGCCTGCAGCGTCTCGACGGTGTCGTCCGCCTCCATCTGGGCCCGGCTGGGGGACATGTGCACCTGCACGAGATCGAGCCGGTCGGTGTCCAGCCTGCGCAGGCTCTGCTCGACCCCGGTCCGGACGTTGCCGGGACTGTAGTCGTGCGGGAACGGCGGCCGGGCGCCGGACGGCGCCTGCAGCAGGCACCCGCACTTCGAGGCCAGGAAGAAGTCGCCGCGGCGATGCCCGAGATACCGGCCGATGAGTTCCTCGCTCCGGCCATAGTCGATCGACGTGTCGATCAGGTTGATCCCTCCGTCGAGCACCGCGCCCAGGAGCTGTCCCGCCTCGAAGTCCTCGATCGCCGGGCCGTACGGCTGGCCCCGCAGTTCCATGGCCCCGTACCCCAGGATGGTCACGTCCGTTCCGGTCTGCCCCAGGGGGCGCTTCTCGATCGCCATAAGCGCACGCTATCTCCCGGCCTCCGGGCCGTTCCCGGCAGCCGGTCAGGCGCGTAGGTACCCCTGGGCGCCCACCCGGTAGGCCTCGGCCAGCCAGGCGGTGAACTCCTGGTCCACCTCGGCCGGCGAGGCCAGCCGGAACTCGTGCACGACGTTGCGCGGTGAGAACGCCTGGACCCGCCGGAACCGCCGGCTGTCCACCCGGTGGGCCAGGACGAGGTGGCCGTTCAGCCAGTGGCGGCGCGGCTGGAAGGCGGCGAAGCTCATCCGGACGTGCAGGGCGATCCGGGTCTTTTCTGGGAGCACCTCGACCGGGCCCAGGCGGCCGACCGCTTCCAGGACCCGGTCGAAGGTGGCCCGGACGGCCGGCAAGGCGTGCGCGAAATGCCGGTCCAGGCCGCCGAGCGGAGCGCAGGCATGAGACTGGTGGCGATGGGCGAACCTGCGCCCGCATTCCGGGCACGCCCACATCGGCCGCACCGGGACCGCCTCAGGGGCGTGGCCGTTATGGTCCACTAGGCGCGTACGGTCCCGCGGCTGCCGAACGTCATCGCCCGCTGTAGGGCCGCCGCCCGGAGGTCACGGGGGATCTCGACCGGGCCGCCGAGCGCGCTGGCGTTGATGCCCGCCTGCGCGGCTTCCTCGACCACCGAGCCGACCAGGATGGCCAGGTCCGGGGTGCGGTGGAAGACCAGCACGCCGTGGTTGGCCAGGAGCACCGCGGGGACTCGGGGGATGGCCGAGGCCCGGATGTTGGCCACCGCCTCGTCCGATCCCCGCGGCCCGTAGCCGGCCACCGGTACCCCGGACGCCAGGCCGAACATGGCCAGCGCCTCCACCCAGCACCCGATCGGGCGGTGCGCCACGGCGTAGGCCGTGGCGTAGGGCGAGTGGGTGTGCAGGACGCACCCGACATCGGGCTGATCCTGGTACATCGCGGTGTGCATGGCGACGACCGCGCCCTGGATCGGCGGCAGTTCGCCCTCCAGCAAGGTTCCGTCCAGCCCGACGCGCACCACGGCCGAGGCCGGGTGGTCCCGTAGCGACGGGCCTGCCGTGAAGTACATCTCGTCCGCGCCCGGGACGCGGACGCTCACGTTGCCGTGTCCGTTCGCCGAGATCGCCCCGCTGGCCACCACCCGCGCAGCAGTGCTCACGACCTGATCGACCAGATCTGCGTCCATGACTGCGCTCCCCTGATGTCGGCCATGGCCGGTGAGGCCGACTCTACGACGCCGGCCCGTGCTGGCTGCAAGGCCGGCGCGCTTGTTGTCACGTCAGTCGCGGCGCGGGAACCCGGCTGTTCAGGGCCGGGAGCGCCGCTCCCCCCTTCGGCGTGTCGCAACGGATCTCACACGCACGGGTCGCAGTATGTGAGACATGGCGAGGGTAAAGCGGGCGTTCAGGTACCGCTTCTACCCGTCGCCTGATCAGGCGACCGAACTGGCCCGCACGTTCGGGTGCGTGCGCCTGGTGTGGAACAAGGCGCTGGACGAGCGCAGCCGGGCCTACGCCACACAGCGGCGCGGCACCACCTACGTACAAGCGTCTGCCCGGCTGACCCAGTGGAAGCGCGGCGAGGATCTGGGGTTCCTGAACGAGGTCAGCAGCGTCCCGCTGCAGCAGGCCCTGCGGCACCAGCAGGCGGCGTTCGCGGCGTTCTTCGCCAAGCGAGCGAGGTACCCGCGCTTCAAGTCGCGGAAGAAGTCCCGGGCCTCGGCCGAGTACACCCGCAGCGCATTCCGGTGGCAGCACGGCCGGCTGACCCTGGCCAAGATGACCGCCCCGTTGGACATCCGCTGGTCCCGGCCCCTGCCCGAGGACGCGAGCCGTCCACCGTCACCGTCTCCCGCGACCCGGCCGGCCGCTGGTTCGTATCCATCCGGTGCGAGGTCACCGTCGCCCAGCTCCCCGCAGCGCGCAGCGCAGTCGGAGTGGACGCGGGTATCACGTCCCTGGTCACGCTCTCCACCGGGGAGAAGGTCGCCAACCCCCGGCACGAGCGCCGGGACCGCAGGCGGCTGGCCCGGGCGCAGCGCGACCTGTCGCGGAAGGCGAAAGGCTCGCAGAACCGGAACAACGCCCGGGTCAAGGTGGCCCGTGCCCACGCCCGCATCGCCGACCGGCGCCGCGATCACCTGCACAAGCTCACGACCCGGCTCGTCCGCGACAACCAAGCGATCGTGATCGAGGACCTGAGCGTGCGCAACATGATCCGCAACCATTCCCTCGCCCGCGCGATCTGCGACGCGGCCTGGGGCGACCTGCGGGGCATGCTTGCGTACAAATGCGCCTGGTACGGGCGCGAGCTGATCACGGTTGACCGCTGGTACCCGTCCAGCAAGCTGTGCTCGGCTTGTGGCGCCCGCCGTGAGTCCCTGCCGCTGAACGTCCGCGAGTGGGCGTGCGGCTGCGGGATGACCCATGACAGGGACGTGAATGCGGCAACCAACATCCTGGCCGCCGGGCTGGCGGACAGGCAAAACGCCTGCGGAGGGCTGGTAAGACCTGACCCGCGTCAGCGGGAACGGCACGGCTCGCTGAAACAGGAACCCCAGCCGGTAACGGCTGGAATCCCCGTCCTTCAGGGCGGAGAGGAATGTCAAACTGAACCTCCCCTCATCATCATCATCCCGGAGGCAGCGTGTCCGCGACCTTCATCACCACGTTCTCCACGGTCGGCCCGGGACCGCGGGTCGCGGTGAAGGACCTCATCGACATGGCGGGCCTGCCGACCACCGCGGGGTCGCGGGTGCTCGCCGACGCCGCGGTCCCGGCCGCGAGCGACGCGGCCTGCCTGGCCGGCCTGCGGGCGGCGGGGGCTCAGATCGCGGGCCGGACGAACCTGCACGAGCTGGCGCTCGGGGTCACCGGGATCAACCCCTGGTTCGGCACGCCGGTGAACCCGCTCGACGCCTCGCTCGTGCCCGGCGGCTCCTCCAGCGGGTCGGCGGTGGCCGTGGCCACGGGCGAGGCCACGGTGGGGTACGGGACCGACACCGGGGGATCGATCCGGATCCCCGCGGCCTGCTGCGGGATCTGCGGACTGAAGACCACCTGGGGACGGATCCCGCTCGCCGGGGTACGGCCGTTGGCGCCGAGCCTGGACACCGTGGGGCCGATGGCGGCCGACGTGGCCGGCCTGGTCGCGGGCATGCAGCTTCTCGAGCCCGGCTTCGCCGTCGCGCCGGACGCCGGCCCGCCCGGGTCGGCCGGCTGCGGATCCCCGCCGCGCCCGACGTCGACGACGCCGTGACCGCGGCGCTGCGCGCCACCTCCTGGGACGTCAGCGAGGTGGATCCCGGCGAATGGCATACCGCCACGAGGCGGACGCTGGACCTGCTCGTGGCCGAGGCCTACCGGTCCAACCAGGAAATTTTTGAACGCTACGCCGACCGGCTCACCCCCAACGTCGCCCAGCGCCTGGACGCGGGGCGCCAGGTGAGCGCGGCGGCGGTCGCCGCGGCCAGGCAGGCCCAGGACCGGTGGCGCAGCCAGCTGGCGGCGTGGTTCGACCGCTACGACCTGCTGGTCACGCCGACGCTGCTGATCCTGCCGCCGACGCTGGACCGCGCGCACGAACTGCTGGAGGGCCGTTGCACGCTGCCGGTCAACTTCGCCGGCGTGCCCGCGCTGGCGCTGCCGGTCCCGGCTCGCGGCCCGCTGCCCGCCAGCATCCAGCTCGTGTCGGCGCCCGGTACCGAGGAGCGCCTGCTCGCGGCCGGGGCGGCTTTCGAGGCCGCGGTCGCGGCCTGAAGCCGCGGTCGTGCGCGACAGGGCCGCCGCATGAGCCGCCGGCCCGGGCGGACCTGGCCCGGCTCGCCCAGGTCAGCCGGGCCATGCGCGACGAGATCCGGCGGCGCTGGCCCGGCACGCGCGCCCTGCCGGCCGCGCCCGGCAATCCCTTGCACCGCTCCTGAGAACCCGCCGCCGGGGCCGGCGTGGCCCGCGGCCCGGGCCGGCGCGGCCTAGCCGGGCGGCAGGTCGCGGCCGGCCAGCAGGTCGCGGGCGCGGCCGATCCGGGCCTCCAGGTCGGCGAGGAAGCTGTCCAGGGCGGCCCGCTTGGCCTCGACGGTCTCGCGCAGCCCCTCCAGCAGGATCAGGCCCTCGCGGGTCAGCCGGAGGCGCTCGTCGTCGCTGGTGCGCTTGTCCTGGTAGGCACGGCGGATCTCCGCCATGCGGTCCTCGTTGCGCAGCACCAGCGCGATCTCGTCGAGGTTGAGGCCCAGCAGGGTCTGCAGCTCCCGGATGCGCGCCACCCGGGCCAGGTTTTCCGCCGAGTAGCGGCGCAGCCCGCCGGGCGTGGTGCAGGAGGGGACGATCAGGCCCAGCTGCTGGTAGTAGCGCAGCGCCCGCTCGGAGACCCCGGCCGCGGCCGCGGCCGCGCCGATGCCGAGCAGTTCCTCCTGCCCTTCCGGTCCCCGATCCCCGGCCGGCCCCGTGGTGACTGGCCCCGTGGCCGCCTGCCCCGTGGTGACAGGTTCCGCCGTGGCCGTTCGGGTCCGGTTCATCGGGTCAGCTGCCTCCACGCGATGCGTCAAGTTCCTCGCCACCAGGGCTGCTCGACGCGGCCAGCCTACCGTTCGGCCGCGGCTCGGCGGGGGCCGCGCCGTCGAGGCCGGCCACGGCGGCCGACTCGTCGAGGCCGACCAGTTCGGCCGACTCGGCCGCGCCCCTGGCCAGCTCGGCGCCGGTCGGCTCGGCCGCGGTCGCCTGGGGGGTGTAGAAGTAACGCTTGCCGCGCAGTGCGGAGGCCACGGCAGCGATGAACGTCACGAACGCGGCGAAGGTGAACGCCAGGTGCATGCCGCCGGCGAACGGCTCCGAGATCAGGTTCGGGAAGAACGACCGGCTGGTGATGTACGCGGCCTGGTGCGCCGGCAGCTGCTGCAGCGCCCCGGTCGGGCCGAGCAGTTCCTTGATCGGGTTGTAGCCGAGGAACGCCGAGAACAGGCTGCCGATCGGCGGCTCGCTGGCGACCAGGTGCGAGGCGGCGGGGTTGACGCCCGCCGCGACCAGCCCTTTGAACAGGTGCGACGGCAGCCGCGCGGCCAGCCCCAGGGTGACGATCGTGAAGAACAGGCCCATGGACAGCACGGTGGCCGAGTTCTGGAACGTGTTCAGCATCCCCGCGCCCGCGCCCCGCTGGTCCGGCGGCAGGCTGTTCATGACCGAGGCCTGGTTGGGGGCGAAGAACAGCCCCATGCCCACCGCGAACAGGAAGATCAGCAGGGCGAACTCGATGTAGTCGAAGTTGATCGGCAGCAGGTCGAACAGCAAGAACGTGATCATGGAGATGACCAGGCCGAGGGTGGCGAGCACCCGGGCTCCCCAGCGGTCCGACAGCCATCCCGCCAGCGGCCCGACGAGCAGGAACCCGATCGTCAGCGGGATCATGGCGACGCCCGCCCACAACGGGGTCTCGGCGAAGCTCTTGCCGTGCAACGGCAGCCAGATGCCCTGCAGCCAGATGATCAGCATGAGCTGCAGCCCGCCACGGCCCATGGCGCCGAGCATTCCGGCGATGTTGCCGGCCGTGAACGCCCGGATCTTGAACAGGTTCAGCCGGAACATCGGCTGCGCCACCTTGGTCTCCACCCAGCCGAACACCACCAGCAGCGCGATCCCGCCGAAGATGGCGGTCAGCACCCGGGGATTGGTCCAGCCGGTGGGATGCCCGCCGTAGGGGAGCAGCGAGTACACGATCCCGGTGAGCAGCGAGACCAGGCCGAGCGCGAACAGCGTGTTGCCGAACCAGTCGATCTTGGCCGGGACGCGGACCCCGTTGTCGCGGAGCATGAGGTACGCCCAGATCGTGCCGAACAGGCCGAACGGGACCGACACCAGGAACACCAGCCGCCACTCGATCGGGGCGAGCACGCCGCCCAGGATCAGCCCCAGGAACGAGCCGCTCACCGCGGCGATGCCGTTGATGCCCAGCGCCTTGCCCCGCTCGTCCTCGGGGAAGGCGTCGGTCAGGATCGCGGTGGAGTTGGCGAACAGGAACGCTCCGCCGACGCCCTGGCCGATCCGCATGATGATGATCCACAACGCCCCGGCCGGGCCGGTGAGCCAGGTCACCGACAGCAAGATCGCAAAGAACGTGAACACCGCGAAGCCCAGGTTGTACATGCGCACGCGGCCGTAGATGTCGCCGACCCGCCCCAGGCTGACCACCAGCACCGAGGTCACCAGCATGAACCCGAGGAAGATCCACAGGAAGTACGAGGTGTTGGACGGCACGAGCGGGTTGAGGTCGATGCCGCGGAACAGCGCCGGGAGCGAGATCAGCAGGATGGACTGGTTGATCGTGACCATCAGGATCCCGAGCGTGGTGTTCGACAGGGCGATCCACTTGTAGTGGACGCTCATGCCGCCCTTCGCCGAGAGTGCCGCCTGCCCCTGCCCTGCCGCTCGCATGACTCTCCCCACTGCCGGTGACGACCTGCCTGCCGCCCACGACGATGGTAACGGACCTTGACGTCAACGTCAGAGTCGCGGGCCGCCGTTCATCGCCTGGCCACCGGGAGGACCGATACCCGGCAGGCGATTTCTCCCCGGTCAGTGCGAGTCGCGGGCTACCTGATGACCGCTGGCGCCGACCAGGAAGTCAAGGTCCGCGCCCCGGTCGGCCTGCAGCACGTGGTCGACGTAGAGGCGCTCCCAGCCGCGGGCCGGGGCCGCATAGCCGGCCACCGCGGCCGCGGGCGGCTCCCGCCGCCGCAGCTCGCCGGGTGCGATGTCCACGTCGAGACGCCTCGTCGCGACGTCGAGTTCGATGACGTCGCCGGTCCGCACCAGGCCCAGCGGCCCCCCGGCCGCGGCCTCGGGCGCGACGTGCAGCACCACGGTGCCGTACGCGGTGCCGCTCATCCGGCCGTCGCAGATGCGCACCATGTCCCGGACCCCGCGTTCCAGCAGCTTGGCCGGCAGCGGCAGGTTCGCCACCTCGGGCATCCCCGGGTAGCCCCTCGGCCCGCAGCCGCGCAGCACGAGCACCGAGTCGGCGTCGACGTCGAGGCCGGGGTCGTCGATGCGCTCGTGGAAGTCCTCGATGCTGTCGAAGACGACCGCCCGGCCGCGGTGGCGCAGCAGTTCCGGGGACGCGGCCGCCGGCTTGATCACTGCGCCGGCCGGGGCGAGGCTCCCGCGCAGCACGGCGATGCCCGCGCCGGCCTGCAGCGGATCGCTGCGGGGGCGGATGACCGTCTCGTCCCAGATCCGCGCGCCGTCGAGGTGATCGACCAGGGGCCGGCCGGTCACCGTGAGCGCGGCCGGGTCGAGCAGGTCGCGCACCTCCCGCAGGACAGCGAGCAGGCCGCCGGCCCGGTGGAAGTCCTCCATCAGGTACCGCCCGGCCGGCTGCAGGTCGACCAGCAGCGGCACGCCGGCCCCGACGTCGTCGAAGTCGTCGAGCGACAGCTCGATCCCGAGCCGCCCGGCGATCGCCAGCAGGTGCACGACGGCGTTGGTGGACCCGCCGATGGCCGCCAGCGCGACGATCGCGTTCAGGAATGATCCCCGGCTGAGCTGGGCGGACGGCCGCAGCCCCCGCTCGACCATGGCCACCGCGAGCCTGCCCGTGTCGTGCGCGGTCTCGAGCAGCCGGCTGTCCGGAGCCGGGGTCCCGGCGATGCCGGGGATCGTCGTGCCGAGGGCCTCGGCCATGCACGCCATGGTCGAGGCGGTACCCATCGTGTTGCAGTGCCCCCGGCTGCGGATCATCGAGGACTCGGACTGCAGGAAGTCCTGCTCGCTCAGGGTGCCCGCGCGGACCTCCTCGCTGAGCCGGAAGACGTCCGTCCCGCAGCCGAGCGCCACCCCCCGGAACGTGCCGGTCAGCATCGGCCCGCCGGGCACCACAACTGCGGGCAGGTCGACCGAGGCCGCGGCCATCAGCAGGGACGGGATCGTCTTGTCGCACCCGCCCAGCAGCACCACGCCGTCGATCGGGTTGGCCCGCAGCATCTCCTCGGTCGCCATCGCGGCCATGTTCCGCCACAGCATCGCGGTGGGGCGGACCAGCGTCTCGCCGAGCGACACCACGGGAAGGTTCATCGGGACGCCGCCCGCTTCCCAGACGCCCTGCTTGACGCTCTCGGCGACCTGGTCCAGGTGCAGGTTGCACGGCGCCAGGTCCGAGGCGGTGTTCGCGATCGCGATGTGCGGCCGCCCGTCAAACGCGTGGGCGGGCAGGCCCCGGCGCATCCACGCGCGATGGACATAGGCGTTCCGGTGGCTCCCCGCGTACCACTGGGAGCTGCGTGGCTGGGAGCTGGGCTGCTCTGGCATCGGCGCTCTTCCGCCTCTCTCGGCCCGCGATCTAGGATCTGGAAATGTCCCCACAACCTACTCGTGACCTGGCCTCCGGCCACCACCGCCGGCACGGTCGCGGCCACGGTGCGCCGCCGCCGGCCGCGGCATGAGAGCGTTCGTGGTCACCGGCCCGCGCCGGTGCCAGGTCGCCGAGGTCGAGAACCCGAGGCCGTCGCCGGGGCAGGTGGTCGTCGACGTCGAGCGGGTCGGCGTGTGCGGCACCGACGTCGAGTTCTTCACCGGCGAGATGGCTTACCTGCAGCAGGGCCACGCCGCGTACCCGTTGCGGCTCGGGCATGAGTGGTCCGGGACGGTGAGCGCCGTCGGCGACGGCGTCGATCCGGGCTGGCTGGGCCGGCGCACCACCGGCGACACCATGCTGGGCTGCGGCGCGTGCGAGCGCTGCCGGGGCGGCCGGCACCATGTGTGCGAGGACCGCTGCGAGGTGGGCATCCGGGGCGGGTTCCCCGGCGCGCTGGCCGAGCAGCTGGCCGTGCCGGTCACCGCGCTGCATCCGCTGCCCGGTGAGGTCGACGAGGTCGCGGGGGCGCTGGTCGAGCCGGGCGGCGGCGCCCTGCGCTCGGTCTGGGGCGCGGTGCTGCGGCCCGGCGAGCGGATCCTGATCTGCGGCCCCGGCACCATCGGCCTGCTGGCCGCGATGTTCGCGCTGGCGCACGGCGCGCAGGTGCACGTCCTGGGCCTGGACCGGCGGTCGCTCGACTTCGCCGCCGAGCTCGGCGTGCACGGCGCGTGGACCGCTGCCGAGCTGCCGCGGCTGCGCTGGGACGCGGTCATCGACGCGTCGAACTCGCCCGGCCTCCCGGCGCAGGCCCTCGACCTGGTCGAGCCGGGCAAGCGGGTGGTGTACATCGGCGTTGCCGGGCGCCCGAGCACCGTCGACACCCGGTCGATGGTGCTGAACGACCTCACCGCCGTGGGCATCCTCGGCGCGTCCGCCGGCCTGGCCGAGACCATCCGGCAGTACGCGGCCGGATCCGTGGACCCGCGCCCGCTGGTGGCGGCCACCGTCGGCCTCGGCGAGGTCGGCGACGTGCTGGCCGGCTGGCGCCCGGCCGGCTCCGGGCCGGGACCCAAGGTTCACGTGGATCCCCGCGCCTGAGCGGGGCCGTGGTCACGCCGGGACCTGGGCCTGTTTGGGCCCGGGGAACACGGGCAGGGTCAACACCTTCGAGGCATGCCCACAGGAGAGAGGTGCTGACTTGCTTACGCTAAGCGACCGGGCCGCGGAGACGATCCGCACCCTGATCACCCAGCCAGGTATTCCCGCCGACACCGGGTTGCGGATGTCACTGCAGGACGGCGAGTCGGGCACGCTGGCGCTGTCGCTCGAGCCCCCGCAGCCGGACGACGCCGTGATCGAGGACGCCGGCGCCCGCGTGTTCGTGCAGCGCGACGCCGCCCCGATGGTCGAGGACCGGGAACTGGACGCGCAGCTCGACGAGCAGGGCCGGGCGTCGTTCCGGCTCGGCATCCAGCCCGGGTAAGCCCCACCGGAAGGCCCGCCGCGGGCCATCTCCCCGGCCCGCGGCGGGCCGGCCAGCGCGCGCTGGCCCCGCCGAGCGGTTGTCCCCTGCGGTCCCCCCGGCGAACATCCGGTGGCGCAGCGAGGACCAATGTCCCTACCTGGATCAGCGCCCGATCGGTTGACTGGCGGTGTGTTCGTCGGCGATGAGGTCCTGCTCGACGTCAGCTTCGTGGCCGCCCGGGCCAGGCTGGCGAACCTGATCCGCGGCGGCTTGCTGCTGAGCGTCTCGGAAGGTGCCTACGGCGAGGGCATCGCCGGGCTGGCCCGGGTCGGCCCGCTGGGCTCCGCGCCGGGGATCTCCCGGCTGGTCGAGGTGCACGTCCGGGATCTGGCGGAAACCGGTGACTCGGCCGGGCTGGCGCTGCGGTGGGCGGCGACCGGGCCCGGAGGTCGGCTGTTCCCGGCCCTGGACGCCGACCTCACGCTGCGGTCGGCCGGTGAGCAGGCCACCGTGCTCGCGCTGGTCGGGGCGTACCGGCCGCCGCTGGGCGGCCTGGGAGCGGGGCTCGACCAGGCGATCTTGCACCGGGTGGCCACCGCGACCATCAGGACCTTCCTGGGCCGGGTGGCCGACGCCATCGTCCGCCCGGCGGGGGCCGTCGCCCCGGCCAGCGAGATCGCGGGCCAGCAGCCGTCCGTCGGCCTGTCCCCGTCCGGCGGGTGACGCGGGTCAGGCCTGCTCGATGAGCACGAGCCGGTTGGCGTCCTGGTCGCGGAACGAGAACATGGGCGGCACTCCGGGCCAGCGCAGGATTTCCGGATCGGCGTCGACGCCACCTGCCAGCAGGGCGGCATGGTCGGCCCCGGCGTTTCCGGTGGTCAGCCGGATGCCGGTATCGACGCCCGCCGGAGCGCCCTCGCGCGCGGGGACCAGCGCGATCGTCGTCGCCGCCCCCGGCGGCGCCACCTCGATCCAGCGCCCGCCGTCGCCGGACGGGAAGTCCGCGCGCTTGGCGAAGCCGAGCTTGCCGACGTAGAACTCGAGCGCGCGGTCCTGGTCGGTGACCGGCACGCCCACCGTCCGCAGGCCCGTGATCTGGGTCTTGGCCTCGTCCTTCATTTCCTGCCTCCGCATGGTGAGCTGGGTCCGGGTCAGCTGTTGTACATCAGCGATCCCGGGGTGGTGAGCAGCTCGCCGGTCTCCAGCCAGGTCTTCAGCCCGGACAGGATCATCGGCCAGCCGCCGTAGACCTCGGGGCTCGCGTCCTCGCGTAGCTGATCGTGCGTCAGGGTCAGCCGGCACGAGTCACCGACCGGCTCGATCTCCCAGGTGACCCTCGAGGTTCCCTCGCGCCTGGCGTCGTCGCTCCAGAGCACGGTCATGGTCTGGACCAGCCTGCGGGGCGGGTCGGCCTCGAGGATCTCGCCCTCCGCCAGCAGGCCGGCCGCGCCCGGGTGGCTCATCTCGACCCGGGAGCCGGGCGTCCATTCCGACGTGACCAGGCAGCCGAACTGGTACTTGCTCCTGATCTCGCTGTCGGTGATCGCCTCCCAGAGGCGCTCGGGCGTGGTGCGGATGTAGATCTCGAAAATCTTCTCCATGGGGCTCTCCAGCGCGTGCTTGAGGTCGCTGAGCGCGGCCGCCCAGGGCTCGGCGTACTTGCTGACCCACCGGTCGTGGATCAGCCGGATCGGGACCGGGTTCAGGAAGTGAAGCTTCTCGCGGCCGCGCCGCCTCGTCACCACCAGGCCCGCCTCCTCGAGTTGCCGCAGATGCTTCATCACGCCGAAGCGCGTCATCGGGAAGCGCTCCTCGAGCGCGCTGAGCGTCTGCCCGTCCGCCAGGAACAGCTCGTCGAGCAGGCTCCGCCGGGTCGGATCGGCGAGGGCCTTGAACACCTCGTCCACGTCGCCCAAGATAAGTGACCAATTGGTCACATGTCAACCGGCCGCACGGCTGCGCCGGAGGCGCGTAGGCGCGGGCCGGCCCTTCCGGCGCCAAGATCAATGCGGGGGCACGGGCCGCCCTTCCGGGGTCAAGATCAATTAACACGGACATCTTTCCGTCGATACGACTGGGAAGTGTCCGCGCCGCGCGATCATGGGCGGTGGCGGGGGATCCTGGGCGGGGCGCTGCCGGTCAGCTATCGTATGGGCAGTGATCACTTGGCCCCGTGGCGAGGTCGGCTGGTGAGGTACGGAGGCATCGAGGCAGGGGGCACCAAGTGGGTCTGCGCGGTCGCCGACCGCCCCGCGGAACTGCTCAAGACCGAGACCTTCCCGACGACGGCCCCCGGCGAGACCGTGCGGCGGGCCGTCCGGTTCTTCACCGAGAACGGACCGGTCGGGGTGCTCGGGGTGGGCGCGTTCGGCCCGGTGGACATCCGCCCCGCCTCACCCACGTGGGGGACGATCACCACGACGCCCAAGCCGGGCTGGGCGGACACGGACCTGGTGGGCGCGCTCCGGGCCGGGCTCGGGGTCCCGGTCGCGCTGGACACCGACGTGAACGCGGCCGCGCTCGGCGAGTGGCGGCACGGCGCGGCGGCCGGGCTGGACACGTTCTGCTACATCACGGTCGGCACCGGGATCGGCGGGGGCGCCGTCGCGGGCGGCCGCATCGTGCACGGCCTGCTGCACCCGGAGTTCGGGCACATGCGCATCCCGCACGACCGGGCGCGCGACCCCTTCGACGGAATCTGCCCCTACCACGGCGACTGCCTCGAGGGCCTCGCCTCCGGCGAGGCGATCCGGCAGCGCTGGGGCCGGGCCGGCCAGGAGCTGTCGGGCAGCGCGGCCTGGGAGATCGAGGCCGAGTACCTCGCCCTGGCCCTGGTCAACGTGATCTGCGTGCTCTCGCCGCAGCGCATCATCATCGGGGGAGGCGTGGCCAAGCAGCCGAGGCTGCTGCCGCTGACGCGGCAGCGGGTGCGCGGGCTGCTGGACGGCTATCTGCGGGCACCCGAGCTGACCGACCCGGACGCGACCGACCGCTACATCGTCCGGCCGGGCCTCGGCGACAGCTCGGGCGTCATCGGCGCGATCGAGCTGGCGCTGGACGCGGCCGCCGCGGGACCGCCCGGCCGCTAGTCGTCGCGCCGGGCGGCCATGGCCGCGAGCTCGGCGCGGAACGAGACGCGAAGGGCTCCCGGCGTGACCGGGAACCGGGGTCAGCCAGCCGCCGCGCCGGCCCAGTCGGCCACGATCTGGTCGAGCACCCCGAGCGGGACGGCGCCGTTGCCGAGCACGGTCCCGTGGAAGCCCCGGATGTCGAACCTCGCGCCGAGCCGGCGCTCGGCCTGTTCGCGCAGCCGCCTGATCTCGCGCCGGCCCACCATGTAGGCGAGCGCCTGGCCGGGCCAGCCGATGTAGCGGTCGATCTCGTTCCTGACGTTCGCCTGGGTGGTGGCCGTGTTGCGCCACATGAAGTCCATGGCCTGGGCGCGGGACCAGCCGTGGTGATGCATGCCGGTGTCGACCACGAGCCGGCACGCCCGCAGCGCGTCGAAGGAGAGCATGCCCAGCCGCTGCAGGTCCGAGGTGTACAGGCCCATCTCGTCGGCCAGCCGCTCGCAGTACAGGCCCCAGCCTTCCACGTAGCCGCACACCTCGGCGTCCAGGAAGCGCCGGAACGCGGGCAGCGGCAGTGTCTGCGACGAGGCGATCTGCAGATGGTGCCCGGGAGTGCTCTCGTGGAAGGAGAGCGCCTCGTACTCGTAGACGTACCGCTGCTGCGGCTCGGCGGTCAGCACGCAGTGGGCGCCGGGCCGCTTCCCGCCCGCGGCCGGGGGCCGGTAGTAGGCCAGCGGGGCGTTGCCCGCCTCGACCGGGTCGATCTCCTCGATGACGCAGTCGGGGATGTCGAACCGCGGGAACCAGCGGTCGCGGGCCTCCTCGGCGCGCTGCAGGGCCGCCGTGACCGTGCGCACGATCTGCGCGGAGTCAGTGAACCGGAGCGACCGGTCCTCCCGCAGCCGGTCGTGGATCGCCGGGACATCCGTGACCTGCAGCACCTTCCCGCCGAGCTCGGCCCACTCGTCCTGCAACGCCGCGAGGACGTCGAGGCCGATCTGGTGGATCTCCTCCGGCGACAGCCCGGTGGTGGTGTGCTTGCGCACGGCCGCCCGGTAGCCCTCAGGGCCGCCGGGCACGAAACGTATGCCGACCTGCTCGCCGGGGCGCGCGACCGGCAGCAACTCGTCCTGCAGGCAGGCCAGCAGCCGCCGCAGCGCGGGCCGGATCTGGCTGTCGACGATGCCGGCGGCCTCGCGGCGGACCGCCGCCTGGTCGGCGCCGTCCGGCAGGCGCACGGTCACCATGGTGTCGGCGGTCACGTCCCGGCCCAGGTGGCCCTCGATCTGCGCCATGGCCTGGCGCGTCCCGACCTCGGTCGGGATCCGCCCGTCGTGCCTGGCCTCCCGGTACCGGGCGGTGACGGCGTCGAAGTACTCGCCGAGGCCGCGCAGCCGCTGCAGGTAGCCGTCGACCGCGGCGGCGCTGTCGAGCAGCGCCGCCGGCACGGACATGAACACGATGGCCTGGGGCGAGACGTAGCCGCCCGCCGACGCGTTCGCCTCCCAGAGGCCGTGTTCGAGGTCCGAGCGCGCCGCCCAGGCCAGGTGGGCCAGGACGGCGTGGTTGACCCGGCCCGCCTGGTCCAGCAGGCCCGGATCGATGCGGCCCAGCCGCTCCTCGATCCGGGCGATCTGCTGCGCGTCGCGCGCGGCGCCCGCGCGGCTGGGGTCGGGGACCAGGGCGTCGAAGCCCGGCGCGCCGACCTGCGTGGCGCCGAACGGGTCGGCCGTGTGCGCGACCTCGAAGAACTCCTCGCTGAGCTGGGCCAGGGCCGCCTGTGCCTGCTGGGTTTCCGCCGCCTGGGCGGCATCGTGATCGGTCATGATCTGAACGCTATCGCCGCAGGTAAGCGCGCACCGCTACCGACGGGCTACCCTCGCTGTATGGCCCTGTCCGTGGCGCTGCACATCCCGAGCCCGCCGATCAACGGTTTCTACGTCGGGCCCTTGTTCGTCCACTTCTACGGCCTGATGTACGTCGTGGGCATCACGCTGGCCATCATCATCACCCGGCGACGCTGGCGGGCCGTGGGCGGCGACGTCGCGCTGGTGACCGACGTGGCCGTCTGGGCGGTCCCGGCGGGGATTATCGGCGGCCGGATCTACTTCGACATCACCACCCCGTTCGACATCACCCCGCACGCCTGGTACGGGCCGTTCGCGGTATGGGACGGCGGGCTGGGCATCTGGGGCGGCGTCCTGGCTGGGGCTGCCGTGGGGATCTGGCGGGTGCACCGGGCCGGGGCCGACTGGCGGCTCATGGCCGATGCGGTCGCCCCGGCGCTGCTGGTCGCTCAGGCGATCGGGCGCATCGGCAACTACTTCAACCAGGAGCTGTTCGGCAAGCCCAGTACGCTGCCCTGGGCGCTGGAGGTCGCGCCGGCCCACCGGCCGCCCGGATACCTGGCCTATGGCACCTTCCAGCCGTCGTTCCTGTACGAGCTGATCTTCGACCTGGCGCTGGCCGCCGCGCTGGTGTGGCTCGGCCACCACCGCAACATCCGCCCGCCCGGGCTGTTCGCCCTGTACGTGGCCGGGTACTCGGGATACCGGATCTTCGAGGAGACCATCCGGATCGACTCGTCCGCGCACTTCCTCGGGCTGCGGCTGAACTTCTTCGTCGCGCTGGTGGGCACGGTGGCCGGGCTCACCTGGTTCTTCTTCAGCCAGCGCCGCAGGCCGGGCTCCCGCGCCTGCCGCCCCGGCGCCCGAGCCGGCCGGGCAGGCTCCGGCCACGGCGAGCGGCGCCGCCGAGCCGCAGTCAGCCAGCGGGGTGGGGCACGACCAGCCCTGACTCGTAGGCCACGACCACCGCCTGCGTGCGGCCGCGCAGCCCTAGCTTGTTCAGCACCCGGCTGACGTGGGTCTTCACGGTCTCCTCGGTGACGACCAGCCGGGCCGCGATCTCCGGGTTGGACAGGCCCTCCGCGACCAGCTTGAGCACCTGGGTCTCACGCGGGGTGAGCGTGGCGAGCGTGGCCGGGGGCGAGGTGGCAGGCCTCGGGCGCAGGCGGGTGAACTCGCTGATCAGCCGGCGGGTGACGGTCGGCGCCAGCAGCGCCTCGCCGGCGGCGACCACGCGCACCGCGTCGAACAGCCGCTCCGCCGTGACGTCCTTGAGCAGGAAGCCGCTGGCCCCGGCGCACAACGCGTCGTAGACGTACTCGTCGAGGTCGAAGGTGGTCAGGATGAGGATCCGCGGCCCGCCCGGCCCCGATTCGGTGAGCTGCCGGGTGGCCTCGATGCCGTCCATGTTGGGCATGCGCACGTCCATCAGCGCGACGTCCGGCCGCAGCTCGCGGGCGATCTTGACCGCCTCCACCCCGTCGCCGGCGGTGCCGACGACCGTGAAGTCCGGCTGGGTGTCGAGCAGTGCGGCGAATCCGGTACGCACCACCTGGTGGTCGTCGGCCACGATGATCCGGATCGCCCGGGACGGCTCGCTCATGTTGTGTTCTCCGCTCGCCTCGGGGGCGCTTTGACTCGTCGGCTCGGATAAGCCTCGTCGCTCGGTCGCAGGCTCCCTCGCTCCTCAGTCCAGGCGGCACCGCGCCCCATCGGCTCGCTCATGCGGCCGCCTCGGCCACGGTCGGCAGCATGGCCTCGACCACGAACCCGCCGCCGCTGGCGGCGCCGGTGCGCAGCTTGCCGCCCACGGCCGCGGCGCGCTCGCGCATGCCGAGCAGCCCGTGGCCGCCGGGCAGCGTCGCGGTGGAGGAAGAAGCCGGCGGGGGGCCGGGCCCGTTGTCCCGGACGCGCAGCCACAGGGCGTCCGCGGTGTAGTGCAACTCCACGTCGACGGCGGCGCCCTCCGCATGCCGCCGGGCGTTGGTCAGTGCCTCCTGAACGATGCGGTAGGCGGCCAGCTCGACGCCGGGATCGAGACTGGCCACGGGGCCGTGGACGATGAGGCGGATACCCGACCCCGAGGCGTCCCTGGCCTCGTCGAGCAGTTCGCTGAGCTGCCGCAGGCCGGGCTGTGGGCGCCGGTCGTCGCCCGCGTCGGCCCGGGTGTCCTCGCGCAGCACGCCAAGCAGCCGCCGCATCTCGGTCAGCGCGGCCCGCGCGGTGTCGCCGATCGCGGACAGCCGCTGCGCCCCGGCGGCGGGCATCCCCGGGGTGGTCAGCCGGGCCGTCTCCGCCTGCACGGCGATCATGGAAATGTGGTGGGCCACCACGTCGTGCAGCTCGCGGGAGACCCGGGCGCGTTCCCCCCGTACCGTGTGCTCGAGCAGGGAACCGGCGATGACCTCCCGGACGGCGCTGTGCTCCTCAGCCTCGATGCGGGCTCGCCGGGCCGCCCCCGCCCACGCCGCGGCCGGGGCCAGCGCAGCCAGCAGCACGGTGAGGATCCGGTCCGCGGTGCCCGCGGGGGGAGCAGCGCCAGCACCAGGTAGGGCAGCGCGAGGACCGCGGCCAGCAGCTGCGGGCCGCTGCGGCCGAGCCGGTACAGCACGATCAGCTGGGCGATCAGGCCGGCCACCGTCACCGTGTGAAAGGCCGCGAGGGACAGCACGCACGCCGCGCCGACCGCTACGGCGGCTCCCGCCGGGTAGGACCACAGGAGTCCGAGCGGCAGCGTGCTGAACAACGCGAGCAGCACGAGACCGACCCCCTGCCCGAAGTCAATCCCGCCCTGGCCGGGGGGCAACGCGATCGCCTGGGCCGCCGCGAGCACGGCCAGCAGCGCTCCGGCGACGGCGGGCGCGTGCGGGACCGCGGCGAGCCGCCGCACCAGGCCGGCCCGCCCGTTGTGCCCGTCACCCGCTGGGTCCACGTAGCCATTGTCCTCGCTGGCCAGCGAGCGTGCGTCCCTCTGGGCGAGCATCCTGCCGTCCCTCGCGCGGGGGATAGGTCGCGGCCGATGTCCCTCATCCCAGCGGCGGAGAAGACGGCTCGCCGGCGTGACGACAGTGCGGCCCGAGCTTTCCTACCGTGGCGAGCATGGATACGCGGGAAGCAACCATCGAAGTCAGCAGCCTGCACAAGCGCTTCGGGCCGGTCGTCGCGCTGGACGGGATGACCTTCACCGTCGCACCGGGGCAGGTCACCGGATTCGTCGGCCCCAACGGCGCCGGCAAGTCGACCACGATGCGGGTCATCCTGGGCCTGGATGCGCCCGATGATGGCCAGGCGCTGATCGGCGGGCAGCGCTATCAGAGCCTGCGCCATCCGCTGAGCCACGTCGGGTCGCTGCTGGACGCGTCCGCGCTGCAGCCCGCCCGCAGTGCCCGCAACCACCTGCTGTGGCTGGCTCATTCCCAGGGCCTGACCGACCAGCGGGTCGACCTGGTGATCGAGCAGGCTGGCCTGGAGAAGGCGGCCCGGCGCAAGGCGGGCGGCTACTCGCTGGGCATGCGGCAGCGGCTGGGGATCGCCGCGGCCATGCTGGGCGACCCGCCGGTGCTGATGTTCGACGAGCCGTTCAATGGCATGGACCCCGAGGGCATCGTGTGGATGCGGGGGTTCCTGCACTCGCTGGCCGAGCAGGGCCGGGCGGTGCTGGTGTCCAGCCACCTGATGAGCGAGCTGGAAGGCTCCGCCGACCACCTGGTGGTGGTCGGCCGCGGCAAGGTCATCGCGGACACGACGGTGGCCGAGCTGATCGCGGCCGCGTCCGGGGACCGGGTCTCGCTGCGCACGACCGCGCAGCCGGACGCCATCGGCGCGCTGACGCGCGCGGGGGCCACCGTGGCGGCCAGTGACCGGGACACGCTCACCGTCTCCGGGCTCACTTCCGAGCGCGTCGTGACCGTGCTGTCCGGCGCCGGCGTGCCGTTCTCGGAGATCTCCGCGCACCGCGCCACGCTCGAGGAGGCGTACATGGAACTCACCAGGGACGCGGTCGAGTACCGCGCCGCTGGGCCGGCCGCCGACACCAGGGAAGTGGCGCGATGAGTACTCCCACGATCACCCCGTACCGGTCCGAGCAGCGGCCCGGGCGCGACGACTTCCCGCATCTGCTGCGGTCCGAGTGGACCAAGTTCCGGAGCGTGCGCGGCTGGGTGATCGCCATGATCGCCGCCGCGCTGCTGACCGCGCTGGCCGTGGTGGCCATCGCGAGCAGCGCCAACGGGAAGCAGAACCCCGGGGCCCATCCGACCGTGGCCATCGGTCCGGACGGTGAGGCGGTCACCGACAGCTTCTACTTCGCCCGCCAGCCCCTGGACGGCAACGGCAGCATCACGGCCCGGATCACGTCGCTGGCCGACGGAGAGCTGCCGGGGCAGGGACCGGGCACCAGCGCGCACACCGCGCAGCCCTGGGCCAAGGCCGGGATCATGATCAAGGCGAGCACCACTGCGGGATCGGCCTACGCGGCGGTCATGGTCACTCCCGGTCACGGCGTCCGGATGCAGTACAACTTCACCCACGACCTGGCCGGCCTGCCCGGCACCCCGTCCGCGTCGTCGCCGCGCTGGCTGCGGTTGACCCGGTCCGGCGACACGATCACCGGCTACGACTCCACCGACGGCACCCACTGGACCGAGATCGGCACCGCCAGCCTGGCCGGGCTGCCGTCCACGGTACAGGCCGGGCTGTTCGCGGCCTCGCCGCAATACGTTGTCGGGGCCCAGGGCTTCGCCAACAACAACAACCAGCCCATGTATGACACCCAGGTCACCGCCGACTTCGATCATGTCAGCCTGGTGGGAGCCCGGCCCGGCGGGGCGTGGACCGTCGGCCACATCGGCTTCGGGACGGGCCCGGCCCAGCCCGCCAACGTCAACGGCGTCCCGCCCGTCACGCAGCACTGCGCGCAGCAGGGTCCCTGCAAGGGAGTGCGAACGCCGCAGGGGTCCCGGTTCACCGAGGCCGGCGGCAGGTTCACGCTGTCCGGCAGCGGCGGCGACATCGCGCCCTACGTAGCCCCACTCGATCCGCTCGGGACGGTCTTCAAGGGCTCGGCGATCGGCCTACTCGCGGTCATCGCGCTGGGCGCGCTGTTCATCACCGCCGAGTACCGGCGGGGGCTGGTCCGCACCACGTTCGCGGCCAGCCCGCGCCGCGGCCGTGTGCTGGCCGCCAAGGCCATCGTGATCGGGGCGGTCACGTTCGTGGCCGGGCTGGCCGGGGCCGCGGTCGCGCTGCTGATCGCCGAGCGCAAGCTGCACTCGGGCGGCTGGGCGTCGTCGGTCTACCCGGTCTGGGCGCTCACCAGCGGGCACGGGCTGCAGATCGTCGTGGGCACCGCGGGACTGCTGGCGATCGCCGCCATCCTGGCCCTGTCCGCGGGCGCCATGCTGCGCCGCAGCGCCGCCGCGATCACCGCCGTGGTCGGGCTAATGATCATCCCGGTGATTCTCGGCGTAATCCTGCCCCAGGACGCCGCCGTCTGGGTGCTGCGGCTGACCCCGGCGTCCGCGTTCGGCCTGCAGGAGGGCACGCCGCAGTACTCGCAGGTGATGCACGCCTGCTTGCCGTACAACGGCTGCTTCCCGCTGGCGCCGTGGAACGGGTTCGCCGTGGCGTGCGTCTGGGCGGTAGCCGCGCTCGGCCTCGCCGTCTACGTGCTGCGCCGGAGGGACGTATGACCACCGAGCCGAAGCAGCGCGACGGTGCCTGGACTGAGGAGCACGGTGAGCGAGCCAAAGGGCGCAGCGCCGACTGGACTGAGGAGCGAGGGAGCTTGCGACCGAGCGACGAGGGAAGGAGGCGCGCAAAAGCGCCCGGAGGCGAGCGAGCCGAAATAGTAGGCACAGCAGTGCACGCGGAGTGGACGAAGCTGCGCACGGTGTCCAGCACCGGGTGGCTGCTGCTCACTCTGATCGTCGTGACCGTGGGCTTTAGCGTCCTGGAGGTCGTGGTGCAGAAGTGCCCGACCTCGTGCAGCTACGACACCCCCAAGCTCAGCCTCACCGGGGTCCTGGTCGGCCAGGCCGCCGTGGCCGTCCTCGCCGTGCTGATGGTGACCGGCGAGTACAGCAGCGGCATGATCCGCATCACGCTTACGGCCGTGCCGCGCCGGAGCACCGCCCTGGCCGCCAAGGCGATCGTCCTTACCGGCGTAGTGCTCGTAACGGGGGCCATCGCGGCGGCGTGGTCGCTGATAGCCGGGCGGTACATCCTGCCCGGTAACGGGTTCACCGGCGTACACGGCTCCGAGGTGCTGTCGCTGGCCGCCGGCTCGACGCTGCGCGCCGCGGCCGGCTCGGTGCTGTACCTGGCTCTTATCGGGCTATTCAGCCTGGGCCTGGCCACCGCGATCCGGGACTCCGGCGCGTCGATCGCCATCCTGCTCGGCCTGATCTACATCGTGCCGCTGATCGTCCAGTTCGGGATCCTGGACTCGCGCTGGGAGCGCCGGCTCGAGCAGTGGAGCCCGATGAACGCCGGGCTGGCCATCCAGGCCACCAGGAACCTGAAAACCCTGCCGATCGGGCCCTGGCCAGGGCTCGGCGTCCTGGCCCTGTGGGCCGCCGGGGCCCTCCTGCTCGGTGGCCTGCTGCTCCGCCTCCGCGACGCTTGACCTGCCCAGCGCCTGTGGCCCACTGCACCGCCACCCGTAATCCACGATCCGACGCAAGGAAACGCCATGCACACGAACTGGAACGCATCGCGGCTACTGGACGCGGCACGGGCCTTGATGCGCGGCTCACGCCCATGGGCCTGGCTGGCCGCGACGGCAGCGATAGGCACTACGGTGGCATACCTGACGGCCGCGGCCTCGCCGGTCCCATCCCGCCACGCCGCAGGGACCGATACGGCCGCAGCGGCTGGGCCGCTGGTGTGCGGGCCGGCGGGCTATTTCATCCGGTGCTACAGCCCCGGCCAGTACCGGGTGGCCTACGGCGTGGCGCCGCTGCTGCGCCGCGGGATCGACGGCCGCGGCGAGACCGTGGTGATGCCCGAACTCGCCAACGCCCCGGGTCCCAATTTCACCGACATCCGCCAGGATCTGTCCGCGTTCGACAGGAAGTTCGGCCTGCCCGCGGCGAAACTGAAGGTCACGACCACCCTGGCCGGGGCCAGCACGCCCTACGTCGCGGGCACCGAGGAGGTCGAGGACACCGAGATGGTGCACGCGATCGCGCCCGGCGCCACGCTCGACGTGGTCCTGGTCCCCGACAACGCCCGGGCCAGCACGGCGGACTTCACCGCGGCCCTGACCGGCCTGGTGCGGGTGGCCATCGCGCAGGGCGCCGCGGTGATCTCGATCAGTGCCAGCTACGGCGAGCGCTTCTTCAGCCCCGCCCAGGTGGCCAGCATCCACGCGGCGCTGCAGCAGGCGGCCGACCGCCACGTCACCGTGGTCGCCTCGTCCGGGGACACCGGCGCGATCAGCGACAACGGCCCGCCCGAGCAGGTCAGCCTGCCTGCCTCCGATCCGCTGGTGCTCGGGGTCGGCGGCACGGCCCTGAACGCCAGCTACCAGACCGGTGCCTACCGGGGCGAGATGGCCTGGAACCAGGACACTGACGTAACGGGCGGTGGCTTCAGCTTCCTGTTCCGCCGGCCCTCCTACCAGGACGGCGTCCCCGGCAGCGGCGCCATGCGGGGCGTCCCCGATGTCGCCGCCGACGCCGACTCGACCACGGCCATGGCGCTGACGTTCACCGGCGGCGTGCTGATCCCGGCCCAGGGCACCAGCGCCGCGACCCCGCTGTGGGCGGCCGTGATCGCCCTGGCCGACCAGGAAGCGGGCCGGCACCTGGGCTTCGTCAACCCCGCGATCTACCGGATCGCCCGCAGCGGCGCCTATCACAGGGCCTTCCACGACGTGGTCACCGGGGACAACTCGGTGATGTGGCCCACCGGCGTCTTCGTCGGCTACCAGGCGCGACCTGGCTGGGACCCGGTCACCGGCTGGGGCAGCCCGGACGCCCAGGTGCTCGTGCCCCTGCTCGCGCGCGGCGCCTGAGCGAGACCCGCGGCCGCCGCCCACGGGGACGCGGCGGCCGCGGCTCGCTGCCCCGGCCGCCTCCAATCCGGACCCGGCTGGTCCTGGCCCGTCCTATCCGCTATTTAACTTGACAGCTAACTAACCTCTGGGTTAAATATTGGGTCATGCGCGCGCTCGACGCGACCTTCACCGCGCTGGCGGACCCGACCCGGCGCGCCATCGTGGCCCGCCTCGCGCAGGGGGACGCCACGGTGAACGAGCTGGCCGAGCCGTTCGACATGTCCCTGCCCGCGGTCTCCAAGCATCTCAAGGTGCTGGAGCGCAGCGGCCTGATCTCGCGGAGCCGGCGCGCCCAGTACCGGCCCTGCCATCTGGAGCGGGAGGCGCTGGACGTGGCGGCGGACTGGATCGAGGAGAACCGGCGGATCTGGGTCGAGCGGTTCGACCAGCTGGACCGGCACCTGCGCGACATCCAGCGGATGGCCGGCCCGCATGAGGAGGATCAAGGCCGATGACCGACCATACGCCGGGCGCGGACGAGCTGATCTTCACCCGTGTCTTCGACGCGCCGAGGGATCTCGTGTTCCGGTGCATGATCGAGCCCGGGCACCTGACGCACTTCTGGGGCCCGGCCGGCGTCAGCGCGCCGCTGGACAAGATCTCGGTCGACGCGCGTCCTGGCGGTGTCTTCGAGAGCCTCATGGTCAACGACGCCGACGCCAGCGAGTACCGGCTACGGGTGATCTATGACGAGGTCACCGAGCCGGATCGGCTCGCGTGGACCGACCCGGGTACCGGGATGAGAACCACCTCGACCTTCACCGACCTCGGCGGCGGCCGCACCGAGGTCCGCATCCACCAGACGAGAGTGCCCGCCCCGTTCCGGACCCCGCAGGCACGGGCGGGCTTCCTGACCTCGCTGGACCGTTTCGCGGCGTACCTCGGCCAGCTATCCGGCCGTTAAGGAGGAAGACATGAACACCGTCACATCCACCGACGGAACGAAGATCGCATACGACGCCCAGGGCGAGGGGCCGGCGGTCATCCTGGTCGACGGGGCCATGAGCCTGCGCCAGTCCAAGGCGCAGCTGGCCGAGCTGCTCGCGGCGAGCTTCACGGTGGTCAACTACGACCGCCGTGGTCGCGGGGATAGCGGGGACACCAGGCCCTACGGGGTCGCGCGTGAGGTCGAGGACATCAACGCGCTGATCGATGTGGTCGGCGGGGCCGCGGGCCTGTTCGGGCACTCGTCGGGAGCCACCCTGGCGCTGGAGGCGGCCGCGCAACTCGGCGGCAAGGTGGGCAAGCTCGCGCTGTACGAGCCGCCGCACACCGACGACCCCGCGGACCGCAAGCCGTGGGCGGCGTACATCGCGCAGCTCACCGAGGCGCTGGCCGCGGGCCGGCACGGGGACGCGGTGGCCCTGTTCATGAGGTTCGTCGGCATGCCCGACGAACAGATCGCCGGCATGCGGCAGGCCCCGTTCTGGCCGGGCATGGAGGCCGTCGCGCCCACGCTGGCCTACGACCACACCGGCGTGCTGGGCCCCGACCGCGCGGTGCCCGCCGCGCGCGCCGCGGGCGTGCCCACACCGGCCCTGCTGATGTACGGCGATGCGAGTTTCCCGTTCATGCGCGAGACGGCCGAGAAGCTGACCCGGGCCATGCCCCGTGCGCAGCTGCGCGTCCTGGCGGGCCAGACCCACGACGTGGACCAGGCCGTCCTCGCCCCGGTCCTGGCCGAGTTCTTCGCGTCGTGACGAGCTCAGAACGAGGGCGGCGTGATGCAGGACAGCGCTAACAGCGGGCGCGGGCCGGTGTTGCAGAGCCGGTGCGGCAGGCTGGCCTGAAACGTCGCGGCGTCGCCGGCCTGCATGTCGATGACGTCATCGGCGAGCTCCAGCTGCCCGCAACCGGAGATGATCACCAGGCACTCTTCCCCGGGATGGCTGACCCGCTCGGGCGCCGAGGCCTGGCCGGGATCCATCGTGATCTCCATGACCTCCAGCTGGCCCTGCAGCGACGGTGTCAGCAGCTCGTAGCGCGCCCCGGTGCGCGCCAGCCCCAGGGTCTTGCGCTCGCCGCGGCGGACCACGCTGGCCGCGGCGGTGTCGGCGGGCAGGAAGAACCGGAAGACCGGCACCCCGAGGGCGGCGGCGAGCTTGCGGAGCGTCATCACCGAGGGCTGGACGGTGCCCGACTCGATCTGGCTGATCGCCGCCGCGCTGATGCCGACCTGGCGGGCGAGCGAGGCGATCGTCAGCGCGCGCTGCTCGCGCAGCGCGCGCAGCGCGCTTCCTGGCTCGGCGGGGTCCCCGGCCTCGCCCTGGCCGGGATCCGGCGGCCCGGGTACCTCGGTCGGCCGCGTCCTAGCCATAGATCGCCTTCTGGCCCACCTGCAGGCCCAGCAGGAGCATCGCGACCAGGACGCGCATGGCCTCCGGGTAGTCCTGCGTGGTGAACTCGACCGATCGCGGCGCGGTCAGCCGGACCCCGGGGATCAGCGCGCACGTGGCCGCGATCGTGGTGGAGTTCCACTCGATCCCGATCACGTAGGGCGGGTCGAGCCGGTAGGGGCGGAACCGGTCGCGGGCGGCCACGGCCCGCGCGGTGGCCTCCCGGATCCGTTCCTGCGCCACCTGCGGGTGCAGGCAGTTGGCCGTGAACATGTCGATCCCGTCCTTGACCGCGACCGTCTCCACGTCCCCGAGCACCCGCCTGGCCTCCTCGCAGACGGCGTCGTCGCCGGCCACCAGCAGGACCGGGATCCCGAAGTGCCCGGCATAGGCGGCGTTCAGCCGGGTCTCGCCGGTGGGCTCGCCGTTGAGGTAGACGTTCTGGATCTCCTTGCCGAGCAGGGTGTGGTTGAGCACCCCGCCCTCGGTCCCGGCGCACGAGTGGTAGCCGACGAAGGCCGCCCCGTCGTAGGAGGAGTCGAGGCCCTGGACCATGCACATGGACTTGTGGAAGCCCTTGATCGTGCGGGCCCGGGGGTCCAGTTGCTCCAGCAGCAGGTTGCGCATGATCCAGTGCGAGTCGTTCACCAGCACCTCGTCGGCCCCGCCGTCGTAGGCGCCGAGGATCGCGGCGTTCGCATCACCGGTCATGAAGACCCGGCCCCGCTGGTAGTCGGCCCCGCCGGGCAGCACGTCCTCCGGGTCGGTGATCGCGGACGCGCCCTCCATGTCAACCGACACGAAGACCTTCATTTTTCCTCCTTGCCCCGTCATGGGAGGCCAGGCGCCTCAATATTGACCGGAAACAGGCATAGGTGTAGCTTACGCCCCATTAGCAGGACTTATGTGTTGAGGCAGGGAGTTGCCGTGTCGGACGCACCGCAAGTGGTAACCGACGAGTCCGGTTCGCAGCAGGAACTGGAGGCGCTGGGGTACCGGCAGGAACTCAAGCGAGCGGTCAATACGCTCGGGCACCTGGCCCTGATCCTGTCCGACATCACGCCGACCGCTTCGCTGCTCGTCGTCGGTACGGCCGTCGTCGCGGTCGCGGGCACGGGCTCGGTCTGGGCCTACATTATCGGCTGCTTCGTCGCCCTGAACGTGGCGTTCTGCATGGGCGAACTCGGCTCGATGTTCCCGCTCGCGGGCGGCCTGTTCTCGATCGTCACCCGGGTGCTCGGCCGGGCCACCGGGTTCGTGGCCATGGTGGACTACATCGGCCAGGCCATCTTCCTGCCCGCCAGCGTCGCCATCGGCATCGGCACCTACGTGCACGCGCTCGACTCGGGCATCTCGACCCGGCTCGTCTCGGGTTTCGGGATGATCCTGGTCACGCTGATATGCCTGCTGAAGATCAAGTTCAACGCCTGGTTCACCGGGGTCTGCCTGGCCATCGAGCTGATCATCGTGGGCGCGCTCGCGGTGGCCGGATTCTCGCACTGGCAGCAGCCGTGGTCGATCCTCAGCCATCCCGTCGCCGCGAGCGGCACCAACGCGGTGTCGGCCATCGGCGTGAGCCTCATCATCACCGCGCTGGCCACGGCGTTGTTCTCGGTGAACGGCTACGACAGCGGGATCAACTTCGCCGAGGAGGTCCTGGGCTCGAGGGCGGAGGTCGGCCGGGCCGTGGTGACCGCCGCGGCCATCGGGATCTTCTTCGAGCTCATCCCGTTTATCGGGATCGTCTTCGGCGTCCACAACCTGCCGGCGTTCCTGCACTCCGCGACGCCGGTCACCTACGTGGGCGGGGAGGCGTTCGGCCACACGTTCCTCACCATCGTCACCTACGGCGCGCTGATCGCGATCTTCAACGCGTCCGTGGCCATCACCCTGCAGTTCTCCCGGATCGTGTGGGCCAGCGGGCGCGACAAGGCCTGGCCCGAGCCGGTCAGCACGTGGATCGCCAAGGTCGATTCCCGCCGCGGGGCGCCGTGGGTCGCCACGCTGATCGTCGGCGTGCTGGCCACCATCCTCTGCTTCCAGTCCTCGCTGATAACGGTGGTCACGTTCACCGCCGTGCTGATCGTGGTCCTGTACGGGCTGATCGCGGTCAGCGCCCTGGTCAGCCGGGTCCGCCAGAAGCACCTGGAGCGGCCGTCGAAGCTGCCGCTCTGGCCGGTGCCGCCGATCATCGCGCTGGTCGGCGTGGTGCTGGCGCTGACCAAGCAGAAGGGCTCCGACCTCTGGCTCTGCGCGGGCATTTTCGCGGCCGCGCTGCTGTACTACTTCCTGTTCGTCCGCCGGAGGCCGGGCAAGTACTGGACGGTTTCCGGCGCGGTGCCCGACCCCGGCGAGGCGCCGCCGGCGTCCGCCGAAGCCACGCCCCAGGCGTAGTCCGTTCCGCCCGGGCGGGCCTAGCCACGACGAGCCGGAGGCCGTCGGCCCTCGGCGTCGCCGGGGCGGTGCTGGGAGATCCACCTGTCGATCTGCTCCCACCACTCATACAGCCACCGCACCTGCGCCTGGCGATCTTCGGAGCGCGGCACCTCGCCGGCCTGCACCCGCCACCACGTGGCGTGCACGACCTGGTCCAGCGGCAGGCTGCGCCAGACATCTCCCGCGCTGACGAGCTGGTCCAGGCCGGCGTGGGCCACGAAGATCACGTCGGCCTCGGGGCAGGCGGCGATGGCCGCCAGCACTCCGCCGGACCGGGGCGCCAGGACGTTGGGCATCGCCCGTGCGCGGGCGGCCAGGTCGGGCCGGCCCGACCGCCTGAGCCGCCGGATGCCCCGCCGCCACCGCCTCGGGGTCCAGTTGCCGCCCTCCGGGAAGATCACCAGCGCATCACCCCGGCCGAGCCCTCGGGACATCCGCTCTATCTGCTCGACGAAGCGCCCCTGGCCGCCCTGCCGGCGCCGGATGAACACGTTGGGCACGCGATTGGCCATGACGTCGAGGCCGGGATCAAGCTGCAGCGTGTCCTTCATGACCACGTGCGGTCGCCGCCCGTACCGGGTGAGGAGATAGTGCACGAGCAGGAACGTGTCGCCGGGCCCGGCGTGCCGACTGGCCACGATGACCGGCCCGGCCGAGGCCGCGGACATTCCCGCGCACGGTTCCGGCTCGTCGATCACCACCCGCAGCCCGAACAGCCGGACCGCGGCGCGAAACACCAGGTCGAGGTACCACCGCATGACCGCGTAATGGCGCCTGCGATACGGCTCGGTGTCCAGCCGGCCGCCGAATCCGCTCGCCATCCACAAGCCAAGGCTCATGAACAGCGCCGAGGACTCCGCAGAAAGCCAGACGAGCGTGAAGAACAGCAGCCGGAAGGCCCGCATGCGGCCGAGCGTGCCGTGCCTGAGCACGCTCAGCGCCAGGGTGAGCGGGGCGAGCAACGGCAACAGGACCGCGACGGCCAGCGCCATCACGACCGCCAGCGGCGCCAGCACCAGGCGGCGCAGCAGCCTGGGTGGGAGCATCGGCCCTCCTGTCGCCCCGGCCGGCTCAGGACCCGGCCAGCTCGGCGAGATAGCTGGCCGAGGCCTGGTACGCGCGCTCGATACTGTCGGCCACCCTGGTCTTGTCCCGGTACCGGAGCTGGGAAAGATCCGGCCCGTCCCGGGCCGCGCCGGCGGGCATGACGTGGACCCGGACGTTGTCCGGCAGGGCCGACATCTCCTCGTGGAACCGGTACCGCCGGGCGATCTCGAAGGCCACCAGCCCTACCTGCCAGGGGCTGCGGGGGACCGCCAGCGGGCGCTCGATCCGGCCCACGTGCAGGACGTAGATGGTACTGGCCCCGAGGGCGATGGCCCGCCCGACCGGTATCGAGTGGACCAGTCCGCCGTCGAAGTAGTGCTCCCCGTCGACCTCCACGGGCGGTAGCAGCCCGGGTACGGCGCAGGAGGC
This sequence comes from uncultured Actinomycetota bacterium, assembly GCA_963795055.1. Classification (GTDB taxonomy): domain Bacteria; phylum Actinomycetota; class Actinomycetes; order Streptosporangiales; family Streptosporangiaceae; genus JASHPR01. The sequence continues at coordinate 319,488 of CAWCGJ010000005.1, forward strand.
CAGGACGGCCGGCATGATCGGGCCACTGCTGAACCAGCGCGGGCTGGCGCGCTCGATGCTGGCGGCCACGCAGTGGAACGGCAGCGCGAGGTCGGCGAAGGTTTTCGCGGGAAGCTGATCGGCCAGCACCTGGCGCAGCGGCCCGACCGAGTGCAGGTGCGTGCCGGATCTGGCCAGCTGGACCGCGCGACCCCACAGCGTCTCGCTAAAGGCCTGCCCCAGGGCATCGCCCTGCCACAGCCGGCCCAGCCGGGCCGCCGCGTCCGCGGGGTCAGCGGCCACGAACGATCCGTTGATGGCCCCCACCGAGGTTCCCACGACCACGTCGGGCCGGATTCCAGCCTGCGACAGCGCCCGGAGCATGCCGATCTCGTGAGCGCCGAGCAAGCCCCCGCCGCCGAGCACGAATGCCGTCTCCATCCGCCGGTCTCTACCCCCGGTCAGGCAAAACAGACCTGGCAGGGGGCAGATCTTACTTCAGGGCGCGGCGGAAGTACTCGACGGTCGGACTGAGGCCCTCATCCAGGGACACGGCCGGCTCCCAGCCGAGCAGCTCGCGGGCCCGGGTGATGTCGGGGCGGCGCCGGACCGGGTCGTCGGCCGGCAGCGGGTGGTGCTCGATGGGGCTGTGGCTGCCGGTCAGCGCCAGGACCTTCTTGGCCAGCTCCACCATGGTGAACTCGCCGGGATTGCCGAGGTTCACCGGGCCGGTGACCTCCGGCGGGGAGTTCATCAGCCGGATCAGGCCCTCGACCAGGTCGTCGACGTAGCAGAACGACCGGGTCTGCGACCCGTCGCCGAACACGGTCAGCGGATCGCCCCGCAGGGCCTGGACGATGAAGCTCGACACCACCCGGCCGTCATCGGGCAGCATGTTCGGCCCGTAGGTGTTGAAGATCCGCGCCACCTTCACCGGCAGCTGGTGCTGGCGGTAGTAGTCGAAGAACAGCGTCTCCGCGCACCGCTTGCCCTCGTCGTAGCACGACCGCAGGCCGGTCGGGTTCACGTTGCCCCAGTAGGACTCGGCCTGGGGGTGCACGGCCGGGTCGCCGTACACCTCCGACGTCGAGGAGAGCAGGATCCGCGCGCCCAGCCGCTTGGCCAGCCCCAGCATGTTGATCGAGCCGTGCACGCAGGTCTTGGTGGTCTGCACCGGGTCACGCTGGTAGTACACCGGCGAGGCCGGGCAGGCCAGGTGATAGATCTGGTCGACCTCGACGTACAACGGGAACGTCACGTCGTGGCGCATCAGCTCGAACCGCGGCTCGCTGAGCAGGTCGGCCACGTTGTGCCGGGAGCTGGAGTAGAAGTTGTCGGCCACCAGCACGTCGTGACCCTGCGCCAGCAGGCGCCGGCACAGGTGCGACCCGATGAATCCCGAGCCCCCGGTCACCAGGATGCGCTGCGGCGCGTCGGCCGGCATCTGCGATCCGCGCAAGACCATGAGTGTTCCTTTAACTGATCTTTAGGAAGACGACGACAGCCTTTTAAAAACTGCCCGGCCGTGCGGAGTTATTAACTCCGCGTCATGTCTTCACGTGGCATTTCCCTGGCAGGCTACCGTAAGCTTCCGCTCGTGAAGCTGTCGATCCTGATGCCGGTATACAACGAGCGTGCGACCTTGGCCTGCGCGGTGAAGGACGTGCTGAACGTTAACTTTCCGTGTGAGTTCGAGCTGGTGATTGTCGATGACGGGAGCACCGACGGGACGCGGGAGCTGTACCCGGCACTGGCCGGGGATCCGCGGGTGACCGTCGTGCAGCACTCCCGCAACCGGGGCAAGGGCGCGGCGGTGCGGACCGCGGCGGAGGCGGCCAGCGGGGATTACGTGATCATGTGTGATGCGGACCTGGAGTACGCGCCGGCGGAGATCCCGGCGTTGCTGGCGCCGGTGCTGGCGGGGCAGGCGGAGGTGGTGTACGGGACGCGGACGTTCGGCAGCCATAACGCGTATTCGTATGCGTATGTGCTGGGGAATAAGGGGGTGACGACGTTCGCGAACGTGCTGTTCAACTGTTATATCTCTGATCTGGAGACGTGTTTCAAGCTGATGCCCACGGCGCTGTACCGGCAGCTGGATATCCGGCAGACCGGGTTCGGGATGGAGGCGGAGGTTACCGGGAAGCTGCTGCGGCGCGGTTTCCGGCCTTACGAGGTGCCGATCAGCTACAAGGCGCGCAGCCGGGAAGCCGGGAAGAAGCTCACCTGGCGCGACGGAGCGGAAGCGCTGTGGATCCTGACCCGGCAGCGGGTCGCGCCGCGCCCGCGTTCGTAGCCGGGGTTATCCCGCCGGCGAGCTAGAAGCGCCAGCCCTTGCGCTCCGCCAGCCACGACAAGGCCAGGAATACCGGCAGGCTGAGCCCGATCAGCAGCGCGCAGCCCGTAAAGGCGCTGTAGATGAAATTGCCGGACACCGGGGCGACTTCGTTGTAATAGAGAATGACGATGATCATGAGGAGCAGGTAACCGCCCACGGCCGTGGCCAGGTAATGAGCGATCAGCCGCGGCCATCCCGGCTTGAGCCGGTCGGCCACGCGCAGGCGGTGCCGCGCCCGGGCGACGAGCCCCGGCCGCCGCCCGGGCGGTCCCCCGGCGCTCGCGGCCCCGGCCGCGGCCGCCTGGCGCCGGGCGATCAGCAGGCCCACGGCGAGCCCCCCCATGATCAGGGCATAGCCGACGATCATCGGCACGAGATCCTGCCGGATCAGCAAGGACGACGACACGTCAGGCCCGCCCGTCAGGCGCGGAGCAGGAAGTGCCAGCCCCGGACGAAGATATGCCAGCCGAACCACAGCCAGAGCGCGAACAGCGCCCACCGTCCGAACGGGTAGCGCATGATGGCCCGGAACGTGGCGCTGAGCGTCGGCACGCCGCTGAGATGGCTCAGGGCCAGGCCCTCCCACGCGAACAGGGCGCCGAACAGCAGCGCCCAGACGAGATATCCGATCACCGGGTGTTGTGCCACTCCGACCTCCTCGTGGACCGCGACTGGGTCAGGTCTATCACCGCGGGCGTGCCATCATCTCGTTCCGATCCGCATCAGAGCGGCAACTTTGTGGACCGGCCCCCGGCGGTTCGTTACGGTTGGATCGCTTGCCCGAGCCGAGCGAAGGGATGGCCATGTGGAACTCGTTCAGGACTGACGCCAGGCTCGGCACCACCGCGGAGGTGATCGCCTATTCCGGCGGCAACGGGGACGAGATTCACGCCTACGTGGCCAGGCCGGCCGGCGACGATCCGGTGCCCGGGGTCGTGGCCGTGCACCACATGCCCGGCTGGGACGAGTTCTACCGCGAGTTCGCCGAGCGGCTGGCGCGTCACGGGTACTGCGTGATCTGCCCGGACCTGTACTGCCGCTTCGGCCACGGCACCCCGGATGACATCGCCGCCCGGGTCCGCTCCGAGGGCGGGGTGCGCGACGACAGCGTGGTGGCCGACGGCGAGGCCGCAGCCGTCTGGCTGAGGGCCCAGCCCGGGAGCAACGGCAAGGTGGGCATCATCGGTACCTGCTCGGGCGGCCGTCACGCCCTGCTGACCGCCTCCCGGGCCGGCGGCTTCGACGCCGTCGCCGACCTGTGGGGCGGTGGCGTGGTCATGGCCAAGGAGGATCTCTCCGAGGCCCGCCCCGTGGCGCCGATCGACTACACCGCCGGGCTGGCGGCGCCGCTGCTCGGTCTGTTCGGCAACGACGACACGCACCCCACGCCCGAGCAGGTGGACCTGCACGAGGCGGAACTGAAGCGGCGCGGCAAGGCCTACGAGTTCTACCGTTACGACGGCGCCGGCCACGCCTTCTTCTACTACCACACCCCGATGTACCGGCCCGAGGCGGCGATGGACGGCTGGGCCAAGGTCTTCGGCTTCTTCGGCCAGCACCTGGCCGCGTAGCGGCAGCCCGGCCGGGCAAACCGTCAGCGGTGCCGATCGTGTTGACCGCCGCGTTCCGGTGGGTGATCATGACGCCCTTCGGGTGCGCGGGTTCGTGCGGGCACCGGAGCGCGCTCGATCATAGCCTGGACCCGGGAACCAGGTCGGGGCAATGCTGGCCCCATGAGCGCTGAGCTGCGGCCGCGCCGGTGCGCGGTGATCGGCGCCGGGGTGCTGGGCGTGTGCGTGGCGGCCCGGCTGGCCGAGGCGGGCCTGGAGGTGACGTTGCTGGACCGCGACGAGCCCGGCCGCGCCGCCACCGGGTCCAGCTTTGCCTGGCTGAACGCCAACGACAAGGCACCCCGGCCCTACCACGACCTCAACCACGCCGGGATGCGGGCCTGGGCCGCGCTGGCGGCGAGCCTGGGCGGCGCGGCGTGGTACCGGCCGGCCGGAAACCTCGAGTGGGCTTCGAGCGCGCCGGGGCGCGCGCGGCTCGCCGCGCGGGTGCGCAGGCTCACCGAGTGGGGGTACCCGGCGCGCCTCATCGACGCCGCGCAGGCGGCCGGGCTGGAGCCGTCGCTCCGGCTGCCACGCCCGGCCCCGGACGTGGCGTGGTTCCCTGACGAGGGTTACCTGCTCACCGGACCGCTGGTCAGCGGCCTGGCGGAGGTCGCGGCCGGGTACGGGGCCACGGTGCTGACCGGCGAGCCGGGCCACGTGACCGGCGTGGACACAGTGAAGGGCTCGGGTGGGGCGGCGCGGGCCGTGCGGACCGCCGACGGCCGGGCGATAACCGCGGACGTGATCGTGTGCTGCGCGGGGCGCTGGGTGCCCGAGCTGGCCGCGCTGGCCGGCGCGCCGGGGCCGGTGCCGCTGGTCGGCTGGGCGGAGCCCGGCGCGGCCGCGCCGGGGCTGGTGGTCCAGGCCGGGCCGGTGACGCCGCCCGGCCCGCAGCGGATGCTGCACGCGCCCGACGTTTTCCTGCGACCCCATTCCGGCGGGCTGGTGCACCTGGAGGCGCCCGACGCGGCCGTGGACCTGCATACCCCCGAGGCAGACCTGCGCCGGTGGGCGGCCGAGCTGCTGCGCCGCGCGCGGAACGTGGTCGGCGGGCTGCAGGCGGCGGCCGTGACCGGCTACCGGGTGTGCGTGCGCCCGATGCCCGCCGACGGCCGGTCCATCGTGGGATGGCTGCCCGGCGTCCGCGGCCTGTACGTCGCGGTGACGCACAGCGGCGTGACCCTCGGCGCGCACCTGGCCCGGCTCATCACCGCCGAGCTCGTCACCGGCGCGCCCGCCGCCGAGCTCGCGCCCTACCGGCCGGACCGCTTCGCCGCCCCGGGCTCCGCGGTACTTCAACCCGGCCTACAACAGCGGCGATAGCCTGCATCCCAACGACCTCGGCTACGAGGCCATGGCCGGCGCGATCCCGTTGCGGCTCGTCCGATGAGAGGGGAATCTGGTGGCCGTTAAATCCAAGATCTCACTGCTCGACCTCGGACGGATGGACGTCGACGACGGCTGGTTCATCCGCGGCTGCACCTCCGCGCTGCAGTCCAATCCGAACCCGGCCTTTGAGCGCCGCCGGGTGGCCGTGGTCGCGGCGGTGGTCGAGCACCCGCAGGCCGGGCCGATCCTGTTCGACACCGGCTGCGCCCAGAACGCCGAGGAAGAGTGGCCGACCCCCGCGTGGGAGGCGTTCCCGCGCAACGTCTACGGCGAGGAGCACCAGCTCGACCGCGCGCTGGAGGCGGCCGGCTATGGCATCGATGACATCCGCGCCGTGGTCATGGGGCACCTGCACCTCGACCACGCCGGCGGCCTGGAGAAATTCGCGGGCAAGGACACCCCCATCTACGCTCACGAGCTGGAGATCAAGCAGCACTACTACGCCGTGGCCACCAAGGAGGACATCGGCGCGTACCTGCCCGGGGACCTGAACTGGCAGCTGAACTGGCAGCCGCTGCACCGCGACGAGACCGAGCTTTTCGACGGGCTCGTCGTGCGGCACATGCCCGGCCACACCCCGGGCCTGCTGACCATGCAGGTCGACACCCAGAACTCCGGGGTGTTCATGCTCAACTCCGACCTGTACCACGTGCGGGACGTGTTCGAGCAGAACCTGACCCAGGGCTGGCTGGGCCGCGACTCGGCCACCTGGCACCGCTCGGACCGGTGGATGCGACAGCTGCAGCACCGCTACAACGCCACGATGGTCTACGGTCACGACGCGTCGGTGCTGGAAGAGCTGAGGGAGAAGGCGAAGACCTTCGACTGAACTTTTTTCATCCGTCGATCTCCTGCCCGGAGTACGAGGGCAGTCGCGGGGAGGATGAAAAAGGTTCCAACTACGGGCCGAGGTCCCAGAGCAGCCGGTAGTAGCGGGTCCGGTCCGGGTCGGGCCGGATCCCGTACGCGTCCAGCAGGGGGCGTTCCCAGCCGGGCCCGTAGTTCCACTCGGTGCTCCAGGTGGCGACCGCGAGGTCGGCCCAGCGGTCGGCGAGGCCGAGCTCACCCAGGTCGACGTGCCCCGACCACCGGCCGTCGTCGGTGATCAGGGTGTTGGGGGCGCAGGCGTCACCGTGGCAGACGACCAGCCGGTCGACCGGCGGGATGTCGCCGAGCAGGTCGAGCGCCCGGCCGGTCCCGAGCGGCTGGTGATCCTCGTGCCAGCCGGCCGGGTCGATGCGGCCCTCCCCGGCCCGGCGGCGGGTGTCGGCTAGCCGGTCGGCGGCCATCCAGGAGAACGGGCAGTCCCGCACCGGCAGGGCGTCGTGCATCGCGCGCAGCCCCGCGCCGATGGCCGCCACCGCGGCCGCCGGGTCGGCCTGCCACCGCGGCATGACCGCGCTCTGGCCGGGCAGCGCGGACGTGACGAGCCACGATCCGGCCTCGTCGGCGCCCTGGCCGATGACCCGGGGCACCGGGGTGAAGGCTCCCGCCCAGGCCATGCGGGCGGCCTCATCGGCCAGGCTGATCCCGCTCGCGGGCGGCGTCCACTTGACGAAGCACCGGCCGGGGCCCGAGCCCACCTCGAAGGTGCGCCCGCCCAGCATGTTCTCCCATACCTCGCGGGCGGGCCCCGCGGCCACGGCCGCGACCGGACCCGGCACCGGCTTCTCGCTCATCGCCGGCGATCATCTCACCCGTCCTGGATCCCGGGCGAAGCGTTTTCCGCCGGTACGCGGAGGCGTCAGCCGTGCAGCAGCGGCTTGCCCAGCGGCAGCGCCTTGCCACCGGTGGCCGCCGAGGCCGCGTCGAAGAACAGGTACACCCCGATCGCGGCGAACACCAGCACGACGTAGCCGGCGGCCTTAATGAGGCCGCTCGACGGCACGCCGAGCGGTGAGGCGTTGGCGAAGGCGATGTACAGCAGCAACAGGGCCAGGTCGACGAGCACGAACACGGCCGTGAAGGCCACCGGCAGCCGCAGCGTGGCCAGCGTGAGCATCACGATGACGATCAGCCAGGTGAGCAGGAACAGCTTCACGGTGGCGAGCACCGCGGTGACGGTGATGGCGAACCAGTTGTGGTCGAGGCCGAGCACCAGCACCCCGTAACTCAGCCAGAACGTGCCGAAGATCCCGAAGACGCTCGCCACCGCGCTCTGGCCGACGGCCGCGGCCCAGATCGCGGCCAGCAGCAGGCCCAGGGCGGTGGCCGCCAGGATGATCGCCAGGGGGGCGCCCAGGACGCCGGCCGGCACCGCGCCGGCCAGCCCCAGGCCGAGCGCCACGGAGCCTGCGATGAAGGTGGGCAGGCCGAGTATGGCCGGGTTGCCGGCCAGCGGTCCGGTCACGGCTACCTCGGCCACCACCACTTCCTCGGCCTGGACCTCGGGCTGGGGGGTACCGTCGGCGTTTGCGTCGAGCGCGGTCATCACTGCCCCTCTCGTCGGAAGGAGCCACAACAGGATGTGGGCCTGTGGTGTTGATACCTCCGCGACGGCGGGCGGCGATCTCAGTTTGAGCCGCGCCGGTCACTATGAACCCTTTTCATCCTTCTCATGGCTGTCCATATAACTGAACCCGAGGTCGGCGGATGAAAAAGGTTCACTCCGCAGGTTATCCGGTTGGGGTGACGATGCCGTATTCGTGGATCTTGCGGTAGATCGTCGCCCGGGACATGCCCAGCGACGCGGCGGCCTTGACCTTGTTGCCGCCGGAGTCCAGCAGGCTCTGTACGATCGCGTCGCGCTCCATCGACTCCAGCGGGCTGAGCAGCCGTCGGCTGACCGTCCAGCACTCGGGCGGCAGGTCGGCCGAGCGGATCGTCCCGGTCCGCCGGTGCTGCGCGATGCGCCTGAGCACCTGCCACAGCTGCTCGGTGTTGCCGGGCCAGCTCGACCGCAGCAGGATCTGCATCGCCTCGGACGAGCAGGTGAGCCGGGCGCGCTGGCTGAGCTTGGCCAGCAGGAACGGCACCAGGTCGTGCAGGTCCTCGATGTGATGCCGCAGCGGGGGAAGTTCCACGGTCTGCGGGAAATGCCGCAGCAGCTCGGCCAGGTCGCCGCGAGCCTTGCCGTTGCCCAGGGTGACCGCGACCCGCAGCGTGTCCGCCCGGCCCGCGGCCCGGGCTTCCTGCAGGGCGGCGGACAGGACATGCAGCCGGCGCGGGCCCAGCCGGTCCACGTGCCGGATGACCAGGCACCCGTCGCCGTCGAGCAGCTCACGGCGCGCCGTCGCCTGCCAGTCCTGGTCGGCGGCGTCGGCCGCGTCCAGCACGTGGAACCGGCCGGCCGGGTTCCGCCGCTGGTGCACGGCCCGGAGCGCCGCCAGCTTGCCCACCCCGGGCTCGCCCTCCAGGGCCAGCCACTCACCGGAGTCGTAGACCTCCTCCACCTGGTGGCAGCCGCGCAGCCACAGCGGCCCGGAACCGACCAGGCCGGGCAGGACCATCCGGGCGCGCGGCCCGGCCGGGAAGGTCGGCCGGGCACCGGATTCGACCAGCTTCACGTGCACGACGCCGCCGGCCAGCCGGTCGTCGCCGCGCAGCGGCCGGCAGTACATCCGGGCCCGGGCGCCGGTGGGCAGCTCGAGCTCCACCGCGGCGGAGTGGCGGCTGGCCAGCGCCTCGGTGGCCTGCCCGAGCAGTACGACCTGGTCGCCGGGATCGAGCGCCTGCCGGGCGAAGTCGTTCATCATCACCACGTCGTGGTTGAGCGCGACCACGATCCCGGCGCTGTGTCGGCACGCCCGTAGGTACTCCTGCAGCAGCTCGAACTCCCGTGCGTTGCTGTCGGTGAGCAGGGCCTGGGTGATCTGGTCGGCGGTGGTCTTGGCCAGCGTGATCAGCAGCGGGTCGGCGTCCTTGCGCCAGCAGGTCAGGTCCACCGCGCCGAGGGTCTTGCCGGAGATCGGGTGCCGGATCGGCACCCCGGCGCAGGCCAGGTTCTCCAGGTTCTCGGCGTAGTGCTCGTGGCCGAACACGTGCATGGGCCGGCCGCCTTCCAGGGCGGTGCCGATGCCGTTGGTCCCGACGGACGCCTCGGAGTAGCTGAAGCCCGGAGCGAGCTTGACGCTGTCGAGGTGCCGGTCGAGGTCGTAGTCGGCCCGCATGCGGGTAAGCACCACCCCGGCGGCGTCGGTGAGGATGACGCTGATCGGCTGGCCCTCCAGGTGCTCGCGCAGGTTCCTGAGCACCGGCAGGGCGCTGCGGGTCAGCGGGGTGTCCAGGTCGGGATCACCGGTGTAGGCCAGGTCGATGCGGTCGGCGGCGACGTTCCACCGCCGGGAGCGCCACCACGACGCCAGGATCGTGTCGCGCACCTGGCCCGGGCCGACCGACTCCGTGGTGAGGAACCTCTCCCGGGTCTGGGCCAGCCCCTTGCCATCGGTCAAGGCCGGGCGGCGCGCTACTGGGGGGGTCATGCCCTCTCCCTGCCTCCCCGGAATCCCGTGGCGGGTAGCGGGTTCATCCCGCGGGTGGCGTCCGGGGCCTGAAGTCGTACCTACAACGTAACGTCGCCGTAACACACACATGTCTCAAGTTGAGACCGCCGGTTCCCGGGCGGCGCTACTTGGCTGTCCCCAGGGAGGTACCCCATGGACCGACCGGGTGAACCGCAACCCGAGACCTACAACCCGTGGAGCGTCGTCAACCTGGTGTTCCACCACCTGGCCGACCAGGGCCTGCACCCGGTCCTGGGCGACCAGGGCGATCCCGGCGCCCCCGCCGCGGAACTACTCAAGGCGATGGGCATCCAGCCGGCCGCGGAGGGAAATCTCAAGATCTCGCAGGACGTCCGGGACCAGCTCGCCGAGATCCGGACCGCGATGTTCGGCGACAGCTGATCCCGCCTGGTCCCGCACAGCGTCGGGCCTGGTAAATGGGGCTGTCTCATGATGAGAGCCCATAACGGTCCGGCGCGGGGTGTGATGCAGGTCACCAGCACATTCAGGGGCTCGTACGTCCGCGGGCGAGGTCAGGGCGCCGTCGCCGGCGGACACGATCACGGAGGCAGACAGGCTGTCTCGGTCGGCCCGAGTGAAGGAAGGGGTGACTATGAGTCGCCAGAGCGTGGCCAAGGCCCACCAGAAGATCCAGGAGCTCGCCTGGGAACCGCTCTACCACGAGCCAGTGTCACAGTACGGAACGGACTACACGTTCCAGAAGGCTGCCAAGAAGGACCCGCTCAAGCAGGTCCTGCGTTCCTACTTCCCGATGCAGGAGGAGAAGGACCACCGGGTCTACGGCGCCCAGGACGGGGCCATCCGGGGCAACATGTTCCGCCAGGTGCAGGAGCGGTGGCTGGAGTGGCAGAAGCTGTTCCTGTCCATCATCCCGCTGCCCGAGATCTCGGCGGCGCGGGCGATGCCGCTGCTGTTCCGCACGGTGCCCAACCCGGAGCTGCACAACGGCCAGGCGATCCAGATGATCGACGAGGTCAGGCACTCGACGATCCAGCAGAACCTCAAGCGCCTGTACATGAACAACTACATCGACCCGGCGGGCTTCAACTCGAGCCTGCGCGACTTCCAGAACGACTACTGCGGCACGATCGGGCGGCAGTTCGCCGAGGGCTTCATCACCGGTGACGCGATCACCGCGGCGAGCATCTACCTGACCATCGTGGCCGAGACGGCGTTCACCAACACGCTGTTCGTGGCCATGCCGGCCGAGGCGGCGGCCAACGGCGACTACCTGCTGCCGACGGTGTTCCACTCGGTCCAGTCCGACGAGTCCCGGCACATCAGCAACGGGTACGCCACGCTGCTGATGGCGCTGGCCGACGAGAGCAACCACCAGCTGCTCGAGCGCGACCTGCGCTACGCCTGGTGGAACAACCACCGGGTGGTGGACGCGGCCATCGGCACGTTCATCGAGTACGGCACCAAGGACCGGCGCAAGGACCGCGAGTCCTACGCCGAGATGTGGCGGCGGTGGATCTACGACGACTACTACCGCAGCTACCTGGTACCGCTGGAGAAGTACGGCCTGGTCATCCCGCACGACCTCATCGAGGAGGCGTGGAACCAGATCTGGAACAAGGGCTACGTGCACGAGGTAGCCCAGTTCTTCGCCACCGGCTGGCTGGCGAACTACTGGCGGATCGACCCGATGACCGACAAGGACTTCGAGTGGTTCGAGTACAAGTACCCGGGCTGGTATGAGCGGTACGGCAAGTGGTGGGAGAACTACAACCGCCTCTCGATGCCGAACGGGCACAACCCGATCGTGTTCGAGGACGTCGACTACCAGTACCCGAACCGGTGCTGGACCTGCATGGTCCCGTGCCTGGTCCGCGAGGACATGGTGTACGCCGAGGTCGACGGGGTCGTACGGACCTACTGCCACGAGGAGTGCCGCTGGACCGACGTGGAGGCGTTCCGGCCCACCTTCCGCGGCCGGGAGACCCCGAACATGGGCCAGCTGATCGGGCACCGGGAGTGGGAGACCCTCTACCACGGCTGGAACTGGGCCGACGTGATCTCGGACATGGGCTACGTCCGTGACGACGGCAAGACCATGACCGCGCAGCCGCACCTGCACCTGGGCGACCAGAAGAAGATGTGGACGCTCGACCACCTGCGGCGGTGCCCGGAGCTGCAGAGCCCGAACGTGCTCTTCAACCAGATGTCGCCGGAAGAGCGGGCGGCATACCACGCCAACTACATCCGTGGTGGCCCCGCCGGACGGTTCGCGCCCGCCGACAGCTAGCGATATCGAGGAAGCGGTGACAGGCCCGCCCGGCAGGCCTGTCACCGCAGCCAGCCCGCATCCAGCCGCACGCTAGGGGGCTCATGGCCGACAAGCATGTCGTCCGGTTCGAGCCGGTCGGCATCGAGATCGAGGCGGGCGAGGATCAGACGATCCTGCGCGCCGCGGCCGAGCAGGGGATCATGCTCATGCACGGCTGCAAGGAGGGCCAGTGCGCCTCCTGCAAGTCGTTCGTGCTCGACGGCGACGACATCGAGCTCGACCGGTACTCGACGTTCGCGCTGCCCGACTACGAGCTGGAAGAGGGCTACACGCTGCTCTGCCGGGCGCACGCCTACGAGGACCTCACGATCGAGCTGCTGCACTACGACGAGGACATGATCAGGTCCGGGCTGCCCATCCAGGAGGCCGTGGCCGAGGTCGTGGCCAACGACCCGGTCACCCACGACCTGCGGCACCTGGTGCTGAAGCTGATCGAGCCGGACGATGTGAAGTTCTTCCCCGGCCAGTACATGGACATCGCTATTCCGGGCACCGACGCCACCCGGTCGTTCTCGATGGCGAACACCTCCAGCCGCGAGAGCGGTCAGCTGGAGTTCGTCATCAAGATCTACCCCGACGGGCTGTTCTCCCACTTCCTGGACACCAAGCTGGTCGTGGGCGACCGGCTCAACCTCACCGGGCCGTTCGGCGTGTTCACGCTGCGCGAGGGAGATGAGGACCTCGTGTTCATCGGCGGCGGCGCCGGCATGGCCCCGATCCTGTCGCTGCTGCGGTCCATGGCCGAGCGTGGCCTCGACCGCAAGGCCACCTTCTACTACGGCGCGCGCGGCCGCCGGGACCTGTGCTTCGAGGAAGAACTGCGCGCGCTCGAGACCACGTTGCCGGCCTTCCGGTACGTGCCCGCGCTGTCCGAGCCCGGTTCGGACGACGGCTGGGACGGCGAGACCGGGATGATCACCGACGTGGTGCAGCGCTACGAGACCGGCCTGGCCCGGGTGCACGCCTACGTCTGCGGGCCGCCGCCGATGGTGGAGGCCGCGATCCCGCTGCTCGAGCGGCTTGGCGTGCCCGAGAAGCGGGTCTACTACGACAAGTTCACGTTTACCGGCGATCCAGACAAGGAGAACCCATGACCACCCCAGCAGAACGCAGCGTGCCGAAGCCGGTCTTTACCGACGCCGAGGCCGGGGCCAAGGTATTCCCCGACTCCACCGAACGCCGGTTCAACTACTACAAGCCGGCCAAGCGCAAGCAGAGCCACTACGAGGACGTCACGGTCGAGGTGCAGCCGGACCCGCGGCACTACCTGTCCCAGGGCTGGCTGTACGGGTTCTCCGACGGGCGCGGCGGTTACCCGCTGGACTGGACGATCCTCAAGGCCTGGGGGGTGGACCGGCCCGAGCCGGAGCGCTACCCCGGATCCGGCGGCCAGGGCTACGAATGGCCCGCGCACGGCTGGCACGAGTTCCGCGACCCGAACGAAGAGTGGGAGCTGACCCTCTACCGCTACAACGCCAACGTGGTGCGCCAGCTCAACCAGAACGTCGACAACGCCCGGCAGACCAAGGCGTTCGAGCAGTGGAACCCAAACTGGGTCCGGTTCGTGGAGCGCAACGTCGGCGCGTGGATGCACGTGGACCACGGCCTCGGCCTGTACCTCTACGCCAACGCCAACCGCCGGGCGCCCACGAACATGCACAACAACGCGATCTCGGTGAACAGCATGCACCGGATCCGCTCCGCGCAGGACCTGGCCCTGTACAACCTGACGCTGAGCGAGGAGATCGAGGGCTTCGACGGCTCGGCGCACATCGAGACCTGGAACGCCGACCCGGCCTGGCAGGGCGTGCGGGAGACCGCCGAGCAGCTCACCGGGATCGACGACTGGTGCGAGGCCATCTTCGCCGCCAACGTGATCTTCGAGCCGCTGGTCGGCGAGCTGTTCCGCAGCCACCTGGTGCAGCACGCCGCGCCGCGCAACGGCGACTTCGTGACGCCCACGATCGTCGGTGCCGAGGAGTACGACTTCTCCGAGCGGGACCTGCGCTACACCACCGCGATGTTCGAGCTGCTCACGAACGACCGCGAGTTCGCCGACCACAACAAGCGGATCCTGCGCGAGTGGCTGGGCGTGTGGGTGCCGCGGGCCATCGCCGCCTCTCGGACGCTGCAGCCGCTGTGGTCGCAGCCCGACGCCAAGCCGCCGCGCTTCGAGGACGGCCTGGACGCCGCCAAGAGCCGATTCGCCGTAATCCTGTCCACTCTCAGCCTGGATGCACCGAAGGAGCTGGCCCAGTGACGACGTTCAAGACCGCCGAGAGCCCGTACAAGTCCGACAACACCGCGTCGAACAGGTGCGGCTTCACGCTCATGAACAACCAGGTCGGCGTCGTCGTGGCGCAGGTATGCGACCAGCTGCCGAACGTCAACGTGACCCCGCTGCCGTCGATGATCAGGGTCGACGCGGTCGGCCGGATGGACCTCATCTACGACGATGTCTCCGAGGCGCTCGGCGAGGAGCCCGGCTTCTTCGACGCGGCGGAGTTCGAGGAGAATATGTCCACGCACTACGGCCGGATGATCCACCTGGATGACCGGACGATCATGTTCGCCAACCCGGAGGACGCGGCCGAGTATCTCGGCTTTGACTTGACGCCCGCTTCGGCGTAAGCGAGCAGGAGAAGGGTACTGACTGACTGGGTCCGCGACATAGCCATCGGGAGGCACGTTGTACGAGAAGAATGGTGAGAAGTACTTCGTGGTCGACGGCCACATGCACTACTGGAACGCGGCCCCGGACAACTGGGTGCCCGGAGCCGAGCAGTACGCCAAGGGCTGGATCGAGTGCTTCCACGCCTATATGGGGCTCGGCCCGCCGGAGACGCACTGGACGATCGAGCACTTCCAGAAGTACTCCGAGGACGACCTGATGAAGGACGTCTTCGAGGACGGGCACGTGGACGTGGCGATCTTCCAGCCGACGTATCTGCTCGAGTGGTACAAGGAGGGCTTCAACACCACCGAGCGCAACGCCGAGATGGGGAAGAAGCACCCCGGCAAGTTCGTCTACAACACCCGGTTCGACCCTCGTGACGGCGACGAGGGCCTGAAGGCCCTGCGGGCCAACGTGGACCGCTACGGGTCCAAGGGCGTCAAGCTGTACACCGCCGAGTGGAACAACGGCTCGCGCGGCTACAAGCTGAGCGACCCTGCGGCCTACCGGTTCCTCGAGGCCTCCCAGGAGCTCGGGATCAAGAACATCCACGTGCACAAGGGCCCGACGATCTGGCCGCTGGACAAGGACGCGTTCGACGTCGCCGACGTCGACCACGCCGCGACCGACTTCCCGGACCTGAACTTCATCGTGGAGCACACCGGCCTGCCACGGATCGAGGACTTCTGCTTCATGGCCACGCAGGAGCCCAACGTCTACGCGGGGCTGGCGGTGGTCATCGGCGGCCTGATGCACGCCCGGCCGAACTTCTTCGCCAAGTGCATGGGCGAGCTGCTGTTCTGGGTCGGCGAGGACAAGATGCTGTTCGGCAGCGACTACGGCATCTGGGAACCCAAGTGGCAGGTCGAGGGGTTCGTCGACTGGGAGATGCCGAACTCCGAGGAGTACGCCGACTTCCCGAGGCTCGGCACCGACGGGAAGAAGAAGATCCTCGGCCTGAACGCGGCCAAGCTCTACGGCATCGACGTGCCCGCCGAGTACCAGCTCAAGAACGGCGGCACGCCCGGCGCCCACGAGGTGTTCGGCGGCGAGCCCGAAGAGCACGCGGCCTCTGGAGCATGACCGCTCCGGCTACCGTCCCGGCCCGGGGGGGTGACCCCCCCGACCCCCCCGGGCCATCAACCATGCCGCCTCCCACCATGGGAGGCCAGCCGGCCGCCGCGGCGGCCACCTTGCTCGCGGCGCTGGAGACCGTCAGGGACCCGGAGCTGGACGAGCCGATCACCTCGCTCGGCTTCGTCACGTCGTGCGCGCTGTCGCCCGACCGCCGCGCCGTGGTCCGGCTGCGCCTGCCGACCTACTTCTGCGCGCCCAACTTCGCGTTCTTGATGGTGGCGGACGCGTACGACGCCGTCAGCGCGCTGCCGGGCGTGCGGAGCGCGGAGGTGGTGCTGGAAGACCACTTCGCCTCCGACGCGATCAACGGGGGAGTGGCGGCCCACGCGGGCTTCGTGCACAGCTTCGACGGCGAGGCCGTCAGCGAGCTGCACGAGCTGCGCGCCGACTTCCTGCGCAAGGCGGTCATGGCCGGGACCGATCAGGTATGCCGGCCGCTGCTGGCCGCGGGCACCGACCCGGCCCGGCTGCTGGACCTGGCGCTGGGCGACCTGCCGCCGTCGGCGCCGCTGGAACGGCTGCGCCAGCGGCGGGCCGAGCTCGGACTGCCGGCCGGCGACGACGCGCCGCTGGTGATCGAGCCGGCGACCGGCGCCCGGGTGAGCCCGGACGCCCTGCCGCTGCACCTGCGGCGGGCTCGCGTCACGCGGGTCAGCATCGAGTCGAACGGCAGCATCTGCCGCGGCATGCTGCGGCACCGGTACGACTCTTCAGGACTAGGCGAGGAGGAAGAGCAGTGAAGGCCGTCCGACTGCACGAGTTTCACCAGCCTCCGGTGGTCGACGACATACCGGAGCCCACCATCCGCGGCCCGCTCGACGTCATCGTCAAGATCGGCGGGGCCGGGGTCTGCCGCACCGACCTGCACATCATGGAGGGCCAGTGGGACGCGGCCATGCACACGCCGCTGCCCTACGTCCTGGGCCACGAGAACGCGGGATGGGTGCACGAGGTCGGCCCGGGGGTCACCAACGTGGCGGTCGGCGACACCGTGATCCTGCATCCGCTCGTTACCTGCGGCCTGTGCCGGGCCTGCCGGGCCGGCGACGACATGCACTGCATCAACAGCGAGTTCCCCGGCCTGTCCCGTGACGGCGGGATGGCCGAGTACCTGCTCACCTCGGCCCGGGCCTGCATCAAGCTCGACCCGGCCACCCAGCCGAAGGACGTGGCGGCGCTGGCCGACGCGGGGATCACCGCCTACCACGCGGTGCGCAAGGCGATCCCGCTGCTGTACCCCGGCACCACCTGCGTGGTCATCGGCGCCGGCGGGCTCGGTCACATCGGCGTTCAGTGCCTGGCCGCGCTCACCGCGACCACGATCATCGTGGTGGACCGGAACCCGGACGCGCTCAAGCTGGCCGAGCAGCTGGGCGCGAACCGCACGGTGGTCGCCGACGGCGGGCAGGTGACCGCGGTGCAGGAGCTGACCGGCGGGGCGGGTGCCCACGTGGTCCTCGACTTCGTGGCCGAGCAGGGCGCGGAGAACGACGGATGGAACATGACCGGCGAGGCCGGCTCGTACTTCGTCATCGGCTACGGCGGCACCCTGCACATCCCGACCCTCGACATCATCACGACCGAGCGCAACATCATCGGGAATATCGTCGGGACCTACAACGACCTGGCCGAGCTCATGGTCCTGGCCGAGGCCGGGAAGGTCACCCTGCACACCCGGACGTACCCGCTGGACGCCGCGCCGGACGCCATCGCCGATCTCGACGCGGGCCGGGTTCGCGGCCGCGCCATCCTCGTCCCCTAGGAGGCTTACCGAATGGCCAAGGAACTCCGCTTCGGCGAGGACGCGCGCAGCCTGCTGCTCCGTGGCGTCGACCAGCTGGCCGAGGCCGTGAAGTCCACGCTGGGGCCCAAGGGCCGCAACGTCATCCTGGAGAAGATCACCGGGACGCCGGTGGTCACCAACGACGGGGTGACGATCGCGCGGGAGATCCACCTCAAGAACCAGTTCGAGAACATGGGCGCCCAGCTGGTCAAGGAAGCGGCGATCAAGACCAACGACATCGTCGGCGACGGCACGACCACGGCCACGGTGATCGCCCAGGCGATCATCCGGCAGGGCATGCAGGCGATCGGCTCCGGCGCCAACCCGGTCCTGGTCAAGCGGGGCATCGACCTCGCCGTCGCCCGGCTGGTCGAGCACCTGCAGGGCGTCGCGCACCCGGTGGTCACCGAGCAGGACTACGCCCGGGTGGCGGCGATCTCCGCGAACGACGACGACTCGGTCGGCGCGGTGATCGCCAAGGCGCTGTACACCGTCGGTGACGGCGGCACCGTCACCGTGGAGGAGTCGGCGGTCAACGGGATGAGCGTCGACTTCGTCGAGGGGTTCGAGTTCGACAACGGGTACCTGTCGCCGTACATGGTGACCAACCCGGCCAGCCTCGAGGCGATCGTCGACGACCCGTACATCCTGATGTGCAGCGAGAAGATCACCAAGGTGCAGCAGCTGATGCCGGTGCTCGACAAGATCATGAGAGCGCCGCGGCCGCTGATCATCATCGCCGAGAGCGTCGAGGGCACGGCGCTGTCCATGCTGGTGCACAACCACGTCAACCGGGTGTTCCAGTGCGTGGCGGTACGGGCCCCCGGCTTCGGCGACCGGCGGCTGCACAAACTGGAGGACATCGCCGCGATCTGCGGTGGCGCCGTGTTCAGCAAGCACTCCGGGTTCACCCTGGAGACGATGACGATCGACCAGCTCGGCCGGGCCGCGCAGGTCCGGGTCACCGCGGACAGCACCGCCATCATCGGCGGCGCCGGGTCCCCCGAGGACGTCGAGTTCCGGGTCACCCAGCTGCGCGCCGAGCTGGAACGGGCCACGTTCGGGGTCGACGAGGACGTGCTGACCGAGCGGATCGGGGCGCTGACCGGCAAGGTCGCCGTGATCCGGGTCGGGGCGCCCACCCCCGCCGAGCTGAAGGAACTGCAGCACCGGGTCGAGGACGCGCTGTCCGCGACCCGGGCCGCGATGGCCGAGGGCATCGTCGCGGGCGGCGGGGCCGCGCTGCTGCACGCCGAGAGCAGCCTGGACGACCTGCAGGTCAAGGACGACTACGCGACCGGCGTCGACATCGTGCGCCGGGCGCTGCCCGAGCCCGCGTTCCTGATCGCCGCCAACGCGGGCTACTCCGGCCAGGAGGTGCTGGCGCAGACCGAGAAGCTGGGCCGGGACGAAGGCTTCGACGCGCTGCAGGGCCGCTACGGCAACATGATCGAGATGGGCATCATCGACCCGCTGCGGGTCACCCGGTCCGCGCTGCAGAACGGGGCCTCGGTGGCCGGGCTGCTGCTCACCACGAACACCCTGGTCGCCGAGGAGCAGACGCCCTGGGGCGGCAGCGCCGCGCTCATGACCGAGTACGGCCCGCTCGATGAGGGCCTGAACCAGCCGTCTCCTGACTCCAGCACGCCGCAGTCGCTCGGGCTCGGCCCCTCGATCGGCTGAGGCCCCGGCCGATGGCCGGGGTCCAGACCGCCCAGACGGCGGGGGCGCCCGGATCCCCCGCCGCGCCCGCGGTCGGCCTGGCGGAGCCCAGCGGGCTGCGGCGGCTGCGCTCGCGCGGGCGGGCCCGCGGCATCGTGGCCCTGCTCGGCCCGGCGTTCGTGGCCGCGGTCGCCTACGTCGACCCCGGTAACTTCGCCACCAATTTCGCCGCGGGGGCGCGGTTCGGCTACGCGCTTGCGTGGGCGGTGGTGACGGCCAACCTGATGGCCATGCTGGTGCAGTACCTGTCCGCCAAGACCGGCGTCGCGACCGGGCGCGACCTGCCGGAGCTGTGCCGGGAGCACTTCGGCGCGCCGGTGTCGCTGGGCCTGTGGGTGCAGGCGGAGCTCATCGCCATGGCCACCGACCTGGCCGAGTTCGTCGGGGCGGCGCTCGGGCTGTACCTGCTCTTCCGCGTGCCGCTGCTGGCGGCCGGGCTGGTCACGGCGGTGGTCGCGTTCGGGATCCTCGCCCTGGAGCAGCGCGGCTACCGGCGCTTCGAGCTGGCGATCGCCGGCCTGCTCGGCATCGTGTTCCTGGGCTTCGCCTGCGACCTGGCCGGCGTCGGGGCCAGCCCGGCGGGCATCGCGGCCGGGCTGGTGCCCCATCTGGGCAGCGGCCGGCTGCTGCTGGTGTCGGGGATCATCGGGGCCACGGTCATGCCGCACGTCATCTACCTGCATTCCGCGCTGACGAAGTCCCGGGTGAGCTGCGGCGACGACGCCGAGCGGCGCGAGCTGCTGCGCTTCCAGCGCCTCGACGTGGTCATGGCGCTCGGCGCGGCCGGCCTGATCAACCTGGCCATGCTGTTCGTGGCCGCCTCGGTGTTCCACCACACCGGCGTGCCCGGGGTGGACTCGCTCGAAGCCGCGCACGCCGGGCTGGCCCGGCTGGTCGGCGGCGGGGCCGCGCTGGCGTTCGCGGTCGCGCTGCTCGCGTCGGGGCTGTCATCATCGAGCGTGGGCACCTACGCGGGCCAGGTGGTCATGCAGGGCTTCGTCCGCCGCCGCATCCCGGTGTGGGTGCGCCGCGGGCTCACCATGCTGCCCGCGCTGATCGTGCTCGGGCTCGGCCTGCCCGTTACCGACAGCCTGGTGATCTCGCAGGTCGTGCTGTCCTTCGGCATCCCGTTCGCGCTGGTGCCGCTGGTGCTGCTGACCCGGCGCGCGGACATCATGGGACCGCTGGCCAACCGCCCGCTCACCACCGCCGCGGCCGGCGGCATCGCTGCGATGATCATCGCCCTCAACGTCTACCTGCTCTGGGCCACCTTCGCCGGGTGACCCGGCCGCGGCGCGCCTCCCCGGGAAGTTTCAGCCGGGCTGGCAGGGTAGCGGAAGAGGCTGACACGCCCCTGGCCTCGCCAGGACCTCCGCGGAGGAGTGAACGCTCATGCCGGGAATCAGCGACGTCCGCCTGCGCGCCGGGTACGCGCACCTGCCGGTCGAGGAGGGGACGGCGGACGGCAAGACCAGGATCAGCTGCGCGGGCGCCAGATGCACGGCCTGGGACCCGCGGCCGTGCGAGTCGCGGGGCGAAGCGCAGTTCTGGTACAACCGGCACATCTCGCAGCCCCTGCTCCACCATCTGAGGTAAGCAGCGCCCTCACGGGCCGCGCGACGAGGTGAGGATCGCGAATACCACCGTCGAACTCAGGTAATGGCCGGTGGCGTAGTCGAAGGTCCCGCCGCACGTTATCAGGCGCAAAGCGGCGTAATCGGTCGCGCCGTAAATGGCTTCCGCGGGGAAATTGGTTTTGCGGTACTGGCGCACGCCGGTGACGCGGAAAACCGCGGTGACCCCGTCGGCGAGCCGCACGTTGACGCTGTCCCCCGGGCGGAGGGCCCCGAGGCGGAAGAAGACCGCGGGCCCCTGATAACTGTCGAGATGGCCTTCGATGACCGACGCCCCGATCTGGCCCGGGGTCGCCGAGTACTTAAACCACGCCGCCTCATCTGCCTCCGTGTACAGCGACGGCACGGCGATCATGCCGTCGGCATCGATGCCCAGATGCAGCAGTTTCGAATTCACGCCGATGGCCGGGATAGCGACGGACACCGGCACCGAGCGGGACAGCGACAGCCCGTGGGCCCGGAAGGGGGGCGGCCCGATGTTGCCCGCCGCCGCCAGCGAGGGCTGCGGCGCGTGCTCCTGGGTAGCGAACGCGACGCCGATCGCGGTGCCCCCGCCCACGATCAGCAGGACGCCGACCATCCCGGCCAGGCGGGCCCGCAGGCTTCCCGGCGGCCGGCTCCCTGGGGCCTGGCGTCCTGGCCCGCTGGGCGGGGTGGCGTACCCGCTCTCCGGCCAGGACATGACCACGCGAAGCCCGGCTATGCGCCGCCACTCCACCTCCCCCAATACCGTCGTCCCTCCCTCCGGCTTCCTCCGGGATGTTCGACTCGCGTAGCCTGATATTCAACTGGGGAACAGGTCATGGCATGTCTGTGCCGTCCACGGGCAATACCTTTATGGCCCTCGCTTTCGGGAACGGGACCGCCACTTGCCGGACGGGTGAGGAGGTTTCATGAAGGTGCATACCACCGCTGCGGGGACGGGGCTGCGCGCGAGCCTGACCGCGCTGGGCTTCGGCATTGTGGCCATACTCGCTTCCGCGGCAATCTCGGCCTGCACGGGGGGATCCTCGCCTCCGGTAGGACTGCCTACATCCTCACCCTCAACCCCTGCTACGGCAACAGCGACGGCCACGGCGACCGCCACGGCCACGGCCACGGCCACGGCCACGGCGACGGCGACGGCGACCGCCGCCCCGACGGACACGGCCACGGTGACGCCAAGCCCGACGGTGACGCCGAGCCCGACGGTAACGGCCAGCCCGGTCGTCACCGCGGCCCCGCCCACGGGCGGCGGCGGCACGGCCGGGTTCCAGCACGGCCTGCTGCTGTGGATCGGCGGGCTGGCCATCCTGGTCGGCGCGGGGAGCATCGTCTACCGCCGGAGGGTCATCAGGAACCGCTGACGCAACGAACCTTTTCATCCTCCCCATTGCTGCCCACATGCTCCGGGCCCGAGTCTGCGGATGAAAAGGGTTCGGCTTGTGGGACACCCCAGAATCAGGCCGCCGGATTTGGCCTTTGGCTCATGGCCCAGCCCCCGCCCGGCGCGTAGCGTGCGGCGCGAGGGCGGCGCCGCGCTTCGCCGCCGCCCACCATCAACCGCGAGGCTGCCCTGCCGGAGTTGCCGTGAGCGAGACAGGCCGGTGCCCATACTGCGGCTCGCCCGTGGGCCGCGACCTGGAGCCGTTGTACCAGGAGGTCCGCAGGATCCGTGAGATCGCTGAGGCCCGGGCGGCGGACGACGACGCGCGCCGGATCGCCGAGCTCACCCGCCAGGTTCAGGAACTCCGGGCCACGGTGGCCCGCCTCCGGGGACCGGGCGTGGCCGGGACCAGGTGCACCTCGCAGTCCGCGTGACGGATGAGCTGACTGGTCAGGCTGGCATCGAAGAGTTCGCCCGGCCTGGCGTCCACGGCCACCACGATCGGCGCCGGGGCGGGAACGGCCGGCTCCCCCGCCGCCTCCGGCCGTTCGCCGGTCCCCTGCTCCGCGCGGGTCAGCAGCCGGTGACCGGAGGCGAGGACGCCGATCGCGGCGGTGACCCCGAAGAACGGGCCGCGCCAGCTGATGGCCCCGAGCTCGCCGCCGACGAGCGGGCCGAGCGCGATGCCGATGCCGAGCGCGGTCTCGTACAAGATGATCGCGCCCGCGAACCCGCCCGACGCCGCGCCGATGATCACCGCGAGCGAGGTGGCGATGAACAGGGCGTTGCCGAGCCCCCACCCGGCACGGAAGCCGATGATCTGCCCGATCGAGTGCGACGACCCGGCCAGCGCGCTGAACGCCACGATCAGGATCAGGCCCGCGACCAGGGTCCGCTTGCCGCCGATGCGGCTGGACACCCACCCGGTCACCAGCATGGCCACGGCGGTCACCACGAGATAGCTGGTGAACAGCAGCTCGACCGCGCTGGGGGAGGCGTGCAGCTGGCCGGACAGCGCCGGCAGGATCGGGTCCACCAGCCCGATCCCCATGAACGACACCACGCAGGCGAAGGCGACCGCCCAGACCCCCTTGGGCTGGCGGAACGGGCTCGCGGACGTCGCGTGCCCGGCGGCTTCCCTGACGCTGTGCCCCGCGCTCACCGGGCCGCGCCCTCGGAGCCGGGCTGCGGGCCGGACGCGTCCGTGGCCGGCGGGGACGGGCGCTCCGCCGCGGCGGCCCTGCGGTCGCTGTCCATCTCGCGCAGCCGGTTCAGGGCCGGAACCGCGGCGGCGAGCGTGGCGGCCTCGTCCTGCGACAGCTTGTCGATCAGGCCGGCGAACGCCCCGGCGCCGGCCTGACGGCGGGCGCGGATGTAGTCGGCCCCGGCGGCGGTCAGCGTCACGAGCACGACGCGCCGGTCGGCCGGGTCGGGCAGGCGCTCGGCCAGGCCGGCCTGCTCTAGCCCGGTCACGAGCACGCTCATCGACGGCTGGGTGACTCCCTCGATCACGGCCAGGTCGGTGAGGCGGCGGGCCCCGGTGCGGTCGAGCGTGGACAGCGTCGACGCCGCGGTCAGGCTGATCTCCCGGGGGCCGTGCCGCACCGCGAGCGTCGCCAGCCCGTACAGCGCTTCCCCGATGGTGATCCCGAGGGCACGCCGGCTGTCCGTGCTGTCCCCTGCATCGCGCGTCGTCATGCCCACAAGTATAGTCCGAACTATATAGTTCGGCGAATGCTTATGGGAAGCGGCAGGCCGGGATGCGGGATAAGAGCAGGCTCAGCGCGGCCAGGTAGCCGGCCAGCATGACGCGGGCCGCCTGGCCGACGGCGTCGTCGGAGGGCAGGAACTGCGGGTGGTGCAGGCTCACCCGGCCGCCCGCGCCGACGAAGAGCATCAGGCTGGGCGCGCGGTCGGCGTAGTAGGAGAAGTCGTCCGCGCCGCAGGACCGGAACGAGGCGTCCACCACGAACCCGGCCTCGCGGAGCAGGGGCCAGCTGGCCTCGGTCAGCGGCTCGCTGTTGACCAAGGCGGGCTCGCCTTCGTCGATCGTCACGGTGCCCTGGCCGCGGTGGGCGCGGCAGGTGTGCTCCACGATCTCGCGCAGCGCCTGGCGCAGCACCGGGCGGTCGGCCGGGTCCAGCGCCCGCAGCGTGCCGCGGGCGGCGGCGGAGGAGGGGATCACGTTCGCCGCCCGCCCGGCCTGGAGCTCGCCGACCGACACGGCCGCCGCGTGGGTGGGGTCGATGCGCCGGCTGACGATCTGCTGCAGGGCCAGCACCACCTGGCAGAGCACGGGCACCGGGTCGACGGCCTCGTGCGGGTAGCCCGCGTGGCCGCCTACGCCCTCGACCCGGATCTCGAAGCCGTCGGTGGATGCGTTCACCGTGCCGGCCGCCGCGGCGACCGTACCGGGCGGCACCTGATGCTGCAGGTGCACGCCGATGACCGCGTCCGGCTGCTCCGCCGCGAACTCCGCCGACGCCGCGACGTCCCGCGCGCCGGATGGGTAGCCCTCCTCGCGCGGCTGCAGCACGGCGAGCAGGGCCGCGGGCAGGCCGTCCGCGGCCGCCACGTCGCGGGCCGCGCGCCCGAGCGCGGCCAGGGCCGCGAGGTGCACGTCGTGCCCGCACGCGTGCATGGCGCCGGTCGTGCAGGCCCAGGGCACCCCGGTCTGCTCCCGGATCGGGAGCGCGTCCAGCTCGGCCCGGACCGCGACGCACGGGCCCTCGGGCGGGCCGATGCGCACGATCCGGCCGGTCCCGGCCACGGCGGGCGCGTCCGCGGCGCCGAGCGCCGCCGCGACCGTGGCCGCGGTGCGGTGCTCGGCCCCGGACAGCTCCGCGCCGGTGTGCAGTTCGCGGCGCAGCCGCACCGCGCCGGAGATCTCGCGGTCCAGCGCGGCCCGCAGCGCGGCGGCCGGCCGCGGGCCGGTCACGGCGCGGCCAGCCGGTACACCCGGCGGGCGTTGGCCGCCCCGATCAGGTGCCCGGCCCGGTCGGCGTCGGCGGCCGACCAGGCGCCGTCGGTCACGAACGCGCCGGTGACCCGGGCCAGGTCGCGGCGGAACCCGGTCGCGCCCAGGTAGTGCAGCTCGGGCAGCCCGAAGGCGTCGGACGAGTAGAGCATCTTATGGAACGGGGTGAGCTCCAGGGCCTCGGCCAGCACCGCGGGCGAGCGCGCGCCGACGTGGTTCAGCGCCTCGCCGACGTCCATGTACACGTGCGGGAAGACGTGGGCCAGGTAGCCCGCCTGGCGGTGGTACGGGTAGCAGTGCAGCAGCATGATGGGCGGGCCGGCGTCCTGGGTGGCGAGCAGGAAGTCGTGCAGCAGCGAGGGATCGGCCCGGTGCAGGCGCACGTCGGGATCGCCGAAGCCGACGTGGAACTGGAGCGGCAGCCCCAGGTCCACCCCGGCCCAGATCACGTGGCGGAGCAGGACCGGGTCTTCGAGGCGGGCCGTCGGGTCGCTGTCGAGCGCCCGCAGCCAGCGGCCCGCCGCCGCCCGGACCTCGGCGGCGCCCGGCCGCGCGGGGTCGAAGTCAAGCCCGTACCGGTAGGCCACGATGGACTTGAGCCCGACCGCGCCGCGGACGGCGGCCTCGAGCGCGTGAGCGAACGCCGTGGCGTAGCGCGCGGCGTCCGGCCCGCCGCGCGCCACCTGCTCGGCGACGGCCTCGAGGCGGACGATCTCGTGCGCGGGCGCCCCGCTGGCCTCGGCCAGCTGCCCCGGGGTGAGCACCTGGTCGGTCTGCCAGCCGCTGTCCACCAGCCAGGCCTCGACGGCCGCGGCCTGCAGCAGCCGCCGGTCCACCTCGGCGGGCCCGAGCTCAGCGCGGCGCTGCAGGTAGCGCTCGGCGGACGCGGACGGTTCCAGGTCCAGCACCGGCGCGCACCAGCGGCGCACCGCGAAGCCGAGCTGGCTGTCGAACACCGACGCGCCCGGCGGCACCGGCGCGGCCGACTCGGTGAGCAGGGCCTCGACCCCCGGCCCGTCCAGCGCGCCCGCGACCACGCCATGAACGTGATGGTCGATCAGCGGTAGTGGCTCTGCGGTCGTCATGGTCCCCTCCAGCTCGCTCGGGATCTCTCCACCGCCAGCGGGTCGATGTCACCACCGCCAGCGGGTCTGGGCGGCGATGTCGTCCGCGCTGGCGCCGGCGAACAGCTCGGCCTCGGCGCGGCGCACCGCGAGGAACGCCTCGAACAGGGGATCACCCATCGCCCGGCGCAGGACCGGGCTGCGATCCAGGCAATCGGCCGCCTCCGGCAGCCCCTGCGGCAGCCTGCGGATCCCGCGGCCCGCGAGCTCGTCGGCGGTCAGGGCGGCCGGATCACTGGCGATCTCGGCCGGGAGCCTGGCGCCGGACCGGATCCCGTCCAGCCCGGCGGCGATCACCGAGCCGGCCGCCAGGTACGGGTTGGCCGACAGGTCGAAGCACTTGACCTCGAGATTGGCCCGGATGTCCTGCTCGCCGGCGGACCCGGTCACCAGGCGCAGCGCCGCCTCCCGGTTCTCCCGTCCCCAGCACTGGAAGACGCCGGCCCAGTGCGAGGGCACCAGGCGCAGGTAGCTGGCCGCGCTCGGCGCGCCGACCGCGGTCAGCGCGGGCAACTCGGCCAGGACGCCGCCGGCGAACGCCTCGCCGTCGCCGGTGAGGCCGTACCGGCCGGGCCCGCCCGCGAGCAGGTTCTGCCCGTCCCGCCAGACGCTGAGGTGCAGGTGGCCGCCGTTGCCGACGGTCCCGGCGACGACCGACGGCGCGAACGACGCCTGGAAGCCGTGCCGCGCCGACACGGCGCGGATAGTGTGCCGGACCAGCACGTTGTCGTCAGCCGCCGCGACCGGATCGGCCGCGGCCACCGAGATCTCGAGCTGGCCCGCGGCGTACTCCGGGTGGAACTGCTCGACCGTGATTCCCTGGCGCTCCAGCGCCTCGACGACCTCGCGGCTGTAGTCGGAAAGCTCGACCACCCGCGTCATGCTGTAGGCGGGGCCGGTGCAGGCCGGCCGGAAATTCCCGTCGTCCTCGGTGCCGACCGCCCATTCCACCTCGAAGCTCATCCGCAGCTCCAGGCCGTGCTCGGCGGCCTGGTCGGTCATGCGGCGGGTGAACGAGCGCTGGCAGCCGGCGTAGGACTGCCCCTCCTGGGTGTAGCGGTCAACCGGCGCCCAGGCCCAGCCGGGCTGCCCCGCGAGCGGGGTGATCCGTTCGGTGTCGGGCAGCAGCCGCAGGTCGCCGCCGGGGCCGCCGATGTACTTGCTCGTGGTGATGTCGTCGTTGACCAGGAAGACGTCGAACACCGGCGACATCCCGACGCCCCAGCCTGCGACGCGCTCCAGGCGTCCGAGCGGGACGGTCTTGGCCCGCGTGACGCCGGTGTTGTCGACCCAGCACAGGGCCACGATCGTGACGCCCGCGCCGGCCAGGCGCCGGGCTGCCGGACCGGCCCGGCTGGTCCGCTCGGCCCGCTGCGCGG
This sequence comes from uncultured Actinomycetota bacterium, assembly GCA_963795055.1. Lineage (GTDB taxonomy): Bacteria > Actinomycetota > Actinomycetes > Streptosporangiales > Streptosporangiaceae > JASHPR01. The sequence goes on from CAWCGJ010000005.1 coordinate 347,356, forward strand.
CGTCCAGTGCCACCCGGCCCGGGGCCTGCCCGGGCCCGGGCGCCGGGCCGTCGGCCGCCGCGTCTGCCCCGCTCGCGGCCACGACGCTATCGGCCATGGGCCCGGCAGCGCGGGTTGCCGAGGACGGGACTGGCGAACGCGCCCAGCGTCCCGGGTCCGACCGAGCCGTACTGGGCGTCGCCGCCGAAGGTGTTGCCGTTGCGCATGTTGCCGAACTCCCACACGCACGAGCCGCCGACCTTGGCCAGGGTGAAGTACGGGTAGAAGTTCCCCGGGCCCTGGGGCGGAAGCACGCATCCCATGCCGGTGACCGGGTTGCAGCCGGTGTTGAACTGGGTCGCGCTGCTGTCGGTGACGAACTGGATCTGCGGGTACTGGCGTCCGCCTCCGGAGGTCGGCTGCAGTTGCAGGAACGGCGACGGGAACCGGTTCGGCGTGAGCGAGTCCGGCCAGTCCGGATAGTACGGGGTGCCGTCGTAGTCGAGGTCGCCGATCGCGTCGAAGAACACGTCGCATCCGGTCACCAGGTTCGGTGCCGCGGTGCCGCCGTGGGTATCGCCGAACTTGTAGCACGGCGAATCGTCCGGCTCGAGCGACGATCCGCTGTCGGAGGCCGACTCGTACGGTCCTAGGCAGTTCGTGTAGTAGACGTCGTTGATGCTGCCGAGGGGAGTGGTCTGCGGGCCGGTGACCTTCGTGCAGGGCTCGAAGTGACCGATCTCGTACTCATCGTTGATCATGTACGGCCCGAACCCCCACGGGAGCACGTTCGGCGCGGCCGCGGAGGAGTACTCCGGCTGGAAGTTGAACGGCGTTCCGTCGCAGGTGACCGGGTTGGTGTTCATGAACCCGTTGGCGGCGGAGGCGATCATGTAGCCGCTCCGCCCGGTCGTGTAGTCGGTTATCCGGGCCTCGAGCGCACGGCCCCCGCGGACCCGGGCGTCGAACATCCGCACGTTGATGACGTCGCCCTGGCTCATCAGCAGCGTGTGCCGGTTGGGCGTCACCGTGGCGGAGTCGCTCAGCTGCGGGCTGGGCGGCCCGGTGGGCACGCCGTTGTCCTGGATGAACCCGAAGTTCACCGGTTCCGGGCAGTTGTTGTTGCACGGCCCGGCGTTGATCCCGCTGCCCTGGCACTCGGCGCTGTCGATGGTCAGCGCCGAGCACCAGTGCGTGTTGTCACAGCTGATGTTGTCGGCGAACGGGGCGAACCCGGGCGGGTAGAACTGCAGTTCCACGAAGGCCGCGCCCGCGCCCGGATACGAGCCGCTGGGCGCGTTGGCGTCCGACTCCGGCGTACAGGGCAGCAGCGGGGTCGAGTCCGGGTCGCAGACGTCGATCGAGAACCACGGCGCGACCGTGAGCTCGAACGTGTGGGTGACGTCGTGGCCCGGGCTGCGCACGGTCGGCAGCGCCCGCGGCTCGACCGGCAGCCGCTCGGTGAAGCTGACGCTGGCTCCCGAGCCCGGGCGGTTCGAGATGAACCGGACGGACGGCTCGTCGTGCCCGATGTAGTGCCCATTGTCGTAGAACCGGTCGTCCCAGGTGCCCCGCGGGTCTACGCATTGGAGCCCGTTCTTCGCCGGTTTCTGGATCTTGCTCAGGCCGTTGCAGTCGAGTTCGCCGACCGCGCGCGGCGCCACCCCCGGTCGGGCCGCGCCGGCGGCCGCCCGCGCGGCCGCGGGGGCGCCCAGCCCGCCCGGCAGGGCCAGCGCCAGCGCCGCCGCGACGGCCAGCCCCGAGAAAACAGACAGTCGATGAGCCCGCCGGAGTTTCCGCATAACAGCTCTCCTCGTCGAGGGTCATACGTCATCGGCCTGGCGCGTTCGCCCGCGGTCTTGCAAGCCAAATCTGGACCAGCCAGACCGCCGGGGCAAGTGCTGCGGGGCAGAAAATCCCGGGACGAGGCTGATCAGGTGCGGTGCTCGAGCGCGCGCCGGGTCAGGACGCGGGCGAGGTGCCGGCGGTAGTCGCGGTCGGCGTGCACGTCCTCGCCCGGCTCGGTTCCCTCGGCCGCCAGTTCGGCGGCCTCGCCCGCGCTCGCGCCGCCGGCCAGGGCCTGCTCGGCCGCGTGGGCGCGCAGCGGCGTGGGGCCCATGTTGGCCAGCGCGATGCGGCCGTCGATGGCCGCGACGCCGACGATCGCCCAGTCGTTGGCGCGCCGGACGAACTTCTGGTAGCCCCAGGCCGCGCCGGGCCGGCGCGGCACGCGGACCGCGGTGATCAGCTCGCCCGGCTCCAGGCTGGTCTCGAAGAACCCGGTGAAGAAGTCCTCCGCGGCGACGTTCCTGGTTCCGCCCTGGCCGAGCACGTCGACCGATCCGCTCAGCGCGAGCAGCGCCATGGGCAGGTCGGCCGCCGGGTCGGCGTGAGCCAGCGAGCCGCCGATCGTGCCGCGGTGGCGGATCTGCGGATCGCCGACCAGCCCGGCGGAGTGCGCGAGCAGCGGCGCGTCGGCCCGGGCCAGGCCGGAGGTGGCCAGCGTGGCGTGCGGCGTGGCCGCGCCGATCACGAGCTCGTCGCCCTCGGCCCGGATCCCGATCAGCTCGGTCAGCCGGCCGATGTCGATGAGCACCGAGGGAGTGGCCAGGCGCAGCTTCATCATCGGCAGCAGCGAGTGCCCGCCGGCCAGCAGCTTGGCGTCGTCATCCAGGCTGCCGAGCAGGTCCACGGCCTGCGGGACGGATTCGGCGGCGACGTAGTCGAACGGCGCGGGGATCACGCGCTCACCTCCGTGCGCTCGCCGTCGGCGGTCCCGCTGGCCCCGGCGCCGCCGGCGGCCGCGGCCAGTACCGCGCGGACGATGTTGTGGTAGCCGGTGCAGCGGCAGAAGTTGCCTTCCAGCCCCTCCCGGACCTCGGCCTCGGTGGGATGCGGGTTCTCCGACAGCAGGCCCACGGTGGCCATGACCATGCCCGGGGTGCAGAACCCGCACTGCAGGCCGTGCTCCTGGCGGAACGCGGCCTGCACCGGGTGCAGTGCCCCGTTGGCCGCGAGGCCTTCGGCGGTGGTGACCTGCTGCCCCGCCGCCTGGACGGTCAGCACCGTGCAGGATTTCACCGACGTGCCGTTCAGCAGCACCGTGCAGGCGCCGCACGAGGTGGTGTCGCACCCGACGTTGGCCGCCCGCAGGCCGCACACCTCGCGCAGGTAGTGCACGAGCAGCAGCCGCGGCTCGACATCGTCGGACCGCTGCTGGCCGTTGACGGTGATCTGGACCTGCATTTACGCATTCTCCTTCGCGGTGTCATCCCGGGGGGCCGACCCCTCTGGGCCCCCTGCGGTTCGCAGGGCCTTCCAGACCCGTTGCGGGGAGGCGGGCATGTCGATGTGCCGGACGCCAAGGTGGGCGAGCGCGTCGATGACCGCGTTCTGCACGGCCGGGGTGGCGCCGATCGAGCCCGCCTCGCCGATGCCCTTGACGCCGAGCGGGTTATAGGTGGTCAGGGTCTGCATGTCGGCCAGCTCGAAGCTCGGCACCTCGGTGGCGGACAGGAACGGGTAGTCGGCGAAGCTCGCGGTCAGCGGGTTGCCGTCGCCGTCGTAGACGACCTCCTCGACAAAGGCCTGCGCCGCGCCCTGGGCGATGCCGCCATGCCGCTGCCCCTCGGCCAGCAGCGGGTTGAGCACGAACCCGGCGTCGTCCACGGTCACGATCCGGCGCAGCACCACCTTGCCGGTCTCGGTGTCCACCTCGACCACCGCGACGTGCGACCCGAACGGGAAGGTCGCCCCTGGCGCCGTGAACACCGTGCGCACGACCAGCCGTTCCTCCTCGGCCAGGTGGGCCAGCGGCACCGAGGCCTCCGGGTCGCCAGCTACCTCGAACGCGCTGCGCTCGACGTCGAAGCGCAGGTCGGCCGGGTTGGCCTCGAGCTCGCTGGCGGCTCGCTCCCGCGCGATCTCGATCAGCTCCTGGGACGCCTGCCGCACCGCGGAGCCGCCGTGCTGCAGGCTGCGCGAGCCGCCGGTGCCGCCGCCCTCGGGGATCAGGTCGGTGTCACCCCACTTCAGCGTGATCTTGTCCACCGGGATGCCGAGCTCCTCACTGGCCAGCATGGCCCAGGCGGTCGCGTGGCCCTGGCCGTGCGGGGAGGTGCCGGTGAGGATCGTCGCGGTCCCGTCGGGATGAACCTCGACGGTGGCGTTCTCCTGCGGCGGCGACTCCTCGCCGTCCCCCATGCCGGTGATCTCCACGTAGCTGGCCAGGCCGATCCCCAGCGCGACCGTATCGCCCCGGGTCCGGCGCTCGGCCTGCTCCCGGCGCAGTTGGTCGTAGCCGGCCGCGGCGAGCACCTTGTCCAGGGCGGCGGCGTAGTCGCCGGTGTCGTAGAGCGCGCCGAACTTGGTCCGGTGCGGCTCGGTGAACTTCGGCAGCAGGTTGCGCCGCCGTACCTCGGCGGGGTCCATGCCGATCTCCGCGGCGAACAGGTCCATGGCCCGCTCGAGCGCCGCGCTGGCCTCCGGTCGGCCTGCGCCGCGGTAGGCGCCCAGCGGCGTGGTCGTGGTGACCACGCTCTTGGCTATGGCCTCGGCCCGCGGGATCTCGTACGGCCCGGGCGTCATCAGGATGGTCAGGAACGGCAGCATGGCGCCGATCCGGACGTGGGCCCCGGCGTCCTGGACGATCTCCAGCCGGTAAGCCAGCACGGTCCCGTCCCGCCTGCCGCCGATCGTGACCGTCTGCTGCTGGGCCCGGCCGTGGGTCATCGCGATCAGGTTCTCGTACCGGGTCTCGGCCCACCGCGCGGGGCGCCCGAGCCGCCGCGCCACCCAGGCCACGAGCGCGTGCTCGGGGTCGGCGCCGAACTTCGCGCCGAACGCGCCGCCGACGTCAGGGGTGATGACGCGTACCTGCTCGCCCGGCACGCCGAGCAGCCGGGCCAGGCTGGACTTGGTGCCCTGCGCTCCCTGGTTCGGTATCCAGGCGGTCAGCCGCCCGTCGGGGTCCCACGCGGCCGCGGCGGCCCGGGTCTCCATCGGGGCCGGCGCCACGCGCTGGTTCAGGATCGTCCGCGTCGTGACGACCTCGCAGTCGTCGAACAGGTGCTCGTCGAGCGCGCTGGGGTCGCCGAAGTTCGCGGTCACGTTGGTGCCCGCCTCTTCGTAGAGGAGCACCTTGTCGGAGGCTGCCTCGGTCAGATCGATGACCGCGGGCAGCACGTCGTAGTCGACATCCACGAGCTCGACGGCGTCCTCGCCCTGGTAGGCCTGCTCGGTGACCACGATGGCCACCGGGTCGCCGACGAAACGGACCTTGTCCGCGGCCAGGATGGGCCGGGACATCTGCTGGTTGAACATCGGGCCCGGCTTGATGGGGGCCAGGTCGGCCACATCGGCGGCCGTGAACGCGGCCACCACGCCCGGGGCCGACAGCGCCGCGCTGACGTCGATCCCGCTGATCCTGGCGTGGGCGACCGGGGAGCGGACGAAGAACACGTGGCAGGCGCCGGTCAGGCGCTCGTCCACGACGTCCTCGGTGTAGACCCCGCCGGTGGTCAGGAAGCGCGGGTCCTCCGTCCGCAGGACGCGCGTGCCCAGGATGCTCACCAGCGATCAGCTCCCCTCGAACCCGGCGCCGGCCACCTCGGAGGGCCGGCCTGCCGCATTGCAGTGCTCCTCGTGACGCCCGGCGACCGGATGGGGCCGGCTGGCGACCGAACGCGGCTGTGCACCTCACAGAGATCGTGCCTTGTCGCGCTCGGGAAGGTCAAACCGGGGTCTTAGCAGGCCGGGCCCGGTTCGCCGGGCTGCGGGACTCCCCGCCGCATGTTCCGCAACCCGGTGAACCGCCGGGCCGCCCGAGCCGTTACCGCCGGTACGAGCACTGTGCCTCTCCGGCCCCGGCGGTCGGCGCTGGCTGCCCTCGGCAGCGGACCGCAGTAGGATATGGCAGCTTATGGTGGCAGGCAAGAGTTATGTGAAGAAAATACGAAACTGAGACATTTGCTGATGTCCATCCGGTTTGAGGAGCCTGCGGCGCCGGGGACCCCGGTGGCCATGTCCCCGGGAATTCGGGCCGGGAATCAGGACCGTCCGGGACGTGTTACAGCCCGTGGCCGGCCGGGCGATGACCCGGCCGAAAATGAGTTTCCCGGCCCGCAGCCGCGCGGCTAGCATCGAATCCCGCTCCAGTCCCGGCAAGTCAAGATCGGAAGTCAGCCATGTTCGCGCGCGCGGTCGTGCGCTTCCCCGTGCTGGCGTACCGCGACTTCCGGCTGCTGCTGGCCGACCGGCTGCTGGCGCCGGCTGCCTTCGCCTTCTCCCTGGTCGGGGTCTCCTTCGCGGTCCTGGACGTGACCGGGTCCACCGCCGACCTCTCCTACGTCCTCGCCGCGCAGATCGCGCCGTCGCTGATCTTCACACTGCTCGGCGGGGTCGTCGCCGACCGGGTCCCGCCGCAGTGGGTGATCGTGGCCGGCAACGTGATGATCGCGCTCGGTGAGGGCACGTTCGGCATCCTGGTCCTGGCCGGGCACATCCAGCTCTGGCAGATGATCCTGCTCGAGACGGTTACCGGCACCGGCATGGCGATCTTCTACCCGGCCTCGCAGGCGCTGCTGCCCCGGCTGGTGCCCGGCGACCTGGTGCAGGAAGGCAGCGCGATCAGCCGCCTCGCGATGAACGGGGGCCAGATGGGCGGGGCCACGATCGCCGGACTGTGCGTCGCGACGTTCGGTCCCGGCTGGGCGCTGGCGGTCTGCGGTGCCGGCACGCTGATCTCGGTTCCGGTCCTGCTGAGCATCCGGGTGACCGGTAGCGCGCGCGCTCACGACACGGGATTGCTCCACGACCTGCGGGACGGCTGGTCGGAGTTCCGCTCACACACCTGGCTGTGGGTGATCGTGGCGCAGTTCGGCGTGGTCCTGATGGCGTGGTACGGGGCGTTCCAGATCCTCGGGCCGGTGGTCGCGAAGGCCCACCTCGGCGGCCCGGCGGCGTGGGGAGCCATCACCGCCGCCGACTCCGTCGGCCTGATCGCGGGGGGCATCGTCTCGCTACGGTTCACGCCGCGGCGGCCGATGCTGTTCGTGGTCGCGATCGGCGCGTCGATAGCGATCGCGCCGCTGGCGCTCGCGATGCTCTGGCCGCTGCCCCTGGTCTGCCTGGCCTCGTTCGGCCTCGGCGTCACGGTGGAGATCATGATGGTGCAGTGGACGGTGGCGCTGGCCAGGAACATCCCGCCGGACAAGCTGGCCCGCGTGTCCTCCTACGACCTGCTCGGCTCGGTCATGGCCATGCCGGTCGGCGCCCTGATCGCCGGGCCCCTGGCCGCGGCCGTCGGCGTCTCGGTGACCCAGTACGGCGCGGCCGCGCTGATCATCGTGGCCTCGGCGCTCGCCCTCATCCCGCGCGATGTGCGCTGTGCTAGCCCGGGGGGGACACAGGACCCCCTGGGGACACCCCAGACCCCCATGGCCCAGGACCCCCCCGCGTCCCATCTGCTCGGGCCAGCCTCCGGTCGGCCGTCGCAGCTGGCCACGGCTTCGCCGGCGCCTGGCGATCAGGAGACCAGCTCGGCTTCGCCGGTGAACGCGGCCCACATCGCCGCGTAGAGCCCGCCGGCGGCCAGCAGCTCGGCGTGGGTTCCGGTCTCGGCCACCCGGCCCGATTCCATCACGATGATCCGGTCGGCCCGCGACGCCGTGGTGAGCCGGTGCGCCACCACGAGCGTGGTGCGCCGCGCCGCGAGCTGCTCGGTCGCCCGGGTGACCTCCGCCTCGGCGGCCAGGTCCAGGGCCGCGGTGGCCTCGTCCAGCAGCAGGATGGCCGGGTTCACGAGGTAGGCCCGCGCCAGGGCGATCAGCTGGCGCTGCCCGGCCGAGAGGTTGCGGCCGCGTTCCGACACCTCGTGCAGGAAGCCGCCGGGCAGCCTGGCGATCATCTCGATCGCGCCCACGCCCCGGGCCGCCGCCTCGACCTCGGCGTCCGTGGCGTCAGGCCGGCCGTAGGCGATCGCGTCCCGCACGGTGCCGGGGAACAGGTAGGACTCCTGCGGTACCACGCCGAGATGGTGCCGGTAGGAGGCCATGTCGTAGTCGCGGACATCCACCCCGTCCACGAGCACCCGTCCCGAGGTGACGTCATAGAACCGCGCGATGAGCTTGACCAGCGTTGACTTGCCGGCGCCGGTCTGGCCGACCAGCGCCACCGTCTCGCCGGGCGCCACCGAGAGGCTGACTCCCTCCAGGGCCTCCTGCCGCTGGCCCGGGTACGTGAACGACACGTCACGCAGCTCGATCTGGCCGCGCAGATGGCTCACCGGGACCGGCGACGCCGCCTCGGGCGTGGACGTCGGAGTGCGCAGCAGGCTCTTGATCCGCTGCAGCCCGACGTTGGCCTGCTGGTAGCCGTCGAAGACCTGCGACAGCTGCTGCACCGGGGAGAACAGCAGGTCGATGAACAGCAGGTAGGCGATGAGCGACCCCGCGCTGAGCAGCCCGCTGTGCACCTCGCCCGCCGCGACGAACAGCACCAGCGCACCGGCCACGGTCGACAGCGCCTGCACGAACGGGAAGTACAGCGCGATGTAGCGCTGGGCCCGCAGCCGGGAGGTCAGGTAGGCCCCGCTGAGCCCGGCGAACCGGTCCCGGTTCAGCTGCTCGCGCCGGAATGCCTGCGCCACGCGCAGGCCGGCCACGTTCTCCTGCAGGTCGGCATTGACCACGCTGACCTTCTCCCGGGCCTCGCCGTACGCCCGCGACGACTTCACCCGGAACACCACGGTCGCCGCGATCAGCAGCGGGAGGACCGCCAGCAGCGTGAGACCGAGCTTGAGGTTGATGATCAGCAGCGCGATCAGGACGCCGACGAAGGACAGGCCCGAGTTGACCATGGTGATCAGCCCGGTCTGCAGGAACGAGGACAGCGCGTCCACGTCGGTGGTCATCCTGGTCATGATCCGGCCGGTGAGCTCGCGCTCGTAGTAGTCGAGCCCGAGCCGCTGCAGCTGCGAGAAGATCTTCACCCGCAGCGCGTACAGCAGCCGCTCCCCGTTCCGCCCGACCACCACGGTCTGCACGATGTTGACCACCCAGTCGGCGCTCACGATGGCCAGCGCGGCCAGCGCGAGCAGGACGATCGTGTGGTAGGCCCCGGCCAGCACGCCGTTGTCGATCCCGTTGCGGACCAGCAGCGGCATGACGATGCTGGCCAGCGCGTCCAGGCCGTCCAGGATCAGGCCGGCGGTCAGCGCGACCGCGAACGGCCGCAGCAGCCGGCGCAGGGTGAAGTGCGGGTCGGCCGCCCGGGCCCAGGACTGGCTGACGTTCGGGACGTCGTCCGCGGGCGGCAGCGCCGCCACCTTGGCCAGCAGCTCCGGGGTGGGCGGGATGTCGGCCAGCATCCCGGTCACCGCGCCGCCGGCCCGCGCCGAGCCCCCCCGGGCGCGGAGGCCGCCGCGCATCCCGGCGGCCGCCGCGGCGCCAGAAGGAGCCGGAACGCTGACGCCCCCGGCTCCGGCAGGCCCGCCCGCCAGCGTGGCGGGGGAATCCGCGGTCGGCTCGCCAGCGGCCGGCGTCCACAGTGATGGCGTCACGCCGGAGGCCGGCACCGGGCTGCGGCCCGCCCGTCCGGCCAGGTCGGCCGCGCGGCGGTCCGCGTCGGCGGAGTAGCAGGCGAGCTCCCCGGCGTCGATACCCTCGGCGTCGTCACCGGGCCCGGCCAGCAGCAGCCGGTACAGCGGGCACCGGGCGGTCAGCTCGTCGTGGGTCCCGGCGTCCACCAGGCGGCCCTCGTCGAGCACCGCGATCCGGTCGGCAAGCTGCAGCGTGGACCGCCGGTGCGCGACCAGCAGCGTGGTCCGCCCGGACATGACCCGGCGCAGCGTGGCGTGGATCTGCGCCTCGACCCGGGCGTCGATGGCCGAGGTGGCGTCGTCCAGAACCAGGATGGCCGGGTCGGTGATCAGCGCCCGGGCCAGCGCCACCCGCTGCCGCTGCCCGCCGGACAGCGTCAGGCCCTGCTCGCCGATCACGGTGTCGTACCCGTCGGCCAGCGCGGTGATGAACTCGTCGGCCTCGGCCGCCCGGGCCGCCGCGATGACCTGCTCCTCGGTCGCGGTCGGCCGGCCGTAGGCGATGTTGGCCCGCACGGTGTCGGAGAACAGGAAGCTCTCCTCCAGCACCAGCCCGATCGAGGCCCGCAGCGAGTCCAGGGTGAGATCGCGGACGTCGTACCCGCCGATCCGCACCGCGCCGCCGCGCACGTCGTAGAACCGGGGGAGCAGCAGCGAGATCGTGGACTTGCCCGATCCCGAGGTGCCGACGACCGCGAGCGTCTCGCCCGGCCGCACCCGCAGCGACAGCCCGCGCAAGACCGGCTGCGACGGCACGTACCCGAAGGTGACGTCGTCCAGCTCGACGTCGGGCGTCCCGGCGGGCAGCGCCACCGCGTCCGGCTTCTCGGTCAGCACCGGCCGGGAGTCGATCACCTCGAAGACGCGGATCACGCTGGCCCTGGCCTGCTGGCCGATCGTGATCATCGCGGCCAGCGCCCGGACCGGGCCGACCAGCTGGGCCAGGTAGGCGGAGAACGCGAAGAACGTCCCGAGCGAGATCTCGTGCTGGATCGCCAGCCAGCCGCCGAGCGCGAGGACCCCGACCTGGCCGAACGCCGGGACCGCCTGCAGGGCCGGGTTGTACCGGGCCAGCAGCCGGACCGCGCGCACCCGGGCGGCGTACAGGAAGCCGCTGGCCTCCTCCACCCGCTCGATCTCCTGCTCCTCCTGCCCGAAGCCCTTGACCACGCGGACCCCGGTAACCGCGCCTTCCACGACCCCGGCCACGTTCCCGGCCTGCTGCTGGGCGTCCCAGGTGGCCGGGAACAGCCGGCTCCGGGACGCGAGCGTGATCATCCACAGCGCCGGGCCGACCGCGAGCGCGATCACGGTGAGCAGCGGGGAGAGAAAAGCCATGATCACGACGGACACGACGAACAGCACGGCGCTGCCGGACAGCAGCGGCACCATGCTGAGCATGCCCTGGATCATGTTGAGGTCGGAGATCGAGCGGCTGACGATCTGCCCGGTATGCAACTGGTCCTGGCGCGCGCCGTCCAGCCGGGTCAGCGAGCCGAACAGCTCGGTGCGCAGGTCGTGCTGGACGTCGAGCGACACCCGGCCGCCCTGGTAGCGCCGCACGTACACGGCGCCGAAGTTGATCACCGCCGCGATCAGGAGCAGGCTCGCGCCGATCCAGATCGGCTGGTGATGCGCGAGGATCGCGTTGTCGACGATGTCCCGCTGGATCAGCGGGATCGCGGCGGTGACCAGGGTGCCCAGCAGCGTGCCGCCGAGCGCCAGCAGCACCCCTCGCGGGTAGCGCCAGCAGTCGCCGGCCAGCCGCCGCAGCCAGCCCTCACCGGTGCCCGGGCCGGCTCTGTTTTTTGCTCGCCTCCGGGGCCCCGCCCACCTCCCCATTCCCGCTTCACTGCGCCGCCTTCCCTCGTCGCTCGGTCGCAGGCTCCCTCGCTCCTCGGTCCAGGCGCCACCGCGCCCCTTCGGCTCGGCCGGGCCCCTCATGCCGTCCCGGCCCGCTCCGGGCTCCGGTCCGGCTCGGCGGGCCCGGACGCGGCGAGCCGGGCCCGCCTGACCTCGTCCATGGCCTGATTAAGCGCGTCGAGCGCGTGCAGCACCTGGTCAGGCTGGCCGGTCTCGGCCAGCATATGGTCCAGCCACCGGGCGTAGGCGGCGTCGGCCCGGTCCACAGCGTCGTGCCCGGCCGCGGTCAGGCAGAGCCGGACCACGCGCCGGTCCCCGGGCTCCGCGTCGCGCCGCGCGTATCCGGCGGCGACCAGGCCGTCCGCGGTCGCGGTCAGCGTCGGCTTGGCGACCGCCAGCCGCTCGGCCAGCTTCGCGGACCGCTCGCCGCCAGCGCCCGCCAGCTTCAGGATGCGGTACTGCTGGGGGGTCAGCCCGGTATCGACCCGCTCCAGTGCGCGGAACAGCCGTAGCAGGATCATCACCGCCTGCGCCGCGCGCGGCTCTTCCCGCCCGCCCTGGTCCCCGGTACCCGCGCACTGGTCCTGGATCACTGCATCCCCGTTCTGGGAAACTGTGTCCTGGTTCTCGGTCACTCCGCCGTAGTCCTCGGTCATCCCGTCGTGGTCGCCGTACCTCCGCTGGCCGGCGCTGCGCCTGCTCTGCGCCCGCCCCGGACAAGGTACGCCACTATTATAGTTCGTTAGTCTAACGAATATTCCCGCGGCCGCGAGCCGCCGCCCGGCCGCGACGACGCCCGGCCCTAGGTTCGCGGGTCACGGCGGAGCGGGTGATCGGCGGGAACCTCAACGAGAACGATCCGCACGCCGTCCGGGTCCTCGATCCACATTTCGATCAGCCCCCACGGCTCGATCGCGGGCTCCCGCACGACCCGCACGCCCGCCGCGGCCAGCCGCGCATGCTCGGCGTGAACGTCCCGTACCTGGAGCCAGATCATCAGCGACCGGCCCGGCGGCCCGGCCGACCGCCCGGATACCTCCAGCAATCCCGGGCCAACAAAGAAGACCACGCCAGGGTCGGCCGGAGAGCCGAACTCCCGGTAGACGGCCAGGCCCAGCACGTCGCGGTAGAAGCGGCGGCTCCGGCCGAGGTCGGCGGGGCGCAGCAGGATCCGGCTGCTCAATACGTCCACGCCGCCATCCTGGCCGGCCGGAGCCCCCGCTGACTGGTACAGGCTGCGTCCGCCGGCGGCCACGCCACGACGTACGATCCGTCAAGACAGCCGCCGGAACCGCCGCGTGGGGAGGCCACCGTGGACATCACCCAGCTGATCCTTGACGACCATCACGAGCAGCGCCGGCTCTTCGCGATCCTGGAGCAGGTCGGCCCGGCCGATACCGGCACGCTGGCCGAGGTGTGGGCGCGGCTGTCGGCGTTCCTGGAGGTGCACGCCGCCGCCGAGGAGGAAATCTTCTACCCCGAGCTGCTCCAGGCGGGCCAGCGGGCCGGGCGCATCGGCCCCACCGAGGCGGAGACGCTGGACGCCATCAGCGATCACAACGACATCCGGGACGCCATCGCCGCGGTCGCGGGCCACGCGGTGGGCAGCGACGGATGGTGGGCGGCGGTCGCCGCGGTGAACGCGGCCAACGGCGACCACATGGCCGAGGAGGAACGCGAGGGCCTCACCGACTTCCGCCGGGAAGCCGGGCTCCAGCTGCGCCACGACCTGGCCGTGGCGTTCGCGGCCTTCGAGGCGCGGCACTTCGCCGGCGTCCGGCCGGTGGACCGGGATCCAGCGGCCTACGTGCGGCAGGCCGAGCAGGCAGGCCACCGCGGCCCGTCCTCCGGCTCGCTCGGCATCGGCAGCCTCAAGGGAACCTAATGGGTCCCCGGCCGGGGCGAGGAGACAGGCGCATGCGGGCGGCCGGGATACGCCGCACCGGGGACACCGCCGGGCCCATCGACCTGCCCGAGCCGCGCGCCCTGCACGCCGACGAGGTGCTGCTCGACGTGCGGGCGTGCGGGGTGGGCCACTGGGACGAGTTCGTCCGCACCGGCGGCTGGGACACCGGCCCCCGCCCGCCGATGGCGATGGGCGTCGAGGCCGCCGGGCTGGTCGCCGCGGTCGGGGACGCGGCGGCGGGCCCGGACAGCGCCGGCCGCCTGCTCGCCGCGGGCGCGCTGGCCGTGCTCGACTATCACGACCCCGGCTGGCCGGATCGGGCGCGGTCAGTCCTCGGCGGCGGCGCCGACGCGGCCGTGAACGCTGCGCCGTCGGGCTCGCACGACACGGTGCGGGCGGTCAGGGACGGCGGCCGGCTGGCCACGATCACGGCGGACGCGCCGCCCGCCGAGCGGGGGATCACCGCCGTCGAGATCCTGGTCGCCCCGGACGGGCCGGGGCTGACCCGGCTCGCCCGGCTGCTCGCCCAGGGCGTGATCGCCGTGGCCGTCGGAGCGCGGTATCCCCTGGAACAGGCGGCCGCGGCCATGGACCGGATCCGGCAGGGCACCCACGGCACGGCCGTGGTGCTCCAGCCGGGCGCCGGTAACCGATGACGGCCCGAGCCGGGCGCCGGTTACCGGCTAGCGGGCGGCCTTGGCCGTGGCCCCGGGGCCGAGCGTGGCGGTGAACACCAGCAGCACGAACAGCAGGAACGTGATCGCGTGGACGCTGGTGCACCACAGGCAGATGTTGCCGATCTGGATGAGCTCCACGTAGATCAGGTACAGCACGAAACCCATGCCGGCCACGGCTCCGGCCAGGCGTGCCCACCAGATGACGGGCAGCCGTGACCGCCACGCCCACGGCGAGTTGATCGCCACCATGAAGACGTAGAAGGCCAGGCCCAGCACAGCGACGGGGAAGACCCCGAACACCATGGCCTCGGGGCTGGAGAGGACCTTCTCGCAGTTGATGGTGCCGTTGGCCGAGCAGAGCAGGAGCTTCGGCGACGTGAAGTGGATGATCGTCAGGTAGATCGACACCCCAAGGCCGGCCAGCGACAGCCCCAGCGCGGTCCACTGGATCCACGGCGGCGCGCCGTACCGCTCCTGCGCCGCGCCGGCGGCCGGCGGCTCGGCGACGCTTACCCCGCCACGGGCCGTCCCCGGCCGCCCGCCGGGCCCGCGGGCGTCCTGGCCGCGCCCGTCCTGGCCCCGGCCAGCCTGCCCCCGGTTGCCCTGCGCGCGGCCGTTTTGAGCCCGCCCGGTGCCGTTCGGGCCCGTGCCTTTCTGCCCGGCGCCGGCCCCCGCCTGCTTGCTGCCCCGGCTGGAGCCGCCCGAGCCGGACCGGGTGGTGGCCGTGCCGCCGCTCTTGGCCTGGCCGGATGCCCCCCGGACCTGCTTCTGGCTGGCCATCAGAGGTGAGCGCTCGCGGCGACGACGCCGGCCGAGGTGCACACGTTGCCGGGCTTGTCGCCCGTCATCTTGCAGATGGCCGCGGTGATGAGGTTCGCGGTCCCGAGGGCGCCCTGCGCCACCGGGCTGTTCGGGTTGTGCAGGGCCGCGGCGACCTGGGCCCAGCTCATGCCCGCCAGGATCCCCGGGTCATAGGTCGGCAGCTTGATCACGTACTTGTTGCCGAAGTCGATGAACGGGTAGCCGACACCGGTGGCCGATGAGTCGTACTTCTGCCAGAGCGCCTGCTGCGCGGCCGTGGTGTTCTGCAGCGCGCCGCGGTTCCTGTCCTCGTTCTCGACCGGGGTGAACGTCAGGTACGGGCTGGAGTAGCTGGACTTGTAGTAGGTCAGCGTGGGGGTGTTCGGGTCGGTGTCGGTGCTGGAGGAGTGGAAGCCGTGCAGCGGGGTGGTGAACGTGCCGAACCGGCTCAGCGCCACCGCCATGGACCAGCGCATCGCCGCGCAATAGGGGCAGAACTCGGCGCCGATGTACAGCATCTCCGGCTTGCCGTTGCTGGTCAGCGGGGTGTCTGAGATCGCGTCGATCGGCGGCGCGCCGCCCTCGCCGGATGCCATGAAGCTGGGCACCGAGCCGATTCCGACCTTGTCCAGCGCGCTCGCGGGGACCGAGGTGATGTCCTTCTGCACGCTGGCCGGCAGGACGGTTCCGGTGGTGCTCGTCGACCCGCTGCCGCTGGCGGAGGAGTTGTTGTGGTTCAGCCCGATGGCGACGAAGGCCACCACGATCGCCAGGACCGCGACGACGCTGCCGGCCACGATCAGCGTCCGTTTGCGGACCTCGGCACGCCGGGCCGCGGCGCGTTGCGCGGCTATCTTCTCCCTGGCGTTCTGCTGCCTGATCCTGGTTGCCTTGCTCATGCCAGCCCTGCCTCACCCGTCCCGATTACCCTGGCCCGACGGCGGCGCATGCCGCGTCTCGCTTGCGCCACGCCGCGCCGCCCGGCGAACCCGGCGCCACGGAGCCGGGCCGCCGCCGTAACGACTGCCCGAGACTATGCTAAGGCGCGCAAGCGGATGGGGTTACCCCTCCCAGAGGGAACCACATCTTCCTGAAGACTTGCTGAATGATGTCTCTCAGCGAATTAACAGTCGCGCTTCGTTATGTCCATGGTTCTTGCTTCGCGCAATTGACGGTAGCTATGGTCGGACGATGGTCGTTACCTCAGCCAAGAACCGCAGCGCGCGCATGGGCGGGCTGCTTGTGATCACGTGCGTCGCGCTCGCCGCGGCCGCCTGCGGCAGCTCCTCCACTACCTCGAGCGCACCGGCCAAGCCCACGGGCACGGCCAACCTCGCCGCCGCGTCGTCCCTGACGTACCTCAACGAGAAGGTCGTCGGTCCCGCCTTTACGAAGGCCGAGGGCTACAAGTTCTCCGGCCAGTACAACGCGTCGGGCGACCTGGAGTCGGACATCGCCTCCGGCGAGATCAGCCCGAACGTCTTCGAGAGCGTCGGCGGTGACAACATCACGCCGCTGATGCCCAAGTTCACCAAGTGGTATGTCCAGTACGCAGGCACCTCGATGGTGGTCGCGTACAACCCGAACAGCAAGTACGCCAGCGACTTCAAGGCCTTCGCTGACGGCTCGAAGCCGCTGAGCGGCCTGTTCACGCTGATGGAGACGCCCGGCTTCAAGCTTGGCCGGACCGACCCCAACATCGACCCGCAGGGCCGGGACTTCATCTACATGCTGGAACTCGCCCAGATGTACTATCACCTGCCGTCGGATACGGTCAGCAAGATCCTGGGCACCACGGATTGGGGCACCGCGAGCTCGCCGCAGATCTTTGCCGAGTCCTCGCTGGATGCGACGCTGCAGTCGGGTCAGCTGGACGCCTCGAGCGCGTTCGTCACCCAGGCGGTCGAGCTGCACCTGGACTACATCCCGCTGCCGCCCGCCATTAATCTTGGTGACATGTCGATGGCCGCGCAGTACATGAAGGCGTCGGTCACGATCACGAGCGGCGGCCAGAAGGTGACCAAGCACGGCTCGCCGCAGGTCATCGACCTCACGATCATCGGCAAGCCGACCTCGGCTGGGGTCGCGTTCGCCAAGTACACGCTTTCACCCACCGGCCTGGCGCTGTACAAGAAGGGCGGGTTCACGCTGTTCCCGCTGACGGTGACCGGTGATAGCAGCGCGATACCGGCCGCGATAAAGAGTGAGCTGGGCAGCTAGCCCGGCAGCAGCCGCAGGCGGCGCTGTCCGGGGGGATGGCCCTTCCGGGCCGCGCCGTCAGCCGGGGCCGTCCTCGACAGCGGCCGCCCTGCGGCGGCTTCGGTCGGTATCGGGCCTGACGTCCGTTCTCGCCGCGCTGGTGATCTGGCTGGCGCTGCTCGGCCCCGTGTTCGCGCTCCTCACGCACCTCTCCTGGGGCGCGGTCGTCAGCGCGATCACCGGGCCGGGCGACCTCGACCCGCTCCTCGTCTCGCTGGCGTCGGGGGGCGTGACGCTGGCGGTCCTGCTCGTGTTCTGCACTCCCCTCGCCTACATGCTCGCCCGCGGGAGGCTGCCTTTCCCGCGCGTCTGGGAGGCCGGCGTGCTGTGCAGCCTGTTGCTCCCGCCGCTGGTGATCGGCCTGCTGCTGATCTTCATGGTCGGCCCGTTCACGCCGATCGGCGAGCTACTCAATGCGACGCCGTGGCACCTGTCCGCGACCAACACGTTCCTCGCCCTGGTGATCGCGGAGGTCTACGAGTCAGCGCCGTACTACGTGGTCGGCGCGCAGGCCGCGTTCGCCGACGTCGACCCGCGGATGGAGGAGCAGGCCGCGCTGCTCGGCGACCGCCCGCGGCGGGTGTTCCGGCGGGTGACGCTGCCGCTCGCCGCTCCCGGCCTGGGCGTGGCACTATCGGTGGCCTGGGCCCGAGCCATAGGAGCGTTCGGCGCCGTCATCATCATCGCCTACCACCCGTACGGGCTGCCGTTGCAGATCTACAACACGCTGCAGGAGACCGGGCTGGCCTCCGCGCTGCCGTACGCGCTAGTCCTGCTGGTGGTCGCGCTGCCGCTGCCGCTGGCCGCCTTTACCTGGAGCGCCCGTGCTCGACGCCGACGTCGAGGTTGACCGCCGGGAGTTCACGGTGCGCGCCGCGTTGCGCGTGGCGGATGGAGAGCGGCTGGCGCTGTTCGGCCCGTCCGGCGCGGGCAAGACCACGCTGCTTGAGGTGATCGCCGGGCTGGTGCCGCCGCGCCGCGGGCGGGTGGAGCTGTCCGGCCGGGTGCTGACCTCGACCGAGCCGCCCCGGCGTTTCGTGCCCCCGTGGCAGCGACGGGTCGGCCTGCTCCGCCAGGACCCCGGGCTCTTCCCGCACCTGTCGGTGCGGGACAACCTCCGCTACGCGCCCGGCTCCGATCCGTCCGGCCGGGAGCTGGCCCAGGTGGCCGAGGCCCTCGGCCTCTCCGGCCTGCTGACGGCGAGGCCCGCACGGCTGTCCGGCGGCCAGGCGCACCGGGTGGCGCTCGGGCGCCTGCTGCTGGCGCACTGCGACGCGCTGCTGCTCGACGAGCCCTACACCGGCCTGGACACGAGCCTGCGGCGGTCGCTGACCGAGCTGGTGGCCGGGCTGGTCGACGAGCGGTCGGTGCCCGCCGTGCTCGTCGCGCACGAGCTGGCCGAGGCGCAGGCGTTCGCCCACCGGCTGGCCGTGCTCGACCACGGGGGACTGCTGCAGGTCGGCGCGCCCGACGAGGTGGTGCTGCGGCCGGCCTCCCGCCGGGTCGCCGAGCTGGTCGGTTACCTGGGCTTCGTGCCCGCCGCCGGCCAGCCGGGCACCGTGGCGGGGGTGCACCCGGAGCGGGTCACCGGCGGCGCGCACCCCGACCGCGGGCTCGTCCTGACCGGGACGGTCGCCGCCTGCCAGCAGGCCGGCGCCGGGTGGGAAGCCGACCTGGCGGTCGGCGCCGAGGTGATCACGTGCTGGCTGCCCGAACGGCGGGGGCAAGCCGGCGATCAGCTGGTGGTCACGGCGGTGGACCCGCCGTGGTTCGGGCCTGACGGCGCCGCGGTCGACGCGCCGCAGAAGTCATCCGTCCCGCCCGGGACGGTCAACCCAGAGCAGGTCGGCAGATGAATGATCAAGTTACTGGCAGTGGATTGGCGCTCCGGCTCGCCCGGCAGGCGCGGGGGTTCTCGCAGCAGCAGCTGGCCGGCATGGCGGGGGTGTCACGCCAGGCGGTCTCCGCGGTCGAGTCCGGCCTGTCCGACCCGTCGCTGCGGGTGGCCCTGGCCCTGGCCCAGGCGCTGGGCGTGACGGTGGAGGACCTGTTCGGGCCGGGCAGCCCGGTGTCCCCGGTCGCGGCCCGCCCGGTGGCGCCGCTCGGCGACCAGGGCGCCCGGGTCGCGCTCGCGCCCATGGGCGAAGAGTTTGTGGCGCTGCCGCTGTCCGGCGACCCGATCAGCGGGGCCAGGTTCCTGCCCGCCGACGGGCTGGCCGAGGGGACCGGCACGGAGAACCACGGGACCGCGGCCCGCTCGGTGCGCCCGATCGCGCCGCCCCGGCCAACCCTGGTGGTCGCCGGGTGCGATCCGGCCATGCCGCTGCTGGAGACCCCGCTCGGCCTGCTCGACCCGCCGGTGGCGCTGAGATGGTGGCCGTGCCCGAGCGAGGAAGCGCTCCGGCTGGCCGCCGACGGCCTGGTGCACGTGGCCGGGGCGCACCTGCGCGGGAGCTCGGGCGGCTACAACACCGGCCCGGCCGGCGAGCTGCTGCCGCAGGGGTGCGAGGTCATCGGGTTCAGCTCCTGGCGGGAGGGGCTGGTGCTGCGGCCGGAACTCGCCGGGCACGTCTCCGGCCTCGGCGACGTGGCCCGCCGCGGGTTGCGCCTGGTGAACCGGGAGCCGGGCTCCGAGGCCCGCAGCGTGCTCGACCGCGAGCTGGCCCGCCTGGGCATCGACGCTGCCCGGCTGCCCGGCTACGGCACCAGGGTCAGCGGGCACCTGCAGGTGGCGGCGGCCATCACCGCGGGGCTGGCCGACGCGGGCATCGCCAGCGAGCCCGCCGCCCTGGCCTACGGCCTGGCCTTCATCTCGCTGGCCAGCGAGCGGTTCGACCTGGTGATCCCGGGCGGCCTGGCCGGTTCCCGGGAGGTCCAGGGCCTGATCAGGGCGCTCTCCTCGCGGTGGCTGCTCGACCAGCTGGCCAGCCTGCCCGGGTATGACGCGGCGACGTGCGGTGAGCACGTCGCGACGCTGCCGCCCGCCCCGCGGCGCTCGGCTTGATCGTCACGTCGAACCATTCCGGATACGCCGAGGATGAACAGCGGCTAGATCCGGGTGCGGCCGGGGCAGGGTGGATGTCATGAGGCTGCTTGTGCTGGGCGGAACGCATCATGTCGGCCGGGCGGTGGTGGAGACCGCGCTGGCCCGGGGCGATGAGGTCACCACGCTGAACCGCGGGCTCACCGGCCGCCAGCCGCCGGGCGCGCGGGCGCTGCACGCCGACCGCACCGACCCGGCCACGCTGGCCAGCGCCCTGGGCGGCGAATCCTGGGACGCCGTCATCGATACCTGGAGCGGCGCGCCGCGCGTGGTAGCCGACGCGGCCGCGCTGCTGGCCGGCCGGGCCGGGCACTACGGGTATGTGTCCAGCGAATCGGTCTACCGGTCGTTCTCCGTTCCCGGGGCCGACGAGAGCGCGCCGGTGGTCGACGCGGACCCGGCCAGCGACGACGGCGATGACTACCAGGCGGCGAAGCGCGGCGGCGAGCTGGCGGCGGTGGCGGCGTTCGGCGACCGGGCGCTGCTGGCCCGGGCCGGCCTCATCCTCGGCCCGTACGAGATCGTCGGGCGGATGCCGTGGTGGCTGCGGCGCCTGGAGCGCGGGGGCGAGGTGCTGGCTCCTGGCCCGCCGGACCTGCCGTTGCAGTACATCGACTGCCGGGACCTCGCGGCGTGGATGCTCTCGGCGGCCGACCGCGGCCTCGGCGGCGCCTTCAACACGGTCAGCCGGCGCGGTCACGCCACGATGGCCACCCTGCTCGAGGCGGCCAGGGAGGTGACCGGATCCCGCGCGACGCTGGTCTGGGTCTCTCCCGGGGTGATCGAGGCCGCGGGCATCGAGCCGTGGATTGAGCTGCCGGTCTGGGTGCCGCCCTCCGGGGAGTACGTGGGCATACACGATTCCGACGTCTCCGCCGCCTACGCGGCCGGCCTGACCTGCAGGCCGGTCGGGGAGACCGTCGCCGACACCTGGCGGTGGCTGCAGGACGAGGGCGACCCGCCGTCGCGGCCGGGATTGCCGGTGCACGGCCTGAGCCCGGACACCGAACGCCGCGTGCTGGCCGGCCTGGGCGGCTGACCGCCTGCCGGCGCCGCAGGTTGCCGGTATAACTTAGGCCAGGGAACGTCGTCGAGCGATGGGGATCGATAGTGGCATCCGGCGATGTGACAGCGGGCCGGCTGCGGCGGCCGGGCCAGCCCTTTACCGCCGCGCAGCAGGCGGCGAGCAAGGTTCCGCAGATCACGGTCTTCTTCTGGATCATCAAGATCCTTACCACCGCGCAGGGCGAGGCGACGTCGGATTACTTCGCCTACCGGATTGACCCGTTCATCGCGGGCGGTGTCGCCTTCGTGCTCCTGGTGGCCGCGCTGGCGCTGCAGTTCCGGGCCCGCCAGTACGTGGCCTGGACCTACTGGCTCGCGGTCGACATGGTCGCGATCTTCGGCACGATGGCGGCCGACGGCATGCACATCAAGCTGCACATCCCGTACGCGGCGTCCAGCGCGTTCTTCGCCATCGTGCTGGCCGTGGTGTTCGTCAGCTGGTACCTGACCGAGCGGACGCTGTCCATCCACAGCATCCGTACCCGGCGCCGGGAGGCGTTCTACTGGGCCACGGTGCTGGCCACGTTCGCCCTGGGCACCGCGCTCGGCGACATGACCGCAACCACCCTGCACCTGGGCTACCTGGCGTCCGGCGTCATGTTCACGGTGATCTTCGCCATCCCCGGCGTGCTGCACTGGCGGTTCGGCCTGAACTCCATCGTGGCCTTCTGGTTCGCCTACGTCGTGACCCGGCCGCTGGGTGCCTCCTACGCCGACTGGATGGGCGTGCCGAAGAGCGTGGGGGGTCTCGGGTTCGGCCGCGGGCCGGTCGCCATCGGCCTGACCATCCCGATCATCGCCCTCGTCGCTTACCTGGCGGTGACCCGCAGGGACGTCGAGCAACCCGCCGCCGCGCCACCCGCCGCGCCGCCCGCGCGGGGCCGCCATCGCGCGTGACCGCGCGGCCAGCCCGCGCCGCTGGCATTGCGTTAACGACGCCCCAGCGACCTCGGCGTATTGATCTTGTCTGGGGCGATCTTGAGGATCACGCGCCCCTGCGGGCCGATCGGGTTGCGGTAGTCGGAGCCGACGTACTTGCGGGACAGCTTGTCGATGTGCTCGCGGGCCTCGCTGCCCCCCACCGTGTCGACGACCCGGCCGCGCACCTCGGACCAGTCCCAGGGATCGGTATCGGAGTGGATCAGCACGGTGATCCGGGGGTCCCGGCGGATGTTCCTGGCGCGCTGCCGCTGTGGCTCGGTGTTCACGAGCACGTATTCGCCGTCGCTGTCCACCCATGTCAGCAGCGCCTGCGGCTGCCCGTCCGGCATCAGCGTCACCACCGTGGCCAGGTTCTTGCCCTGCGCCAGGCGGACCGTGTCCTCGTCGAGCGGCATCTGTCCTCGTTCCTTCCGCTCAGTGACCGAAGACCGGAACGATCACGGCCCGGGCGATGGTGTGGAACCTGAGGTTGAACCCGGCCACGGCGGGGGAGACGTCGGAGTCGATCCCGAGCTTGTCGGTGTCGAGGGCGTGCACGGCGAACACGTACCGGTGCGGCGTGTCGCCGGCGGGCGGCGCGGCCCCGCCGAAGTCCTTCGTGCCGTAGTCGTTCCGGACCGAGAACGCGCCGGCCGGAAGGCCGGCACCGCCCGCGGCGCCGGCGCCGGCCGGCAACTCGGTGACGGACGCCGGGATGTCGATGACCAGCCAGTGCCAGAACCCGGACCCGGTCGGTGCGTCGGGATCGAAGCAGGTCACGGCGAATCCCCTGGTCTCCGGGGGAAACCCGTGCCAGCGCAGCTCCGGCGAGATGTTCTGGCCCGACATTCCGAACGAGTTGTAGACCTGGGCGTCGCCCATCTGCTCGCCATCGCGGACGTCATCACTGTCGACCGTGAACGATGGCACCGGGGGCAGGAACTCGTACGGCAGCGGGGCTCGGTCGGTCATGGTCTCCTCCTCGTGGCTGGGCCCTTCGCGGCGGCTGTTACCGCCGGGGCTGACGTGGCGATGCCCACGCTACTCAGCCAGCGGCCCGGCGTCGCAGGCACCCGCAAACCAGGGCCATCCCGGTCAATGAGCCTTTTCATCCTCCCCACGCCCGGCCACCGCTCCGTGCCTGACATCAACGGATGAAAAGGTTCACTCTGGGCATGCGCGCGTTTCCAAGGACCGGCCGCGGCGGGCGGCCGGCCCGCGGCGCTACCGGCCGACGACGGCCGGGTTGGCCGCGACCGGCGTACAGGTCCGCAGGCGCGCGCTGTTGTGGGCGGTGCCAGCCGTGCGCGTCGTGGCCGCGCACCGGTTCGCGCTCGGGAACCCGGCCCCGACCAGGATGGCCGAGGCGACGATCGCGAGCGCGACCGGGAAGAACAGCGCCGCGCGCAGCTTGGCGCGCCGCGGCGCGGCGAACCACCGGCCGACCAAGGCCAGACGGTGCCCAACCCGGGCCATGAGTATGGCCACGCGGGCGCGCACCTGCTCGATGCGGGGCATCTCCTCGTCCCGGTTCAACCGGCTGAATATGGAAAAAAGCGCAGCCAGACGCGGGTCCGATCCGCGCAAGGCCCCCTCGATCCTTTCGAGGATTCTGCGCTGACGGGCGGGCAGGCCCATCGAAGCCTCCGATCTGGCCGTGTTTCCCCAGGCACAACTTAGCAGGCAAGCGGGGGGGGGCTTGGCCCTGAACCTTTCCATCCTCCCTCGCTGCCCACGTGCTCTGAGCACGGCCGGCGGATGAAGAAGGTTCACCGGTTGCGCCGGGTCGGGGGCTAGCCGGCCGCCGACCGGCGGGCGCGGTAGGCCGCGACGTGCAAACGGTTGCCGCAGGTCCGGCTGTCGCAGTAGCGGCGGGACCGGTTACGCGACAGGTCCACGAAGACCTCCCGGCAGGTGGGCGACGCGCAGGTGCGCACCCGGCCGCTCTCGCCCGCCACCACGAGCTCGCCGAGGCCCATCGCGAGGTGGGCCGCTATCCGGTCCGCCATCGGCGCGGCCGGGCGGGACACGTGAACGTGCGGGCCGCGCCCGTCGTGCGCGACGATCTGCGGGACCGCCCCGGTCTCGGCGAGCAGCGTGTTCACCATCTCGATGGCGCCCTCGTCGTCACCCGACTCGCACCGGGCGGCGATGGCGTCGAGCCGGGCGCGATGCGCGCGCAGCCGCGGCACGTCCCGCGGCCCCGCGGGGATCCCGCGGAACGCGTAACGCTCGCCGAAGGCCTGGACGTCCGCCACGGTCCGCAGGCCGTCGCCGTCGGTGGAGCGGCCCGTGTTGATCAGCTCGGCGCCCGCCGCGAGCGCCTCGAGCAGGTCAGCACCAAAACTGCTTTGACTCCTGTCAGAGCGCTCCCGTAGGGTGGACATCATGTCAGCACCATATGCGAGTACGGTCATGACAGGCAACGACCGGACCGGTGCTGACCGCCGGCCGCTGCTGCTGGCCGGCCTGGGCGCGGCGTGCATCTCGGCCTCCGCGATCCTGGTCAAGCTCGCCGCCACCGGCGCCGCCACCACGGCCTTCTACCGCTGCCTTCTCGCACTGCCGCTGCTGGTGGCGCTGGCCGTGGCGGAGCAGCGGCGGCGCGGTCCGCGGCAGCTGGCGGTCCGCGGCGGGGCCTTCGTGGCCGGGCTGCTGCTCGCCGTCGACCTGGTGCTGTGGAATCACGCGATCGCCGAGGT
Source organism: uncultured Actinomycetota bacterium (assembly GCA_963795055.1). Classification (GTDB taxonomy): domain Bacteria; phylum Actinomycetota; class Actinomycetes; order Streptosporangiales; family Streptosporangiaceae; genus JASHPR01. The sequence continues at coordinate 372,170 of CAWCGJ010000005.1, forward strand.
TGGGGCCGGGATCGCGACCGTGCTGGGGAATCTGCAGGTCCTGTTCGTCGCGCTCGCCGCCTGGATGCTGTTCGGCGAGCGTCCCGGGCGCAAGTTCCTGATCGCCCTGCCGGTCGTGCTGGGCGGCGTAGTGCTGGTGTCCGGGCTGATCGGCAACACCACCGGCGGCACCCACCCGCTGGCCGGCATCGGGTACGGGCTCGGCACCTCGGTGGCCTACGCGGCGTTCCTGCTCATCCTGCGCCGGACGTCGGCCGAGACCCCGCACGTGGCCGGCCCGCTCGCGGAGGTCACCGCCGGCGCCGCGCTCGGCTCGCTGCTCCTCGGCCTGGCGTTCGGCGGATTGCAGCTGCACATTCCGTGGCCGTCCTTCGGGTGGCTGCTGCTGCTGTCGGTCAGCAGCCAGACGATCGGCTGGCTGCTGATCACCTCATCGCTGCCGCGGCTGCCCGCGGCCATCTCCTCGCTGACGCTGCTGCTCCAGCCGGCCGCGGCCATGTTCCTGGCCGCGATCGTGCTGGCCGAGCGCCCGACCCTGATCCAGATCGCCGGAGCCGTGGTGGTCTGCGCCGGGGTGCTGGCGGTGAGCCTGACCGCGTCGTCGCGGCGTGACCGCCCCTCCGGGCGTCCCCGTCATCGGGAGCCGCAAGACACGGCTCCTGCTCCCAGCGCGAGCCTGGCCTCGGCCCCGTAGGCTACTGCTGGTAGCCGTCCAGGAAGCGGGCCAGCCGGGTGATGGCGTCGTCGAGCACGTCCACCGCGGCCAGGAACACCAGCCGCAGGTGATCGGCGGTCGGCAGGTTGAAGCCGGTCCCGTGGGAGAGCAGCAGGTGCTCCCGCTCCAGCAGGTCGATCACCATCCGCTCGTCGTCAGAGATCTTGTAGATGTCCGGGTCCAGCCGGGGGAACAGGTAGAGGGCTCCCGCGGGCTTGACGCAGTCGACCCCCGGGATCTCGTTCATCTTGCGCCAGGACTGATCACGCTGCTCGCGCAGCCGGCCGCCCGGCTGCAGCAGGCCGGCGATGCTGTGCTTCCCGCTGAGCGCGGGCTCGATCGCGTATTGCGCCGGGACGTTCGGGCACAGCCGCATGTTCGCCAGCAACTCCAGGCCCTCGAGGTACTCGGCCGCGTCCTGCCGCGGGCCGGAGACCACCAGCCAGCCGGAGCGGAACCCCGCCAGCCGGTAGGTCTTCGACAGCCCGCCGAGGGTCAGCACCAGCAGGTCGGGGGCGAGCGCGGCCGCGCACTGGTGCACGGCGTCCTCGTAGAGGATCTGGTCGTAGATCTCGTCGGTGAGCACGAGCAGCTGGTTTCGCCGGGCCAGGTCCAGCAGCCCGAGCAGGGTATCGGGGGAGTACACCGCCCCGGTCGGGTTGTTCGGGTTGATGATCACTAGCGCCCGGGTCCGGCGGGTGATCTGCGCGGCGACGTGGTCGAGATCCGGGGCCCAGCCGACCTGCTCGTCGCAGCGGTAATGCACCGCGCGGCCGCCGCACAACCCGACCGCCCCGGTCCACAACGGGTAGTCCGGACTGGGGATCAGGACCTCGTCGCCCGGGTCCAGCAGCCCCTGCAGCGCCATGACGATCAGCTCGGACACGCCGTTGCCCAGGAAGACGTCGTCCGGGCCGACTCCGGTGACGCCCCTGGCCGCATGCGACCGGGCGACCGCCAGCCGGGCCGGGTAGATGCCCCGGGCGTCGCTGTAACCCTGGGCGTCGCCGATGCTGTGCACCACGTCGCTCAGCACGGCATCGGGCGCGGTGAGACCGAACGGGGCCGGGTTGCCCAGGTTGAGCTTGAGTATCGGGTGCCCCTCGGCCTCAAGCTGGCGCGCCCGGCGCAAGACCGGGCCCCGGATGTCGTAGCGGACGTCTTGAAGCCTGCTAGCCTGCGACACCATCGCCCCGCACCTTCCCTTCGTCACGGGGCTGTCGTGCCGTCGTTGGCCGCCCGCGCTCCGAGTCTTGCACCGCTGAGCCGACCGTACCGTAAGCCGGCGCCCGTTGCGCGGCATGTGCGGGCCCCGCGCGATGCCGTTATGGTTGGCGCCGAATCCAACATCGACCTAGCCGGGGGAGCCTGCGATGCCCGACCTCGCCACCACCGCCAGTACCGCCGCCGGCGTCGCCTACCGTTCGGCGCTGGAGGTCATCGCCGCCTCCGAGCCGGACGTGGCCGACGCCATCGCGGGCGAGCTCGCGTCACAGCGGCGGCAGCTGAAGCTCATCGCCTCGGAGAACTACGCCTCGCCTGCCGTGCTGCTGGCCATGGGCAACTGGCTGTCGGACAAGTACGCCGAGGGCACCCCCGGCCACCGCATGTACGCCGGGTGCGAGATCGTGGACCGGATCGAGACGCTGGCCGCCGGCCACGCCACGGCGCTGTTCGGCGCGGATCACGCCTACGTCCAGCCGCACTCGGGCATCGACGCCAACCTGGTCGCCTACTGGGCCATCCTCGCCTGCCGGGTCGAGAGCCCGGCCCTGGCCGAGCTCGGCGCGAAGCACGTGAACGACCTGGAGCCGGCGGCCTGGGAGCGCCTGCGTCACGACCTGCAGGACCAGCGGATGATGGGCATGTCGCTCGACGCGGGCGGGCACCTGACCCACGGGTTCCGGCCCAACATCTCCGGGAAGCTCTTCAACCAGGCCAGCTACGGGGTCGACCCGGCGTCGGAGCTGCTCGACTACGACGCCATCGCCGCCCAGGCGCGACAGTTCCGGCCGCTCGTGCTCGTCGCCGGGTACTCGGCCTACCCGAGAAACCCCAACTTCGCCACGCTGGCCGAGATCGCCGCCGACGTCGGGGCCACGTTCATGGTCGACATGGCGCACTTCGCCGGGCTGGTCGCCGGGAACGTGCTGACCGGGGACCTCAACCCGGTCCCGCACGCTCACGTGGTGACCTCCACCACCCACAAGTCGCTGCGCGGCCCGCGCGGCGGCCTGGTGCTGTGCACCGAGGAGTACGCGCCGTACGTGGACCGCGGCTGCCCGATGGTGCTCGGCGGCCCGCTGCCGCACGTGATGGCGGCCAAGGCCGTCGCCCTGGCCGAGGCCAGGCAGAGCTCGTTCGCCGCCTACGCGGCGCGGATCGTCGACAACGCCCGCGCGCTCGCCGACGGCCTGCGCAGCCGCGGCGTGCGGCTGGTCACCGGCGGGACCGACAACCACCTCGTGCTCATGGACGTCGGCGGGTCCTTCGGCCTCACCGGCCGCCAGGCTGAGCAGGCGCTGCTCGACGCGGGCGTGGTCACCAACCGCAACTCGGTGCCGAGGGATCCCAACGGCGCCTGGTACACCTCGGGCATCCGGCTCGGCACCCCGGCGCTCACTACCCTGGGCTTCGGCCCGGACGAACTCGGCGAGGTCGCCGACGTGATCGTTACCGCGCTGCGCGCCACCACGCCCGCCACGGCCACGGCCAAGGCCAAGTACGAGCTGGAGCCGCAGACCGCCGAGGCGTGCCGGAGCCGGTGCGCCGACCTGCTGGCGCGGCACCGCCTGTACCCGGAGATCGAGCTGTAACGGCGCAGGAGCCGGCCAGTACGAGAACATCTGCACCGGCCGCTACGTCCCCGGTTCGTAGCGCCGGCCGCTCAGGCCCGGCCCACCGTGCGTTACGAGACCCAGAACGGGATGCTGCTGAGCGGCGCTCCCACCGCCCACGGCACCGTGACGCTACGGCAGAACGGCTCGTACAACGACAGCGTGCCGCTGACGATCAACACCGATCCGCAGGACTACACGTGCTCCGGCAACATGCTGCGGCTCTACTCCACCAACGGGAGCTCCACCGTCCTCACCCGGGACCTGGCGCCCGCCCGGGGGTCATGGCGCTACTTCCTGGCGGCGGCGCCGGAGGAAGTCCCGCTCGGCGGCGTTGGCGGTGCGGGCGATGGCCGCGTCATAAGCCAGGGCCGCGTCAGAGCCGCGGCCGAGCCGCCGCAGCAGATCCGCCCGGATGGCGTGGAACAGGTAATAGCCGTCCAGGTCGAGACCCTCCAGGCCGGCCAGGGCCACCTGGGGCCCGTCGACCTCGGCCACCGCCACGGCGCGGTTCAGCGCGGCCACCGGGGTCGGCGCGACCTGCAGCAGCTGGTCGTAAAGCTGAAGGATCTGGCCCCAGTCGGTGTCGGCGGCAGTGGCCGCGTCGCTGTGCACCGCGTTGATGGCGGCCTGGATCTGGTAGGGCCCGGGCTGATGGCGCCGCAGGCAGGCCCGGACGATGTCCTGGCCCTCGGCGATGAGGTCACGATCCCACTGGCTGCGGTCCTGGTCGGCGAGGAGCACCAGGGTCCCGTCCGGGCGGACGCGGGCGGCGCTGCGGGACTGGATGAGCAGCAGGAGCGCCAGCAGCCCCATGACCTCAGGCTCGTCGGGCATCAGCTCGGCCAGCAGGCGGGCTAGCCGGATGGCTTCGCCGCACAGGTCCTCGCGGACGAGCCGGTTGCCGGAGCTGGCCGTGTAGCCCTCGTTGAAGATCAGGTAGATGACGGCCAGCACGGCCCGCCGCCGGCCGGGCAGCTCGGCGTCGCCGGGTACCCGGTACGGGATCTTCGCCGCGCGGATCTTGCCCTTGGCCCGGACCAGCCGCTGGGCCATGGTCGGCTCGGGGACCAGGAAGGCCCGTGCAATCTCCGCGGTGGACAGCCCCCCGAGCAGCCGCAGGGTCAAGGCGACCTGGACGTTCGGGGCGAGGGCCGGGTGGCAGCAGGTGAAGATCAGCCGCAGCCGGTCGTCTGGCACGGCTACCTCCTCGGCCGGCTCGTCGTCGCCGTGCAGGAGCTGGGCCTGAGCGTGCCGGTCGTTACGGGACGCCTCCCGGCGGAGCCGGTCGACCGCCCGGTTCCGGGCCGTCGTGATGATCCATCCCGCCGAGCTCGGCGGCATCCCGGCCGACGGCCACCGCTGCAACGCCACGGTGAACGCATCCTGGACCGACTCCTCGGCGAGGTCGATATCACCGAACACGCGCACGAGCACGGCCACGGCGCGGCCGTACTCGTTGCGGAAGACCTGCTCGATCGCGGCCTGGCCGACGGGCGGCACCGGGCCGTCAGTCCTGCGTTTCCTCTTGGAACGGCCGCACCTCGACCGGCGCGGCGCAGGCCTCGGTCGCCTTGACCGCCCAGGCCAGCGCGGCGTCGAGATCCTCGGCCTTGATCACCCAGAACCCGCCGATGTGCTCCTTGCCCTCGGCGAACGGCCCGTCGGTCATCAGCACCTCGCCGTCGGCGACCCGGACCACGGTCGCGGTGCTCGGGGGGTGCAGCCCCCCGGCGAACACCCACGCCCCAGCGGCCTGGATCTCGGAGTTCAGGGCGGCCACCCGGTCGTACACCAGCTGCGCCGCCTCGGGCGGCGGGGGCGGGGAGCCGTCGTCGACCAGGTGCACGCTGAGCAGGTACTGCCTCATCGGGTTCTCCTCTCGGGCGGCCGGGACTTCGGGCCGTGGTTCAGCCGGCGGCAGGCGCCTCGGCCGGGGCGGGGTGGCAGATCAGCAGCTGGACGCCGGAGCCCACGATCTTCGCCTCGCTGACCGTGAGCGTGGCCGGGCCGGGCATCGCGTCCGGGAACACGCGCTGGCCGCCACCGAGGATGATCGGGAAGACCATCAGCCGGTACTCGTCCACCAGGTCATGCTGGATCAGCGTATGCACGAGCTGGGCGCTGCCCTCGACCAGCAGGTCGCCCCCGGACTGGGCCCTCAGCTTGGTGATCTCGGTCGCGGCGTCGCCGCGGATCACGGTCGTCTCGCCCCACGTGGCGTCGGCGTCGGCCAGCGTCGAGGAGACGACGTACTTGGGAATGCTGTTCATCCTCTGGCCGAAGTCGTCGGTGCCCATCGACGGCCAGGCCTGCGCGAACCCCTGGTAGGTGACCCGGCCGAGCAGCAGCGCCGCACTGGCGAACAGCTCGTCGACCTTGAACTTGTCCCCGTCCTCGCCCCGATCGAACTGGAACGTCCACCTGGGCTCCTCCATGACGCCATCCAGCGACATGAACTCGGTCACCACGATCCTGCTCATCGCTTTCCTCCTGTCGTGCGAGCGGCCCCCTCGGCCGGTATTCACTACCCACACGAACGGGGAACGCCCGGATCGACACACCGGACAGAATATTTTCGGCGGGTCACGGCCGATCCGCGGAGGGGCCGGCGCGAGATCTGCCCGCCGCGCCGGATACAACTGTGCTGTGCTGTTTCGATGGCCGGCGATCCGGGAACGCCGGCCGCGCGGCAAGCTCCGGGACGACGCCACGATCGTCTACTGGCAGCACCGCTGAGGCAGACGACAGGCGGCAGCGCTGAGGCAGCCGCAGCCAACGCGCCGTCAGGTCAGCGCGTTCCCGAGCCAGGTGGCCAGCGGCGGCACCTCGTCGGCTTCGGATGCCCAGGCCAGGTAGCCATCGGGGCGGATCAGCAGGGCCCGGACACCCGCCCATTCGGGGCGATCGGTGGCCAGTTCGGCGGTCACGACGTCCAGGCGGTCGGTGAACCCAGCGGGGACGGCCGCCGCGGAGCCCAGGTTGAGCAGGACGAACTTCGCGGAGGGCAGCAGGCCGAAGACCGTGGCAGCCGGGGCACCTCGCAGGTCGAGGTCGGGCACCCGCCGGCCGGCGAGCTGGCCGACCGCCGGGTAGCGGATGCCCAGGCCGGAGAGGCGGACCGCCAGCTCCCGGCCCAGCGACGGGTGCGCGCCGAGGATCGCGTTGAACCGGTCACGGAGCGTGACGCCCTCCCGGCTCGGGTTGGCGAACAGCCCGCACTGCGCGAGCGAGTCGTCGATCACGTCGAGGCCGACGGGGTACCGTTCGGCGTGGTAACTGTCCAGCAGGCCGGGGGGCGCCCACCCGCGGATCTCGGCGGCCAGTTTCCACGCCAGGTTGCCTGCGTCCTGCAGCCCGAGGTTCAGGCCCTGGCCCCCGGCCGGGTAGTGGGTGTGCGCGGCGTCCCCGGCCAGGAGCACGCGCCCGGCCCGGTAGCAGGCCGCCTGCTTGGTCGCGTTGCCCACCCGGCTCAGCCACGCGTCGGGGGTCTCCCGCATGCCGAAGTCGGTTCCCGCCACGCGCAGCGCGCTGGCCCGCAGGTCCCCGAACGTGACCGGCTGGTCGGTCAGGTCGTACAGGGTCGCGTGGTCGATGACGGCCAGCCGGTACCGGCCCCCGCCGAGCGCCACCATGTAGACCGACCCGCCCGGCTGGTTCAGGGTCAGCGCCGGGGTCGGCGGGGGATCGGTCAGCTCGAGGTCGCCCAGGATCGTCTGCCAGGTGTCCGGGGTCCCCGCGAAGTCGATCCCGGCCGCGGCCCGGACCACGCTCGCGGCCCCGTCGCAGCCCGCCGCGTAGGCGGCGCGGACGACCACCGGTCCCTCGGGGGAGTCCACGTCGAGGTCGACGCCGGTCTCGTCCTGCCGCAGCCCGGTGACGGCGTGCTGCCTTAGGTACGGCACGCCCAGCTCGGCCAGGTGCTCCTCCAGCAGTTCCTCGGTACGCCGCTGCGGCAGGAAGAGCGTGTACGGGTACCGGGTGTCCAGGAACGAGAAGTCCAGCCGGCTCTTCAGGATCGCGAAATGCGAGGACGGCACCGGAGTGCCCGCGGCCAGCCAGCGGTCCACGATCCCGCGCATCGCGAACTGCTCCACGGTGCGCGGGTAGATCGTGAGCGCCTTTGAATACGGCGGCCGCTCCGCGCGCCGTTCCAGGACCACCGGCCGGACGGCCCCGCGGTGCAGTTCGGCCGCGAGCCACATGCCTACCGGGCCGCCGCCGACGACGGCGACGTCGTACGCGGTCATCCGAGATAGGAGTAGTCGAGGGCGGCGGCGACCGGGTCCGGCGCTTCCGGCGGGATCAGGCCGCTGGACCGCAGGGCCCCGATCACCGCGGCCAGGGCGCCGGGCCCGGATCGCAGACCCCGCGGGATGACCCCGTCGGCGGCCAGCGCCTCGCAGGCCCGCAGCGCGTAGCGCGGCTCGACCGATGTGCGCGCGGCGGCGATGGCCGCCGACTCCTCGAGGTGGCCGCGGAACCAGTCCGCCGCTGCGGACAGAGCCTGCAGGAAGGGCGTTACCCAGGCCCGTTCGGCTAACGGGCCGATGCAGGCGGCGTTCAGCGCAAAGTCCTCGGTCACCGGCCCGAGGTCGGTGAAGCCGGCGTCGGCGGCCAGGTAATCGTACGGAATCATCTGTAGTGCCGCGTCGATCGTCCCGGCCTGCAGCGCCTTCCACCGCTCGACGTGCGAGCCTTCGAGCGCGAAGTCGTAGTCGGCCGGGTAGGCCAGGCCATGCGCGGCAAGCATCCGCTCGGCGACGTGCCGGGTGCCCTCCGTCAGCGACGATGTCCCGATCCGGCCGCCGCGCAGGTCACCGAACGTGCGGTGCCGGGGCAGCGCGATCATCGACAGCGGCGGGCGGTCGACGAGCCCCGCCACCACGCGCAGCGGGCCGCCGGCCACCGCGTCCGCGATGCTGCCCTCCGGCGCGGTCAGCGCGATATCGACCTCGCCGTCCCGCAGCGCGTTGGTCACCCCGTGGGTGGTGCCGAGGACCCGCTCGGCGGCGCGAAGCCCGCGGTGCTCGAGGAACCCGCGCTGCTGCGCCACCCACAGCGGGATGTTGACGTAGGCCGGAGCGACGACGCCGACCGTAATCTCCCTCATGGGCGGATCATTCCAGTGGAAGTTCCGGCGGGACAAGGGTCCGCGGGCCATCCCTCGGGCCGGTGCTCGTTACCGTGAGTAAACGTCCCAGCTCGCGGCAGTTACGCCGGGGCGGCGACGGCGCCGTCGGCCACCGTGCCGTCGATGTAGGTCACCGAGTTGGCCGGGATGGCCGGCACCCGCGGGCCGGGGAGCACGACCGCGGTGAGGTTGAGCGGGTCGGCCGCGGAGATCCGGACCGGCTGGCCGGTGTGCGGCTGCTTGCGGACCGTGCGGAGCAGGTCGACCGCGTCGGGGTGGGCGAACTGCTCGCCGCTGAACCCGGCGACGAACCGGCCGCCGCGGATCGTGCCCCGGGCCTCCATCCGGCGCAGCGCCCACAGCACGTCACGCCACGGCACGGCGAGGCTCTCCCGGCAGGCCAGGTCGCGGAAGATCACGCCCCAGCGGGCCGCGAGCTGTTCGGCCACCGCCTCGGCCAGCTCGTCGCGGTCCGGCGCGGCGGCCGGGGGAGGCAGCAGGCACCACCGCCCGTTCGAGCCGGCCCCGCCGCCGATCCCGCGCCGCAGGCCCCGGCGGGGCAGCGGGCCCGGCCGGCCGCCCCGGCGCAGCAGGGACCGCACGGCCCGGAACCCGTCCGCGGTGACCAGCCCGCGGGCCACGCCCTCCCAGAGCGCCTCCTCCACCTCGACCGGCAGGCGGCCGCTGAGCTCGGCGAGGTCGGGCCGGAACAGCGCGCCGTGCTGGCGGAGCGCGTCGAGCACGTCACGGGTGCGGCCGGGACCGGGCTCGGCCGGGGTCAGGTCCCCCCGCGCGGCGCGCAGCAGCCAGGGCAGGTCGTCCCGGATCGTCAGGGTGATCGGGGTGGCCCGGGACGGGGTCAGGCCGCTACGCCGGGGGACCGGTTCAGGCTGCGGGTCGCGTACCGACAACCGCCCCCAGGTGACCTGGCCGGACAGGCACAGCTCGTCCAGCCACTCGCGGCGGTACCCTTCCACCCGGGCGGTCAGGACGGCGTTCTCCCAGGCCCCGGCGGCCAGCTCGAAGCCCTGCAGCTGCTCGATGACGGCGAGCACGCCGAACCGGCCCTCGCGGCGGGTGGCTGGCTCCACGTGCTGCCAGCGCAGCAGGAACCGCATGAAGTCCCGGGCGGTGACCGGCTCGATCTCGGCCCGCTTCCGCTCCCGGGTGTAGGCGTGGATCCGGGCGAGCAGCCGCCGGGCGCAGAACTCCACTGAGCCAGATGCCCCCGTGCCGTCCGGCGCGCGGAAGCGGCCCCGGAGCGCGAAGCCTTCCTCTTCCAGCCGGGCCAGGGCGCGCACGATCAGGTTTTCCGGCAACCCGGTCGCCTGGGCCAGGTCGGCGGCGGTCGACGGGCCCCGGCCGTCCAGGTGGCCGCGGAGCAGGTCCGCTGCGGCCGCATCCTCGTCGGGCGGCTCCCCGCGCGCGGCGACCGGGCACGGATAGTCCGGCACGATCGCGGCGTCGGGGAACAGCACCTCGATAGCGGGACGGCGCTCCACCGCGCACCAGAGTTCCCCGGCCGGGCCGTGCACGGCGGCCGCCCGGTGATCGGCCACCAGCGTGTCGAACATCGGCCGCCAGTCGGGAAACGGCCGGAGCGTCACGGCCGTCATCAGCAGGTCGTGCAGCTCGTCGGGGTCGCGCGGGTCGGGGCGGACCTGCTCGGCCACCCGCTCGATCGCGGCCGGGTCGAGCCGCGCCAGCTCCCCGGCCTCCACCGGCAGGCCCCGGCGCAGCGTCACGGCCCGGGAGCGCCGCTCCTCCAGCGGCGCGTCGTCCAGGAACGTGTACGGCCGCCCGTTCAGGATCTCGTGGGCGAGCACCGACGGCTCGACGGTGTCCCGCACGATCACCGTGACCCGGCCCGACTCGATCCCGGCGAGCAGCTCGCGGAGCCCGTCGATGTCCATGGCCTCGTGCAGGCAGTCCTCGAGGGTCTGCCGGACCAGCGGGTGGTCGGGGATCTCCATCGGGCCCGGCGCCACGTTCTCCTGGCACGCGGCCAGGGTCGGGAACACCGCGGCCATCAGGTCGTCGGCCTCCATCCGCTGGATCGCGGGCGGGTTCTTCTTCCCGCCGCGCATCCGCAACACGGCCAGGGACGTGTTCAGGTTCCACCGCCACCGGGCCGCGAACAGCGGCGAGGTCAGCACCGCCTGCCGGACCACGCCCTCCACGGTGGCCGAGGCCAGGAACTTCGGCACCCGTTCCAGCGGGAAGCTGTGCTGCGGCCCCAGCGAGAGCAGGATCGCGTCGTCGCTGGCCGCCGCCTGCAGCTCGAAGTCGAACGTGACGCAGAACCGCTTGCGCAGCGCGAGCCCGAGCGCCCGGTTCAGCCGCGCCCCGTACGGCGCGTGCCCCACCAGCTGCATGCCGCCGGCCTCGTCGAAGAACCGCTCCAGCACGATCGTGTCCATGGTGGGCAGCACCCCGAGCTGCGCCAGCCCGGCCCGCAGGTAGGCCACGATCGTCTCGGCGGCGCCGCCGCCGACCCCGCACTCGGCGGCCAGCCACGCGATCGCCTCGGCCGGCGGGCGGGCCGCCACCGCGGCGCGCAGGTTGCTGACCTCCTCGGACAGTTCCCGCGTGCGCCCCGGGGCTTCGCCCAGCCAGAACGGGATAGACGGAGGTGCTCCCTCAGCGTCGACCACGCGGACGACGCCGGGCTCGACCCGCCGGATCCGCCACGAGTGGGTGCCGAGCAGGAACACATCGCCGGCCATCGACTCGATGGCCCAGTCCTCGTTCACGGTCCCGATCAGGGTCTGGTCGGGCTCGGCCAGCACCCGGAAGTCGCCCAGCTCGGGGATGGCTCCGCCGGAGGTGAGCGCGGCGATCCTGGCTCCGCGCCGGCCGCGCAGCCGCCCGTTCACCTGGTCCCGGTGCAGGTAGGCGGCGCGGCGGCCGCGTCCGGTCGGGATCCCCTCGGTGACCAGCCCGGCGACTTCCTCAAAATCCTCCTGGGTCACCCCGGCGAACGGTGCGGCCCGGCGCATCAGGGCCAGCAGGTCGGCCTCGGCCCAGTCCGCGGCCGCGCACTCGGCCACGGCCTGCTGGGCCAGGATGTCCAGCGGCGCCTCGGGGATCAGCAGCGCGTCGAGCCGCCCGGCCCGCACCCCGCGCAGCAAGGCGGCGCACTCGACCAGCTCGTCCCGGGACGTCGGGTACAGCCGTCCCGACGGCGTCCCGCCGCGGGAGTGGTTGGAGCGGCCCACCCGCTGCAGGAACGTGGCGAAGCTGCGCGGCGACCCGATCTGGCACACCAGCTCCACGGGCCCGATGTCGATGCCGAGCTCCAGCGACGCGGTGGCGACCAGGGCCCGCAGGTCGCCGCTGCGCAGCCGGGTTTCGACCCGCAGCCGCCGCTCCTTGGACAGGCTGCCGTGGTGGGCCGCGACCTGGCCGTCCCCCAGCCGCTCACCCAGCTCGTGCGCGACCCGCTCGGACAGCCTCCGGTTGTTCACGAACACCAGCGTGGTCCGGTGCTGCTGCACGTGGCTGGCGATCATGTCCAGGATCTCGGCCATCTGCTCGGACGTCCCGACCGCGCCCAGCTCGTCGTCGGGCAGCTCCAGGGCCAGGTCGAGGTCGCGGCGGTGCCCGGAGTCCACGATCGAGCAGCGCGGTGACCCGTCTTGGTTGGTCCGGCCGTCGCCCGCGCCGACCAGCAGCCGGGCCACGCGCTCGATCGGCCGCTGCGTGGCCGACAGCCCGATCCGCTGCAGCGGCTCCCCGGCCACGTGCTCCAGCCGCTCCAGGGTCAGGGCCAGGTGGGAGCCGCGCTTGTTCCCGGCCACGGCGTGGATCTCGTCCACGATCACGGTCCGGGCCGCGGCCAGCATGGCCCGGCTCCGCTCCGCGGTCACCAGCAAGTAGAGCGACTCCGGGGTGGTGATCAGGAAGTCCGGCGGCCGCTTCAGCATCGCCGCCCGCTCGCCCGCGGCGGTGTCCCCGGTCCGCACCGCCACCCGGATCGTGGGCGCGCTCAGCCCGAGCTCGGCCGCGGTGTCGGCGATCTCGGCCAGCGGGCGCTCCAGGTTCAGCTGGATGTCGACCGCCAGCGCCTTCAGCGGCGACACGTAGACCACCTCCGGCCCGGCCGGCGGCTTGTCATCCAGGTCCGGCGGGCCGAACAGTACCGCCGGGGCCGCGGCCGCGGCGGCGTCATGGGTCCGGTAGATCCGGTCGATGCACACCAGGAACGCCGCCAGCGTCTTCCCCGAGCCGGTCGGCGCCGCGATCAGCGTGTGGCGGCCGGACGCGATCTCCCGCCAGCCCTCGGCCTGCGGCGTCGTCGGCCCGTCCGGGAACCGCCGTTCGAACCAGGCCCGGACCGCCGGGTGGAACGACTCAAGCACCTGGTCACAGTAACCCAGGCCACCGACAAGCGGGTCGGGGCCGGTTCCGGCCCCGTCAGCCGAAGTCCGATGCCTCGCAGGCCGCCGCGAAGGACGAGAGCAGCGCCGCGGGCCGGAGCCTGCGCCGCGCCTCGGCCAAGGTAACCCAGTCGATCCGGTCGTGTTCTGTTCCGTCCACCGCGACCGGAGTGCCCCAGGGCACCTCCAGGGCGAACACGGCCCAGCCGACCTCGGCGGTCATCACCGGCCGCGGTCCGGCCCGCAACCCGGTTTCCTCGAACAGTTCGCGGGTGGCGCAGGCGGTCACGTCCTCGCCCGGCCTGCGCGACCCGGCGGGAGGCGTCCAGGCCCAGTCGCCGTCCCAGGCCGGACCGCGGTGCGCCCGGTGCAGGAGCAGGTACCGCCACCCCGCGGGGGACCGGCTGGCGACCACGATCGTGGCCCCGTGCGGGCGGTCGCGGCTGACCGGCTCGCCGTCCCAGGTCGTGAACGGCTCCGGGCCGCCGAAATCAGCCATCCTAGATCAGGCCGTAGCCCCAGGTCAGTACCTGCGCGCCCGCGATGATGGCCGAGCCGGGGTTACTGGTGGGGCTGGCGTGCAGGACCACGCCGATCAAGGTGCCCCGGTCGCGGACGGCCCCGAACAGCAGGCAGTTGCCCGCGGCGGTGGTGTCGCCGGTCTTGATCCCGACGGCGCCGCGGTACGAGCCGATCAGCGCGTTGGTGGTGTACCACAGGTAACTGTGGTGCAGGGCCGTGGCGGGCAGGTAATAGCCGCGCTGGCCGACGATGCTGCGGAAGACCGAATTGCGCATGGCCGCCACGCCGAGCCGGATGAGGTCGGTCGGGGTGGAATAGGTGGAGTACTCGGTCGGATAAGGCATGCCGTCGAACCAGGAGAAATGCGTTGACGTCATGTCCAGCGCCTTCGCCGTCGCGTTCATCTTCGCGACAAACGCGGGCACGCCGGGGCCGTAGGCGCTGGCGAGCAGGTAGGCGGCGTCGCAGCCGGATGGCAGCAGCATGGCCTCCAGCAACTGCCGCGCGGTCAGCACGTCCCCGGCGATCAGGCCGGCGCTGCTCGCGCCGTCCTTCTGCGCGTACCTGACGGCGGCCTGCGTGACCGTGATCTCCCGGCCCAGGTCCCCGGCCCCGAGCACGACCAGCGCCGTCATGACCTTGGTGATGCTGCCCATGGGCCGCGGGACGTTGGCGTCCTGGCTCCACAGCAGGGTGCCGTTGCTCAGGTCCACCAATTCGCCGCCCCAGACGCGCACCGGCGGGACCGCGAAGTCAGGCGCCGGCTGGATGAGCGACAGCTCGCCCAGGGGGGGCATCGCCCGGGCGTACGACGGCGCCGCAAAGGCGGCCGTGGCCGCCAGCACGGCCACGGTGGTGAGGCCGAGGGCCAGGAACCGGCCGCACCGCCGCCCGCGGAAATTCCCCCGCGTAGCCAGCACGATGCGATTCAATCAGACCGGTGAAAGCCGTAGCTAGGGCCGGGGGAATTCTTTTGCACGCCTGTTATTCGCCGTGGTTTAGCCTTCGACGCTGACCGGTATTCCGTCCGCGACCATCGTGCCCGGCGGGCACAGCCACGACATGGCCTCGACCTCGAGCCGGCCCGCTCGCACCGCCGGGTCGGTGCCGGCCAGTTCCCGGGCCCGGGCGAGCGATTCCGTGGCGAAGATCGCTATCCCGCGCAGCGCTTCGTCCGGCTGGTCCCGCACCGGCCCGTTGGTGACCACGTGGCCGGCCTGGCGCATTCCGGCGTAGAAGGCCAGGTGGTCGCGCTGGATGCGCTCCGAGGTCTCGTCGTCGTAGCTCGGCGCGCGGCCGGGGCGGCGCAGCAGGATGAGCTGGAACTCGTGCAGGTCGATGGCCATGGCTCAGCCTGCGGCCAGGGCTTCGATGGCAGGTGCGTAGCGCCTGATGTCGCCGAATTCGGCGATCCCCGCCGCCTCCTGCTCGCTGATCGGCCCCACGGCCACCTTGGTCACCCGGACCGTGACCACCCCGGCTTCCTCGGTGAGCTCGTACTCGGTGTCCATGATCGTCCCGGGCGACAGGCGGCCGCGGGTGGCCCAGGCCCGCGGCGGGTCGTAGGCCGTGACCTGGCCGTACAGGTGACCGCGGTCGTCACCCCAGTCCTCGTAGTGCTGGCCGCCCACCCGGGGCTCCAGCACCACGCGGCGCACCCGGTCGCCGCCGTAGGTGTGCGGGAACCAGTCCAGCGACTGCCGGGTCATCACCTCGAAGACCCGCTGGGCCGGGGCGTGGATGCGCAGTTCGTAGGCCAGCCGGACGGTGCGGACCGGCTCGGTGACAACGGGCATGGCGTGTTCTCCTGTCTCGACGGTTCGTCTGAGCGATAGCAGGCCGGCGGAATCGGCATCGGCCATGGGCTGCACCCACCGCTCGTACCACTCCCGCAGCGGCACCGGATTGAGGTGGTTGTACCGGTCGCGGCCGCGACGCTCGACGATCACCACCCCGGCGTCGGTCAGGACCCCGAGATGCTGCATGACCGCGAACCGGCTGAGCTCCGGTATCTGCCCGGCCAGGGCACCGGTGGTCGCGGGCCCGTCGCGGAGCAGGTCCAGCAGGCGGCGGCGCCAGGGACTGGCCAGCGCCCGCCACAGGTCCGGCTCCCCGGCCGAACCCGCGGCGGCCGCCGCCTCACCAGACATGTGATAAAACTATCACCTATATGAGCCCGAGGCCAGAGGCACGGTTCCGCCGTCACGCGGCGCGCGGGGCCAGGCTCTCGATGATCTGATCCAGGTGGCTGAGCAGCATGTGTCCGCCGCCCTCGACGAGGTGCAGGCGGGCCGTGGGGCACCGGTCCGCGATCACGCGCGCGTGGGCCACGGGGACGTTGCGGTCTGCGGTGCCGTGCCAGATGTGGGCCGGTACCGTCAGGCCGGCGAGGTCCACGTCCCACTCCCGGGCGAACAGCCAGAAGTCGCGGGCCGCGGCCCGGGCCGTCGTCGGCGACGGGTGGCGCAGGTCGTCCAGGAAGCCCTCCCGCACCTCGGGATTCTCGCGCAGCAGCCGGGCGTCCGGCTCGGCCAGCAGCGCGGCGAACCGGTCGAGGCCCGCGAGCTGCCGCGATGATCCGGGGGTCCCGTGCAGCACCACCACGGGAGATCCCCCGGCGCGCCCGTCACCTGGTACGCCAGCCGGCGGCCGTCGGGCAGCGTCATCTGCGGCACAGCGCGGATGCTAACAGCGGGTCAGTCGACCTCGCTGGGCAACCCGTTGGTGATCTTTACGAGCTCGTCGAAGCTGGTGGCGAACATCGCCCGCTCGTCGCCGCCCCCGGCCCAGACGACCGGGTAGGCGGCCAGCGCCCGGTCGACGACCGTGCGCAGCGGCTGCGGATGGCCGACGGGCGCCACGCCGCCCACGGCCTGGCCGGTGTGGGCCAGGACAAAGTCCGGGCCGGCCTGCCGGATCTTGCCCGTGCCCAGCCGCCGCGCCAGCCTGCCCGGGTGCACCCGGTGCGCTCCGCTCGCCAGGACCAGCAGCGCATCACCGTCGGCCTCGAACACCAGGCTGTTCGCGATCGCGCCCACCTCGCAGCCCAGGGTCGCCGCGGCGACCGCCGCCGTCGGCACCGGCTCGGGGAACACCTTGATGTCACCCGCGGAGCCAGCGGCCTTGAGGACCTGCTGGACCACGGAAACAGCGTCTGAGATGGCACCTGAGTACACGCCGCACGAGGTTAGGGCGTGCCGATCGCCGACACAACCCGGTTTCAGCTGGCCCTGGCCAGGCCGGCCGCGATCGCCCGGGCGGCACGTTCATGACCGGCGGCTCGGATCACGGTCCCGGAACTGTCGTACCCGCGGCCTAGCGTGTTCCGGTGAGCGCCCGGATTGCGGAGGTTAGCCATGCCACGTGACACCAGCCCGGCCCGCGGCGTCCCGCCGGGCTACCACGCGGTGACGCCGTGGGTCATCTCCCGTGACACTGCCCAGCTGATCGAGTTCACCAAGCAGGCGTTCGGCGCCGCGGAACTCGCCCGGATTCCCGGCCCGGCCGGAGGCATCGGCCACGCCGAGGTCCGCATCGGCGACTCGGTGGTGATGATGTTCGACGCACCCGAGGGCTGGCCGGACACGCCGGCCTTCCTGCGCCTGTATGTCGAGGACGGCGACGCGGCCTACCAGCGGGCGCTGCAGGCCGGGGCCGCCCCGGTGACGGAGATGACCACCCTGTTCTTCGGGGACCGGGTCGGCCGGGTCCGCGACCCGCTGGGCAATATCTGCCTGGATCCAGGCGCACGTCGAGGATGTCGATCCCGCCGAGCTGGCCCGCCGCCCGGCGGACCAGGCCGCTGCCGAGGCGTTGCGTTATGTCGAGGAATCCCTGGCCGCGTCGCTCCGGGAGGGGAGCGCGCCAGACGGTGGCGGGGCGTAGCGCACGACGGGATGTATCAAGCGCGCGACCCGTGGCTCTGCGTTGGTAACAACAGGCGCGGGGGCCGTTGTCGTGGGTCCCAGCGCGGTCACGGTGGTCTGGCTGGGCGGCAGCTGAGGCTGTGCGCCGGCCGATGAGCCGGCGGCGATCGGCCCGTCCAACTTGCTGGACAACCTCAATGGATAAGGACATGAAAGGGGATCAGGATCATGATGCCCTACGACACCTACCGGCTCTACCAGATCGAGCGGGCCAAGAGCCCGGCCGAGGTCCGGCGCGCCGATGAGCAAGCGGTCCGATTCGCCTTCGCCAGGTTCTCGCTGTTCTGCCACATCATGCGCCCGGTGCGAGCCGCGCGAAGGCAACTCCCGGCCGCAGGACGCGGCCTGGCCCGGTCGGCCTGACCCGGGATAACCAGGTGCGGCCGGGCCGCCCTGATGCCTAGGGTGCGACTGGCTGAGGCAAACGAACGGCAGGAGGGTCGGTTGCGAGGATGAACGAGGCGCTCATCGAGCTGTTCCGTCATAAGACCTGGGCGACTCTGCTCCTGATCGAGGCCTGCCAGGGCCTGGATGAGAAAACGCTCGACGCGACGACACCAGGCACGTACGGGACGATCCGGGACACGCTGCATCATCTGGTGGGTGCCGATGAGAGTTACCTGGCCACGGTGACCGGTGAGCACCCGGCCCGTCCGCTGCCCAGCGAGCGAGTCTCACTGGAAACACTGGCGGACCTGACCCGGCAGCTGGGCCCGCGCTGGGAAGCCCTGGCCCGAGACCCGGAGATCGCGAGCCGCGAGGTGACCACCAGGGACGGCTGGCGAACGCCCGCCGCTATCCCGATGGCGCAGGCCATTCATCACGCTGAATGCCACCGCGGCCACGTGCTCTCCGTCCTTGGCGCGCACGGAATCGGGGTTCCCGGCCTGGATATCAGCGAGGATCTGGATGTATGGCATCACGGCATCGCGGTAGGACTGATGCAACAGGTCACGCGCGCGCCGGGCTGACCGCCCTACTGGCCTGAAGCGCAGGCGCGGACGAAGCTGAGCAGCCTGGCCTGCTGATCGAGGATCTGGCCCGAGAGCTGCGGTCCCAGTTCACCCATCTCCGCCAGGTCCGCCCGCAAGTCTGCGACCACGCCGATCATGCCGGACACCAGAGCCTCCGCATTGGCGCCGGTGCCCTCCAGGTCGCGATCAGCCCGGTCCATGATCTCGGTCCTGGCCAGCCAGCCCGCGATCTCCTGCGGGCAGCCGAGGCCGACCTCAAACAGGTCGCTCCAGCGGCGGACCATGCTCCGCCGACCGACCCAGGAGCGGTAACCGATGAAGATTGACTCCCACTGGCGGGCGATGAACTCCTCCCACCCGAGAGCCTCCACTTCCTCAGGGTCATGGTCGTACACGAGCCAACAGTATGAGCGCCGGGCCGAGTCACCAACCCCTCGCCAGGTCGCGGGGCCATCTCTGGCCGCGCCAACGACTTGCCTGGTTGCTGGCTTCGACTGATTAAGCTATTGTGCTAGGCATCTAGACTTACTCCTGATCGCACGGGTGGGAGTGCTAGTGATCGAGTTCCACATCAATAACAGGTCGGGCGTCGCCCCGTACCTGCAGCTGATCCGGCAGGTACGGCAGGCGCTGCGGCTGGGCTTGCTGCGGGCGGGCGATCAGCTGCCCACCGTCAAGGACGTGGCCGGCTCGCTGGCGATCAACCCCAACACCGTGCTCAAGGCCTACCGGCTACTGGAGTACGAGGGCCTCGTGGCCGCCAAGCCAGGCGTCGGGACCTTCATAACCAAGACCATCAGCGACGCCTCCGTTGCCGCGCATCAGCGGCTGAGCCTGGAGCTATCGGCGTGGATCCGCCGCGCCCGGCAGGCGGGCCTGGACGCCGAGGACATCGAGGCGCTGTTTCAGCGGGCCGCCCGGTCCGCCGCGCAGGAGGAAGCAGGATGACGAACGCAACCGCGGCGATTGAAGCCTGCGGCCTCGGCAAGCGGTACGGGCACCGCTGGGCCCTGGCCGACTGCACGCTCACCATCCCGGCCGGGCACGTGGCCGGGCTCGTCGGCCCGAACGGGGCCGGCAAGACCACGTTGATCAGCCTGGCCACCGGGATGCTGGCCCCGACCACTGGCACCGTCGAGGTGCTCGGCGGCCCGCCGGCCAGCGGTCCCGATCAGCTCGCCCGCGTCGGCTACGTCGCACAGGACACCCCGACCTACGCCGGGCTGAGCGTGGCCGACCACCTGCGGCTCGGCGCGCACCTGAACCCGCGCTGGGACGCCGCGCTCGCTGACCGCCGGATCGAGCAGCTTGGCCTGGACCCGGAGCAGAAGGCGGGCCAGCTGTCCGGCGGCCAGCGGGCCCAGCTCGCGCTCACCGTGGCCATCGCCAAGCGCCCTGAGCTGCTGATCCTGGACGAGCCGATCGCCAGCCTGGACCCGCGGGCCCGGCGCGAGTTCCTGCAGGTCCTGATGAACGTGACGGCCGAGGAAGAACTCAGCGTGGTGTTGTCCTCGCATCAGGTCGCCGACCTGGAACGGGTCAGCGACTACCTGATCGTGCTGATCGACTCGCGGGTGCGGATCGACGGCGAGGTGGACGACCTGCTCGCCACCCACCACCTGCTGACGGGCCCCCGCCGCGACACCGCCAGACTGCCGGCCAGCCAGCAGGTCATCACGCAGAGCCACACCGGCCGGCAGAGCACGTTCCTGGTCCGCAGCAGCGAGCCAATCCTCGACCCCGCCTGGACGGTCGACCCGGTCAGCCTGGAAGACCTGGTCCTCGCCTACCTGGGCCACACCTCCGGGGGGGCACCGGACATCAAGAAGCTGGAGGCCAAGCGATGATCTGGCTTACCTGGCGTCAGTTCCGCCCGCAGGCCATCGCGGCCGCCGGTGCCCTGGCCGTGCTGGCGATCGTGCTGGCGGTGACCAGGCAGGGCCTCGCTAGCGCGTACACTGCCGCAGGCCTGTCCGCCTGCCACGCGCACTGCGCCAATACCGCCAGCATTTTCCTAGACCGGGTCGGCAACCTCGACCACGTCCTCTACTTCGGCGGCGTCTTGCTCCTGATCGTGGCGCCCGCACTGATGGGCCTGTTCTGGGGCGCGCCGCTGATCGCCCGCGAGTTCGAGGCCGGCACGCACCGGATCGCCTGGAACCAGAGCGTCACGCGCACTCGCTGGACCCTCGTCAAGCTCGGCCTGGTGGGCCTGGCGGCCATCGCGACGGCGGCCTTGCTCAGCCTGATGGTGAGCTGGTGGGCCG
Organism: uncultured Actinomycetota bacterium; assembly: GCA_963795055.1. Taxonomy (GTDB): domain Bacteria; phylum Actinomycetota; class Actinomycetes; order Streptosporangiales; family Streptosporangiaceae; genus JASHPR01. Next base: position 392,924 of record CAWCGJ010000005.1, read on the forward strand.
GCCCGATCGACGCAGCATCGCTGGCCGGCGGAGCTGCACAAGCCGCCGCAGGCGCAGGACACGGGGTGCACATCACCTTTTCCGGGTTCGCGGAGGCCCGGCTTGACCCGGTCATCTTCGATGCACGGGGGGTGGCCCCGCTGGGCGACGCCGCCCTCGCCTTTGCGCTCGGCGTGACCGCGGGTGTGCTGCTGCGCCGGACGGTGCCTGCGATGGCCGTCGCTCTGGTCGCGTTCGTGACGATCCAGGTCCTGATGCCGAACTTCGTCCGGCCGCACCTGCTCCCGCCCGCCCACGTCACCGCGCCGGTGAACATCCAGCACGGGCAGGTCAGCACCAACGTGGCCAGCGGGCTGACCGACATCCAGCTCGCCGGGTCTTTCGACAAGCCGGGCGCCTGGGTTCTGTCGAACATCATCATCACGCCATCGGGCGCGCAGCCGTCCGACATCGTCATGACGCCCGTCGGGCCGGAGTTCACGGTGCTGCCCAGGACATGCATTCCCACGCCCGGGTCTAGCTTCAACCCTCTCGATTGCCGGAAGACGCTGGCGGCCATGCACCTGCGTCAGTCCGTCACCTACCAGCCAGCCAGCCGGTTCTGGCCGCTGCAGTGGATCGAGACCGGAATCTACCTGGTGCTGGCCGCCGGGCTCGGCTGGGTGTGCGTGTCACAGGTCCGCCGCAGGCGGGCGCCATGACGTCCTGTCTTCGGCGTTCCCGCACCCGGGCGGCGCCACGCCCGGCAGCTGGTTTACGGGATGATGCTGCCCGAGCCGCCCCAGTCGGCCGACAGGTGATAGGTGGCGAACGCCAGCCCCAAACCGGCGGCCAGGGAACCGGACAGCAGCAGCCAGCGGGTGGCCCGGGCGGCCAGCAGGCGGCGGGCGTGATCCGCGCGACCGGACAGCATCCTCGGCAGCTTCGGGACGTACCAGGCCAGGTGGATGACCATGACGACCACCCAGAGCAGGAACGCCATGCGGTGCAGCCGGATCCAGGGCCAGCCGCCCGGGCCGTTTCCCTCGACGATGAGCATGATCCCGGTGCCCAGAACGGCCACGGTGGTCAAGATGACGAACGGCCCCGTCACCCGCTGGAGCGGAGCCGGTGGCCCCCGCCGCACGTAAGCCGCCGAGCCGGTGTAGTACCTGGTGAAACGCCACAGCGTGGACCCGATCTTCAGGCCGACCGGGCCCAGCAGCAGCATCCCGAGGAAGACATGCAGCGTGAGCAGGTTGCCCAGGTTCAGCACCGCCGGATACGACAGGCTCCCGAGGAGATGTGTCCGGCAGGCCGGCGTGAGGCGTCCGGTCTTACTGGCGGGGTGCGAGGTACCGCCCTGAGCCGCATCGCGGCGGCTGCGCTCATGGACGCTTCAGGAACCTCAGATAGAACGCCCCGAATACTAGGACAATTCCGATGTTTACCGCCAGCCGCTCCCAGAGGTGGTGCCTGAAGAACAGGATGTCCACGCCCACCACGACGGCCACCATCACGAGCACGTAAAGCACCAGCACCACGGCTGACCGTCTTCCCATCGTCTCGTTCTACTCGGTGCGACGAAGTGGAGCAAGAAAGGCCGAGAGCGCGGCCGGGGTGATGGCCACAGCCTGCCCGGACAGCAGCTGATACTCAGCGCCGTGCTGGCGGCCGTCACCGTGGGCCTGGCCGTGACCTTGAAGCTGAACCGGACGTTCCTGCTGCTCGCCGCGGCCATGTTCTACCCCTATGCGATGCAGCTGGCCTTCTCGCCCATACTCCGCCCGCCCGATTCCGATACTGACTTGCTTATTCACCCGCCGCCGGGAAACCTGGCCGTGCTCTTTGGGCCGCCGCTACTGCTCGCCTGCGGGGTCATGTTCAACGCCATCCGGCCGCACCGCCCGCGCGTCGTGATGTCAGCAGGCCGCCAGGCGTAGCCGATCACGGGCCATGGTGATCTTGGCCCTGCCCCGCCTGACGGTGCTGCCGCTCACTAGGCCGCCGGGGCCAGGAGGGCGCCTCGATCGACCCTTGACTCGTCGCGATCGCCGTAGCGCTCGCGCAGTGCCTGCCAGGCCTCCAGCTTTTCCGGGCGCATCCGATGGCCGTCATACAGGTCGTGTACGTAGCAGTTGAGCACCGTCTCTCCACCTGGCCCGAGGAAGTGCACGGTCAAGACCTCCCGCCCGGCGAACGAGGGGAACGGGTAGGGCTCGCGCACGAAACGTACTGCGGTTATCTCATCGACCCGCACGTCCATCGTCCAGCTCGCCGCGTCGTCGCCGAGGTCGACGTGCCACCAGCGCCGGTCGGCCGGCCCGCGGAACAGCGGCGTTGTCGCTCCGGTGAGGTGCGCGGTCCACCAGTCGACGCCGAAGACAAAGACCAGCGGTCCAGACTCCGACAGCTCCGCGATCAGATGCTCCAGCTCGCTGGCGGGCGTGCCGTCATCTGCGATCTTGCTCATCTCGCGCTCCTCACCCCCAAGTCCGTGCTGTCGGTGGGAACACGGCGCGGTGCGGTATTCGATCCCGTAGCCAGCAAGATGACCAGCCTGGCCGGTCGGTGATGCGGGAACCGGCCGGGCCCAGCCCCGGCCCCGGCCCCCCGCGGCCCCGGGCAGCTAACCGCGGCGTGGTCGTTGTGCGTTGAATGAGCGTGGGTACCAGCGATTGGACTTCGCGGAGTTCGACCGCGTGGCCAAGGACGCGACTACTCGCCGGTAACACCGTCGATGCATTCACACCAGCAGGTCGGCCTGGCCAATGTGCCGCGCGTACTCC